>NZ_FNYE01000086.1 GCF_900108945.1 Paraburkholderia diazotrophica | reverse complement strand
CCGGACGTCATGCATGTCATGCGATACATCGGGAATGCAGTACCTTGCACCGTCCGGCCGGTCATTTTAATGTCACGCTGCTGAACGCTTTCGACACGCCGCAAAATTCGCGAGAGTCCGTACAATGACACGCATGAACGCACTCCAGATCCGCCTCATTTCGCTCGCACTGTTCGCAGTGTTCTGCGCGACGCTCACCTACTGGATCGTCACGCTCACGTCGCATGCGCCGCCCGTGCCCGCGGCCGCCGTGCGCGCGCCCGTTTCGACGGAGCAGGCGGCGACGCTGTTCGGCGGCCAGCTCACGCGCACCGCGAATCAGGACATCCACCTGTCCGGCATTCTCGCGCTGGGCGAGGGCGCCGCAGCGATCATCAGCACGGGCGGCGAGCCGCCGCATGCCGTGTCGCTCGGCAGCACGATCATGCAGGGCGCGAAGCTCGCCGAAGTGCGCGCCCGTTCGATCATCGTCGATCGCAACGGCGCGCGCTCCGAAGTGTTCCTGCCCGCGAACGCGCCCGGTCCGACCATTTACGTGCGCTGATTTCTTCTGCTGCCGTGATGGCGCGACGCTCCGATACAGCGCGCCGTCACGACTGGCGGCGTGACACCCGCCGTCACTGCACCAGGTTGTTCAGCTCGATGATCGGCAGCATCACGGCCAGCACGATCACCAGCACTACGCCACCCATCGCCAGAATCAGCAGCGGCTCCAGCAGGCTCGTCAGGAACATCGTGCGCCGCTCGAGTTCGCGCGCTTCGCCTTCGGCCGCGCGGTCGAGCATCGTCGTGACATCGCCCGTTGCTTCGCCCGAGCGGATCAGGTGCACGAGCACGGGCGGAAACGTCTTCGTGTTGCCGAGCGCGCGCGACAGCGACGTGCCTTCGCGCACGCGCACGATCGCATCGTCGATATTGCCTCGCATCGCACGGTTGCTGAGCGTTTCGCTCGCGGCCTGCAACGCGCGCAGGATCGGCACGCCCGCTGCCGTCAGGATGCCGAGCGTGCTCGCGAAGCGCACCGTGTTATAGCCGCGCACGAGCTTGCCGAAGAGCGGGGCCGTCAGCGTCCAGCGGTCGAACGCGAGGCGCGGTGCCGGCTGCGCGAGTATCGAACGCACCACATAGACGACGACCACGACCGCGATCAGCACGGCCCACCACCAGTTCCGCACGAAGCCCGAGAGCGCCATCATCATGACGGTGAGAATCGGCAGCTGCTGCTTCGTGCTCGCGAACACGTTCACGACCTGCGGCACCACGTAGCTCAGCAGAAACGTGACGATGCCGAACGCGATGATCGTGACGATGGTCGGATACGTGAACGCGAGGATGATCTTCTGCTTGAGCGCGTTGCGCTGTTCGATGTAATCGGCGAGGCGCGACAGCACGAGACCGAGCTTGCCCGTATGTTCGCCCGCTGCGACGAGCGCGCGATAGATCTCGGGAAAATCCTTCGGATGCTGCGACAGCGCGTTGGCGAGCGAATGGCCGCCGAGCACTTCGGCGCGGATTGCCGCCATCAGTTCACGGATGTAGTCGCGCTCCGACTGATCGGTGAGCACGGCGAGCGCTTCGTCGAGCGGCAGGCCCGCGATCAGCAGACTCGCGAGCTGCCGCGTGAGAATGGCCTGCTCGCGCTGCGAGAGCTTGCGTCCCAACGACAGACGCTGGCTGCGCTCGCCGCGCGTGCGCGTCGCGGCCGGCTCGACGACGAGCGGTGTGAGCCCTTGCGTGCGCAACTGCGTGCGCGCGCCGCGCGCGCTGTCGGCATCGAGCACGCCTTTTTGCGCCTTGCCTGCGGCGTCGATTGCTTCGAAGCGGAATGCCGGCATGCGCTCAGACTCCGCCCGTCACGCGTATCACTTCCTCGAGCGACGTCATGCCCGACGCCAGCCAGCGCTCGCCGTCCTCGCGCAACGTGCGCATGCCTTGCTTATGACCCGCGTCGGCAATTTCGGCGTCGGCGGCATTGCGGTGAATCAGCGTGCGGATCGACTCATCGACGTTGAGCAGTTCATACACGCCGCGACGCCCCGCGTAGCCCGAATGCCCGCACTTGTCGCAGCCGACCGGGTGCCACACCTTGCGGCCGCCTTCTTCTTCGCGCTCTTCCTTGCACACGGGACACAGGCGCCGCACGAGACGCTGCGCGAGCACGCCGAGCAACGACGACGCGAGCAGATACGGCTCGACGCCCATATCCGTCAGACGGGTCACGGCCGATGCCGCATCGTTCGTATGCAGCGTCGCGAGCACGAGGTGGCCCGTCAGCGAGGCCTGCACTGCGATCTGCGCCGTTTCGAGATCGCGGATTTCACCGATCATGATGATGTCCGGGTCCTGACGCAGAATGGAACGCAGCGCGCGTGCGAACGTCATGCCGATGCGTTCGTTCACCTGCGTCTGCCCGATGCCGGACAGGTCGTATTCGATCGGGTCTTCGACGGTCATGATGTTCGTCGTCGCCGTTTCGAGCCGCGACATCGATGCGTAGAGCGTCGTCGTCTTGCCCGAACCCGTCGGGCCCGTGACGAGCACGATGCCGTGCGGACGCGAAATCAGCTTGTCGAACTGCGCGAGCGTATCGGGCGCCATGCCGAGCGCTTCGAGATTCAGACGCTGCGCGTCTTTTTCCAGCAGACGCAGCACCGCGCGCTCGCCGTGGCCCGTCGGCAGCGTCGAGACGCGCACATCGACAGGTCGTCCGCCGACGCGCAGCGTAATGCGGCCATCCTGAGGCAGACGCTTCTCGGCGATATCGAGTTGCGCCATGATCTTGATCCGCGAAATCAGCGCGCCGTGCAGCGCTTTTTTCGGACGCACGACGTCGCGCAGCGTGCCGTCGACGCGAAAACGCACGACCGATGCATTCTCGAACGGCTCGATGTGAATATCCGATGCCTGCTCGCGCGCGGCCTGCGTCAGCAGCGCGTTGATCATGCGGATGATCGGCGCGTCGTCTTCGGATTCCAGCAGGTCTTCCACTTCGGGAATGTCCTGCATCAGACGCGACAGATCGACTTCGCCTTCCACTTCGCCGACCACCTGCGCCGCGCTGCCGTCCTGGCGCGCGTACGCCTGGTTGATCGCCTGCGCAAGTTCGTCCGCATTCGTGCGCACGACGGATACCGCGCCGAAATTGCGCGCGACTTCAGCGAGCGCGGCCTGACTCGTGCGCTCGCTGATCCAGACTTCGATCGTATCGGCGTGCTGATGCGCGACGAGAATCTGGCCGCTCTTCGCGAAGCCATACGGCACCAGCCGCGCGGCGAGCGGAGAAGGCGCTTCGCGCACTGATTGAGCGGATGTTTCCGGTGCTTCGCGTACGCCTTCCGCCGTAGCGGCGGCGTGCGGCCCGGAAAGCGGCGTCGTGCTCACGGTCTTGCTCCGGGTGAGGCAGTCGTGCCCTGGGTTCCAGCACCTGGCGTGCCCGGCGTTCCGTTCGTGCCATTGGCGCCGTTCACGCTGTTCGTGCCATTCATGTTTACACCATTCGCGCCGTTGGTGCCGTTGGTGCCGTTGGTGCCGTTAACGCCATTCGTCCCATTCGCTCCGTTGGGACCATACACATCGCTCGCACCATTCGGCGCCTGCGGCCGGCGCGTCATGTTGTTGAAGTCAAACAGGTTCTGTGCCGGCACGCCGCCCTCATTCGGTCCCGGCGGCGCGGGCGGCAACATCGGCACGTTCTTGTCGCGGATCAGGTTATTGTCCGTCTGATAGCCGCCCTGCTGCGCGCGCAGGTAGTCGTAACGGCTCAACGCAATCGACGAACTGGTCGCCTGATCGCGCACGATCACAGGCCGCAGGAACACCATCACGTTGGTCTTCGTGCGCGTCTTGTTTTCCGAGCGGAACAACTGGCCCAGCCACGGGATGTCGCCGAGCAGCGGCACCTTGCTATTGCCGTTCGAGTAGTTGTCCTGCATCAGGCCGCCGAGCACGATGATCTCGCCATCGTCGGACAGCACCGTCGACTGCACCGAACGCTTGATGATCGTCACGCCGCCCGGATTGTTTGTCGACGTCGGATCGACGGACGAATCCTCCGAATAGATTTGCAGCTTGATGATGCCGCCGTCGGTGATCTGCGGCTTCACGTGCAGCACGATACCGACGTCCTGACGGTCGAACGTGTTGAACGCGGTCACGGATGTCGCGGCGTTCGCAGTCGGCGTCGCGTACGAACCCGTGACGACAGGCACGTTCGAGCCGACGACGATCTTCGCTTCCTCGTTGTCGAGCGTGATCAGATTAGGCGTCGACAGGATGTTCGCATCGCTCGATTGCGACAGCGCCTGCAGCAGGCCGCCCAGACCGAACACATTGCCGAAGCGGTGCAGCAGGCCGACGTTCAGGCCGTTGTTCAGCAGGTTCGTGCCCGTCGTCGCGAGCGCCGCGGCCGGGTTGTTCGCAATGATCGCACCCTGCGCGGTCAGGTTCACGATGCCCTGGCTGCCGTTCGAATTGAAGTTCGAACTGCCGTAGAGGCCGTTGTTGCCGCCGTTCGACAGCAGCGCGCCCTGCCACTGGATGCCGAGATTCGCGCTCGACGTCGCCGACAGCTCGACGATCAGCGCTTCGATATACACCTGCGCGCGGCGCGAATCGAGCTGATCGATCACGCTGCGCAGATTGCGGTAGACGGGGTCGGACGCGGTGATGATCAGCGAGTTCGTCGCCGCATCGGCCTGGATCATGCCGCCGGGCTGGTTCTCTTCGTTACCGCCGCCGCCTTCCTTTTCGCCAAGAAACGCCGCGTTGTTGTTACCCTGGCCGCCATAGGTACTGCCGCCGCCGAGCGGATTGCTGCCCATCGACGAGGACGACGAACCGCCGAGCGAGCCGCCCGGCAGCGGAGGCTGGCCCGACGTGCCCGTCGACGAGCTCGTGTTGCCCTGGTTGAACGTGTTCGCTGCGTTGCCGCCGCTCGACGGCGTCGATTCGTTGCCGCCCTTGCCGAGCATGCCGCGCAGCGTCTTCCCCAGGCGCACGGCGTCCGCGTTGCGCAGCTGCACGACGTGGATGTTGCCGGGCTGCCCCGTTGCCGCGTCCAGTTGCTTCGCAAGCGACTTCGCCGCCGCGAGGCGCGCTGCGTTCGACGCACGCAGCATCAGCGAATTCGTGCGCGGATCGGCCTGCACGGAGACTTTCAGCGTCGCGTCCGTATTGCCGATCGAGCCGGGGTCGAGCATCTTCGACATCTGCGTCGCGACGTCGATCGCGTTCGCGTTCTTCAGCTGGACGACCTGCACCTGCTGGCCGGCCGCCGTATCGACGCCCGCGATGATCTGCGCGATGCGGCGCACGTTATCAGCGTAGTCGGTGACAACGATCGTGTTGTTCGGCGGATAGGCCGCAACCGTGTTGTTCGGCGAGATGAGCGGACGCAGCACGGGCAGCAGGTTGTTCGCCGATTCGTTCTTCAGCTGAAAGACCTGCGTGACGACCTGATCGCCGCGCGCCGCGGGCGCATTGCCGACGTAAGTCGGCACGCCTTGCAGTTTCGCGTCCGCTTCGGGCACGACCTTAAGCACGCCGTGATCCTGCACCAGCGAAAAGCCCTGCATCCGCAACGCGGACTGCAAGGTCTTCAACGCCTGGTCCTCCGGAACCGGGTTCTCGGAGACGAGATTCAGCTGCCCTTTCACGCGCGGGTCGACGATGATCGTCTTGCCCGTCGCCGCGCCAATCGCCTTGG
>NZ_FNYE01000020.1 GCF_900108945.1 Paraburkholderia diazotrophica | reverse complement strand
CGGAACATTCCCGGTTGCGGTGCCGTTTCTCGTCGTCAAGGATCTTACGACGGCACTGATCGCCTCGCGCGTGCTCACACTCGTGATGCTTTTCATCGCGGGTTTTGCGCTGGGGCGTTACACCGGGGCTGGGGCAACGAAAGCAGGCTTCGCCATGATCGCACTGGGCGTCGTACTGACGATGGCAATCATTGCGCTGGGCGGGTAATCGACGCTGAAGCCCATTGCGGAATAAGCCAGGCGTTCCTTTGCGCTTGCCATGTGCGTCCCCGATTTCCGCAAATGTCTTCTCGTTATGGCTGCGCATCGTTGTTGCGTTGATACAGTTCACGCAATGCAATGCCGATCTCTTTCCAGACACCGTGGGAAGCTGGCCGGTCGATGTCCGCCGCGACGCAAACACCGACCTTGGCCTTCAAGTTGCGCCTTGTGTGTTTAGTGGCTGACGCCTTCCACAGCGCCGATGCCTGTTTCCGAACGCACGGCCTGCGCCTCGAAACCGGCCTGGTCGATGCGCGCGCGATTGGACCTGTCAGTCACCGAGAAGAACCAGATGCCGAAGAAACCAGCTGCCATCGAGAAGAGCGCGGGTGATGCATACGGAAACGGCGCGCTCGCATAGTGAAAGACGTCGACCCACACTGCCTTCGACAGAACCGTCAGCAATACGGCCGAGAGTAGCCCGAGGAAGCCACCGATGGCCGCGCCGCGCGTCGTACAGCCGCGCCACAGCACGGACATGAACAGCACAGGGAAATTGGCAGAAGCCGCCACTGCGAAGGCGAGCGACACCATGAATGCGATGTTCTGCTTTTCGAACACAATGCCAAGCACGACGGCAACGATGCCCAGCACGACCGTCGTCACGCGCGAAACAAACAGTTCATTTGCGCTCGACGCCTTGCCATGCTTGAACACGGTCGCATAGAGGTCATGCGATACCGCCGACGCGCCGGCGAGCGTGAGGCCCGCGACGACGGCGAGGATCGTGGCGAACGCGACAGCCGAAATAAAACCGAGGAACACGTTGCCGCCGACTGCGGTCGCCAGATGCACGGCCGCCATGTTGGTACCGCCGAGCAGCTTGCCTGCCGCGTCCTTGAAAACGGGATTGGTACTCACCAGCACGATCGCGCCAAAGCCGATGATGAAAGTGAGAATGTAGAAATAGCCAATCCACGTGGTCGCCCAGAACACCGACTTGCGCGCTTCTTTCGCATTGGGAACCGTAAAGAAGCGCATCAGGATGTGCGGCAGGCCCGCTGTGCCGAACATCAACGCGATGCCGAAGGAGATTGCCGAAATCGGGTCCTTGATGAAGTTGCCTGGGCCCATGATCGATGCCTTTTTCTCGTGCACCTCGACGGCCTTCGCAAAGAGCGCCTCCGGACTGAAATGAAATTGCCATAGCACCATGAACGCCATGAACGATGCTCCCGCGAGAAGCAGGCACGCCTTGATGATTTGCACCCAGGTGGTCGCGGTCATGCCGCCGAAGAGCACGTACACCATCATCAGCATGCCGACGATCACGACCGCGATCCAGTAGTCGAGGCCGAACAGCAGCTTGATGAGCTGTCCCGCACCCACCATCTGCGCGATCAGGTAGAACGCCACGACGACGAGCGTGCCTGATGCGGCGAACGCGCGTATCGGGGCCTGCCTGAAGCGATAGGCAGCCACATCGGCGAACGTGAAGCGGCCGAGATTGCGCAGCCGTTCGGCCATCAAAAACGTGATGATCGGCCAGCCCACCAGAAAGCCGATCGAATAGATGAGTCCGTCGTATCCGTTCGCATAGACAGCGGCTGAGATGCCAAGAAAGGATGCCGCAGACATGAAGTCTCCAGCGATCGCCAGTCCATTCTGAAAGCCGGTGATCCCGCCGCCCGCCGTATAGAACTCCGCAGCCGAACGCGTTTTCCTTGCGGCCCATTTGGTGATGAAGAGCGTCGCGATCACGAACACGATGAACATACTGATCGCGGTCCAATTAGTTGCCTGCTTGACCGCCTGACCAAGATCGGCACCGGCTGCAAAGCAACTGGCGGAAGCGGCGAAAAGCGCGCTCGATGCGAGCAATCGACGAGCCTTCATGCGACCTCCCGCTTGATCTGGTCGGTGAGTTCGTCGTAGGCATTGTTGGCGCGACGCACATAGAAACCCGTGATCGCCACGGTGAACAGGATCACGAAGAGACCGATCGGCATGCCCCAGGTCATCACCCCCTGGCCGATCTTCGCGGCGAGCATGCCTCTATCGAACGCGATCAGCAGCACGTAGCCATAGTAGACGACGAGCACGAGGGCGGTGAGCGTCCATCCGAGCCTCGAGCGCGTTCGCACCAGTTCGCGATACGTCGCGCTCGATTTGATCTTCTCTGCGAGTTTCAGGTCCATCTACGTCTCCTGCATGGATAGCACTTCATTGTCTGAACGAATGCCTCGTTCGAGTAGGGCCGGAACGATCGGCAATCCACATGTACTTGGGCGTTCCGGTGGGACGTGGTGCGATGTACTCGCGCACGCTGTTTAGACGCATTGTTCTTTTGATGCGCTCGGTAGTACGTTAAAAGCGCCCGCTTACCGGGTTCTTACGCGTGGCGATTTCATTTACCGGGGTTTACGCGAGTTGCGATCGATTGACGCGCTGCTGCGCTGACTGATTTGCAGCGTGCAACGCGGTCGGTCACGTGAGCGTTCGAAGATCGAGGCCAACGTCGCTCGCTTGCAGGTCGCGCTTGCGTTGCAGGTGAGGAGTGTGTTGCAGTCGTCGTATACGTCGACAACGCGTATGGACTGCGAGATGTTGCGAGCGGCGTCGCGAACGGTGGAGCGTCGCGCTCGTCACCGCTCCAGGATGTTCTTGATTACGTGATGCGTCAAACAGGTGCCGACTTCCGACCTATAGTGACAAATGGGTGTCCCATACAGCGCGGCACGCGCACGGCAATGGTAGTCTCCACTTCCACTGCGGATATCGTCCGCATTTTTCCGACGTTCGTATGGCAGCGCCGGCTCGAACCCGCGTGTTACGAACCACTGAATCAGGATCTGATGGCGTACGTGGACGGCCTGATACGGAGTGGTGATGGCACCCGTAGCGGTAGCGGCGGGGCTGCGTGGCAATCCGGCCATCAGCAGCATGGAAAGCCCGAGCTCGCTGCGCTGATTGCGCTCATCGAACAGGCAGCGCGCGATGTGCTCATCTTTCTCAAGGTAGCCGACGCCTCATTTCGCATCACCGGATGCTGGATCAATGTGCTCGCGCCAGGCGGGTCACACGCGATGCACAGTCATCCGAACAACTTCCTGAGCGGCGTGTACTACCTGCGCTCCCAGACGGGCGCGGACACGATCAATTTTCACGATCCGCGCCCGCAGACTGCAATTATTCGTCCGCCTGTCACTGAGTTAACGGCATACAACACGGATCAGGTGGTCTTGCCGGTCAGTGAAGGCACATTGTTAATGTTCCCGGCCTGGCTGCCCCATTCCGTGTCCGCAAATACGAGCGCGAAGCCGCGTGTGAGCATCAGCTTTAACATCATGTTCGCCGACTATGACGAGATCATGAGCCCACCACTGTGGGGAATCCCTTGACGCGGGTTGCGCGCAACTCGCCCGGCCGTTGCGCCGTCCTGGGTGCGTCCTGCGCACAGTGAAAGTCCTTCGGCCCTTCATGGACGGGCTTTGCGTGAGGCTGACGACCCGTCGCGTATTACCGGCTGGCAAAAACGACCAGCGAGGCCCGCGACCTCAGGGTTTAACGACAGGGGACCTTACTATAATCAAGAGGCACAGCAACGCACCGCCTGACGGGTGGTCGTCCGCTTAAGCGTGACTGCCGTACCTGTTCGCGGAGCAATTTTGCACGGAGGTATTCCATGGCTACCTACGTTATCCTCAGCCGTCTCGCTCCTGACGCGTTCAAGGACCCCAGGGAACTCAAACAGATCGCCGACACCGTGGCGGAGAAGATCAAAGCTGAATGCCCCTCCGTTACCTGGAAAGACAGCTATCTGACACTCGGGCGATTCGACGTCGTGGACATTGTCGAGTCGAACGATCTCAAACAGCTTGAGCTCGCTGCGCTGATCATCCGGGGTTATGGTCATGCCGCAACCGAGACCATGCAAGCGACAGTGTGGAAGGATTTCATCGGGGCGCTGTAGCCGCGCTGTTCATCTCTCCATGTCGTGTGCCAGGACTCGCGCGCGCTCAGCGGGCACTTCGTGACAAGGCGCCCTGACGCCCCACGGTATTTCGGTCGGACTGGCTCGCCTTTGAAACGCTGCGCAAGTAGCGCCCCTGGCACGTGACATGCAGAATCGCGTTGGTTCGGGACCTACGCAGTGGGTAGATTGTGCATGCCGCCGCGGAGATTAGAGTTCGAATGCGCTCCGGCCAGGCGCGGCAGGGTCCGAGGTTTGACACCGACGCGACGACCGCATCACCGATGCAGAACGTGAGCAGCGCGACGGAACTGCCCGGATACCCGAAACACGATGCCGGAGGCCCCAGTAGCCGGAGCACGCCGGGGCACCGAATTACGCACTTCGAGTTTCCGGACGATGGGTTCGTCCAGGTCGCCCCCTTAACGGCCTCTCATATCCCTGTGGCGACGACGACTGACTGTTTCCCAGAGCTTTTTCGCCTGCGTCTGGGCAAACCGCGCGTGCTCATCCCGTTGAGATTGAGATTCCGCGTGGGCCGTTTCATCAGGGGCACCTGTCATTGGATGCCGCCTGAACAGATCAGAGAACTTTCGGACCATAGCAACCTCCGATACGGCAGCTGCGCCGTATTTGAAGTGTACGCCGTCTGTACGGCCATCGTTGGGCCGCGCTAGCAGGAAGTTTCGCCGACGGGCGCGGCGCCCAGGTAGCGCGTGATAGAACTACAGCTGGTCAAGCCTGCACGCGTGACAGCCAGAAGCAATCAACCGCCCTCCCGCCAATCGCGTTTTGCATGAGAGTATGCTTTTGTTGACGAAAGACCGGGCGTGCCTACGACGTCCGTGAAGGGACGAATGCGGGAGGTTATGCGCATGGATGCACCGAATGACGAATTCGTGCTCGTGGGGAGCCTGGAGGAGCTGAAGAAGAAGGGCCGGCTCGTTGTGCAAGGCCACCATCGTCCAATCCTCGTCATCTATGATCGCGGGCGCGTCTTTGCCCTCGACAATCGTTGCCCCCACATGGGCTTCCCGCTCGAGCGAGGCTCTGTCGAGGACGGCATCCTGACCTGTCATTGGCACCACGCCCGTTTCGATCTGGAAAGCGGCTGCACGTTCGACCTCTGGGCGGACGATGTACCAGGCTGCGCGGTCGAACTGCGCAATGGCGACGTCTGGGTGGCGACCACGTTTGGATATTCCGATCCCGCGGCGCACTGGCGTCAGCGGCTCGCGGACGGGCTCGCACATGACCTTGGGCTCGTCATCGCCAAAGCCGTGCATGGTCTGCTCGCGGCCGACGTGCCAGCGGCCGATATCGTGCGGCAGGTGGCCGTGTTCGGGGCGCGGAACCGTGACGGCTGGGGCGTCGGTCTCACGATATTGACGGCGCTCGCCAATCTGTTGCCTGTGCTGCCGGGGGAGGACGCCTATCTCGCCCTGTTTCATGGCGCGCGCCGTGTAGCGGCGGACTGCGAAGGCGAAGCGCCGCGGCAGGAACGTGCGCCGCTTGGAAGCCGGCCGGAGCCGGCCACGCTCAAGCGTTGGCTGCGCCTCTGGACAAACGTGCGCCATCGCGAGGCGGCCGAGCGCACCCTGTTGACGGCGATTGCCGCCGGTCTCTCACCCTCTGTGCTCGCCGACGCCCTGCTGTCGGCCGTGACCGGACGGGCGTTCGCCGACACCGGTCATTCGCTCGACTTCACCAACAAGGCGTTTGAGTGCCTCGACCTGATCGGCTGGGAGCACGCGTCGGCTGTGCTGCCTACTATCGTCGCCCAGATGGTGACTGCGCGTGGCGCCGAGGAGTCGACCGCCTGGCGTCAGCCCGTTGATCTTGTCGCGCTGTGTGACGAATCGGCCAGCCAGATGGGGCAACTGTTCGCTGCCGGGCGCGGCTTGCAAGGCTGGTCGAACCACGCGTCGCTCGCCCAGGAACTGCTCGGAGACGATCCAGCGAAGATCATTGATGCGCTGAAAGCAGCGATCCGCGCAGGCGCCGCGCCTGCCGACCTGGGACAGTCGCTCGCTTACGGAGCGGCGCTGCGCGTGGCCCGCTTCGGCAATGCCAACGAGCACGCTGACTGGGAGACGGCGCATCACGTCTTCACCCATGCCAACGCGCTCCACCAGATGCTCACGCGCATCGGGAACGCAGGCATCGACGGCCATGTCACGGCTATACGCGCCATCATGCATGGCGCCATGGCGCTCTACCTTGCCCGGTATCTGAACGTGCCGCCGGCCCGCCTTCCGGGCGACGGCAACGATCGACTCGACGACCTTCCTGCCGACGAGGAGGCGATCCGCACCGCGTTGCTCGACGCCCTCGACCGGCAGCAACAGGTTGATCTTGCGGCAAGGCTGGTGGCGCGGCACCTCACGCTCGGCCATCCGCCGCAGGCGCTGATCGGCACACTTGCCCTTGCGGTGCTGCGCGAAGATGCGGGTTTCCATGCCTATCAGATGCTGGAGGCCGGCGTTCGGCAGTTCGCTGCGTGGGGCAATACTGGCGAGGGCCGGCATGTTCTCATCGCGGTCGTCCGCTATCTCGCGGCCCATTCGCCGACTGAACGCGGGACGCTGCAAACGGCCGACATCGCGCGGCGCCTGATGCGGGGTGGCGAAGTACATCGGGCAGCTGGAGCGTCGTGACGGCGCAAGAGTGCGCTGTCGTGACGAGAGAGTTGATTGAGTAACGGGCAGTAGAGAACGACTGCTTGCGACGCTAATGGGTGGAACTGCTCGTTGCAATGCAGCAGCACATCGCTAACGAGCACCGCGATTCCTCCACAGCCTGCTGACATCGCGCTCCAAGGCGGTTTGGCCGTCGATCACTGACTTGCGTCGCGATGATCTCCCAGCAACGAAAACGTCACACGCGTGTCGCCGTTGTACGGACCGCTCGCCTGGACGCAGAAAAGTCAGCGAACTATTCTGAAAGCGTCCGCGCGCCGGAATGCCGTTGCCGATACGCGACGACGGGCGCTGTCTGAGAATTCCGCTGCTGGCTGACGCATGAACTGCATCACGCTGTTTCTGTGCGGGGATGTGATGTTGGGGCGCGGCATCGATCAGATACTGAAGCATCCCAACCGGCCTCGTCTCTTCGAGCCCTATGTCCGATCGGCGAAAGACTATGTGAGTCTCGCCGAGGCAAATGACGGCCCGTTGCCGGAACGTGTCCCGTTCGACTACGTTTGGGGCGATGCGCTGCGCGAACTTGATCGCATGAATCCCGACGCGCGCATCATCAATCTGGAGACCGCCGTCACGTCCAGCGAGGACGCATGGCCCAGGAAGGGCATCCACTACCGCATGCATCCTGCCAATGCGCCTGTCCTGAGCGCAGCGAAAATCGACTGCTGCTCGCTCGCGAATAATCACGTGCTCGACTGGGGCTGCCGCGGTCTGACGGAAACCCTTGATACCTTGCGCGTTGCCGGCATTCATACGGCCGGTGCGGGACAGGACGACGTCGAGGCGGCCGCGCCGGCCGTGATCGGACTCGCTGGCCGCGGCAGGGTGGTGGTCTTCGCCCTTGCGACGCAATGCAGCGGCGTGGGCAAGGACTGGGCTGCCGGCCGGGGCCGTCCCGGTGTAAGCAGGCTCGCGGATTTTTCCGCCGAATCCGTGCGCGCCATCGCGAAGCAGGTGCGAAGGATCAAGCAGCCCGCCGATGTCGTTGTCGTCTCGATCCATTGGGGCGAGAACTTCGATTTCGACATACCCGCGTCCCACCGGCGCTTTGCACACGATCTCGTCGATTCGGCAGCAGTGGACCTGGTGCACGGTCATTCGTCGCACCACGTAAAGGGCATTGAGGTGTATCAGGACAAGCTCATCCTGTACGGAGCCGGGGACTTCATCAACGACTATGAAGGTATTAGCGGTCAGGAAGCGTATCGCGGCGATCTCTCGCTGATGTACTTTCCCGTCATCGAGCTCGCTACGGGCAAGCTGGTCGAACTGTCGATGACGCCCATGCAGATACGGCGCTTCCGCGTCAACCGGGCGCCTGAAGAAGGCATACGATGGCTGGAAGAAACGCTCAATCGGGAGAGCCGGCCGTTAGGCGCCGCCGTTGAGCGGCGCGCAGACGACACACTTGTGCTGCGCGCATTCGCTTAAGGTGCTGTACATCCACAGCAGTCCGTGCGCCCTCACCAGCGCGGCCGGCTTGCGCTGGTGGGTGCGGCATCACGCGTTACCGCGTGCGTTGCCGAGATAGCGCTCGAACCATTGCACAGCGAGCCGCGCGACGGCTTCCAGCGTGCCGGGCTCCTCGAACAGGTGCGTCGCGCCGGGAACGATCACCAGATCTTTCGGGCCTTCGAGCTGCGCGAACGCCGCGCGATTGAGTTCGATGACGTGAGTATCGAGCCCGCCGACCACCAGCAGTGTAGGCAGGTGCACGGACGAGAGCACGTCGCGTCCGGCGAGATCGGGCCGCCCGCCTCGCGAAACGATGGCCTCGATCGGAACAGACGATACGCGCGCCGCGCGGATCGCCGCAGCAGCGCCCGTGCTCGCGCCGAAGTAGCCAACGGAAAGCGGTGGTGTCTGCCGTGCCGCGATCCATTCTGTCGCTTGCGCGAGACGCGCCGCCAGAAGATCGATGTCGAAGCGGGCAGCCGGGCCGGTGTCTTCCTGCTCGGAGAGCAGGTCCATCAGCAGCGTTCCGATGTTTGCCCGATTGAGTTCCTCGGCCACGTACCCGTTGCGCGGGCTGAACCGCGAACTGCCGCTGCCGTGCGCGAACAGAACCAGTGAGCGAGTGTCCTGTGGCAGCGTAAGCGTGCCCATCAGATGCGCGCCGTCCACGGGAATCGTGACCTCCTGCATAGATAGCCGGGATTCCATGGCATCCTCCATTCGCCAGTCAGTACATGCCGTCCCGCCCCCATATCCGGGCGCCTCGTAAGGCCTCGCTAACAACGGGTCGATACTGCTGCTTTGCAAAACCTATACTTGACGCATGCCTGTCGAACTCGAATCGAGCGCGAGTTAAATACTTGACCGCCGGGCATGCAATCTAACGGAAAGCATTCGCAATGCCACGGTTGTGCGTGGCGTTACAGAACACATCGAACCTGTCCATGATCACCCTCACCTCTTCCGAACTCATGCTGTTACAGCAAAGGCTCTGCGAGCGCCGCCTTGAATTGCAGGCGACGCTGCACGGTGAATACGGAGATCTCGCCGGAGCCCGGCCGCCCGAAGCGCTGGGCCCCGAGTCGCATCCCGACGAGACGGCATCGCGCAAGGCGGGCGACGAGTTGCGCGCTGCGCTCGCGCGGCACGATTTCGCCGAACTGCAGCAGATCGACGCAGCGCTGGCGCGCATCGCCGCCGGCCTTTACGGCGCATGCGTCGAGTGCGGGGACCCGATCGGTTACGAGCGGCTTGTCGCCGCGCCCTACACGGCCCGCTGCGTTGCGTGCCAGACCGCGTATGAACGACACCGCGCGACGCGCCATTAAGAGGCCCATCAGGTACGAAATGCGTTGCCGGTGCGGCAGGCGCAGTAGCGCCGCCCATGGACGAGTCGCGTTTCGCACATGCGGGCATCCGCATTCAACGATGCACGGTAAAGATTGGGCAATCGGCAAAGGCACGCGTTTGCGCGGGAACATCGCCGTTCTTGAGCAAAGATCGCACCCGCAGAAACAACCGGATCGTCGTCGGGTGGCTCACGCAAACTTCAGGGAAACAGTATCGCCGAGTAGTTGCGCGCGCTGTGCAGGATGTGAATGACGTCGATGCGCTCGGGCGGCTCGCCAACGACACGATAGAAAATCTGGTGACCGCCGTGAACGTAATGACGCACGCCGCGGTCTTCGTAGCGCGGCACCATCGGGAATACAACGTACACATCGGCAAGCCGCCGGCATCTGTCGCGCAGCTCGCGCACGAAACTCATCGCGCGACGGGGATTGTCGCGGGCCAGGTAATCGCCAATGGCCTCAAGGTCGGCCTGCGCGTCAGGAAGAATCTGGACAATCATTGCCTGTTGCTCGCCATCGCATGGTACTTTGCTTCAAGTCGGTCGAACACGTCGCTGGCGGGCTTGCCCCGTCCGGCCTCCGAATCGGCAATGCCACGATCGATGATCGCATCCAGCGCGTTGAGTTGCAGTTCGCGATCCTGAATGAGCTTCACGCCTTCGCGCAGCACCTCACTTTCAGAGGCGTAGCGACCCGACTCAACCAGCTTCGCGACATAGCCCTCAAGCTGCTGCCCAAGATCCGCATTGATCATAGCTATACCCCGGAACGTCCATTCGCCAGACCGTCCGATAAATATTATAGGGCGATGCGGCACAGCCGGTTCGCACACCGACGCGGCCGAATCGTCCGGAAGCGTGCGGTGTTCGCGGGCGACGGCCTCGGCGTCTTCATGGTTTACATGTAGCCGGTGAGCGTCCGGGCGTCCTTTACGCGCCGCGCAGTCATCGTCCGCAGATCATCGTCCGCAGATCATCGTCCATACCCTGGCCGTTCGAGCGCCAACTGAAGTCGGTGAGCCTGGTCGAGATGGAAAATAAAAGAGGGGCGGGACCGGACGAGCAGTACCTTCAATTCTGCGTTTCGCGTGGACGGGATGAACGCATCTACCGATTTGATCAGTTGCCGCAGGAAGATGACCTCGCGATCGAGATATGCCTGATCGAACTCGCGAGCTTCGATTGCGTTGAGCATCGCGAGGTCGTCGTAGCTCTGCTGCGTCAGCGCATCGCTAGCCGCACTGCGTTGTGGCGTCGCCGCGAGTCTCTGCATCAATTCGGCGGTTTCCCGATTCACCTGTCCATGCTCGTCAACCATCCGGCTCGCAAAGCTTTGTATGCTCCGCGACTGGGTTCTGCGCAAGGCTGTTTGGCCCGCCGCGATTTCAGCCTGATTCGCTACAAGGAGGATGCCGACGATCTGTGCATCGGTCAGACGTGCCTCTTGGCCAAATGCGCAAATTGTCGACGCGAGGAGCAGCAATAGCGCCCCGGCGGTACATTTGACGGTCATTGCCCGGCTCACATTTTTCGCGTGCCCGCCTCTGTCGCAACAGCTCGGGAGGCGAGTGCCCATATCAAGAAGATTAGTTACATGACGCGGCCTCGCCGAATGCTCCATGTAATCATTCGCAGTCTCGCGCTTGTCGGCTGCAATGGCGACGACTTCGCCATGCAGTTTCTATTGTTCATCGTAGCGTTGAGATCGACAGGCGACTGGACAAGACCTTCGCATTTGCTCATCCGATGCAAGGCGCGTCGAACAACCTGGCACCCGACGCGCTACAAATGCTTACAAAGTGAGCACCTCTGCGCGTGCACCGCTATCGTCGACGCGACGTTATTGCTGGCACACACCAGTGGAGGCCGCAATGAACACAAACGTCACGAACAGCATCGCGCAACGCAGCCGGATTCATCCGTTGATCGCGGGCGCAGCCGTGTCCGTCATCCTCGTCTGTGCGACAGGCGTCGCAGCGATAACGGGCATCCTTCCCGTATCGCATGCCGTGCCACCGCCCAGCGCGCAGGTCGCGGCAGCCACTGCACAGCCCGCGAGCTTGCCGCTGGCCGTACAACAACCCAATCCGGTTCAACCCGCTGTTCAACCCGCCGTTCAACCGGCGGCTCAGACTTATGCGCAACAGACGGAACCTGCGGCGCCCCCGCGCGTTCATCACACGCGCAAGCCGCACGTCGCGCCTGCCCCGCAGTACGCAAACAGCGACTACTCGCAGGCGCCTTCGCAACCCTCCGGCACGCGACAGATCGCCGCCGATCCGAACGCCGGCGAAGTCGTCGCGATCACTCCGATTCAGACGTCCGAGCCGACGACGGGCCTCGGCGCAGTCGGCGGTGCTGTTGCGGGTGGACTCATCGGCAATCAGATCGGCGGCGGACGAGGCCGCATTCTCGCCACGGTCGCGGGCGCCGTCGGCGGCGGTCTCGCAGGCAACGGCATCGAGCATGCGGTACGCAAGCAGACCAGCTACCAGGTACAGGTCCGCATGGAAGACGGAAGCTACCGCAATTTCAGCTATTCGACGCAGCCGCCCGTGCAGATCGGACAGCGCGTTCATGTGTCAGGCGATACGTTGACCTCTTCGTGACCGGGGATCAGGCGCTGACGTAGCATTGCTGCTTCACGTATAGCGTCTTATCACCTCACGCAGCCGGTCGCAGGATCTGGCGAGGTTTCTCTCCGGTGAAGTCGCGACGCCCAACAAAAGTCCCGATCTAGCAGAGGCCGGCGACGCATACCAGGGTGACAGCGGTGGAGGTCCTAAACCGAACGCCAACAATGCTCTCGCAATGGAGATGTCCGAGACGCCGTCGGGCAACCGCACGAGTACGGCCAGGCCGGCAGTCGTAGTCTCGAAAGCACGTTCTTCGAGACATTTGAGCAACGCGTCGCGTTGACCGATATAAAGCCGCTTCATGCGTCGAAGATGACGCATGTAGTGTCCGTCGCGCATGAACTGCGCCGTCGCGAGTTGCACGGACAGCCAGGGCGCCGGAGCCAGGCATGCCGCCACTTCCGCGAATCGCGATACAAGCGGCAACGGGGGGACAACGAATCCCAATCGCAGTGCAGGACTGATCGTTTTGCTGAAGGAGCCAATATGAATGACGCGCTGGCCGCGATCAAGCGACGCCAGCGCCGGCGCAGCGCGTGCCGTCAGTTGCAGCTCGCTCAGATAGTCGTCTTCAAGGACCCACACTCCTTTTTTCGCAGCCCAGTCGAGAAGCCGCAGACGCCTGCCGAGCGAGAGCGTGGGACCGAGCGGTGCCTGCTGCCCGGGAGTGACGACAACCAGATCGGGATTCGGCTCATGTTGGAAGCCGTAGTCGATATTCAGCCCTTCCGCATCGACGGGTATCGGCGAAAGTGACATACCCGCGAGTTCCAAACCGTGTCGGGTGAATGGAAAACCCGGATTCTCCACCCACGCCCTTTTGCCCTCGAGGCCCAGTACACGTAGTGTCAGCCCGAGCCCGCCGCTAAACCCGCTCGTGATAATGATCTGGGCGGGTGAGCACGTGACGCCGCGCGAAATAGCGAGGTAAGCAGCTATCTCGCGCCGCAGTTCCAGTTCGCCCCGGGGATCGGGATAAACGACTGATGCGCTGGATTCCGCGCGTAGAGCGAATGACC
Organism: Paraburkholderia diazotrophica; assembly: GCF_900108945.1. Lineage (GTDB taxonomy): Bacteria > Pseudomonadota > Gammaproteobacteria > Burkholderiales > Burkholderiaceae > Paraburkholderia > Paraburkholderia diazotrophica. Next base: position 124,529 of record NZ_FNYE01000020.1, on the reverse strand, counting down.
GAACTTTGGTGAAAAGTCTGGCGGGCAGCGTTTCCTGTGCAGGCACGCCCATCTGGAAAATCGCCGGCCCTGCGGTGAGTTCCCCGTACATCTCCATGAACGACCCCGGATCAGGCCGTTCTTCCACGTGAACGGAAGCGGGCGGCCGATCCGCCACCCGCGTTCCCGTCGCCCGGGAAGCAACGATAAGTTGCGCGTCGGCAAGTCGGTCGTATGCGAGGCGCACCGTGCCGCGGGCAACGCCAAGTTGGGCTGCGAGGTCCAACCACGATGGCAGACGTGCTCCCGCCGCAAGCACGCCGCTCTCAATTGCAGTGCTGATTGCTTTGCGGATCTGCTCGGCCAATGGAGTCTTCGCGGACCGATCGAGTTGTATTTGCAGCGGCTTGGTCATCCCGTCATGGTACATAGAAAACGTTCATTCCTGGTACTAATCTATGGCCTAGAGCGCAGCCACAATAATGCGTTTGCGGCCAAACCCCGGGCATCGGCTGATGTCGTCGAGGCACTGCGGAACGGAAGCGCAATTCAGGATTCGAAGCTTGAAGCCGCGCGCCGATTCGCTGCCGCCATTGCAACGAACCCGACCGAACCGGACGCAGGTGTCGGACAGCGACGTCAACGCGCTAAAGGCGGTGACTTCGATCACCGCGCGATGGTCGCGATTTCACTGACAGCCGCCGTGAAGACGCTCGTGAACGGCAATGTGATGGCGGGCGGCATCGTACATGCCGTCCGCCATGACTCATCCCCGCGGCGCAAAGCGGATATGGGCGCGGCACAGACGAGACGAACTGGCGTAGAGCGTAGCCCGATTAGTTTCCCGCGCCCGGATGACGTCTGAAAGCAGTCGGGTCCATGCCGTGCATTGCATGGAACGCCTGCGAAAAGTTGCTTCGACTCGTGAATCCGACCATCCTCGCGACCTCAGCGACCGGGCGCGTGGTCGTCGCCAGCAATTCGGCCGCTCTTCGTAAACGCACGAGCTTCAACATGCTCATCGGCGGCTGCCCGAATGCCTTCATGAACTGGGCGGCGAACGCGGAACGGCTCATGCCGGCGATATCGGCTAACCGCTCCACGGTCCACGGCGATGACGGACGCTCGAAAATCGCTTCGAGTGCCCCTGCGAGCCGCTTGTCGGCAAAGCCTGCCGCCCAAGGCAACTCTACTCCTCCAGCGTCGATCTGCCGCCGCATCACCATGATCAGGCACTGCCTGAGCAGTGCTTCCACCATGGCACGCGAGCCGAGCCCCGGCTGCGCGCATTCTGCCAGCAGCATGACGAACTGGTTCTTCAAACCTGACTGCCCGTCGAACTGTGCGATCAGCGGCCGACGCATCCCGCTGAATGGGTCCGTGCCGTGATTCGTGTCGAGCTTCAATTCCCCGCATGCCGTGGCGATGCCGGCCGTGCCTTCGCCCGCCTGGATTGTCGGCACTGTTTCTCGCGAAGGCCAGTCTGTGAGACGTCCGTGGTTCGTTTCGTTGCCGGGCGACGCACGGCCGCTTTCGATCGCGTAAGCGATGCCAGGCGGTAACAGCACAAAACTGTGCGAACTCAGCTCGACGCGCTCGCCCGTTTGCGTCACGAGTGCGCCTTTGCCTTCCATGCAGTAGTGAAGGCTTGCCGTTGCGCACGCGTCGAAGCGCGCGCTCCAGCCATCGCGGATATCGCACAGCGTGAAATTCGCCACGCCGATATCCAGTGCGGCAAGAAAGCGTTCGAGGACGGGAAGCTCAAAGATAGCGCGACTAGTCATGGACGAATTCGAACCAAATCGAGACCAAATGGAACGGGTACCTCTCTACTATAAACATGCAGGTTAATGATTACAGGAGAATCCCATGTTCGATATGAAGCATCTTAGCCGACTCAAGAAGCTGGATGAAAACGCACCGGAAGCGATGAAAAGCTTCTGGGCATTTGACAAGGCAGTCTTTGAAGAAGGCGCGTTGAGTGTGCAACAGAAGCAGCTTATTGCCGTCGCCGTCGCTTTGACGACGCAGTGCCCCTACTGCATTGAACTGCACACAAAAGCTGCGCGCGACGCAGGCGCCAGCGAAGCGCAACTGTCGGAAGCCGCGCTTGTTGCGGCGGGCATTCGCGCAGGCGGCGCCATCACGCACGCTTCACATCTGTTCCGGGGTTGAGTCCGGCAATTTGCAGCGGCTTGGTCATCCGGGCGTGGTACATAAAAAATGTTCATTCCTGGTTCTTACTTGTGGTCCAACCCGTAGCCACAATACAAGCGCGATTGGGAGAAGCATCCTCATGAACACGTGAGTGTGCCGCCTTTGCGTGGGCCGAGTCGGTCATTCGTGTCGCGCGGACTGGCGTCACAGATTGGTACTGCGAAGTAGTAGTCGCAGCACTCGATGAGCGGGAAATCGTGGATCTGCCGATCGCAATCAGCCAGATGAACACTCTGGCAATCAGCGTCCGGAATATGCCTCAGTCTGCGCTGGAGATGAAGGCGCCGCCCCGCGCTTGCCGAAGTACCGCGGGCCGACTGCAAGAGAGTCATCCGTTCGGCAATCACCAGAAGCAGAGGAGAAAACGTCGCCCAACACCTTGAGCGAAACAGGTTCGCATAGAGTGAAAGCACTCTTGTGCCTCAACGTATCTTTTAGCCATAGGAATAAGCATGACTAACGGAATCACCATGACCAACGCCGTCATCGAATGTATCCTGAGCCGCAGCGCTGCGAAGTACTACGACCCCGCCGCCACCTTGAGCGACGATCAAATCCGCGAACTGGTGCAAATCGGCACCTCCGCGCCGACATCCTTCCACTTGCAGAACTGGCGCTTCATCGCCGTACGCACGCCGGAAGCTAAAGCTCGGCTAAGTCCGATCGCCTGGAATCAGCCCGCGATCACCGAAGCAGCCGTTACCTTCATCGTCTGCGGCCAGTTGGCCGATTCCAGCGTAATACCGGAGCGCCTGGCTCCGTTGGTTGAAGCGGGCGTCATGCCGGCAACGATGGTGCCGGAATGGGAAATTCCCGCACGCGATCTGTACATGGATTACCCGCAGCGCCAGCGCGACGAGGCAGTACGCACCGGCACCTTCGGCGCGGCGGCGATGATCTATGCGGCACGCTCGCTGGGCCTGGGTTCGACGCCGATGATCGGTTTCGATGCCGAAGCAGTGCACCGCGAGTTCGCACTGGCCAGGGACGAGGTGCCCGTCATGCTGTTGTCGGTAGGGACGGAGCGTCCGGGAAACTGGGCGCAGAAGCCGCGCCGTCCGGTGGCCGATGTGCTGGATCTGGTATAGGCGCGTCGCCGCAACACTGATCTCGCCGAGCGATTAAACGACTACCAGGTGACAAGCAAACGCAAGCTACCTTCGACTTGAAGGCCTGATCAGCTTCGACCCAACACCTCGGGACGAAGTCAGCAGAGGGACGGTTCGCACATGAACTTTCCCCAATTTGTGAAACCAGTGACTTACGGAAACTACGATGCCACGAACTATTGCTCTAAAGCCGGAACAGGTGCCGGCCGATTCGAAACCGACTCTCGATGCTTTCACCAGGAACATTGGGTTCACCCCAAATATGATGGCGACCTTCGCGCAGAGCCCGATCGCGTTCAACGCATGGGCCACTCTGCTCGGCTCCTTGAGCAAGGCGCTCGATGTGAAGACGCGTGACAGCATCGGCCTTGCTGTCTCCGAAGTGAATGGCTGCAACTACTGCCTGACGGTTCACAGCTTTACGGCCAGGCATATGGCACAGTTGCCGGCCGATGAAATCATTCTCGCCCGGAAGGGCCATGCCAGCGACCCGAAGCGCGACGCCGCCGTCCAGTTCGCGCGCAAAGTCATCGAGGCCCGCGGCCAGGTCACTGACGCCGATCTGAAAGCCGTCCGCGATGCCGGCTACACGGACGCGAACGTCATGGAGATCGTCGCGCTGGTGGCCATGTACTCGCTGACGAACTTTTTCAATAACGTGTTCGATCCCGAGAAGGACTTTCCCGCCGTTACACCGGCTGGCTCGATCTGAACGCGATCCGCTCGCATCGACCCTCTCTGATGTTCCCTGCAGGTTTGATGTGATGCAGGCCCAACGCCAAAGCCCGGATGCACTCAGGAGAGATTTTTGGGAACGCGTCTGGGCCTTCATAAGCCTTTCACCGAGCACAGCGCCGAAGACTACGCCGCCGTGACGAATGTGAATATGGCGGGCTTCTATCACATCACGCAATTCGCGATCGCGGAGATGGAAAAACATTCGAGTGGCCAGGTGGTGAGCGTCACGGCCAGCATAGACCACGCTGCAATCAGCGGAATCTACTCCGTCCTCGCGGCTATGACGAAGGGCGGCCTCAACGCTGCCACGAAGTCACTGGCGATCGAGTACGCGAAGAAGGGCATTCGCGTCAATGCCGTTGCGCCAGGGATCATAAAGACGCCGATGCACGCGCCTGAAACTCACGAAGCGCTGGGAGCTTTCCAACCTATCGGACGCATGGGTGAAACAAGCGATATTGCCAACGCCATTCTCTTTCTCGACTCGGCGCCGTTTATCACAGGAGAGATCCTGCACGTCGCGACGGCGGGCAAAGTGCTGGCCGTTGAGATGCGCCATCACTGATCGTGTCGCGACCTGTCTCGCTGCCTAATAGGGCGGGCCGTGAGGTTCTCAACGAATCGCATTGCGGCGACATTAAGGCACCAATCGTACCAATCGCACCGGACGAAAGGCATGAACACCCGGAAAGGCACACGTAGTTAAACCTTGGGAGATTTCCAACAAGTCGAACGGCGGCTCAGCGTCGGAGGGTAGATTTTTAAACGGATGGAATCACCGAGGAGGTACAAAGTGACACTCAATCATCCAATTTTTACGCGCTGGCCGGCGCAGTATCCCGATCGGCTCCAGCTCTTTTCCCTGCCGACGCCTAACGGCGTGAAGGTCGGCATCATGCTGGAAGAGACGGGCCTCGCCTATGAGTCGCACCGCATCGACATCCTGGCGAACGAGAACCACGATCCGGCCTTCGTCGCGCTCAACCCCAATGCCAGGATTCCGGCGATCTACGATCCCGACGGGCCGGGCGGCCGGCCGCTGGCGTTGTTCGAGTCGGGAGCGATCCTGATCTATCTCGCCGATAAGACCGGGCAGTTCCTCTCGACCGATCCCAACACGCGCTATGAAACGATCCAGTGGCTGATGTGGCAGATGGGCGGTGTCGGGCCGATGTTCGGCCAGGTTGGCTTCTTCAACAAATTCGCCGGCAAGGACTATGAGGACAAGCGGCCACGCGACCGGTACGTGAATGAGTCGGCGCGGTTGCTCGGTGTGCTCGACTCGCGGCTGGCGATCCGCGACTGGGTAATGGACGACGGCTACAGCATCGCCGACATCTCGCTGCTCGGTTGGGTCCGCAATCTGATCGGCTTCTATGAGGCGCGCGAGCTCGTCGGGTTCGACCGCTTCACGCATGTCCAGCGCTGGTTCGAGCGCGGTCTCGCGCGGCCGGCGGTGCAGCGCGGGCTGCAGGTGACGGCGGCTTAAAAACGGATGCCGCCAGCGGACACGTTCGGCTTTTCGGACGTAACCCCTTCCTTGTTCACCGCATCGGTCGATCTGATGGAGCGCGTTCACTGTACACGCAGGTCCGGATTGGGCGCGCGAAGGGAATGCGCGGTACGCGTTGGCAAGTGTGCCCAACGTCGACCGAACCACCGGCGAGTGATCCACGCAGCGCGATGAATTTCCGCTCATGGGATGAGATTCGCGCCGACGAAGATACGTCAATCGACTTCGGCTTCATCGCAACTTTCCATGACGACTGCCCCGATGGGCAGAGTACTTCCGAAAAGGTGAATCTATGACCTGTCGAGATGAGGACAATATCGTTCGACGCGCACTGATTGCTCTTTTGGCGCCGAAGCCGTTTGCGTCGGAGGCGGAGGCCACTGCGAACACGTGCATCCGCAAAAAGAAGTATCGCCGAAGCAGTCGCGCTGCAAGTACATTTGAGCCCGTCGTTGCCGAACCGATCCCTGCTCGCTTTTCGATTGTCGAGTGGCTGTCGTCGGAAACGGTGAGCGTAAGCTGGAGCGACGCGACATTGGGCCGTTACTCTGGACAGACGTGGCGACTGGGACGTGCGCGTATCGAGTCGTATTGCCTGTTGACGGGCAGACGGATTCGAAATGGCGACAAGGTCTTTCGACCTCTGACGCAGCAAGGCTATCTCTCTTCCGAATACAACCGGATGATTCTTGCTTGTGTCGTGAATGATTTTTGCGGCGCCGGTGTGTCGGCTCGACAGGCATTAGGCGCGGCCTAGCGTTGCTCAAGCGAACGAAAGGGTACAGTGAATTGCGTTGTGTTCCCGCGCCACGATGGCCTTCGGTTGAGGGCCGGGAACCGCTGCCAATGCAAACCATTGGCGCGCCGCGACGCGCCTCCTTTACCGATGAGACTGGCTATCTGGCGCGCAGATCGAATGCACGAAACAGCTCCGTCACCAGACGCTGCGCCTGGGCCTGACTGCTGATGTTCGTGAATCCCATCAACAGGCCGCGACGCCCGTGCGAGCCGTTGCGCCATGTCGTCAGCGCACGCACGGCGAAGCCTGCGTCGCACGCCCGGCTGGCAAGAGCGACGTCGTCGAGATCTTCGCGCACATCAACCAGCAGATGCATGCCGCCGTCCTGCAGATGAACGACGAAACCATCTGCCGCATAAGGCGCGAGCGCTTCGGCGAGCATCGCGCGCCGCCGTGCGTAGAGCGTCCGCATTCGCTTGATATGCCGGGAAAAATGGCCTTCGGCGATGAAATCAGCCACCACTGCCTGCATGAGTTCGGGACAACCGCCATGCACGGTACGTCTGCACGCCAGTTCGAACTGCGGTACGAGGTTCGGCGCGACGACCACGTATGACAGCCGAAGTCCAGGGAACAACACCTTGCTGAGCGTCCCGCAGTAGATCACCCGGCCGCATGCGTCCATGCTTTTCAACGCGGGCAACGGATGGCCGCGATAACGATATTCGCCGTCATAGTCGTCCTCGACGATCCATGCATCGTGCGCGTCCGCCCAGTCGAGGAGTTCGACGCGCCGTTGCAGCGGCAAGGCAACACCCGTTGGACTCTGATGCGATGGCGTCACGACAGCGAGCCTTGCGTTCTTGAATCGCTTTCGCCCAAAACCGACGTCGATGCCATGTTCGTCGACGGGTACGTTGCAGATTCGTAAGCCCATGCGCTTGAGCGTTTGCGCGGTCGGCGGATAACACGGATGTTCGATCCACGCGCTCTCGCGTGCGAGTCCGAGTGCATCGACGATCAAGGCAAGGCTCGCGGTGTAGGCGGGAACGATAAAGACCTGCGCGGCGTGCGCGTCGATGCCGCGCGAGCGGTGCAGATAGGCCGCCAGCGCCTCGCGCAACGGCATGTATCCCGCTGGCGGCGGCTTGTTCAGCGATCCCACCTTGCGCGCCTGCCGCGTCATCAGCCTCGCCCAGACTTTCCTCGGAAATTCGTCGAGCGCCGGCAGGCCCATCTGCAACGGCGCGGGATTGCCGCCTTCCATATCGACGATCGTTTCGGGCGCTGACGGGCGTGCGAATGGGCGTGCGGCGACGGGCGCTTTCTTTGCGTGAGCGGGTCTGGCGGGAGCCGTGTGCTCCGAAACGAATGTCCCCGCCGGACCTCGCGCAACGAGGTAGCCCTCTCCGAGCAGGCGGTCGTAGGCGACCTGCACCGTGCCGCGCGCGACGCCCAGCTCGGTGGCGAGCGCTCGCAACGACGATACCTTCTGGCCGGGACTCAGTTGTCCCTGTTCGATCATCGAGCGAAAGCGCGTGTAGATCTGCTCGTGAATAGGCGCCGCCGCGCGGGCCATTGGTTGGGTCATGGCCTGGTCCAAAGCAAAGAAAATGTCCCTGTCAGCTATGTCACCGAACGACGACACTGAAGCCTACACCAACCCTCGTTCACTGGCATCATGATCGACGCCCCGATACTCCGACATGCCGAAACAGACGCCGACGTGATGGCGTGTTTCGGCGTCATGCAGCAATTGCGTCCGCATTTGCAATCATCAGAAGCGTGGCTCGCCCGTGTCGCGTTGCAACGCGCACAGGGTTATCGGCTGCTTGCAGTATGGGACGGCAGCAAGCCCGTCGCGCTCGCCGGCTACCGGCGCATCGACAACCTGATTCACGGCCGTTTCATCTATGTCGACGATCTGATCACGGATGAAGCGGGCCGCGGCCGCGGGCATGGCGAGCGCTTGCTGGACGAATTGCGCACGCTTGGCCGCGCCGACAACTGCAACCGGATGGTGCTCGACACGGCGCTCGCCAATGCACTGGCGCAACGTTTCTATTTCCGATTTGGCTTGTTGGCCCGCGGTCTTCACTTCAGCATGGATCTGCAATGAACAGTCTCAAGTTGCTACAGCTCGAATGCAGCCCACGGGGCGAGAACTCGACGAGCCGGCATTTCACCCATCATTTGCTGCCCGCGATGGCCGAGCGTTTCGGGCGAGACATCCAGGTCGTCCGGCGCGACCTTGGCGCGGAGCCGCTGCCGCCGATTACGGCCGAGTACGCGGAGTCGCTGGTGTTGCCCATTGCCGAAGCGAAGTCGCGGTTCGGCGCGGCACTCGCTCTTTCAGACCATCTGATTCAGGAGCTCGATGACGCGGACATGCTCTGGATCTCCGCGCCCGTACACAACTTCACGGTGCCCGCCGTGCTGAAGAACTGGATCGATCTCGTGGTTCGTCGTGACGTGACGTTCAAAACGACGGAGAACGGCAAGGTGGGCCTGTTGCAAGACCGGCCGACATTCGTCGCGGTGACTTCCGGCGGCGCCATGTTTCGCGAGCCTGCGCTACAGCCCGACTTCTTTCGTCCTTATCTGAAAGCGGCGCTCGGCGTGATCGGACTCAAGGACGTCACGTTCATGCACGCCACGGGTCTCGCATTTGCGGACGAACCGCTTTCCGTCGTGGAGACGAAGGCGGAGCAGTGGCTACGCGAGGCGTCTTTCAGACGAACCATCCCGTCAATCGCTTAACCGATCGCTTCAGGAACTCGTCACGAGACATCTCGTCTTGCGTGGATCACGCTCGTATCCGCGTAGTTCGAATCGCTGTATGCCCAGCCCCAGGTCCTCGACGGCGGCGGACCGAGCCGATGTCTCCAGCAACCGCGCTACCGCCTCGGCCGGAATCATGATGTCGGGGTCGAGCAGCACGGACTGCTCAATTCCCGCGTCGCGCAACTGCTGATAGGGATTGAGGCCCACCAGTCGGGCCACTTCGAGGAAATGCAGCCTTTGGCTGCCGCCGTTCATCAACGATGTGCCGGTGGACAATGACCGTTAGCGATGTGCTCGCCAGTCGCGCGACGCCGAGGAGCCGACGTCGGGCAGGTGCTCATCTACATCCTCCAAACCAGCGCGGGATGTAGAGAGTACGAAATTCGGGCTTTCATACTCTTCATTTCGGGACATTGACTGACTGGTCGATAAAATCGGGTCGCTCACGTAACGAGATCTGTTAATAGAATCTGCGAGCAATGCTGCATTCCCCAAAGATGGTTACGAAGTTGATTGCATGAACGGGGCTCAAACGCCGTGCCTGGCGGCGTCCCGGGTACGATCGTGACCGGCAGGCGCCGCTGTACGAATAACGCTGCCTTTCGCAAGCGCGCTGTCAAAACTCAGGCGGAAGGTTCTCTTGCAGATAGATGGAGATGGGTGTCTGAAGCGGTAAGCCCGATGTGGTGCCGCGATTGTAGTGATTAAGGATTACCTCGACGGCACGAATGGCCTCGACGAACGGGCTTTGGTCGAGCACCGCGTCCACGACTCCTTCAATAAGGAGGGCCCTGCTCACCGGACTGAGTTCGTGGCCGATAACGACGGTTGAGTCCTGGCATTTCATGGCGCGCAAAGCACGTGCAATACCCTCGTCGCCTACCGAAAGGTTGTAAATGCCTTTAAGGCCCGGATATTTGCCGAAAGCATCGCGCGTAAGTCTTTCGGTGGACCGCTCGTTCTCACGGCTTTCCACCGTTGCAACGACGTCACACGCGGGAAACCTCCGGCGCAGTACAGCGCGGAATGCGCCGTCGCGCTGCTCGTGGCCAAGGTACGTCCGCAGCCCCGCAATGACCAGGATCTGACCGCCTGCGGGACCGACAAACCGGCCCATCAACTCGCCTGCTATTCGACCAGCACAGCGGTTATCGATACCTACGTAGGCGAGCCGCCCGCAATCCGGCAAATCGCTCGCGACGCAGACCACCGGAATCTTTTTCGCCACGCGCGATACGGCGTCGATAACGAGCGGATGCTCATAGGCGACGACGATCATCGCATCGGCCTTCTGGGACACGCGGGCGATCACGCTCGCAAGCGACGGCGGCTCAAGGTCATCGAAGAACGTGACATTGCAGAGCACGCGAAAAGTTTCGAACGACTTCTGGGCCAGCTCAAACCCTTGGCGTAACGCGACATAGTACGGCGATGTTGGCTTCTGGGTGACGATGGCAATACGTAGCCAACGCGCTGACACCTCGTGAAGCGCGCGATCGATCTTGAGCTTGCGCGCCGCGTCGAGCACGCTGGCTTCCTTGGCACGCGAAACGCCTCCGCGACCGTTCAGCACCCGCTCCACGGTTGCGTAGCTGACGCCGGCGGCTTTTGCCACATCGTCCATTGTCGGTTTTCGTCGACTGCTCATGCGTATCCTGATGATGTTGAGGAAAATTCCTCAAGATTCCGTTTGAGAGCAGAGAATCCATCAATTACATTCTATTCGTCAATCGCGCACGAGACGCCACTCATTGAAAGCGCCGCGATGACCGCCCAGCCGGCCTTTACCGCAGGGCGATGAAGAACCTGATCAGGAGACAGCGAACATGGAGACAAACGGATTTCGGATCGCGCGGCGCGTCGTCGCGACATTCGCGGCAGTGACATTGATAACCGCATTCGGCCAGAGCAGTGCGACGGCGGACGAGCGCTTCGTGATGGTCAGTCACGGTTCCGACTCGAACGTTTGGTGGAACACCGTGAAGAACGGCATGCGTGATGCGAGTGAGGACTTTGGCGTCCCCGTCGATTACCGCAACCCGCCAACGGGCGATACGGGCGATATGGTTCGCATCCTCGAACAAGCTTCGGCGCGCAACTACGCGGGCGTCATCACCACGGTGCCTAACCTTGAGATGATCCAGAAGGGCCTGGCTGGCGTAAAGGCCAAGCATATTCCGCTGGTGACGATCAATGGCGGACCCGACCTTGGCATGAAGCTTGGTGCGATCATGCATATCGGTCAGCCCGAATACGATGCGGGGAAAGCGGCTGGCGAGCGCGCAAAAGCGGCAGGTATCCATAACTTTCTTTGCGTGAATCACGGTGCCGACATCCAGGCTTTGTGGGACCGTTGCAAAGGCTTTGCCGACGCCATCGGTGTCGACTACAAGAAGTCCACGATGGACAGCGGCGAAGATCCCACGGTCATCCAGAGCAAGGTGGCTGCGTACCTGCGTTCACACCGGGACACGCAGGCCGTGCTCGCCCTTGGCCCCGATCAGACGACTGGCGTGCTGCGTGGGATCAATGACGCAGGCTTGAATGGCAAGGTCTATGTGGCGACGTTCGATCTGTCGCCGGACATTCTCAAGGCCATACAGTCCGGGACAATCGCTTTTGCTATCGATCAGCAGCCGTATTTGCAGGGCTATCTTTCGGTAGCCGCGATGGCCATTGTCGTCCGTGACAAGACGACAGATCCTGCGCACATCGTCGCTGCGCTCAAGGACGACAGGAAGGTTGCAGCGCGCCTTGCGAAGTATGACCTGAAGCCTGTGTATACGGGATCGACGGTGAGCTCCGGACCAAGCTTCGTCACTAAAGACAACCTCGCGCCGGTGCAGAAGTATGCCGGCTCTTACCGATAGTCATCATTGAGAGAGGAATACGATGAACATCGACATGCATGCGTGGCACCGGGTTCACATCGACCGCAAAGTGCTGAAGGAACTGTCGACACGCTCCGATGCGCGCGGCCTGTTGCAAGTCGGCAGTTTTCTGGGCTTCGTTGCGGCCAGCGGCGTGCTCGCGTGGTTTTCGCGCGGTACCGCGTGGCTAGTTCCAGCATTTCTGCTATACGGCACGGTGTTCGCCTTCAGCGAGGCAGCGGCTCACGAACTCGGGCACGGCACGGCGTTCAAGACGCGTTGGCTCAACGAGGCCGCTTACTGGATCATCTGCTTCATGTCCTGGCGCGAACCGGTCCACAGCCGCTGGCTGCACGCGAAGCACCATACGTTCACGCATCTGACGGCTGCACCTTACAAAGACCCGGAACTCGCGTTCAAACGTCCGCTCAGCTATCTGAAACTCTTTACGGACTTCGTGCGTATTTCGCATGGTATCCAGTTTCTTGGCGCAATATGCCTGCATAGCTTTGGCGTTATCACCCGAGGCGCCGAAGAGGTGGTGCCGCCGGCAGAGTACAGAAAGATGTGCGCCAATTCCCGGATACTGCTTGCCTGCTACGTTGCCGTCTTTGTGTGGGCAATTCTCGCGAAGAGCTGGTTGCCCATCATGTTCCTGTTTCTTCCGCGTGCTTATGGCACCTGGCTCCACGAGCTGTGCGCGTTGACTCAGCACACCGGCCTGAAGGAAAACGTGCTCGACCATCGCGTATCGAGCCGCACAGTCAAGCTCAATCCATTCGTGCGATTTCTCTACTGGAACATGAACTACCACATTGAGCACCACATGTTCCCGAGCGTGCCTTTTCATGCGCTGCCGGAATTTCACGAGGCGGTGGCCGCGCAAATGCCGACACCGTACCTGGGCCTGTGGCCCGCGTGGCGCGAAATCCTGTCGATCTTTGCACGGCAGCGACACGACCCGGAGTATGTTGTCGTCCGTAATCTTCCGCCGGGCGAGCAGGGTGCGGCGGTCGCATGAACGACGGTCACACGCAAATAATAAGGAGCAGCCAATGCAGATCATCGAATGGCATCGGGTTTGTGCCTGTGAGGACATCGACGAAGAAGATGTGCGCGAGTTCCAGCATGAAGGGAACCTCTATGCGGTTTATCACACCCCGACGGGCTTCTACGCGACGGCCGGCGTGTGTACGCACGAGACCGCCCGGCTCGCGGATGGTTTTGTTTTCGGCGATGTAATCGAATGTCCGATGCACATGGGGCGGTTCGATATCCCGAGCGGCAAGGCGCAGGGCGCGCCCGTGTGCGTAAATCTCACGGTCCATCCCGTAAAGACCGACAACGGAGCCGTATTCATCGGATTGGAAGGCCGCCGATCGCACGAGAGGTGAGGTACTAGTCGCGGCGCGTAAGATGGAGGCAATGTGCATCAACGACAATCTGACGACCAGACTATCAGTTTCCATCCGCTACGATCATAGGTCCGAACGGCGTAGATCGTAGTCGACAAGTATCCAAGCTGCGTGAAATCACGATTCACTCGCAGAGCCAGGCTGCTTAATGGGAGCCGAAACGACGGTGAACGTCTTACGTTCACGGAAATATAACCACCCGTGCCGTAACGCATAGATTCAACCGCGTCGAGTGCCTGTTTCTTCGCATCGTCCACGGTGAGGGTGCGCTGTTGGGCCAGGGAGTGGTAGCGGCTAACAACATGGTAAGCCTGGTCGATCAAAGAGGTCAGCTGATTGCGACGATCGGCGATCATCGATTCCCGGTTCTGCCATGCGCCAAAGGCGCCGATCAGGAACAGGCCCACCCAGAGGACGGCAATCATTGAGCCGAGCTTCTTGTTCAAAGTCATAGTATCGGAGTGTCCACTCGGCCTGGTTCGTATATTGCCTACCCAGACGGCAGGGTCGCCGCAAGCTAGGTTTCTACGCAGATTCGAATCTGCTTTAAGCCTTTACGCACTGGCCATCCGATTCGAAAACCTCTCGAGCCCGCCTGATGGCCGCGTCGAAATCATTCTCGGTAGCAAGGTGTCTATGGTCGACGGTCACCAACCACCCTCGGGCCGATGGACACCACCGTAGTCGACGGTCCTCGTACATGAGACAGAACCACCGCCACAGACCAGCGTCCTCGCGGTCTGCACAACGTGCCGCGGCTGCTCGCAGCTCGACGTTCATGCGAACTCCTACGATTGCTTGATTAGCGCCGGAAGTCAGCTTCGCACAATGCGCGACTATGCTATCGGGCGCCAACATCGCCAGGCGGTGAAACAGGCGGAATCCTGATTCCACCCATTGCCTGCGGCCTAGACCTTCAAGACGCCGCGGGCGACCTGATCCCGCTCAAGCGACTCAAACAGCGCTTTGAAATTTCCTTCACCAAAGCCTTCATCGCCAGCGCGTTGAATGAACTCGAAGAAGACAGGCCCAAATAGCGGCTGAGAGAATATCTGCAGCAGCAACCGCTTTTGGCCGCCTTGTGTCGTGCCGTCGAGCAGGATGCCGCGTGCCTGAAGTTCAGGCACCGGCTGGCTGTGGGCTGGCAAGCGCGTTTCGATCGCCTCGTAGTAGTAATCGTTCGGCGCGGTCATTAGGGGAACGCCAGCCATTTGCAGACTGTCAACGGTCGAGATGAGGTCATCGGTCAGCAGCGCCACGTGCTGGATCCCCTCGCCGTTGAACTGCATGAGAAACTCTTCGATCTGGCCGCCGCCCTTCGCCGATTCTTCATTCAGCGGGATACGGATCTTCCCGTCGGGCGCGGTCATCGCCTTGGACGTAAGGCCGGTGTACTCGCCCGAAATATCGAAATAGCGAATCTCGCGGAAGTTGAAGAGCGTCTCGTAGAACTTCGCCCAATGTGCCATCCGGCCGCGATAAACATTGTGCGTGAGGTGATCAATGAGCTTAAGGCCGTGTCCTTTCGGGCGACGCTCGACATCCGGGAGAAACTCAAAATCAATGTCGTAGATGGATTGACCGTCTTCGAATCGATCAATCAGATAGAGCGGCGCTCCTCCGATGCCTCTGATTGCGGGAAGTCGCAGTTCCATCGGTCCTGTCGGCGTCTCAAGTGGTTGTGCACCGAGTTCCAGCGCACGCTCATACGCCTTGTGCGAGTCTTTCACCCGAAATGCAAGGCCACAGGCGGACGCGCCATGTTCTGCCGAAAAGTACGCAGCCGGGCTCTTTGGCTCGCGGTTGACGATGAAATTAATGTCTCCCTGCCGATACAGCAGTACGTCTTTTGAACGATGCTTTGCCACTAGCACAAAGCCGAGTTTTTCGAACATAGGTTCAAGCACGCTGGGCGATGGCGACGCGAACTCAACGAATTCGAACCCCATAAGGCCCATTGGATTATCGAAGAGGTCTGTCATTGTGATTCTCCATTTTGAGGGTCAACGTTTATGCGATTTCAGGCGTCAGTTCGGGTACGACGGTGAACAGATCCCCGACGAGACCATAGTCCGCGACGCTGAAGATGGGCGCCTCTTCGTCCTTGTTGATCGCGACGATGACCTTCGAGTCCCTCATGCCCGCGAGGTGCTGGATCGCACCTGAGATGCCCACCGCGATATACAGCTGCGGCGCGACGATCTTGCCCGTCTGGCCGACCTGATAGTCGTTGGGCACGTAGCCCGCATCCACGGCTGCGCGCGATGCACCCATTGCTGCACCGAGCTTGTCCGCGAGCGGCTCGAGAATCTTCGTGTAGTTCTCGCCGCTGCCGAGACCCCGGCCGCCCGACACAATGATGTTCGCCGACGTCAGTTCCGGACGGTCCAGCTTCGTCACTTCACGGCTCACGAACTGCGAGATGCCTGCGTCGGCCGCCGCTTCGATCTTCTCGACCGACGCGCTGCCGCCTTCCGCTGCGACCGGGTCGATGCCCGTCGCACGCACCGTGATGACCTTGACCGGATCAGCCGATTGCACGATCGCAATCGCGTTGCCTGCATAGATTGGGCGCTCGAACGTATCGGCGGAATCGACAGCCGTGATGTCGCTGATCTGCGCGACGTCGAGCTTCGCGGCGATGCGCGGCGCGATGTTCTTGCCGTAGGCCGTCGCGGGCGCGAGGATGTGCGAGTAGTCCTTCGCCGGGTCTTGCACAATCGTCAGCACCGTCGCCTCGACGTTTTCTGCGAGACCCGCTTCGAGTTGCGGCGCATCGGCGAGCAGCACCTTTGCGGCGCCTGCAATCTTCGCAGCGGCGTCCGCAGCCGCCTGTGCGTTGTGGCCAGCAACCAGCACGTGAATGTCGCCACCGATCTTCTGTGCGGCGGCCACCGTGTTCAGCGTCGCGGCCCTGAGCGCCACGTTGTCGTGTTCAGCAATTACCAGAATCGTCATTTCATTCGTCTCCGTGTGCCCGTAAAAATCAAAGCACCTTGGCTTCCGTCTTGAGCTTCTCGACCAGCGTCTTCACGTCCGGCACCTTGACGCCGGCGGAACGCTTCGGCGGCTCGCTCACTTTCAGCGTCTTCAGACGCGGCGTCACATCGACGCCCAGCTCTTCGGGCTTCACGGTTTCCAGCGGCTTCTTCTTCGCCTTCATGATGTTTGGCAGCGTCACATAGCGCGGCTCGTTCAGGCGCAGATCCGTCGTCACGACAGCGGGTAGCGTGAGAGACAGCGTTTCCGCACCGCCATCCACTTCACGCGACACCGTCGCCTTGCCATCAGCCACGACGACCTTCGACGCAAACGTCGCCTGCGGCAGGCCCGCCAGCGCAGCCAGCATCTGACCGGTCTGGTTGGAATCGTCGTCGATCGCCTGCTTGCCGAGAATCACCAGCTGCGGCTGCTCCTTGTCGACCAGCGCCTTCAGCAGCTTGGCGACGGCCAGCGGCTGCAGGTCTTCATTCGATTCGATCAGGATCGCGCGATCCGCGCCGATCGCCAGCGCCGTGCGCAGCGTTTCCTGGCACTGCGCGACGCCTGCCGACACCGCGATCACTTCCGTCGCGACGCCCGCTTCCTTCAGGCGCACGGCCTCTTCGACGGCGATTTCGTCGAACGGATTCATCGACATCTTCACATTGGCAATGTCGACGCCCGTGTTGTCCGACTTCACGCGGACCTTCACGTTGTAGTCAATCACTCTCTTGACAGCGACGATAATCTTCACGGCATTTCCCAAAAGTCACAGAATCCGGCCCGCATTCAGCACGCCCGCCGGGTCGAGCAAGTTTTTCACCTCTCGCATCAACGCGATTTCGTCCGCAGAACGACTTTGATGCAGGAAGTCCCGCTTGATGACTCCGATACCATGCTCGGCGGAAATTGAACCTCCCGCCTTTCCAACTGCGCGATACACGAGGTCTTCGACGCGATGCAAATCGTCGGAAGTCTCGTGCGGACCCGACAGCACATGTAAATTTCCGTCGCCTATGTGTCCAAAGAAAAGGTGGCGTTGGTTCGGGAACTGCTGTGCTAATGCATCGCGTGTTGAGCTTACAAATCGGTCCATTGCTGCCATCGGAACCCCCACGTCAAACGCGGCATGTGGCTTAAGATGAGA
The DNA here is from genome assembly GCF_900108945.1 of Paraburkholderia diazotrophica. Classification (GTDB taxonomy): domain Bacteria; phylum Pseudomonadota; class Gammaproteobacteria; order Burkholderiales; family Burkholderiaceae; genus Paraburkholderia; species Paraburkholderia diazotrophica. The sequence continues at coordinate 107,036 of NZ_FNYE01000020.1, read as the reverse complement.
CAACAGTTCGGCGACCGTCTCTCGATAGGCCCAGAGTCGCTGTGCATCATCCATCGACTGCGCGACCACTGCATCGGCCACAAGGCCGCTCTCAAGTACATCAGCCAGGAAGTTCTCGAGCAGAGCACGCTCGTTGGCTTCGTCGGTGCCCAGCGTTTCTATCAGTACATAGACCGGCGCGGACGCGGCAAAGGGCGGACGCAAAGCGTGAATCTCTTGCGCGGCAACCATGAAGTCCTCCCACATGACCTCGAATGCGGAGAGACTCGGCAATCTCGCGCGGCCTTCACGGATGAGCCGCGTCGCTGCATCGAATGACGGTAACGCGCAGAGGGCTGTACACGCATACGTTGGCTTGGGGGACAGCTTCACTACGAGTCTGGTGATCACCCCCAGCGTTCCCTCGCTACCGATGAAGAGATGCTTAAGGTCTACGCCAGTGGTGTTCTTGGTCACGCGGTTCATCATGCTCAGCAGGCGTCCATCAGGTAACGCTACTTCGAGGCCCAATACCATGTCGCGCATAGTGCCGAACCGGATCACCCGGTTCCCGCCCGCGTTGACGGCTGCGTTGCCGCCGACCTGGCATGAGCCGCGAGCCCCGAGATCAAGCGGGAAGTACCAGTCTTTCTCTTCTACCCGTCGTTGCAATTCTTCGAGGACGACACCCGCCTGGACGGTAGCAGTGCCACCAACGTTGTCGATGTCCTCGATCGCATTGAGCCTGGACAGGGAGAGAGCAATTTCGCCATCACGCGGCGTGGCGCCGCCGGCCAATCCTGTCAAACCACCTTGCACAACGACTTGATGGCGAAAACGGGCACAGATTTCAAGTGTTGCTGCCACTTGTTGAGGCGTGCGTGGGAAGACAACGATGCAGGGCGTGCTGCGGGTTGCTTCGCTCCAGTCACCGGCGTGGTTAGATGCGATCGACGGATCGCGGACGACACCCGCGTCGCCAAGTATTTCCGTGAGTGCCGAGAAGAAAGGGTCGACGGATTGATTACGGATCGCGCTCATTGCTTGATTCAGGTGGTGGATTGTTGACTGCGTTCGGTGCTATGCGGCAGGGCGAAGACGACCACAGCCGACAGCAGGAGAAACGCGGCGATAACGTAGAGAGCGAAGTTCGTACTGCCGGTGCGATCTACGATCCAGCCGATCATGTAGGGACTAACGAAGCCGGCGAGGTTGGCGATCGAATTGATGAGTGCGATTCCCGCGGCGGCCGCGACCCCGCCTAGTAGCGAAGTCGGAATGCGCCAAAACACCGGGGCAAGGCACTGCAAACCCATACATGCCACTGTCAATGCGCCGAAAGAGAACGCCTGCTGGTGACTGAACAACGCGCTTGCTACGAGCCCCAGCGCAGCGGCAGCACAAGGCAAAAGGTAATGCCACCGATGTTCGCCGCTTCGGTCGGCGCTACGTCCGACCGCCAGCATTGCGACGATGCCGAAAACGTATGGAACTGCGGACAGCAGACCAACATGCATAGTGGAGGAAACGCCCATGTGCTTGATGATCGAAGGTAGCCAGAACCCGAAGCCGTACTGTCCCATCGCTGCGCCGAAGTACGCCAGCGCCAGGACCCATACAGCCGGGCGGCGTACCGCGGCGGCAACCGACACCGCCTGCTTGCTCTTTGCTTCCGCTTCGATATTCGCAATCAGTCGGGAACGTGCTTCCTCGTTCAGCCATTTTGCATTGCGGATTCCATCGTCGAGGTAGAAGAGCGCCGCGATGCCGACGATTAGAGATGGCACGCATTCGAGCAGAAACAGCCATTGCCACCCCGAGAGTCCGGCCTCCCCGTGAAACGTGGACAGAATCCATCCTGAAAGAATGCCACCGCTGACGCCAGCGATCGGGATGGCTGTCATGAATGTCGCGATGACGCGGCTCCGACGCTTCGCCGGATACCAGTACGTGAGATAGAGGATGATTCCGGGAAAGAAGCCAGCCTCAGCGGCGCCGATCAGGAACCGGATCACGTAAAAGGCCGTCGTCGAGTGCACGAACGCCATCATGCCCGTGAGCACAGCCCAGGAAATCATGATCCGGGCGATCCAGCGGCGCGCGCCCACCCGATGCATGATCAGGTTGCTCGGCACCTCGCAAATGAAGTAGGCGAGGAAGAAGATGCCGGCTCCGAAGCCATAAATTTGCTCGCTCCAGCCCAATTCCGAAACCATCTGGAGTTTCGCGAACGCGATGTTCACGCGATCAAGGAACGCGATGACGAAACACAGGCAGAGGAACGGTACTAGCCGCCAGGTCACTTTTACATATGCGCGCTCTTCGAGTTCGTCCTCCTGCTGCAGATGCGCGGTAAGTTGGTGCGCCACAGTGTGCCTCCTGAGTTGGAATGTCAATCGTTGTGGCTTGAGTTTGCGGGTGGGCATTGAATAAAACAAACGATGTTTTCTGGGCTATTATTGAGAAATGCTGTTTAATGCCAGAACACATGAGCAATCCCCGATTTACCCCGCGGCAGCTCGCTGCGTTTTTGACCGTTGCTGACGTTCGCAACTTCGGGAAAGCAGGGGAGCGTCTGAATCTCTCGCCCTCTGCAGTGAGTTTGCTAATCTCGGAACTCGAAACCGGCGTAGGTTTTCGGCTCTTCGACCGGACAACGCGAAGCGTCGCGCTTTCGCCGGCCGGGCGGGAATTCGTCGTGCACGCGAAGAGCGTGCTAAGGAATATAGAGTTGGCTCAGGCGGCGGCGGATGACATACGGAACCGGGCGGCTGGAATAGTTCGAATTGCGGCTTCGCTCGTGATCGCGACCACGATGTTGCCGGCTGCAATAAGAGCCTACGCGAAGACTCATCCAAAAGTGGTCATCAGGATTCGGGATGCTGCCGTAGATAACCTCGTTGATATGGTAGCCAATGCAGACGTCGATCTGGCTATCGGTCCAGATCAGTCTGTCGGTGATGAGGTGACACGCGTTGGGCTGTTCAAAAGTCCATGGGTGCTCTGGTGCCCGCCTGAGCATCCGTTCGCGAAGCGTGCACGTATTACATGGGCGGACTTACGAAAGCAACCGTTGGTTGCGGCAGGCCGGGACTATGAACGTAACGTGTCGCTTATGCAGGCTGGCGCAGCCGACGACGAACGTATTGCACCGATGGACGTGGTAGACAACATCACTACCGCTCTTGGCATGGCAGCCGCAGGCTTGGCATTGACACTTGCCCCGGGTTACGTTGGTTTGCTGGCGAGGCCGCTCGGTCTTGCTATGCGCCGGATCGTAGAACCGGAAGTGATGCGCGAGGTTTGCCTCTATCATTCGTCGAACCGCGCGGTCTCGCCAGCAGCAGAAGGGTTCCGTGAGCACCTTGTGGAGCGGCTGGGCGGCAAGGATACACTCGGAATGCAAGGGCGGCGAGCGGGTTTCTGACTGGGGCGAACGGGCGCGGAGTTCGTCCACCTTGCTGCCACGAAACACGGCATGCCACCTCGCAACGCAGCCGCAGAACGGCTGCTTACGGAGTGCGGACGACGAATAAATGCCGGCGCGAGCGAATGACGCTTTTGGCCGCTTCCTCATCAAAAGAACAGTTTATGCGGTGATGCCACCGCATGCGGAGTATGAGTTGACGCCGCTCGGTCGTCCGCTCACGGAGCCGGTAATCGCATTGGGAACCTGGGCCAGCGACCCCATTCGCGATATTGATGTCGCCAGAGAAGCGTTCGATGCGCAGGAGCGCATCCAAGGCGATTCGCCGGTCCCATTTAAGTAAACGTGCTTCGGCAGATTTATCCATATCAGTCATAGTCGGCAACTGCCAACGAAGAAATCGCCGCCCTGGACTGCCTCGATTGTTTTTAATCCCCTGGCTTGTTGCGTAACAGGCGCGCCCATTCTGTCAGCGCCAGGAAAATCGGTTTCAGCGCACGGGCATGATCTGTCAGCGCATATTCCACTCTAGGCGGAATCTCCGCATAGGAAGTCCGGCTGACCAGCCTATCCGCTTCAAGCGCACGGAGTTGCGCCGTAAGCATGTGCTGGGTGATACCTGGCAGCGCCTTGCGTATCTGGCCGAACCGTAGCGGCCCGTCCAGTAACACCCACAGTATTTCAACCTTCCATTTGCCGATGATTGTACCGATGGCTTGGCGAAATTCGTCCAGTTCTGCTTTCGTCGGCGCGCAGCGCTGCACCCTTGGGGGATTGGTATGGGATTCCATACCGGTATTGTTTTTCATCCTACTTGTTCAATTTCATGGAGCAGTCGATATTCATACTATCAAGACATTTGTATTGCATGCTATGAACTTGAGAACAATCGTCGTGCTGGGGGCAACAGGACAGCAGGGCGGCGCGGTAGCCCGCTCACTCATCGCCGATGGCCGCTGGAAGGTTCGTGCCCTGTCACGCAATCCCGACTCTGATACAGCACGCCGACTGGCTGCCAGCGGCATGGAAGTCGTCGCCGCAGACATGGACAACCCCGCTTCGTTGCGAGCCGCCTTCGCTGGTGCGTATGGCGTGTTTTCCGTGCAGGGAACCGACCAAGGGGGCGAGGTCGAAAGCCGGCGCGGCATCGCCGTGGCTGATGCGGCACGAGCTGCCGAAGTTACGCACTTCATCTACTCGTCCGTCGGCGGTGCCGACCGGCGTTCGGGCGTGCCGCATTTCGACAGCAAATGGCGTGTCGAGGAGCACATTCTTCACCTTGACCTGCCCACTAGCATCGTTCGTCCCGTCTTCTTTATGGAGAACTTCATAAAGTCGTCCCTGCGCGTGGTGCTGCTGGCCCTGCTGCGTAGTTATGTCTCTGCGAGCAAGCCGGTGCAAATGATTGCCACGGCCGACATTGGCAAATGGGTGGCGCACGCTTTCACTCACCCCGAAGTGTTCATCGGCAAGGCCGAGGAAATCGCGGGCGACGAATTGACCCATTCAGAGATCGTCGCGGCTTTCAAACGCCACGGCTGGACGGCCGGACTTCCATTTCCCGTTCCCCGACTGCTATTGCGGCCGCTTCCCTATGACATTCGCAGGATGTTCGAGTGGTTCGGCGAAGCCGGCTATACGGCCGATATTCCTGCGCTGAAGGTAAGGCATCCCGATCTGCTGACCTTGGACGCTTGGCTAGAAGAACAGGATGGCGCGCAAGCGAAGTCGTGACGCGCCAGTTTCGGGAAAGGATCAAACCATGCACAAGAACGTATTCACGCCTGAAAACGCCGCGTTGCTGCTGATCGACCACCAGATTGGCACGATGTCCTGGACGCGCTCGCACGATGTCGAGGAAATAAAAAAGAACGCCGTGCTGCTGGCGAAGGTCGCCACGGCTACCGGACTTCCGCTGGTATTCACCTCCAGTATGGAGGAACGCGCCCAGGGGCCGTTGCTCACTGAACTGGAAGAAGCAGCGCCGGAGGCGTTCGCCAATCGGGTCAAGCGCGCTGGCATCGTAAACGCCATGCATGACCCGAACTTCAACAATGCAGTCAAGGCAACCGGCCGCGAGAAGGTGTTCGTAGCAGGGATCTCTACCGAGATCTGCGTGGTGTTCCCGGTTCTGCAGCTGCTCGACGAAGGCTACGAGGTCCAGGTAGTGACCGATGCTTCGGCTTCGTCTACCAAGCTTGGCAACGACGCCGCCCTGCGCCGATTGGAGCAGGCCGGTGCCGTCATCACGTCGACGCCGCAGGTCGTCTCCGGATTGGCGGTGGATTGGACGACGCCGAAGGGACAGGCGCTCAGCAAGCTGCTGAATCCCGGAGTCCAAGTCAAACAGTGGGAAAAAAAGGAGAAGACAAGCTTGCTGATGGGATGACGCCTGCGTGACCCAAATATCGGATCGCCGCGCAGCCCGAGTCCGCGCGCCAACCCGTCATCCGTTCGCTACGCTGACGAGCCGATGGCTGAAATCGCCCGTCCAGCGCTTGACGGTGCCCGTGTCGATGTCGAACAGATCGAGCACGCGCCCGAGCGTGTGATCGATCATGGATTCGAGACTGTCCGGCCGTGCGTAAAACGCGGGCACGGGCGGATAGATAATCGCGCCTGCTTCCGTTACGGACGTCATATTGCGCAAATGTCCGAGATGCAGCGGTGTTTCGCGCGCCATCAGAACGACCCGCTTACGCTCCTTCAGCATGACGTCCGCGGCGCGCGACAACAAAGAGCCTGTGTTGCCCGTCGCGATCTCCGCAAGCGTCTTCATCGAGCAAGGCGCGACGATCATGCCGTCCACACGAAACGAACCGCTCGAAATGGCGGCGCCGATATCGGCATTCGGATAGTGCTCGTGAGCGAGCGCCTGTACGTCGGCCGTGCGCAAATCCGTCTCGTACGCGAGTGTCATCTGCGCTGAGCGGCTCATGACGAGATGCGATTCGACGTTCAGCTCGCGCAGCATCTCGAGTAGCCGCACGCCATAGATGACGCCCGAGGCGCCGCTGATTCCCACCACGATACGTTTGCGTCGTTCCATGTCCATCGTCTCTCGTTGAACCGAAGTGCCCGCGATGCATTGCTTCGCGTCGCGATGAATCGGATATCACGCGTCCGCATGAAGAATCCTTACGCACCTCAGATGGCATACGGCTACGTGAAGGTTGCATGACGCAGGCGGGACGCTTCAAACGAAATCTGTTCATGCGTGGCATGAAGTCTTTTCATCGTCTGCACGCGGATGTGGCGCGCGACGCCACGCCGTGCCGCGGATGAAATCCGTTCATGACGCACATGAGAAATCACCGTTTGCGAGGGAGGGCGTTCTGGCTCAGTCTGCGCTCACAGTCACGCATGTCAGGCCGCGAGACTCGACGAGCAACGTCTGCCGAACAGCAGCATCTGTCTGCCGCCGTGCTGCCCGGACACGTCATATCGAAGCGACGTGGCTCGACTCACACCAATGCAATCCGACAGGCGAATCCGTGAGGCTGGCCGGTTTGCGATGCATTCCCTTTGATCATTCACCGGACAACCATGAAAAACTTCCCTTCCTTCCAGACACATTTGCAGGCCTTGGAAGAAAAAGGCCTCGTCGTCCACGTACATCGCGAGATCAACAAGGACACCGAGCTTCATCCGCTCGTGCGTTGGCAGTTGCGCGGCGGCATTCCCGAATCGGATCGCAAGGCGTTCGTATTCCATAACGTCGTCGACAGCAAGGGACGCCGGTATGAGCTGCCCGTCGTCGTGGGCGCGCTGTCGATCAACCGGGAGGTGTACTCGATCGGCATGGGCGTGTCCGTCGACGCGATCGGCAAAAAGTGGCAGCAGGCGAAGGGCAATCCGATCGCGCCCGTCGTCGTCGACGAAGCGCCGTGCCAGGAGGTGTGCTTCATCGGCGACGATCTCGATGTCGATGGACAAGGGCTCGAACACTTGCCGATTCCCATTTCCACGCCGGGTTTCGACAATGCGCCGTATACGACCTGTTCACAGTACATCTCGGTCGACCCGGAAAACGGCATTCAGAACATGGGCACATATCGCGGGCAGATCAAGGGCAAGCGTCGGGTCGGCTGCAACCCTTCTATCGAAATGGGCCAGGGCATCTATCAGCATTGGCTCAAGTACAAGGCGATGGGCAAACCGATGCCCGCCGCGCTCGTGATCGGCGGGCATCCTGCCGTGTCGTTCTGTTCGGTGCAGAAACTGCCTATCGATGTGGACGAGCTCGGCGTTGCGGGTGCGATTCTGGGCGAGCCGCTGCGCGTCGTGAAGTGCAAGACGAACGATCTGCTCGTGCCCGCCGACGCTGAGATCGTCATCGAAGGCTTCGTGCCGACGGATACGCTAGAACCGGAAGGTCCGTTCGGCGAGTCGCACGGGCATGTGAACCTTCAGGAATTCAACCCGTATATGAACGTCACGGCGATCACGCGCCGCAAGAATGCCCATCTTGTGTCGATCATCAGCCAGGTCACGCCGAGCGAAAGCTCGCTGGTCAAGAAGGTGGCATTCGAGCCGCTGTTCCTCGATCACCTGAGGAACTCGCTGCGTATCGCGAGCGTTGAGAAGGTCGTGATGCACGAACCGCTCACGAATCTGCGCAAGCTCGTGATCGTCGTATTCAGCGAGAAGGCGACCGAAACGGAGATCTGGCGCGCACTGATGGGCGCCGCATCGCTGCAGCCGGCCGTCGGCAAGCTCGTCGTCGCCGTCAGCAACGACATCAACCCCGAGAACAGCGACGCCATCTTCTGGTCGATGAGCTACCGGATGAATGCAATCAAGGACGTGCAGATCCTGCACGGCCGCGACACGGGGCATGGTCCGCGAACGTCGGGTGCGCAGCGCGGCGACGACGCAGTGGACGGCGTGATCCTGATGAACGCGACGCGCAAGGAAAAACTGCCGCCGCTGTCGTTGCCGACGAGGCCCTACATGGAGAACGCCAAGGTCATCTGGGAAGAGCTCGGCTTGCCGGCGCTGCGTCCCGAATGGCCGTGGTACGGCGTCTCGATGGGCGACTGGGACGAGCGCAACGAAGCGATGGCGCAACGCGCGGTGAACAGCGAGTACTTCAAGACGGGTGAGGAGCAGACGCGTCAGCGTGTCGGTCCCGAATGGATCAACAAGGACTCGGACTGGTACTTCGCGGAGAAGAAGGACATGTAAGCGGCCGTCGAAAGCGGCCACACCACAGCAGCAACGGAGCGTCTCACGCGATGGTTCACGGTTTGCCGTCTGCAAGCGGCAGAACGCTGGACCGCGGTTCAAGTGGGACGCTCTCGCACATCCACGGTAGACGACGCGGGAAGCGTCCGGTCCCGCACGTTCTCCCACATGAATAAAACGACATTGATGGAGGAGATATGCACGAAAAAGAAGGAACAGTTTCCATAGCGCGCGTGAGCAGCCTCAGGCGTTCGCTGACGGCGTTGACCTTGCTAGGCCTTTCGGGCGGCGCGGTTCATGCCCAGAGCAGCGTCACGTTGTACGGTTCTCTCGACGGCGGTTTGCGCAATCTCGTGAACGGAACCAAAGCGGGCGGCGCGGCGCTGTCGATGGCTTCGAACGGCGTCTATAACTCGAACCGCTGGGGCTTCGAGGGGAAGGAGGACATCGGCGGCGGCTACTACGTGCGCTTCAATCTCGAAGCGGGCTATGTGCTCTCGACGGGTGCGAACAACAACACGAACAACCAGCTTTTCCAGCGGACGTCGACGGTGGGATTCGGCGGTCCGTTCGGACAGGTCGACATGGGCCGTCAGTTCACGCTGCAGCACTTTCTGATCAAGGACTTCGAGCCGTTCGACTTCCATTACCTGAGCATCACCGAATCGACGGCGGTTTCGGGCGGCAACACGGGACGCGACGACAACGACATCAACTATCGCGGCATCTTCGGCCCGTGGGTGATTCGCGGCGAGTACGCGCTCGGGGGTGTGCCTGGGAACGCCGCGCATGGCTCGACGCTGGCGGGCGGCCTGAACTATCGCACGAAGCTGATCAAGCTGGGCGCAGGCTACACGCATAAATCCAATCCGCTATCGGCGACGTCGAGCCAGTACTTCGGCAACGACCAGTACACGGCAGGCGGCACGGTGACAGTGGGCCCGGTCGACGTGATGGCGGGGTATTCCCTCAATCTGCAGGACGTGCCGGCCAACGTGCACAGCATGACACGCAATCAGTATCTGTGGGGCGGCGTGCGGTATCAGATGTCGCCCTTCTTCAACGTCACGGCGGCGTATTACGACAACAAGAACAAGACGAACGGCGTCGATGGCCGCAAGGATGTCGCGATCCTCGGGATCACTTATCTGCTGTCGAAACGGACTGAGCTGTATGCGGATATCGACTATACGCATTTCACGGGCGTATACGTGACGAATGCGACGCTCAGTCCGTCGCAGCACGAGAAGCAGACGGGCGTATCGTTCGGCATCAACCACTGGTTCTAGTCGTGCGCAGGCGCGTCGGAGCGGTTTTATCCGCTCTGCGACGCGCCTGACTGTTTGTGTGGGTGTTTTGCGTCCTGATGCTGGCATCCGCATTGGCGAGGATGTTTCGCGGATGCCAGCCGACCTGAAAAACTGAAGGCGTTGCAGACGACGGCAGGATATCAATGATCGTCCAGCGACCCTTGAGCATTGAAGTGTGCACGAATCGTCTTCGTGTAGTGAAGGAAGGCCGGCGTCGCCATCACCTCCAGCGGCCTCGGACGAGGCAGATCGATATCGTAGATGGCCGCGATCGAGCCGGGCCGCTCCGACATCACGAGCACCCGATCCGACAGAAACACCGCTTCGGGAATGCTATGCGTGATCAGCAGCACGGTCTTCTTCGATTCGAGCCAGATACGCTGCAATTCCATGTTCATGTTTTCGCGCGTCATCGCATCGAGCGCGCCGAATGGCTCGTCCATCAACAGCACCGAGGGGTCATGCAGCAGCGCGCGGCAGATCGAAACCCGCTGCTGCATGCCGCCCGAAAGTTGCCACGGGTACTTCTCCTCGAATCCCGTCAGCCCCGCCATGCCGATCAGGTTCATCGCCTTCTCGCGTGCTTCGCGTTTCGGCATATGGCGCATTTCGGCTTGCAGAAGGATGTTGTCGAGCACATTGCGCCATGCGAGCAGCACGGCGCTCTGAAACACAATGCCGACGTTCTTCTGCGGCCCGCGAATCGGCTGTCCCGACAGCATCATCGTTCCGGACGAAATCCCTTCGAGCCCCGCGACCATCTTCAGTAAGGTGCTCTTGCCGCATCCGGACGGTCCAACGATCGCCACGAATTCCTGCTCGCGGATGTCGAAATCGAGTGGCCTGAGCGCCTGCATCATGCCTTGGGCGCTGCGGTAGCTCTTGGTTACGCCGCGCAACTCGATCAGCGGTTTCGACGGCGCGTGAGCGGGCGATCGGTAGTGCTTTTCATCAAGCTTCAGTACAGTGGTCATAGCGGTGCCGGATTCAGATGAACGGATAGAGAAGGGCGCGGTGTTTCAAGCGCTGCTCAGGGCACGAATGCGCTCGTGTAGTACTTTGCGGGCACATTCGCCGACGGATCGAGCTTGCTGTATTGCACGATCGCGGCAACGGAATCGTCGATGTTCTTCGTGCTGACATGGAAAATGGGCGCCTGCCCGGTTTCAGGCGTGCGATAGAACGGTATCGTCGCCTTGAGCGTGCGGATCATCGTGTCGCGCGAGCCGGCTGCAGGCAGCGTCTTCAGCAACGCGTCGACGGCGGCGGCCGGATCTTTCTCGCTCTCGTTCACGGCCTTTGCGGTCGCGCGCATGAAGCGTTTGAGCAGGTCGGCGTTGTCCTTGATCATGTCGTCGCGCGCGATGATGCTCAGCGTCGCGACGTTGACCTTGTAGTCGGCGAACAGAATCGCGCGCGCGGGCTTCTTCGTGGCCTGCTCGACGGAGATCAGCGGAATGGTCGCGAAGCCGACGAGCAGATCGGCCTGGCCGGTGATGACGGCGTTGATGGTTGTCTGCGGATTGCCGGTGATGGTCTTGAAGTCCGAATCCTTGAGACCGACCTTGTTCATGAACATCGTCCATAGCTGCGACGATGCATCGCCCGGCGCGACGGCCACGGTTTTGCCCTTGATGTCCTGCGGCGTCTTGATGTTCTTCTCTGCAAGACCGACCACGGAGGTCGGATTCTCCTGCATCAGCACGCCGATCGCCTTGACGGGTGCGCCCATCGCGGCGACCTTCACCATCGTGCTGAAATCGGCGTAGCCAATGTCGACGTTATGCGTCGCGACAGCCTGCACGGTCGGCCCCGAACCGTGTCCTTCCATCAGCTTCAGATCGATTCCCTCGGCGTCGTAATAGCCTTTCGCCTTGCCGAGATAGAACGGTGCCACGGCGCCGTTGACCGTGTAGTTGAGCATCATCGTCAGCGAATCTTTTGCATGGCTCGCTGTGCTGCCACAACAACAGATGGCAGCGATACTCAGCGCGGCCGCCAGGCGCGATAACCTTCTGGACTTCATGTCGTCCCCTGCGTGGTTTTAATTGGGTAGTCGATGCGCGCGGCGCATCATCGCGCACGTCACGCGCGACCGAGTGCGCGTGCGCGGTGCGATGCATGCCACGGAATCGCAATGCGTTCCAGCATGTCGATCACGACGAAAAGCAGCGCGCCGATTACCGACAGCACCACGAGCGCGGAGAAGATCAGCGGCTGGTCGAAGTTGCCGTTGGCACGCTGCAAAACGAAGCCAAGTCCCGAGTTCGCACCGACGAACTCGCCGACCACGGCGCCCACCACGGCCAGCGTGATCGACACCTTCATGCTGGAGAAGATCGACGGCAACGCGTGCGGCAGGCTGATCTTGACGAACGTCTTCAGCGGTGAACTGCCCATCGACTTCGCGAGATCGATCAGGTCTTTTTCTACTGACTTGAAGCCCATCACCGTCGATACGACGACGGGAAAGAAGCCGAGCAGGAACGCGACCAGCACGCGCGGAAAGAGTCCGAAGCCGAACCAGACCACGAAGAGCGGCGCGATCGCGACTTTCGGAATGCTCTGCGAGAACACGACGAGTGGATACAGATAGCTTTCGATCAGCGGCGACGCGGCAACCAGCATCGCAATCGGCACACCGATCAGCACCGACAGCGCAAAGCCACCGAGCGTCGCGTAGAGCGTCGGCAGCGACTCCTGAAGCAGCATCGACCATTGCACGGCGATCTGACGCATGATCGCTTCGGGTGTCGGTACGAGGTAAGGCGGAATCTTGAAGATGCGGATCACGAGATCCCACGCGACGAGCATCGCTACGATCAGCAGCAGCGGACGGACCCACTGCGAGTTCAGCATTTTCCTGGTGAAGTTCACGGCATTCGACCTTTCTGGTTGAGCGGCTGGAAACGGACCGCAGGTTCGGCGAGAGGCCTCGCGTGTCGCGGCAGCGCGTGCGAGCGGGAAGCGGCGGCGCAGGCAGGCGCGGCGCGTGCACACGGAACGGCACGCTCTGGCAGCAAGATTGAAGGCGAGCCAGGCGACGGGCAAACGCTAATTGTTCATGCCGCATATGAGAGAAATTCATCCGCCATCGCACACGCCGGATGCGCGCGCAACGTTGCGCATGGCGTAGAACGCCCGTTCGCGGCCAATGAATAGTTTTCATGCGTTGCATGAAAGATCGTCGTTTGCCGCACCACCGGCTAGCCAGCAATATCCGTCTGCGGACTCGGAGAGCCGAGCTCGAATCCATTTCCGACAGCATTCGATAGCACCTCATTGGATAGAACCTGATAGCCAGCGGAGCACGCAATGAATCAACCGGGCAGTCCCGATGTCGTTTCGTCCCACGTCACCGCGCGAGACGGCACGCGCATCGGCTACAACCTCTACGGCGGAAAAGAGAACGCAGTACGCGTCGTTCTCTTGCATTCGCTCGCGATGGACCGTCACTTCTGGACTCCCGTCGTCGAGCGGCTGATGCCGCGCGCTTCCGTTCTTGCAATCGATGCGCGCGGCCACGGTGCATCGGACAAGCCGGCCGGACCCTACACGGTGTCGCTGTTTGCGCAGGACGTGTACGACGTGGTGCGCGCGACGGACTTTCGCAATGTGCTGATCGCGGGCGCGTCGATGGGCGGCTGCGTTGCACTCGAGTTCGCCGCAACCTTTCCCGATGCGATCGCCGCGGGTCTGATCGATACGACCGCGTGGTACGGCGAGACCGCGCCGCAAGACTGGAACGCCCGCGCTGAGAAGGCTGAAGCGGGCGGCCTCGCGCCGCTCGTCGAATTCCAGACGACGCGCTGGTTCAGCGATGCGTTTCGCGCCGAACATCCCGACGTCGTGCAGCGTTGCGTCGATACGTTCCTGCGCAACGAGGTCGCGCCGTTTGCGGCGACGGGCCGCATGCTCGGCTCGTTCGACGGACGCGCGCTGATGCGTCAAGTGAAGGTGCCGAGCTGCGTGATCGTCGGCGAAGAAGACTACGCGGCGACGCCCGCGATGGCGCGCGCACTGCACGAAGGCATCGCCGCTTCGACGTTCGTGGAGATTCCGAAAGCGCGGCACCTCACGCCGCTGGAGACCCCGGATATCGTGGCCCGCGAGCTGCATGCGCTGCTCGATCGCGCGGGTTGCGCGCGTTAGGCCCATTCAGAAACAAGGAGTGCATCAGATGATTCCGTTTGAGCTCGCCAGGCCACGGTCGCTCGAAGAGGCGATTGCGCTGCTCGATCCGGAAGATCCGGATATTCGCCCGATGGGCGGCGGCACGGCGGTGATGTTGATGATGAAGGCGGGTGTGCTGCGGCCGACGCGCCTCGTCAGCCTGTGCGATGTCGAGCCGCAGTATGCGCAGATTCGCGTCGGCGCAAGCGGAGAGCTGCATATCGGCGGGCTTACGCGTCTCGCGACACTCGAACATTCGCCGCTCGTGAAGAAAGGCTGGCCGCTGCTGTCGCGCACGTTGCGCACGCTGTCGAACGTGCGCGTACGCAACGTCGCGACGATCGGCGGCAACCTCGGCCATGCCGATCCGCACATGGACATGCCGCCCGTGCTCACGTCGCTCGGCGCAAGCGTGACGATCACCGGGCCGAGGGGCGAGCGGACAGTGCCCGTCGAAGAACTTTGCACAGGCTATTACGAAACGGTGCTGGACCGCGACGAACTGATCTCCGAAGTAATCGTGCCGCCGCAAGCAGGACGTCCTGCCGCCTACATGAAGGTCACGACGCGCGCGGCGCACGACTGGCCCGCGCTAGGTGTCGCTGTCGTGCTGGATATGAAAGGTCCGCAGATCGGCAGCGCGAGCGTGATCGTCGGCGCGGCCACGGATCGTCCGACTCGGCTTACGCAAGCCGAAGCGCTGCTGCGCGGCGCCTCGCCCGACGATACAGCACTCCTGCGCGACGCGGGCGAAGCCGGTGCGGCGCAGCTCGATATCGTCGGCGACCCTCACGGCTCGGCGAGCTACAAGAAACAACTGCTGAAGGTCTATCTGGGCCGCGCGGTACGCACGGCGATCGCTGCCGCTGATGGACGCGCCGCCCCATTCGAGGGTCATGCCTGATGAAAATCGAAACGACGCTGGAAGAACAGCCAGCACAAAAACAGGTGGGCCGCGCATTGAACCGGCTGGAAGCGCGCTCGAAGGTGACGGGCCGCGCGGAGTACATCCACAACCTCGTGCTGCCACGCATGCTGTACGGCAAGATCTTTCGCAGCACGGTGGCGCACGGCAGGATCATCAGCATCGACGCGAGCGCCGCGCGCGAGCTGGAAGGCGTGTTCGCCGTCTATACGGGTGAGGATGTCAGGACGGTGATTCCCGAGCCGTATTTCGGGCCGGCTTTTCACGATCAGCCGATTCTCGCGCTGGAGAAAGTGCGCTATATCGGCGAGCCGGTGGCCGTCGTGCTCGCTGCCGATCCGCACGTCGCCGAAGAAGCGACGCATCTGATCATCGCAGAGTATGAAGAACTGCCCGCCGTGTTCAACGAAGTCGAGGCCGCGCAATCGGACATCCTCGTGCACGAATTTCTGCGCCCGGCGGGTACGTTTCCCGACCTCAAGCATCTGGCGGGACGCAAGGGCACCAATGTCGCGCTCGACTTCCAGTTGCGGCGCGGCGACGTCGATGCCGCCTTCGAAAATGCGGCACATGTGTTCGAGGACACCTTCACGACGCAGCAGGTCATGCACACGCCGCTCGAACCGATGGTGTCGCTAGCGGAGCCCGACCTCGGCTCGGGAACGTTGACGGTGCACACGGCGTCGCAGAGTCCATCGTTCGTGCGCATCGAGATTGCGCGCCTGCTCGGCTGGGACGAAAACCGAGTGCGGGTGAAGTCGGCATTGCTCGGCGGCGGATTCGGCGCGAAGCTTTACATCAAGCTCGAAGCGCTCGTCGTCGCGCTCGCGTTGCTGTCGCGGCGCGCGGTAAAAGTGTCGCTGACGATGGAAGAGCAGTTCTTCACGATCACCAAGCACGCCACCACGTTCCGCATGAAGACGGCCGTGAACGAAGAAGGCCGCATCACCGCGCGCAAGTGCGAAGTGTGGTGGAACGGCGGCGCCTATGCGGATATCGGGCCGCGCGTCACGCAGAAATCCGGCTTCACCGCTTCAGGTCCGTACGATATCGAGAACGTGTGGATCGATTCGTATCAGGTCTACACGAATCTCCCGCCCGCTGGCGCATTTCGCGGCTTCGGCATTCCGCAAATGGTGTGGGCGTACGAGAGTCATGCGGACATGATCTCCCGCGCGCTGAGCATCGATCCGCTCGAATTCCGCAGGCGCAATATTTTGCGCGAAGGCCGTCCGCACGCGACAGGCACGCCTATGCACGACGCCGCGATCGACCTCGTGCTCGAACGCGTCGCGCAGCGAATGAACTGGACAGCGCCGTTCGAGCGAGGCACGGGCACCCTGCGGCGTGGACGCGGCATCGGCATTGGCTTCAAGGCGCTGGTCGCGCCGACCACTTCCGTCGCGATGGTGAGCATTGCGGGCGACGGCAGTTGCACGGTGTATTCGAGCACGGTCGACATGGGCCAGGCGTCGGAGACCGCGATCGCGCTGATGGCGGGCGACGTGCTCGGCATTCCCGCGGAGCGCATCAAGGTGATGCGCCCCGACACGGACGTGACGCCTTATGACATGGCGACGCTCGGCTCGCGCTCCACGTTTCATATGGGCCACGCCGTGCGTCTCGCTGCCGAGGACGCGAACCGCAAGCTACTGGAGCTCGCGAACGAGCTGGGCGTGCCGCCTGTGCCCGCGATCCGCGCGAGCGAACTGCTGCGCCGCAAGTACGGCATGCAGGCGGGCAATATCGTCGGCATCGGCAGTTTCATTCCCAGTTACAAGTCGCCCGAGCACGAGACCGGGCAGTCGGAAAACATCACGCCGAACTGGATGGTGGGCGGCTGCGGTGTCGAAGTCGAAGTGGATACGGAGACGGGCCACTTCAGGCTGCTGCGCTTCGAGAACGTCGTGGATTGCGGCACGCCGATCAATCCGAAGGTCGTCGATACGCAGATTTCCGGCGCGGCGATCATGCAGCTCGGCATCACGCTGTTCGAGCGGATGGAGTTCGACGAAGTCGGGCAATTGCGCAATGCGTCGTTTGCCGAGTACAAGATTCCGGGTATCCACGACATTCCGTCCGCGATCGGCCGCGAAACGGTGGACTCCGTGCAGAGCAACGGACCGTTCGGCGCAAAGGGCGTTGGCGAAAGTGCGACGTTCGGCGTCGCGTCGGCGATTGCCGATGCAATCGAAGATGCTGTCGGCGTGCGACTCAAGTCGCTGCCGTTGACGCCCGAGAGTGTCTACCGTGCACTGTGCGCCGCGCGCAATGAACCGTTATCCGAGGAATAGATCCATGAGCGCCACTTCCATCACGATTCATTTCACGCTGAACGGCGAACACGTGAGCGCCGAGATCGAGCCGCATCATACGATCCTCGAAGTGCTGCGCCAGCAGTTCGCGCTCTACGGCGCACGCGAAAGCTGCGGACAGGGCCTGTGCGGCTGCTGCACGGTGATCGTCAATGGCGAGAGCGTGTCGGGCTGCCTGTACCTCGCGGCGATGGCCGACGGCGGCGAAGTCACCACGGTCGAACATCTCGACGCGAGCGGCGAACTCGACGTCGTGCAGCGGGCCTTCATTGAATGCGGCGCGTTCCAGTGCGGCTTCTGCACATCGGGCTTCATCCTGATGAGCCGCCAGTTGCTCGACCGCAACCCCGATCCGACGGAAGCCGAAATCAGGCATTTCCTGTCGGGTAACCTCTGCCGTTGCGCCGCGTACCCCGAGATCATCGAGGCTGTGAAGCTCGCTGCGAGGATGCGCAGGTCGGAGGGCGCTGTGCCCGCGTAAATTCCAGGCGGCACGTGCGTCGGAAAAAGAACGTGCGACAACAAGGAGACAGTCGATGCAGCAACCTCTGGAGGAGAGGTCCGGCATGCGCGTGCAGTCACGCGACGCCGATGCGGACGTCGTGTGGTATCGCGCGATCAGCCGCAAGCAGTGGAGCGCGCTCGCCGCATCCAATCTCGGCTGGTTCTTCGACGGCTACGAGACCTATGCGCTCGTTCTCACCGTGGGCGTCGCGCTCGGGCAATTGCTGGAGCCGTCGGCGCATGCGCAGATTCCGTTCTACGC
Source organism: Paraburkholderia diazotrophica (assembly GCF_900108945.1). GTDB lineage: Bacteria > Pseudomonadota > Gammaproteobacteria > Burkholderiales > Burkholderiaceae > Paraburkholderia > Paraburkholderia diazotrophica. Next base: position 88,954 of record NZ_FNYE01000020.1, on the reverse strand, counting down.
AGGGCTCGTGATCGCGCTGACGCTGCTGGGCTGGGGCTTAGGCGGTCTGGTCGGCGGCATATTGACCGACTATGTCGGCCGCAAGCGGATGATGATGCTCGCCATACTGGCGTACTCGCTCACGACAGGACTGAGCGCGTTGTCGTGGGACTGGGCGTCGTTCGCGGCGCTGCGCTTCGTCGTCGGTCTCGCGATGGGTTCGGAGTGGGCAACGGGCACGGCAATGACAGCCGAAATCTGGCCCGACCGTCATCGCGGCAAAGGCGCGGGGCTCATGCAATGCGGGCTCGGCACGGGCTTCTTCGTCGCGTCGCTTATCTGGCTCTTCGTAAGCGGAATGGGCGAGCACGCGTGGCGCTATATGTATGTGATCGGCGTGCTGCCTGGGCTCGCGACGTTGTGGATGCGCGCAGGCATCCCCGAATCGGAGCAATGGCAGCGCGTGAACGCGCGGCGCAAGGCGACGCTCGAGCGCAAGAAGGCGGGCGCGGTGCTCGACGACGGTGAACAGGCGCTCGCCCGCTTCACGCTGACCGAACTGCTCGCCGATCCAAAGCTACGCCGCCGCACGTGGATCGCGATACTGATGTCGCTCAGCACGACGCTGGGCTGGTGGGGCATCTCGACGTGGGTGCCGCCGTATATCGGCGCTGTCGCGGCGCGCGCCGGCCTGCATGCAGCGCAATGGGCGAGCTTCGCGGGGATGGCCTACAACGTCGGCGCGATCGCCGGTTATATCGGCCTCGGCTTTCTCGCCGATGCCTACGGCCGCAAGCGCGTCACCGCTCTGTTTTTCGCGGCGGCCTTCATCATTACACCCGTGCTTTTCATGTGGACTCACGATGTCGCGTTGCTGCTCGCGGTCGCGTGCGTGTCGGGCTTCTTCAGTCTCGGCCAGTACACGTGGATGCCGACGTGGCTACCCGAACTCTATCCCACGCGCGTGCGCGGAACTGCCATCGCACTGTGCTTCAACGTCCCGCGTTTTCTCGCGTGGACGGGGCCGCTCGTCGCCGGCACGCTGATCGCCCGCTTCGGCGGATATGGTCATGCGGCCGTCACGGTCGGCTTCATCTATCTCGGCGGTCTCGTGCTCGTGCCGTGGCTGCCGGAAACGCGCGGCAAACCCTTACCCGAACAGGTCTAACCATGAACTTCATCTTCACCGCGAAGGCGCCGTCCCCCGGTGGTCATTACTCGCAGGCCGTGCAGGCAGGCGGATTCACATTCGTCTCGGGCATGCTTCCCGGGCCCGGTGTCGCCACAGACGGCGCCGACAACTTCGAACGCCAGGTGCGCGCGACGCTCGCACACTGTACCAACGTGCTCGCGGAAGCAGGCTGCGAACTGACGGATGTCGTGCAGTGCACCGCGTATATCGTCGACGTGAAGAACTGGCCGGAATTCAACCGCCTGTACGCGGAGCACTTCGGCGCGCACAAGCCCGCGCGCGCGGTCGTACCCGTTCCGGAACTGCATCATGGCTTTCTCGTCGAGTTGCAGATGGTGGCGTACCGCGCCGCCTGAGCTCGCGGCTTCAGGAGGAGACGATGGACAGCATCGACGTGAACGTGCTGCATCACGCCGTCGACTGGCTCAAGGCGGGACGCCATGTCGTGCTGGTGACGGTGACGCGCACATGGGGTTCGAGCCCGCGCCCCGTCGGCGCGCTGCTCGCCATGCGCGACGACGGCGTGGTGAGCGGCTCGGTCTCCGGCGGCTGTATCGAAGACGATCTGATGGCGCGAGCCCGCGCGCAACTTGTTGCGGGCGAGCGGCCCGAAGTCGCGACCTACGGCGTCAGCGCCGAGGAAGCCCGCCGTTTTGGTCTGCCATGCGGCGGCACGATGCAACTCGTGCTCGAACCGCTGGCTGGCGATGCATCGCTGACGGCAATGATGGAACTGCTCGATCAGATCGCGGACGGCAATCTGATTGCGCGCGAACTGGATCTGGCAACCGGCCGCACGCGGCTGCGGGGAGCATCGCCTGACGAGCAGTTGCGCTTCGACGGCAAGACGCTGGTGAGCGTGCATGGTCCGCGCTATCGGCTGCTGATCATCGGTGCGGGCGATCTGTCGCGCTTCCTGGCCGTCATCGCGAGCGGTCTCGGTTATCAGGTGACCGTTTGCGATCCGCGCGAGGAATACGCCGACGCATGGGCGGTGCCGGGCGTGCGCGTCGTGCGGGCGATGCCCGACGATACGGTGCTGGACATGCGCCTCGACGGGCACAGCGCCGTCGTTGCGTTGACCCACGACCCGAAGCTCGACGATCTCGCGCTGATCGATGCGCTGCAGACCGACGCGTTCTATGTGGCGGCCATCGGCTCGCGCCGCAACAGCGACGCGCGGCGCGAACGGCTGAGGCTCTTCGATCTGAGCGACGCGCAGCTCGTGCGGCTTCATGGACCCGCGGGCATCTATATCGGCAGCAGGACACCGCCGGAAATCGCAGTGTCGATTGCCGCGGAAATGACGGCCGCGAAGAATGGCGTGAGACTGCCGCACGCGCTGGAGGTGGCACAGGGAAAGCGCGAGCAGGAACCGGGTGCGGTGTGCACGGCGGCGCTGGCCGCGTGAATTGCGAAAAGGCGGAGCGCGTCTACTCGCACTGCCGTTCGGACATGTTGCGCCGCGAATTGACGATCTGCCACCACTGCTGACGCAACGCATCGCGCAAGATCTTGCCGCGAGCGCTGCGCGGCAGCGACTGGATCGAGAAGATATCCTTGGGCACCTTTTCGCGCGCGAGGTGCTCACGGCAATGCGCGAGCAACGCTTCGGTGTCCGGCGCGGTGCCCGGCTGCGGGACCACGAAGCACACGGTTTCCTGTCCGTACAGCGGGTCCGGCACGCCCAATGCCGCGACGTCCTGAATCTGCGGATGCGAGCGCATCACCTCTTCGATTTCCTGCGGAACGATCTTGACGCCGCCGCGAATGATGAGATCGTCCATGCGTGCCGCCATCCGCACGAAGCCTTGTGCGTCGCGCGCGGCGATATCGCGCGTGAACAGCGGCGTGCCGCGTATAGGCAGCAGCGAGCCGTCCTGTTGCAGCATGCCCAGCGCGAGCTTTGCGCCGTCGACCACGACCTGGCCTTCGACATCGGGGGCGCACGACACGCCTTCAGGGTCGACGATATCGAATGTGATGTGCGCCGCCGGGTAGCCGACCGTGCCTACCTTGCGGCGATGCAGGCGGTTGCCGCACATCCATCCCGCTTCCGACGATCCATACAGATTCAGGATGCGGATGCCGTACAGCTGTTCGAATCGCCGCCATTGAACGGGCGAGAGCGGCGCCGTGCTGCATGTCATGGCGCGCAACGATGCGAACGTGCCGGCGGGCACGTCGAGCGGCGCTTCGAGCAGCATGTTGAGCACCGTCGGCACGCCAGCACACACCGTGATCCGATGATCGCGAATCCAGTCGACGAAGCGGCTGCGCGAGAAGCGCCGCGCGATGCACAGCGTCGAGCCCAGTTGCAGGAACGGAATGAAGCTCAGTATCTGCGCCGAATACCAGTCGAACGAACGGTACTCGAGCATGCGGTCGTCGCGATTCAGGCCGAGCAGATCGATGCTGTCGAGTCCGTTGAGCCAGTAGCACCCGTGGTCGTACACGACAATTTTCGGCACGCCCGTCGTGCCCGATGTGGCGCACATCGACGCGATATCGCTGGGCTCGGATATCGTCGCGCCGTCGGGCAGCGGCTGTGCGTCGTCGTGTTGTACGTCGGGTTCCGCGGCGAGGGCAATCGCGTCTCTGCCGGGGTTCGCGTTCATGCGATCCCCGAACGCCCATGAAGTAAAGCGGACGACAGATGCATTCACACCCGCTGCGGCCGAATCGGGCGCGTCTTCGGGAATCACGACGAGCTTCGGCTGGATCGTGTCGAGCAGCTTGCGCGCCGTTTCATTGCCGACGAAGAGCACGTCGAGCGGACACACGATCGCACCAAGACGCCATGCGCCGAGCCACAGCAGCAGTTTGTCGGGGGCCTCGCAATCGGCGAGCACGATACGCGCGCCTTTGGCGATGCCGCGCCGCGCGAATTGCCGGGCGATTGCGTCGACGCAATTCGCAAGCTGTTCGAAGGTCATGCTGACGCGACGGTCGACATCCACGATCGCGGGCTTGTTGGGGGTTTCCCGCCGGTGCTGTTCGATCAGAGCCGTAACGGAGCGCCAGGTCGGCTCGGCTACGGGATGTCGGGCACGCGTCGACATGAACTCAGCAAGGCTCCGGCACCGAGGGCGCCGTGACGCGACGTGCCGCCGCTGTGCGATCGGCGTCACCGTTTTCGCCGAGGCGCGCGAGCGCCCATTCGCGGAACAGTTCGACCTTTTTCGTGCGTGCCTTGTCGTTGGGTGACGAGACGAAATACGCGGAATTGGAAGGCACACGCACATCGAACGGCGCGACGAGCTTGCCGCTTGCCAGATCGCCGTTGACGAGCGGCGTGCGGCCGATCGCGATGCCGACGCCGTCGATAGCCGCAGCGAGCGATGTCAGTTGCAGGTGAAACACCGACTCGCCCGCGAACTCGACGGGCTCGCGCACGGCGGCTTCGAGCCACGCCGGCCAGTCGTCCTGATACATCGAATAGAAGTAGGTGCGAATCTGCCGCATGCGCGCGAGACCTTCCGCGACCGAGCCGAACTTGCCCGCTTCTGCGAGGATGGCGGGCGAGCACACGGGGAAGAACTCCTCGCCGTGTAGACGGTCCGAGCGCGCCGATGCCCAGCGTCCGGAACCGTAACGGATCGCGACGTCGTAGCTGTTGCGGTCGAACTCGTTGAACGTCGAGCTGGTGGCGATATGCACTGTGATGTCCGGGTACGCGCGCTGGAATTCGGGCAGCGCGGGAATCAGGCATTTGACCGCGTACGTGGGCAGACAGGTGACCGTGAGGACCGTGCTCGGCTTTTTCTTGCGCGCATGTGCGGTCGCGAGGGACAACAGATTGATTGCCTCGTGCACGGAATCCAGATACTCGCGTGCCGCAGGGGTCAACGTCAGGACATTGCGGCGTCGCACGAACAGCTTCACCTCGAGGCGTTCCTCGAGCGTCTTGATCTGATGACTGATCGCCGTTTGAGTCAGCTCAAGTTCCTGTGCTGCACGGGTGAAGCTGAGATGTCGCGATGCCGCCTCGAACGCGAGCAAGCTCTGCAGAGAGGGTATGTAGGGTCTCATCTGGATGTCAGCGCAACGCAAGTCACCTGGTAACGGATTGTAGCGGGTTTCATTCACGCGCTCCGAGGCTCTGCGCGGTGATGCAAGTCCACGCGGCGGGCAAGGTCGAAAGCCGGCGGATGCACGGATGATCGACCCGTTATGACCCTCGCGGAAATGAAACTTTTTCATGCCGGACATGAGAAAAGTTAGTTTGCGCGTGCCGAAAGCGCTCGGGCACTCTTGGTCCGGTCGAACGAAGCGTCCTCCATCGGCGCACATGAATCAATTGTTACAAACCCGGAACATCGAATGTTCAACGGCACGGCAATGGTCAGCTCTGCGCGCGAGGGAAACGCACGCCGGCAGTGCAAGGACAACAAGAAGCGATACGCAAAGGCGCCGCTGATCGCGGAAGGGGAGAAGAACGATGGACATCGATGTGCTGGAAAATCCGTTTCTTGCCAGCCTCGGCATGACGCGTACCGAATGGCGCGAGGGCTATGCGGAGTTTTGCCTCGACCTGCAGCCGGAGTTGCTCAATCGCCAGCGCGTGCTGCAGGGCGGTGTGGTGGCCACGTTGCTCGACGCAGCGTGCGGATACTCGGGACTGTATAGCGCCGACCCGCAACGTCCCATCCACGGCGTCACGCTGTCGTTGACGCTGAACTTCCTCGACAAGGGCGTGGGCACGACGTTGATCGGCAAAGGCTTTGTCGAACGGAAGGGCCGCTCGATCTTCTTCGCACGCGGCGAAGCATGGATCGATTCGAAAACGCTGATCGCCACGGCGCAAGGCACGTTCAAATACGCGGGCGGATATGGACGACGCGAACCGTCGAACGCGCGTGACGGCGAACTCGACTGACTCGCCGCGTCGCATGAATCCTTCTCATCCGTGACATGAACGATGGTCGTTTGCACGGCGTAACGCGTTGCTTCAATGTTGCAGTACGAGATCAACCACCTTGCCTGGAATCAGAGTAAGGCTCTGCTCGACAGGAGACACACGACGTGACACAGAGTTCGAACACACATTCGCTGGATCTGCGTGCATGGTTAGACGAGGCGCGCGCGCTCGGCGAACTGACCGACGTATCGGGCGCCGACTGGAACCTGGAACTGGGCGCGATCAGCGAGCTGAACGTGAAGAAGGAGCGGCCCGCCGCGCTGCTTTTCGACGATGTTCCTGGCTATCCGAAGGGACACCGCGCGCTGACGTGCAGCACCGCAAGTCCGGCGCGGCTTTCCTCGATTCTGCGCGTCGGACATCAGGCGAGTCATCGCGCGCTCGTGGAGACGCTGCGCGGCAAGCCGAAGCAATGGCAGGCGCACGCGCCCGAATACGCGCCCGTGACGGCTTCAGGCGGTCCTGTGTTCGACAACGTCCAGTCCGGCGCCGACGTCGATCTGTTCTCGTTTCCCGCGCCGCTGTGGCATGAGAAAGACGGTGGACGCTACATCGGCACGGGCTGCATGGTCGTCACGAAGGATCTCGACTCCGACTGGATCAACGTCGGCACCTATCGCGTGATGATTCACGACAGGAACCACGTCGGCCTCGACATGATTCCAGGCAAGCATGGTGCGATCCAGTATGACAAGCACATGAAAGCGGGCAAGCCGTTCCCCGTTGCGATCGTGATCGGCTGCGATCCCCTCGGCTATCTGATTTCAGGCATCGAAGTGCCGTTCGGCATGTGCGAGTACAACTATATCGGCGCGATATTGAAGCAGCCTGTTTCCGTGGTGAAGGGACAGCTGACGGATCTGCCGTTTCCGTCCGCATCGGAGATCGTGATCGAGGGCTATGCGCATCCCGGCGACGTCAGGATCGAAGGACCGTTCGGCGAATTTCACGGCTATTACCCGGGCAAGGCTGAGACCGCGCCCGTCGTGACGATCGAGCGCATTTACTACCGTAACAACCCGATCATCATGGGGAGTCCGCCCGCCAAGCCGCCGAACGACTATTCGTATTCGAAGGCCGTGATGCGCTCGGCGCTGCTCGTCGATGCGCTGCAGGCGGCGGGCGTGCCGGACGTCGCCGGCGTGTGGGCGCATGAAATAGGCGGCGCGCGCATGTTCAATGTCGTGGCGATCCGTCAGCGCTACGCGGGCCATGCGCGCCAGGCGGGACACATTCTTAGCCAGTGCGGCGTCGGCGCTTATATGTCGCGCTATTCGATCGTGGTCGACGACGATATCGATCCTGCCAATCTTCAGGAAGTGATGTGGGCCGTTGCAACACGCACCGATCCCGACATCGATATCGACATCGTCAAGCGCGGAATGGGTTCGAAGAACGATCCGATGTCGATTGCAAACCCGTACAAGGCGCCGTTCAACTCGAAGGCAGTCATCGACGCATGCCGTCCGTTCGATTTTCTGCACGAGTTTCCGCAAGTCGCGGAGGCGAGCAAGGAGTTGCAGGAAAAGACGCGCGCGAAATGGGAACACATTCTCGGCTGACGCTGAACGAAGCGGTACAAAGCGGCACAAAGCGGCGCGGCCACGCGCCGGATACACATCATCGCAAGCCGCTGTCTTTTGTAGCGCGCTGAATTGCGCGCTTCGATCGCGGCCGACAAGGAGAGTTGTACATGGAACTGACAGGCGAACAGATTCTGCCGCTGCCACGCGAACGCGTATGGGCTGCGTTGAACGATCCGGAGATTCTCAAGGCGTCGGTACCGGGATGCGAGTCTTTCGAACGCGTCGACGACAACCAGTTTCAGATGGTGATGGCGGCGACAGTCGGCCCGATCAAGGCGCGCTTCAGGGGCAAGATGATGCTGACCGATCTGCAGCCGCCGCAATCGTATTCGATGACCTTCGAAGGGTCGGGTGGCGCGGCCGGGTTCGGCAAGGGTGGGGCGCATGTCGATCTGCTGGCGGACGGCGGCGGCACGCGTCTCGTGTACCGGTCGCACGCACAGGTCGGCGGTCGTCTCGCACAGGTCGGCGCGCGCCTGATCGACGGTGTCGCGCGGAAGATGGCCGAAGACTTCTTTGGCCGCTTCACGGCGGCCGTCGTCGGTCCGCAGGAGCACGCAGCGCGCGACAACGGAGCGATGGCAGCCGATGCCGTATCGGGCGGCTCGACCTTGCATGCGGCTCCCGACGCGACACAGCACGCATCTGCGCAAAGATCCGAGGGCGCGAGCAGCAAGACCCTGACCTGGGCGTTGTGCCTCGTGGTCGTCATCGCGCTGGTCGCCGCGTACGCATTGCACTGACCAGAACGACGGGGAGAGGAGACGACAATGCAAGAAAGCAATGCGCTGCCTGGCGCGGTGAGGCAGGAAGCCGCGCAGAATGCGGCCGTTCATGCCACGGCAGACGCGGCGAAGGCGGCACTGATCCGGCGCATCGAGAGCGTGCCGTTCTCGCGATGGCATACGAAGGCTCGCATCATCATCGGTAGCGCGACGTTCTTCGACGCATTCGACGCGTTGTCGATCGCTTTCGTGCTGCCCGTGCTGATCGGCCTGTGGCATATCGAGCCGCTCGAAATCGGCGTTCTGATCGGAGCGAGTTACATCGGGCAATTCGTCGGTGCGCTGATCTTCGGCTGGTATGCGGAGCGGCGTGGGCGGATTCGCAGTGCGACCATCGCGATTGCGATCATGTCCGTGATGAGCATGGGCTGCGCGATGAGCGGCAGTTTCGCGATGCTGCTTGTGTGCCGCTTCGTGCAGGGCATTGGCGTCGGCGGAGAGATGCCCGTCGCTGCGACATACATCAGCGAGCTTTCGAATGCACACGGGCGCGGCAAGTACTTTCTGCTGTATGAGCTGATCTTTCCCGTTGGACTGATGGCGACGGGGCAGGTCGGCGCGTGGCTCGTCCCTGTCATCGGATGGAAGGTCATGTTCTGGATCGGCGCGGTGCCCGGCCTCGCGATCGCGTTGCTTGTTTCGCGATTGCCGGAATCGCCGCGCTGGCTGATTTCGAAAGGGCGTCTCGCGGAAGCGGAAACCGTCGTCAGGGATATGGAAGCGAGCACCGATCGTCGCATTACACCGAGTCAGAGAAAGCAGCCGGAAAACGCCACCGTGAATGCGCGCGCCGGCTGGCGCGAACTGCTGTCGCCGTTCTATCGCGGCCGCACGCTTGTCGTGTGGGCGCTTTGGGCGAGTGCGTTCTTCATTGCGAACAGCCTGAACAACTGGTTGCCGACGCTGTACCGGTCGCTCTATCACCTGCCGTTGCAGACGGCACTGCGCGCTGCATCGATGACGAATGTCGCGCAGGTTGCGTTGCTGCTCGTCTGCGCGTATGTGATCGATCGCGTAGGGCGCAGGAACTGGACAGTGGCGGCATTCTGTCTTGCAGCAGTCCTGTTCGCGTGCCTCGGTCTCTTCGGCGCGCATGACGTATGGAGCGCGATGGTACTCGGCACGCTCAGTTATGGACTCGTGGGCTCGATCGCGGCCGTGCTCTATCTGTACACGCCCGAGGTCTATCCGACCCGAATGCGCGCGACCAGCACCGGGCTCGCGACGTCGTGGCTGCGCCTGGCATCCGCCGTCGGGCCATCGCTTGCCGGGTTGCTGCTGCACAAGCGCGGTATCGCTTCCGTGTTCGTGATGTTCGCGATGGTGGCCGTGTTCGGCGCGCTCTGCGCGATGAAGATGACGGAGACCCGCGAGCGAAGCCTGGAAGAAATTGCGCCTTAGGCAAACGATCGGTTTTTCAGCGTGTTTTCCTGCAAGGAGCACTACGAAACAGCGAGCATGAATTGAAGGTGACACGCGCAATGCGTCTGTCATCGACTGTAACGAGTGCGCTTCGCAGTTGCGTCGCGTGTGGCGTGTCGTACCCGTTTCTGGGGGTAAGATGGGGTTTACGCTAAAGCCCTATCGGAGGCCACCATGAAGCTTATTGCCAATACCGCGGCGCTTTCTGCAGCCTTGCTGTTGCCGCTTGCCGCATATGCACAATCAACGGCACCGCTCACGCGCGAACAGGTCCGGCAGCAGGTCATCCAAATCGAGAATGCGGGCTATAACCCGTCGACGTCAGATTCCACTGCTTATCCCGAGAATATCCAGGCAGCACAGCGACGTCTCGATGCGCTCAAGACGAGTGACGGCTACGGCGGTGTCGCCACGACTTCAGTCAGTTCGGGCTCGGGGCGGAAGTTCTATCAGGGCGATGACTCTCAGTAAAACATGGTTCATGACGAGTCCGTGCCGTGTCCAAGGATCCAGTTCTTCACACAGCATCTCGGTCACGAACCAGCGCGTCGTTTGCGGTGCATCGGGTGACTGAAGATCCACGACACCGCGTTCAGCTCTGTCGTGATAGCGTCGTCACTCCGTGCGTGGTGCCAGATTGGACAAGCGCGGCCAATCGTCCGTGTGCGACTGATGGCCGCTTTCAGAGTGGGACCCGTCCGTGCTTTGATCGTCGACCAGTGCGAACTGAACAGCGGTTACGCCTCAGGCGCGACCGACGCCCCTGCGATCCCATGCCTGGCCAATGCATCGGCAACGAACCCTGAAGTCTTCATCTCCTCGACGAATGCATGAAGCGCCGCTGCGGCCGGCTGGCCACGGCTTTTCGGCGTGCCCATCGCCTGCTGGATCACCATAAACCGTTCATCGAGCAGCCGCAGGCCGGCCGTTTTCTTTGCATCCGCTTCGAGTTGCTGCTTCACGCCCGCTGCGACTTCGAGATTCTGTTCGAGGAACGTCTGCACGACAGCCGGCGAAGTGGGCGCGCGAACAATCTGCGCAGCCTTCAGTTCGCGTGTCAGGAACAGGTCATAAGCACTTCCTTTGCCGACGGCGACACGGTTATGCGGCTGATCCACATCTGCATTCGTTCTCACGGGCGAGTCATCGCGTACGAGATAGAAACCTTCGATCAACACATACGGTGCCGTGAAGGCAATCGTTTCCCCGCGCAACGGATCGACGGCGAAGAAGCCGAAATCCGCGCGCCCTTCGCTTACGGCTTGAACCGATTTGCCCGCCGCATCGAAGACAACCAGCTCCAGTTCGACGCCAAGCTTCCTGGCAAACGCACGTGCGAGATCGACGGACACGCCGAACGGTTCGCCCGTTTTGGGGTTGCTGTTCGCAAGAATCGGATTGCCGAGATTGATCGACGCGCGCAGCTTGCCGCTCGGCGTGAACGCGGTGATAACGGATTGATCGATAGTCATGGATGCTCTCGTCGCAACCTCGTTTTCAGGCTGCGGCCTTGGGGTTCAAGAATCTCGCTGATGCGCGAGAGGGCGTCGAGCGTATCAGCAAATGATGCTCGCGCATCGCCTCCGACGCTTCTTCATTACGCTAGTGTTCGGGTATTTCGAGCAGATGCAGGTACCGCTTCGCACGTTCGACGTAGCGCTCGCGATGCTGCGCCGAACGGTATGACAGCAGACGGCGTACGCGGTTGACCCGTTTGATCGTGTCGATAAAGAAACTACCCGATGCGGCGGAGAAAATGTGCGCTACTTCGAGGCGGCTTGCAGGAGTATATGCAGGATCATTATTGGCCGTATACAGGGAAGATGCCCAGTCACAGACCCTACATCGACGATGTGCTGTGATGATCGCAAGCCGTGCACTCATCGGCAGATTGACGCTGGTACCCGACGGCAGGCGGTGCAAGAACCACCGCTGGTATTGACGATCACGGCCGGTTTCACGTACGCATCGATGGCTGCGACAACGCCTTCGCCGAGGCAATCAGATCGTCGAGCATCGCGGCACGCCTGGCGGGATCAGTGTCGCGCCCCGTCATGAAGCACAGCGCCGCGATGGGCAGGCCGGTACGATCGCGCACAGGCGCGGCCATGCAAAGCCGGAACGACATCGAAAGGCCCTCCGTGCAGCAATAGCCCCGCGCACCCGCATCGCGAACGTCCCGCATGAAGTCGTCGAATCCGATGCGGCGGCCGTCATCCAGTACGTAGTCTTCATCCGGAATAAGCGCGTGGACGTCCGCGTCGGTCAGATGTCCGAGCAACAGGCGCCCCGTTGCCGTCCACGGGATCGGCACCTTCACGCCGATATCGGAGGTGATGTTGAACGGGCGCGCGCTGTTCTCCGACAGCACTACCGTGTACTTGTTGCCTTCGAGCATGCACAGTTGCGTGGTCTCGTCGTACTTGCGCACGAGACCGAGTATGGTTTGATGAGCGCGCGTGATGAGATCGTTGTGCATCGCGTAATCGGCGCCGTAGTAGTGCATCTCGCGTCCGAAAAACACGCTGCCGTCGGCGGCTGTTTCGAGCCAGCCCGCCTCCGTGAGTATCGTGACCAGCTCGTAGACGCTCGAACGCGGCGCACGCGTCGCCTCGATCAGCTCGCGCATCGTCAGTGGACGCCGCGCAACATGTAGCTCCCTGAAAATGCCGATCACGCGGTCCACCCCCCGGGCCCGTGACGATTCTGATGCAGACATTCCGTAGACTCCGTCGGCGATAGGGATCGCAGTTCGTTCTTCTGTTGTTGTCGTTCGTTCTTGTGCGATGGATGCGATGGATGCGATGCGTCAATGATCGAGTACGCGGTGCAGGAACTGCCTGGTCCGCTCGTTCTGCGGCGTGACGAAGATCTCCTCCGGCACGCCCTGTTCGGCGATCACGCCTTTGTCCATAAACACGACGCGGTCCGCCGTCTTGCGCGCAAAGCCCATTTCGTGCGTGACGACGACCATCGTCATGCCGTCGCGCGCCAGGCCGCGCATGACTTCCGTGACTTCGCCGACTAGTTCCGGGTCCAGTGCGGAGGTTGCTTCGTCGAAGAACATGATGCCGGGCTCGACGGCCAGCGCCCGCGCAATCGCGACACGCTGCTGCTGGCCGCCCGACAACTGGCTCGGATAATGTTCGGCGCGATCGGCGAGGCCCACGCGGTCGAGCACGTCCATTGCGCGTTTGCGCGCATCGGCGGGACTCATCTTGCGCGCCTTGATCAGCGCGAGCGTCACGTTGCCGAGCGCCGTCTTGTGCGGAAACAGATTGAACTGCTGGAACACCATGCCAACGTGACCGCGGATTTCCTTCGCGCGACGCACATCGTGGAGCGGTACTTCGTTGACCCAGACTTCGCCGGAATCGGCCGTTTCGAGACCGGCCATGATGCGCAGCACCGTGCTCTTGCCCGAACCGGACGCGCCGATCAGCACGAGCACTTCGCCGGGGCGCACTTCGAGATTGATTTCCTTCAGCACCTTCGTCGCGCCGAACGATTTGCTGACGCCGTTCAGGTTGATAACTGGCCTGGACCCGATGGATGTGGTCATGACAACACGCTCCTACGATCATGGTGGCGCACCCACTGCGACAGCGGGAAACACACGACGAAGTACAGCACGGCGACGAGTCCATAGATTTCGACCGGCTTGCCGACGCGGTCGACGATGGCCTGACCGCCATGCATCAGTTCCGACATGCCGATCATGCTGACGATCGAGGTGTCCTTGATCAGCGACAGGTACTGACCGATCAGCGGCGGCAACACGATCTTGCCCGTCTGCGGCAACACGACCGAGAAGAACGTCTGCGTCTTGCTGAGACCGAGAATCTGCGAAACTTCCCATTGCCCTTTGGGTACGGCTTCGATGCCCGAGCGGAACACCTCGGCGATATAGGCGCCCTGGTACACGCTCAAGCCGACGACGCCCGCCGCGAACACATCGATCGCATAGCCGAAGTACGACACGCCGAAATAGATGAACATCAGCGTGATGAGCACGGGCGTGCCGCGAAACAGTTCGGTGTAGAGCTTCGCGACGCGCGCGCTGCCCCACGGTCCGAACGAGCGCAGTACCGCGGCGAGCAGGCCGATCAGCGTGCCGCCGGCAATCGATGCCGCGGAGAGCAGCAAGGTCGCGACCAGTCCTTGCAGCAGGATCGACAGGCTGGTCGTCAGCAGTTCGGTTGACATGGACGGTTTCCCCTTCGATGGTTCACGTGCGGTTCGCCTGACGCGGCATCAGCAGAAGCCGCCGACGCGTGTGCTGCTTGAGCATGAGGGGCGGGTGGAACATGCGCGCGCCGATCTGCTCCGCGATCCATGACAGACAGTTGCTCAGTAGCAGATACGCGATCAGCGTCACCGAGAACGTCTGGATATAGAGCAGGGTTCGCGCATTGATCACGGTCGCCGTGCCCGTCAGTTCAGGCAACGCGATCGCGGACAGCAGCGACGTGCCTAGCAGCAACTGGATCAGGTTGTTGACGATGGCTGGATAGACGGCGCGCGCCGCTTGCGGCAATACGACTTCGATGAAGACCTGTGAACGGCCCAGGCCAAGAATGCCGGCCGCTTCGATCTGTCCGCGCGGCACTGACTGAATGCCAGCGCGGAAAACTTCCGCCATATACGCGCCCACATTCACGCCGAGCGCGATCACGCCCGCCGTGTACGCACTCAGGTTCAAACCCAGCGACGGCAAAGCGAAGAACACGATGAATATCTGCAGCAAGACAGGCGTGTTGCGGATCAGCTCGATATAGCAACGCGCGACGACGCGCAGCGGCGCGAGATGCGAAGCGCCCGCGAGCGCGGTCAGCAGACCGAGAATCAGCGCTACGCAAAATGCGAGCAGCGTGACCTGCAACGTGAGCCACGCGGCCTGAAAAAATTCGGGCACGTAGCCCCACAGGGTCAGCCATTGATAACTCATCGCCATTCCTTCGCAAAGGCGTACGGGCGCTTGCGTCGCGCGTTCGTGTTCAGAACTGTGGGTTGAGCGGATAGCGGGGCGCGGTGCCGAACCACTTCGTGTACAGCTGCGCGTTTTGTTTCGACGCGTTGATGTTGAACAGGAACAGATTCAGGTAGTTGAGCCAGACCTGATCGCCCGATTTCACACCGAACGCGTTGTATTCGAGCGGCACGAGGGCTTCGTTGGTGACGGTCAGTTCGGGGTCCAGCTTCGCCTGATAGGCGAGGAAGTTATTGTCCTCGATCATTGCGTCGGCCTGGCCCTGCTTGACAGCGAGAATGGCGGCTTCCGAGCTGTCGTATTCCTGGATCTTCACGGGGATACCCAGCGCGCGCACTTCGTCGCCGTTCGTCGAGCCCTTGACGGTTGCGATCGTATGGCCCGACATGTCCTTCACCGACTGAATGCCGCTGCTCTTCTTGACGAGCAGCGCCTCGCTCGCGACGACGTATGGCGTCGTGAACGTGATTTCCTTCGCACGTTCGAGGTTGCGCGTGAAGTTGCAGAAGACCACGTCGACCTTGGCAGTCTGCAGATTCGGAATGCGGTTCGCGCTCGTCGTGTTGACCATTTCGAGCTTCACGCCCATCTGCTTCGCCAGTTCTTTCGCGAGGTCGACGTCATAGCCGTCTGGTTGTCCGTTCTTGTCGTAGAAGCCGAATGGCGCGAAGGTCAGACAGTCGCCGACACGCAGCGTGCCGCGTTGCAGGACGGCCTGCAAGGTCGAGCCGGTCGCGGCATCCTGGCCGGGCGTCGCGACCTTGGTGCAGCCGGTGAGTGCCAGCAGGCCGACGACGGCGGACAAACAGGCGAACTTTACGCTTTCTTTGAACAGTCTCATTTTCGACCTTTGTGAAAGGAATTCCATTCTGGACGGAACTCGCGACCGTAGCGGTCATGGCTGCGCGCACGCGTGAACCGACGGATCGCGCACATCGTTGTGTCTGGTATATCGGAATCGAATCCGGCACAGCAGATGCGACCCAGTGTTTCATGGAAAAAAACGGCTGACAAGCGGGTTTACGCGCGCCTTCGATGTCGATTGAAGGCGCGGCGAAAGGTGGCCACGGCGTCACTGATGAGTTGCCTGAACGCCAATGCATGCATCGAAACCCTGTCGCACGATGGGGTGACCTTTCGCTTTGAGTCCGACAGACAGATTCACAGGCAACACGCCGTCTGCCTCGACCAGACCTTCGTCGATCACGCGATGTCCCTCTCCGCGCGGAGCGAGGCCCATTGCTTCGTAGATGAGCGGCTCTGCGAGCGTAAAGCAATCGTGGACTTCGGCGGCGCCGAAGCGCGCATCCCCGAAGCGACGCTCGCTGAATTGCGTCGCCGTGGGCACGCGAGCGGCTGCCTCTGTCGGGCTTTCACCGCAAGCTGCTCGTGATCGGCGGACTCGGCTACATGTTCGACGGACCCGATCCTTCGTCGCTCACGCTTCTGTGGCCCGTGGTCAGCAAGCTATGGCACCTGTCGAGGGTGCAAAGCGGGCTCGTCGCGAGCAGCACATAGACGGGGTACTTTTTTGGCGCGTTCCTGTCGGGCGTGCTCGTGGACATCATCGGCCGGCGCCGCATCATGATGTCCGCGCTTTCGATCTATTGCGTCGCGTCGTTTGCGAGCGGCATGGTCAACGACTGGCACGTCTTCTTTGCGCTTCGCATCCTGGCTGGATGCGGATCGGGCGCCGAGGCCGTCGTCATCGCGCCGTTCCTCGCCGAATTCATTCCGCAGCGCTATCGCGGCATGTTCTGCGGCGCGCTCGTCGGCTTCATGTCGTTCGGTTACGTGACCTCGTCGATTCCCGGCTATACGGTGATCGGCGAGTCCCCGATGGATGGCGGCGCGCAGCGTTCATCGCGGCGCCGCTCACGTTGCATCAGGCGGCGAGCGTTAGCACGAGCGGGGAGTCGTGAAAAGCGCCGTAGTCGCAAAGGACATTGGTCATCAGGCAAAACAACACGGCGCAAAACTGCCGCACGCGGCGATGAACGGTTGCGCCGCTTACAGAACAGCCTCGGCGACAAGCTGCAAGGCCGGCGCGAGCTTCATATACACCTCTGGACGCTCGAGCGCATAGGTCAGATTCCTTTGCGCGATCTGTACGTGTTCGGTCGCGAGCGCCTGCGCGCGCGTGCCTTCGCCGTGCTCCATCGCCTGCACGAGGCTGTGATGCTGCTGATGGGCCATGAAGAGCCATTGACGCCCTTCTTCGATGGCGGACTGCATCGGCAGCATCGCGCTGGCTGCGGCGAACGGCAGGCGGTTGTTCATTTCGATCGCACGAATCAGCGCCGCGTTGCCCGAGCCCTCGACGATCAGCTTGTGAAAACGGTTGTTCATGTCCGTATATGCGGCGTAGTCGTCGAGATCGAGTTCTGATTTTGCGAGCAGCCGGTCGCCCGCGCGCAGGCATTCGCTCAACGCGTTGGACAGTTGCCGCGGCACGCCATGTTCTGCGACCAGACGCGCAGCCATGCCTTCGAGGTGTCCGCGCACTGCGATCGCATCGGAGATTTCCGCGGACGTGATGCGCCGCATGACGTATCCGCCTGCCGGAGACGGCTCGACGAGCCCTTCCTGTTCGAGCGTCGTGAGGGCCAGCCGAACCGGCGTGCGCGACGCCTTGAGCCGCTCGGCGAGCGCCACCTCTCCCAGGCGTTCGCCCGGCGCAAATTCGCCCTTCAGTATCAGGTCGCGCAGGTACACCAACACACGTTCTTGCTGGGATTCCATTTCTTCTCTCCAGTGGCGCCCGGGCGGATGCGGGACGCCCTATGTGTCGCTGATTGTAGATCAGATGAGGCGGCGTCAACCGATGGCTCTGGCGAGATATCGCAAGTATGTTTTTGAATGCATACAATTCGTGGTGGTACGGCCGATTGCTTGCAAATACCCTACTCTAGGGAAAATCCTGGTGAGTGTAGATAATATAGATAAAAATCAAGCAGATAGATCGGACGATCCTCGTAAATTTGCCGATTTTCCGGCGAGCTGGGACGCTGTAGGTTGCATACATACATTGAACATCTGGATGCTTATGGCTATTCTTCGTGCTCATCAGCAGCCGGTTTGCATACACGAAACCGGTAGATGCATTCAACTCAACCGGAGACAAGCCATGATGAGTTCGCAGCAAAACGAGACGATCACGCGCGTCGGCCAAGGCACGCCAGCCGGCCGGTTGCTGCGCAATTACTGGCAGCCGGTAGCGCTGGTCGAGGAACTGCCCGCCGAGCGTCCCGTGAAAGCCGTGCGGCTGATGGGGCAAGACTTCGTCGTGTTCAAGGACGAACGGGGCCGCTACGGCATGCTGGACCGCGACTGCCCGCACCGTGGCGCCGACCTCGCAGCAGGACGGCTCGAAGCAGGCGGTCTGCGCTGCGCATTCCACGGCTGGCTCTTCGACGCCAACGGAGCCTGCCTGTCGACCCCCGGCGAGCCCGTCGGCAGCACGCTGTGCAAGATGGTCCGTCAGAGCGCGTACCCGGTCGTGGATCGCAGCGGCATCCTGTTCGCCTATATCGGCAACGGCGAGCCGCCCGCCTTCCCGAATTTCGACTGCTTCGCTGCACCGGGCGAATACACGTTCGCGTTCAAGGGCCTGTTCGAATGCAACTGGCTGCAGGCGCTCGAAGTCGGTATCGATCCGGCGCACGCGTCATTTCTGCATCGGTTCTTTGAGGACGAAGACGTGAGCGAAAGCTATGGCAAGCAGTTTCGCGGTGCGTCGGCGGACTCGGACATGCCGATCACGAAGGTGCTGCGTGAATACGAATCGCCGGAAATTCTCGTGAGTCCCGCCGACTATGGATTGCGTCTTATCGCGAAGCGCCCGCTCGACGACACGCAGACGCACGTGCGCGTGACCAACGTCGTATTCCCGCAGGCCTTCGTGATTCCGATGAACTCGGAGATGACGATCACACAGTGGCACGTGCCCGTCGACGACGAGAACTGCTATTGGTACGCGATATTTACGAGCTTCGGTGCGCCAACCAACAAGGAGCAGATGCGCGCGCAACGTCTCGAACTTTATGAACTGCCCGACTACACATCACGAAAGAACAAGCGTAACCACTACGGTTTCGATTCGAAGGAGCAGTTGACCCAGACCTACACGGGAATGGGCTTCGACATCAACGTGCACGACCAGTGGGCCGTCGAATCGCAAGGCCCGATTCAGGACCGCACGCGCGAGCATCTGGGCACGACCGACAAGGGGATCATCGCGTACCGCCGTCTGCTGGTGGACGCGATCGAGAAGACGCAAGCGGGCGAGAAGACGCTGATGATGCTGGACGAACACGAGGCCGCGCACCTGACGGGGCCCGCGTCGATCGACGGCATTGGACCGGCGCAAGGTTGGGACGAGTACTGGAAGGAGTCCGACCTGAAGCGCCGCAACGCTGCTCGTTGGCCCGCGCCCAAGGCTTGAACCCGCATCCTGCAAACCACAATGGAGCGCGTGGGCGCCCAGGCGCCGCGCGAATCGACATGTCATTCGTAGAAACCCACGGCTTATGGACGGACGACCAGCACGCTGCCTACGCCGAGTTGCTGGAACGCCTCAAGAAGCGCGACGTTCAGGTCGTTCGTTTTTCGTTTCCCGATCAGCATGGAGTGCTGCGCGGCAAGACGCTCGTCGTTGATGAAGCGATCAAGGCGTTCAGGAGCGGCGTAACGCTCACTACCACGCTGCTTGCCAAAGATACGTCGCATCGCACCGTGTTTCCTGTGTACACGACGGGCGGCGGCTTCGACATGCCCGAAATGCAAGGGGCCTGCGACACCATGATGATCGCGGACCCCGAAACCTTCCGCGTATTGCCGTGGGCGCCGCATACCGGCTGGGTACTGTGCGATGTCTACTTCAACAATGGCAGGCCGGTGCCGTTCGGCACGCGGCATCTGTTCCGACGCGCGCTGGAGCAACTCGGCAATCATGGCTTCGAGTTCTGCTCCGGACTCGAAGTCGAGTTCCATGTCTTCAAGGTCGCCAGTCCGAACATGAAGCCCGAGCACGCCGGACAACCAGGCGTGCCGCCCGACATCGAACTGTTATCGCACGGCTATCAGTATCTGACGGAGCTGCGCTATGACGCCGTCGATGAAGTAATGGAGATGCTGCGGCTTGGCATCGAAGGACTCGGGTTGCCTGTGCGCTCGCTCGAAGTCGAATATGGGCCGAGCCAGTTCGAGTTTACGTTCGCGCCGACGAAGGGCGTTCGGAGCGCCGACGACATGGTTCTGTTCCGCAGCGCCGTCAAGCAGATCTGTCAGCGCAACGGCTATCACGCGACGTTCATGTGTCGTCCGCGGATTCCGAATGTGGTGTCGAGCGGATGGCATCTGCATCAATCGCTCGTGCGCATGGCCGATGGAAAGAATGCATTCATGCCCGGCGACGACGACACGGCGCCACTTTCGGCAAGCGGCCAGCACTATCTCGCGGGTCTGCTTGCTCACGCGCAGGGCGCGACTGCGTTGTCGACGCCGACCATCAACGGCTACCGGCGCTACCGGCCGTACTCGAACGCGCCGGACCGCGCGAACTGGGGACGCGACAACCGCGGCGTGATGCTGCGCGTGCTAGGCGGCGCGAACGATCCCGCGACGCGCATCGAGAACCGCGTCGGTGAACCGACTGCCAATCCGTATCTGTACTTCGGCTCGCAGGTGCTATCGGGACTCGACGGTCTGCGGCGCAAGCTCGCGCTTCCTCCATCGGCCGACACGCCGTACGAAACGCAAGCCGATGCACTGCCTCGCACGCTGGGCGACGCAATCGCCGCGCTGCGCGGCGACGAATGTCTGCGCGAAGGCTGTGGCAGCGCGTTTATCGACTACTTCTGCAAGCTCAAGGAAGCGGAGATCGATCGCTTCAACCTGGAAGTCACCGAGTGGGAACACCGGGAGTATTTCGAAACGTTCTGATGGTGTTTCCATCGAAGGAGAGAAGCCATGCCTATCGTCACCTACATTCTGCGCGACGGCGAGCGCAGAGAAATCGATGTGCCCGCCGGCACCAGCGTGATGGAAGCCGCGATACACAACAACGTGCGCGGCATCGACGCCGAGTGCGGCGGCTGCCTGTCGTGCGCGACGTGCCATGTCTATGTCGATGCGTCGTCCGCTGCGGAGATTCCATCGCCCGACGACTCAGAGCTGGAATTGCTCGATGGCGTGGCCGCCGAACGTCGTCCCGAGAGCCGGCTGAGTTGCCAGCTTGTCGTCATGCCCGCGATGCACGGCCTCGTCGTGCAGATTCCGCCGAAGCAGGGCTGACATCATGAAACGTACGCTGGTGGTCGTCGGCGCGTCGTATGCGGGCGTGCAACTCGCGGCGTCCGCGCGGGAACTCGGATTCGACGGCGATATCGTGCTGCTCGGCGATGAGCCCGACGCGCCGTATCAACGTCCGCCGCTGTCGAAGGGATTTCTCACGGGCAGCTTTGCGGAGGAGCGCCTGCCGCTGCGTTCGCAGGCGTTCTTCGAAGAAGAGCGCATTCAATGGAGGCCGTCGACGCGCGCGATGCGCATCGATCGCGAGAGAAAAGCAGTCGAACTGCACGACGGCACCTGCGTCGCGTACGATCATCTCGCGCTGGCGACGGGCGCGCGCGTGCGCAAGCTCGATTGCCACGGCGCGTCGCACGATGCCGTTCACTATCTTCGCGATCTGCGCGATGCAAGACGGCTCGCCGAGTCCGCGCGTACGGCGCGGCGTGCCGTCGTGATCGGCGGCGGCTACATCGGGCTCGAAGCGGCAGCGTCGTTGCGTCAGAGCGGGTTGGAAGTCACTGTTGTCGAGACCGAGCCGCGTCTGCTCGCGCGTGTCGCGTCGCCGTGGATGTCCGCCTTCATGCAGCGCGCGCACGCCGCGCATGGCGTCTCGTTCGTATTCGGACGCAAGGTGGTGAAGCTGCACGACACCTACGATGTGGTTTCCGTCGAGCTCGACGATGGAACGCGTCTGCTCTGCGATCTCGTTGTCGTGGGCATTGGCGTGATCCCGAACACGGAACTCGCGGCGGAATGCGGATTGAAGGTCGCAGGCGGCATCGTCGTGGATACGCATGCGCGCACCAGCGACCCGGCGATCGTGGCCGCGGGCGATTGCGTGTCGTTCGTGCCTCATTGGGCCCCTGCCGGTTCGCCGGCACGCCGCATCGAGTCGGTGCAGAACGCAAACGATATGGCCAGAACGGCAGCCGCTTGCGTGGTCGGGCGCGCCGAGCCGTATCGTGCGCTGCCGTGGTTCTGGTCGGATCAATACGATCTGAAGCTGCAAATGGCGGGCGTGAACGCAGGCTTCACCGACTTCGCCGTGCGCGGCGCTGTTGAAGACAATCGGTTCTCGCTCTTTTATTTTCGCGGCGAAGCACTCATCGCAGTCGATAGCATCAATAGGCCACAGGATCACATGCTGGCTCGCAAGCTGCTCGCAAACGGCGCGCAGCTCTCACTGACGCAGGCCGGCGATCCGCAATTCGATCTGAAGACGCTCGCAAGCGGCGAACCACGCGTCACGCAAGGAGCGGCATGATGCACGACGCCAATCGAAACCGGCCGCTGGTGGGCGTCGTATGCGACCGCTTTTTCGTCGGCGAGCACGATCTGCATAGCGCGAAGCACAGCTATGTCCGCGCGTTGATGGCAGGCTCGTGCGTGAGCCCCGTTCTGATTCCCGCCTCTCAAGACATCGATTCGATCGAAGGGTATCTCGACGGCGTGAGCGGTTTGCTGTTTCCGGGCGGCGCATCGAATGTCGAGGCGAAGCGCTACGGCGGACCTGTCGATGCCGGCATGCTCGTCGATCCCGACCGCGATCACGTCGCGCTGGAACTGATGCGCGGCGCAGCCGCGTGCGGCATGCCCTTTCTCGCGATATGCAGGGGCTTCCAGGAAATGAACGTGGCCTTCGGCGGCACGTTGCACGCCGATATCCATGCGTCAGGGCACTCCGCAGACCATCTCGAAGATATCGATGAAGACCTGCACACTCGCTATCGATACCGGCACGACGTCGAGCTCATCGCGACGGGCACATTGTCCTCGCTCGCGGGAGGGCACCGCGTGCGCGTGAATTCGCTGCATCGGCAGGGCGTGGCGGCGCTCGCGCCATCGCTGACTATCGAGGCGCGCGCCTCTGACGGGCTGATCGAGGCGTATCGCCTGAGCGGCCACGACTTCGCGCTGGGTGTGCAGTGGCATCCGGAAGCGATGATGGAAAGCGATGCGCTATCACGCGCGCTCTTCGAAGCATTCGGCGCAAGCTGCCGCCGTTACGCCGCGCTACGCGCAGCCGCTCATCACGAGAGTTAGATCATGTCAGCAGACCGCATCGACCTCAACCTGTTGCGCGTGTTCGACGCGATATTCGAAGACCGCAATCTGGCGCTCGCGGGCAAGCGTCTGAACCTCAGTCAGTCGGCGATCAGTCACGCGTTGGCGCGGATGCGCGATGTGCTCGGCGATGACCTGTTCGTGCGCACAGGAAGGGGCATGGAGCCGACCGTGCGCGCAATCGGCATGGCGGTGCAGGTGCGAGGGGCGCTTGCGCAAATCAGGGCCGCGCTGGGCGTGGATGCGTTCGACCCGAGTGTCGCGCGGCGCAAGTTCGTCGTGGCCGCGAACGACTACATCACATCGCTCGTACTGGGACGGCTCAGTCAACGCCTGCGCGCCGATGCGCCGCTGGTGGACCTGGTCGTGCGGCCGTCGACGCGGCTCGATCTCGCGGGACAGATCGACGTCGGCAAGATCGATATCGCGGTCGGCATATTCGCCGATGTCCCGTCACGCTTTCGCTCGGCGAAGCTTTGGGAGCAGACGGACGTCGTTCTGCTTCATCGCGACCATCCGATCGCCGACCGGCCGATCACACGCGACGATCTGCTGACGTATCCGCTTGTTGCGATTTCACAGGGCGGCGAGGAGGAGGGCGCGGTGTGACCACCGCCTACGAGCTGGAGATCAAGGCGCAGTGTCCGCAGGCCGAGATCGTCTACGAACTGTTCCATGTGGTGGCCAAATACGGGCGTGAAGTCATTGACCGGGTGCGGGTCGATCAGGCCAACCAGCTTCGCCATGACCGGCCCGCGCGCAAGGTCCTGAAGTCCAGCCGCTGGCTGCTGCTGCGCAACCGCCACAACCTCGGGCCCGAACAGTCGGTGCATCTGAAGGAACTGCTGGCCGCCAACCAGCCGTTGTTATGCGTCTACGTGCTGCGCGACGAACTGAAGCGGCTCTGGTTCTATCGCAAACCGGCATGGGCGCAAAAGGCCTGGGAGCAATGGATCTAACAGGCCCGGCAAAGCGGGATAGCGGCCCTGCAGCTGTTTGCCCGGCGCCTGCAAGGCTACTGGCATGGAATCCTGGCGCGCTGTCGCCATCCACTCAACGCCAGCGTCGTTGAATCGCAATAGCGGCGCCGTGCTTACGGATACCGCGACGAGGAGTACTTCTTCCTCAAAATCCGCGCCGCGTTCCCCGGTAAGGCGCCGCGCACATGATGTTCGCCGGGCTGTCTTGTCGAACGTCGCATCGTTGCAGACGTTGAATGTATTGCTGTCAGGCGACCAGGATCGTCGTTGCTTGCTCTTTCAATAGCCGCAAACGGAATAGAATTGCGCGCAGAGCGCTGCGCGAACTGGCGCGCATTTCCCTGGAAGGAGGGATGTACCAGTGAACCGAATCTGGCAAAGGATGGAGTGGCTGACCTACATCACGATAGGAGAACTCGGCAGTTCTTCTCGTGGTGGCCTATGCGCCGGGAAGTGTTTCTTGAGCAGTGCGGTAACCTGCTCAATACCTCGTACGGCACCCGACTCGTATTTAGCGCACTGAAACTCCAACTCCATCATTCGGCAGACAGCTTCCCATTCATCACCCGAAACCCGCGAATGAATCCCTCTGTCCGCAACGATTTCAACATCGCGGTCTGCCAGCAGGAGGTAAATGAGAACGCCATTGTTGTCTTCAGTGTCCCAGACCCGAAGCTGGGAAAACGCGTCTATCGCCCGTTCGCGTGCAGTCAATCCATCAAAAAGAGCGGCACTATGCAACGCGCCCTCGACGACGAACCGCACCTGGCCGACGTGGGCTTTATGACTTTCATGAATGGCTATCTCGATGACCGACAGGGTGCGCTGTGGAAACGCCACCTTGACCCGCCAATGCGTCATCATAAGATGCCGGACGATACGTTTCAGGTCCACGGTTTACCACCTTCCGGACGCGCCACCACCGCCAAAGCCGCCGCCACCGCCTCTGAAAATATCGCGGTTTGAGCGACTGCCGAACCCGCCTGACCCGCCACCAATGTACCGCCCGCCAACGGAGGCACCCATGCCGCTGCCGACAAGCGTCAATATGAGTGCAATTGCTCCGGTAACGACGGCGACGACGATTGCGCCGGAAAGAACCCACGCGAGCACGCCGATAATACCGCCCGTCACAACGGCGCCGGGCAACCGGCCGAGCAAGGCGCGCAGCAAGCCACCAGCGACGACTGCCATCACGAACAATACCGGCAGTAGCCGTCGAATACCCTCGGACTCACCGTGACGTGGTGCCGGTTCTGGTAACGGTTCGCCATTGACGACACGGATAATGCTGTCAACGCCGGCGGCGATGCCGCCGTAGAAGTCGCCCTGCTTGAACCTGGGAACAATCACCTCACGGATAATCCGGCTGCTGGTCGCATCGTTCAGCGGACCTTCAAGGCCGTATCCCACCTCGATGCGCAGCGAGCGGTCGTTCTTAGCGACAATCAGCAACGCGCCGTCATCAACCTTTTGCCGCCCGAGCTTCCATTGCTCAACCACACGCATTGAATACTGCTCGATTGTCTCGGGCTGCGTGGTTGGGACGATGAGAACTGAAATCTGGGTTCCCTTACGGGCCTCAAAGTCTTTGAGCGTTTGCTCGAGTGCAGAGCGCTGGTCGCTTGTCAGAGTGTCCGTCTCGTCCGTAACGCGGGCAGTCAGCGACGGGATGGGTACTTCGGCACGTACGTCGGCTCCGGTGCAGGCAAAAGCAGCAGCGAGCAACACGAACAGTATGCGAACGAAGGTCAATTGTTCGCCCCACCCGCCGATGCCGGCGTCGCCCCGAATTCGACACGTGGCGGCCTTGAAATCTCAGCTTCATTTGCAACGGAAAAGTTCGGCTTATCCTGATAGCCGAACGCCTTTGCCGTCAGGTTGTTCGGGAATGACCTGACGGTGGAGTTGTACTGCTGCACGGCCCTGATATAGCGGGTCCGTGCGACCGCAATCCGGTTCTCTGTTCCTTCAAGCTGGGCCTGCAAATCCCTGAAATTCGCGTCGGACTTGAGTTGCGGGTAGTTTTCCGACACCACCAGCAAACGGGAGAGCGACGATGTGAGCTGGCCCTGAGCCGATTCGAATCGCGCAAACGCCTGAGGGTCGGACAGTAGCTCCGGAGTGGTCCGGATAGAGCCGACCTGGGCGCGAGCCTCAGTCACCTTCGTCAGAACTTCCTTCTCCTGATTGGCGTACCCCTTCACTGTGTTGACGAGATTAGGCACGAGGTCAGCGCGGCGCTGGTACTGGTTCAAAACCTCCGACCAGCTTGCCTTGACCTGTTCGTCTTCAGTCTGGATGGCGTTGTAGCCGCACCCGGTGAGCAGGAACGCCATGGCAACGAGGACGACGTTCGCTAGAACCCACACCGGTCCCCGTTCACCGATAGCGCATATCCGTACGTTGCTCATGCGAAATCTCCTTCGCCCTGGTATACGCCTTCGCCTATTGACGGTGCCGGATGGCACACGACAGCTATTTCATGCTATCGGCGGTGGCTGATAACCGATTGACGCAAGTCAAGGGAGCGGGAAGCGAATGGCACTGAGTGCGCCGCGACAACTGGAACTCTGCGCGCATTGAAAAGCACGCCCGCTTTCAATCGTGCGGTTGAGCCACGTCAAATAGCGCTGCATCGCGGGGAATACAGTTTGTGCGAGCAATTGCATGAATCCCGTCAAACCGCGCTTACGGAGACCGACATGAGTTTCTTCAAAAGCCTGGCGCCTGTCACTGCGATTTCTGTCGCTTGCAGCGTCGGCAATGCGGTCGCTGCTGAACAGAAGGCGAGCGACGCAGAACACAAGGCGCATCACCCGGCGGCCACCAAGCCCGCCGTTAAATCCAACAGAAGCTTCGTGACATTGACGAACAGATGAAGCAAATGCAGGCGATGCACGAAAAAATGATGGACGCGAAGACGCCGGAGCAACGCGCAGCACTGATGGACGAACAGATGAAGTCCATGCAAAGCAGCATGCACATGATGGACATGATGAAACAGGATTCGGAGGCTAGGCCGATGTCCGGGCAAGCTGACGAACTGATGATGAGGCGCATGGACATGATGCAGATGATGATGCAGGCAATGATGGACCGTCAGTCCACACAGGACCAGGTACCGGCCAAGTGACGCCCGACCCTTCATGGAGATGACGATGAACGACGCTCCACATACTTCGCGCCCCTTCTGGAAATCGCGGTCAGCAATTGCGCTGCTGGTGTTCGCGGCTGTCGCGCTGTTCCTGCTTTTCTCAGAGCATCGGGCGCACTTTCTGGGCGTGTTGCCATACCTGCTGTTGCTGTCTTGTCCGTTGATGCATCTGTTCATGCATCACGGTCACGGACACAGTCACACCGGTACGACAAGAAAGGACGGAGCGTCTGATTCAGGAGGCAACCATGAACAGCATAGGTAATGGCTACGGCCTGTGGGGCCTTGTGCTCATCAATTCGCTGGTGTTCATCATCTTCGCCTTCAGCTTCTTCAAACCGGCGACCAGGCGTGACTGGCGCACCTTCGGTGGATTTTCGGCTTTTGTCGTTGCGCTCTTTGCGGAAATGTACGGATTTCCGCTCACCATCTATCTTCTGTCCGGCTGGTTGCAGGCCCGTTTCCCGCAGGCAAATCTGTTGTCGCACGACTCGGGACATCTCTGGTGGATGATGACGGGCCGACATGGCGACCCGCATTTCGGGCTTCCGCACATCCTGAGTCTCGTCTTTATATTGGGCGGGTTTTATCTGCTGTCGACAGCCTGGCATGTCCTGTACGAGGCGCAACGCATCGGACAACTCGCCACAACGGGCGCTTACGCGAAAATCCGGCATCCGCAGTACGTTGCATTTGTGCTCATCATGTTCGGTTTCCTGCTGCAGTGGCCAACGCTTGTCACGCTCGTGATGTTCCCGGTGCTGGTGTTCATGTATGTGAGGCTCGCAATCCAGGAAGAACGGGATTCGGAAGCACGTTTCGGTCAAGCCTGGCGAGAGTACGCATCACACACGCCGCGATTCGTCCCGCGACTGTCTGGCAACGGCACTGTGCAGGCTCATTGAGCTAATACGGGACGCACACGATGACTTCGACGCCCACACATGTTCACGGCGGTGCCCCTGGGGCGAGTGGGCACGCTGACCGTACGCAGGAAACGACGGACGCGGTCGACCCGGTTTGCGGCATGCGTCTGGCGAGCGCATCGGCGCGACATTCCGACTACCCGGGACAACCGTATTACTTCTGCAGCAGCAAATGCCTGGAAACGTTCCGCGCAGCACCGGACAAGTACGTCCGGCCAGTCGGGACGAGCACCGTTCCTGGGCCCGAGACGGGGGTTATCTACTCGTGTCCGATGCATCCACAAATACGCGCGTCTGCGCCTGGCAACTGTCCGATTTGTGGCATGGCACTCGAGCCCATCGTCCCGACAGGTGCAGAAGAGCGCAATGTCGAGCTTGAATCAATGACCCGGCGGTTCTGGGTTGGGCTTGTTCTGTCGATTCCTCTGCTCCTGATGACGATGGGCAAGATGATTTTGCCGTTCGACATCGATTCAGGAATCGACGGGCTGTTTTCGAATGTCCCACACTGGATGACGGCATCATGGTCCCAATGCATCCAGGCGTTGCTGGCTACGCCCGTGGTGTTGTGGGGCGGTTGGCCGTTCCTTGAGCGAGGATGGAAATCATTTGTGACCCGGCGGCTGAACATGTTCAGCCTCATCGGACTGGGTGTCGCTGCCGCTTATGTGTTCAGCGTGTTCGCGCTGTTTTTCCCGGACGCGTTGCCGCATGCGTTTCGGCGGGGACACGAACTGCCGCTTTACTTCGAGGCAGCCGCCGTCATCGTGACCCTGGTTCTGCTAGGCCAGGTGCTCGAACTACGAGCGCGTTCGCGCACGTCGAGCGCGATACGTGACCTGCTGAAGCTTGCTCCGCAAACGGCGGTACGCGTCAGGCCGGACGGCGTCGACGAGAGCGTTCCTCTCGAAGCGGTCGTCTCGGGCGACATTTTGCGGGTCAAACCTGGCTCTAAGATTCCGGTGGATGGCGTCGTGACGGAAGGCCGTTCGAGCGTCGACGAATCGATGATTACCGGCGAATCGATTCCTGCGGAAAAAGTAGCGGGAAGCAAGGTGACGGGTGCAACGGTCAATCAGACAGGGACCTTCCTGATGCGCGCGGAGAAGGTCGGCTCCGACACCTTGCTCGCGCGAATCGTGCAGATGGTCGCAGAGGCAGGCCGTTCCCGTGCGCCTATCCAGAAACTTGCCGACCAGGTGTCGGGCTGGTTTGTGCTCGCGGTCATTGGCATAGCCGCCGCCGCGTTCCTCGTCTGGGCTGTCGCCGGGCCTGCACCGGCACTGGCAAACGCTCTTGTTGTCGCCATCAGCGTGCTTATCATTGCCTGTCCCTGTGCATTGGGCCTGGCTACTCCCGTGTCGATTATCGTTGGCGTCGGCCGGGGCGCGCAGGAAGGCGTGCTCATCAAGGATGCGGAAGCACTCGAACTGATGGAGAAAGTTGACACCGTCGTCGTCGACAAGACAGGGACGCTGACCGAGGGCAAACCGCGCGTTCAGAAAGTGGTCGCGGTCAGTCCCGCGCAGGAATCCCGCGTTCTAGGCTATGCAGCAAGCCTGGAAGGGGCGAGCGAGCATCCGCTCGCTCAGGCAATCACGACATTCGCGAAAGAAACGGGAGCCGCGACATCTCAGGTCGACGCGTTCGACTCCGTGCCGGGCAAAGGTGTGACGGGAAAAATCGATGGACACGCGGCGTCGTTGGGTAACGCTCGATTGATGGCGGACCTGGGCGTTGATTGTGGGTCAGTGGAGCGCGAGGCGGACCGCTTGCGCGAAGATGGACAAACCATCATGTATCTCGCGATTGACGGAGAACTGGCAGGCTATATCGGTGTCGCCGACACGGTCAAAGGCACGACGCCGGAGGCCGTGCGGCAGTTGAAAGCGTCCGGCGTCCGGATTGTGATGCTGACGGGCGACAATGAGGTTACGGCTCGCGCTGTTGCAAGTTCGCTGGCTCTCGATGACGTGAAGGCCGGCGTCCTGCCAGAAGATAAGTACAGGCACGTTCAGGAACTGCAAAAGTCGGGGCGCATCGTGGCCATGGCAGGCGACGGCGTGAACGACGCACCCGCTCTCGCTCAGGCGAATGTTGGCATCGCAATGGGAACGGGCACGGACGTCGCCATGAACAGTGCTCGCGTGGTGCTCGTGAAAGGCGACCTTCGAGGCATCGCACGGGCGCGCTCGCTGAGTATGGCGACGATGAAGAACATTCGCCAGAACCTGTTTTTCGCATTTGCCTACAACGCCGTCGGCATACCCATTGCCGCGGGAGTTCTCTATCCGTGGCTCGGCATCTTGTTGAGTCCGATTATCGCGAGTGCCGCGATGGCGCTGAGTTCAGTGTCTGTTATCGGGAACGCACTGCGTCTTCGAACGGTTCACACATGATGTTGCTGCGTAACGCTTTCCTGGAAGAGTTCTCCGTTCTCGCCGCAAGCTTCCC
Source organism: Paraburkholderia diazotrophica (assembly GCF_900108945.1). GTDB lineage: Bacteria > Pseudomonadota > Gammaproteobacteria > Burkholderiales > Burkholderiaceae > Paraburkholderia > Paraburkholderia diazotrophica. The sequence goes on along the minus strand of NZ_FNYE01000020.1, from coordinate 58,207 downwards.
CCAGACAGATGAACGAGGCAGAAGCGGGTGCGGCGAGCGCATCCTGTGAGGTGGATTCTGCACGAGTGACCATCAATCGACCCTTGGGTAAATGACGCCTATTTGCCACCATGTTTGGCCTGCCATCGCTGCATCAGCGCAATTTCTTCTTTTTGCGCCTTGACAATATTGCGCGCCAGCTTTTTCATCTCAGGGTCATTGCCGTACTTGAGCTCGACCTCAGCCATGTCGATGGCGCCCTGATGGTGCGGAATCATGTGCGCGACGAAGTCCTTGTCGGCGTTACCGGTGTAGGTCGGCGCCTGCATCCCGTGCATCATTTTCTGGTCTGCATCCTTGAATGCCTGCGTGGAACCGGACGACCCGGCGTCCGAGGCGCTACCCATGTTCATGCCTGGCATGGACGCTGCCTGCTGGGCACTCGCGGGACCAGCTGTTAGACCGAGCGTCAATGCTGCGCAGACGGCCCGTGACAGTACTGCAGTTCGCGTTTGCATGTCCACCTCCTTGTTCAGGGGTCAATGTTGGCGATGGGAGTGGCGGCCCTGTGCAGGGGAACGATGCCCATGGGAAGGAGCGTCGTGTCCAGTACCGTGATGGTCATGTTTACCGTCTTCCATCATCCGCATCATCTCGGGCCCACCGGTTCTGAAGAATACTGTCGTCAATATCACGAACACGACACCAAAGATGATGTTCAGTACTGTCGTGTAGTTGAATGAAATCTCGGCATCGATAACTGCGGTCTGCCGTTGATGGGGTACCCAACCGAACAGCTGAAAGAGTGCCTCGACGATAAGCGCTGCGACAACCATCGCGATGTAGAACGTAATGGTCATGAACGCAGTCATTCTCCTGCCGTAGTACTTCCGGTAGATATTGAGGATTGGGAGGATGATGAGGTCGCCGAATATGAACGAGGCGACGCCTCCGAAGCTGATGCCACCTTTCCACAGAACGGCCGCCAGTGGCACGTTGCCGACCGAACAGGTGAATGAAGCGACCGCGATGAGTGGCCCGACGAAGGCGCCCCATATCATGGCGAGGGTCGGATGACTGACCAGAAAGAATTTCTGCCAGAAGCTGTCCGGTACCCATGCCGCGAGGGCGCCGGCAACGAGCAATCCAACGCCAATGTCTCGCCATAGCATGACCCAGTTCATCACGTAGCTATGGCTGATGGCAGTCCAGCCATCTCTCGATGTGAGGCGTTGTTTCCAGGTGCCGTTCTGTTCGCTCATCGACATCGCGGCATGTCCTTCCATGCTGCCGGCGATACCTTTTTCCGCCTGTTCGATAGCCTGCTTCCTCAGTGAGTCTCGCACAAGGAAACGGAACAGCAGGGCAAGCACCACAATCATGATAGGGCCGCCAAGAAATTCGGCAGCGGCGAACTGCCATGCAATCAGCACCCACATGAGTACACCCAACTCAAGCACCAGATTGGTTGCGGCAAACTGGAATGCCATGGCAGCCGTGAAGTCGGCCCCCTTTCGAATCATGGAACGCGCCATCGCAACAGCTGCATACGAGCAGGATGATGACGCAGCACCAAGCAGGCTCGCGAACGTTATGGAGCGCGGGGAGTCATCCGGCAGAAGCTTTGACATCTCGGACTTCGAAACCATCACTTCGATGACAGCGGAGAAGAGGAATCCCAGGCTGAGTCCCCAGAATATCTGCCAGAACATGGTGAAGGACATCCACAGGGCGTGACCCAGTGCACTGAGAATGTACATCACGACCTCCCTGATGTGCGTTCCTATAACAATGGCGCGCGATTGTAGAAATAAATGCCGTGGGGTGACTTTCCGACCTTGATGGTGTTGACGAGTTTCAGTGTCTTCATGTCAATGACGCCGACGTAGCGGGTAAAGCGGAACGTGACCCACAGATATCGCCGGTCTGGAGTCAGCTCCATGTCGTCTGGCCCTGGCAGCAACCCCGTAATGGTTCCGACGTTCATCAGGGTGTTCTGGTCGAGGATGCTGGTGGTATTGCCTACGCGATTAGTCACGAGCACGTGCTGGCCATCGGCGAGCGACCGGAAGTTGTGCGCTCCTTTGTCGGTGTGAATGGTTTTCACGACCTTGCGTGCGCGCCAGTCGATAACGGCGACATAGTCAGCACCCGTCATGCCCACCAGGAGATATTTGTCGCCAGGGGTTAGCCATAGCCCCGCGGGCGCCTTCCCGACCGGGATTTTCCACAGGACCGTCTGTGTCGCGAGGTCAACGGCGGCAACTTCGCCGGACTCCTGCAGCGTGATGAATACAACCTTGTTGTCGGCCGAGAAAACCATATGACTTGGCATCGTTGCAAGCGGCACCCGTTTGGCAAGCGAGAAATTCCTGCCGTCGTAGTGATAGATGTCGATGCGGTCAAGACGTAGACCGTTGGTGACGAACCACTTCCGGTCGTATGAAAAGCCGAGCTGATACGGGTCTTCAATGTCTGGTATCCATCTTTGAACGGTGCCTGTTTTCGGGTCCAGAAAGACGAGGTTGTTGGCCACCGAGTTCGCGACAATCAGGGACTTATTGTCTGGCGTCGCCATCAGGTGATGGGGTTCCTTTCCAACGGGAACGGTGCCGACGACCTTCTGGGTCGCCTCATCGATAAGGCTCACGCTCGCGTCGCCCGAATTCAGAACAATGACGTTTTCCGCACGCGCGGGCGCGTTAGCGAGGAGCGCAGCGGCAAGAGCGCCGAAGAGGTAACGTATTTGAATAAGGCTGGAGTTCATCAGGCAAGCACCGTAGGGTGGAAACCGGCGGCTTCGATTGCTGCCATGAGCCGTTCGGGCGACGCCGTCGACTCGACTTCAACGGTTTTGCCAGCCACGTCGATAGCCAGCCTGGCGGCGGCGTCTTCCCGCATGATGGCCTGCTTAATGGCATTCGCACATCCGCCGCATGACATGTCCTTCACCTCGAATCTCATAGTTATCTCCGACAACTGAAGAACTCCAATGCTGAAACTTCCCACGACAGGAAGGTCAACTTCCTTCGCCGGTTCCGCCGGTTGGCTCAGGTACCGGTGGCTCGGGGAAAATACAGGGTGAAGGTTGTGCGCTCACCATAGCTTGCAACGTCTACCTTGCCTCGGTGGAGTTCCATGATTGATTTCACGATAGCAAGTCCCAAGCCTGTATTTTTCGCTGAACCGTGCCTGGAAGCGTCCACTCGATAAAATCGCTCGAAGATTTTGTCGACGTGTTCGGGTGCAATGGAGTGCCCCTGGTTTGTTACTTCGATGACTGTGTACTTTGCCGATTCGGACGCGCTGAGTTCGACTGACGAGCCATGAAATGCGTGCTCGAGGGCGTTCGATATCAGATTGCTTACTGCACGCCGAAACAGGGTCGCGTCGGCAGCGACGCGCGCGTTGCCTTCCACCGTAAGGTGGATGTCCGCCTCCTCCGCAAGCCCCTGGAAGTACGAGGCGAGCCTGCCCAGTTCGTCCTTGGCATCAAGTTCGGAAACGTGGAGAACCTGCTGCGCATTGTCCGTCCGCGCAAGAAAGAGCATGTTCTCAATCATCCGGTGGAGTCGCTCGCACTCCTCGATGTTCGAGTCGATAAGGGCTTCGTATTCTTCCGTCGTTCTCGTACGGGAAAGCGTGACCTGCGATGCACTGATGACATTCGCGAGAGGTGTTCTCATGTCATGTGCCAGGTCGGATGAGAACTGGGACAGGCGCACGAATGCCCTTTCGAGTCGGTCGAGCATCCGGTTGACAGAGAGTGCGATTTCCTGGAGCTCCACTGGCCCGCCCTTGATGTCGAGCCGCTCGCTCAGGTTATGTGCCTCGATGCGTGAAGTCTGGCGGCCTATGCTCCTGACAGGTAAAAGTCCTTGTCGTGCCACAGCGTAACCGAGCGTTCCGACCAGAGCGGCGCCGAACGCGACAGCAACCCAGATGTCAACGCGATAGCTTTCCAGCAGTGATTGCCGGTCAGAAGCGGCGCGCGCCACCACTACGCGCACCACCTCATGCGAGGGAAGGCTTTCCTCGGCGAAGATACATCGGGAAGGCCCTGTCGATGCTATGTCACAGGTATATGGCGTACCTACGGGATGGTCATCACGAACAACGGAAACGAGGTCGACATTTTTCTGGTCAGCATGCTCCACCAGCACGCGATTATGCTGGTCGAAAATGCCCAGGTAGACGCCCGGGTGTGACAGCAGCACTTTATGAAACATCGCGGGGTTCGCCTGAACCGCTCCAAGAGACCCGGCATCGCGCACGAGTTGCTGGAACTGCGCAAGTTTGCCGGTGATTTCAATGTCGTCCCGCCTCTGCAACTCTCGCGACAGGGAGCGATAAAGAAATGCACCTATCAAGGCAAATACGACAAGGGCAGCGAGCGCAAACGCGCCGGTCAGTCTCCTGAGCAGCGAGTATGGTGCCTTGCGCGCGGTCACGAGCGGTCCTCGAGCACGTAGCCCATTCCCCGGACCGTGTGCAGCAGCTTCGTCTCAAACGAATTGTCGATTTTCGCGCGCAGGCGCTTGACGGCTGCATCGACAACGTTTGTGTCGCTGTCGAAATTTATGTCCCAGATTTGCGATGTGATGAACGTGCGCGTCAACACTTCGCCCTGCCGCTCGGCCAGCAACTGCAGCAGGGAGAATTCCTGTGCTGTCAGCTCGATACGGACATCGCCGCGCCTCACCCTGCGCTTGATAAGGTCGACCTCCAGTTCGCCGATGCGAAGGACATCTTTGACTGCTCGGGGTGCGCGACGCAGTAGCGAACGGATTCTGGCGAGAAACTCAGCGTACGCAAAGGGCTTCGCGAGATAGTCGTCCGCCCCGAGTTCAAGACCCTCCACCTTGTCGGCAACCGTGTCCCGCGCGGTCAGCAGCAGGACGGGTGTCTCTTTCTCCTTGCGCAACCGCCGGAGCAGTTCGAACCCGTCGATTCCGGGGAGCATTACATCGAGGACGATGAGGTCGAACTCCTCGTGCAAGGCGAGAAAAAGACCATTGCTACCGTCCTCGGCGATATCTACGGTGAAGCTCGCCTCAGTCAGCCCCTTCTTGAGGTATGAGGCCATCTTGAGTTCGTCTTCAATAATCAGTATGCGCATGGAGCAGGCCTCAGCGTTTCCCGGGTCGGAAGACACCGATTCTAGCGAGCGTAGACATTGTTCAGCGGCGGCAAGATGACGGGCTCATGACATTTTTTTCATCTTCGCGAGTGTGAAAAATCGGTCATCCGGTAGCCATCCCCGCGTCAGAACCCACTGAGTAAGCTTCACTCCGTCGGCGCCGGGCAAACTGTTACGCGTTGACACGCTTTCGAGCTTACAGACCCGCAAAACCACGTGCTAGACTCCGCTTCCATGTCCTACTGGCGCAAACTGTTCATCGTTGTTCTGCTGGCGCTGAGCCTTCCGGTTCAGTCGTTCGCGGCCGTCTCGATGAAGTGTGGCCTGGGCCACTCCGGCGAGGGCATGCCGTCACACCATCACCTGGTGCAGGTCGGGCTGGATGATAGCGACCACAACGTCCATACAGCGGCAAGTCTGGAGCATACGCATCCGGAAGGCCATCATCACGGTGATGCGCATCATCACGCCCATTCGTGTTCGACGTGTGCGTCGTGCTGCTTCGGCGTGGCGATGCTTTCCGTACCTTTGATACCGGCTTCGACTGAAGCTGTTCATTTCCATACACCATCGCCACTTGCCACTCCCGTCGCGTCGTTCCTGACCGGCGGCATCGAGCGTCCTCCCCGGTTGATTCTCGTCTAATCCGCGCTCTCGCAGCCTTTCGCTGCGACCGGCAAGTTTTTTTGGCGTCCGTCACGGACGCCGGATGGTTCACGACGAGAACAATTCATGCGAACGATTTCTGCGGCGCTTGTCAGCGCAGGCGCAGTATTGCCGTTGCTCGCGCATGCATCGACGGCAGCTCCCGACCCGACGGATGCAGGGGCGTCCGTGCCGGCAGTCACCGTGCAATCCGCGTTCGACGGCTACAAGTCGTATCAGGATGGCGAAGCGCCCAGCTGGCGGCAGCTGAACAGCGCCGTTAGCCCGACTCGGGGTGCGGCGGGGATTAAGCACGGTCAGCAACCAGGCGCGACACCCGATGCGAAGACCAGTCACGAACACAGGGGCGAGTCGAAATGATTCGATATGTCGCCCCGAACCGCGTGGCATGCATCGCCATTGCGACGATGTTTTTGGCTGGCTGCTCGACGTTCTCGAAGGACGGTGGATTCAACACCGTATCGACGACTGCTTCCGAGCGGCTCGGCAAGGATGCCGTCTACATCAAGACCGACGAGGACCGCGACGCCGTCTTCAAGCGTACGCAGGAGCTGCTGTCGAAGCCGCTCGGCATGGATGACGCCGTCCAGGTTGCGTTGCTGAACAACCGTGGACTCCAGGCTTCATACGGCGAACTCGGCATCTCCGAGGCCGACCTCGTCCAGGCGGGCCGCCTGCCTAATCCGGGCTTTACCTTCAGCCGTACGCACTGGAGCGATGGCTTCGGCATCAGCCGGACATTTTCGATGGGCGTACTGGGTGTCCTCACGCTGCCCGTGGCGACGCGTATCGAAAGCCGCCGGTTTGAGCAGACGAAGCTCGAGACCGCCAACGCGATGCTCGCGGTGGCAGCCGACGCCCGAAAGGCCTACGTGAATGCCGTGGCTGCAGAGCAGGCCGCCCTTTACGCCGCGCAGGTCAAGGACTCGTCCGAGGCAGGAGCAGAACTCGCGTCGCGCATGCGCCAGGCGGGCAATTTCAGCAAGCTCGACTATGCACGTGAGCAGGCCTTTTACGCGGAGTCGACTGCGCAGCTGGCCAAGGCACGCCAGCAGTCAGTGATGGCTCGGGAAAAGCTCACACGCACGATGGGTCTATGGGGTTCGGGAACCCAGTACACGCTGCCGGAGCGTTTGCCTGACCTTCCGAAGGAAAGGCCGCAACTGAACGACCTCGAAAGCTTTGCGATGCAGAACCGCCTGGACATTCAGGCAGCGAAGCTGCGAACGCAAAGCGTCGCAACCTCTCTCGGCCTTAGCAAGGCGACCCGGTTCATCAATGCGCTTGATGTCGGCTATCTCAACAACTTCGAGACCGACAAGGGACACGAGCACGGGTACGAAATCAGTGTCGAGATTCCCCTCTTCGACTGGGGCAGCGCCAAGGTCGCACGCGCCGAAGCCATCTATATGCAGTCTGCGAACCGGCTCGCCCAGACAGCGATTGACGCCCGCTCCGAAGTACGTGAGTCGTACTCCGCCTATGTGACGAGCTACGACGTAGCGAAGCACTACCGCGACGAAGTCGTGCCGGTACGCAAGACCATATCGGATGAAATGCTGCTGCGCTACAACGGCATGCTCGCAAGCGTGTTCGAACTGCTCGCCGATTCGCGCGACCAGGTGGCTGCCGTCAACGGCTACATCGACGCGCTGAAGGACTACTGGCTCGCGGAGACGGACATGCAGCAGTCCCTTGGCGGCCGCCTTCCGCCGCTCGCGATGGCAAACGCGCCGGGCGCACCGCAGAACGACGCAACGCCGACGCCTGCAACGCCAACACCACCGGCTCCGGCGCAGGACTCACCGTTGTCTGCTCCCGCGACCCAACCGGCGTCGCCGACGAATTCAGAAGGTAAATGAACATGGTTTCACGTCGAAGTTTTCTCGGCGGTTCGGGCGCTGCGCTCCTCGGCGCAGCGTTGGTCAGCAAGGCGGGTGCAGCGTCGCTACCGGAAGCGCCCACGATGGAGACAACCGCCACACAGCAACCCCTCGTCCCGCCCAACGGTCGACCCTATACGCCCGTCGCGACACTCAATGGCTGGACGCTGCCATGGCGTATGAAGAACGGCTGGAAGGAATTCCATCTGATTGCCGAGCCGGTCGTGCGGGAAATGGCAGCCGGCATGAAGGCGAATCTCTGGGGCTACAACGGCCAGGCGCCCGGTCCGACCATCGAGGCGGTCGAAGGCGACAAGGTTCGCATCTTCGTGACCAACAAGCTGCCGGAACACACCACGGTTCACTGGCACGGAATGCTGGTGCCATCCGGAATGGACGGCGTGGGTGGTCTCACGCAACCGCACATTCCGCCTGGCAAGACGTTCGTCTATGAGTTCCAGCTCGAGAAGCACGGCACCTTCATGTATCACCCGCATGCCGACGAGATGGTGCAGATGGCCATGGGGATGATGGGTACGTTCATCGTGCATCCGAAAGACAGTGGCGTCATGCCGGTGGACCGCGACTTCGTGTTCCTGATGTCCGCCTACGACATCGACCCGGGCAGCTTCACGCCGCGCGTCAATGAAATGACGGACTTCAATATGTGGACATGGAATGCACGGGTCTTTCCGGGCATCGACCCGCTGCCCGTACGAGCCGGAGACCGCGTCCGCATCCGCTTCGGCAACCTGACGATGACGAACCACCCCATCCATCTGCATGGGTACAGCTTCGAGGTCGCAGGAACCGACGGCGGCTGGATTCCGCCCTCCGCACGGTGGCCTGAAGTGACGGCCGACGTCGCAGTCGGTCAGATGCGCGCCATCGAGTTCACGGCAAACCGACCTGGCGACTGGGCGTTTCACTGCCACAAGTCGCACCACACGATGAATGCGATGGGGCATCAGGTGCCGAACCTGATTGGCGTGCCGCAGAAGGACCTCGCCAAGCGCATCAGCAAGCTCGTCCCGGACTACATGGCAATGGGCAGCGCGGGCGGTTCGATGGGCGAGATGGAAATGCCGCTGCCTGACAACACGCTGCCGATGATGACCGGTACCGGGCCGTTCGGTGCGCTGGAAATGGGCGGCATGTTTAGCGTCGTGAAGGTGCGCGAGGGACTCGGCCGCAACGACTACCGCGACCCGGGCTGGTTCAAACACCCGAAAGGGACCGTGGCGTACGAGTACACAGGCGAATTGCCGGATAGCTGATTTCGTGTGAGCCGGACATGACTCCGGCCGGTATTTTTAACTTCAACTGTGGGAGAGAGCGTGATGAAGAAAGCGATTGTTTCGATTGTGATGGGTTGTGCCGTGGCCATCTCAGCGACCGCGTATGCGGCCGGCGATACGGGCAATATGGCAAGCGGCGAGCAACAGGGCGCAGACGCGAAGGACAGCATGTCACATGGCGAGGTGAAGAAAGTGGATACCGCTGCCGGGAAGCTGACCATCAAGCACGGGCCGCTCAAAAACCTGGATATGGAAGCCATGACGATGGTGTTCAAGGTCAAGGACCCGGCCATGCTGTCCCGGGTGAGGCTCGGCGACAAAATTGACTTCGTTGCTGAAGAAATCAACGGCGCCTTGACAGTGACGAAACTCCAGAAACAGTAACGACAGATGGGGCGCTTCGTATTGCGTGAATCCAGTCGCCCCGTTTCTCTCAGGGAGAACAACATGAAAACTTCGATGCGAAATCAACTGGTCGGTATCGTTGCTGCCTGCGTCGGACTGTTTCCGGTTCTGGCATTCGCCCACGGAAAGCTTGAAAACGCGGTGCCGGCCGCTGGAAGCACGGCGGATGTTGCGCCTGACGCACTCCGGCTGACTTTCAACGAGGACCTGGAGTCGTCGTTCAGCACAATCAAGGTCGTTGACGCATCGGGCGCGCCCGCGACCAAAGAAAAGGCGAAGGTGGATTCGTCGAATCCCCGTGTGCTAACGGTTGCGGTTCCGAAGCTTGCCTCAGGCTCATACACGGTGCAATGGGCGGTCATGACGCATGACGCTCATAAGACCAAGGGCACCTACGCCTTCATGGTGAAGTGATGAACGACGGTTTCCTCGGCGGCCTGCGGCTGGCAATGGTGGCATTGCAGAACATCGGCTTCGCTGCCCTTGTTGGAGCGCTTCTCTGCGACACGTGGCTTGCGCGCAGCCATTCGCGATGGCAGGCCGGCGTCAGCATGCGTCTGCTGCTCACCTTGCGCATTGCTTCACTGACGGCTCTCGCAAGCAGCGCGTTCGCGTTCTGGATTCATTGCGCGCTAATGAGCGAATCCACACTCAGTGAGGCCGGGCCTGCCGTCCGCTCGATGCTGTTGGAAACCGGCTTTGGTCATGCATGGCTGGCAGGCGCGGCCTTCATGCTCGGTGTGGTGGTGCTATCACTCGTGCAGTCGGGCAAGCCGATTCGCCTCAAGCCGGTTATCTGGCTCGCCTTCGCGGGCGTTGCATTGTCACGCAGTCATGCGGGTCACCCAGTCGACGCCGGTGCGTTCAGCATTCCGGTCTGGGCAGACTGGATGCATTTCCTTGCCATCAGCGTATGGGTAGGCATCGTGCTTGTGACGACATACATCGTCGTTCCGCGTGTGCTCAACGCACCTGCCACCGACCGCGCGAACACTGCTGCGTTCATCCAGTCACTTTCGGGTGCCGCAACATTCGCGCTGTTCGTCCTATTCGCCACCGGAGCATATAACGCCTGGCGCGGCGTAGCGACGCCCGAGAACTTGTGGACATCCGCATACGGCCAGATATTGCTGCTCAAGCTTGCGCTCGTGGTCATAGCCGTCGCACTTGGCGGACACAATCGTTTCTTTGGAATGCCGCCGCTGCTTGCGTCCCTGAAGGAATTGTTATCGGAATCACCTCCGCGACCACTGAAGCGCTTCGCCGCAGTGTTGCATGTTGAGTCCATCGTGCTGGCGGGTGTGCTGGTCGCCGCAGCGATTCTTGTCTCCAGTCCGCTGCCGGGTACAACCTAGCCTGCACGTCTTTGACGCGACCAGCTGCGCCGGTGTTGGCTCACGTGCATTCCAGATACAAATCCCCCGGAATGTGAATAAAATAGCTGGCCTACACTTGCGACCATGAAACTGCTTCGGACCCTCTTCATCCTGCTGCTTTGCGCGGTGCTGCCCATCAGTGGGCTGGCAGCCAGTGGTATGGCCGGGGAGTGTCCAATGCAACAGTCGATGTCGATGGACGACGGCATGTCTGCCGTCATGCCGGGTTGCGACTCGATGAAATCGTCTTCGGCCGACAAGGCAAAAAGCAGTTTCTGCAAGGTGACGGCCCAGTGCCAGTTCGGTAGTCTGTACCATCCCGCTGTAACCGCGACCGTTAGCCACCCCACGTCCGTGGGAAGTCGCGTTGTCTTCCACTATGCACAGTCGCTCACCGTCCGGGAACCGGGCGGGCTGTGGCGACCTCCTCGAGCAATCTAATCCCTTTCTGACTGGTTCACCGCGTTTGCGGTGAGGTCGTCCTGCGTCCAGGACGTGGATGCCCTATGGGTCTCCGCCGTTGGGGTTAGAACATGCAACCTGAAACTATCGGCACGCCACTGCGCTGGCGTGCACCACTGCGCGCGCGCTTGCTCGTCGTCGCGCTGATGCTCGCGAGCGCCGCCGCGCACGCCCAGAACGCGTCCTTCACGCTTGAGGCCGCCTTGCAGTCCGCAACCGACCGCTCTGCGGCCATGCAGGCAGCGCAGGCATCGGAACGCGCCGGCTCAGAAGCCGCCGTCAAGGCTGGCCAGTTGCCGGACCCGATGCTCAAGGCTGGTATCGACAACCTGCCCGTCACCGGGCCACAAAAATTCACCATCGGCCAGGACTTCATGACGATGCGCCGCATCGGCATCGAGCAGGAATGGGTCTCGGGCGACAAGCGCCGTCTGCGTTCGACACTTGCGAACCAGATGGTCGGGCGTGAACACGACGGCTATCTGCTGCAACTCGCCAACGTCCGTGAGCAGACGGCAGGTGCATGGCTGAGCGCCATCTACGCAAAGAAGGCCGTGTCGCTGCAGCATGAACTGCTGGACCACATGAACCACGAACTCGCCGCGACGAAAGCCTCGTACCGGGGCGCGAAGGCGACGGCCGCTGATGTCGTGCAGACCCAGGCGATGCTCGCGCAGACGCAGGACCAGGTGCTCAAGGCCGGGCAGACCTACAGGACCGCACTTATCACACTCTCGCGCTGGACAGGGACGCCCGTTTCCGATGTCACGGGCGAACCGCCGGCGCCAGAGTCGTTCGTGTCGTCACTGCCTGCTGAGGAGTTGAAGCAGGTTCAGCCCGCGCTTATCGCAGCGGCCGACGACATCGCCGTCGCCGACGCCGACACGGCAGTCGCGAACAGCGAGCGCAGTCCCAACTGGACCTGGGAGGTTGCGTACCAGCAGCGAGGCGGTGCGTACTCGAACATGGTGTCAGTGGGTGTAAGCATCCCGCTGCCCATCAACCGCAAGAACCGTCAGAACCGCGACGCCGCCGAAAAGGCAGAACTCGCCACCAGGGCACGTCTGCTGTATGAGGACACACAGCGACAGGTTGAAGCGGACATCCAGGCACGGTCCGCCACGCTCGCCAGTGGCCGGGAGCGCATCGCGAATCTCAGCCAGTCTCTCCTGCCTTCTGCCGACCAGCGTGTGCAACTCGCGAACGCCGCATACCGGTCAGGAACGGGCTCGCTTGCCGATACATTCGCGGCTCGCCGCGCGCAACTCGATGCGCAGCTTCAGGTGCTCGACCTCAAACGCGACGTTTCTCAGACCTGGGCACAGCTTGAATACCAGGTTGTGCCGTCGACGATGGCTGCAGCGCGGTGAAGGAGAAAACGATGATGAATAAACCACTGGTCCGCGCGGTATTACTGGTATTCGCCGGCGCGGCCCTGCTGGGCGCAGGCTACTTCGCGGGCACACGTCACGTCGCAACAAATGGAATGGGCGTATCTGCGAATGGTGCCGCTACAACTTCGACGGGCGACAAGGTCGACCCGAAGACGGGTCGCAAGGTGCTTTACTGGCACGACCCGATGGTGCCGGCGCAGCACTTTGACAAGCCTGGCAAGTCGCCCTTCATGGACATGCAGCTGGAGCCCGTCTACGCGGATGAAGGCGGTGGCACGGCGGGCGTCAAGATTGACCCGGGTTTGCAGCAAAACCTCGGCATCCGCTATGCGGCCGTGCGGCGGCAGGACACCTCAGACGGATTCGACGCGGTTGGCACCACGCAGTTCGATGAATCCCGCGCTGATGTCGTGCAGTCACGCGTGACTGGCTATATCGACCATCTGTACGCCGGCGCCCCGATGCAGCGGATAAGCAAGGGCGCGCCGATAGCGTCCCTGTTTGTGCCCGACTGGCTCGCGCCGCAGGAAGAATATCTGTCGCTCAAGCGCGGCGGGATGGACATGGGCCTGCTGGAAGCATCACGCGCGCGGATGCGTGTGCTCTCGATTCCGGACGGGCTCATCGCCAGCCTTGACCGGACAGGAAAGGTTCAGACACACGTCGTCCTCTCGTCGCCCGAAACCGGCGTCGTGAGCGAACTGAACGTGCGCGACGGCGCGCAGGTTACGCCTGGCGAGACGCTTGCCAAGGTCGCGGGTCTCTCGAAGCTATGGCTCATCGTCGAAATTCCCGAGGCCCTCGCGCTGAACGTGCAGCCCGGCATGACGGTGGATGCGACGTTCTCTGGCGACCCGACGCAGCACTTCAGCGGGAAGATTCGCGAAATCCTGCCGGGCATCAGCACCACCAGCCGTACGCTTCAGGCACGGCTCGAAATCGACAACGCTGCGCTGAAGCTGACGCCCGGCATGTTGATGCGTGTGCGGGTCGGCGGGCAGAAGATGGTTTCGCGGTTGCTGGTGCCCTCGGAGGCGGTCATCACGACGGGCAAGCGCTCCGTGGTCATTGTGAAGAACGGAGATGGCCGTCTGCAACCGCTCTCGGTGACCGTCGGCAACGATGTCGGCAACGAGACCGAGGTGCTCAGCGGCCTGAAGGACGGCGATACGGTCGTCGCATCCGGCCAGTTCCTCATCGATTCCGAAGCCAGCCTGAAGTCGGTGCTGCCACGGCTCGAAGGCAGTACGGGCGCTGGGGCAAATCCTGAGGCAGCGGTGTCCGCGCCTGGAGCAACTGCGAGTGCGAGTACGGCCGCGACTTACGAAACAACCGGGAAGGTGGAACACGTCACGGGCAAGGACATCACTTTCTCGCATCAGCCCGTGCCGGCGCTCAGCTGGCCCGCGATGACGATGACGTTCAGCAAGCCCGCGTCCGATGCCTTCCCGGACGTGAAGTCTGGCCAGAGCGTCCGCTTCGTCTTCAAACAGTCGGATGATGGTTACCAGGTGACGAAGGTTGAACCGGCGGGAGGCGCGAAATGATTGCGCGCCTCATCCGCTGGTCCATCCATAACCGCTTCCTCGTGCTGCTTGCGACGGTGCTTGTCACCGCATGGGGTGTGTATTCGGTGTCGCATACGCCACTGGATGCGCTGCCGGACCTCTCCGATACGCAGGTCATCATCAAGGCGTCGTATCCGGGCAAGGCACCGCAGGTCATCGAGGACCAGGTGACCTATCCGCTCACAACAACGTTACTGGGCGTACCAGGCGCGAAGACCATCCGCGCGTATTCGTCGTTCGGCGACGCCTTCGCCTACGTGCTGTTCGATGACAAGACCGACCCGTACTGGGCCCGCTCACGTGTACTCGAATACCTGAACCAGGTGCAAAGCCGGCTTCCTCAGGGTGCAACGGTCTCGCTCGGACCTGACGCAACGGGCGTGGGCTGGGTGTACGAATACGCGCTCGTCGACAGGACCGGGAAGCATGACCTCGGGCAACTCAGAGCGCTCAATGACTGGTTCCTGAAGTTCGAACTCAAGTCCGTCCCGGACGTGTCGGAAGTGGCGAGCGTCGGCGGGATGGTGCGCCAGTATCAGGTCGTGCTGGACCCGGACAAGCTGCGCGCGTACGGCATCACGCAGGCGATGGTGGCCGACGCGCTCGGCAAGGCCAACCAGGAGTCTGGCGGCTCGGTCGTCGAACTGGCCGAGTCCGAGTATGTGGTTCGCTCGTCAGGCTATCTGCACTCGCTGGATGATTTTCGTAACGTCGTCCTTCGGACCAATGATGCGGGAACGCCGGTGCTGCTCGGAGACGTTGCACGCATCCAGATTGGGCCCGAGCCGCGTCGAGGCATTGCCGAATTCAACGGTGAAGGCGAAGTGGCTGGCGGTGTCGTCGTGATGCGTTCCGGCAAAAACGCGCTGACGACCATCGAGGCGGTGAAGTCAAAGCTCGCTGACCTGAAGCGTTCGTTGCCAGCCGGCGTCGAAGTCGTGACGACCTACGACCGCTCACAGCTTATCGAAAACGCGGTGGACAACCTGAAGGACATGCTAGTAGAGGAGTTTATCGTCGTCGGGATTGTCTGTGCCGTGTTCCTGTTCCATCTGCGTAGCGCGTTCGTGGCCGTCCTGTCGCTGCCGCTTGGTGTGCTGGCCGCGTTCATCGTGATGCGCTATCAGGGCGTCAATGCGAACATCATGTCGCTGGGCGGGATTGCGATAGCCATCGGCGCGATGATTGACGCGGCCATCGTGATGATTGAAAACGCCCACAAGCATCTGGAGGCGTTCGAGCATGAACATCCTGATGAACCGATAACGGTCGCGCAGCGATGGGAGCTGATTGCGACATCGGCGGCGGAGGTCGGACCGGCGCTCTTCTTCTCGCTGCTCATCATCACGTTGTCGTTCATTCCGGTGTTCTCACTGGAGGGCCAGGAAGGCAGGCTCTTCTCGCCGCTGGCATTCACGAAGACCTACACGATTGCTGCCGCTGCCGGTCTGTCAGTGACCCTGGTGCCGGTGCTGATGGGATACCTGATTCGAGGGCGCATTCCGCATGAGACGTCCAATCCCATCAATCGCGTGCTGGTGCGCCTGTACCGGCCGTTGCTGGAAGCCACGCTGCGGCGTCCCTGGTTCACCATCGGACTCGCCGTTGTCGCGCTCGTACTCACCGCGATTCCGCTGACGCGACTGGGCGGAGAGTTCCTGCCGCCGCTCGACGAGGGCGACTTGCTTTACATGCCGACGGCGCTCCCCAGCATTTCGACCGAAAAAGCGGCCGAGCTGTTGCAGCAGACCGACCGGCTCATCAAGACGGTACCCGAAGTGGCGACGGTGTTCGGCAAGTCGGGCAGGGCCGAGACTGCCACGGACCCGGCGCCGGGCCTCGAGATGTTCGAAACCACGATTCAGTTCAAGCCTCGCAGGCAGTGGCGCCCCGGCATGACGCCGGAGAAGCTCCTGGACGAACTCGACCGGACGGTGAAGGTGCCAGGGCTTTCAAACCTCTGGGTCCCGCCCATTCGTAACCGGCTGGACATGCTGTCGACGGGTATCAAGTCGCCCGTCGGCGTGAAGATTTCCGGGCCGGACCTCAATCAGATTGACAAGGTGGCCGCGCAGGTCGAGACCACAGTCAGGAACGTGCCGGGCGTCACATCAGCCCTTGCCGAGCGGCTGAATGGCGGCAGGTACATCGACGTCGACATCAACCGCCAGGCTGCCGCACGTTACGGCCTTTCCGTCAGCGATATCCAGTCCGTCGTGTCGTCGGCCGTCGGGGGCGAAAACGTCGGCGAAATGATTGCGGGGCGGGAGCGCTTTCCCATCAACATCCGCTATCCGCGCGAGATACGCGATTCGCTCGAGAAGCTGCGCCAGTTGCCAGTGGTCACGGACCGGGGCGCGCAAATCCGGCTCGGCGATGTGGCCGACATCCGGATTGCCGACGGCCCGCCGTCGATTCGCAGCGAAAACGCACGGCTTTCAGGCTATGTCTACGTCGATATCCGGAACGTGGACCTGCAGTCGGCGGTGAAAGCGATGCAGCAGGCCGTGGCGGAAAAGGTCACGCTTCCGCCTGGATACTCGATTAGCTGGTCGGGCCAGTTCGAGTACCTCGAGCGTGCGGAGGCAAAGTTGCGAACCGTCGTTCCCGTGACGCTCGTCGTCATCTTCGTGCTGCTGTTCCTGACGTTCAACTCGGCTGCCGACGCGCTCCTCCTGATGTCGACGGTGCCCTTCGCGCTGGTCGGCGGATTCTGGTTCATCTGGATACTGGGTCATGCGGTATCCGTCGCGACATCCGTGGGATTCATTGCGCTCGCGGGTGTAGCGGCGGAGTTCGGCGTCGTCATGCTGCTCTATCTGAAGGGCGCTCTCAACCGGCGACTCGAACTCGGTGAGCCTCTTGACGAGGCCACGCTGCTCGACGCGATTCGCGAAGGCGCCGTGCTGCGCGTGCGGCCTAAAGCGATGACGGTTGCCGTCGTACTAGCCGGCCTCATTCCCATCATGGTCGGCCATGGAGCGGGTTCCGAAGTGATGCGGCGCATCGCCGCGCCCATGGTGGGCGGGATGGTGACCGCGCCCATCCTCTCGATGTTTGTCATTCCCGCCGCCTGGTTTCTGTTGCAGCGCCGTCGCGTTGCGCGAAGCGAGGACACGCGGTTTTCTCATGCAGTACCTTCCGGCGCGAAAGTGCCATCAACCGAAACTGGAGAGATTCAATGAAGAAAATGATTGTTGCGTTTTCGGCTATCGCCGCCGTTGTGACGGCACCCGCGTTCGCAGGTGACGAAATGGCCGGTATGAGCATGTCCGGGAAACCTTCGGCGACGAAAGCATCGGTCAGCACGGCTCTGACTGATGCGGAGGTCAAGAACGTCGATACCGCCACGGGCATGGTCACGCTGAAACACGGTGCACTCGAAAACGTTGGCATGCCGCCGATGACCATGGCATTCATGGCAAAGGATGCGGCGATGGCCAGGCAGGTTCACGAAGGCGACAAGGTCAAGGTGCGCGTTGAAAACGTCAACGGTACGTTGACTATCGTGAAGATGGAAAAGCAGTCGTGATGCGGTGTTGACACGGTGGCCGCAGGCTGATCGCTAACGGTTGGCCTGCGGACTGGTTTGCATGGAGGGAGCGAGAGATGCGGGACGTATCAATCAGCGTCGGGCAATGGAATTGCCGTGCGAACGACGCGTTCAGGCGGGTGTTGCACGCCGCACTTGTTCTGTTCGTCGCGTTGACGTCTCTGGGTGCCCATGCCGTAAGCGAGACCGACCTGCTGGCACCGGACCAGGCATTCCCGTTGACGGTTACGCTCAGCGCGCCTCAGCAGGTCACCCTCGATTTCAGGACGCACGCGGGCTATTACCTGTATCGGGACCGGTTCGACTTCGCCGTGGACGGCGCACCGATAAAGCCGGACCACATGCCTGCCGGGGAAGAGAAGAACGACCCGACATTCGGCATGGTCACGGTCTATCATCAGCCGGTGGAAATCCAGCTTGCGTTGTCACATCCCGTCTCGACCAGCGTCGTGCTATCCGTCACTTCGCAGGGGTGCGCGGACATCGGTGTCTGCTACCCGCCGCAGACGCGGACCTATCGAATCGCGGCCGACGGAGTCGTCACTTCCGTCGCGGCCGGGAACAACACCACGGCAAGCGCTGCCGGATTCCGCGACACAGGCGTGAATCCTTCGCTCACGGTATTCGGTATCAACCTGCGACCGGCAAATGGCATTTCAGTCCCTGAACTGTTGGGATTTTTGCTCGCAGGCCTGCTCATGGCCGGAACGGTTTGCATGTATCCACTGGTTCCCATCGTGACGGCTGTCATAGGTGGTGGCCGGGGGAGGTCAACGCTTTATCGAGGCTTCGGACTTTCATTCGCCTACGTGCAGGGCCTCGCGCTCACCTACGCTGTTGCGGGAACGATTGCCGCGCTGGCCGGCATTCCGCTGGTCGCGGTTACGCAGCGGCCATGGGTGCTCGCAGCGTTTGGTCTGCTGATGGTGTTCCTTGCGCTTGCTATGTTCGGCGTATTCCGGTTCCAGCTGCCGGCCAGTTTGCAAACAAGAGCCTCGGCATGGACTAACCGGCTGCCAGGCGGCCGTGTTGGCGCGGTGTTCGTGATGGGCATGTTGTCTGCCCTGATTGTCGGACCATGCTCGACGCCTGTGCTTGCGGGCGCGCTGCTTTATATCGCGAACAGTCACGATGTGCTCGGCGGCGCCCTTGCCCTGTATGTGTTGGCGTTAGGACTGGGGATTCCGCTGCTGGCGGTCGGGACGTTTGGTGCTCAGGTACTCCCGAGAGCTGGCCGATGGATGGTAGCGGTACAGAATGCATTGGGCTTCCTGCTGCTCGCCGCTGCCCTTTGGTTTGTCTATTCGCTGTTGCCGGACTGGCTGCTCATGGTGCTCGTCGCGGCGTTGCTCGTGAGCTGCGGCATGATGCTCCGGGCCATCGACCCATTGCCGGCCGACGCACCTGGCATTTTCCGCCTGGGGAAAGCGGTCGGTATGCTGCTCCTGGTCGCAGGCGTCGCGGAGTTCGTCGGAGTCGTGTCGGGCAACTTCGATATCCTGGAGCCGCTTGGTGGCGTGATGCGCACGTCCTCGACACCGCGCGCGAAGGCGGAAGCGGATTCGACCACACGGTTCGAAGCGATACGGTCGAATGCCGAACTGGCCCAGGCGCTCAAGGCAGCGAATGGTCAGCCGGTCATGGTCGATTTCTACGCTGACTGGTGCATCAGCTGCAAGGAGCTCGAGCGATTTACGTTCACGGACCCTCAGGTCGTCAGTGAATTCGCTCACTGGAAGCTGCTGCGCATTGACGTGACGAAGAACACGGCGGAGGACACCGCGATGCTCCGTCGCTTCGGGTTATTTGGTCCGCCAGCACTCATCTTCTACGACAGAAGTGGCCGGCAGCAACCTGATGCGCAGCTCGTCGGATTCATCGGTGCCGACGCGTTCGCGGCTCACCTGAGGCAATGGGGGAAGTAGCGTTGATACGAAATGCCAATGTCGCTGCGCGCCGTGACAGCCTCTTGCGTCAAGGCATATACTGAATCCATGAAGCTCTGGGTCAAACTGGTCGCTTGCTTTCTGATTGCGTGGTTGCCGCTGCTCGGCTATCCGGCGCAGATGTCGGTTTGCCCCCAAATGGAGTCGATGACCGCGTCGATGCCGAGCGCGCAGCAGCAAACGCATGCTGCACACGTATCTGAAGTGACTGCGTGTGGGCAGGTTGCCGGTCACCATACGGTCAATGCCAACGCGTCCTGCAATGGCAGCATCGGCGGCGTCCTCTGTGGTATGCCCGCCATACCCATGACCCACACGGTTATGGTTGTTCCTTCCTCACCCGTCTACCGGGCTGTCGCCAGCCCCTTCGCGAAGCAGTTCATTCCTGAACTGCCGGCGCCTCCTCCCCGCTCGCTGTAGTTCGCTCAACGACTAGATTTTTGCGGTTTGACACCGTGGCTTAACGCACGTCCGACGCGCATGCAATGCGCGGGGCCGTGCGCGACCAACCTACCTTCTATCTGGATATATCCGAATTCGGAGATACACGTATGAACGCGAAATTGATTCGAACGGCCATTGCTTCCGTGCTTTTGGCCGCGACAGGTACCGTCGCCCTGGCAGCGGGCACCGCCAGTTCGTCAAATGCAACCCAGCAGGGCCGCGAGTATGAACACGGTTCGATGATGGGCGGCATGATGGCAATGAACGGAATGATGGGAAGCTGCCCGATGATGGGCGGGACGGCAGGCTTGGACCCGAAGACTGCGATGCGCATGCATGGAGAAATGATGCGTGCAATGGGCGACATCATGCTCAAGTACGCCGGGCAGGCGGGAACAGCGCCGTCGAAGTAGTGCGTGCTGCGCTTGGGCATCGTCAACATCCAGTCTGACTTTCAAAGGGAACTGATGATGAAGTGCAACCCGAAGACGATGGCCCTATTGCGATTGCTTTTGCGCTGGCGCTCGGCGTTGCGTACTGGGCGCTACCTCAGTTGAGAGGGGCGCTGCCAAACGCTCGTCGTTGCAGTCTCTGCGCTGACTTGTCCGTTGTCGATGCTGCTGATGATGAGAGGCACTCATTCGAATATGGGTGTGCCGCCATCATGCCCGCCGCACCAAACACCGTGACGAGCCCGATGACAGCAAAGGCTTCGAGGACCAGATGGCAGTCAGGTGCAAGGTATGCCTTGGCACAGCGGAAATCGCCTGGCAAATGACGCAGGCCGGTGTTCAGGACGCTGGCGAGATTCAGGCTGCCGTCGATGCAAGTTGGGGGCGGAAGGGATAGCGGTCCTCGGTGCCCCGTCAATCGATTGGAGGAGGCGAACATGGACCTGAAATGCGTTGTCGCTGTTGTACGTCCTGGAGGTACTGGAAAGCCGGCTGTGCGATTCATGTATACGGCGTGACAGTGACGTGCGCTCGCCTGCACGGCTATGGGCGGTTCGTCAACGACGTCAACAGTCACCGAAGGAATGATCGGATTGGCACCCGTCGTCATTGACTTTAGCTGCGTATTGAGCGCAGCGTTGAGCGGTCTGGAGCGAAAGTCCGCCTTGTCCTGAACACCGATTTCGAGCTCGACATCCGCATAGTTGGCATTGAGGAAATCACGCGCGTTCTTTGGCCACTCGCCAAGATCTGCCGCGGTTAGCGCGGGAGCCCAGCCGCCCCAGAACAACGAACGCCCACCCGGGCAGTACGCCAACCCGGTAAGGGCAGGTTGCTGTGCCAGGGAATGCCCCAGACGCCGTTTCGGATCCTGCTCGTTCCGTGTGACCAACGCCGCGTCCGGTGGATTCAAGCCAAGGTGCGGCAAATTCTGGACATGCGTGAAGACCAGGTAACCACCGGCATCGAGCAGGAGAATGCGCAAGTTCTGGTCGGTACCTGCTCGATAGATTTTGTCCGCGGCATAAGCTCCAAACATGCCGGCGCCGATCACCACCACGTCAAACGGTCGTCCGCCGTTGTTCACGGCCTCATCGTATGTACTGCATAGGTAATGACCCAACAGGTCTTTCGTGAACTCGCTATCTTGAATATCAACCGGAATGGAGCTGTCCTGACGGAGGTAGCCGAGCATGGTGAACTCCTCTCTATCGTGGAGTGCCGTCGAGGCCTATGACCCAGCAAACACCACAAGCTTTGATCAACGCTTTTGGTGAGCGGTGATACCGCTTTTTGAACACCCGGACACCTTCGAGTTGGCAGGGCCTGGTCGGTCCGAAGCAGCCATAAAAGTGTGCTTGTAGATATCGTTACTGTTGTGTATCGTTATCTACATGCGCAATATCATAACCTGGTCGCTGCTCGTCCTTACGTTGCCCACGGAAAACGCCACCGCGCGCATGCGCTTCTGGCGGGCACTGAAGGCGAAAGGATGTGCGGTGCTGCGCGACGGCATCTACCTACTGCCCCACACGGAAGAACGCGAGCAGATGCTGCGCGAACTGGCGAGCGCGATTGCCGATAGCGGCGGCACCGCACATCTGCTGCGGGCGCCGAGCCTCGATGCCGCGCAGGAGGCGGAATTCCGTGCACTGTTCGATCGCAGTGACGACCTTGCCGAGTTCATGCGTTCCCTGAAGGACGCACGCAAGACGGTGTCGGGCCAGTCCGCGGCCGACCTGACCAAGCTGCTTCGGCGTCTGCGCAAGGACTACGAAACCATCGCCGCGATCGACTACTTTCCGGGCGACGCTGCGACGCGCGCCGAAGCAGCGTGGCAGGACTTCATCGGTCTGGTCGATACCGTGCTGTCGCCGGGTGAACCCCATTCCGCCGAACGACCCATCCGTAGCCTGTCGGTCACCGACTATCAAGGGCGCACCTGGGCCACGCGGCAACGCATGTGGGTCGATCGCGTTGCGAGCGCCTGGCTGATCCGGCGCTTCATCGATCGCGATGCGCGCTTCATCTGGCTTACGGCGCCCAGCGCCTGCCCGGCCAACGCGCTCGGCTTCGACTTCGACGGTGCGGCCTTCACCCACGTCGGCGAACGCGTGACGTTCGAGGTGCTGGTCGTGAGCTTCGGTTTCGACAAGGACCCCGCGCTGCTCCGGCTCGGCGAGATGGTTCATGCGCTCGACGTTGGCGGCGCCCCCGTGCCCGAGGCCATCGGCTTCGAGGCCGTGATGGCGGGGGCAAGGGAGCGTGCAGCAGATGACGATCAGTTGCTTGACGACATGAGCCGGGTGCTCGATTCGCTCTACACACACTTTGTATCCACGACAAAAAGCAAGGACGAGAGGAAGCGTTAGTGAACACGACTACAGCGACAGCGCCGGGTTACACGCTCGGTCAGTTGGTCCTTTACATGCTGCGCCTCGGCACGTTCGGGTTTGGCGGACCTGTGGCGCTCGTCGGCTACATGCATCGCGATCTCGTCGAGCAGCGCAAGTGGATCAGCGAGTCGGACTACCGCGAAGGACTGGTGCTCGCGCAGATGATGCCGGGACCGCTGGCGGCACAGCTCGGCATCTATATGGGCCACGTGCACTATCACATCGTCGGTGCAACGCTCGCCGGTATCGCTTTCGTGCTGCCGTCATTCGTGATGGTGGTGGGCCTCGGCTGGGCCTACGCGCACTTCGGCGGCCTGTCGTGGATGCAGGCAGCCTTCTATGGCGTAGGCGCTGCCGTAGTCGGCATCATCGCGATGAGCGCATACAAGCTCACCACGAAGACGATCGGCAAACACAGGCTCCTGTGGGCGATCTACCTGATACTCGCAGCCGTAACGGTCATCACTGAATCCGAGATCGCGTGGCTTTTTATTGCGGGCGGCCTCGTCAACTGGTTCGTTGTCGCCCCGCCGAAATGGTTCAGCAAGGGCGGACTGAATGCAGCAGCAGCGGCACAGCTGCCGGCCGCAAGCGGCGTGCTCAGCGGCCTTGACTGGCCTCTGCTTGGCCAGATCGGTCTGTTCTTCGCGAAGGCCGGCGCTTTCGTGTTCGGCTCGGGACTGGCGATCGTGCCATTCCTTTACGGTGGTGTGGTCACCGAGCATCACTGGCTCAATGACAAACAGTTCGTCGATGCCGTGGCTGTCGCGATGATTACGCCCGGACCGGTCGTGATCACGGTTGGCTTCATCGGATACCTGGTTGCGGGGTTCACGGGCGCGTGTGTGGCCGCACTCGGCACCTTCCTGCCTTGCTATCTCTTCACGGTGCTGCCGGCGCCGTACTTCAAGAAGTACGGCAAGCTGCCCGCCGTCAAGGCGTTTGTCGACGGCATCACCGCGGCTGCCGTCGGTGCGATCACGGGCTCCGTGATCGTGATCGCACGCCGCTCGATTGTTGACTGGCCCACCGTTCTCCTGGCGCTTGCGACAATCTTGCTGCTCTGGCGCTTCAAGAAGCTCCAGGAGCCCATCATCGTCATTGCCGCGGCACTCATCGGGCTCGCTGTTTATCCACTCATTCACGCACATGGCGTATGAAAGGCAGCGTGGACGCACACGGTCGGTTAGCCAGGCGCGCTGAGGTGCCATGGCACTGACCACGGCAAGGAGGTACGCAACCATGCGGCTACCGAGCAGATCGAGCGTGCTCGCCACGATCAGGACAGGCGGGCCGCAATGGATTGTACCGACGCGTGTGGCGATCGGCGTCATGCTGCTTGCCCCGGTCGACGGCGCGTTTCAGGACCTGTTGTGGTTCTCGCATCCCGGGTCGCCCGTAGTGCCGGACAGTGCGGTTGCCGCTGGCCTCGCCCTTCGTGCGGTGGAGGTTCTCGCGGGGATGAGCTTCGTCGCCGGAGCAGGCGTCAGGCTCGCGATCTACCCGGCGGCGGCAATCTTCATTGTGCGGGCGCTTGCCAACCTCGCAGGTTCCTTCACCTGGTTGCGAGACGCAGCCCACGCAGTAATCGTCCCCCACGGTGATTGGGGCTACGGCGTCCTCTATGTTGGCGTCACACTGCTACTGGGGGATCTTCTGACGACAGGTAGTGGCAGATGGTCGATCGACTACTGGCTCTGCGAAAAGCTCAGGGTGGCGGACCACGCTCCCAGTCGTTGAGACCAACATCGTTCGTTATCCGCAGCAACAGGAGTCATCCATGAGCTTCGAGATACAACCCGTCGCCTGTGACCCTTCACGGCTTGCCGGTCTGTCGGAAAAGCTGATCACCAGTCACTACGAGAACAACTACGCGGGCGCCGTCAAGCGCCTGAACGCCATCACCGCGCAGCTTGCGGAAATCGATGTGAGCACCGCCCCCGCCTTCGTGCTCAATGGACTCAAACGCGAGGAACTGATCGCGGCCAATTCGATGATCCTGCATGAAATCTACTTCGAGTCACTGGGCGCAAGCGAATCCGTGAGCGGACCGCTTGAAACTGCGCTGATGCGGGATTTCGGCAGCGTTGAGCGCTGGCACGCCGAATTCTCCGCGATGGGTAAGGCGCTTGGTGGCGGGTCCGGGTGGGTGCCGCTGAGCTGGTCGCCCCGACTCGGCAAGCTGGTGAACCAATGGGCGTCCGATCACGCGCACACGCTCGCCGACGGCGTGCCCATTCTGGCGCTCGACATGTACGAGCATTCGTATCACATCGACTTCGGCGCAAAGGCGGGCGCCTATGTTGACGCGTTCATGCAGAACGTGAACTGGCAGAAGGTCAAGACGCGATTCGAGGCGCTGATCATCTGATGGTCCGGATGACTGTTGCTCGTCGCGAAGAAGGAGAGCGCTATGTTGATTCCAAACGGGCGATATGCGATCGCCAGTCTGATTCTCGCATGCCTGCTTGCGATTACCGGCTGCAAGCAGCGGCCTATCGAAAAAACCGGTGGACAGACCATTGAGCTCTCACAGGTGCCGGCCCCTGTCAAAGCCACCATTGACCAGCAGGCACAGGGGCGCCCGGTCAATGAAATCGAAAAGCACACCGCCCGGGGCACGACCCAATATGACGTCACCCTAGGCTCCGGCGACCAGAAGCAGGAACTGATTCTCGACGAGACCGGGAAGGTCGTCGCGACGAAGGAAGACGAGGAAGACGACGACTGATCAGGTGTTTTTTTCACAGCTATGCTCAGGAAGGAGCAGCGTCATGAAATGGATTACGCGCGAACGGCCCAAGGTTGACCGTATCGCCTGCCCGTGGCTGATTGCCCGTTTCATCGACAAGGCGCCCGAGTTCCTGTACGTGCCTCGCGACGAGGTGATGCGTGTCGCGAAGGAAACAGGAGCCATTCCATTCGATGTGCCGGACGTTGAACTCGGTCACCATGGCGAATTCTGCAGCTTCGATGCCTTCCTGCACAAATATCAACTGGGCGACCCCGCGCTGGTCAGGCTCGCCCGCATCGTGCGAGGCGCCGATACCAGCCGGCTCGATCTGGTCCCTGAGGCGGCCGGGCTCTATGCCATCTCGGTTGGCCTGTCACGCAACTTCACCGACGACCATGAGCAGTTGCGACAGGGCATGATCGTCTACGACGCGCTGTATGCCTGGTGCAAGAGCAGCAATGAACACACGTGAGGAAGATCGCGCCGTTTCACTGGCAGCCCGGATGTCAACGTGGATGTTGCCATCGGGAGCTGACCGTGCGGCGCGGCTGCTGCTGGTGAGTCGCGGACTGCGAGGCTTCTGCGACGGTTTCATCGCGGTACTGTTACCCGCGTATCTGCTTGCGCTCGGGTTTGCCAAGGTCGACGTCGGTCTGATCAGCACCGCGACACTGGCCGGCTCCGCCGTGGCCACCATCGCAGTCGGCATGCTTGCCAATCGCTTTGCGGCACGCCGGATGTTTATGTTCGCCGCGTTATTAATGGCCGCGACAGGCCTGGGCTTTGCAGGCTTGTCGTCGCTGCTGCCCCTGCTCATCGTCGCCTTTGTCGGCACGCTCAACCCGAGCTCAGGCGACGTCAGTCTTTTTCTCCCACTCGAGCAGTCGCGGCTTGCCGGGATGGCGACGGGCGACGCACGAACGGCGCTATTCGCCCGCTACAGCCTGATCGGCGCCGTTTCGGCAGCGCTCGGCTCACTCGCAGCGGGCGTGCCCGCATGGCTGGTCACGCACGCACACATGAGGGAACTCACCGCCATGCGCACGATGTTCATCGTGTATGCGGCGACGGGCGGTGCGATCTGGTTGCTCTATCGTCGCCTGCCGCCTTCTGGCGCACAGACTTCCGGCCCGAGCGCACCGCTCGGTGAGTCACGGCGCATCGTGACGCGTCTCGCGTTGCTGTTCAGCGTCGACGCGTTTGCCGGCGGCCTGGTCGTGAATGCCTTGATGTCGCTCTGGCTCATGCAACGCTTCGGCCTGTCAGTCGGTGCGGCGGGCCAGTTCTTTTTCTGGGCAGGGCTGCTCACCGCGCTCTCGCAGCTTGCCGCACCGCCGCTCGCCAGCAAGATCGGGCTGCTCAATACGATGGTGTTCACGCACATCCCGGCAAGCCTGTGCCTGATCGCCGCGGCCTTTGCCGCTTCGTCGCCGGTGACGCTGGCGCTGCTGCTTGCGCGCAGCGCATTGTCCCAGATGGACGTTCCTACGCGCACCGCCTACGTGATGGCCGTCGTCACGCCGGTCGAGCGGCCCGCCGCTGCAAGCTTCACTTCCGTACCGCGAAGCCTCGCCGCATCGCTCGCGCCGTCTCTGGCAGGCGGCCTGATCGGCATCGGCTGGCTCGGCGCGCCGCTTGTCGCCTGCGGCGCACTCAAGATCGCCTATGACCTGTCGCTGCTTTTCCTTTTCCGTCACGTCAAACCGGATCGCTGAGAACAATGGTCGAAGTTCATTCCTACAACGCAGGCGTGAGGAGGCCAACCCGAGCGCAGTTTTCGAAGATCGCAAAAAGGCTGCGCATTTGATGCACCCCGTTCAAGGAGGAATTTCTGATGTCATCGTTAAGACGCCTCTCGCACGCATTGATCATCGCCGCCAGCGTTGGTGCGTTCAGCAGCCCAGCCAATGCGCAGCAGCCTGCTTCAATGGATACGGCTCGCATTGAACAGATCACCGGCCTGAAAGGCACTTTTTCCAAACAGGAAGGCGTGTTCAAGGTCTCGAAACCGCGCAACGACGTGAAGGTGCAGGTCGACGGCTCGATCATGCCACCGTTCATGGGTCTCACGTCCTATGCAGCATTCAAGCCCGCCCACGGTTCGCAGGTCATGATGATGGGCGACACCGTGGTGTTCGAAGATGAGGTCAATCCGGTCATGAGTGCGGCGCTTGACGCCGGACTGGAAGTGACCGCGCTCCACAATCATTTCTTTTTTGATCAGCCCAAGGTGTACTTCATGCATATCGGCGGCACCGGCGATGCCGCAACGCTCGCGGAGGGCGTCAAGAAGGTGTACGACCGGATCGCTGAAGTCCGGTCGGCACACGCCGATCCAGAAAAGGCCTTTCCCGGACACATCGGGGATTCGAGCAACATCAGCCCCGCGCCCCTGGAAGCGGTGTTCGGCTCGAAGGGGCAGACGAACAACGGCATGTTCAAGGTGGTCGTCGGGAGGACCGCCAGCATGCACGGCGTCACCGTCGGCAACGAGATGGGCGTCAACACGTGGGCCGCATTCGCCGGCACCGACGATGAAGCGGTTGTCGATGGCGATTTCGCGATGCGTGAAGACGAGCTGCAGGCAGTACTCAAAAGCATGCGCGCGTCGGGGATCAATATCGTGGCCATTCATCAGCACATGACGGGTGAGTCGCCTCGCATCCTGTTCCTGCACTACTGGGGCAAGGGTAAGGCTGTTGACCTAGCCAAGGGTGTCAAGGCGGCTTTGAACGCGCAGGCCGCGATCACGCGATAAAGCAGCGCGGCTTTTTATGCGCGACGCCGCCGCAGCCGCCATGCGCGTGGCGGTGGCAGTCGTGCCGCAGGAGGTTTCATGAAAACCTTGCAACACTGGCGTTTGCGCCCGGCGGTCCTGCTGTACCTCGCCCTCCTCGGTCTGTGTACAGCCTTGGGCGTTCTGGTGCATATGGTTCCACCCGCTGCCGGGCAGGAGCGGGTCAACAATCTCCCACTGACACACGTCGCTGATATTCCGCTGCCGGGTCGCGCCACCCGGCTTGACTACGAAACCTACGATCCCGATCGCCATCTGCTGTTCATCGCGCACCTCGGCGACGGCGAAGTGATCGTCTTCGATGTGAGTGCCTCGCGCGTGGTCGCACGCATTCCTGACGTCTCATCGGTGCATGGCGTGCTTGCCATTCCGGGGATGTCGCGCGTCTACGCCTCGGCGACGGGCACCGACGAAATTGTGGCCATCGATGAAGCAACACTCAGGATCGTCGCGCGCATGCCGGGCGGCCACTACCCGGACGGGATGGCTTACGCGCCCGAGGTGCACAAGCTCTACGCGTCTGACGAGAACGGTAGCACGGAGACCGTCGTTGACGTCCAAACCAACCAGCGCGTCGCAACCATTCCGCTTGGTGGCGAGGTTGGCAATACGCAATACGATCCGCAATCGCATCACATCTTCGTCAATGTCCAGACGCGCAACGAACTCGTTGAAATCGACCCGACCGTCGACAGGATCGTTGCCCGCTTTGCCCTCCCGGGAGCCGACCACAACCATGGTCTGTTGATCGATTCGCAGGACGGCCTTGCGTTTGTTGCCTGTCAGGGCAACGACAAGCTGCTCGTGTTCGATATGAAAGCACGGCGGGTCGTCCAGTCGTTTGACATCGGCAAGGACCCGGACGTGCTTGCGTTCGATCCCGAACAGGGCAGGCTCTATGTGGCCGGGGAAGGGGGCGTTGTATCGGTCTTCAGTGTCAAAGGCTCGAACGTCAACAAGATCGGCGAAGGCCGGCTCGGACCAAACGCGCACGTGGTCGCTGTCGACCCCGCCACGCACCGTTCGTATTTCCCGCTAAAGAACGTTGACGGACGTCCAGTGCTGCGTGTGATGGCGCCCGGCTGATGTCTCCCATAGCTGCGAAAATATGGTCTGGCTCTGTGTCAGTTCGGGAGTTGGATATGAAAGCGCTCTCACTCCCCATGCTCGCGCTTCAACGCAGCGATCCTTGGGCGGGGAAATCCTCATAGCCGGCATACGTCGCGTAGCCGAGGGCACCGGGCGCCGTACAGGCGGTTCGCGGCGCGAAGGGCGTAAAACCCGCGTGGCGCCAGCCGCGCTTCGCCTGACTGGTGATCAGCCGGTCGGTGCCGATGAGTTCGCCGAGGTAGGCGCCACTGGGCGCATAGACCTCGTTGCCGATGAAGCGTCCGACATGGCGGCCATCATGCGTCCAGAGATCGTCGCCGTCGCGGTAGCCGAAACTCGTGCCGCCCCAGGTCCACAGCCACAGCCAGCCCATCTCGTTTGCATTGCTCGCTCTGTGCATCTTGCCGCCCCTTGTGCCCAGCCATGTAGCGGCTCACACGTTATCGTCTATCCACCCACGCAGCCACTCAGCAGCCCATCCGATCGCGCCCTCGGGTGTGTCAGAGACGCAGAGATTTTTGAACATGTAGCTGAAGTATCCGTAATCCGCACCGTACTCGTCTCCGCATTCAAAATCTTCGTCACGCAAAAAGCTCGGGAGCGATACGTGTCTTTGCATTTCGAAACACTAGCTCGACATTCGTGCTCGCTATTGAAAGAGGATGAACGTATGGAGCTCGCCCCGTGGCTCCGCATTCTTCCAGTGCGACGCACGCATTTTTGTACATGCGCCTCCAGAGATCGATCAACGGTCTGTCAAGTCGTAGCATGTGCACGGCAATGTGCACGCCCTGTCATCAGAGTGAAGCCGACGTTCGGATGTCCGCCGGAAAGGCCGCGGTCGTGCACGGCGCTAATGACAATGACGTTCTCCATCGATTTTCCTTTCTCTTTCTCCGGGGCGTTCAAAGGATCGGTTACAGTCGCGCCGGTGCGTGCTTACGCTCGCTGCATGGATGACTTTGCGCGTTCGACAAGCTCGAAAACGGCCATGCCCGCTACCATGGCCGCCACAAAACCGAAGGCTTTCGGATAGCCCGCGCCGAGCGCAACCAGCGCAGGACCCGGACAGAAGCCGGCCAGACCCCAGCCGATACCGAATGCGGCGCTGCCGAGAACCAGCCTCGGTGTGATACCCGTGCTGCCCGGCAGTTGCATCGGTAATCCGAGGATTGATTGCTTGCGGCGTTTGGCCACGAAAAACGCAAGTGAGCCGACGGCAATGGCACCCGCCATCACAAAGGCCAGTGAAGGGTCCCAGCGCCCGGCGAGGTCCAGGAAACCCAACACCTTGGCCGGATTGGCCATGCCGGAAATCATCAGGCCCATGCCAAAGAGGAGGCCCGCGGGGAGCGCCGCAATGGGTGCCACCCGGCATGCAATAGGAACTGCCATGTCAACCTCCGATCAGGTGTCGTTGCACGAAAACAGTCAGAAACCCCGCCGCCATGAAGGTTGCGGTTGCGACCAGCGAGCGGACGGACCCGCGCGACAGGCCGCACACACCATGGCCACTCGTACAACCGCTCGCGTAGCGGGTGCCGATGCCCACGAGAAGACCGGCGACTACGATTTCGCGCCAGTCCGCCTCGATATCCAGGTGTGCAGGCTTGCCGAGCAGGCCTGCAATGACAGGCACTCCCACGAGGCCAACGAGAAAGGCGAGACGCCACCCGATGTCATTGCGCGGCCAGTTCAACAGGCCGCCCAGGATTCCGCTGATGCCGGCAATGCGTCCGTTGAACAACACCAGCGCGGCGGCTGCGAGACCGATGATGAGGCCGCCCGCCAGTGAGAGGCCGGGGGTGAAATGGATGAGGTCTATCTGCATGATTCCGTTCCTCACTGCTTCGCACAGAACTGTTCGTAAAGCACGGCCATGACGGCGAGCGCCTGCGGGCTCGCCACTGAAT
The DNA here is from genome assembly GCF_900108945.1 of Paraburkholderia diazotrophica. Classification (GTDB taxonomy): domain Bacteria; phylum Pseudomonadota; class Gammaproteobacteria; order Burkholderiales; family Burkholderiaceae; genus Paraburkholderia; species Paraburkholderia diazotrophica. The sequence continues at coordinate 26,691 of NZ_FNYE01000020.1, read as the reverse complement.
AGAAGATGTTTTTGCCCTCCCGGCGCGTGTTCACCAGGCAGTTTTCCCTCAGTATGCCCAACTGCTGCGAAAGGGTGGGCTGCCGGATACCTAGCTGTTCTTCCAGCTCGCCGACGGACAGCTCTCCTTGAGAAAGCTGGCACATCAGCAGCAGACGGTCGGGATTGGCGAGCACCTTCAGCAGCGCGCATGCGTTGGCGGCGGCGCCCTGCATCGTGGCGAGGTCGATGCTTGAACTGGACGGTTTCATGGCTCTTTACAATTTACATATCGATAGTATATTTAAAAACATAATGTTTGCGAATGGAATGTGTTCCATCTGAGGAGGCTCCCCATGCAACCGATCATTCACCCGTTCTTCGACCCCGTGACCTGTACAGTGACCTACGCGGTCCGCCGGCAAGGTAATCCTGGCTGCGCCATGATCGATTCGGTGCTCGACTATGACCCGAAGGCGGGGCGGACGTCGACGGCAAGCGCGGACAAGGTCATCGCGTTCGTGCGCGAACATGGGTCGGTTGAAGAGCTTCGCGAACACGTCCTGCACGCGACGGATGTGCTGGCCAATCGCAATGCGGCCGCCCAGCTGCCGCTTCAGATATGCCGCAGCAGACAGGTGGTCGGCATGCGCATGTGTCTCTCGATGGCACGAGACCGTCTGGCCTCGCATGGTTGCTCAAGGAGCGTATTCTGCCGCCAGCTCTACTGGGACGCGATGCTGAAGCGGCCGCGAGTGGATGGCGCATCCGGTTCTCGTGGATTGACGAGTTGGGCTCAACGTGGAATTCAGCATCCGGAAAATCTCAGGCAGTTTCTGCTGCAGTCAGTCCTTAGGTTCTATCGGGGCTCGTATTGTCTGTATGGAGCGAAGACGCACTCGCGATCGAGCCCTGCAAATTGAACGTCGAAGAATAGCCGACGCGTCGCAAGTGCCCCGCGCACGTCTCATGAGGCCATTTCGGTGAATCGCGCATCAGGTCGTAATTGGAGAGCTCACGTGAAAACACGCAAGCGCATCCTGCTCGCAACGGTTGTTATCGCATTGGTTACGAATGCGGGCGGAGTTTATTCTTCGGATGTCCAGCGCCAGGCACAGATAGCGGGACGGAGTGCAGATGTGATGCCGTTCAGCCTTAAGGCGACGACGCACTACTTCACCAGGACAAAAGACGGAGGCGTCCAGCGTGTCATCGTCAAGGACGCGTCCGATGCACAGCAGATTGCGCTGGTGCGTGAACATCTGCGCGCCATCCAGCAGCAATTCCGCAATGGGGACTTTTCCGGGCCGACGCACATCCACGGTCAGGCGATGCCGGGCCTTGCCGAACTGAAGGCAGCCAAGCCGGGACAAATCGAAATCGAGTACAAGGACGTCCATGCGGGGGCAGAATTGATCTACCGCTCTGCGGACAAGATGCTCGTGAACGCGTTGCATGAATGGTTCGATGCACAGCTGTCCGACCACGGCCCTAATGCAAAGGCCGGCCATGAGCATCACCATAATGCCCGCGATATGACGATGCAGTAATCACGTTTGACCGGCGTTGCACTGAGATCGGATTTGCCATCACGCGGCAGCCGGATCGCTAATAAGGTCTTCTCCATTTTCGATGCGGCCCGCGAAACGCCGCAGAAATCCCGGCTGTACATCCACGGTCACGCTGAAGTCGTACCAGTTTCCACTTGACGACACAGGCCAGCTGGTTGTCGTTGTACCACCTGCCGCCAACGGAAAGTTCCATGGGCCATCGGTGCGATATGCGTTCGATGTGACTGTGAACCGGCACCGTGCGTGGCCCGAATTGATCATGTGCAGGCAGACGGCGCTATTTGCCTGATCGCAGGTGACGCGGATCTCAGGATTAGCGGATGCGATGCCCGATGTCTCGGCCATGTCCCCTGCGAACGTCCTGAGAAAGCCATTCGGTCCACGCAATGCAATCGAATAACGTGTGCCGGCGAAGTGGACATGGCTCCAGCTATCGGAGACCTGTGTTCCCGCCCGAAGCGCATAACGTCGGGGCGGATTCGTGCATGTGGCGAGGTCATACGCTGAAAGCGCGGCGCCCGCTTTCCCGTCGTTGCTTATCAGAAGCGAGAGGGTTGCGCTACCGGTATCCACATGTGCGGTCGCATGAAGCGCGTAGGGCAATGCCCGTGAGGGTCGCGTACCGGGCTCCTGCCTCGGTTTCGACTGCACTGCGGGTATTTCCGGCTCCGGTAGCGACCTGCATTGCCGGTTTGCGTCGGAGACGTATCGGCTCGTGTCGGGCAACCGCGGCCATGTCACATCCGCTGTCCTGAAGTCGAATGCCGACGCGAGGTCGCCGCAAACAGAGCGGCGCCATGCACTGATGTTGGGGCATCGAATCTGGAAACGCCGCTCGATAAACTGGATGATCGATGTGTGATCGAATATTTCCGAACAGACGTAGCCGCCCCTGGACCAGGGTGAAATGACCGTCATCGGCACCCGGAAACCAAGACCAATGGGCAAGCCTTCATAAATCTCGCCGTTCGTAGCGATGGTCGTCTTGCCTTCCGCGTCGGTAGCTGGTGGCGTTGGCGGTGGTTCGTGATCGAAAAAGCCGCCTTGCTCATCGTAGTTCAGCAAGAACACAGTGTGAGACCAGACGTTCGGATTCGCGACGAGCCCCGCAAGCAATCGCGCAGTGAGGTCTTCACCGGCCTGCGGATGATAGTTCGCATGCTCGGATAAGGCGGTTGGCGCAATGATCCACGACACCTGAGGCAGCACACCCGCTGCGACGTCCGCCGCGAAAGCGCGTGCAATGTCATCGACGGCTGCCATCCCCTTGCGGTACAGCGCGCTTGACGTCGAAGCCGACTTGAAGCTATGAAACAGCGCAAGTGCATTGTCGTCAAAGTTGTCGGCTTGTTGATAAACCCGCCAGCTGATACCGGCCGCTTCAAGGGTTTCCGCGACCGTTGGCCATCCGAAGCCCGCCGCTGGTGCGACATTGTCAAGCGTGGGCACAAAACCAGCCGAGAGACCGCTGCTGCCACTAAACAGATGCAGCCGGTTCGGGTTGGTCTGCGTCAGCGTCGACGCGTAATACTGATCGCAAATCGTGAAGGCGTCGGCCAGTGCGTAATAGAAGCGCAGGTCGTTGCGCGTGAAGTAGCTCATGCCAAGGCCGGGAAAGCGAGCCTTGTTCCATTCATTGCACAGCCCCCTGTTCCACATGGCAATGTCAACAAGGTAATTCATCGAGGGTGCCCGCGTGCATGTTGCACGCGTCAGACGGGTGTCCATATGGAACGGCAGGATGTAGCCAGTAGCGGCGGGTTGCTTCCACACTGGATCGCCATTGGGCAGTGCGATTGCCATCCGGTCGTTGAATCCTCGCACGCCTCGAAGCGTGCCGAAGTAATGGTCGAACGAGCGGTTCTCCTGCGTGAAGATCACGATGTGCCGGACATCGTTGATCGTGCCCGTGCTCATGCTGGCGTGCGCCGTGAGCGCTTTGCGAATCAACTCGGGCGTCAGCGCGGCGACTGTGGATGCGCCTAGCGCGCCCGCTGTCATCCGGAGGAATTTCCGACGCGGTTTGCTTGCGTGCCTTGTACCCGCTTCATGATCACGACGTTTGGATCGGTCGGTGCTTGTCATGATCAGAACGTTCCCCAGCAACGTTGATATTTGCGAACGGCTCGATGGAACGCAGCATTCACTGCTGGTTTTGACGGCTCACTCCTGAGGTATGGTAGGTGCCGATCCTTAAAGAAAGGTTAAGGTAAAGCCTGAGGAATGACCACCGTTCAGCGAGCGATGAGAAATCCGCGGTTCGCGCAAGGCCCGCGAGGCCCAATACATCGGCGCCGTGCAGATTTCAATGCCTTGAAATGAGTATTTCAAAGAGTAGGCGGCGGGTTTTTCTGTGCGTGCCCAAGCCCTGTCGTTACAGCGGATACGGATAACCAGTAGCGCCAGTCAGCCCGCGACGGTGGGTCAATGACTGGCTACGCCATCTGACTGATGGTCTTGCGGAACCGCCGCAGCGACAGCGCAAACAGCGCGGTACCGATCGCGAGCAATGCGCAGAAGGGTTTCCACACCACGTCAATCCCGGCGCCTCGATAAAGTATTGCCTGACCCAGTTCGACGAAATGCGTCGTGGGCGCGGCGAGCATGATGTCCTGCACGATCCGCGGCATGCTCTCTCTTGGCGTTACGCTGCCCGAGAGCATCTGCAAGGGCAGCAGCACGAGCACGATCAGCATGCCGAACTGGGGCATGCTGCGTGCGAGTGTCGCGAGAAAAATGCCCATCGACGTCGTGGCGAACAGGTGCAGCGCGGCACCCATCATGAAGAGCGCCACCGATCCTTCCACGGGCACGTGCAGCGCACCACGGACGACGAACGTCAGCGAGAACGCGGCCGCGGCCAGCACGACGAGCCCCATCGACCAGACCTTTGACAGCATGATTTCTGTCGGCGTCACGGGCATGACGAGCAGGTGCTCGATGGTGCCGTGCTCACGCTCCCGGATCAGCGCCGCGCCGGTGAGGATGATCGATAGCATCGTGACGCTGTTGATGATCTCCATCAGCGCGCCGAACCGCACATGTTCGAGGTTCGGGTTGAAACGCATGTGCATTGCGATGTCGACGGGCAGGGGCGCGCTAGCGCGATAACGCTGCGCGAACGCTTCGACCTCGCCGCTCACGATCTGCTGCACGTAGCCGCTGCCGGTGAAGGCCTGGCTCATCCGCGTGGCGTCGACATTCAACTGGATGGCGGCGCGATGCCCCGCAAGCACGTCGCGCTGGAAATTGGGCGGAATGTCGAGCGCGAACGTGTATTTGCCGGTGTCGAGCCCCCGGTCGACCTCTGACGCCGAAATCAGTACGGGCGTGACGAACTGCGGCGGAAAGAATGCCTCGACGATGCGTGCCGACAGCGGCGATGCATCCTCGTCCACGACTGCAATGGGCGCCTTGTGCAGCGTATCCGGCTGTGCCGTGGCCGCCGAATAGATCGATACGGTGAACGTATAGACGATCAGCACGAGCATGATCGGGTCGCGCAGCAGGCTCCATAGTTCCTTGACGCCGAGCCGGTAGATGTTCGAGAGACTGCGCATCGTCATGTCTCCTGCTTGCGCAACATTGCAACGGTCAGAACCATCACCACGGGTATGGCGATGAGCAGCGGCCAGAACTGCGTTTGCAGATCCTCGAAGCCGAGAGCCTTGTTGAACACGCCACGGCTGATCGTGAACATGTAGGTGGCGGGATAGATCTGCCCGATGAACCGCCCGCTGCCTTCCATCGAAGAGAGCGGGTTGATCAACCCGGCGAACTGGACCGTGGGCACCAGTGTGCCGATCATCGTGAGGAAGATGGCTGCGATCTGGCTGCGCGTGAACGTGGACGCGAGCAGCCCGAAGCCCGTCGCGATGATGCTGAAGATGAGCACGGCTGCCAGCAGCGTCACGAAGCTGCCCTTCACAGGCACGCCGAAAGCGAATCTCGCGAGCAATGTCATCAGCAGGAAATTGAGCAACGCGAGCAGCACATAAGGCACCTGCTTGCCGAGCAGGAACTCCGTGCGCGTGACGGGCGTGACGTACAGATTGACGATCGAGCCCAGCTCGCGCTCGCGCACGACGGCTAGAGCAGTCAGCATGGCGGGCAGCATGAGCAGCAGCATCGGAATGATCGCGGGTACCATCGCGGGCAGGCTTTTCACGTCGGGGTTGTAGCGAAAGCGCGTTTCGATGTCGAGCTGCACGGCGGGGACCACACCTGGCTGATACCGTGCCTGGTCGGCGAGCCAGGCCACATGCATGCCCTGCACGTAGCCGCGTATGGTCTCGGCGCGCTGCGGCATCGCGCCGTCTATCCATGCGCCGATCTCCGCCTGTCGGCCGCGTTGCAGGTCGCGTGCGAAATTCGGCGGAATCTCGATGGCGAGAGAGAGCTGGCCGCCGCGCATGCGCCTGTCGAGGTCGTCGTAATCGACGATCGGGGCCTGCTGGATGAAGTAGCGCGAGCCGGAGATGTTCAGCGTGTAGTCGCGGCTCAGCTCGGTCTGGTCGCGGTCGAGCACGGCGAAGGTGAGGTTCTCAACGTCCATGTTGATGCCGAAGCCCATCACGCACATCAGCACGAGCGAACCCAGCAGCGCGAGCGTGGCGCGCACGGGATCGCGGCGCAATTCCAGCGCTTCGCGCCACATGTAGCTGAGCGTCCGCTCGATGCTGAAGCGGCGCTGCCTGGGTACATCGGCTGAGGTTTCGCGTCGAGGTGAGACCATCGCCGTCGAAGGCGCGGCTTCCCCTTCCAACTCGCCGCCGGCCTCTTTCAGATAGCAGATGAACGCCTCTTCGAGCGTCGCGGCGCCGCGTATGCGTACCAGCACGGCCGGTGCATCGCTCGCGAGCACCTTGCCCGCATGCATCAGCGAAATGCGATCGCAACGTTCGGCCTCGTTCATGAAATGCGTCGAAATGAAAATCGTGACGCGGTCCCGGCGGGCCAGGTCGAGCATCAGTTGCCAGAAGCTGTCGCGCGCGATCGGGTCCACGCCGGAAGTCGGTTCGTCGAGAATCAGGAGTTCCGGCTTGTGCACCATCGCCACGGCGAGCGACAGGCGCTGCCGGACGCCGAGCGGCAGGCTGACAGGCAACACGTCGAGCGCGTCGGCGAGGCCGAAGCGGCTCACCATCGCGTCGACGCGTGTGGGAATCTCGCTCTCCGGCACATGGAACAGGCGCGCGTGAAGCACGAGGTTCTGGCGCACGGTCAGTTCGCCATACAGCGAGAACGCCTGTGACATGTAGCCGACGCGCCTGCGCGTGTCGATGTCGTCGGGATCGACGGGGCGGCCGAACAGGGTGGCGGCACCTTCGGTTGCGGGCAGCAGGCCCGTCAGCATCTTCATCGTGGTCGACTTGCCGCAACCGTTCGAACCGAGAAAGCCGAAAATCTCGCCTCTGCGAATACGGAAGCTCACGTGATCGACCGCGACGAAGTCACCGAAGCGCATCGTCAGGTCATGGGCCTCGATTGCGATGTCCGCCTCGTTGCCTGCCTGTAGCGGGGTGATTCGGACGGGCTGATGGCCGCGTCGCTTTTCTTCGGGCAAGAGCGCAATGAAGGCTTCTTCCTGCGTCTTGCAGGCCGTCTGTTCGAGCAGCGCTGCGGGCGTACCCGTGGCGAGCACACGGCCGGCATCGAGCGCCACGAGCCAGTCGAAGCGCTGCGCTTCGTCCATGTAGGCAGTGGCGACGATCACACTCATGGCGGGGCGCGTTTCGCGAATGCGCGCGATCAGGCTCCAGAACTGCGCGCGGGCGAGGGGATCGACGCCTGTGGTCGGTTCGTCGAGAATCAGCAGGTCCGGGTCGTGAATCAGCGCGCAGCACAAGCCGAGCTTCTGCTTCATGCCGCCCGAGAGCTTGCCGGCGGGGCGCGACAGAAACGGATGGAGACCCGTGCTGCGCGTCAGGTCGTCGATGCGGCGGCGGCGTTCGTTGGCGTCGTGGCCGAACAGCCGCGCGAAGAACTGCAGGTTCTCTTCGACCGACAGCGTGGAATACAGATTCTTGCCCAGGCCCTGCGGCATATAGGCGATGCGCGGGCAAACGCGGTTGCGGTGATGTGCCGAAGCCATGTCGCCGTCCAGCGCCTCGACGGTGCCCTGCTGCACCTTGCGCGCACCCGAGATCAGCGCGAGCAGGCTCGACTTGCCCACGCCATCGGGCCCGATCAGGCCGACCATGCGTCCGGCCGGAATGTCGAGCGTCACGCCATCGAGCGCGACCGTCTTGCGGTAGCGAAGAACCACATTGCGCAGGCGCACGACGGGAGCGCCGCTCATCTGACCAATCGCGAGCCTGCTTGCGATGCCGGATGCAACGGTGCTCACCGCGGAACCCTGATCGCGAGCTTCTCGGGCCAGGGTACTTTGGCATCGACGCGGACCCATGCCACGCCGGGCAACCCTGTCTTGACCAGCTTCAGGTGCCGAAGCAGCAACTCGCGGCTGATACGCGCCTTGACGCGAAACATCAGCTTCTGGCGTTCGCTTGCGGTTTCGACGGTCTTCGGCGTGAATTGCGCCGTGCTCGCGACGAACGAGACCGTGGCCGGGATCACATAGTTGGGCGCGGCATCGAATACTACGCGAACTTCGGCGCCGAGCGCGACCTTGCCGGCTATCGTCTCAGGCAGGAAGAACGTCATGTAGACGTCGGAGAGGTCGACCATGTTGAGGACCTTTCCGCCCGCTGCGAGCACTTCGCCAGGCTCCGCGACGCGGTACTGCACGCGGCCGTCGCGTGGCGCGGTGAGCTCGCTGTCGACGATATCCGCATCGACCCGCGCGATGGTCGCCCGGGCGGCCACCACCATCGAGCGTGCCGCGACGAGTTGCGCACGCGTGGCGTCGATGGCGGCCACGGCGGTCGCGACCTGTGCCCTGGCCGCGTTGACGGCTGCGTCGGTACTGCGCATACGGGCGCGGTCGTCGTCGAGTTCCTGCATCGACGAAGCGCCTTCGCGCGATAGCGTTTCAGAGCGCGCGAGCTTGCGTTGCGCGGCGTCGCGTTCGGCTTCGCGCTGGACCACGACGGCCTGAGCCGCAGCCTTGTCGCTTTCGCGTTGCGTGACCTGCGCCTCGACGCTCGCCGCGTTGTTGATAGCCTGTTGATGTTGTGCGCGCGCCTCGTCGAGTTGCGCCTCGAGGACCGTGACCTGCATTTTCGCGAGCGGCTGGCCCGCTTTTACGAAGTCGCCTTCATCGACATAGATGCTGTCCACGCGGCCGGCGAGCTTCGTTGCCACGTCGATCTCGGTGGCTTCGATGCGTCCGTTGCCGCTCGCAAACGCATCGCCGGGGCCGCCCTCGTGCAAGTGGGTCCACGCGTAATAGCCTGCGGGCGCCGCGATCAGCAGCGCGGTGGCGGCGATTATCTGTTTTCTTGTGATTGCGACGTTCATTGCGACGGGACCTGTGGTGTCGAATGTCCTGCTATCGAGGGCGAGTCATTGGCTCCGGCCTCGCGCTCGACGTTGCCACCGAGCGCGGCGTAGAGCGCGACACGACTCGACAGCAGCGCGCGGCGCGTCTGCACGAGTTGCTGCTGCGCGTTCAGCAGGTCGCGCTGCGCGTCGAGCACTTCGAGGAATGGCGTCGCGCCGTTGTCGTAGCGTAGCCTCGCGAGCCGTGCGCGTTCGGTCTGGGCATCGAGCGTGGCGCGCGCGGACTGTACCTGGTCGGCAAGCCATTCGCGGGCCGACAACGCATCGGCCACGTCGCGGAACGCGGACTGAATGCTCTTCTCGTACTGCGCCAGTGCCTCTTTCTGGCGAGCCTCTTCAAGTTGAAGGTTGCTGCGGTTGCGGCTTGCATCGAAGATCGGCAACGATACGCTCGGCAGGAAAATCCACGAGCCCGTGTTTGCTGCGAACAGGCTGTGAAGCGCAGTACTGCTGCTGCCTATCGAACTCGTGAGCGTGATGCGTGGGAAGAATGCAGCGCGCGCCGCGCCGATGTCGGCGTTGGCCGCGCGCAGCTGATGCTCGGCGGCCACGATGTCCGGGCGATTCTCGAGTAGTTGCGAGGGCAGGCCAGCCGCGAGGCCGGCACGAATGCTGCCGTCGTCGAGCTGCGATGGAGGCGATAGTCTTGCCGGCGCGCCGACGAGCACGTCGAGCGCGTGAGCGTCGGCGGCGCGCGCCTGTTCCAGTTGGGCGACGAGCGTCTGAGCCTGCTCGAGCAGAATCTCCGACTGCGTCAGATCGAGTCTCGAGATCGCGCCGACTTCAAAGCGGCGCCGGAAAATGCGTAGAGATTCACTGCGGCTCGCAATCGTCTGGCGCGCAATTGCAATGCGCTCGTCGAACTCGCGTAGGACCAGGTAACTGTCGGCGACCTGCGTGACAAGGCTGAGAGTCGCGGCGCGGCGCGATGCGTCGCTCGCCAGAAAGTTTTCCAGCGCGGCGTCCTTGAGGTTGCGCACGCGGCCCCAGAAATCGAGTTCCCAGTTGCTTTCCATCAGGCTCACGCTATAGCCACCGCCGATGAGCGGCCCGCTGGCCAGAATGCCGCCCGGTGCACGGAAGCGGATGTATGATGCCCCCGCGTTGACAGTAGGGAACTGTTCGGCGCGGCGCACACCGTACGTTGCGCGCGCCTCTTCGACACGCTGAACGGCAATGCGCAAGTCGCGATTGTGCTCCTGCGCTTGCGTGATCAACGACTGAAGCTGTGGGTCTGGAAAGTACTCGCGCCAGTCCAGGTCAGCGGCAGATGTCTGGCCTGCGTCTGGCGCATCGGCGGGCCACGAACCGGGCACGGGCAGCGCGGGGCGTTCGTAGTGAGGCGCGAGCGACATGCAGCCGGACAGCGACAACGTGAGGATCACGACGGACGCACGGAGCGCGCGGGCGTGTTGCCTCAGACGTTCGCCGGGAACTGCGTGTTTGCGCATGGCATTACTGAAGAAAGGGGTGAGTTTGCATCGCTGCTTTCACGCATCGCGCGTCATGCGTTCAATGTTCGATACGTGCACCGAGGCGTGCAGATTCCTCGTTTTTATAGCTGCTCGATAGCCGTGCACCGTTGATACAAGTCAATCGGGATACCGACCAGTCGGTATTTACTTCCGCTGTGCTGCTGGAATTCGGCTGGGTTCGATATGGCTGGTATTCAACGTGATATTCCGGCGAGTGAGGAGACGCACGAGATGATCAGAGAGACCCGCGTTCGTCAACGGCTTCCGGCCGACGTTCGTATTCGCCAGATACTCGACGCTGCGTTCGCGGAATTTTCAACGCGCGGCTTTACGTGTACGCGCATCGATGACATTGCAGCACGTGCCGGCGTGTCGAAGGGTGGAATCTATACGCACTTCGACAGCAAGGAAGAGGTATTGCACGCATTGCTCGAGCGTCTGTTGCTCACGTCGTTGATGGATGTGCCCGCGTTCCTCGAGGGTGAGGTCACGCTCGAGCGTGTGGCTGATCTGCTGGCCGGTGAACTGTATGAGTGGGCGGTCAGCCCACCCGTGGTGGCCATGCTGCGGCTGCTGATCGCGGAGAACGCCCGCTTGCCCAGCCTCGTCGAGCAATGGCAGGAGCGCACGGAGAATCGCTTTGTGGACGCAATTGGGAAGATGCTGACGAAGGGCATCAAGCAGGGGCATTTCCGCCCGGGCGCGGCGACGCAAACACCGCTGCTGCTGATCGCTCCCATTGCGCAGATGTGCCTTCGGCAAACAATCCGTGCAACGCCATTCACGGAGATCGCGCTGATTCGCTACCAGACAGCATACAGGCAGCAGCTAATGGAAATGCTTTCGCCATCGTCAGGGGATGGCAATGGCAATTCGCCAGTTCGCGCGTTACAGGATAGATTCGGCTAACCTGCAATGGCAATGCAGCCATTGCATGCACGCCAAAGAACCTCGCGGTTCTGCTGGCGCCCTGATCGTCACATTGCCTATTCCGGGGGGCGCCTTCCTCGCACCGGCAATTGGATCACATCGACGTGGCCGGGCAGATCTCCTGCCAGTTCGTTTTCGTTGTAACTGAAATACACGACCGCTAATCGGCTCGGGTCCAATACGCGAATCACGTGAAGCACTTTGAAAACGGGATCAACGGATTCGTCGAACACTTGCGCCTGCTGGGGAACCTGAGCCGGAGTAGTCAGCTTGCCGACCTGATGACAGGATATCTGGGCGTCAGGTGTTCGCGGCGTCGGATAGGTACCGCCGAGTGAATGCTCGTTGTGCGACCTGGAAACGTAGCAGGTTACGCCCTTCAGAAGGGGATCATCGAACGCGGAGATCTCGATCTGTCCACCATAGCGCTGCGAATGTGTCGCGATTCTCGCCAGTTCCTGGCCGTGAAGAGGGACGGATATCGCGAGCGCGATTGCCGCACACGAAAGAAAGGTAAGCCGACATGTCATGACCGTGCCTCCTCAGGCTAGGCAGAACCCTCCCCGCGAAAATCTCTCGACGTTTATCTGTTTTCTTTTCAGCCAGACTATGGCTTCCCGCCGAGTGGGAATTGACGCACATCAACGACCCGGACGGCCGCGATGTGGTGCAGATATGTGACGGCTGTCGGAGTCCGTAAGCACACGGGGAGCGTCATCGATTGTGAGGGGCCGCACTGTTCTCTTCAACGCACGTGTTCGCACTTCACAAATGCGCTCCGTTCAGAAAGGGGGATAAAACGACGTGTCCGCTGCGTTCAATGCTTCGCGGTATGACCGCGTCCGCCGACCTCTGTTTTACTCATTGCGCGTCGCCACTTCAACTTGCGCTCTTCGATCAGCATCTTCCAGTCGAGCTTTGTGATGATGTACACGAAGCCAAGCAACGCTACCTGCATGACGACAAAGTAGCCGCTCAGATATCCGCCCTCGAACTGGAACTCGGGATCGGCATAGGTGGACGCGAGCCTTCCGAGGTGAGCCCAAATCGAATAGCTGATCGTGCGGCCCGCAAAGAATGCAGCGCCGATGATAGCAAGCGGCAACCCTGAGAGCCCATATGCAATGAAGAGATAGTTCGAAGGGAAGGGACCGAGTGCGTAGAGGAAGAATGCACCTACGGTCAGCTTCTTTCGCTTCTTGAGCCACGCTTCGACGACTTCGATGTTTTGCCGGTCCGATTCGCGCATCAGCCGTCCTCGCACCAGCGATCGTGCAAATGTCGCGAGTACGAGTCGTCCGATGGTCGCTGCGCCGGCTGCAACGACGGCGAGCAGGAATGGATTGACCTCGGCGACGTTGAAGCCGACCCAGGACATCGCCATCCACGTAGGCGGGGCGAACGCCGGCATGAGGTTAAGCAGCAAAACGACAACGAACAGCGTCGCCAACGTCGACATGACTGTTTTCCTCAAGCGAGCTACCGCCCGTCGACACACGCCCTACAGCGATTTGTGCGCAGGACACGCGAGAAGAGGTTAATGCGCGCTGCGATTCAAGCGTTTGTCGTGCCGACGAGCACCTGCGGGTTTGTGCAAGATGAGCGGCCGTCCGCAACACCGCTCGCCGGAATCCGTTGCCTTCGCGGTTCGACAGAAGGTCAGAATGTTGAGAGCCGTGTTGCCATCAGAAGCGATGGTCGTAGTTGAACCGGATGCTTGTCGGCTTCGATTGATCCTTTTGGGTAACGGTCAGATCGACGTGATAAATGCCACTCCATGGCATTTCGAAGTCGTTGCCATACGTGACGGCATTGCCAATCTTGACGGGATCAAGCCGTTTCTCAACCGGTTTGCTGTGAAATCGAGTGTCGTTGCGCCGGGGTCCTTTCACGCTGGCGAGTACGGTGGCATCGCTCAGACGCCTGCCCGTGGCGCTATCGAAGATCGCAACAGTCAAATGATAGGTATCCGGGTTCACAGCGCCGACATCGCTGGCGGCTGTCCTGGCGGAGTCCGCCGCCTTACTGGCGGGGACGATACCGTAGTGGACGGTGAGTCCGTGTGCGCTGACGCTGCGTGAGGCCTCGCCTGCGTGAGCGACGGTAAACATCGCGATGAATAGTGATGCAAATACCGCCACGTAAAGCTGTAGTCGTTTGCGCATTTGAATCCTCTCGCCGTTTGATCACACACCGGCCACGTATCCCGGCCGCGACAATTGAAATCATCACGCCGGCTGCGGGTGTCGGGTTGACTCAGATCAACCAGGGTCGCCTCTCAACCGGACATCGACTTCCAGCCCTCCCAGCCTCTCGGAGCGACCTACTCTGACTGTCGCTGCGTGAAGGCCGACGATCCGTTGCACAACCGACCAGCCCAGGCCACTCCCGCTTTCGGCGGTGCCTGGCACGCGAAAAAAGCGCTCCCCCAGTCGCTCGCGATCGGCAGCTGGAAGTCCGGGGCCGCTATCCTCGACGGACAGGACGACCGTGTGGTTGCGCGATGCTGTCTTGACCATCACGGCTGCACCGGACGGGCTGTAGCGAATGGCGTTGTCCACGAGATTGCGTACCAGCGCTGCGAGCAGCATTTCGTCGCCCGTGACGGGGCAGGGCCGCGCACCATCGAATTCCAGCGACTGCTGTTTCGCAATTGCGGTCGGCGCCAGCTCCGCGATCACACGTTTTACGAGCGTGCTGAGATCGATCGTGTGGAATTCGAGGGTTACGCCGGACTCGAGTCGCGAGAGTACCAGCAACTGGTTCACGAGACGCGTTGCACGGTCACAGCCTTCGAGCGTAGCGCGCAACGCGTGTCGGCGAAGGGCGTCATCCGTTTCGGCCAGTGCTACCTGGGCCTGCGTGCGAATGGCCGCGATCGGCGTGCGCAACTCATGCGCTGCGTCTGCCGTGAACCGGCGTTCGGATTCCCATACTGTCTGGATGCGGGCGAAGAGCTGGTTGAGCGCGTCGAGCACGGGAGACATTTCGGCGGGCGCATCCATCATGACGACGGGCGCGAGGTCATCCGGCCCGCGCTGGGCAATGCTCCGGCCCAGCTTTTTGAGGGGCGTCACGCCTCGCCGCACCGCCCACCAGGTCGCGACTCCGAGAAACGGGAGGGCGGCGGCCATCGGCCACAACGCGCCGCGCAAGACGGCAAGCAGTATCGAGGTACGCGAATCGACCCGCTCGCCGACATAGACGTATGTTTCCGCCTTTGCGCCACGCGCGGCAAATACTCGCCACGCCTTGTCGGCTATTTCCACGGTTGCGAAGCCCTGGTTGAATCCGCTATTCGTGGATATCATCGGCTCCGTCGGCGCGTTGGCCGACCGCACGATCACGTGTTCTTCGTGAATGATCTGAAAGGCCACTTTGGGCGCATACGGGTGCGGTACGCGTGTATCGATTTCATCATCGTCGTCGATCGATTGCGTTTGCTGGACGATCAGCAGTGCGGCCGCTTGCGCGAGATGACTGTCGAGCAGTTCGTCAAGCTCGCTGCGTGCGTCGCGCCAGATGAAGAGCGCGGTGATCAACCATACGCCCGTCACAACTCCGATCACGAGCACCAGCAGCCGACCCTGCAGAGAGCGAGGCAGCATCATCACGTGGCCGGGTCTTCTCGCATCAGCACATAGCCGACGCCGCGAACGGTCCTGATCAGATCGCTGCCGAGCTTTGTGCGCAGGCGGTGGATGTGCACTTCCACTGCATTGCTTTCCACTTCCTGTCCCCAGCCGTACACGCCCTGTTCGAGCTGCTCCCGAGACATGACGCGGCCTGCGTTGAGCATCAGCACATGTAAAAGGTCGAACTCGCGCGGAGACAGGGTAACGGGTTCGTCCTTCCGGTAGACGAGCCTTGTCGCCGGTTCGAGTGTGATGTGCTGCACTTTCAGTTTCTCTTGCGGTTGACCATGCGCGCGACGCACGAGCGCTCGCAGGCGGGCGGCGAGTTCCTGGAGATCGACGGGCTTGACAACATAATCGTCGGCGCCGATGTCTAGCCCTCGGATACGATCGGGAACGGCATCGCGCGCGGTCAGCACGAGCACGGGCAGGGTCACGCCGGCATGACGGACGGACGCCAGGACTTCGATGCCGTCCTTGAGCGGCAGTCCGAGATCGAGTACGGCCGCCGCGTAGGCATGGGTGCGCAGTTCCGTCTCGGCGGCGCTGCCGTCTCGCACCCAGTCGACCTGGAAGCCCGCCTGACGCAGGCCCGCGCGAACGCCGTCGCCAAGTAACGGATCATCTTCGATAAGCAGTATGCGCATTTTGTGCTTGACCCACGGATGCAATCAGTCGTCGCTATCGTATCGATCGGTTTGACGCACGGACACTGCATCGTGTCCGGACACGGGCGCGGCAGGCGCAGCGTGCCATTGCCACCACCAGAACGTCAGCACCGCGACCAGCATCAGCGCGGCGACGCTACTCCATGCGCTCTTGACGCCTTCGCCAGGTTGTCCGTGCTTGCGTCCGCTTACCATCGCTCCGATCAGGTTCTCGCGATGAAGCCAGCTACTCGCGATGACGCCTGCGATGTGCACGCCGACGAGCGCGAGCATGACATTGGCTATGCCTTCGTGCAGTTCATTCAGCCATTCCCCGCCGACATCGTTATAGGCCGTCCAACCCGTCAAGGTCAATGCGCACGCGAGGGTCAACATGGCAACGATGACGATGGCGCCAGCCGGGTTGTGACCGACGTGACGGTCAGGGTGAGCGCGCGCCACGCCCCGCAGATACCGCCATACGGAGGATGGCCCCCCGATAAAGCTGGCGAATCGGGCGTACCTCGTGCCGACGAGTCCCCACACGAGACGAAAGAGGACCAGGCCGCCAACGGTATAGCCAAGTGTCACGTGGACGAGCCGCCAGTGCTCGCTTTCTGCAGTCAGGAAAGCGCCGGCGAAGCAGGCTGCCATCAGCCAGTGAAAAAGCCGTACAGGCAGGTCCCAGACGAGAATGCGGTTGTCA
Source organism: Paraburkholderia diazotrophica (assembly GCF_900108945.1). GTDB lineage: Bacteria > Pseudomonadota > Gammaproteobacteria > Burkholderiales > Burkholderiaceae > Paraburkholderia > Paraburkholderia diazotrophica. Next base: position 10,285 of record NZ_FNYE01000020.1, on the reverse strand, counting down.
GTCGTATCGCGCGTGTCGCGGCTATTGGGGTATGCGGACGAAGTGTTCATCGAAGTTTCCTTGATCGGCATGGGTATGGCAGGCTGCGCAATTTGACGCGCTCCTGACTGTGGGGCGTTTCCATACGGCGGCGGGTATCTCGGCATGCTCGTCTCGGAACCAGGCCGAGCGTGTAATGCGATCCTCCGGCGGCGCGACGCGCGAAGTCTCGCCTCCGCCCGAATTGGTTGCGAGCCATGTCGAGATTTGTTTGACGGAGTCGGCGTCGAGCGATGCATCGGTGCCGTAGTGGTGTGACAGGTTGCCCAGAATGCGCTGCCACGATGCGTTGGGGAGCATGCTGGGAGGATAGGCAATATGGCAGGTGGCACATTCCTGCCGGTACTTGGGAAGCAGATTGGTCCGAGTGTGCATCTCATCCGTCTCGGCCACGACTTTGGACGCGGCCAGTGAGGACAGAATAGCGGCGACGCAAACCACTGCGGAACGGGACAGAAGTTCAAACGGCACAGGAAGCACTCCAGTTGGAAAAACTTCGCTTATAGAAAAAATTCGCCTACGGTTTGAGCGTTAAGAGCCAAGCTAGAAGATCTGCTTTCTCGGACGCGCTGCATTCGCGTCCCACAACGTCGCCACAATTGCGACGAAACCATTTCTCGGATTTCGCTGCATCGGTAAACCGCTCTGGGTTGAATGCAGGGGCGAGTGGGGCGATTGCCTTGCCCGTGACTACATGTCGGCCCATTTGCGTGGGCACTGCGCCATGACACGAAGCGCAACTCCACTCGCGGCCGTGCGAGGCGCTGAAAAACTGCTGGCCGCGTGAAGGAGACGGTTCAACGCTGCCCGACTCCGCGCGATAAGAGCCGAGCATCTCCGAAGGCGTCGCAGCGTTGGCTGTCGCCATTGTGACAAGGGTCGCGGACAGCAAAAGCGTCTTGTTCACACCACGCGACGAAAGAATGGATCTGTTCACGAAATTCTCCGGTAGATACCGGCTAATCGTGGGCTTTCTTTCTTACCGCAGTCTTAACTACCGACGTCGCCGAATATCCGCGCTGCGTCCGCCCCTGGTGAAAATCAGGCGCGAAGCTTTTCAGCCGTTATGGACACGGAAGAGCCGCAGGGCCTGCGAGCATCAATGGATGAGTCGATCACGTTTCGCCTGATCGCGTTGAAAATCAGGGCGAGAATTCTTCGAAAGCGGAGAGCGCGTGCGTGGCGTACATCATCGAAGGTCCGCCTCCCATGTAGACGGCTGTTGCCAGCACATCTTCCAGTTCGGCTCGCGTGATACCGAGTTTGACAAGCGTCCTGACATGAAAGCCAATGCAGTCGTCACAGCGACAGGCGATTGCGATACCCAACGCAATCATCTCCCGCGTTTTTTTCCCCACGACGCCCTCGCTTGTGCTTGTGACCGCGAGTTGGCTGAATGCCGTCATTAATTCAGGTTGGGTTTCGCGCAGGCGACGCATTTGCGCCGACACATCTTTGACGATGGGCGTGAATACAGGGATGCCGCTCATGTGATCTTCTCCATAAAAAGGACGCACCGAGGGAAACCTTTTTCACTTTGCCCCCTTCGCGAAGGGCGTTGATGACGTAGCTCAAAAGATCAGGATGTCGCGAGAGTTGCAAACGGCTCGCACGTTGCAGGTGAGAAACGTGCGCACCGAAATCCTTCGGCAGTTTCGAATCGTTATCGCGGCCCTACGACTTGCTGGACGTCGACCCTGACGAGCCATTTTCCGTGCTGTGGACATTGCGACCTGTTGTTCACCCGGTGTCTATTTCGCCTTCATGGCATGGGGGACGGTGCGGCTGGAGGACAAGACCTGGACCGAACTGCGCGATGACATTCACGCAGGCAACGACGGCGACAGCTTCACGAAGATCGGCTTCGTCAAGACCGGCGTCGGTACGCACCGCCTGTATCCGAGTCGTGACACCACGAAGTTGCATGTCGCCAATCGCAGCTCTAACCTCGTACACGGGTCGCGGACGTCAGGACGCTGTGCCTGTCTGGCCGCTTCGACGACATCGTCTATGCGATCGACACGACGACGGGTGCGGTCGAATCGATTCCTGTCGGTATGGAGCCACACACGGGCTGGCGGTATGACCGCAGCCTGGACGCTATTCGCTCGGCCATACCGGAAAGATGCGTTGAAGGGGAGGCGGCTAAGCGGTTTTTCTGGCGGATGCGTTACGATGGCGCAGCTCCTATACGCCGATGCGTGGCGAGTGTTCCGCCGAAATTGGACTCGCAACTGTTTATGAGAGTGCGGTTCATTCCTGGCAAAATGGATCAGGGTTCTTCTTGGGTTCCCGTTAAGGGTGCTGCTGGATCGTACCTGGTGTCCAGTGCGCAGCCTATCCGTGGCGTTTCGCGATTCATCGGCTCCTTGCCCGCCTCACTGGAATCCAGCGAGGAAGCATCGTGATCAGGACGTCGTCTTTGAGGACAATGTGATGGTAAAGAGCAGCGAGCGCGTGAAAGCCGGCAAGCCACATGATCGTATCGCCGAGCCACTTGTGGACCGAAGCCAAGGCAGCACCGACATCATGTGAAGGGGCGAATATCGGCGGCACAGCGCGACCCGCGATGAGCGTCAAGGGATGTCCTTCAAGCCACGCGCCGCCAATGGCGGTTAGCGGAAGTGCGAGGAGGAGCAGAAAAAGCATCGATTGGATGGCTGTTGCGACAATGCCCATCCAACGTGAAACTGGGAATGGCTCGGGGCGTGTATCAATCATTCGCCACAGCAAGCGGATCACGGTAAGCGCGAGCACGCATAATCCCAGCGTCTCGTGGAGTGGCCGGTCGATCTGGTGGGCGGACGAATACACTCGCTGTTCAGGTCCGCCGGGCCCGTACACAAATGCCACGAGGACAAGAATTGCCGTACACCAGTGAAAGAATTGGGTGATCGATCCGTAGCGGGTTCCAGAGCTTCCCATGTCTTTTCCCTTTGCTGATTAGCAGAGCGCCATTACATTGTTGCACGCCACGAATGCGCGATGGCGCGACGACACAGATATCGAATCAGCGCATTTTTCCGGTGTGCCCTGGCGAATAGCGTCCGGGTGGAGGCCAGCCTGTCAGGCTGTGAGCCTCCGTGCCGACGGAAACTGACCTGCCCGATCCGGTCGCCGTATTTGTACACAGCATGCGCATACCCCATGTAGATCCTCCGCCTCACCACCGTGCAAACCCTGATCCTGGCGCAACAAGCCATTGACAGACGTCAAGGGAGATTCCAGACCGGCAAGTAGGCTTGAAAACAGCGACAGCTACGTGTAATTCGCAGACCCTGCACGCCCCGGAGGCATCGTGAAAAAACTTGTGTTTGCAATCGCGCTTTGCTCCGCACTAACGTCGCCGATGCTCCTTGCCGCATCCAAAGACACAACTCGCGCACAGAGCAGTTCCAAATCCCAAAGCCCGAATACCGCTGCATTCGACAGGAATCTGGTTCAGACTCAGGAGCAGATGAAAATCATGCAGGCGCAAATGGACCAGATTCGCAAGACCAAGGACCCGCAGGAACGTCAGAAGCTGCTGCGGCAACACTGGGCTACGATGCAAAGTGCAATGAACGCCATGCACGGCATGTGGGGGCCAGGAATGATGGGATATGGCGGGATGGGTCCCGGTATGATGGGCGGCTGGGGCCACATGGGAGGATATTACTCGCAGTTGACGCCCGAACAGCTCAAGGAGCGCCAGTACATGACTGACCAGTATCTACGAATGCAGCAGGAAATGATGAACAACATGATGTGGCAACAGCAGTATTGGATGGCGCCTCCCACCTCGCCCCAGTAATGTCTGCACGAACGCCAGTCACTTACGAACCGAATGTCTATATCCGCGGTCCGCATGGGATCGCGCGGATCAATGCGGACCTGCATCGTCATATTCTCGATGTCTTCAACGAGTACGGCGTGCAGATCATGACGCCTGCCTACGAGGACGATCCCGACGAATCGAAGGATGTACCGCGCGCGAAACGGTATTCAGCACCGGCATTGTTCTATCAAAGGAAAGCAGGTTGATTACCCACCATCGCCCCATTTCGGAGAGCGCGGAGCAGCGCGCCATAGCGGCGTACGGGAGCGAGAACGCAGATGTAAACGAAGCAGACTTAACCAAGGCCAACCCGGCGCGGTGGATCACAACCTTTGGTCTTCGGTGCGTTCAATAGCCGATGGGATCACGAGCAATAGGGCACGTCATGCAATGGCCGCCTCCGCGCCCTCGACCCAGTTCGCTCGCGGTGATTGTAATCACCTCCACGCCCGCCTTGCGCAGCAGCGTGTTGGTGTAGGTGTTGCGGTCGTAGCCGACTACCACGCCCGGCTCGATGCAGACGACGTTATTGCCGTCGTCCCACTGTTCGCGCTCGGCCTCGAAGCTGTTGCCGCCCGTCTCCACGACGCGCAGCTTCGTGAGTCCGAGCGCCTCGCCCACGACGTCGAGAAACGGTTTGTCCTCCCGGCGGATATTCAGCTTCGTCGCTGTAGAATCGCCGGGGCGCAGCGAGAATGCGACGATTTCATTGACGACTTCGGGGAACACGGTGACGAGATCCCGATCGCAGAACGTGAACACCGTGTCGAGATGCATCGCAGCGCGAGACTTTGGCAGACCGGCCACGATTATGCGCTCGACTGCACCCTTCGCGAACAGATTCTGCGCGAGTTCGCCGATTGCCTGCCGCGATGTGCGTTCGCCCATCCCGATGAGCAGAAGTCCTTTGCCGATCGGCATCACGTCGCCGCCTTCCAGGGTAGAGATACCGTGATCGCGGTCGGGATCGCCATACCAGACATCGAATTCCTTATTCGCGAAGTCCGGATGGAACTTGTAGATCGCTGTCGTCAGCAAGGTTTCCTGCCGGCGAGCGGGCCAGTACATCGGGTTGAGGCTGACGCCGCCATAGATCCAGCAGGTCGTGTCGCGCGTGAACACGGTGTTCGGTAAAGGCGGCAGCACGAAGCTCGAGTAGCCCAGATACTGCCGGAACATCTTGAGGGCATTGGACTCATCCGTGTCAGGAATGTCCTCCGCCACGACTCCGCCGATCAGAAACTCGGCCTGTTTGCGTGGCTCGAGTCCTTCCATCCACGCGCGGACCTCGTTCGCCAGACCGATGCCGACGGTGTCGGGACGGATCTTGCGGTCCATGATCCACTTGAGTGCTTCCGGGTTATGTACCGTTTCTGTCAGCAAGTTGTGCATCTCCAGCACTTCGACGCCGCGCTCGCGCATCTTGGTGACGAAGTCGAAATGATCGCGCTTGGCCTGGCTGAGCCAGATGACATCGTCGAACAGAAGTTCGTCGCAGTTGCTTGGCGTCAGACGCTGATGCGCAAGGCCCGGCGAGCAGACCATCACCTTACGCAGTTTGCCCGCCTCCGAATGAACGCCATATTGCATTGTTCCCGTGCTCATCATGTGTCTCCATGAGTCAGAGCGTGAGGAAGCCTTTGTACAGGCCAAATGCGCCGACCAGTGCTCCCACCACGACGGCCGCGAAGACGAGTTTTTCAATCAGGGTGAAGACGGGCTGACCGGCTTCGCGTTTCGCCTTGGCAAACAGCAATGCGCCGGGGGCGTAAAGCAGGGCGGACAGCAGCACATACTTGAGCCCTCCCGCGTAGAGCAGCCATACGGCGTAGACCACGGCGATCGCCGCGATCATCAGGTCCTTGTTGCGCTGCGCAGGCTCCCGTTCGTAGGTTTCGCGTCGCCACGCGACAAGCAGCGCATAGGCCGCCGACCAGAAGTAGGGCAGCAGAATCATCGACGTCGCGAGATAGATCAGCGAAAGATACGTTCCTTTTGAAAACAGTGTGATGAGCAGGAATACCTGCGTCAGACCATTCGTGAGCCAGAGGGCATTCGCTGGAACCTTCTTCGAATTTTCCTTGCGCACGAAACTCGGCATTGTGTTGTCACGGGCGGCAGAGAAAATGATTTCGGCGCAAAGCAATACCCACGAGAGCAACGCGCCCAGCAGCGAAATGACGAGGCCGACACTGATCAGGACCGCGCCCCAATGGCCGACGACGCGCTCGAGCACGCCCGCCATCGACGGGTTCTGCAGCGTGGCCAACTCGGGCCGCGTCATGATTCCGAGCGATAGCATGTTGACGAGCACGAGAACCAGCAGCACACCGATAAAGCCGATGATCGTTGCCTTGCCGACATCGGCGCGCTTTTCGGCGCGCGCCGAAAAGATGCTCGCGCCTTCGATACCGATGAAGACCCAGACCGTTACGAGCATCGAGCTGCGAACCTGGTTGGCCACGCTGCCGAGCTTCGGAGTGCTCAGGCCGAAGAAGTCATTCGTGAAGATGTGCGAATTAAACGCAAAAAGACAGATCAGGATGAATAGAACGATCGGCACGACCTTGGCGATCGTCGTGACCATGTTGACGAATGCAGCTTCCTTGATGCCTTGCAGCACGAGGAAGTGAACGCCCCACAGCAGCACCGAGGCACAGGCGATCGCAACGGGCGTATTGCCTTCGCCGAAGATCGGGAAGAAGTAGCCGAAGGTGCCGAATAGCAGGACGAAGTACCCGACATTCCCGAGCCATGCGCTAATCCAGTAGCCCCATGCTGACGAAAAGCCCATATAGTCGCCGAAGCCTTGCTTTGCGTAGATGTAGACGCCGCCGTCAAGCTCGGGCTTGCGGTTCGCGAGGGTCTGGAAGACGAACGCCAGGGTTAGCATGCCGACGGCCGTGATGGCCCAACCAGTCAGCACCGCACCGGCGCCTGCGCTGACAGCCATGTTTTGCGGCAGTGAGAAGATGCCGCCTCCGATCATCGATCCCACCACCAGCGCCGTCAGTGCGCCGAGATGAAGCTTCGGGGCAGCCGCCGAAGTCGTCGACGGTCTCTCACTTGCATCGGATGCGGGCTGATGTACTGAATCAGACATGGCACGTCTCCTTTACTCGTTCGGATACTGAAGGAGGGCATTGAGAGAAACGGACCTTTAATGAAACGCTCGATCGAGACTTGCCGTGCTGCGTAAAGGAGCGTTATTTGCCGGCTCGCTCGCGGCGACATCGACGCAATCAACCAGACGGACTCTCAACGCATACTCAGCATATGAGCGGTAGTGGCTTGCTGATTGACCTGTATCAACGTATCGCCTGGTATTCGAACCGTTCAATGGCCACGGGTATTCGCACCGAGTGGACGGCGTGACCCTTCTCGTTATCGGTCGAACTTCAGCGTACCTGACACCCTCTGGCCGGCTATACGCGAGTCCAATAAGAAACCTGAAGGGCAAGCATGAACGCGTATCCGTTGGCTGGCATTCGCGTACAGGTTGCGATGGTCACGGTTAAAGCAGCGTATCGACATTCGGCCTCTCAGAAGCGTTGACCTGCATCAACTCAGCGGGGGATCGCTTGCTTATCGTGAATTGAACACGGACATGGCAAACCGGGACCGAACCGGCAGAGGATGTGATGGACAAAGCCGTTTTACGCAAGGGCGCCCGCGAGACGCGCGCAAGACCTGTTTCGTACCGCACACCGGACGAAAGGGCAGCTCAAGGGCGGCTCATACGCGATTCGATACCCAGGTCGTCGCAGGCGGGATGGAAGTTGCCCGGACAACGACGGCACCCAATCGAACTTCTCGGCGAATCCAATGAAGGCCGCCTCCCGAGCTTGGTCCCGATCCGCTTCGGTCGGATGTCGGCCTCTCCGTTCGCGTTCTATCGTGGCGCGGCCGCAGTGATGGCGGCGGACCTGGCTCTGACGCCGACGAGCGGGCTGCGCGTGCAGGCGTGTGGTGACGCGCACCTGATGAACTTCGGCGGCTTCGCGACGGCGGAGCGCAACGTGATCTTCGACATCAATGACCTGGATGAGACGTTGCCCGCCCCGTTCGAATGGGATCTGAAGCGTCTCGCAGCCAGCGTCGTGATCGCGGCGCAGCATCTGGAGTTGCCGTACAGCGACACAACACGCGTAGCCACCGAGCTTGTGCGCGAATACCGCGAGCGCATGCACGACTATGCGTCCATGCGGGCGCTCGACGTCTGGTACGACAGAATCGATCTGCAAAAGTATCAGGACCGGTCGGGCGATCCGGCGATCGTCGAAGCCGCGCGCAAGCGGATCGCCCAGCGAATCGAAGTGGAACGCCGCAAGACCGCGCCCGACCATCTCTATCCGAAGCTGGTCACGGAGGAAGGCGGACAGCCCCGGATCAAGGACGAGCCGCCACTGATCTTTCACCCCACCGAAGATGTTGCCTCCGGTCTTCAGTCGGGCTACGCCGATGCGATTACCTCGTATCGCAAGAGTCTCGCCGAACATGTGCGTGTTCTGTTCGACAGGTTTCAGTTCGTCGATCTGGCCGTCAAGGTGGTCGGCGTGGGTAGCGTCGGCACGGTGTGCTGCGTTGGATTGTTCATGGCCTCTGACAACGACCCGTTGTTCCTGCAGGTGAAGGAGGCAAAAGCCTCGGTGCTCGAGCCCTATGCGGGCGAGAGCCTGTATTCGAATCACGGTGAGCGCGTCATTGCCGGCCAGCGGATCATGCAGGCAGCTAGCGATGTGTTTCTCGGCTGGGGCCGTGGAAAAAATGGGCGCGACTTTTACATCCGCCAACTTCGCGACATGAAGATGTCCGTCATTCTCGAATCACTCGATACGGGCATGCTTCGGCAGTACGCGCGCATGTGTGCGCATGCTCTTGCGCGCGCACACGCGCGCTCGGGTGACGCTGCGATGATCGCCGGCTACATGGGTTCAGGACAGACGTTCGACGACGCAATTACCGAATTCGCGGTGGAATACAGTTCGCAAAACCGGCGCGACTACCGGGAGTTTATCCAGGCAATCCGGGAAGGTCGGATTCAGGCGACGACAGAGGAATAGGCCAGACAGTCATGCTGGGGCCCGCCCGCGCGCAGACGTAGACACGTCATGCCGACACGCCAGAGGAGCGCTTGCGGGCGGTGTGCATCAATCTCCGCATCCGGGCGAGGCATCTTTCACTGGAGAATGAAGTGATCCGAGGGATCTTCGTGACTGCGAAGGGAAGCCGGCACTGGTTGGCAGGCTGGCTTGCTTTTTTGTTGTCGTTGACTGCGAACGCAGCTATCCATCAAGTGCTTCATGCTGATCTGTTCGAGGACCCGTCGACCGTGATGGCTCCAGCGAAGTTGGGAAGTGCCCGTCTGAACGAGATGCTCAGTCAGAGCGGAATTGCGCGAGACTCCGAAAAAGCCCGCATGCTGGCGACGTGGATTGACATGGTCCTGCACGACCCCGTCATCGCGAGACGCATTCCAGGCGGCGCCCGTGCGCTGGAACAGGTCTTTCTCGATGAAGGCAGACGTGAAGCGCTGATGTCGAGCGGCCTCGCACGTCTTACACCGGCAGACCGTCTACTCTACCTGCAACTGTTCACTCGCCTGCTCGACCAACTCGTTCCCGTCAACTGCTTTGGGCTTGTCGATATCACTGCCGCGATGAGTCGCATCACGATAGCCGAGATGTCCGACGCGGATGCCGGTCTTTATCTTCTGCTTCTTTACAAGGTCCTTGCGAATAGCGAGTCGGAGGCTCCCGCACGGCTGCCGACACCGCAAGAATACACGATCGCCATCGAGGCACTGTCCCGCGCGATCGTTATCGAGCTAGATGCTGATCCAGTCAATCTCGACCGGTATGCGTTGTACACGGCGCACCTTTCCGCAGCCACACCGTCCGATGTGTGCTGGTTGACGAGAGTCACCTTGCACGCCATCGCGAAAATGCCCGAAACGGAGCGCGATTTCATCCTGTTGCCCGCCATCACGGACCCCGATGCCGGGACACTAGCGAACCCTGTCGAGGCGCGGCCCGCACAAGCGCCGCTTCCTTCCTGGGGTAGGCCGCGCGGCACGACGATACCTTAAACATGTGGCAGCGTTCGATGCGCTTTTTATGTTCTGGTGAGATATGAGGGGGCGGACTATTCCGGGGGCAGATGTTGCCATGATGCAGCGCGCTCGCGAAAGGCGAACGCAGCCGACGTCGGCCGCATTGGCGGTATGAGTTTCCGTGCTTGATTCAGGTCAACGGGGCGGGCATGCTGGCCAGAATCGCGGAGAAATGCCATGCACACGCCTCGCAAAGGAGAATGAAATGGCTGAAGAACAGGTTTCCACCGTCGATCCTCCAGGCGTGGTGCGTGCCACCGGCTGGCGCGCGATATTTCCACCCGTGCAATGGCTGTCCAACTATCAGCTGCGTTGGC
>NZ_FNYE01000033.1 GCF_900108945.1 Paraburkholderia diazotrophica | reverse complement strand
CACGGCGGCCACCTGACGCACGGCTCGCCCGTCAACATGTCGGGCAAGTGGTTCAACGTGGTCAGCTACGGCCTGAACGAAGCGGAAGACATCGACTACGACGCAGCTGAAAAGCTCGCGCAGCAGCACAAGCCGAAGCTCATCGTCGCAGGCGCATCGGCGTTCGCGCTGCGCATCGATTTCGAGCGTCTGTCGAAGATCGCGAAGTCGGTCGGCGCGTATCTGATGGTCGACATGGCGCACTACGCCGGCCTGATCGCTGCGGGCGTGTATCCGAACCCCGTGCCGTTCGCCGACTTCGTCACGACGACCACGCACAAGAGCCTGCGCGGTCCGCGCGGCGGCGTGATCCTGATGAAGGCCGAGTACGAGAAGCAGATCAACTCGGCGATCTTCCCCGGCATTCAGGGCGGTCCGCTGATGCACGTGATCGCCGGCAAGGCGGTCGCGTTCAAGGAAGCGCTGTCGCCGGAATTCAAGGAATACCAGCAGCGCGTGGTCGAGAACGCACGTGTGCTCGCTGAAACGCTCGTCAAGCGTGGTCTGCGCATCGTGTCGGGCCGCACGGAAAGCCATGTGATGCTCGTCGATCTGCGCGCAAAGAAGATCACGGGCAAGGCAGCGGAAGCGGCGCTCGGCGCGGCGCACATCACGGTCAACAAGAACGCGATTCCGAACGATCCGGAAAAGCCGTTCGTGACGAGCGGCATCCGTCTGGGCTCGCCCGCGATGACGACGCGCGGCTTCGGCACGAAGGAAGCCGAGCAGGTCGGCAACCTGATCGCCGACGTACTGGACAATCCGGAAGACACGGCCACGATCGAGCGCGTGCGCGCGCAGGTCGCCGAGCTGACGCAACGTTTCCCGGTCTACCGTTAAGCTGCCATGCGCTGCCCCTTCTGCCGGCATGACGATACGCAGGTCGTCGACTCGCGCGTATCGGAGGACGGCGCCGCGATCCGGCGCCGTCGTCGCTGTCCGGCCTGCGACAAGCGTTTCACGACATACGAGCGGGTCGAGCTGGCGTTGCCCGCCGTCGTGAAGAAGGATGGCAGCCGCACGGAATTCGATCGTCGCAAGTTGATTGCGAGCATGCAACTGGCGCTGCGCAAGCGCCCCGTTGCGGCCGACGCGGTGGACGCCGCCGCGTCGCGCATCGAGTATCAGCTGCTCGGCAGCGGCGAGCGCGAAGTGCGCAGCGAACGTCTGGGCGAGCTCGTAATGAACGAGTTGCGCGCGCTTGACACTATCGCGTACGTGCGCTTCGCTTCCGTCTACCGGCGCTTCGAAGACGTTTCCGAATTTGAAGACGTCATCGAGGAATTTCGCCGGATGAACGCACCGGCCACGCCCGCGAAGCCTCCTCGCAAGCGCTGATTGTTCGCGCATCTGCATTCTTCTTCCTCCCTGAAGTCCATCCGCGAATCCATCTGATGCACGTGCATTGTCGTGCAGGGATTCGCGCGTCCGCCACCTGGCCATCCGGCTAATTGTGGGCGTCGCTGCACGCCGTTAGAGTCGTCACGTTCCTGGCAAAAACTGAGGATTGCTGATGAAGCATGCTGCTCATACATGGCGTGTCCGTCGCGGGTTTACGCTGTTCGAGACGCTTGTCGTAATCGCGCTGTTCGCGATCGTCGCGACGATGAGCGTGCCTTCGTTCGTGGCCTGGCGCATGCGCGATCAGGTCGACGCACGTGCCCGCGCGCTGCTGTCCACGCTCAGTTACGCGCGCGGCGAAGCACTGCGGCGCGGTGTGCGCGTGACGGTGTGCCGGGTCGATTCGGCGCGTCATTGCCTTGCCATCGGACAGGCATGCAAGACGGGCGTCGTCGACTGGTCGTGCGGATGGGCCGTGATGATCGAGCGTGCGGGCGGCTTCTATCCATTGCGCGTGCAGCCCGATCTGGCGGATGTCAGCATTGCCGGCGCGCTTACGAACCTCACGTTTACGCCGCCTGCGGGACAGGCCAACGGCAGCTTCCGCAGCTTCGACGTCGGCCCGCGCGCGGCTTCGAAGGCGACACAGGGCAAGGACTGGCGGCGCTGCATTCGTATCGCCGCGGGCGGACGTGCGCGAATCGTCGATGGCGCATGCGGGGCCACCACATGAGGCGCACACGAGTGTTCTTTTCGCGCGCACAGTCGCTGATCGAAGTGCTGATCGCCGTTGCCGTTACGGCTGTTACCGTGCTCGGCCTGATCGCGGTGCAACTATCGATTGCGCGCGACGGCCGTGCGACGTCGTACCAGGCCGCGCTCATCGCCGATGCAATTGCCGAAGCGGCGCGTGCGCCTTTCGCGAGTGAGAGCGCTCCTGCGCTCGGTCAATGGAAGACGCGTGCGGCGAGCATATTGCCCAAGGGCGATGCGGCCGTCTCGGGCGCCGAACTGTCGTTCGCCCGCGCGACCTGGGCGGCGCAACTTTCTCCGGCGCGTAACGGCACAGGTTCGGGAGACGTGATCGATATGCCGGCGTCGTGCGGCGATGTCGATGTGCCTCAAGGGCGTGAATGCATCGTAGTGGCGTTTTCACGATGATGCCGCTCGTTTCTCGCGACCCGATTCGGACTCCGCCTCATACGCGCTTTGCACGCGCATGCGGCCACACGTTGCTCGAGATGACAATCGCGATGGCTTTAGGGGTGATCGTGACAGCGGGCGCCGTGTCGCTCTACCGCTCGCAACGAATTGCGTTCGCGCGGGCAGCCGATGCAGCGCAGATCCACGATGCGGGCATGACAGCGTTGTCGCTGATCGGCGAGCAGTTGCAGATGGCCGGGTTCGTTCCGGCCGACATGTCGCGCGCTTTCGTCGCGCGTCCTGGTCTGTTCGGCTGCTCAGGCGGGCGGCCTGTCGGCGCCGACGACAGCCTGTCCTGCGAATCGCTCGCAACGCATTCCGACGGCATCGCGATGCGCTACGTCGCGGACAACGTATCGACATGGCCATCTGCCGCGAACCTCACGACGGATTGTCTTGGCCAGGGCGTCACGAAAACTGACGCCGATGCGCCAGGCGTATCCATCGTCAATCGTTTTTACGCGAAGACGAGTGGCTCGACGGGCGAGCCCGAGCTGTACTGCGAGGGCACGGGGGCGAATTCGTCCCAACCGCTTGTCGAAGGCGTCGAGCGTCTGCGCTTACGGTACTGGTTGATAGGCGCATCGTCGGCGCTCGATGCTGCGTCGCTTGCGCCCGCGCAATGGAGCAGCGTCGTTGCCGTCGATGTGTGCGTGCTCGTTCGCGGAGCGCCGCAAATGGGGCAGACGCGCTATGTCGATTGCGACGGCGTCTCGGCAGTCGGTCCCGATACGCGCACGCGGCGCGCGTTCTGGCGGCGCGTCGCGCTTCGAAACAACGAAGGGAGCGCTGCGTGATGGACGGTCAGATGAAGCAATGGGGAACGGTGCGTCGTCGCGCGTATGGACGGGGGATCGCACTGCCCGTCGTGCTTCTGCTTGCATCGATGATGCTGGCGACATCGGCGGCGTGGTTCGAGCAATCGGTCGCGACTGCGCGCAACGCGACGGGCATGTATGACCATCTGCTCGCGTTCCATGCCGCGGATGCAGCGCTGAGGGCCTGCGCCCGAAACGTCATCAGCGGTTCCGTGCCGGCGATGCCGGGCGTCGCCGGTGAGCCGGCCGGCTGGAAATCGCAGACGATCTTCGAGTCCAACGCGCTCGCTCCATTCGCGTCGTGGCCAGCAACGTTGTCATTTCGAGTGCCGCGATGTCTCGTCGAAGGATGGCGGCTGACGAATCGCGCCGACGCGCATGCGTACCTCGTGACGGCGAGAGGCTACGGCCGCAACGTCGATTCGCAGATGTGGCTGCAATTGCAGATCGTCATCGACGGCAGCACGGTCGAGAAACATTGGCGCCGCGTCGCGGCACGTCCGTTTTGAGTTTTGAGTCTTGCGAGTCTTATGAGTCACCTGAGCGTACAACCAGCCATGGCCCTTGCGATGAAGCACAAGTCGCATGCCTTCTCGTTACTCGAACTCGTGGTCGCGATGGCGATCGCTGCGACGCTCGCCGTCTTCGCGGTCCCGTCCTATCGCGCGCATATCGCGAAGGCGCACAGGATGGATGCCGCGTCGGCGCTGTATCGTGCGGCCCAGTTCGTGGAGTCGTCCGCTTACGTGGATGGCGCGCCGTTGCCCTCGGGTCTCGCCCAGGCGCCGCAAGCTGGGAAGGCGGTCTATCACTTGCGTATTCTATCCGCCGACGATCTGAACGGCGGCTATGCGCTCGAAGCGCAGCCGATCGCGAACGGACCGATGGCCGACGACGCCTGCGGCACGTTCATTCTCGACGCGACGGGCACGAAGTCCAATCGGGGCTCGGCGGACGCAGTCGCCGACCAATGCTGGAGCACGCGATAGATGATGAAGCGATCGAAACGAGCCGCCTCACGGCGGGTTCATATCGGCGTCTCTCGCGCCGGCGGATGTTGCCGCTGGCTTCGCGGCCTCGCGCTTGACCTGCCTGTAGATGCGATACGCTTCCCACGCCGCCAACGCGAGGCTGCCCCACTTCAGCGCGGGCTTCGCGGTCGCCGTCACCTTGTTGCGAATCGGCTTCGCGAGCACGAGCGACACGATCGAACTGATCAGCGGGTACTCCCTGAGCAGAACGCCGATTCCACTAGCCGCGCCGCGACGGCGGCCCCACGGCATCGCGCCGAAGCCGGGCACGATGAACTTGAGCCAGCTGAAATGCGTGACGGCACTGCGCAGATCGAGCGTTGCCTGCGCGAGTTCCATGCGCTCGACGTCCGCGCGCACGATCAGCAGTTCCTTGCGCAGCGTGCGCAGATGCGGCGCGCTCAGGTTTTTGCCGGCATGGTGGTGGCTTCGAAATGCGTTATCGGAGTGGACCTGGCTCATGGTGGATTGCGGGTTGATCGAACGGTTGATCAAAGGCGTTGTCGACGGACAGCGAAGTACGGCGCACGGCATTCAGCGTTTGCGGAAGATCTCGCGGTCCTTCTGGAATTCATGGAGCGTGGCTTCGAAGATCATCGGCGCATTGCGCAAGCCGCTGCGAGCCTTCAGCGCAAAAGCGATCGCCGCGATTGCGTAGACGACCGTGATGCCGGCAAGCGCCTGCCATCGGTAGGTGTCCCAGAAGGCAATCGCGATGAGCGCGGTCAGCGCGATCAACGCCATCGTCGCGAGCATCATGGCGGCGAGTCCCATGAAGAGCACCAGCAGCAATCGGTCTTTTTCCTCGGCCAGTTCGATGCCGACCAGTTCGAGCCGCGTTTGCAGGATCGAGAAGAACGAACTGAGGATGCGCCGCAATGGCCCGCGGTCCCCGCTGTGCGAATGTGTGTCGATCATGGCTTGAGCGTGTTGCGCGCGAGGATGCGCGTAGATAGAGCCGGCCGGCTGCTCGCGCACCGGTCTGCAAGTCAGCAAAGCGCGCCGGCCGCTCGACCGCGTTGCCGGCGCGCGTCGTACGCGTTACTTGCGATTGATCAGCAGGCCCACCAGCACGCCAACGCCGGCTGCGATGCCAATCGATGCCCATGGATGTTCATGGACATAGTCGTCGGTGGCGCGCGCGGCCTTCTTGCCTTTCTCGACAACCACGACCTGCACGTCGGCAGCCTTTTCCTTCGCCTGCTTGAGACGCGAGAGCGCCGTCTCGCGAAGTTCAGAAGCGCGTTCGCCCGTGGCGCTCGCGGCCTGCTTCAGCAGATCTTCCGCGTCTGCGAGTACGGTTTTGATATCCGACATCAATCTCTCCTTGTTGACTTCCGACATTGACTGCTCCCCTTCGTGCACGCTACGCGTGAATCGTAACCAAAGAAACGGCCGCTGGCGAGCCAACGGGCCGCGCGCCATCCGGTTACGCGCATCGTCGCGCGCAAGTGCCGAACGCGCTTGCATGAAGCGTTCCTGGCCGCCGCGGACGTGTCACATTGCCGCTTCGAACCGTGACGCTCATGTGTCCGCAGAACAAGCCATCGTATGGATGGAGTTGATCTGTCCCGCTAAGTTTCGTACATCGGCGAGAAAATTACAAAAACAGATAAGCGTCGCAGTCGATGTTCGTTCGCGGTGCACGCCCTCGTCCCGTATGCTCTAATTCGTAACCCTCGGCCGGCCAGACCGAGCGGATCATTCGAACAACTTCAAGGAGCTGCACTATGAGTCTACGTCTTGGCGATGTCGCACCCGACTTCGAGCAGGAGTCGAGCATCGGCCGCATCAGGTTCCACGAATGGCTGGGTGACAGCTGGGGCGTCCTGTTTTCGCACCCGGCGGACTTCACGCCTGTCTGTACGACGGAACTCGGGCTGACCGCGAAGCTTGCAAGCGAGTTCGAGAAGCGCAACGTAAAGACGATCGCGTTGTCCGTCGACAGCAAGGAGTCGCACAACGAGTGGATCAAGGACATCAACGAGACGCAGGCGGCCAGCGTCGCGTTCCCGATTCTCGCCGACGGCGACCGCAAGGTCTCGCAGCTGTACGACATGATCCATCCGAACGCGAACGAAACGCTGACCGTGCGCTCGCTCTTCATCATCGACCCGAAGAAGAAGGTGCGGCTGATCATCACGTACCCGGCCAGCACGGGTCGCAATTTCGACGAAGTGCTGCGCGTGATCGACTCGCTGCAACTGACGGACAACTATCAGGTCGCGACGCCGGGCAACTGGAAGCATGGCGACGATGTCGTGATCGTGCCGTCGCTCAAGGATGAGGAAGAAATCAGACGCAAGTTTCCGAAGGGCTACAAGGCGCTGCGTCCTTATCTGCGGATGACGCCGCAGCCGAACAAGTAAGCGTCGGTTCTTACTTGGAGCAAGACAGAAAAGCCCGCGTTCGCAATGAACGCGGGCTTTTCGCTTACAGACTTCCTATGGATTCTTTGTGGATCGACGAGCGTCAGAAGAACGCCTGAATGCCCGTCTGCGCGCGTCCGAGAATCAGCGCGTGAATATCGTGCGTGCCTTCGTACGTGTTCACGACTTCGAGATTCACCAGGTGCCGCGCGACACCGAACTCATCCGAAATGCCGTTGCCGCCCAGCATGTCGCGCGCCATACGCGCGATATCGAGCGACTTGCCGCATGAATTGCGCTTCATGATCGACGTGATCTCGACGGCTGCCGTGCCTTCGTCCTTCATCCGGCCAAGACGCAGCACGCCTTGAAGGCCGAGAGTGATTTCGGTTTGCATGTCGGCGAGCTTCTTCTGGATCAGCTGGTTGGCGGCGAGTGGCCGGCCGAACTGCTTGCGATCGAGCGTGTACTGACGGGCCGTATGCCAGCACGCTTCGGCCGCGCCGAGCGCGCCCCACGCGATGCCATAACGCGCCGAGTTCAGACAGGTGAACGGTCCACGTAGACCCTTCACGCCCGGCATCAGATTTTCCTCAGGCACGAACACGTCGTCGAGCACGATCTCGCCGGTGATCGACGCGCGCAAGCCGACCTTGCCGTGAATCGCGGGCGCGCTCAAACCCTTCCAGCCTTTCTCAAGGATGAAGCCGCGAATCTCATCCTTGCCATCCGTTTGGAGTTGCGCCCAGACGACGAACACGTCCGCGATAGGCGAATTCGTGATCCACATCTTCGAACCCGACAGCGAGTAGCCGCCATCGACTTTCTTTGCGCGCGTCACCATGCTGCCCGGATCGGAACCATGATTCGGCTCCGTCAGGCCGAAGCAGCCGATCCATTCGCCCGTCGCGAGCTTCGGCAGATATTTGTCCTTCTGCGCGTCTGAGCCGAATTCGAAGATCGGCACCATCACCAGCGACGACTGCACCGACATCATCGACCGGTAGCCGGAATCGACGCGTTCCACCTCGCGCGCGATCAGCCCGTAGCTCACGTAGTTGAGGCCGGGGCCGCCGTACTGCTCGGGAATGGTCGGGCCCAAAAGGCCCAGTTCGCCCATCTCGCGGAAGATCGCGACGTCCGTTTTTTCGTGGCGGAACGCTTCGAGCACGCGCGGCGCGAGCTTGTCCTGCGCGTACGCCTGCGCGGCGTCACGCACCATGCGTTCTTCTTCCGTGAGCTGCTGGTTGAGGAGCAGCGGGTCTTCCCAGTGAAACTGCGCGGCGGCTGCCATGACGTATCTCCTTTTCGACGGGAGCTGGCGTTTTTGGCGCCTGCTACCGTCCCATGCTTGACTTGAGTTCCGCTGTGCGAAACAATGTTTTGCAAACGACGATTGAGTTTAGCATCCGATGTCGAAACCTGCATCCACCCCATCACTATCGGCGCGCGTTTCCGATTCGGTCGACGAACGCAAGTTCGTGGTCGCGCTGGCGCGCGGGCTCGATCTGCTGCGCGCGTTCCGCCCCGGCGAGACGCTGCTCGGCAACCGCGACTTCGTCGAGCGCACGGGCTTGCCGAAGGCGACCGTCAACCGGCTCGCGTACACGCTTACAGTGCTCGGCTATCTTCGCTTCGACGAGGCGCTCGGCAAATACGCGCTCGATGCAGGCGTGCTGTCGCTCGGCTTCGCGCTGCTGTCGGGCACCGACACGCTTGAACTCGCCCGCCCGCACATGCGCGACTTCGCGCGCGAGGTCGGCGCGGCGGTATCGCTCGGCTGCCGCGACGGGCTGGACATGATCTATCTGGAGACGATCCGCAGCGAAACGGCGTTGACGCTCGGCCTTGCATCAGGTTCGAAACTGTCGATGCTGACGAGTTCGATGGGCCGCGCGTATCTCGCCGTGCAGCCCGCCGACGCTCGTGCCGCGCTGTTCGCCGAATTGCAGCGAGCAGCCGGCGACGAAGGCGCGGAACAGGTCGCACAGGCGCAAAAGGAAATCGATGCGTTCGCGGACGAGGGCTGCTGCTATTCGTTTCGCGACTGGCACGACGACGTGAACGCCGTCGCCGTGCCGTTCAGAGACCCGCGCGACGGCCGGCTGCTGGTGCTGAGTTGCAGCGGACCGGCGTCGTCGATGGGGGAGAGCGTGTTTCGGGAAAGGGTTGCGCCGCGTCTGAAATCGCTTGCACGGCGACTGGGCGACAGTGCCTGAATACTGCAGACAACGTGCGAATCCGACAACTGCGAATCTGACAACCCTGAGCGACAGACAACCTCAAGCCGGCCGATTCTCATGCACGACGAATAGCGGTCCCTGCACGAACCGCACGTCGTATTGCTGCAAGAGATCGAACTGCGCTTCCGTCGTCACGCGATTGAAAATCAACGGAATTCTCAGCCGATTCGCATAGCCGACCAATGGCTTCACCATCGAATCGCGCAATGCCGAAGCCGCATCCATCTTGATGAAGTCCAGTCTCGCCATGTCCGACACGGACAGGATCTGCCCTGCGTTCGGCAGATTGCCGGCGACCTTGAATCCATAGTGCTGGTAGCTCTTGGTCAGATAGCCAAGAAATGTCCGATGCGCGACGGCCGCCGGCGGCAACTCAATCACGATGCGCGACGGATTCAACCCGAACGACATCAGCACGGTCGAGAAATGTCGGCCGTGATCGTAGCGCACGCTCTTTAGCAGCCGCTCGTGCACGCGCAGAAATAGCAGACCATGCCGCTGCGGCCCGAAGAAATTGATCGCGTGCATCGCGCGCGACATCCGGTCGAGCGCGACGAGTTGCTGATCGTCGACGACGTGCTCGAACGGATCGAACGTGTCGGACTCCGTGCCGTCCAGCTGCTGCGTGATTGCCTGAACGCCGAGCTCGTCGCCGAAACGGTCCGCGCTCTCGGGCGCCGACGCCAGCGACTGCGCGAGCGCATGCACCGAGATGTCGAAGATCGGTTCATAGCTGCTGCCGATTTCCACATTGCCGAATCTCGCGACCGCCTCGCCGGCGCGAATCCCTGTGCCCATTCTCAGATGCTCGCCGAGAAACGGGTGAGTGGAAGCGCGGTCGACGAGTTGGGGGATGGTCAGCGGGATCATGAATGCGTTCGGGGAGTGAATCTCGGGGCGGACGGTGCCGCATGATTCGATGGTAGCAGCGGCCGCCGCTCTTTCATGCACCAAATACTGATATGGATTTCGCCATCCGTGTAGTGATCGCGGCCGAAACTGAGGGTTTACGTTAATTTCACTAATCATAATCTGTTTTACTATTCGTAAAATGTAGGCGGCGTTGCAAGCGAGCGCGCGGCTGGGGCATTTACGGAGATCAATGCATGGAATCGACTACACGACGCGAAATCCAGCCGGGCTACCAGTCTGGCTTCGCTAACGAGTTCGCCACCGAGGCCTTGCCCGGCGCGCTGCCGCAAGGCCGCAACTCGCCGCAGCGCGCACCGTACGGCTTGTACGCGGAGCAGCTGTCGGGCACGGCCTTCACGGCGCCGCGCGGCCACAACCGCCGTTCGTGGCTGTACCGCATCCGGCCGGCGGCTGTGCATCAGCCGTTCACGGCGCTGCCGTCGCATCGGCTGGTGGCGAATTTCGCCGACGTCCCGCCCACGCCGCCCAACCAGCTGCGCTGGGACCCGCTGCCGATGCCGACGGAGCCGACCGACTTCATCGACGGTTGGGTGACGATGGCAGGCAACGGCTCGGCGGAAGCGATGAGCGGCTGTGCGATTCACGTGTACGCGGCGAACCAGTCGATGCAAGACCGCTTCTTCTACAACGCGGACGGCGAGCTGCTGATCGTGCCGCAAGCTGGGCGTCTGTCGATCTTCACAGAACTTGGCAAGCTCGACGTCGAGCCGTTCGAGATCGCGGTAATTCCGCGCGGCGTGCGTTTTTCGGTGGCGCTGCCGGACGGAAAGGCGAGCGGCTATATCTGCGAGAACTTCGGCGCGCAGCTGCGTCTGCCGGACCTCGGGCCGATCGGCTCGAACGGTCTCGCGAATCCGCGCGACTTCCTCACGCCGCACGCGGCCTACGAAGACCGCGAAGGCGACTTCGAACTCGTCGCAAAGATGAACGGTCATCTGTGGCGCGCGGACATCGGCCATTCGCCGCTCGACGTCGTCGCGTGGCATGGCAACTACGCGCCGTACAAATACGATCTGCGCCACTTCAACACGATCGGCTCGATCAGCTACGACCATCCGGACCCGTCGATCTTCCTTGTGCTGCAGTCGCAGAGCGACACGCCGGGCGTCGATAGCATCGACTTCGTGATCTTCCCGCCGCGCTGGCTCGCCGCCGAAGATACGTTCCGTCCGCCGTGGTTCCACCGCAATGTCGCGAGCGAGTTCATGGGCCTCGTGCACGGCGCGTATGACGCGAAGGCGGAAGGCTTCGTGCCGGGCGGCGCGAGCCTGCACAACTGCATGTCGGGCCACGGCCCGGACGCCGGAACGTTCGAGAAGGCATCGAATATCGATACGTCGAAGCCGAACAAGGTCGACAACACGATGGCCTTCATGTTCGAAACCCGCACGCTGATCAAGCCGACGCGATTCGCGCTCGAAACCGCGCAGCTTCAGGCGCATTACTTCGAGTGCTGGCAAGGTCTCAAGAAACACTTCAATCCGGAGCAACGATGAACGCATTGAGCGATCTTCAGGCGACGCTCGATGCGTCGCGCGAGAGTTGGGTCGAATCGGCGAACGAGCCGGCCTGCGACTTCCCGATTCAGAACCTGCCGTTCGGCATCTTCAGCGATGGGCTTAACTCGACACGCCGCGCGGGCGTGGCGATCGGCGATTGCATCGTCGATCTGGCCGCGCTCGAAAGCGCGGGCCTGCTGACGGCGCCTTCGTCGAGTGCCGGCGACAGCGTATTCGTGCGCGACGCGTTGAACGACTTCATCGCGCTTGGCCGCGATGCATGGCGCAGCGTGCGCATCCAGCTGAGCAAGCTGCTCTCGCACGATAACCCGGCGCTGCGCGACGACGCCGAACTGAAAAGACGCGCGCTGATTAGCCAGGCCCACGCGACGCTGCATCTGCCCGTGCAGATTCCGGGCTATACGGACTTCTATTCGTCGAAGGAGCACGCGACGA
Organism: Paraburkholderia diazotrophica; assembly: GCF_900108945.1. Taxonomy (GTDB): domain Bacteria; phylum Pseudomonadota; class Gammaproteobacteria; order Burkholderiales; family Burkholderiaceae; genus Paraburkholderia; species Paraburkholderia diazotrophica. Next base: position 76,797 of record NZ_FNYE01000033.1, on the reverse strand, counting down.
ACGTCGGCTCGATGTTCCGCGATCCGAAGAACGCGCTGCTGCCGAACTGGTCGGAGATTCCGATCGGGTACAACGGACGCGCGTCGTCCGTGGTGGTGAGCGGCACGCCCGTGCGCCGTCCGAATGGCCAGCTGAAGCTGCCCGATCAGGAGCGACCCGTCTTCGGCGCGTGCCGCAAGCTCGATATCGAACTGGAGACGGGCTTCATCGTCGGACGCGGCAACGCACTGGGCGAGCCGATTCCATGCGCGCAAGCGGAAGAGCACATCTTCGGCATGGTGCTGCTCAACGACTGGAGCGCGCGCGACATCCAGCAATGGGAATACGTGCCGCTCGGCCCGTTCAACGCGAAGACGTTCGCCACCACGATCTCGCCGTGGATCGTCACGCTCGATGCGCTCGAACCGTTCCGCGTCGCGCAGCCTGTGCAAGACCCGCAGCCGCTCGACTATCTGCGCCACGGCGGCGAGCACGCGTTCGACATTTCGCTCGAAGTGCTGCTGAAGCCGCAAGGCGCAAACGAAGCGACGACGATCGCGCGCACGAACTTCCGTCATATGTACTGGACGATGGCGCAGCAGCTCGCGCATCACACGGTGTCGGGCTGCAATACGCGCGTCGGCGATCTGATGGGATCGGGCACGATCAGCGGTCCGACCGACGATTCGTTCGGCAGCCTGCTCGAACTCACGTGGAACGGCAAGAAGCCGCTGCAGCTGAAAGAAGGCGGCACGCGCGCATTCATCGAAGACGGCGACACGCTGACGCTCGCGGGATGGTGTCAGGGCGATGGGTATCGCGTGGGCTTCGGCACGTGTATCGGCGAGATTTTGCCGGCGCGTCAGTGAGGTCTGTCACATCTATCACACGCCTCAGGTCGGCGACTCGTTTGCTGATCTGAGCCTTGTCCAAAGAAGCCGCGCGCAGCATCGAATGCGCGCGGCTTCATCGTTTTCACGACGCCGCGCCCACCACGCCGCGCCGCTTCTCCCACACGGCCGCCGCCAGAAACGCCAACGCGCTCGCGAGCACCACGCCGATCAGCGCGTCGTTGCCGACGCTCTTCATCAACGCGCCCGCGATCAGCGGTCCGCCGAAACTCGCGATACTCCACGAAGCGCCGACGAGCGAACTCGCCGACACCAGCGCCACGCCGCGAAAGCGTTCGCCGCACGCGACGAGCGACAGCGTATAGATCGCGCCCGCCGCCGCGCCGAGCACATAGAGCAGCGGCCAGCACAGCCACGGCGACTGGACGGCCAACGGCAAGAGAGGCACCAGCACGACGACGAGCACCGCGCAGCCGATATGCACGCGCTCGCGTCCGAGATGATCGGCGAGCCAGCCGATCGGAAACTGCATCGTCGTGTCGCCGAGCAGCAGCGCCGACGCGAACAGCACGGCCACGTCGGTTGAGACGCCATGCACCATCGCGAAGAGCGGCATCAGCGAAAGCGCGATCGTGTCGAACAGCGCGAAGAAGCCCGTGCCCATCACGAGCGCGGGCATCTGCGGCAGCACGCGGCGCCAGCTGCCGTGCGGCTCATGTTCGTCGGACGCATGGGGCGTCGAGCGGATCATCGTCAGCACGGGCAGCGCGATCAGAAAGATCAGCCCGCAGATCGCAAAGCGCCAATGATCGAACTGCGCGATCTGGCTCACGAGCACCGGGCCCGCCATCTGGAACAGCGTGAAGTTCGTTGCATAGATCGCGACGACGCGCCCGCGCGATGCATCGTCGGCGAGCTGGTTCACCCATGCCTCGCCGATCGTGAAGAGCAACATCAGCGCAGCGCCGCACAGCACGCGCAGCAGACCCCAGACGAACGGATTCGGCGTTGCCTGCATCAGCGCCGTCGCGACGGCGACGATCAGCACCGAGCCGACGATCACCTCGCGGCCGCCGCAACGCGCGGCAATCCGGCCGGCGATCGGCACGACCAACAGGCCGCCGCCCGCCTGAGCGGCCGTCAGCAGGCCGACGACGTCGGTGCCGTAGCCGGCCTGCGTCAGCGCGAGAGCGGTGAGGGGAAGCGTCGCGCCGCTGCCGAGGCCGACCACGGCCACGCTCAGGATCAGCGCGAGGAAATCGCGGGAGAGGACGACTTTCATCCGGCGAGATGCTACTACGCCGTCATGCCACGCGCAGCGTCGGATGGCCGGATGGCAGGGTGAAGGCGTTCGAGATGTGTGGCCGCTCAGCTCGCCACAGGCAGCCGCCGGTCGAGCGACACCGACCACCACGTCAGCGCAACAGCCGCGGCCGCCGTCGCGACGCCGACCCACGGCAGCGACGTCAGCGGCGCGCCCGCGCCGATCGCCATGCCGCCGAGCCACGCGCCCGTCGCGTTGCCGAGGTTGAAGGCGCCTTGATTGAGCGTCGACGCGAGATTCGGCGCGCTGCTCGCGCGGTCGACGATCAGCATTTGCAGCGGCGGCACGATTGCGAAGGCGAGCACGCCCCACAGGAAGACCGTGATCATCGCCGGGATTTCGCTGTGCATCGTGATCGCGAAGATCGACAGGATCGCGACGATCGCGAGCAGGAACGACAGCAGCGACTGCACGGGGCGCCAGTCCGCGAGCTTGCCGCCCAGCGTGCTGCCGACCGTCAGCCCGAGACCGAACAGCAGCAGCACCATCGTCACGGCATGCGGTGTGAAGCCCGTCACGTCTTCGAGGATCGGCGTGATGTAGGTGAAGGTCGAGAAGAGGCTCGCCGATGCAAGCACGCTCGTGCCCAGCACCATCAGCACCTGCGGATTCTTCAGCACCGTGAACTCATGGACGAGGCTTGCCTTCTGCATCTCGATCTTCGAAGGCAGGCACAGCGCGAGCGCGATGGCCGCGATCACGCCGATGCCCGTCACGGCCCAGAACGTCGCGCGCCAGCCGACAGCCTGGCCGAGCGCCGTGCCGAGCGGCACGCCCAGCACGTTCGCGAGCGTGAGGCCCGTGAACATCAGCGCGATGGCTTGCGCGCGGCGGGTCGGCGCGACGAGCCCGGCAGCTACGACCGAGCCGATGCCGAAGAACGCGCCATGACAGAACGCCGTCACGATGCGCGCGGCCATCAGCACCGCATAACCCGGTGCGATCGCGCACAGCAGATTGCCGACGATGAAGATGCCGATCAGGCTCATCAGCGCTTTCTTGCGCGGCATGTTGGCCACCGCAATCGCGACGATCGGCGCACCGATCGTCACGCCCAGCGCATACGCGGACACCAGCATGCCCGCGGCCGGAATCGACACGCTCAGATCGCGCGCGACATCGGGCAGCAGCCCCATGATGACGAACTCGGTGGTACCGATACCAAACGCGGCGACGGCAAGTGCAAGCAGGGGCAAGGGCATGTCGGGGCTTTCACGGGAGGGTCGCGCCGGCGGGCGGGAACGCCGTTCGCGTTGCCGTCGCGCGCTTTCGGGACGAGTGCGCAGGCGTCGGCAAGGGAAAATCAGTAGGGGATTGTACCTAAGCCAATTCGACCGTGCTGACGGCCTGACGCGCTGTTGTATTTCGTCGATTGCGATGTGATTGCGCCGAGAAAATCCCTTATTTCAGGGGACTTTCTTGTCGGGCGCGGTGTCGGGTACATCGCGGGGCACATCGCCGGATACATCACCGGCCACATCACGGATCGCGCTTCCGTGACGACCCGCTCCCGCAGCGAACGCCGCCGCGCCCGCGACGCCCTCGGCGAACACAGCCTGATAGCCGCCCGCGCCTTCGCGGCGCAGCGCTTCGGGCAGATCTTCGAGCGGCGCGTTTTCGTAGACGGACCGGCGGTCGGCAAGCAGCGCTGCCGGCGGGAACGCGGCGAGCTCGGCGGCCAGCTGCTCGGCGGCGGCGCGCGCGGCGCCCTTCGGCACGACGCGATTCGCAAGACCGAACGCAAGCGCTTCATCGGCACCGATCGCGCGGCCCGTCAGGATCAGATCGAGCGCGCGCGACTGGCCGATCAGACGCGGCAGGCGAATTGTTCCGCCATCGATCAGCGGAATGCCGACGCGTCGGCAGAACACACCGAGCACGGCATCCGCTTCGACGACGCGCAGATCGCACATCGCCGCCAGTTCCAGACCGCCCGCCACCGCATGACCCGCGATCGCCGCGATGACAGGCTTCGTGAACATCATGCGCGTCGGTCCCATCGGACCGGGGCCGCTGCCGTCGGCGTGCAATTCGTTGCGTCGTGCATCGTCTTGTAGTGCAGTGAGGTCCGCTCCCGCGCAAAAAGTGCCGCCTGCCCCCGTCAACACGGCGACGCGCCATGCGTCGTTGGCTTCGAAGTGGCGCAACGCCGCGCAAAGCGCATCGGCCGTCGGACGGTCGACGGCATTGCGGCGGGCAGGGCGGTCGATGACGATCGTCGCGACGGCGTCTGGCGGGCCCGCGGATTGCTGATTCTGTGCAGTTGGGGTTTTTTGTGCAGTTTCAATTCGCACGTGCTCGCCGAACTGTTGGATAGCCATCATTCTCTCCGCTTCAGTGTTCGTTGAGGATCTACAGTGGAATGAAAAAGCGCGCGAATGCGCGGCGACACCCTAAAGAACCGCGCAAAACATCCGCTAAACCAGAAGCTCGAGCCTGCGCGACGAAGCGTGGCGAAGCAGCGGCGATACAGCGCGAATCGCTCGCAAGCCAGTCACGTGCTTTTAACAATCGACTCGTAGCTTAGGCGCTTTTTGAACTGCCAGGGCGCGCGCACGCACCGGCGCATGGAGTACGCCCTATGTCCTCACTGATGGAATCACCGACGACATCTTCGGCAGCATCATCGCCATCCGGCAGCGAGCCGGTATGGATCGTTCCGCTGCTCGATCATCCCCCGTACAACCATGTGCGGATGAAGCGCGTCTTCACGGCGGACGGCACGCGTCATCAGGTCGTGCTCGTCGATGCGCGCAAGCTGCTTGCATGCGCCGATCGCGACGACACCGATTACGTGCTGCGTCCCGTGAACGAATGGCATCAAGGCAAGGTGCGCGGCATCCGCGAGTTTCTCGATCCGTCCAATGCGCGCATTCCGCAGATGCCCTATGTGACGATCACGACACGCTGCGCGCCGGGGCTGCTCGGCTGGCTCAGGCTGGAACATGAAGGCGTGGTCGCGTTTCGCAACGGGCAGCATCGCGCGCGCTACATGCTGGCGGCGGGCGCGGTGTGGTTTCCCGTCGAAGTGCACGAGCGCGAAGCGGCGCTGCTTCGCCAGTACTGCGGCGCGCCCGACGACGCGCGCACCGCGCTGCGTCCCGGTTCTGCCGGCGCAGACGTGTTGCCGCGAACCTGAACGATGCACGTCCGGTACGTGCGATCGGACTCCGCGTAAGTGAGTAAAAAGGCCAGCGCGCCGATGCATCGTCGCGCTGGCCTTTATCGCTTCGTTGGCCGCTTCGGCGTATCGGGCCGGCCGTGCGCCGGTCATCCCTTCGCCGGCGCGTCGACGACATTGCGCGGCATCCCTTCGCGCCACGCTTTCACATTGCCGAGCGTCGTCTGCGCGATCTCGGTCAGCGCCTCGCGCGTGAAAAAGGCCTGATGCGCGGTCACGATCACGTTGGGGAACATCAGCAGACGCGCGAGCACATCGTCTTGCAGCGGCAGATTCGAGTGGTCCTCGAAGAAGATGCCGCCTTCCTCCTCATACACGTCGAGCCCGAGATGTCCGAGCTGGCCGCTCTTCAACGCGCCGACCAGCGCATTGCTTTCGACCAGCCCGCCGCGCCCCGTGTTGATCAGCATGGCGCCGCGCTTCATCTTCGCGAGCGCGCGGCTGTCGATCAGATGGTGCGTCGAGGGCAGCAGCGGGCAGTGCAGGCTCACGACGTCGGACTCCGCGAGCAGCGTATCGAGCGGCACGTAGCGCCCGCCGAGCGCGAGGACTTCGGCCGACTCAGGACCGGGATCGTTCGCGAGCACCTGCATGCCGAAGCCCGCCATCACGCGCGCAAAGCACCGGCCGATGATGCCCGTGCCGATCACGCCGACCGTCTTGCCGTGAAGGTCGAAACCGAGCAGCCCGTTCAGCGAGAAATCGCCTTCGCGTGTGCGGGCGAAGGCGCGCGGCAGCTTCCGGTTCAGCGCGAGCACCAGTCCCGCCGCATGCTCGGCGACCGCGTGCGGCGAATACGCGGGCACTCTGACGACGGGCATGCCCAGCCGCAGAGCCGCTGCCAGATCGACGTGATTGAAGCCCGCCGAGCGCAGCGCGATCAGCCGCGTGCCGCCCGTATGCAGGCGCTCGAGCGTCGCCGCATCGACGGTGTCGTTGACGAACGGGCACACGACGTCGTAACCGTCGGCGAGCACGGCTGTGTCCGCATCGAGATGCGACTCCTGAAAGTGCAGCTCGTAGTGAAATGCGGTGTTCGCCTCGGTGAACGTGTCGATGTCGTATTGCCGGCTGCTGAACAGGATCATGCGCATGGGTTCCGTACTCCTGTGGGCACGGCCGGCGTATTGGCGACGCCGCGCGGCCTATGACGCGTGCCGCACGACGTGCAGCTCGTGCGCCACTATCGCATGCGCGCTCGCGGGAACTTCCGGTTCCGCGCATCCCGCGTGCTCGACCGTGTAATCGACGAATGTACGCGTCTTCGTCGGCAAGTGGCGGCGGCGCGGATAGACGAGCGACACCTTCGCCTGCGACTCGTCGACCGAATGGTCCGGCATGATGCGCTTCAATGCACCCGTCGCGAAGTCGTCGGCGACGAGTGTTTCGGGCAGCACCGCGACGCCCATGCCGGCGATCGCCGCGAGCCGCACGAGCAGCGGGCTGTTCACCGTGTACGACGGCTCGAACGCGACGGGTTGCGGATCGCCTTCGCCATCGACGAAATGCCATGCCATCGGACCGCGCTGCTCCGCAGGCGTCGCGATGCACGAGTGCAGCACGAGTTGCCCGGGATCGCGCGGCTCGCCGCGCAGCGCGAGGTAGGAGGGCGCGGCGCACGGCACGAGCCGCTGCGTCGCGAACGACAGCTCGATGCTGTCGACCTCTGCGCTTTGCCCCGTCGATCCATGCCCCGCGATGAAGAGGCCGACGTCGTAGCCGTCTTCGAGCAGATGCGGTGTGCGTTCGGCGAGCGTAAGACGGATGCGTACTTTTGGATAATGCCGCCGGTAGCCGTCGAGCAACTGTGTGAGGGCCTGAGGCGACAGCGCGCCCGTCGCGACGACGCGCAACGTGCCGCTGGGCTCTCGCTCGGTGCCCGCCACCGAGCCTTCCAGAAGATCGAGTTCTTCGAGCAGGCCCCGGCAGCCCTCCAGATAATGCGTGCCCGCTTCCGTCAGCGAGAGATTGCGTGTCGTGCGATTGATAAGGCGCGCATGCAGATGCGCCTCCAGTGTTGCGATCGAACGTGTGACCAGTGCGTTCGACACTTTCAGCTGCTGGGCCGCGCGTCTAAAGCTTTGTGTCTCCGCAACCCGGACGAAGACCCGCATAGCGTAGATCTGATTCATGGTAGCGCCCTCGCAAAGCGCGGTTTAACCGCGCGTCGTTGATCCGGCGTGGCGTGCGGCAGCGTGCTGTCCGCATCGGCCTCGCTGGCGGTGTACCGGCCGATTACAAACGATTGCCGGTTCTGGAATTTTTACCAGGTCATCCAAAAAAATAGTATTGACAGCGACTGGGAATTTCAATATTTATCGAATGGACGATGTTATTTCGCAAATGTAAAAACCAGCGTGCTTTAATCTGGCGGAATCTGTCAAGGCGATTTCGCAAGCCTCAAATGCCGAAATATAAGGCAATCGGCTGAAAAAAATGGTCTTCGCCCCGTCCGACAACCTTGCGAGGGAACGACGTCTGTCAATGGATACGGCGCGGGACGATTTTTGATATCGGTCAAAAGCGCCAAAACCGTTGGCTGACACGAATACGTCGCGTTACCTTCCGTTTCGAATGACGCGGGTTAATCCCTATCGTTATTCGTACGCGCATGCAATTAATTCCGTTAAATCGATAGATGAATTAATTTGCGCATAATTTTAAAAAGATTCATACGAAAATCCGTAATGATGGGATTCGCAGCCGCAAATGCGCGCTGTACAAGGATCGGCATCGCGTCTCGACGACAAGACGCATTGGCGAGAAGAGAGGTCAAGCGAACAGATCGAGCGAAGACGGCTCTTCCGGATTCGTCATCGAATCTCTCCGAACGCTTGCGCAAGCGCGCATATCGGTGAATGATCGAAAGATGGCCCGCCGCGCGCAGGTGTTGTTGCGCGCGGCGGGCCATCTTTCCTGCAACGTTCATCTTTCGCGCGTCTCCGTCATGACCCCTACAACGTCCAACGTCGTTCCCTGTCCCGAAGTCGAATCGCTCGATGCAATTCTTCCCGAAGAACCACTCCTGATGATGGGCGCCGGCCCCGTGCCGATTCCCGCCGCCGTCGCGAAGGCGAATGCGATCGTCATCAACCATCTGGGCGGCACGATGGCCAAGGTGGTCGGACAGGTGAAGACGATGGCCCGCTACGTGTTCCAGACGAACTCGAAGTGGGTGCTGGGCGTCGCGGGTCCGGGCTCGGCGGCGATGGAAATGGCGATCTCCAATCTCGCGTGGTCCGGCACGCGCGTGCTCAGCATCAAGAACGGCTTCTTCAGCGCGCGGATGGCTGAAATGGGGCGGCGCGTCGGCGCGGATGTGTCGCTGCTCGAAGTCGCGGACCGCACGGTCGCGACGCTCGAACAGGTCGAGGAGGCGATTCGCCGCGTGCGTCCCGAGATCGTGACGATCGTGCAGGGCGAGACTTCGAACACCGTCTGGAACTATCACCTGAAGGACATTGCGGCGCTCGCGAAGAAGTCGGGTGCGCTCGTCGTCGTCGATGCCGTGTGCACGCTGTCGACGATGCCGCTCGAAATGGACGCGTGGGGCATCGATGCCGTCATCACGGGCGGGCAGAAGGGACTGTCGTCGATTCCGGGCGTATCGCTGATCGCGTTTTCGGATGCGGCCTGGGAGCGCGTGAAAGGACGCTCGCATGCAAGCGCGCACTGGTGCCTCGACGCATCGCTAGCCGAGAATTTCTGGCACAACGCGGGCTACCACTACACGGCGCCCGTGTCGGGCGTGCTCGCGCTGCACGAGGCGCTGCGGCTCGTGTGCGCGGAGACGCTGGAGAAGCGCTTCGCGCGGCATCTGAAGTGCTCCCTCGCGCTACAGGCGGGGATCAGCGCAATGGGCCTGCAACTGTACGCACCCGCCGAGTGCCGGCTGAACTCCGTGGTCGGCATCGAAGTGCCGACGAAAGACCGGCCCGATCTCACGCCCGGCGATATTTGCGGGCATATCTCGCGTCATCATCAGGTCGAGATATCCGGATCGTTCGGCTTGCCGATCGTGCGGATCGGCCAGATGGGCGAGCAGGCGCGCGAACACAATCTGTTTCGTACGCTGCACGCGTTCGGACGGACGATGATCGATCTCGGCGTAAACGTCGATCTGCCTGCGGGCGTCGCGGCGCTGGAGCGTTCGCTCGCGAGCAGCAGCGCGAAGGGCGAAGCGCTGAACGCCTGATCGGCGAAAGCCGGGCCGCCAATGAGCGGGCCGCCAATGAAAAAAGCGACGCACGCGGCGTCGCATTTTTTTTTCGATCCGGATTCAGGCGGCCGTCACGCCGCTGCCGGCGCGTTCGGCGTGCGCGCGTTGCGCAGGTAGAGCATCGTCGACAGCGCGACGGCGGCTGCGGCAGCCACGGCCGCGAACAGAAACACCGAGCCGTAGCCGAACTCACCGGCGATATAGCCCGCCAGCGGCCCCGTCACGCCGAGCGACAGATCGAGGAATACCGAATACGCGGACAGCGCCGCGCCACGGCTCGCGGGCGGCACGAGTCCCACCGCTTCGACGCCGAGCGCGGGGAACACGAGCGCGAAGCCGAAGCCCGTCAGCGCGGCGCCCGCCAGCGCGACGTGCGGCACGGGCGCGAGCCACAGCAGCAGCAAGCCGGCGCATTCGAACGAGAACGACGCAATCGCGACGCGAAAGCCGCCGTACGTCTTGATCGTGTTGGCGAACAAAAGCCGCGCGCCGATGAACAGCGTGCCGAACACCGTCAGCGACAGCGCCGCGTTCGGCCAGTGATTCGCCGCGTAAAAGAGCGTGATGAACGTCGCGATTGAGCCGAAGCCCGCCGAGCCGAGCGCGAGCCCGATGCCATGCGGCAGCACCCGCGTGAACACGCTGCGATACGACATGCGTTCGCCGTGCACGACGGGCACGGGCGCGATCAGACGCGCGAGATAGTAGCCGAGCGCCGCGAGCGCGACGACGACGACGCCGAGCGCAAAGAATCCGACGGCATGCGCAATCGCGACGCCGAGCGGCGCGCCGATCGCGAGCGCGCCGTAAGTGGCGATGCCGTTCCACGAAATCACGCGCGCATTGTTGGTCGTGCCGACGCGCCCGATGCCCCACAGGATCGCGCCCGTGCCGCACAGGCTTTCACCGAAGCCGAGCACGAGGCGGCTCAGCACCAGCAGACCGAGGCTCAGCGCGGGCCATTGGCCGAGCAGCACGGCCACGAGCAGCAGCACGCCGCTCGCGCCGCAACCGATCAGGCCGATCGTCACTGTCTTCTTCGGCCCGAGCGTGTCGGCGGAACGGCCAGCGAGCGGCCGCGATGCGAGCGTCGCGAAGTACTGGACGCTGATCGCGAGACCCGCGAGCACGGCGCTGTAACCGAGATCGCCGTGGACATAGCCCGGCAGCACCGCGAGCGGAATGCCGATCGTCAGGTAGCAAAGGAACGTGAAAAACACGACGGGAATGATCTGCAACGTGGTCGCAAATTCGCTGCGCGGCGTAGCGGAGTCGACGGACATGGGGGAAAACGAGACTTGAAATCGGCGGGAAGGCGTGATTTTCCCATGGAACCGATTCCCTTGCAGACCCTGCTCAATATTTTTCGCGTGGATGAAACGGGGCTGGATGGCGGCGCTGACGGATTCCCGTCAATTTTCCCGGCTTGTGAAGGACTTTGACCGCTAGCCGTCAGCGCATGCGTTGTCCTAGATAAGGGAATAACAACGAAAACAACTCGAACCGGACTCGGCAACATAAGCGCAGCGGCCCGCCGCCGTCCCAATTTATCTCTCCAGCTGTATGTCCCCCATGCGATCGAGCCTATGGGTTGTAATTATTGATGATGCTACTTTTCGAACCGTCAGCCGCACCGTCCGCATTCCCCATGCGGATGCGGATAACCGAAACGAGCACAAGACATGAGCCAGCCGATCCGCTTCTACCATCGCAACGCGATCCGTGAGATCACGGGCGCGCCCGTCACCCGCACCGTTCTCCAATACCTGCGCGAGGACGCGCGCTGCACGGGCACCAAGGAAGGCTGCGCGGAAGGCGATTGCGGCGCGTGCACGGTGGTGATCGGCGAGCGCGACAACGCGGGCGGCGTCAGCTTCAAGGCCGTCAACGCGTGCATCCAGTTTCTGCCGACGCTCGACGGCAAAGCGCTCTTTACCGTCGAAGACCTGCGCCAGCCGGACGGCGGCCTGCATCCGGTACAAGAGGCGATGGTCGAGTGCCACGGCTCGCAATGCGGCTTCTGCACGCCCGGCTTTGTGATGTCGATGTGGTCGATGTACGAGAAGCATGGCCATGAGCACGCGTGCGCGAACCGCACCGTGCCCGATCGCGCCGAGATCGCCAACGCGCTGACGGGCAACCTGTGCCGCTGCACGGGCTATCGTCCGATCGTCGATGCGGCCGAGCGCATGTTCCAGTTGCCCGCGCCGAAAGCGCCCGTCGACGTGAAGGCCTTGGCTGAAAAGCTCGCGACGCTCGAGCGCGGCGAAACCTTCCGCTACGAATTCAACGGCCAGACGTTCGATGCGCCGCGCACGATCGACGCGCTCGCGAAGATCAAGGCCGACGCGCCCGCGACGCGCATTCTCGCGGGCAGCACCGACATCGGCTTGTGGGTCACGAAGATGATGCGCGACCTGGGTCGCATCGTGTATGTCGGCCAGATCGCCGAACTGCAGAAAGTCGAGACAAACGACGACTGGATCGAAATCGGCGCGGGCGTGACGGTCGAGCGCGCGTATGCCGAGCTGGCGAAGCAGTATCCCGAACTCATTGAGATGTGGCTGCGATTTGCATCGCTGCCGATTCGCAACGCGGGCACGCTCGGCGGCAACGTGGCGAACGGTTCGCCCATCGGCGATTCGATGCCGGGCTTGATCGCGCTCGGGGCGCGTGTCGTGCTGCGCGGCGGCGACGTCGAACGCGAACTGCCGCTCGAAGACCTGTATCTCGCGTATCAGAAGAAGGACATGGCCGAGCATGAGTTCGTCGTGGGCCTGAAGGTACCCGCGCGCAACGAAGCGCGCAGGCACTTCACGTTCCGCACGTACAAGATTTCGAAGCGCTTCGACTCCGATATTTCCGCCGTGTGCGCCGCGTTCTCGTTCATCGCGGACGGCGACACGATCCGCGAGCCGCGCATCGCGTTCGGCGGCATGGCGGCAACGCCGAAGCGCGCGACGCATGCCGAAGCCGCGCTCGCCGATGCCAACTGGCACGAAGCCACCGCGCAGGCCGCGATGATCGCGCTCACGAAGGACTACGAGCCGCTCACCGATATGCGCGCGACGGGCGGCTATCGCCTCGAAACCGCAAAGAACACGCTGTACCGGTTCTGGCTCGAAACGCGCCCGAACGATCCGCTGCAAAAGAGCGCGCTCGATGTGCGTGCAGTCGTTGCGGCCGGTGTGGCCGTCTAAAAACAGGATCACGGAGAACCAGCAGAATGAACCAGCAAGCCGAACCGTTCCTGAAGGACGCCACGGAACTCGCCGACTTCACGCAAGTACACGTGTCGCGTCCGCATGAGTCCGCGCATCTGCACGTGAGCGGCCGCGCGACCTACACCGACGACATCCCCGAGCTTGCGGGCACGCTGCACGCGGCGCTCGGACTGTCGCCGAAAGCGCATGCGAAGATCCTGTCCATGAAGTTCGACAAGGTGCGCGCGACGCCCGGCGTCGTCGCCGTCTTCACTGCCGACGATATTCCCGGCCACAACGACTGCGCGCCGATCGTCAAAGGCGACGATCCGATTCTCGCGGACGGTGTCGTCCAATACGTCGGTCAGCCGATGTTCATCGTCGTCGCGACGTCGCACGATGCGGCGCGCCTGGGCGCGCGTCGCGCGGAATTCGAATTCGAGGAACTGCCCGCCGTGCTGACGGCACAGCAGGCGCGCGCCGCGAACCAGAGCGTGATTCCGCCGATGAAGCTCGCGCGCGGCGACGCCGTCTCGAAGCTCGCACGTGCGACGCATCGCGAAGCGGGCGAGATGCTGCTCGGCGGGCAGGAGCAGTTCTATCTGGAAGGCCAGATTTCATACGCGGTGCCGAAGGACGACGACGGCATGCACGTGTGGTGCTCGACGCAGCATCCGAGCGAAATGCAGTACCTCGTCTCGCACGTGCTGGGTGTCCACTCGCACAACGTGCTGGTCGAATGCCGCCGGATGGGCGGCGGCTTCGGCGGCAAGGAATCGCAGTCGGGGCTGTTCGCGTGCTGCGCGGCGCTCGCTGCGTGGAAGCTGCTGTGCCCCGTCAAGCTGCGCCCCGATCGCGACGACGACATGATGGTCACGGGCAAGCGCCACGATTTCCACTATACGTATGACGTCGGCTATGACGACGAAGGCGTGATCGAAGGCGTGTCCGTCGACATGACGTCGCGCTGCGGCTTTTCCGCCGACCTGTCCGGCCCCGTGATGACGCGCGCCGTCTGTCATTTCGACAACGCGTACTACCTGTCGGATGTCGCGATCGATGGCTTCTGCGGCAAGACGAACACGCAGTCGAATACGGCGTTTCGCGGCTTCGGCGGCCCGCAGGGCGCGTTCGCGATCGAATACATCATCGACGATATCGCGCGTTCGCTCGGCAAGGACTCGCTCGACGTGCGCCGCCGCAATCTGTATGGCAAGACCGAGCGCAACCAGACGCCGTATGGCCAGATCGTCGAAGACAACGTGATTCACGAACTGATCGACGAACTGGAAGCGACGAGCGACTATCGCAGGCGCCGCGCCGAAGTGCTCGAATTCAACCGCAACAACGAAGTGCTGAAAAAGGGCCTCGCGCTGACGCCCGTGAAGTTCGGCATCGCGTTCAACGTCACGCACTTCAATCAGGCGGGCGCGCTCGTTCACATCTACACCGACGGCTCCGTGCTCGTGAACCACGGCGGCACGGAAATGGGCCAGGGTCTCAACACGAAGGTCGCGCAGGTCGTCGCGCATGAACTGGGCGTGAGCTTCGATCGCGTGCGCGTGACGGCGACCGATACGTCGAAGGTCGCGAACACGTCGGCGACGGCGGCATCGACGGGTTCGGACCTGAACGGCAAGGCCGCGCAGGATGCCGCGCGCCAGTTGCGCGAACGTCTCGCCGCATTTGCCGCCGATAAGTTCGGCGCAGGTGAGGTGACGGCATCGCAGGTGCGATTCGCGGGCGATTGCGTGCTGATCGGCGATGCCGTCGTGCCGTTCGAAGAAGTGATCGCGAAAGCGTACGTCGCGCGCGTGCAGTTGTGGTCCGATGGCTTTTACGCGACGCCGAAGCTCTACTGGGATCAGGCGAAGCTGCAAGGGCGGCCGTTCTTCTACTACTCGTATGGCGCGGCCGTGTCTGAAGTCGTGATCGACACGCTGACGGGCGAAATGCGCGTGTTGCGCGCCGATGCGCTGCACGATGTGGGCGCGTCGCTGAACCCGGCCATCGATGTCGGCCAGGTCGAAGGCGGCTTCATCCAGGGCATGGGCTGGCTGACGACGGAAGAGTTGTGGTGGAACGCGGGCGGCAAGCTGATGACGCACGCGCCATCCACCTACAAGATTCCGACCGTCAACGATACGCCGCCCGACTTCCGCGTGCGTCTCTTCAAGAACCGCAACGCGGAGGACAGCATTCACCGCTCGAAGGCGACGGGCGAGCCGCCGCTGTTGCTGCCGTTCTCCGTGTTCTTCGCGATCCGCGATGCGGTGGCCGCAGTCGGCGATTACAAGGTGAATCCGCCGCTGAACGCGCCCGCGACGGGCGAAGAAATCCTGAAGGCGATCGGCGCGGTGCGTGCCGCCCGCCTGGACGGGCGCTCAACCCGAGTTGCGGAGTGTTCGCCATGATGCGCGTCCCGTCTTTCTCCAACATGCCTGTTCAGATCGGCCGACGCAGCGGCCACGCGACGAAGCTGCCGCCGCCGATGCATATCGTGTCGTTCGGCGCGGGCCACGTCGGTCATGCGCTGATCGCGCTGCTTGGCCGTTTGCCGTGCGTCGTGCAATGGGTCGACGAACGCGACGAACTGTTCCCCGACGAAGTGCCCGCGAACGTGCAGGTCGAAGCGACCGACACGCCCGCTGCCATCGTCGACGAAGCGCCGCCGGGCGCGTACTTCCTCGTGATGACGCACAATCACGCGCTCGATTTTTCGCTGACCGAGCGCATCATGCGGCGGCGCGACTTCGCGTACTTCGGACTGATCGGATCGAAGACGAAGCGCGTGAAGTTCGAGCGTCGTTTGATGGATCGAGGCGTCGATGCTGAGCGCCTCTTTGAAATGACCTGTCCGATCGGTGTGCCGGGAATCGTCGACAAGGCGCCGCCGTCGATTGCAGTGGCCGTGTGCGCTGAGCTGCTGCAAGTGCGCACGCAGCAGGTTTCGCTTGCGGACTTTGGCTCCGCTCTGAACGCGCCGTGTATCGGCGTTTGACGCGACCTTCGGTTCCTCCAGCGGGCGCGGCGGCAAAGGCTGCTGCGCCTGTTTTTTTGCGTGCGCTGCTTTCGTTTGCTTCGCTTTTGCCTCGCTTTGCGCGGGCGTCCGCGAATGAACGCACGGCGCTTTACTTCGTCCCCCGCCGCCCCTTCGTTGCCACCAGCATCTCCGACACTTGCGCCATCAGCCCGCGCAGCCACGCGATATCGCTTGGCCGGTCCGGCTGCGGATGCCACATCTGATAGCACTTGATGCGCGGAAACGGAATCGGCACGTCGACGACCGCGAGCGGCAGCATCTCCGCGTAATGCCGCGCGAAGCGGCGCGTCGTCGTGAAGATCAGGTCGGACTGCAGCAGCACCTGCGGCACGAGCCCGAAGTAGGGCAGCGTGGCGACGATGCGCCGCGACGCGTTCGCTCGCTTGAAGCCCGTGTCGATCGCGCCGCCGCGCGCGCCGCTGTAGTGGGCGGGCGCGAGATGCGGCGCGGCGAGATACGCGTCGCGCGTCAGCGGCGCTTTCGCGAGGGGATGGTCGGCGCGCATCATGCACACGACGGTATCGGAGAACAGGTCGCTGCGCTCGAAGCGCGTATCGGGCTTCGGCCAGTTGCCGATCACGAGGTCGAGCTCGCCTGCATCGAGCGCGGACGCATGATCGAGCAGCGGCCCGAGCGATTCGATTTCGAGCCGCGCATGCGGCGCCGCCTCGCGAAACTGCGCGATCACCGTCGGCATGAAGAAGTCGTTCAGATAATCGGGCGCGGCGACGCGGAACGTGCGGCGCGAGCGCGCCGGATCGAAGTCGCCATGAGGCGTTGCGACGAAATCGACGTCGCGCAGCACTTTCTGTGCGGAAGCAAGCAGCGATTCGCCGTATTCCGTCGGCACCATGCCCGACTTGCCGCGCACGAGGATGGGATCGTTCAGCGTTTCGCGCAGCTTGCGCAGCGCGGTGCTGATGGCGGGCTGCGTCTGGTTCAGCCGCAACGCGGTCTGCGTGACGCTGCGCTCGACGAGCAGCGTGCGCAGCACGCGCACGAGCCAGATATCGAGTGAAGCGGCGTTGTCGTCCATGAATCGGCGGGGCGGGGAAGGCCCGTTGAAGGCATTCGAATGCGGGTATCGAGCCGTGCATCGCGAGCGGGCAATGATCCCGTTGCCAGCATCGCGCCGCACGCGCGAAGCTATAACCTTAGGCCCGTTTGCCGCGCGTCGGCCATAGCGCAAGCGGTATGACGGGCATCACGGATCGTGAGCAGCGCGCTTTGTGGGCGTCGTGCAATGGCGCCGTGCAGCGGGCGCTGTGCAACGGATGTCGCGCTACGGGCGCCATGCGATGCACGACATGTGTTGCCAGCGTCGCGCGATGGCCCGTCGTGCAGCAGTCGCCCGACGACGGACGCCTCGCCGCCAGACGCCGCCCGCTCAGGCCTTCGTGAGCCCCGACGGCAGCGACGTGATGCGCTTCACTTCCTTCGATTCGAGCCAGTTCGGCGTGCGCGCGCAGTAGAGCACCATCTGCAGCGCGTCTTCGCCCCAGAACAACTGCTTGTTGAGCCAGAACGTCGGCACGCCGAATACGCCGATGGCGATCGCGTCGGTGCCGTTGCGAGTCAGTTGGGCGCGCGTCGCTTCGCGCGCGATCAGCGCCTCGCCGTCGGGCACGTTCAGGCGCTCGCACAACGCGGCGAAGCCATCCGCCGTCGACGGATCGCGGCCGTCGCGCCAGATGAAGCGGAAGATCTCGCGCACCGTATTCAAATCGGCGCCGAGCGCCGTTGCGAGCAGCATCGGCTTGGCCGAGTCGAACGGATGCGCGGGCGGCATCCTGAATGGGATGCCCAGTTGCTCGGCGCGAAAGAGCGCGTAGCGGTACGTGAAAATGCGTTTCGCGGGCACATCGTAGGCGATCCGCTGTCGCCAGTGGCGATACAGATCGTTCAGCTGAACGGGGGTGAACACGAACGGCAGCCCCGGCCATTTGTCATGCTGTTCAAGCAGCAGATACGAGAACGGTGAGACAAAGTCGTAAAACCACAGTGGCTGCGTGGCGTCGATGCCATCGGTCATGATGTCTCCCGGTTTCCTGAGTCGGCGGGCTGGCGCGGATGCCGTGCGTCAGCCCGTTCTGGTTGATTCGATCTTACGCAAAGCACGCCCCGTTCGCATCATTTGATGAAACGGCGCTGCTGCGTCCGGCTCTTCAGCGGGCGTTCACGGGAACGATTACTCTTCGCGGCCCGATCTTTCGCGGTCTGCGTGAGCTTCGTGACTGGCGGCGCGTGCTTCGGCGCGGCTGATCGCGCCACCGGAATGCACGTGTGCTTCGACCTGCGAGCCGGTCGAGCCAGTTGAGTCGGTCGAGCCAGTCGAATCGGTCGCGCCGGTCGAACTCGCCGATTGCGCTTCGCCCGCCACGTCGCGCGCGGCGGCCGCCGCGGCCGCTTCAGAATCGCGCATGAGACGCGCCCGCACGAAGCCGATATGCTCGCGCAGCACGTAGAACTGGTCCGCATAGGCAAGCGGCATTTTCAGTCCGTTGACCGACTCTTCGATCTTGTCGAGCCGCTCGACGAGCCCCTCGCGCTCGGCCGCCGACGTATCGTTGAGCGCCTCGCGCTCGATCGCGATCAGCGCGCCGTACCAGCGGTAGATACGCGACTTCACGCGCCACGCATACAGCGACGGCACGAGCCTGAGCCCCGGAATCAGCACGACGATGACGGGCACCAGCACGACCAGCAGCCGGTCCGCGAGGCTCGCGAGCCAGAATGGCAGGATGCGGTAGAGGAAGCTCTTGCCCGACTTGTAGTAGCGGGCAGCATCGTCGCTGATCGGGAAGTCGTGCGCGAGCGGCGCGGGGAACTCGCCCGCCTTCTGCATCACGCTCGCCTTGCTGTGCACCTCGCGCGCCGCTTCGATCAGCAGATCGGAAAGCGCCGGATGCAGCGAATCGCGCGCGACGAGTTCTTCCGTCGGCGCGATCATGTGCAGCGTCGTCGACGGCAGGTTCTTGCCGAGGTCGAACGAGCCCATCGGCATTTCGAGCTGCGTCAGATACGGAAAGCGCCGCGCATACGCGCCCGCCTGCGTGAAATCGTAGAACTGCACGCCCGCCGTCCGATACAGCTTGCCCATCACGGGAGGCTGCGCGTTGTCGCCCGTGAGGAAGGCCGCGTCGATCTTGCCCGCGATCAGCGCCTGGGCGGCGTCGTCGCCGGAGAGGGGCAGCAGCTTCGTCGGGCCGTCGGGCGTGATGCCGTTGGCCTTCAGCAGTTGCAGCGCCAGCTCGCGCGTGCCGCTGCCTTCGGCGCCGATCGCCATGCGCTTGCCCTTGAACTCGGACAGCAGCGTGACCATCGCGCCGCGATAGAAGATCGCGACGGGCACATACGCGACGCTGCCGAGCGACATCAGCCCATCCGTCATCTCCTTCGACGGCGCGATGCCGTCCTGCACGAAGCCGACGTCGACATTCGCATGCGGATCGGTCAGATGTGTGAGGTTGTCGGCGGAGCCTTCCGTCTCCAGCACGTTGAGCGTGATGCGGTTGCGCGCGAGGATCGCCTTGTACTTCTGCGCGGCCACCCAGAAGGTGCTGCCTTTCGGGCCCGCCGCCATCGTCAGCGTGTCGGGCGGCGCGGGCTGGATCAGGCGCACGGCGATGTAGATTGCGATTGCGCTGATCAGCAGGATCGGGCCGAACGACACGGCGAGATCGCGCCATGAGATCGCCACGAAGCGGGCGACGAGGTGAGGCGGCTTGCGGCGAGGCGTGCGTTCCGGTGGACGTCCGTCGGAAGGCTTCATGGGAATGCGTAGTGTCAGGAAGTGATCAGGTTGGTCCAATGATGTCGGTCGGGCTCTCCGCGCGCAACGGCTCGTGCCCGTCTGCTGCATCCGCTGCAGATGCTGCCCGCCCGTTTCGGCGTTCGCGCCGATGGTACATGAGATTGAAGGCGCGGCGGCGCGCGGCCGCGACGCGGTGCCATAAACGCGTAACAAAGCGTGAGCCGGCATTCGTTCGACATCGTCGGCGTGCAGGGGCAACGAAGCCCGAAGTTCCAACGCGAAGCGCGACGAAAGCGCGATATCCTTTGCAGAACTGTCGCGGCTAGATTACATTGGCATCGCTGCCGCGAAACAACGTTTGCATTGCGCGACCCGGCCGGACTTACGAGACCAGGGCGCGCTGCCGGCGCGCGGCGGACGGCCAGCGTAAATGAACCGCTGCGCATCGGTAGCGCCGGCCGTCGCACACCTTCCAATGCCTCTCTCGCAGACCGTGACAACGCTCCAGGCTCGCCATTGCCTCGTTGCGCCTTTGTGCGCCGCGTGCAATCGGGTCGCCCGCAGTCGTAACCAAGCCGCTAGCCAAACGCGGTCCAAACCAAAGCAAAAAGGAGAAGTCATGAAATCGGTCGATTTTCTGAAGGCACTGGGTGGTGTTGTCGCAATGGTCGTCGCATGCCACACGTATGCCCAGGCAAGCGACTCCACGTCCACCGGCACGACGGCGGCAGCGCCCGCCGCCAACTCGAAGGCTGCCAAGAAGGAGAACCGCGCGCTCGGCAAGAAGGTGCGCGCGGCGCTCGCGAAGACGCAAGGCCTCGACGTATCGGCGATCAACGTCCGCGCCAGTGGCGGCGCAGTCACGCTGACGGGCACGGCGCCCGACAACGACCAGATCCAGAAGGCTGGCGAGGTGGCGAAGGGCGTGGCGGGCGTGACTTCCGTGTCGAACAAGATCAACGTCCAGCAGCAGTAAGCGATGCCGCAGCGCTCGGGCCGGAGGGATCGCGGTCCGGATGGCGCGGGCCGCGGACGACGGGCAGCACGACGAGCGGCGCCGTGCATCTTGCGACATCCTTACCGGTCAGAATGACAAGCGGGCTTCCGTGCCGAACGGAAGCCCGTTTTTGTTTCGGTTCGGTTTTGTACGGGTTTGCGCGGCGTTGTGCTGCGCGCGGGTTCGCCAAGCCGGGGAGGTGTGCGGCAACCGACTGCGCCAGGACGCGCGTTTTCTCCACGAAACGGGACGGCGTGGCCGCCGTCTCTGCGCGTAGACAGAGAGCAGCTTGCCTCGAAAGCCGCATCCAGTCGACATTTCAGGCCAGGCGGATATGGCGCGGCGGTGTTGCCGCCACTGGACTGTCTCCGGAGCAAGACGGTCTGCGCGGTCCCTGCTCGCGGTGATGCCTCGCGCGAACCCGCCGTGAACCCGCTGTGAACCTGCACGTCAGCGCGCCCGGCGCGACATCCGTGCATTCGGCGCGAAACTTGCATTGAAGCAGCCGCCGTCGGCTCGCCCGCTGCGTGATTCGACTGACGGCAGCGGATGAGCCCCGGCGCCGACACAACAAGACAATGGAGACGACAATGACAGGGAAACTGCCGTTCAGACGTGCCGCCACTGCTCTTTGCACGACGATGTCCGCGATACTGCTCGCCGCGTGTGGCCACGGCGACGATCACCATAACAACCCGACCACCAACACGCTGCCTTCGTTCGTGGTGTCCAGCAGCGTCACGACGACCGCCTATGACGGCAACAGCGACGACCTGCTGACGGGCGGCCTCGGCAAGACGGGCCTTGGCTCGGCGACGCCGCCTTCGTTCTCGAATTCCGCCGTGC
Source organism: Paraburkholderia diazotrophica (assembly GCF_900108945.1). Classification (GTDB taxonomy): domain Bacteria; phylum Pseudomonadota; class Gammaproteobacteria; order Burkholderiales; family Burkholderiaceae; genus Paraburkholderia; species Paraburkholderia diazotrophica. The sequence continues at coordinate 55,400 of NZ_FNYE01000033.1, read as the reverse complement.
CGACGCCCGCCGAGTTGCGCCGCCTTGCGATCTGGTCGAACTACCGGGCGCTCGTCGACATGTCGGCGAACGGCGGCTATGGACGCTTCTGGGGGCCCAACATCGACCTGAACGGCAACGACACGCTCGGCGAGGGCAAGATCGCCGGCACCGAGTATCTCGCCTACGCGGACAACGGCACCGGCCAGCAGAACGTGACCTTGATGGTGCAGGTGCCGTCCACGTTCGACCCGAATAGTCCGTGCATCGTCACGGCGACGTCGTCGGGTTCGCGCGGCGTCTATGGCGCGATTTCGGCGGCGGGCGAGTGGGGCCTCAAGCGCGGCTGCGCGGTCGCCTACACCGACAAGGGCGGCGGCAACGGCGCGCACGAGCTGGCAACGAGCCTCGTCACGCTGATGAACGGCACGGTCGCGGCGGCAACGGCGGCGGGCACGAAGAGCCTCTTCACGGCGAACGTGTCGTCGGGCGCGCTGTCGTCGTTCAACACCGGCTTCCCGAACCGCTACGCGTTCAAGCACGCGCACTCGCAGCAGAACCCCGAGCAGGACTGGGGCAAGAACACGCTCGAAGCCGTGCAGTTCGCCTACTGGGCGCTCAACCAGCAGTTCGCGCCGACCGTCGATAGCAACGGCCAGCAGCACGGCGTGCGCTACAGCCCCGGGAGCATCACGACGATCGCGGCTTCCGTCAGCAACGGCGGCGGCGCGTCCCTCGCAGCGGCCGAGCAGGACACGCAAGGATGGATTACAGCTGTCGTCGTCGGCGAGCCGCAGATCAATCTGCGCATGGTGTCGTCGGCGAAGGTGCTGGAGGGCGCCGTCCCGATTCCCGCAGCGGGCGCGCCACTGGCCGACTACATGACCTACGCGAACATGTTGCAGCCTTGCGCGGCAGTCGCGACGGCGGCGGCAGGCTCGCCGTATCTGACGGCGTTGCCACTCGCGACGACCCAGGCGATCCGCGCGGCGCGCTGCGCGTCGCTGGCAGCGGGCGGCTTCGTGAGCGGCGCCGACGAAACGAGCCAGGCCAACGATGCGCTCAACCGTCTGCACGCGGCCGGCTACGAAACCGACTCCGATGTGCTGCACGCGCCGATGTGGGACTCGCAGGCCGTGCCCGCTGTCGCCGTCACGTATGCGAACGCGTACACGAAGTCCAGCGTGATCGACAATCTGTGCGGCTTCAGCTTCGGCACGACGAATGCGGCTGGCGCGGCGGGCGTTGCGCCGACGCTGTCGCCGATGCTCTCCATCTTCGGGCTGGGCAACGGCGTGCCGCCGACCAGCGGCATCAACCTCGTCTACAACAACGCGTCGGCGCCGGGCGGGGCGGACCACCGGCTCGCGACGGCCGACGCCAGCTTCACGGGCGCCGCGTGTCTGCGCGCGTTGTGGACGACGGGCGACCAGCGCATGCAGGACAACGTCAATGCGATCCGCGTGACCGCGAATCTGCACGGCAAGCCTGCAATCATCGTGCAGGGCCGCAGCGATGCGCTCGTGCCCGTGAATCACGCATCGCGCGCGTATCTGGCGATGAACAACATCACGGAGGGATCGAAGAGTCAGCTGTCGTTCTATGAAGTGATGAACGGCCAGCACTTCGACGCGTTCCTGAGCGTGGCCGGCTTCGATACGCGCTTCATCCCGGTTCACTACTACGACATCCAGGCGCTGAACCTGATGTGGAATCACCTGAAGAGCGGCGCGCCGCTGCCGCCGTCGCAGGTGATTCGCGCGGTGCCGCGCGGTGGCACGCCGGGTGCTGCACCTGCATTGACGACGGCGAACCTGCCGGCGATCTCGATGAGCCCGGGTGCAAATGCAATTCAGGTCGGAGCGGGCGCGGTGAACGTGCCGAAGTGAAGGGCCTGAAGGGCATGAAGGGACCGATTGTCGTACCAACGATCGCGCCGCTCGCGTCAGTGCAGGAATAACGCGAGCGGTGCGACGCGCGCATGAAATGCCGTCGCAACGATGCACACGAACGGAGCCGAACATACGGCGCCTTGCGGGCACCCTGTCGGACGCATCGCGCACGCATCGTTCAAACGCGACGGACCATCGTGCTTGTACGCCGTGACACACTGTTTACCCGTCGCGTGAAGTACTGTGAAGTATCGACGCTTCCGGAGCGACGGCCATGGACAGACACCGCTTCAATTACATCGATCTCCCGATCGGCGAACGCGCCGCGTTCGAACTCGTGTGCGCGCGGCATGGTTTTGCGCCCGTGCATTTCGACATCACCGCCACCGACGATCCCGACGACGCTTCACATCATGCGCGCCTGTTGACCATACGGCGCGGCGGCTGGGCGCAGTCGTATCACGAGGACCAGGCAGGCCACTGGATCCGGCAGTTCGAAACCGACCTCAACTGCCGCTTCTTCAAATGATCGCCGCGTCGCTGCGCGCGATGTCTCTAACGCACATCGCGCGCGCCGACGCGACGCGTCACGGCATCACGCCATCACGAGCTTCACGCCGACGAGCGTCAGCGTTGCCGCGAGCAGGTTGCGCAGCAGCTTGTCGGGCGCCTTCGACGCCAGATAGCTGCCGATCATGATGCCCGGAATCGAGCCGACCAGCAGAGACGCGAGCAGCGACCAGTTGACCGATCCGAGCAGCCAGTGGCCCGCGCCCGCGAGCAGGGTGAGCGGCACGGCATGCGCGATGTCCGAGCCGACGATGCGCGTGATCGGCAGCATCGGGTAGAGCAGTAGCAGCACCGTGACGCCGATCGCGCCCGCACCCACCGACGTCAGCGATACCAGCACGCCGAGAACCGCCCCCGTCAGCATCGTCAGCGCGAGCGTGCTGCCTTGGCCCGTCGCGCGCTTGCGCGAGGCCGCGAACGCGGTGAGCTGCGGCCGGAACACCAGCGCGATAGCGGTAATCAGCAGCGCGACGCCGAGCACGACGGAAATCAGGTGCCCGCCGCGCTGCGACTCCATCCCGTAGCGATGCAGCAGGATCAGCGTGACGGTCGCGGCGGGTACGCTGCCCGCCGCCAGCCGCAGCGTCACCTGCCAGTCGATCGTGCCCTTCACTCCGTGCACGAGCGTGCCCGTCGCCTTGGTCGCGGCCGCGTACAGCAGGTCCGTGCCGACGGCCGTGGCCGGATGAATGTTGAAAAGCAGCACGAGGATCGGCGTCATCAGCGAGCCGCCGCCGACGCCCGTCAGCCCGACCAGAAAGCCGACGAAAAGACCCGACGCGGAATACAGGAGATCGATGTGGGGAAGTGCCATTGCTCGGACCGCGGACGGTCTCTTAAAGAATTCGGTTGCGGGCAGGCTTGCCGGTACTGTCGCCAGAAGCCGCGCGCGGGCTGTGCCTGAAGGCGGTTCCTCAGGCGGAGGCCCGGGCAGTCCGTCAGGCGGTTCCATCGGGCTGCGGCGCGGCGAAAGACCGCTATTGTCGCAAAACCGGCGGCGCGGCGTCCTGATGTTCGCCGATGCCCCGCCGATGTCCGCAATGATGCCGGCTCCGGCGGCCCGCTTACAATAGCGCTTCGGGCGCCGCGGGCGCGTCGGACGGCGCTTGCAGGGAGCGTCGACGATGCGTGCCGTGTGCGATGCGTTGCCCGTGCCTCTCCATCCGCAGACCGATAAAAATGAACTACGGCGTCGCCTACGCAGTCCTCGCATTCACCCTCTGGGGACTCTTTCCCGTCTACTTCAAGACGCTGCACCAGATATCCCCCATCGAGATGCTCGCGCACCGGATGGTGTGGTCGATGCTGTTCCTCTTCATCGTGCTGGCCGTGCGGCAGCAATGGCGCTGGCTCGGGCCCGTGCTGCGCGACCGGAAGCTGCTCGGACGCTTCGCCGCGAGCGCGCTGTTGCTGTCGACGAACTGGGGCATCTATATCTGGGCCGTCAACGCGGGACATATCGTCGAGGCGAGCCTTGGGTACTTCATCAATCCGCTGATCAACGTGCTGTTCGGCTTCGTGTTTCTCGGCGAGCGGCTGCGGCGCGTGCAGTGGCTCTCGGTGGCCGTTGCCGCGTGCGGCGTGCTGTGGCTCACGTGGGAAAACGGCCATCCGCCGTGGATCAGCCTCGCGCTCGCGTTCAGCTTCGCGGGCTATGGGCTGCTGCGCAAGACGGCGCAGCTCGGCGCGCTCGAAGGGCTGACGCTCGAAACGGTGCTGCTCTTTCCCGTTGCCGCGCTGTACCTGTTCGTCTCGTCGTCACATGGGGCGAGCGGTTTCGGTGCCGCGTCGCTCGGCGTGAAGGTGCTGCTCGCGCTCGCCGGACCGATCACGGCTGTGCCGCTGCTGCTGTTCGCAGCGGGCGCGCGGCGCATTCCGCTGTCGATGCTAGGGCTCATCCAGTACGTGACGCCGTCGCTGCAATTGCTGATCGGCGTGCTGATCTATCAGGAGCCGTTCGGACACGTGCAACTGATCGGCTATGGCGCGATCTGGATCGCGCTCGCCCTTTATTCGCTCGACGGCTTGTGGCGCGCGCGCTTCGCGCGGGCGTGACGGCGATGCGATAAAGAAGGCCGCCCGCAGGCGGCCTGGGTTGCAGCAAAGGACTGTGCTGCAAGGATACGGAAGGAAGCGTTCGCGTCAGATCGCGCGGCGCACTTCGGCGACGCCGAACGCGGCCAGTGCAAACCCCGCAATGCGGTCGATGACGACGCGCAGCTTGTGCCCGATCGCATGACGCGCGAGCGACACGGCCGTCACGAGGAAGCACCACCAGGCAATCGATCCGCAAAACACGCCCAATACCGTCGTGAGCGCGACGCTCGACGAAAACGGTCCGCGCGGCGCGAGCGTCGTGAAGAGGGCGGCGAACATGATGATCGTCTGCGGGTTGGTCAGCGTGAGGAGCAGCGCGCTCGCGAAGGCTTTCACCGCGCCGGCATGCCCGATGCCCGCGAGTTTCCCTTCGCCGTTGCTGCCGTTGTTGCCATTGCCGCCGTTGTTCCCGTTATCGGCGGGCACTTTCTGCAACATCGTGCGAATGCCGAGATACAGCAGAAAAAGTCCCGCGACGATATGCAGCGGCTTGTCATACGCCAGCATGAACTGCGACACGCTCACGAGACCAAGCGCGGCGATCAGGCCGTAGAACGCATCGCCGCCCGCGATGCCGAAGCCGATCGCAAGACCGGCGCGCGGGCCGTCGGTGAGCGTGCGGCGAATGCACAGCATGCCCATCGGACCGACAGGCGCCGCGACCGCGAGACCCACGCCCGCTGCCGTGAAGAAAAGACCGGGACTGAACATCGATGCTCCTGTGTATTTGACGTGATATGAGGGCCACGGCGGATGACCATCCGCAAGCATAGCCGTGCGGCGTACACGCCGGCAATGCGGACAAAAACGCCGCGCGCTTTTAGCGAAATCGTTCAGGCCTCCACCGGATGCTCCCTGTCCCGATGATGGTCGGCGGCGAGGAACATATACATCGCGGGCACGACGAAGAGCGTAAACAGCGTGCCGATCGACAGCCCCGTGAAGATCACGAGCCCCATCGCATTGCGGCCCGCCGCACCCGCGCCTGACGCGATCACGAGCGGCAGCACGCCCAGCACCATTGCCGCCGTCGTCATCAGGATCGGCCGCAAGCGCACGCCGGCCGCTTCTTCGAGCGCTTCGCGCTTGCCGCGTCCCGCGCGTTGCAGTTCGTTTGCGAACTGCACGATCAGAATGCCGTGCTTGCTGACGAGGCCCATCAGCGTGACAAGGCCGACCTGCGTGTAGATATTGAGCGTCGAGAGTCCCACGTTGATGAAGATGAGCGCGCCGAACAGCGCCATCGGCACCGACACGAGAATCACGACAGGATCGCGGAAGCTCTCGAACTGCGCAGCAAGCGCGAGAAACACGATGATCGTCGCGAACAGCAGCGTGATCACGAAGCCGCCGGACTCCTGCACGAACTGCCGCGACAGGCCCGAGTAGTCGGCCGTATAGCCCGTCGGCGCGACGTCGATGGTCGCCTTGCGCAGGAAGTCGAGCACTTCGCCCTGCGAGATGCCCGGTGCGAGCACGCCGGAAATCGTCGCCGAATTGAGCTGCTGGAAGTGATTGATCGACTCGGGCACGATGGTCTGTTTCAGATGCGTGACCGTCGATGCGGGAATCACGCTGCCATCGGGCGTGCGCAAATAGTAGTCGAGCACTTGCGACGGGTTCAGCCGGTCCGTTTGCAGCACTTGCGGAATCACCTTGTACGAGCGGCCCGCGATCGAAAAGTAATTGACGTAGTTGCCGCCGAGCGCCGCGCCCAGCGTCTGCCCGACATCGCTTTGCGACAGGCCGAGCGAAGCGACCTTGTCGCGGTCCACGAGCAGCACGCTTTCGGGCTTGTCGATTTTCAGGTCGCTGTCGACGAAGAAGAACATGCCGCTTTCGCGCGCTTTTTGCAGCACGGCTTGCGACACTTCGTTGAGGTTCTCGAACGGCTCCGTCGTGCTGATCACGAACTGCACGGGCAACCCCTGCGCGCCCGGCAGCGGCGGAAACTGGAACGCAGCGACGCGCGCGCCCGCAATGCCGTTCCACTGCTGCTGCAATTCCTGCTGCAATTGCGTCGCGCCTTTCTTGCGCTTGTCCCACGTCTTGAAGAGCACGCCGCCGATGCCCTGGTTCAGCGTCGGCGCGCCCGTCAGCTGGAACATCTGCGAGTACTCGGGCAACTGCTTCGAGATGTCGAACACCTGGTCCGCGTAAGTCTGCATCTGCTGGATCGTCGCGTTCGGCGGCCCCTGGATCTGCGACAGCACGATGCCCTGGTCCTCCTGCGGCGCAAGCTCCGATTGCGACGTCATGAAGAGATACACGGTGCCGCACAACAGCAGCGCGCCCATCACGATGAACACGGGCCACGTGTCGAGCATCGCATGCAGAAGACGCCCATAGCCGCGATGCACGCGCTCGAACTGCCGGTCGACGAAGCGCGCGAAGCGGCCCGACTCCTGGTCCGTGCGGAAAAAACGCGAGCACATCATCGGCGATAGAGACAGCGCAATCACGCCTGATACCGTCACGGCGCCCGCCAGCGAGAACGCGAACTCGGTGAAGAGCGCGCCCGTCAGCCCACCCTGAAAACCGATCGGCAAGTACACGGCAACGAGCACGACCGTCATCGCGAGAATCGGTCCGCCGAGTTCGCGCGCGGCGATCAGCGCCGCTTCGAAAGGCTGCTTGCCTTCCTCCTTCATATGCCGGTCGACGTTCTCCACCACGATGATCGCATCGTCGACGACGAGCCCGATCGCGAGCACGAGAGCAAGCAGTGTCAGCAGATTGATCGAATAGCCGAGCAGTTGCATCACGAAGAACGTGCCGATCAGCGACAGCGGCATCGCGATCACGGGCACGATCACCGCGCGGAAACTGCCGAGGAACAGGAAGATCACGACTGTCACGATCAGCAGCGCTTCGACGAGCGTCTTCACCACTTCATCGATGGCCGTGTTGATGAAGTCGGTTGCGTCGTAGACGATGTCGCCCGTCATGCCTGTCGGGAACTGCTTTTGTAGATCGGGGAAGATCGTCTTCACGCGCTTCGCGACGTCGAGCACGTTTGCATCGGGCGCCACCTTGATGCCGATGAACACCGAACGCTTGCCGCTAAACGCGACGTTGAAGTCGTAGTTGTCCGCGCCGAGCACGACGTTCGCGACATCTTCGAGGCGCACGATCGCGCCGTTCTTCTGCTTGACGACGAGCTTCTTGAAGTCGTCGACGGAATGCAGGTCCGTGCCCGCATTCAGGTCGACGCTGATCATCTGGCCTTTGGTCGTGCCGAGCGTCGCCAGATAGTTGTTGTTGCCAAGCGCCGTGACGACATCGGCGGCCGTGACGTTGTGCGCGGCGAGCCGGTTCGAATCGAGCCAGGCGCGCAGTGCGAACTGACGGCCGCCGAGAATCTCCGCTGTCTGCACGCCCTGGATCGAATCGAGCTTCGGCTTCACGACACGCAGCAGATAGTCGGTGACGTTATTGCTCGGCAGCACGTCGCTGTAGAAGCCCATGTACATGGCGTCGGTGGTCTGGCCCACCTGCACGGTCAGGACCGGCTGCTGCGCCTGCGGCGGCAACTGGTTGCGCACTGACGCGATCTGCGTGTTGATCTCCGTCAGCGCGCGATTCGAGTCGTAGTTCAGGCGCAGCGTCGCGGTGATCGTCGAGACGCCCGTGCTGCTCGTCGACGACATGTAGTCGATACCCTGGGCCTGCGCGATCGCGGATTCGAGCGGCTGCGTGATGAAGCCGGCCATCGTGTCGGCGCTCGCGCCGTAGTACGACGTCGTGATCGTCACCACGCCGTTTTCGGTCTGCGGATATTCGCTGACCTTCAGCACGGATAGCGAACGCAAGCCGAGCACGAGGATCAGCAGACTCACCACCGATGCGAGCACCGGGCGTTCAATGAAGATGTCGGTGAATTTCATCGCGCGGCCTCTTATTGTTCCTGAGGCGTCGGATTCGGGTTGTCCGCGGGCAGCACGCGGTTGTCGATCACGAGCGGCGTGCCGTTCTTCAGTTTCAACTGGCCGCTCGTCACGACTTGCGCGCCTTCGCCGATGCCCTTGAGAATCGCGACCTGATCGCCGCGCGTCGGCCCCGGCGTGACGAACACCTGCTGCGCGACGGGCATGATCTTGTTTTGCGCATTCTTTTGCGCGCCGGGCTTCACGACGAACACGGTCGCGCCGTACGGGTTATAGGTGATCGCCGTTTGTGGCAAGGTCAGATAGCGCTGCACGGTGCCCGCGTCGATCTTCACGTTCGCGTACATGCCGGGCAGCAGCTTGCGCTCGCGGTTGTCGACGGTCGCTTCGATCTGCACGTTGCGCGTTGTGCTGTCCACGCGCGGATTGATCGAGCGGATCTTGCCGTCGAACGTGCGGTTGCTGAACGCATTCGTATCGACGACGATCGCCTGGCCGACCTGCAATTGTCCGAGTTGCTGTTGCGGCAGATAGAAGTCGGCGTAGATCGGATCGATGGCTTGCAGCGTGACGATCGCATCGCCCGGATTGATGTACTGGCCCGGGTTGACCGTCGTGATGCCGACGCGTCCCGCGAAGGGCGCGCGTATCGTTTTCTTTTCGACGAGCGCGGCCTGCTGGTCGACCTGGGCTTTCTTGCTCTTCAGGTCGGCGGCATCGGCGTCGAGCTGGGCCTTTGCAATCGCCTGAATGTCGAATTGCGCCTTGTCGCGCTTGTAGACGGTCTGCGCGAGTTCCGCAGCGGCCTGCAGCGACGCAAGCTGCGCGCGGTCCGAATCGTCGTTCAGGCGTACGAGCACCTGGCCTGCCTTCACTTCCTGGCCCGAACTGAACGCGATTTCGCGCACGAGGCCGGCCACTTCCGTCGTCACGTCGACGCCGCGCACCGCGCGCAGGCTGCCCACGGCGGCAAGCTGCGGCTGCCACGTCTGATAGCCCGCGACAGCGGCCGTGACGGTTGCGGGCGGCACGGCATTGCTCGCCATGAACTTCTTGAGCATGTGCGCCCTGAACAGATTGAAGCCGACCAGCGCGCCGAGCAATACGCCCACGCAGATCAGCATGATGATCATCCGCCTGGTCATCGGTCTTTTCGTTGTCATCGTCTCGTCCTTGCACGGCAAACTGATGAGGCACTGATGAGGCACAAGCAAACTCGTCCGGCGGCGCTGCCGTCTGATCGCATGCGACGCGCGGCTACTGCGAAAGGATTCACTGCGGCCTGGCAGATGCCGGAGCGGCCGCCGGCGTGGCCTGCGCTGCCTGGCTCGTCGCCGCGTCGTTCCACCAGCCGCCGCCGAGCGCCTGGAACAGCGCGGCCGTGTCCGCATAGCGCGCGGCCTGCGCCTGCGCGAGGTTCACGACGGTCTGCTGGTACTGACGCTGTGTATCCAGCAACGCCAGATAGCTGACGCCGCCGATGCGAAACTGGCCGCGCGTCAGATCGAGCGAATCGCGGGCCGCGCGCCATGCTTCCGTCTGCGCGCGCAGGCCGGTGGCATCGTGTTCGAGCGCGCGCAACGTATCGGCGACGTTCTGGAACGCGAGCAGCACCGTCTGCCGGTATTGCGCATTGGCCTGGTCGAAGGCGGCTTCGGCGGCGCGCTTTTGCGCACTCAACTGACCGCCGTGAAAGATCGGCTGCGTGACGCCCGCGCCGATGCTCCAGATCATGTCGGCGTACTTGAGCAGACCTGCGGGCGTGAGCGCCTGCGGGCCGTAGCTCGCCGACAGCGTGAGCTGCGGATACATGTTCGCCGTCGCGACGCCGACCTGCGCGCTCGCCTGATGCAGCGTGGCGTCGGCGGCGAGGATGTCGGGCCGCTGCCGCACGAGCGACGACGGCACGCTGACGGGCAAGCTCTGCGGCAGCGTGAACATCGACAGCTTGAACTCGGGCACGCCCGTGTCGCTTGGCGGCTTGCCCGCGAGCACGGCGAGCTGATGACGCGTCTGATCGAGCGACTGACGCAACGGCGGCAACGTCGCGCGCGTCTGCGCGACGAGCGTTTCCTGCGAGAGCACGGCGGTGCGGTTCACGCCGCCAAGCTCGAACTGCTTGCGCAACACGCCGAGCTGCGCGTCCTCGTCGGTGGCGATGCGCTCGGTCGCTTCGATCTGCTCGCGCAGCGACGCTTCCTTGACGGCCGCCGTCACGATGTTCGCCGACAACGCGAGATACGCAGCCTGCAACTGAAAGCCCTCGTAATCGACCTGCGAGCGCAGCGATTCGAGCTCGCGCCTTGCGCCGCCGAACACATCGAGGTTGTACGACACGCTCACCGATGCGTTATAGAGGTTCAGCACTTCCGTGAGTCCCGGCTGGCCGAACGTGACGCCGTTGAATTTTTCGCGCGTCGCATTGGCCTTCGCATCGACGGACGGATACAGCGTGGTGCTCATTTGCGCGCGCAGATTCTCGCCGGCTTGCCTGAGCGCCGCTTGCGCCGCAGCGACATTGGGACTGTTGGCGAGCGCTTCGCGGATCAGCGCATCGACCGGCTCGCAGTGAAAGAGCGTCCACCATTGCGCGGGAATGTCCTGGCCGGCGACGAACTGTTGCGGGACGCCCGATGCGCCCGGCGACGACGCCGTTCGGTCGGGCAACGGCGTGGGCGTGTAGGTATCGGTGGCGGGCGGGGCGGGCGTGCGGTAATCGGGGCCGACCATGCAACCGGGCAACGCGATCAGGACAGCGATCGATGCAGCGCGCGCCAAGGTCTCATATGTTGGGCGGTGACAAATCACACCGCGCGAATGCCGGTGCCATCGATTGCGACTGCGACTGAAACTGCGGTTGACGTCTTCGATCATCTATCCACCTGGTTTCACTGCGCGGACTACGAACGAAATAGCGAATGCAGAATTCAACAGCCTGATGCCGCGCATAGCCTAGCATGGGTCGTTGCAAACTCCGCCATGCATGCAGAAGATTTAGGGGATTAGACGCGCGTTAATGTCGGCAAACGTTAAATGCATCGCGCGCGCATGCAATAAGAGAAAGGGCACGGCATGCATCGTGTGTCGATGCATGCCGTGCCCTTGATGTGCAGGTAGAAGAATTATTCGGTGAGCGATCGAGAGTCGGCGTGTGCAGCGAATTGAAAGTCCGGCAACGCATGCGCGAATGCCAGCGTCGAAGCTAATGCGTATCGGCGCCGCGCTCGCCCGATGTCGCGACCGTGCCCGGCCTGCGCAGCATCTTGTCGACTTCGCCCGCATGCATCTCTTCGACCGAGATCATTTGCCGCGCATATTCTTCGAGCGCAACGGAGCGGTCTTTCACGAGCGCAAGCAGATCGCGATACAGGCCAAGCGCGACGTCTTCGGCTGCAAGCGACTCGCGCAGAATGGACGCGATATCGGTCGTATGCGAATCGAGCAATTGACCGATGCCAAGCGACGGATACTCGCCGAGCGTCGTGATCCATTCGCCCGCCAGATGCGCATGCGCGAGCGATTCGTCGGCCTGCTGACGCAGCCACGACACGATCGGGATGCGGCCAAAGCCGAACACCAGAAAAGAGTAGTGCGTGTAACGGACCACGCCAGCCAGCTCGGATTCGAGAATCTGGTTGAGCACGGCAATGACCTTGTCCTTTTCGATCTCTGACATAGCGCCCTCCACGAAGCTCGCCGAATGCCGGTTAATGGCGGTTAGTACCGGTTAGACAAAGGCTTTCATTGTTGGCCTCGGCTTTCCAAAGATCAAGTGAATCGGCGCAGCGATGCAATCAGCGTGTGACGACGACGCCGGGCACAACGGCGACCGGCTGCGCATAGACGATGCTTCTTGCGGGCGCAACCGCGTAAGCAGGCGGTGCGACGATGGGCACGGCCACCGTCGCATAGGGCAAGGGCTTCGCGGGCGCGGGTGGCGGCACGACGGCGACATAGGGCACGACAGGTACCACGGGGGCCACGGGCACGCGAGTGACGACGGGCACGACGGGCACGACATAAGGCGGTTGCGGCGGCACGTAATAGAGCGTGCGCGGCGGCGCATAGACGACAGCGGGCACATAGGCCGCATGGACGAACACGGTGCCGGCGAAGGCGCTGGTCGAGCAGGCGATACCCATCGCGGCAATCGCGGACGTATAAGCAGAGCGAATGTTCACATCAAACTCCTCGGCGGACGAGCGGACAGTCGGCGGACGCGATGCGAAGTCCTCACATCGCCGCCGACGTGCAGACGATACGCAACACATCCCCGAATGGGCAGCGATTACTTGTTTCATTCGATGTCGCCGGAAAAGCACGCTCATGCTTGAAGTGTTCGCTACGTAATCACGTAGCGCGCGATGCAGCGGCGAATCTGAAACAAGCGTGAATGCATGGCCCAGACGATGAATCGCATGAAATGCGGCGACATAACTTTGAAATTGCCTTCCGCTTTCCAGACAGCAAGAATTCGCTTCGCCAACGACGAATCGCAACACCACGTGAGCGAAGAAGTTGAATGAACCGATTGGAGAGTGAAATGAAGAAGTGGATCGCCATGCTGGCTTTGTGCATTGCATCGACGGGCGTGATGGCGCAGACGGCGCCGCAACCGATGGCCGCATCGCCGCGCATGGAGCGGATGATGCAGGAGTTGCAGCAGCGCTTTGCCGCCGCCAACACGACGCATGACGGCAAGCTGACGCTTGCCCAGGCCCAGACGGGCATGCCGCGCGTCGCGCAGCATTTCAACGAGATCGATACGCAGAGACAGGGCTATGTGACGCTCGGACAGATCGAGCAATTCATGGCGCAGCGCGCGGGATCGCACTGACGGAAAAACGGGTCGGCCCGAAGCTAAACTGTTGCAAGTAGCGAAAGGAGCCATCGCATGGACCGACCCGCCCGCATCATCGTGCTCGACGACGAAGCGGAACTGCGCAACATGCTGCAGCGCTTCCTGAGCGGACATGGCTTCGAAGTCCGCGCCGTCGAGAACAGCAAGCGGCTCGAACGCTATCTGCAGCGCGAGCCCTACGACCTGCTGGTGCTCGACCTGATGATCGGCGAAGAGGACGGCCTGCAGATCTGCGCGCGCCTGCGCGCGGAGGGCCATACGATGCCGATCCTGATGCTCACTGCAAAGGGCGATCCGCTCGACCGCGTGATCGGTCTCGAAACGGGCGCCGACGATTACCTCGCGAAACCCTTCCTGCCGCGCGAGCTGGTGGCGCGCATCAACGCGCTGTTGCGCCGCCAGAAGATCGCAGCGGGCGACCCGACCGTTACCACGCAAACGCTGCGCTTCGGCGACTTCCGGCTCGATGTCGGCAAGCAGTGTCTCTACCGGCTCGATGCACCCGTCGAACTGCATTCCGCGCAGATGCTGCTGTTGACGGCGCTCGCGGCGTCGCCGAACCGCGCAGTGAGCCGCGACAATCTGATCGCGCGCGCGAGAGGGCGCGACCACGATGCACTCGACCGCAGTATCGACGTGCAGATTCTGCGCTTGCGGCAGACGATCGAAAGCGATCCGTCGAAGCCGCGTTTCATCAAGACCGTATGGGGCGTCGGCTATATGCTCGTCGCCGACGTCGAAGCATGAACGCGCGCATCCTGTCGCGCGTGCTGCCGCGCAGCGTTCTCGCGCGCAACATCATGCTGCTGATCGTGCTGATGGCGGTCAGCCAGGTCTGCGCGCTGAGCGTGCTGATCCACTATGTGCAAAGCCCGCGCACCGAGCGCGCCGCTGCCGTGTTCGGCACGTACATCAAGACATTGGATAACGCGCTCACCGCGTCGCCCGAGATTGCGCGCGACACGCTCGTCGCGCGGCTCGACGCACGCGACGAACCGCCCGCCGATGCGGTGACGGAGCCGCGCGTCAGACTGCTCGCGTTCTACCGGCTTCATCAGTTGCAGTTGTTTCTGGAAAGTCTGGGCCGCTATCTGCCGTCGGGCACGGAAGTGCGTTGGCAACAGGCCGGCCCGCGCATGTGGATACGCATGCACGTCGCGGGCAAGCCGTACTGGGTTGGCCTGCAAGTGCCGGAAGAAGCGCAGGGCGGCGGCATGCTGACGGCCGTGTTGCTGTCGCTGGGGCTCGGCATGCTGGCCGCTTTGACGGGCTTCGCGCTGCAACGCTATCTGAACCGTCCGTTGCAGGAACTCGCGCATGCGGCGCGCCGCGTGAGCGCGGGCGAAACGCCGCCGCCTTTGCCCGTCGACGGGCCGACCGAGATCGCGCAGGTGAGCGGCGCGTTCAATCAGATGATGCAGGCGTTGCAGCAGGCGGAGGCGACGCGCGCGCTGATGCTCGCGGGCGTTTCGCACGATATCCGCACGCCGCTCACGAAGCTGCGTCTCGCAATGGCGATGGCGAACGAGACGGGCGGCGACGAAGCATTCTCCGGCGCGGCGGAATCGTATCTGGACCAGATCGACACGATCCTTCAGCAGTTCATGGACTACGCGGGAAGCGGCGAGCGCGAGACGCCGCAGCCCGGCGATCTGAACGCGCTGATCAGCCAGCTAGCCGCGGACTTCGCGGGACTCGGGCACGAATTCGAGCTGTCGCTCGGCAAGCTTCCCGAACATGCATTCCGGCCCATCACGATGATGCGGCTCGTGATGAACCTGATGCAGAACGCCGTCGTCTACGGGCAGACGGGCCTTGCCGTCAGGACATGGGCCGATGCCGATGCGATCCGTGTGGCTGTCGGGGACCGTGGCAAGGGATTGAGCGCCGAAGAACTCGAACGCCTGAAGGCGCCGTTCCAGCGCGGCAAGAATGCGCACGGCAAGACGGGCGGCACGGGGCTGGGGCTTGCGATCGTCGAGCGCATCGCGCGCTTGCATGGCGGCGCGCTGGAGTTTCATCCGCGCGAAGGCGGCGGGCTCGAAGTGTGGGCCGTGCTGCCGATTCTGCATCGCGTGGCGGCGCAAACGGCTATGTGATCTTCACGCGGTTGGCATCATAGGTGAGACGGCACTGCGCAAGACTTTTCCCGCGTGAGCCGCTAATCTGTCGGCAGTCTTGACCGGCCACGCCAGCGAAAAGCGGATCTGCGATGACACGCGTCGAACGCCCCTTCGATATCGGACGTCTGGAAGACGAATGGCTCGAGGCCGATGGCTTCGGCGGCTTCGCGTCGGGCACGGTGGGCACGTTGCGCACGCGCCGCTACCACGCGCTGCTGCTGACGGCGACGCGCGCGCCTGCGGGGCGCGTGGTGCTCGCCAATGGCATCGAAGCGTGGATCGAAGCGAACGGAGCGCGCTATCCGCTCACGATGCAGCGCTACGCGCCCGACATCCTGTATCCCGACATCGCGGCGAGTCTGATCGCGTTCGATACGATGCCCTGGCCGACATGGCGCTTCCGGATCGACGCGTGGACTTCTGTGGTCGCTGAAGCATTCGTTGCGAAAGCGACGTGCGAGACGGTGCTGCGCTGGCGGGCGGAGTTCGAACACGATGTGCCGCGCGATCGCACGATTACGCTGCATGTGCGTCCGTTGCTGTCGGGCCGCGACTATCACGCGCTGCATCACGAGAACGGCGCGTTCGATTTCACCGCTTGCGTCGATGGCGAGCGCGTGCAGTGGCAGCCCTATCGCGATCTGCCCGCGATTCGCGCCTTGACGAACGGCGCCTATGGACATGCGCCCGACTGGTATCGCAACTTCTGTTATGTGCGCGAACGCGAGCGCGGCCTCGACTTCACGGAAGATCTCGCGACGCCCGGCGTCTTCAGCTTCGAACTTCTGAGCGATGCAGCCGTCATGGTGCTGAGCGCGGCCACGGGTCACGCGCCGCCCGACATGCAAGCGGCGAGCGCACACGCCGATGCGCTTGCGAATACGGAAGCATCGCGTCGCGCGGCATTCTCATCGCGCCTGCAGCGTTCCGCCGATGCCTATGTCGTCGCGCGTTCGACGGGCCACACGATCGTCGCGGGCTTTCCGTGGTTCACCGATTGGGGCCGCGATACGTTCATCGCAATGCGCGGGCTGCTCATCGCCACGGGGCGCCATGCGGAAGCCGAGTCGATCCTGCTTGCGTGGGCGGGCACGATTTCCGAAGGCATGTGTCCGAACCGCTTTCCCGACTATGGCGACGAGCCGGAGTACAACTCGGTGGATGCGTCGCTCTGGTTCGCGATTGCCGTGCACGACTATCTGTCGACGGGGCATGCGTCGAACGACACGCGAGACCGCTTGCACGAGGCCGTTGATACGATTCTGTCCGGCTACACGCAAGGCACCCGCTACGGCATACGTGCCGACGACGACGGCCTGTTGCGCGCCGGCGTGCCCGGCGTGCAGCTTACGTGGATGGACGCGAAGGTCGGCGACTGGGTCGTGACGCCGCGCATCGGCAAGCCCGTCGAAGTGCAGGCGCTATGGTTCAACGCGTTGCAGATTGCTTCGCGGTGGAATGCGCACTGGCGCGAGCCGGCAATGCGTGCGGCGCAGTCGTTTGCCGGGCGCTTCGTCGATCCGCAAACGGGTGCGCTGTTCGACAACGTCGATGTCGATCACGTGCGCGGCGCTGTCGATCGTTCCGTGCGGCCCAATCAGATCTTCGCCGCCGGCGGGCTGCCGTTCGCGCTCGTCGAAGGCGAGACGGCGCGTGCCGTTGTCGCGCAGGTGGAAGCGCATCTGCTGACGCCGCTCGGATTGCGCACGCTCTCGCCCGAAGATCCCGCATATCGCGGGCGCTACGTGGGGACGCCGTTCGATCGCGACGGCGCCTATCATCAAGGGACCGTGTGGCCCTGGCTGCTCGGTCCGTTCGTCGAGGCATGGCTGCGCGTGCAACGTCTCGATGCCGCCGCACGCGACGCGGCGCGCACACGCTTTCTCGTGCCGCTCGATGCGCATCTGGACCGCGCGGGCCTCGATCACATTTCGGAAGTCGCGGACGGCGACGCGCCGCATGCGCCGGGCGGCACGCCGTTTCAGGCGTGGTCGCTTGGGGAACGGTTGCGTGTGGGGGTGTTGCTTGGGGAACGCATCAGCGCCGATCCGTCTGCTGCGCAACGCGAACACCCCAACCGCGCTACGATGTAACTCCTGCCGTCACCACGAGAGGAAGGACGCTGCCATGCCTGCGCTGCGCGCTGCGAATCTGCTTTCCACGGTCGAGGGGATACGTCTGCATTCCGCCGAGTGCGCGCGGTGGCAGCGCTGGGGTCCGTACCTCAGCGAGCGTCAATGGGGCACGGTGCGCGAAGACTACAGCCCGAACGGCACGGCATGGGACTACTTCCCGCACGATCATGCGCGCAGCCGCGCGTATCGATGGGGCGAAGACGGCATCGCAGGATTCGGCGACGAAACGTTGAACTGGTGCGTGTCGATTGCAATGTGGAATCGCGCCGATCCCATTCTGAAGGAGCGTCTGTTCGGCCTCACGAATCAGGAAGGCAATCACGGCGAGGACGTGAAGGAGCTGTACTTCTATCTCGACGGCACGCCGACGCATTCCTATATGCGCATGCTGTACAAGTACCCGCATGCCGCGTTTCCGTATCAGGATCTCGTCGAGGAAAACGCGCGGCGCGGCGGCGATATGCCCGAGTATGAAGTGCTCGATACAGGCGTGTTCGACGATCTGCGCTATTTCGATGTGACCGTCGAATACGCAAAGAACACGCCTGAAGACATCGTGATGCGTGTCACCGTCGAGAATCGTGCGGACGAGTCGGCAGCGCTCGATCTTCTGCCGCAGTTCTGGGCGCGCAACAAGTGGTCGTGGAAGGACATCGACGAGCGGCCGAAGCTCGTCAAGGAAACGGTGCACGGCGTTACGCGTTTGCTCGGCACGCATCCGGGCCACGAGCCGATCGTCGTGACGGCATGGTCGCCCGACACGACCGTGCTCGAATGGATGTTCTGCGAGAACGATACGAACGTCCGGCGTCATTTCGACATGGAAGCGACAGGTCCGTTCAAGGACGGCTTCAACGAATACCTCGTACATGGCGACGCCGACGCGATTCGCCGCGACGCGGGCACAAAGGCGGCCGCGCATGTGCCGTTGAATTTGCCGCCGCACGGCACGGCCATCGTTTATCTGCGCTGGCGGCCCGAGTTCGCCGTCGACGACGAGCCGCTCGACGTCGACGAGCTGTTCTCGCAGCGCATCGCGGAAGCCGACGCGTTCTACGCAGCGTTGCAGCATGACATCGACGGCGCGGACGAGCGGCTCGTTCAGCGTCAGGCATTGGCGGGCATGCTGTGGTCGAAGCAGTACTACCAGTTCGACGTGCAGCGCTGGATGGACGGCGATCCCGCACAGCCGGCGCCGCCTGCGTCGCGCAAGCAGGGCCGCAATCGCGACTGGCGCCATCTGTGCAACGCCGACATCGTGTCGATGCCGGACAAGTGGGAGTACCCGTGGTACGCATCATGGGACCTCGCGTTTCATGCGGCGGCGTTCGCATTGATCGATCCCGCGTTCGCGAAGCGTCAATTGCTGCTGCTCGTGAAGGACCGCTACATGCATCCGAACGGGCAAATCCCAGCGTATGAATGGGCATTCAGCGATGCGAATCCGCCCGTGCATGCGTGGGCCGCGTGGCGTGTCTATGAAATCGATCGCGCGCTGACGGGCAAGGGCGATCGCGATTTTCTGGAGCTGGTCTTTCACAAGCTGCTGCTCAACTTCTCGTGGTGGGTGAACCGCAAGGACGCCGATGGCCGCAATATTTTCCAGGGCGGCTTTCTCGGGCTCGATAACGTGGGCATCTTCGATCGCTCGTCGCCGCTGCCGACGGGCGGCCGTATCGATCAGGCGGACGGCACGGCATGGATGGCCGCGTACGCACTGGACCTGATGCGCATCGCGCTCGAGCTCGCGTTTGCAAACCATGTGTTCGTCGATATCGGCGTGAAGTTCTTCGAGCACTTTCTGTATATCGCGCAGGCCGTCAGTTGCGAAGACAATTGCGAAACGGGCCTGTGGGACAGCGAGGACGAGTTCTTCTATGACAAGCTGCGCTTGCCCGATGGCTCCAGCACGCCGATGCGCGTGCGCTCGATCGTCGGCCTGATTCCGCTGATCGCGGTGCATGTGCTCGAAGAACGCCTGCATGGCTCGCTGCCGGGCTTGCGCGATCGCCTCGTATGGTTCTTGCGCTTTCGCCCCGATCTCGCGCGGCTGGTATCGCGCTGGAACGAGCCGGGACGCGGCAACAGCCTGCTGCTCTCGCTGTTGCGCGGGCACCGGATGAAAGCGCTGCTCAGGCGCGCGCTCGATGAAACGGAGTTCCTGTCCGATCACGGCGTACGCGCGCTGTCGCGTGTGCATCGCGACAATCCGTTCGTCTACCGGCACAACGGCCAGAGCTTTTGTGTGAAGTACCTGCCCGCCGAATCGGATTCGCGCGTGTTCGGCGGCAATTCGAACTGGCGCGGACCGGTATGGATGCCCGTCAACTATCTGCTGATCGAATCGCTCTACGAATTCCACCGCTATTACGGCGACGATTTTCGCGTCGAGTATCCGACGGGCTCGGGCAACAAGCTGTCGCTCGCCGAAATCGGCGATGCGCTCGCGCGTCGCACGACCACGCTCTTTCTGAAGGACAAGAACGGCGAGCGTCCCGTGATGGCCGCGTATCCGCTGTTGCAGGCCGACCCGCGCTCGCAGGACCTCGTGCTCTTTCACGAGTACTTCCACGGCGACAACGGACGCGGCGTGGGCGCATCGCATCAGACGGGCTGGACAGGGCTCGTCGCGTTGCTGTTGCAGCCGCGCGAACTCGTCAGCTCGGGGAACGTCCCTGTGACGAAAGGCGTCGCGGAACCGGCGGCCGTTGCATCAGCGGTGAAGTAGCGTAATGGCAAGCACCTCGCACTGACTCGACAAGAACAGACCAAAGGACAACGACCTCGCCATGAGCAAAGCAAAGACAGCAAGCGGTGACGAACGGATACTCGCGATCGACGTCGGCGGCTCGGGACTGAAGGCCGCCGTGCTCGATTCGTCCGGCAGCATGAAAAGCGAGCGCGTGCGCGTGCCCACGCCGCATCCGTGCACGCCGGAGCACCTCGTCGATACGCTCGCAAAACTCGTGCAGCCGCTCGCCGACGAACATCGTCCCGCCTCGATGTCGATCGGCTTTCCCGGCGTCGTGCGCGACAACCGCATTCTGACCGCGCCGAATATCGGCGACGAGAGCTGGCGCGGCTTTCCGCTCGCGGGCGAGCTTGCTGCGCGTGTCGGCGGCATGCCCGTGCGGATGATCAACGATGCCGAAATGCAGGGCTTGGCTGCGATCGAAGGGCGCGGCATCGAGTTCGTGCTGACGCTCGGCACGGGCGCGGGCACCGCGCTCTTTCGCGACGGCGAGCTGATGCCGCATCTCGAACTCGCGCATCATCCCGTCAGCAAGGGCCGCACCTATGACCAGTACATCGGCAATGCCGCGCGCGAGCAGGCGGGCAACAAGCGCTGGAACCGGCGCGTCGAGAAAGTGCTCGGCATCCTGGCTTCGCTCGTCAATTACGACAAGCTGTGGATTGGTGGCGGCAACGCGTCGAGGCTCACGTTCGAGTTGCCGCCGAATGTCGCGATCGTGTCGAATGATGCAGGCATCGAAGGCGGTGCGAGGCTCTGGCATGCGAAGTCCGTGCGTGAGTCGCGCCAGTTGCCCGAAGCGAACCGGAAGACAGGCGCGTTCAAATAGCGAGCCGCATGGATGGCCTGAAGCGCCCTGAAATCCCATGAACGTCACGCCGCGGAATAATGGGGCAGGGTAACCCGTTTGTGCTTTGGCGGCCGCAAATGCGTGGCCACAGCATGTTCGTCCGAAGTCAGCGGAGCCTTTCGATGAAAACATTCCCTTATGCCCGGCCGGCGCGCGCGGCGCTATGTGTCGCGTTGTCGGCGGGCGCGATGCAGGTCTTCGCGGCGGACGCTTTCGAAGTCACGTCGCCGGGCACGCCTGACGGCGGCACAGTCGATTCGAGCCATGCGGCAAGCGCGAACAATTGCGGCGGCGGCAACCAGTCGCCCGCCGTGCAGTGGCACCACGTCCCTGCCGGCACGCGCAGTTTCGCGGTGACGCTGTTCGATCCCGACGGCGCGAAAGGCCTGGGCGTGATCCATTGGGTGCTGTACGGGATACCCGCATCGATGACGTCGATGGCACATGGCGCGTCTGCGCCGGAGGGCAGCGTGAGCGGCATCAATCGCACGGGGAAGCCCGGCTATTACGGGCCGTGTCCGCCCGTCGGCGATGTGCCGCATCACTACGTGCTACAGGTCTATGCGCTCGATCTCTCGCAGGACGCGCTACAGCCTGGTCTCAATCACGATCAGTTCCTCGCGGCCATCAACAATCATGTGCTGGCCGCGAGCAGCACCGTGCTGCGCTACGGGCGCTGACGCACGACGTACACCTCTTGCTGCCTAGCGCGGCGCATCGCCCCAACGGTATTCGACCGTCGCCTGATCGAGTTGCGTCTTGAGTTCAGGGTCGAGCGTGTAGTCGGCAGCGGCGAGCGAATCGTTCAATTGATCGACGCGGCTCGCGCCGATGATCGCCGATGTGATGACGGGGTTCGCGAGCACCCACGCGATCGCTGTCTTCGTCATCGGCTCGCCCGTTTTCGCGTTGATCTCGCGCAGCGCGTCGATCGTCTTGAACTCGCGCTCGTGCCAGTAGCGCTCCGAGTACATCGCGCCCGCTTTGCCGACCGTTTCGGTGAAACGTCCGTCGGCTGGCTTCGCGTCGTGACGATGCTTGCCCGTCAGCAGTCCGCCTGCGAGCGGGTTATACGGCATCACGGCGAGACCTTCTTCGTCGGCAAGCGGCAACAGTTCGCGCTCGATCTGCCGGAACAGCAGGTTGTAGCGCGGCTGCACCGACACGAAGCGCGCTGTGCGCAGCACGTCCGCGCGGCCGAGCATGCGTGCGAGCCGGTACGCGAGGTAGTTCGATACGCCGATATAGCGCGCCTTGCCCGAACGCACGATCGCGTCGAGCGCTTCGAGCGTTTCGTCGAGTGGCGTGTCGCGGTCATCGGAGTGCAGTTGATACAGATCGACGTAATCGGTGCCGAGACGGCGCAGCGATGCATCGATGGCATCGAGCAGATGCTTGCGCGACGCACCCTGGTCCCACGGCGACGGGCCAACCTTGCCGACGGCTTTCGTCGCGAGAATGAAGCGCTCGCGCTTGCCCTTCAGCCAGCGCCCGATGATCTCCTCGGTGCGGCCTACGACACTCTCGGTGCCTCCGAGCGGATAGACGTCAGCCGTATCGATGAAATTTACGCCGGCGTCCGTTGCCTTGTCGAGAATGCCGCGCGATACATCTTCTTCGGTTTGCAAGCCGAAGGTCATCGTACCGAGACACAAACGCGAGACAGTAAGGCCAGTGTTGCCGAATTTGCGGTATTGCATGATCGACTCCGCGAGAAGGGAACTATGACTGATGTGAAGGAGTGGTGTGCAGCAGCACGGGAACAAAGCGCAATAAAGGAGCAAGCATAGCGGCTATTGCGGATTCGCGTCGCTGGCCTGTCATGGGGATTCGTGCGCGGTCGTATCGCCGATACCGCTTTGTCCTTTCTTCGTCCCGTAATGGCGAAAACTTTTCATTCAAGTAAGGTCTAAACGGCTTTGACATCGTGTCGAGGTTCATGTCCGATGAGTGTCGAACGAAGCGTCAACGACAATATCGAGCAAAGCAATTTCCCTAAGCGCAGTGCAATCGTTGCCGCTGCAGTCGTGGCAGTCGTGACGTTAGGGATTGCCGTCACGTACGCCATCCGGTTGAAAAGCAGGAAGGGCAATGCGCGCGTGCCCGAGCCTGTGAAGAGCGTCGATCTGGACCGCTACACGGGGCACTGGTACGAGTTTGCGCGCTACGACAATCACTTCGAACGAGGCCGCGATTTCGTCACGGCCAACTATGCGAAGCGCGATGACGGCTCGCTCAGCGTCATCAACACGGGCCGCGATGGCGCAAACGGCGTGCGGCGCATTGCGAGAGGCAAGGCGCGTGTGATGCCCGGCTCGGACAACGCCAAACTGAAAGTGTCTTTCTTCGGACCGTTCTACGTCGGCGATTACTGGGTGCTCGATCACGCCGACGACTATCGATGGTCGATCGTCGGCGAGCCGAGCGGCGCGTATCTATGGATACTCACGCGTGACGAGAAGCCAGCGGGGGAACTGCAACACGCGCTGCTCGAACGCGTGCGCGCCCTCGGCTATGACCTTTCGATGCTGCGCCGTACGCAGCACTGAAAGCACGGCTGAAACTTTTTCTGCTTTTGCGAAGCGGTTGCCAGCTTATTGCTTGCGTGGCGATATCGAATGCCGCTTTGAACGCAGCTTCGCGGTAGGTTTTGCGCTTGCCTCGCGCGTCATGCGCGGTCGAAATCAACGCTTTTGCGTCGATCCGCGCACGATGAGTCGCGGCCCCGATGTCACGCACATGCGCGGCACTTTCTGCTGCGCACCGTGCTTGCGCGTCGGCCGCTCGATCAGATCGCGCAGCAGCGTCACGGCGAGTTCAGCGGCCTCGACGGTCGGCACGGCGACGGTCGTCAGCGGCGGGCGCGATTGCTGCGCAAGCTGGATGTCGGTGATGCCGACTACGGAAAGATCGCGCGGCACGTTGCGCCCGAGATCGGCGGCGGCATGAATGGTGCCGAGCGCGGGCAGGTCGTTCGTCGCGAAGATCGCTGTCACGTTCGCGTCGCGTTCCAGCAGATCGCGCGCGGCCGTGTAGCCGCCTTGAATCGTGTCGGGCGCGTAACGCACGTTTTTGGCGGGCACCTTCAGGCCCGCTTCGCGCATCGCATCGACGAAGCCTTCGTAACGCGACGCGTGAATGCCAGAAGGTTTGCTGCCGACAATCGCGCCGATGCACCGATGGCCCAGTTCGATCAGATGCTTCGCGGCCAGCCGGCCCGCAAGACGAAAGTCCACGGCGATGCACGGCAAACCCGGCGAATCTTCGGGACGTTCCCACATGCATAGCACGACGGGCGTGCCGCGCGCTTGCGTCTTGTGCAGATCGTCGAAGTCGAGATTGGCGTTCATCACGAGCACACCTTCGGAGAGTGTGCCTGCAATCTGGTCGAGGTACGCGCGGCCCGCATGCGGGTCCTCATTCGTGTTGCAGATGATGACGAAGTGGCCGCTCTTGCGCGCCTCGCGTTCGACGGCGAGCGCGAACTCGGGATAGAACGGATTCGCGATGCTCGACACCATCAGCGCGATCGTGGGCGCGCGGCCTTCGGCGAGCGCGCGTGCGGCAAGATGCGGACGATAGTTGAGCGCTTCAACGGCTTCGAGCACGCGCTGACGTGTCTGCTCGCCGACGCGTCCGCGATTGCGCAGCACGTTAGAGACCGTGGCGGATGTAACGCCGGCGCGCCGCGCGACTTCGCTGAGTGTGGACATGGTTTGCGTCTTCAATATATGGGACAGGCGTTCATCATTTGCATTGGCTACGAAGGCGGGGCACCATGCGCAAAACACCAGAACGATGATCGGAGACAGCGTTGACCGGCCCCCGGCAGGGTCAACAGAAAAGCCAGAGAGCCCGCGATCGTAATGCGATCGCGTTTTTTCGGCCATTCAGATTAAGCGCTTAATCTCCGCTCGCGCTGATTAAATCACGGAGTCGAAGCGATGGCGAGCATTTCCTTGAAGGGTGTGCAGAAGGCGTATGGAGACAACGCGCCCGTGGTCCGCAACGTCGATCTGGAGATCGGCGAGAACGAGTTTTGCGTGTTCCTTGGTCCGTCGGGCTGCGGCAAGTCCACGCTGCTGCGCATGATCGCAGGGCTCGAAGATGTGACGGACGGCGACCTGTCGATAGGCGGGCGCATCGTCAACGACGTGCCCGCTGCCGAGCGCGGCGTCGCGATGGTGTTTCAGAGCTATGCGCTGTTTCCGCACATGAGCGTGTACGAGAACATGGCCTTCGGTCTGAAGCTCGCGAAAAAGCCGAAAGACGAAATCGACCGCAAGGTTCGCGAAGCCGCGCGCATCCTGCAACTGGAAGCGCTGCTCGATCGCAAGCCGCGTGCGTTGTCAGGCGGACAGCGGCAACGCGTTGCGATTGGCCGCGCGATCGTGCGCGAGCCCGGCGTGTTTCTGTTCGACGAGCCGCTTTCGAATCTCGACGCGACACTGCGCGGCCAGACGCGCATCGAAATCGCGCGGCTGCACAAGCAGTTCGCATCGGCGAGCGTGGTCTACGTGACGCACGATCAGACGGAAGCGATGACGCTCGCCGACAAGATCGTATTGCTGCATACGGGCAAGGACACGGAGCGCTACGGCAGCATCGCGCAGATCGGCGCGCCGCTCGAGCTGTATCACCGGCCCAGCAGCCGTTTCGTCGCGGGCTTCATCGGCTCGCCGCGCATGAACTTTCTGCCTGCACGCGTCACGGCGATCGACGCGCAAGGCGTCGACGTCGCGCTGGATCATACGAATGAAGCCGTGCGCGTTCTCGTCGACGGCAGCACGCTGCAAGGCGCTCAGCCGGTGACGCTCGGCGTGCGCCCCGAACATCTCCGGCTCATCGCAGCCGATGTATCACGACGTGAGGCAACGCTCACGCGCACCGTTTCGCTCGTCGAGCATCTGGGCGAGCACAGCTACGCGCATCTTGAACAAGCGGGCGGCGATGTGCTGATCGCGAAAGTACCCGGCAATGCCCGCATCGAGCAGGGCGAGCGCGCAGTGTTCGAGGCGCCCGCCAACGCCTGCCATCTTTTCACCGACGACGGATTCGCCGTGAAGGCGCTCAACACCGTCGAACACTACGCATAAGGGACATGCGCATGCGCCTTGGAGTCTGCTACTACCCGGAGCACTGGCCGGAATCGATGTGGGAAGACGACGCGCGCCGTATGAAGGCGCTCGGCATCGAACAGGTGCGAATCGCGGAGTTCGCGTGGAGCCGTATCGAGCCCACGCCCGGCGAATACGATTGGGGCTGGCTCGACCGTGCCGTCGACGTGCTCGGCAATGCGGGCTTGCAGGTGGTCATGTGCACGCCGACGGCCACGCCGCCGAAGTGGCTGATCGACCGTCATCCCGACATTCTTCCTGTTGGCGCCGATGGCCGTCCGCGTGCATTCGGCTCACGACGTCATTACGATTTTTCGTCGCCGTCGTATTACGAGGCGTCGCGCAAAATCTGCACGGCCGTCGCGGAGCGTTATGGCAAGCATCCTGCCGTCGTTTACTGGCAGACGGATAACGAGTTCGGCTGCCACAACACGGTGGTGAGCTACTCGCCTGCTGCCGTCGCGCGTTTTCGCGAGTGGCTCACGGAGCGCTATCAAACCATCGACGTGTTGAATCGTGCGTGGGGCACCGTGTTCTGGAGCATGGAGTACCGCAGTTTCGACGAAATCGACGCGCCTGTTGCGACGGTGACGGAAGCGCATCCGTCGCATCGTCTCGACTATCGGCGTTTCGCTTCCGACGAAGTGGCGCGTTACAACCGCATGCAGGTCGAGATCATTCGCGCACATTCGCCTGGACGGCCCGTCGCGCACAACTTCATGCAGCTCTTCACCGAGTTCGATCACTACAAGGTCGCGCGCGATCTCGACGTGGCGACGTGGGACAGCTATCCGCTCGGCGCGCTCGAAGAGCAGTGGTACGCGCCTGAGATCAAGGCGAAGTTTCTGCGCACCGGGCATCCCGACTTCGCTTCGTTCAATCACGATGTGTATCGCGGCATGTCGAAGCTGCCGTTCTGGGTGATGGAGCAGCAGCCCGGTCCCGTCAACTGGGCACACTGGAATCCCGCGCCGCTGCCGGGCATGGTGCGTCTGTGGAGCTGGGAAGCGTTCGCGCACGGCGCGGGCTGCGTGTCGTACTTCAGATGGCGTCAGGCGCCGTTCGCGCAGGAGCAGATGCACGCGGGCCTGAACACGCCCGACAACCGCCTCGATATCGGCGGCAGCGAAGCGGCGACGGTCGCGCAAGAGATCGCACATGTGCTGTCGGCCGATGCGGATGCGAACGCCGAGGTGCGCAGCAAGATCGCACTGATCTACGACTACGAAGCGAAGTGGCTCTTCGAGATTCATCCGCAGGGCGCGGATTTCCACTATCCGCGTTTTGCGTTCGAGTACTACTCGGCGCTGCGCTCGTTGGGTTTCGATGTCGACGTGATTCCCGCCGATGCGCCGCTCGATGGCTACGCGATGATCGTCGTGCCGCCGCTGCCCGTCGTGCCCGCCGATTTTGCGGCGCGGCTCGCGGCATCGGGCGCGCAGATCGTGCTTGGTCCGCGCACGGGCTCGAAGACATCCGATCTGCAGATTCCCGCCAACCTGCCGCCGGGCACGCTGGCATCGTTGCTGCCGATCCGCGTGTGGCGCGTCGAATCGATGCGGCCCAACGTGACGGAACCCGTGCGGCTCGACGGCGTGGGCGATGCGCAGCGCGAAGGCTACGCGCGTCACTGGCGCGATCTGATCGATGCCGTCGACGAGCACACGTTCGGCGTGCATGCACGTTTCGCCGACGGCCATCCCGCGTATGTGCAGCATGGTCGCGATCATTACTTCGCGAGCCTGTTCGACGACTGTCTCACCGAGTCGCTGTTCGCGCGCATCGCAACGCAAGCCGGTCTCACGCCGATGCCATGTGGAGACAATGTGCGTATCAGCCGGCGCGGCAAGCTCACGTATGTCTTCAACTATGCAAACGAGAGACACGTGATCGAAGGCGTCGATGCATCGCGCTTCGTGATCGGCACGCGTGAAGTCGGGCCGCAAGGTGTAGCGGTTTATCGGACCGAGTAGGCCAGTGATCCAGCACGTAAAAACCAGACGCAAATGACAGGAGACGAAAGGATGACAGCAAGCCAGTTCAACCCACGCAGGGCGTTCGCGACGATGGCCATCGCCGTCGCGGCAGCCGTATCGTCGTTCGCCGCGACGACCACGGTCGCACAGGCGGGCACGATGACGATGAACATCGCGTTCAAGGGCGCGAGCCAGCGCGCGGTGTGGCAATCGGTGATCGACGACTTCAAGAAGGCGCACCCGGACATCGACGTGAAGGTGTCGTTCGTCGATGAAGAGGCGTACAAGGTGCAATTGCCGGGCTGGCTGTCGACGGTCGCGCCCGATGTCGTCAACTGGCACAACGGCGAGCGCATGGCCTATTACGCGCGGCGCGGCCTGTTCGAAGACCTGAGCGGCGACTGGAAGAAGAACGGCTGGGACAGCATGTATGCATCGACGAAGGAATCGTCGACGTACAACGGCAAGCAGTACGCGGCGCCGACCGTGTATTACTCGTGGGGCCTGTTCTATCGCAAGGACCTGTTCGAGAAGGCCGGCATCGCGTCCGAGCCGAAGACGTGGGACCAGTTGATGGACGCGTGCAAGAAGCTTAAAGCCGCAGGCATCACGCCGTTCGCAGTGGCTGGCCGCGATGCATGGACGCTCGCGGGCTGGTTCGATTATCTGGACCTGCGCCTGAACGGCAACGCGTTCCACCAGAAGCTGATGGCGGGCGAAGTGCCTTATACCGATCCGCGTGTGAAGAAGGTCTACACGACGTGGAAGCAGATGCTCGACGATCACGATTTCATCGACAACTCGCTGTCGTACGATCTGGATGCGGCGCAGCCGTTCCTGTTCCAGGGCAAGGCCGCGATGATGCTGATGGGCACGTTCATCACGGGCGGCTTCCCGGCGAGCGTGAAGCCGAACATGAGCTACTTCCAGTTCCCGATCATCGATTCGAACGTGCCGACTGCCGAAGACGGCCCCGTCGAGTCGCTGCACATTCCGGCGAAGGCCAAGAACAAGGCCGATGCGCACACGTTCCTTGCGTTCGTCGAATCGCCCGAGCAGGGCGCGAAGCTCGCGGCGGGTCTCGGCTCGCTGTCGGCGAACAGCAAGTCGCCGGAACCCGAAGATCCCATTTCGAAGATCGGCTTCCAGATTCTGTCGAACACGAAGGGCGGCATCGCGCAGTTCTACGATCGCGACATGACGAAGGAAATGGCCGACGAAGGGATGAAGGGCATGCAGCAGTTCGTCTCCGATCCGTCGAAGCTCGACGCGATTCTCGCGCAACTCGAACAGACGCGTAAGCGCATCTACAAGAAGTAACGGCGGGAGCGCCGGGCGACGTTCGCATGCGCATGTCGCCCGGCGCGCGCAACAAGTCAGCAGCCCGCTTGCATGAAGAGGAGCATTGTCGTGTCGCACTCCGTCACACGTCAGGACATCAACGCCACGCCGCCTTCGCCGCAGGCCGCGCCTGCGCCCAGAGCGGCGGGCACGCGGCGCGGTCCGTCGCCCTCCGCGCGTCGGCAGCGCAAGGCCGCGTTTCTGTTTCTCGCGCCCGCCTGCCTGATGGTCGCGGTGTACGTCGTCTGGCCGATCCTGTCGTCGATCTGGCTCAGCTTCTACAACTGGGACGGCATGACCGACAAGGTCTTCGTCGGTCTCGCGAACTACATCGAGCTGTTTCAGGCGCCGACGTTCTACACCGCGTTGAAGAACAACCTGATCTGGCTCGTGCTGTTCCTGCTCGCGCCGCCGATGGGACTCGCCGTCGCGCTCTATCTGAACCAGGCGGTGGCGGGCATACGCGTCGTGAAGTCGCTGTTCTTTGCGCCGTTCGTGCTGTCGGGCGTGGTCGTCGGGCTGATCTTTTCGTGGTTCTACGATCCGACATTCGGTCTGCTCGCGATGATCCTCGGACACGGCGTGCCCGTGCTCGGCGATGCGCACTATGCGACCTTCGGCATCATCTTCGCCGCGCTGTGGCCGCAGACGGCGTACTGCATGATTCTCTATCTGACGGGTCTCACCACACTCAACAGCGAGCAACTCGAAGCGGCGCGCATGGAAGGCGCGAAGGGCTGGTCGATGCTATGGCACGTGGTGCTGCCGCAATTGCGGCCCGTCACGTTCATGGCGATCGTCGTGACGGTGATCGGCGCGTTGCGCAGTTTCGATCTGATCTCGGTGATGACGGGCGGCGGCCCATTCGAAAGCTCGACGGTCCTCGCGTATTACATGTACGACCAGGCGATCAAGTACTACCGCATTGGTTATTCGGCGTCGATTGCCGTCGTACTGTTCGCGATCATGCTTGTGTACATCGTCTATCACCTGCGCCGCATGCTGCGCCACGAACAGTAAGGAGCGGACCATGTATCCGATGCCCGTTGCGAAATGGAAGCCGTTCAACCGGCGCCTGTACAAACTTTCGTTGCCCATTGCGCTTTTGATCTGGCTGTTGCCGATGATCGCGGTGCTCATCACGTCGGTGCGCTCGACGGAGGAACTGAGCGAAGGCAATTACTGGGGCTGGCCGAAGCACATCGCCTTCATCGACAACTACCGCGAAGCGCTCACCACATCGCCGATGCTGCATTACTTCTGGAATAGCGTGCTGATCACGGTGCCCTCCGTGATCGGTTCGATTGCGCTCGCGGCGATGGCGGGCTTCGCGTTGGCCGTCTACCGGTTTCGCGGCAACACCACGCTCTTCGCGACGTTCGTCGCGGGCAACTTCGTGCCGATCCAGATTCTGATGATTCCCGTGCGCGACCTGTCGCTGAGCTTAGGGCTCTTCAACACGCTGTATGCGCTCATTCTCTTTCACGTGTCGTTTCAGACGGGCTTTTGCGCGCTTTTTCTGCGTAACTTCATCAAGCAGTTGCCATATGAACTGGTCGAGGCGGCGCGCATCGAAGGCGCGGGCGAATGGACGGTGTTCTTTCGCATCGTGTTGCCGTTGATTCGTCCCGCACTCGCCGCGCTCTCGATTCTCGTCTTCACGTTCGTCTGGAACGACTACTTCTGGGCGCTGTGCCTGACGCAAGGCGACGAGGCCGCGCCGATCACAGTGGGCGTCGCTGCGCTCAAAGGGCAATGGACGACGGCGTGGAATCTCGTGTCGGCGGGTTCGATTCTCGCTGCGCTGCCTTCCGTCGCGATGTTCTTCGCGATGCAGAAGCACTTCGTTGCGGGCCTCACGTTCGGCGCGACCAAGGGATAATGCTGCGATTGCGATACGTCACTGCCCCGGTTGTGCAACCGTATGCACTCCGGCAAGCGGCGATCCATAACCGCCCGAGTTCGCATTGTTCGGCAGACCGTTCACCAGTTGCGCGCGCGGGTCGATCGGATTCAGATTGAGTTCGCCCGCCTGCTGGTTGCCATGCGTCGGGTATTCGCTGCCGAGCGGCGCTGTGGGCATCAGGCGCGTGTTGTTCATCGGCGCGTTCATGTCGTCATAAACAGAGAGTCCCTGCGCCTGTGATAGACCCGCGCTTAGCGCTAGCGCGAGAGCTGTGGTGACATGAAGAGAAACGGTGATTTTATGCACGATGCACTCCTTGCTCGATGATGCCGCGCTCATGCAAAGAGAAGTGCCTCGCAAACTTCACACGACGCGGTTCGCTTTAAACTATTGACCATCGCATGCAGGAGTTCAAGGCCGCGAGCACGCGGTAGTGCAGGGCGCGTCGCTGTTTTGTTTCAGTTCGTCGCAAACACTGCTTTCAGACCTTTTCTCCCACAATCTCGCCGACCGTGCGCCGCACCGCGCGCAGAATCTCATTCGCCAGTTCCGGTCGCGCCTTCAGCACCGCACGCGAAGCCGCGATGCCGCCGATCAGCGCCGTCGCGATCGCAATCGCCTTCTCTCGCGCGTTGCCCTTTGCCTTGCGCGCGTGCAGATGTTTCTCGAACACGTCGACCATGTTCTCGAATCCTTCGCTATAGCGCGCGCTAATCGTCTCGTCCTGCCGTCCGATCTCGCTCGCTGACGCCGCCATCGCGCAGCCATTGGCGATGTCGTCGCGTCTTTCCTCCGACAAATAACTGTCGAGCAGCTCGCCGAGGCTTGGCATATGGCCATCGCGCGGCGTCGTCATCCGCTCGTGGCTGACTTGCAGCCCGTACGCAAGCGCTTCTGCCGCGAGCGCCTCCTTCGATTTGAAGTGCGCGTACAGCGCGCCGTGCGTGAGCCCCGCCGCCTTGCCGATCTCGGCCACGCCGACGCCGTCGATGCCCCGCTCGCGGATCAGCCGCGCGGCCGTCTCGACAAGGGCCGCGCGGTTCTGCGCCGCCTTTTCCTTGCTTACTTTCATCACTCTTCCGTCCCACCGAACAATAGCGACGCGAACGCCGATGCAAAAAGCGCTTGACACGCATTCATTGCGGTCACTATCATTAAATTAAGATTGCAGTTGCAATTATAAAGCAGCTGCGGGCGGATGTCCGCCTCATCTATCAACTCTGGAGAAGTGCAATGTCATTCGAAAACAGGACGGCGCTCGTCACGGGCGGCAACAGCGGCATCGGTTTTGCGACGGCGCGGTTGCTGATCGCGCAGGGCGCGCGCGTCGCGATCACGGGCCGCGACCAGGCCAAGCTCGACGAAGCCGTCGCCGAACTCGGCCCGAACGCGCTGCCGATCCGCGCGGACGTGAACGATCCGAAGGCCATCGATGAAGTCATGAAGGTGATCGGCGACAAGTTCGGCAAGCTGGACATCGTGTTCGCGAATGCGGGCGTGAGCGGCGCGACGCCCGTCGGCGATACGACGGCGGAAAAGTTCGAATCGATCATGCGCACCAACGTCACGGCCGTATTCCTGACGGTGCAGGCCGCCGTGCCGCTGATGGGCGAGGGCGGCGCGATCGTGCTGAACGGCTCGGTGATGCGCGAGCTGGGGCGTCCCGGCTCGGCGGCTTATTCGGCGTCGAAGGCCGCAATCTCCGGCATGGCCCGCGTGCTCGCGGCGGAACTGGTAACACGCGGGATTCGCGTGAACACGGTCATTCCGGGCGCGACGCGCACGCCGATCTGGACGCGCGGCGACCGTGAAGGCGTGACGCTCGACGCCACCGAAGCGGCAATGAAACCGATGATCCCGATGAACCGGCTCGCCGATGCCGAAGAAGTCGCGCAGGCGGCCGTGTTCCTCGCGTCGAATGCGTCGTCAGGGATCACGGCAGCGGAGATCGTCGTCGACGGCGGCAACACGGGCGCGCCGATGGGTGCGCCGATGTTCCGCGGATAAGCGTGCGAAGTACTGACCCTGTACTTCGAAACGCGAAGTCCCGATGAGAAAAAGGGCGATGCGCAGTCATGTGGCTGCGCATTGCCCTCGTCTGTTCGAACGTGCGTCGTCGTGCGAATGGAGCGCGAATGCAGCGTGAACGCAGTGTGAACGCAGCGTTAAGCGAGCCCCGTCACGACTGCCGCGACGATCGATCCGAGCACCAGCACGGCGCCGATCGTTCTTCGTTTGTTCAACTGCGTCCATAGCAGCACGCCAGTCAGCGACAGCAGGATCACGCCGCCCGCGAAGGTGTCGATCAGCAGCACCCAGCCGACGCTCAGGCCGACGCCCTTGTGCAGATTCGTGAGCGTCGCGAGGAACGTATTGGCGCTGCGCTTGACACTCACGTAGTCGTTACCGACCCAGTACTCCGCTGACGTGTTCTCGTTCGGCGTCGCGAACGAGAGCTGCCAGCGCTCGGGCTGAATGGTCTCGCGATCGCCCCACGCGACGGGATGCGCCGGCTCCTTCTGCATGCGCCCGGGCTTGCCTTGCACCTTCAGTTCCTGCTTGAGCCATTTGGCGAGATCGCGCGGCGATTCGGGCGCGGGCTGCGGCACTCGAACCTGTAGCGACTCGACTTGCGGCTCGCCCGTCGATACACGCAGCGGCCCCGCACGATGGTTCAGCAGAAAGCCGCTCGTGCCCATCAGCAGGCCGAGCGCGGCGCCCCACAAACCGACCCAGCTGTGCACCTTGCGCAACCATTTGATGAACGTGATGCGGCGCGAGCTGGCGGGCGGCATGCCGTTGCTCTGGCGCTTGTTCTGGCCGTTGCCGCGTGTGGCGGGATCGATGACGACGGTTTCGGGTGTATTCACAGGTTGCTCCAAGGGGCAAGACAGCGTGCGGCCGCAACGGATCTCAACCGCTGCGCAAGCGAAGCCGCGCCGCAGTCTGAGACGATGCGGCGGGCTTGGCGCTTCGACACGGATGGGCCATCGGCGCAAGGACGCGATGGCATGGCTGGCTGGCCGCGTTGCCCATGAATGGGGCGCTGCAGTGGGCTGGCTCGGCGATCAGATTCGACGGATTCGACGATCAGATATGCGATCGGATTTTCAATCGAATCAGCGACCGTCTAAGGGTGCTTATGATTTCACGGCGTAGTGAATGCCGCAATCGCCGAGCGCGATTTACAACACCGTCAATGTTTCGACGGATTACGGCAAGCCGCGTGCGATGGCTTCAGCTCTCAACGGACGCCGAGCCGGTAGACGGTGGTGTGCTGGTAGTGTGCGCCGGGCCGCAGCACGACGGCTTGCGCGTCCGGCATGTTGATCTGGTTCGGAAACGCGCCCGTTTCGAGGCACAACGCGGCGTGCTTGCAATACGTCCTGCCGTTGCGGCCCTTCACGCCGGCGAGAAAGTTGCCCGTGTAGAACTGCATGCCCTGTGCGTTCGTCGATACGGTGAGATCGCGGCCGCTCACGGGATCGTAGAGCACGGCGGCCGTGCGCAATGCGTTGGGAGCATCGCGCAGCACGTAGCAGTGATCGAAGCCGCTCGCGCGCGCAAGTTGCGCATCGGGCCAGTCGAGCCGCGCGCCGATGGGTGCGCCCGTGCGAAAGTCGAACACGCTGCCCGCGACGTCCTTCCGTTCGATCGGGATCATCGCGTCGTCGATGGCGAAGAATGCGTCCGCATCGATCGAGATGACGTGGCCGCGAATGTCGGAAGCATCGGCAAGCGCGTCGCCGGACAGATTGAAGTACGCGTGATTCGTGAGGCTGATGGGCGTGGGCGCATCGGCTGTCGCATCGTAGTCGATCGTCAGCGCGCCGTCGTCGTCGAGCGCGTAGCGCACGGTGGCCGTCACGGCGCCCGGAAAGCCCGCATCGCCTTCCGGCGATTCATGCGAGAACACGAGCGCGCCATCCACTTCGCGCGCCGTCCATAGCGCCTTGTGAAAGCCGCTTGCGCCGCCGTGCAGCAGATTGTCCCCTTCGTTGCGATCGAGCTGGTACGTGACGCCGTCGAGCGTAAAGCGCGCATGCGCGATGCGGTTCGCCCAGCGGCCGATCGTCGAGCCGAAGAACCAGCGGCTCGCCAGATAGTCGGCGGGCGTGTCGTGACCGAGCAGCACATCGGCGACGCGGCCCGCGCGGTCGGGCGCATGCCAGGAGACGAGCGTCGCGCCGAAATCGCTGATCGTCGCGCGCATCCCGTGCGCGTTGCGCAGCGTGAACAGACGAATGTCGCCGAGACCGGGCAACGTGCCCCAGCGCTCGATCTGCACGCTGGAAGAAGTGGAGGTGTCGGTGCTTTGCATGTCGGCGAAATTCATGTCGGTCGTTTGTTGAGACCCGAGTGTGAGGCGAAGGTAGAACCAGAATGTGAGACCAGATTAAGGCATTTGCGACGATGACGCTGAGCGCGACTGCTGCGCGGCCTCCATGCGCTCCTGATACTCGCGCGGCGTGCAGTCGAGTTCGCGGCGAAACACGGCGTACATGTACTGCAACGAAGTGAAGCCACAGCGTATCGCGACTTCGGCGCTCGACATGTCCTGCTGCGCAAGCAACTGTTTCGCCACATCGAGCTTGTGCTTGAGGATCTCCTGATGCACGGTGCAACCGAGTTCGCGCCGGAAGTAATCTTCGAGCGACGAGCGCGACACACCCACATAGTCGGCCACCTGTTCCGTCTTGATGCCCTGGCACGCGTACTGGCGGATATAGTGGCGCGCGCGCATCACGTAGGGGCTTGCGAGCGGCTCATGCTTCGTCGATTCGCACACGTTGATGCCGACGGGCGGCACGAGAATGCGGCGTCCCGCGAAACGCGCGCCGCCGAGCATCTGATGCAGCAGATGCGCGGCCGTGCGGCCCATTTCCTCCGTGCCCTGGATCACCGACGACAACGGAATGCGCGTGAGCGAGCGCGTCAGCGGATCGTTGTCGATGCCGATGATCGCCACCTGCTCGGGCACGGGTATGCCGCTGATCAGACAAGCCTGCAACACCTGACGCGCGCGCGCATCCGTCACCGCTATGATGCCGACGGGCTTCGGCAGGCTTTGCAGCCACTCCGTCAGTTGCACGCTGGCCTGGTGCCAGACGGGCGCGCTCGTCGGCAGTCCGCGATGCACGTCGCCTTCGAGTCCATCCGCTTTCAACAGCGCATCGAAAGCGAGTTCGCGCTCCTGGGCCCAGCGGTTCGTCGGCGATTCGGGCAGGCTGTAGAGCGCGAAGCGTTGCAGCCCCGCGCCGATCAGATGCTTGTACGCGAGCGACATCAGTTGCATGTTGTCGGTCGCGATATACGGCAGATTCGGCGGATACTTCGACGCGTCCTCATACGATCCGCCGACGGCAACGACAGGCAAATGCGAATTCGACAATGCCTCACAGACGGCGGGATCGTCGAAGTCCGCGATAAAGCCATCGCCTTCGAAGCACTCGATGCCATTCAGCCGCGCGCGGAAATCTTCTTCGAGGAACAGGTCCCACGCGACGCGCGTCGACAGCAGGTAATTGCCGATCCCCGTGATGATCTCGCGGTCGTACACCTTGTTCGCATTGAAGAGCAATGCGATCCGGTGCGTGCGTTGTGCGGCGTGCTGTCGTGTCATCGAAGTTCCTGACGCATGGTGCAATGCGGCGCGCTCATTACGTTGAATGTCACGTTGATCGTCACGTCGTCTCCGGATTTGCGTTTTTATGTTTGCGGCCGCTTCAGCGGGGGGGTGCTCGCCAAAGACATTTAAGTGTTCTGCTTATTCTAGGCGTCACTTCCCCTTGCCTGCTAATGGATTTTAAGCGCCAGCAAGAATCACCAAGCGCGCTGGCGAATTTCGCAATTGCCGCGCAAAGCGGCAAGGGTCAGCATGGCGTCACATCATGCATGGCCCGATGCAACGTCGGGCCGATACCCAAGGAGACGCGCATGTCTTACTTCGAACATTTGCCCGCTGTGCGCTACGAAGGCCCGCAGACGGACAACCCGTTCGCATACCGCCATTACGACAAGAACAAGCTGGTGCTGGGCAAGCGCATCGAAGATCATCTGCGCCTTGCCGTCTGTTACTGGCATACGTTCGTGTGGCCGGGCACGGATATCTTCGGAGCGGGGACGTTCCAGCGTCCGTGGCATCGTTCGGGTGACGCGCTCGAAAAGGCGCATATGAAAGCCGATCACGCGTTCGAGCTGTTTGCGAAGCTGGGGACGCCCTTCTATACGTTTCATGACACGGACGTCGCGCCCGAAGGCGACAGCATCGCCACGTATGTGAACAACTTCAAGGCGATGACGGACGTGCTCGCGCGCAAGCAGCAGGAGACGGGCGTCAGGCTGTTGTGGGGCACGGCGAATCTCTTTTCGAATCCGCGCTATGCAGCCGGCGCGGCGACGAATCCGAATCCCGATGTGTTCGCGTTTGCCGCCACGCAGGTCTTTCACGCGCTCGAAGCGACGCATCGGCTCGGCGGCGCGAATTATGTGCTGTGGGGCGGCCGCGAAGGCTACGACACGCTGCTCAATACCGACCTCAAGCGCGAGCGCGAGCAGTTGGGCCGCTTCATGAGCATGGTCGTCGAGCACAAGCACAAGCTCGGCTTCAAGGGCGCGCTGCTGATCGAGCCGAAACCGCAAGAGCCGACCAAGCATCAATACGACTATGACGTCGCCACCGTTCACGGCTTTCTGAGGCAATTCGGTTTGCAGAATGAAATCCGCGTGAACATCGAAGCGAATCATGCGACGCTTGCGGGCCATTCGTTCCACCATGAAATCGCCAATGCATTTGCGCTGGGCATCTTCGGTAGTGTCGATGCGAATCGCGGCGATCCGCAAAACGGTTGGGATACGGACCAGTTCCCAAATAGTGTCGAAGAACTCACGCTCGCGTTCTACGAGATCCTGCGTAACGGCGGCTTTACCACGGGCGGCATGAACTTCGACGCGAAAGTGCGCCGTCAGAGCATCGATCCCGAAGATCTGCTGCATGGCCATATC
This sequence comes from Paraburkholderia diazotrophica, assembly GCF_900108945.1. Taxonomy (GTDB): domain Bacteria; phylum Pseudomonadota; class Gammaproteobacteria; order Burkholderiales; family Burkholderiaceae; genus Paraburkholderia; species Paraburkholderia diazotrophica. The sequence continues at coordinate 16,909 of NZ_FNYE01000033.1, read as the reverse complement.
GGCGCAATCGATGTGATCGCCATCGCGCTGGAGCGCGCCGCGCATCTCGTCGAAAACGACCGCCTCGACGCATTCAGGAAGCAGCGCTACGCGGGCTGGGACAGCGAGTTCGGACGCAAGGTGCTCACAGGCGGCTATACGCTCGAGTCGCTTGCAAGCGATGCCGTGCAGCGGAACATCGCGCCGCACCATGTCAGCGGACAGCAGGAGCATCTGGAGAACATCGTCAATCAGGCGATCTACTCGCACGCCAAATAAGCACTTCGAACAGGCCTTCAAGCCAGGCTTTCAATCTCGCACGAAAAATCGTTAGCAGCGCCGGCAGATTTCGCAATTGCTCCGCCGGCGCGCACGGCACACGCTGTCGTGCGAATAAAAATGGGGCACGGCTTTCGACAACAACAGACGCTCGTGAACAGGTATTCGCGGCGCGCCCTTGAGGTTAAGACGGCGTTTTCGAGTTCTCGCATTCGATACCGCACGCAACCCTAAATGGAGTGAGACATGAAATCTGCAATGCGTCGTTCCGTATTGAGTTCTCTCGTTTGCGCGGCGATGGCCGCGGGCCTGACGATGGTGGCGCCGCTCGCGCACGCGAGCAAGGACAAGCCCGAGATCGGCTTCTGCATCGACGATCTGCGTGTCGAGCGCTGGTCGCGCGATCGCGACTATTTCGTCGCCGCTGCAACGAAGCTCGGCGCGAAAGTATCCGTGCAATCCGCCGACGCGAGCGAAGCGCGACAGATTTCGCAGATCGAGAACCTGATTTCGCGCGGCGTCGACGTGATCGTGATCGTGCCGTTCAACTCGAAGACGCTCGGCAATGTCGTTGCGGAAGCGCACAAGGCAGGCATCAAGGTCGTCTCGTATGACCGCCTGATTCTCGATGCCGACGTCGACGCCTATATCTCGTTCGACAACGAGAAGGTGGGCGAACTGCAGGCGCAGGGCGTCTTTAGCGCGCAGCCGAAGGGGAACTACTTCCTGCTCGGCGGCGCGCCGACCGACAATAACGCGAAGATGCTGCGCGAAGGGCAAATGAAGGTGCTCAAGCCCGCGATCGATCGCGGCGACGTGAAGATCGTCGGCCAGCAGTGGGTGCCTGAATGGAGCGCGGCAACGGCACTGCGCATCACGGAAGATGCGCTGACCGCGAACAACAACAAGATCGATGCGATCGTCGCGTCGAACGACGGCACGGCAGGCGGCGCGATCCAGGCGCTCGCCGCGCAGAAGATGGCGGGTAAGGTGCCCGTGTCCGGCCAGGATGCCGACCTTGCAGCCGTCAAGCGCATGATCGCCGGCACGCAGACGATGACCGTCTACAAGCCGCTGAAACTGATCGCAGGCGAAGCCGCCAAGCTCGCCGTCGATCTCGCGAAGGGCGAGAAGCCCGCGTACAACGCGAAGTACGACAACGGCAAGAAGCAGGTCGACACCGTTTTGCTGCAACCGACGCTGCTCACGAAGAGCAATGTCGATGTCGTGATCAAGGACGGCTTCTATACGCAAGCGCAACTGGCTGGCAACTGATCGCGGGCGCGGCGCTTTCCTGTTTTCAAAAACGGGAAGGCGCTCGCGCATCTTTCATCCATCCAGGACATTACGCATGGCACAAGCGCTACTGGAAATGCGCGGCATCGCCAAGTCGTTTGCCGGAGTGAAGGCGCTCGACGGCATCGATCTCGTCGTCGCGCCGGGCGAATGCGTCGGACTGTGCGGCGAAAACGGCGCAGGCAAGTCGACGCTGATGAAGATTCTGTCCGGCGTCTATCCGCACGGCGAATGGTCGGGCGAAATCGTCTGGGACGGCAAGCCGCTCGTCGCGCAGAACATCCGCGATACCGAACGCGCGGGCATCGTCATCATTCACCAGGAACTGATGCTGGTGCCGCAGTTGTCGGTGGCCGAGAACATTTTTCTCGGCAACGAAATCACGCTGCCCGGCGGCCGCATGAATTACGCGGCGATGTATCAGCGTGCCGATTCGCTGTTGCGCGAACTGGACATCACGGGCATCAACGTCGCGCAGCCGGTGATGAACTACGGCGGCGGACATCAGCAACTGATCGAAATCGCCAAGGCGCTCAACAAGCAGGCGAGGCTGCTGATTCTCGACGAACCCTCTTCTTCGCTGACGGCAGCCGAAACGAAGATTCTGCTCGACATCGTGCGCGACCTGAAGAAGCGCGGCGTCGCATGCGTGTACATCTCGCACAAGCTCGACGAGGTGGAAGCCGTGTGCGACACGATCACCGTGATACGCGACGGCAAGCACGTCGGCACGCAGCCGATGAAGCAGCTCGACACCGACCGCATCATCGCGATGATGGTGGGGCGCGAGATCACGAATCTGTTTCCACGCGAGCCGCACGATATCGGCGACGTGATATTCGAAGCGCGCAACGTCACGTGCTACGACGTGACGAACACGAACCGCAAGCGCGTCGACAACGTGTCGTTTGCGTTGCGCAAAGGGGAAATACTCGGCGTCGCGGGACTGGTCGGTGCGGGCCGCACGGAATTGATGCAGGCGATTTTCGGCGCGTATGCGGGCATCAGCGAAGCCGAAGTGTGGATGAACGGCAGGCACCTCAAGATTCGCACGCCCGCCGATGCGATCGCCGCAGGCATTGCGATGGTGCCCGAGGACCGCAAGCGTCATGGCATCGTGCCGCAACTGGGCGTGGGCCACAACATTACGCTCGCGGTGCTGCAACGCTTCGCGAAGGGCGGACGCATCGACACGGCATCGGAGCTCGACACGATCAACACGGAAATGAAGCGGCTTTCCGTGCGCGCCGCGCATCCGATGCTGTCGATCGCAAGTCTTTCGGGCGGCAACCAGCAGAAAGCGGTGCTCACGCGCATGCTGCTCACCGATCCGTCCGTGCTGATTCTCGACGAGCCGACACGCGGCGTCGATGTCGGCGCGAAGTACGAAATCTACAAGCTGATGTTCGCGCTGGCGAAGCGCGGCGTGTCGATCATCATGGTGTCGTCGGAGTTGCCGGAAGTACTCGGTGTCAGCGATCGTGTGCTCGTGATCGGTGAGGGCGAGTTGCGCGGCGATTTCGCCAACGACGGCCTCACGCAGGAACACATACTCACGGCCGCGATCGGCGCCGGAAACAACGACACTCAACGCAATGCCCCCCAACGCAACGACCCCACTCAACTGGCGAGCGTCGCATGACTCCTGATCTCACTTCCATCGATAGCCACGCAAAACACGGCGCGTCGCTCGCGTCGGGGCAGCGCATCAAGCTGCTGTTCGCGCGTTACAAGCTGCTCGCGCTGCTGCTGGCCGTCGCCGTCATCTGGATTTTCTTTTCGTTTCTCACCGACGGCGCATTCGTCACGCCGCGCAATCTGTCGAATCTGCTCCGGCAGATGTCGATTACGGGGATGCTCGCGTGCGGAATGGTGTTCGTCATCATCTCGGGCGAGATCGATCTGTCCGTCGGCTCGCTGCTCGGCCTGCTGGGCGGCGTCGCGGCGATTCTCGACGTCACGTATCACTGGCCGCTCGCGGCGACGCTGCCCGTCGTGATGGTGCTCGGCATCGCCGTCGGATTGTTCAACGGATGGTGGTCGACGTATCTGCGCGTGCCATCGTTCATCGTCGGACTGGGCGGCATGCTCGCGTATCGCGGCGTGCTGCTCGGCATCACGGGCGGCTCGACGATCGCGCCCGTCTCCGACAACTTCGTGTTCATCGGACAAGGCTATTTGCCGCGTATCGCCGGCGACACGCTTGCCGTCGTGCTGTTCGTGCTGCTCGCGGCATTGACGGTGCGGCAGCGGCAGAAACGCCAGCACTACAACCTGAGCGTTGCGCCGCTGTGGCAGGACGGCGTGAAGATCGTCGCGGCGGGGCTCATCCTGGCCGCGTTCGTCGCGACGCTCAACCGTTACGGCGGTATTCCCGTGCCCGTGCTGCTGCTGCTCGCGCTGCTTGGCATCTTCACGTACATCGCGACGCAAACGGTGTTCGGCCGGCGCATCTATGCCGTCGGCTCGAATCTCGAAGCGACGCGCCTGTCGGGCGTCAAGACGAACCGCGTGAAGCTCGCGATCTTCGCGCTGATGGGCCTGATGTGCGCGTTCGGCGGGCTCATCAACACCGCGCGTCTTGCGGCGGGGTCGCCTTCTGCGGGATCGATGGGCGAACTCGATGCGATCGCCGCATGCTTCATCGGCGGCACGTCGATGCGCGGCGGCTCCGGCACCGTGTATGGCGCGCTGATCGGCGCGCTCGTGATGGCGAGCCTCGACAACGGCATGTCGATGCTCGACGTCGACTCGTACTGGCAGATGATCGTGAAGGGCGGCATTCTCGTGCTGGCCGTATGGATCGACGTGATCTCGGGGTCCGAACGGCGATAGCGCATCGCGCACGGCTGTGGTGCGCTGCACCACAGCACAGCATTCGCGCGCTTCGTCGAGGCGCGTGCAGGCGCCCTGCATAGGGCGCTTTTCTTTTGTCGTACATGGATGGAAGCGGGCCGGACATGCGGCGCGTCAAAAAAATAAAAGAAGGCGCGCAAGCCTTGCCCTGCAAGCGATTGGGCGATGCTCCCACGCTTCGCCAGCGCTTTTTGAAGCCCGTTTTCACATCGAGGCGACGGCCTGAAAGAGGCCGATGGCATACCTATTGCGTTATCCGCCGCGGGGCCAACGGCGGCTTCAAGGATTTCTGACTATTCGCGGACGCTCGCATGGCGGGCGGACCACAGGGGCAACGGCGTCCCGAAACGCAACGCGAGGATCGTTCGATCGCATCGGTCGACGGCACATGCGTGCGGTTCGGGACGCTTTTTTCTTGGCGCAAACGGAACGCGCTCCGAACGCGCTCCCAAACGCGCGCTCTTTTGACACGCGCCTCCGGCGCGCTCATTTGAAACAATCGGCACGATGAACGAGCACACCAGCACGCAACGCATCGAGGTATCGGCGCAGACGATCGGTGAACTGATCAATCTGTCGGGCCGTCAGCGGATGCTTTCGCAACGCATCGTGCTGCATGTGTTGCTCGCGTCGCATGGCGACATGGCCGCGCTCGTCGTCGCGCGCGAATGCCTCGCGACGTTCGCAACGACACACGCGGTGCTCGTGAACGGCAACGATCATCTGCCCGGCGTGTTCTCGGATGCGTTGCGTCAGCTTTACTTCGGCACGCGCAAGGCGGACGAGCGCGTGGGACGCTTCATCGCGCTGACGGAGCAAACGGCCGCGCACGTGGAGGCGCGCGACGATGCGGCGCAAGCGCATGTCGAAGCGCTCGTCGCGCAGGCGACGCCGCTGCTCGAACTGCTGCAGGACATCACGCTCGCATACCAGCACGAGATGCGCGGCATCGAAGCCGCGGCGCAGCGTCGTCAGGCGGCCATCGCGGAGCAGCTGTCGAGCATTTCGATGCAGGCAAACATCGTCGCGTTGAATGCGCGCATTTCGGCGGCACGCGCGGGCTCGTACGGCCGCGAGTTCGCCGTCATCACGACGGTGCTCGCCGACATCATCAAGGAGATGGACGCGCTGATCTACAGCGTCGTCGACAGCGATGGCGACGACGCCCCGCCGCGACGCGACGTGTCGCGCGATGCGCCGCGCAGCGTTTCGCCTATTGCAGTTCCACAAGTTTCCGCGCGCAGCCGGATCGCCGAACGCGCGTGACCTTTTGTTCTTTGCACGACCACGCAACTGCCCCGCTTTCGTTCAATGAGAGAGACCCATGAAAAACCTGCTGAATTCGCTTGCAAGCGGTAACTGGCGCGCGCTGCTCGCGTGCTTCCTGTACTTCGATACCGGCTTCACCGTGTGGGTCATGTTCGGACCGCTCGCGCCGTTCATTCACAAGGACATCGCGATGTCGCCCGCCGAACTGGGCTTTCTCGTCGCGGTGCCCGTGCTCGGCGCGGCGATCCTGCGCGTGACGCTCGGCAATCTCTATCAGGCTTGCGACGGCAGACGCGTCGCGCTGATGGGCGTCGCACTGTCGGCGCTTCCTTCGATCGTGCTGCTGCTGATGCCCGGCGTGCCGTCGTACACGCTGCTGCTGATTCTCGGCGTGTTTCTCGGCGTCGGCGGCGCGAGCTTCGCGGTCGCATTGCCGATGGCGGGCAGCAACTATCCGCCGAAGGTGCAGGGCCTTGTGCTGGGCCTCGCGGCGGCGGGCAACATCGGCGCAGTGCTCGACGGCTTCATGTTCCCGTCACTCGCCGATCACTTCGGCTGGGCGAAGGCCGCAGGCGCCGCGCTGCCGCTGCTGGGTCTTGCCGCTGTCGCGCTGTTCTTCTGGGCCAAGGACCTCGGGCCGAAGACGGGCAGCGGCTCGCAGGCGCTGCGCAGCTTCATCGTGACGCTCGCGGGTCTCGTCGCGCTCGTCGTCGCCGTGCACTCGGGCGTGTTCGGCGCGGGCAAGACGGGCGTGCTGCTGTTGCCCGTGCTCGGCGCGCTGCTCGCGATCGCCGTTTTGCCGAAGCATTATCGGAGCGTGCTCGTCGAGGGCGATACGTGGATCGTGATGCTCGTCTATAGCATTACGTTCGGCGGCTTTGTCGGCATGTCGTCGTATGTGACGACACTGCTCATTTCGCTCTATCAGATGCCGCGTCTCGAAGCAGGTCTCTTCATGTCGCTGCTTGCGTGTATCGGCGCGCTCGTGCGGCCTGTCGGCGGGCTCGTCGCGGATCGCATCTCCGGCGTGCGCGCGCTCGTGATCCTGCTTGCGGCGATCTCGCTGTGCGACTTCCTGTTCGCCGCGTGGATGCCGCCGCTGTCGGCGGGTATCGTGCTGCTGATCGCGACGTATGTGTGCTTCGGTCTCGGCAACGGCGCGACGTTCCAGCTCGTGCCGCAGCGCTGGAAGGGCAAGACGGGTTTGATGTCGGGCATCATCGGCGCGGCGGGCGGCATCGGTGGCTTCTATCTGCCCGTCATCATGGGCATTGCGAAGGAAAGCACGGGCAGCTATCAGATGGGCTTTGCGACGTTCGGCGTGCTCGCGGCGATTGCGTTCGGCCTCGTGGTGCTGCATCGCGTGCGCTGGCTCGAATGGGCGCTGCCGAAAGAGAGCCATGCTGTCGTCGAGCCGATTCGCGCGGGCGTGAGCGCGGATAGCGGAGCTTGATGAACGTGGTGGTTTGAGTTGTGGATGATCGCCAGCGTGTCGTGCGCTGGCGATTTTGTTTTGCGATCTGGAAGCTTAGGCGCCGCCGCTTCGTCAGCGGCATGGTCTCGCTTCGTACATCGATTGCTGCAGCGCCAGGGTTGCGACTCCGTCATCGCGCTACGGCGCAATGATCTGATCGAGCGGGGCCCGGCACGGGCGAAGCGGGGTTGAGCGGCGCCTCGCCCGAAGTTGAAGCGTCTTTCGTCGAATCGCGTTGCTGCACGGCATGAAACGACCATACCGCGGCCGGCAGCGTCGGAAAGCACGACCTTGCGGCCGTCACGTCGTCCATCCCGTGCCTGTTAAGCCATCGAGCCATTGCGTACGGCGTCCCGTGAGCACGAGCGACACGCTGCGCTGCCCGAACTCTTCACGCAACTCTTCGATCGCGTGCCGCCCGGTGACGTCGACGCCCGTCACGGCCAGTGCGTCGAGCGCGAATCATTGTGGCTTCGGCACTGTTCCGGCGACCACGTCGAGCGCCGTTCGCTCGAAGTATCGAGCGTTGAAAAACAGGATCGGCGAATTGAAACGAAAGAGGGAAAGTCCTGGCGTGCAGCGCGCGTCGGGATGACGTGCGCTGCTGTGAAAGCTTTTCATCCCGTCCACGCGGCCGCGCGCTTCGCAGGAAGGGCGGCTAACGAGGCGGATGAAGCGGAACAGCGCAAGCGCGACGGCGAGGATGATTCCTTTAAGCGAGCCGAGCGCAACGACGCAAGGTGCCGAAGAGCGCGTACGCGACGAGCGGCGCCATGCGCGATCGCTGGCGTCCTGAGTCAAATTTCAACGCGTTTAACCGCGTATTTGAAAACGCTTCGCAAGCGCGTTCGAGGCGCGGAAAAGAAAGTGCGAAAACGTACAGACTCCTACTCCCGCGTCCAAAGAATATTAGCGTGCCTGCGTTGATTGAGTCTTTCAATCATGAATATTTCATTTAGAAAAATGCAAGCATGTGGTGTGAAGGAAAAATAATCCCGATCAAAAGAAATATATTGACCCGAAAGGGGAGAGTAAATTGAACAGGACGTTTCCCGGGCTGGACGCATTACGCGCTCTACTCGCATTCTATCTGGTTCTGTTTCATACATTGCCGTCGTATAAGGAATACGATTCGTTGCGTTTGCATGACGTTTTCGGATTCGGCGGCTATGCGACGAGCACTTTTTTTGTTTTGTCCGGATTTATTCTTTCGCACATTTATATCGGCGAAGATTCGCGAAGGAGGTTTAAGGTTTCGGCATCCAGATTTTTCATCAAGCGGTTCAGCAGTCTCTATCCAATACATGTTTTCACATTGCTATTGACAGTTGCACTGGCGCTTTTGAGTTCTCATCCCATCGCCACGCTTTTGCAAACGACAGCGCCGCAGACAAGGGGCACGGATGAAGCCCTTCTGAACCTGATCATGCAGATCCTCCTGCTGCAGGCATGGAATCCGTTCTATCTGTCGTACAACATACCCGCGTGGTCGATTTCAACCCTGATGTTCTTTTATCTGGTTTTCCCCATATTCGCGCCGCGACTGATGAGGATGTCAAATAAAGCTGCGATGCTGCTCGCGGTGTGCGTGGTCTATCTTGTTGTTGCGCTGGTCGCGGTTCTGGAGAAGTGGTATGGCTTCGGTGCAATCGGAATGTTTCATACCAATCCGTTACTCCGTCTTCCGGAATTTGTGGCGGGGATACTCGCGTATGGCGTTTTCGTCGAGCGTCGAGATGCGGTCGCAGGCGCTGTCGCACGCCTTTTAGGCTATTTGCTTTCTATTCTGGCAGTCCTTTTCTGCATTGCGAGTTACCTGTTTGCGAATGGATCGAATTCGATACGGATTCTCCTCCATAATGGCGCAATGCTGCCCACTCAGATAACTGTCGTGATTGTATTTGCATGCTTGCTGCACGATGCTTCCGTGCAATCGCGCCGGTTTCTACGACGGCTCGGAAATGCGTCCCTGTCGACCTTTGCTTTGCAAAACCCGCTATTCGACCTGTACTCGAAGATGGAGAAAGTCGTGGACCTGCCATTCCCGATTCTTTCCTGTCTTGATCGCTTACATCTTTGCACCCATATCGCGGGTGCAGTGCCGTTGCGGTTTTCCTTTTATCCCGTTTTTCTGGTGTTGATCGCCTGTGTGGCGATTGCTTTCGAGGAGAAGGTTGTCGCCCCGATGCGAACGTATTTGCGTCGCGTCCTGACGCGCGAAAAGATTGCCGCCATGCCAGTGCATCCAGTTGTATCCCCGGATTAGGATTCGTCGCGACGGGCTTTTCCTTGCGTAGCCACTTCGCGCGGGAAAGAACGCATTGAACTGGGTACAGTGCCCTCAGCCGTCCACGGCGACTTGCGTCGGGATATTGATGCGCGGCGTGCGAAAGCGTCCATAAAGTGAGGCGTCGATTCACGCAAAATGGGCAACGTAAGCATCGCGAGCGGGTGGTTTCCGACGGCTTGCGCGCGGATTCTACGAAGTCAATTTTTGCCGTCGCAACGGCCATGGAGGACACACATGCGGGCACAGTGCGGCGATGAAGACGCGCTTCGTCTGCGCTATCTGGATGGCCTGCGCGGCTGGGCCGCCGTGATCGTGTTGTTCTGTCATGTATTTCCGTTCTATCTGCTGCGCTCGACGGGGCCATCGGCCGATAGTGCGCGGCGCCTGCTAGAAAAAGGGGCACTCGCGGGCTATGCGGAGTACGCGCTCGCGTCGCTCGGCATCGTCTTCTATCGGTTCTTTACGGACGGACTGATTCCCGTCTACGTCTTCTTCGTCCTGTCGGGCTACGTGCTGTCGGTCGGGTACGTACATAGGCGGCGAGGCGAGATGATTGCCGATCAGGCGTTGCGCCGCTATATACGTCTCACGTTGCCGATTGCGAGCGCCTGCCTGATCGCCTATTGCCTGATGAAGCTCGGCTGGATGTACAACCAACGCGTGTCGGGCCCGTCTGGCAGCGACTGGATGAAAGAGTTCTATGGCTGGCCCGCTACTCTTGTCAGTTTGATCCGGTTTTCGCTATTCGATGTCTACTTCGACTACTCGCACGTCCACTCGTACATTTTCGTACTCTGGACGATGCAGATCGAGTTTTTCGGCTCGTTTCTGGTTTTCTGCACGCTCGCCTTATTCGGCGAGTTGGGGAAAAGATGGCTGCCATACGGCATCGTGTTTGTCGTCGTTTGCCTGATCGATCGGACTCTGATTCCTTTCCTGTTTGGCCTCTTCATTGCCGAACTCCATCGCCGTGACGACGTGCGGCGCATGCTGGCCAGGCCGGCCTCGAAGATTGTCGCGTCGATCCTTCTTGTCGCGGCGCTGTTCGTGCCCGTCCTCGCCTTCCATTTCGTGCCGCGCAGCGCGTGGAGCAGCGTCGGATCGGTGACGGCTGTCGCAATCGTCGTGTCGGTGATGATGTTCGCGCCGTTGCAGCAAGTGTTGTCCTGCCGCGCGTCGAAGTTTGTCGGGAAAATTTCGTTTTCGCTCTACCTTATCCATCCACTGGTGATATGTTCTTTCGGTTCCTGGTACTTCCTTGCGTTGTACGAACGGCTGGATCGTCCCATCCTGATCGCTTCCTGTGCGATCCTGACCATCGCGCTCAGTGTGCTCTGCGCGCTCTTGTTCGAAGTGGTGGACACATGGGGCGTGAAGGCCGCGCGGCGCTTTTCGGGCTGGGTTCTGCACAAGCCGCTGCGGGGGCCCGCGATGGATCGCAAACCTGCCCATGTCGATGCGACACCCGCCGGCGAGTCGATTGGCCTTTCGGAGTGAGCCGGTGATGGCAGGCTGCCGCGGCATCGAATTCATTGCCTCGCTTACTTGCGAACTCTGCACTCCAGGTTAATACGCAACGCGACTACCGTAGCGCGAGCAACAAGCTGGATGTGTTCTCGCCAAAATGACAGCGGATCTACACCTAACGGCATGCCGGAGCTTGCACGGAAAAAGCTCGGGCAGTTACGGCAGTCGTGTGGGGTTCGGTTCAGGTATCCGTAAGCCATTTCATTGAGCAACATGCGTCTTTAGGATGTGACGGTGGTGCTTTGAAATACCGACAACAGAACAATGAGTCTAATTGGAGGTGGCACGCGGTGGGTTTTATACTTCTCTTCGCGCGCCGACGCGAAGCCGCATCATGTATAGGACTTTGCGTTCGGGGTTGTGTGTCTTCGGACAAACGTCGTTGCGGTGGCCGCAACCCGGACCGGTTGCACGTCGGCTTTCAGCGCTTGATGGCGAGGTAAGCTCGGCTGACTGCGGGACGGCTATGGACCCAGAGACGACTGGCAAGCCAGTTAGCCGGCCTGTCCCGCACTTCGAGTCGCCTGATCGATTGCCCGACTTCCGTTGGAACGGGTTGCCGCTGGACCGGATTGGTGCCTCTGTCGCACGTATAGAAGTGCCTGAATCCCGCGGCGAGCGCGATCTCGCGGTAGTCGTCGTCGTAATAGCCTTGCGGCCAGCAAAGATGGTCCGACACGTCGCCAAGCCGCTGACGAAGCGTCGCACGCGCTTTCGCGAGATCGTCGCGCAGGCGCTCCCGTTTTTCGTCACGATCTTGTGTCAGCCGATCCCAGCGAGCATGCGTGTGCGTATGACTGTGAAACTCGAATGTACCGGCGGTCCGCATCGCCTCGATTTCGGACCAGCGCAGGATCACATCGTCGGCCCGGCCTTGCTCGATGGCTGATTCACCCTCCTCGTGACCAAGCAGGCGCGGCAGCGCGGTGATGTCGCCACCTGCCGCGTTAGGCCGCGGCGCGCCCTCGCCCGGCCACGCGCTTACAAGGAAGCACATTGCGCTGAAGCCATGCCGCTGCAAAACTGGATGCGCATGCACCCAGTTGTCGAGATACCCGTCGTCGAACGTGATGACGACCGACTTGGGTGGGACGGGTGCTCCCGCCAGATAGTCCGCGAACTGACGTGCGCTCAGCGTCCGGTAACCCAGCTGCGCAATGCATGCAATCTGTTCGGCGAAATGTTCGGGCGTAACCGTGATCATGCCGGGCGACGTACTGACGTGGTGATACATCAGCACGGGAACCGCGCGCGCAACGCGCTTCATGACACCGGCTCCAGTTCGGCCAGTTTCCGATGGTAGTTTCGTTCGGTGAGGCACCGGCCGTAAAACGCGATCGTCTGATCTGCCATCTGTTCGATCGTAAAGCGCGCGATGATACTGCGCGCCTGGTCCCCAAGCCGTGTGCGCAGCGCGCGATCGTCGAGCAGCCGCACGATCGCCGCCCTTAGCGAGACAGGATCTTTCGAAGGAACCAGTAACCCGTTGACGTTATCGTCGATCAGTTCCGGCACGCCGTCGACGCGCGTGCCGATCACCGGCAAGCCGCGCGACATGGCCTCGATGAAAGACTGCCCGAGCGCTTCCTGATGAGTCGGCAGCACGAAAAAATCGCTGCCGCGCAGTACGTTCGGAACGTCCGAACGCAAACCGAGCAAATGGACCCGGCTACTCAGCCCCAACGCTTCGATTCGGCTTCGAATTCGCGCAAAGCTCGGTCCGTCGCCAGCCATGACCAGATGCAGCTCGGGCCGGCTTGTCAACAGCGGTCGCGCCGCTTCAATCAGATCGTCGTGGCCTTTCTGGTCTCGCATCATCGCGACCATGCAGCCGATCACCGCGTCGGCGCCAAGCCCGAGTTCGCTGCGCAACGTCGATTCGATTTCCTGCTCGGGCTCGGGAACGCCGTCATAAATGGTTGCGATCCGGTCATGATCGACACCGGCGGAGACCAGATACCGATGCACGTACGAACTGACGGCGATCACGCGATGCGGGATCCACCGATACGTCGCCAGCGACGTGACCGGCAACGCCAGATGCCGCGTCCTGACCACAAGCGGGGTACCGGCGGACCGGGCGGCGAGCCCGGCAACGAGGGTGTCGTGACCGCTGTGCGTGTTGACCACATCGAACGCACGGCGGCGCACAAGCGACCGTATCGTCATTATTGACGCGACGTCACCGCCAGTTCTCATGGGGGTGTGATGCACGGAAAAGCCGTCCACCGCCGCGCGCCGGCCGATTTCCGCTTTTGCCGGGCAGACCAGTTCGACGGTATGTCCCCGCTCGCGCAATGCGACCATCTCTTTTAGTGTGCGAATCTCCTGGCCGCCCCATCCCGTTGAGGATTCGCTATGCAAAACGTTCATGCCTGACCCGCCCTGAAATCTACTTGTAAGTAACTGAATTTGCAGGTAAAGGTTCGTAATATACAGTAATCATTGTCGGGTTCTGCCAGTTTTTTTGGCCTTCAGGGAAGCCAGGTAGGTCACGGCGAAATCCACTGAGAACGATGCGCGCAATACGCCGCCGGGCTGGGCCAGCATTTCGCCAGTTGCTCGTGTGCCAGCCGGGCTTGATCGACGATGCGCTTGAAGCGCTCGAATTAAATCTGACCAGCCTCGGTCAGCTCAATTCTGCGTGTCGTGCGATGCAGCAGGCGCAGCCCGATCGCCTTCTCCAATCCGCTGATCCGGCGCGACAGCGTCGAGTTCGGCACGTCCATCGCCTCCGCGGCAATGCGAAAGCCCTGGGCTTTGACGACGTCAACGAATAAGGACATGTCGTTTATATGGTGAGCACGATGGGTTGCCGGTGTCTGCTGTATCGTCACGGCTTGTTACGGACGGTGCGCCAGGGGCCGTGCCAAGCTTTTCGGGGCGATCATCCAGGGGCTTGGCTGCTGGCTGCTGCCCGGCAGCGCACGGCCGCTTCTGCTGGGTCACGCGGTGTCTTGCCTGGGACATGGCATCCACCAGGCCAGCGGGCAGGCGGGCATCAGTGGGTGACCTGCCGCAGCTCGCGAGACGTGCGGTGTCCCTGGTCCGGCTTCATCATGATGTGCGCCGCTTTTCGCTCGGGACAGACCGCGTCGGCCTTTGTCGATCCGCACTACCGGCTTCGCGCATGGCCTATGGTCGTGCCGATGTTTGTCGCCGGATCGGCGCTGATGGCCATCGCGTTCGACTGGTTGCCGAGGTGCCGAGCCTCGAGCATCCTGGCAGGTTGAGTTCGCGGTCTGCGGCTGTTCCAGTCGGGTCGGAGTAGGCGCAAGCCGACATGTATCTTGTGCTTCGTGATGCTAGTTGCGTCGAACCGAGGGATCGGGCGTGAGCAACGAAGAATCAATATGCCGCCCGCAAACCATCGCTAGGGCGCACATACTGACGAGCACATCAAATAGTACGTAGTTGATCACGTGGCATACCGAACGCGTTGTTCCTTGACAAGGCCGCGGATCACGTGGGGCTCCTTTTGCCCGCGATGCAGATGACGGCGAACACCCGGATCATCTCCAGCCTTGCTGGCTGGTCAATTCTTGCCGAGAGCATTGCTCTTCACATCCATCTGATTTCCTGATCTTCAGTGCGAATCACGGCACCCTCGAACGGTCGTCTCTTTTGACCACGACAGCTGCCGTACAGGTGATGACGGAATCTATTCCGAGGCGTGTCGCGTGCCGCCGGTCCAGGCAGTGACCGGCCCTCAACGGCCCCACACTGCCGGCGGCGATCGGCGCCCGCGTCAAACCGTGTCAGGACGCGCCTAGGGTCGGCCAGTCACGCGCTGCACCATCGCATAGAGCACCGACATCTGCAAGCCGCTCTTGAGTGCGTAGTTCGCGTCGTATTGATTGGAGTAGCCCCACCAGTCGAAGCATGCATTCGGGTTGGTCGGCCCCGGCGCGGACGACGCGATTGTGTCGGGATACACGACCACCAGTTTGTTCGTGTCGGCCCATTCGTTGATACCGGCCTCGACGACCCAGCGGTTTCCAATTAGCGATGCCTCCTGCAGACAGCCGTGGAGCGCGAGCACGAATCCGCATCTGTTCCCTTGCGCGCAGGCTTTGGGAACGAAAATGCTGCCTGTCGAGCTCATCGAAAGGTTGGAAGACGCCCCAAACTCCGTCTGATCGAATGAGGACAACGTACCCGAGAGCTTTCCATTGTTGCGCGGTTTCAACGGGCCGAGGAACATTGTCAGCCACGTCTCTACTGAATCGTAGACTGCGCCATTTTCCGAGCAGCGCACCATGTACGGACTCCCGAGCGTGCCGCATGCGAGTTCGCCGTCAGGCGATTCCCAGCCGTGCTCGGCGGGAAACGTATTATCGAAATGAACATTGGCCCCATAGTGTCGGTATTCCGAGTTGAGGTCGGCCACTTCAAGCGGATTGACGACCTCGTCTTGCGTGCCGGACCAGAGGTAGACCGGCTGTCCACGCAGGTTCGTCGCCGGGTCGATGGTGCCGAGTGACGATTGCGCGTCCAGGTACGCCTCGGAGGCCGTCAGCGTGCTGTTATACGATGCCTGATTCGACGGAAGCGTCAAGCCGCCGCAGTTTGCTAAAGCTGTCGCGGCTCCCCCCGCGCCGGCACACCAGTACACGCCGCCAGCGTAAATAGCGGCCCCCTTGAAGGTCGAAGAGTGGGCAACATGCATCTGCACTGCCGCGAAGCCGCCAGACGAGATACCGGCGACGAAAACCTCCGTTGGGTCTATCTCGTAGCGCTGAAGTTTTACGATTCTGGAAGAGTTCGCGGCGGCGCTCGCGGGGGCGGCTAACGCGTTTGTTCTCAAAGCACCGGTACCGGCCGAATCGCCGCCACCCCCGCATCCCGCAAGAACGATCGCTAACACAACTGCCGGCGCGAACCGCAGGCCCAAAGCCGTCGCCTTCATTGCCGTCTCCTCGTCGGAGCAAAATAATCAGCATCATCGCTCCGTCAGTGGAACTGTCCGCCGTTTCGCCTTCCGCCATAACTTCGCTATCAGAAGTCATCGACAAAGCGCGAATTGATATTTACGGCGTAAGTCGCGCCCGATGATATTCTGGCATTGCAAAAATCGCTCCCGCAGCAACAGCAATCCTATGCCTCATGCGCGGAGGTAAAAATCGTCCAGTCAAAGATCTACGAATCACCGACTTGGTCCCGGTAGCACGCGCTAAGAGACGGTTTCATAAAGACTGTTGAGCTCGCTGAAAAGTGTTCCAGCAGATCAAGCAACAGCCGAGCTTGAGGAACGCTTCGTGGATGTCAGCGCGACGTTCGAAACGAATACGTAGACGACGGAAATGATGCAGCCAGGCATGTGTACGTTCGACAACCCAACGGACTTTTCCAAGGCCGCTACCGTGCGGATGGCCGCGCCGCGCAATGCTGGTGGGGATGTTGCGCTCGTGCAGGATGCGTCGGTATTTATCGTGGTCGTAACCTCGATCAGCATAGACGCGTCCAGGGCGGCTCAGAGGCCGCCCACGCATTCCGCCAACTGGCGCGATGGCCTCAATCAGCGGAACGAGTTGCGTGACGTCGTTACGATTTGCGCCAGTCAGGATCGCTGCGATTGGCGTTCCGTGGGCGTCGGTGGCGAGGTGGTGCTTGGATCCGGGTCGCGCTCGATCGGTGGGGTTCGGGCCAGTTTTTCGCCCGCCCCAACCGCGCGGATCGACGACGAGTCGACGACCACGCGCGAAAAGTCGATCCTGTGCACCGCTCGCAACCTCGCCAGCAGCACTGCGTGCAATCGATCCCATACGCCGGCTTGCTGCCAATCGCGCAGCCTGCGCCAGCAACTGACACCAGAGCCGCATCCCATCTCTGCCGGTAAATCGCGCCAGCGGATACCGGTCTTCAGCACGAACAGGATGCCTGTCAGCGCAGCCCGATCCGCTACCGGCTTGCGGCCCGGATACCTGAAACGGCGTGGC
>NZ_FNYE01000092.1 GCF_900108945.1 Paraburkholderia diazotrophica | reverse complement strand
CGGAATGTGAATCGAAACCGTGGTGCCCGCGCCCGGCGTGCTGCCGATCGAAAGCGATCCGCCGATCAGCCGCGCGCGCTCGTTCATGCCGAGCAAGCCATATGAATAGTCGCGCCTCACCACCTGCTGGTCGAAGCCGCGCCCGTCGTCGCGCACATGCAGTTCGAGCTCCTCCGCCGTCGAGATCAACGTCACATCGACGCGCGTCGCGTCGGCATGACGCGTGATGTTCGTCAGGGACGCCTGCACGATGCGGAACACAGCCGTCGCGTGCGCGTCCGACAGCGCGGGCTCGCCACCGACGATGTGCAACTCGCAAGGAATCGCATTGCGGCGGTTGAACTCGTCGACGAGCCATTCGAGCGCCGATACGATGCCGAAATTGAGTGCGGCCGGCCGCAAATGACTCGCGACGTTGCGCACCATCCAGATCGTGCCTTCGACCAGCTCGCGCATATCGTCGGTTTTTTTCATTGCTTCCGGGTCTTGCGTGAGACGCATCTTGAGCAGCGACACGTCCATCTTGAGCGCAGTCAGCAACTGGCCAAGTTCATCGTGAATCTCCATCGCGATGCGCTTTCTCTCCTCTTCGCGGATCGCCTCCATGTACGCGGACAGCTCGCGCTGCTGTTCGCGCGATTCGACAAGTTCCTGTTCCATCTGCTTGCGCCCCGTGATGTCGTTCAGGCCGACATAAATCGCGGGCGAATCGTCGTAGGTCGCGACGCGCGCTGTCGCCATCGCCCAGAACTGCGTGCCGTCGGGACGCCGGAACTGCACCTCCACATTGCGCAGGCTGCCCTCTGTCCTCAGATGCCCGATCAGATGATCGCGCTCGGCTGGATCGGCGTAGAAATCCGCGATATGGGCCGACATGCCTTCGTCCATGCCGAAGAGTTCGCGCAGCGGCTCGTTCGTGTACAGGATGCGCCCCGCCGGCATCGACGTGATGCACAACGGCACCGGACTCGTTTCGACGATCGCGCGAAAGCGCGCCTCGCTTGCCTGCAGGCGCGCGTCCGCGCGCCGCCGCTCGTCGATCTGCGCCTGCAGGTTCGCGTTGGCACGCGCCAGTTCTTCCGTGCGCGACGCGACGCGCCGTTCGAGATCGTCGCGCGCCTGCGATAACGCGGCCTCCGTTTCCTTGCGCACGGCCACTTCGGCGAGCAGTTGCCGGTTCTGGGCGAGAAGCTGCTTGTGCATGGCGCGCAGCTCGAGATGCACACCGACGCGCGCCAGCGTCTCGTCGACGCGCAACGGCTTGGTCACGTAATCGACGCCGCCCGCCGAAAAGCCCTCGACGCGATCCTCGTTGCCCGTCAGCGAGGTCATGAAGATCACGGCGATATCGCGCGTGCGTTCATCGCGCTTCAGACGGCGACACGTCTCGAAGCCGTCGATACCCGGCATCTTCACGTCGAGCAAAATCAGGTCGGGCTGCGAGAAAGCCGCGCGCTCCAGCGCTTCGATACCGTCGAGCGCCACCAGCACGCGAATGCCGCGCGCTTCGAGACTGTCTACGACCACGCCGAGGTTCGCGGGCGTATCGTCGACGATCAGGACGGTATCCGTATGTGCAGCCGAAGCGGCGAGATGGCTCATGTTGCAGTGTCCCCCTCCAGGTGCCGCTCAACGAGCTGCAGGATCGCCTTCGACTGGTACGCGCGCGCCAGTTGATGCAGCCGCGCGGCGAACGCCGCATGCGCCGGATCGCTTGCCGCAATGCGTTCCGCCCACTGAACGATGCCGCGCATGTTGCCGTCGCGCGCGAGCTGATGCAGTTCGTTCATTGCATCGATGGACATCGCGGCGGGAAACGTCAACGGGCTATCGGGCACGACTTCCGTCCACACGGCAGCTTGAGTCCATGTGATGTCGAGCAAATCCGCCATGCGTGCGAGCAGCAGATCGAAATTCACCGGCTTGGCGATGAAAGCATTCGCACCCGCGTCGAGACTCCTGGCGCCATCCACGCCGAACGGCGTCGCCGATACCGCGATGATCGGCAGGTGCGCGAATTCGGGCATCGCGCGCAGACGCTGCGTCACTTCGAGACCGTCGATGCCCGGCATCACGATGTCCGTGAGGATCAGATCGGGACGCTCCGCCTGCGCGATCGAGATGCCGTCGCGGCCGTTGTCGGCCTCGACGGTATCGAAGCCGATGCGCTCCAGCAGTTCGACGACGACAGCGCGATTGACCTGCACGTCATCGATCACGAGCACCTTCAGACGCCGACCTTCGTAGCCCGTGACGACCGACGCAGGAACGGGCGCGCGCGACGCGGGCCGTTCGACGAGCGACGCCGGCAGTTCGAACCAGAACACGCTGCCGCGGCCCACTTCGCTTTCGACGTGCACCTCGCCGCCCATCGCGCGAACGAACTGCCGGGTGATCGCAAGGCCGAGGCCCGTGCCGCCCGCACGCCGTTCCGCACCGCTCGCCTGCTCAAACGGCATGAATATCTTCTCCTGATGTTCCGCGTGAATGCCGATGCCCGTGTCGTGCACTTCGAAGCGGACCGCACCGCTTGCACTTCGTCCGATATGCAGGCGCACGCTGCCCTGGTCGGTGAATTTCACGGCGTTCGACAGCAGATTGAGCAACACCTGGCGCAAGCGGCGCTCGTCGGCGCGCACACCGGGCGGGGCATCGGCCGCCACCGCGCATGCGAACGCAAGCCGTCTCTGCTCGGCCTTCACCGCAATGATCTCGCGTATCGTATCGACGAGACCTGCGAGCGGCACATCGCAGATCTCGAAGCGCAGCTTGCCCGCTTCGACTTTCGCGAAATCGAGTGTCTCGTCGATCAACGTCAGCAGATGTTCTCCGCTTTGCTGGATCACAGCGACACCATCGCGCTGACGCACGCTCAACGTGCTGTCGCGCCCGAGAATCTGCGCATAGCCAAGAATGCCGTTGAGCGGCGTGCGTAGTTCGTGGCTGAGATTCGCGAGGAATTCGCCTTTCGCGCGGTTTGCCGCTTCGGCCGAGCGCCGTGCTTCGCGCTCGACGGCCGCCTCGCGCTCGTCGAGATACGCGCGATGCAGGCGCATGCCCATCGCGTTGAACGCCGACACCACGCGGTCGAGTTCGTCCGCCTCGCGCGGCGGCGTACGCCGAAGGACGAATGGCCGCGGCGGCTCGTGAAAATCGTAATCGCTGACAGTACGCGCGATCGCCGCGAGATGCCGCGTGACCAGCCTCCACAGGATATAGAACGTGAAGAGCGCGACCAGAAACGTATTCGCGCCCTGGCTCACGAGGATCACGAGCGCGGTGCGCCCGAGTTCGTGATAGA
>NZ_FNYE01000082.1 GCF_900108945.1 Paraburkholderia diazotrophica | reverse complement strand
GTGCCTCGAAGAGGCCGGCTTCAAGGTTCAACTCGACGTGGTCGATTGGGCGACGCTCACACAGCGTCGCGGGAACCCGAAGCTCTGGGACATCTTCATCACGCACGCGTTCTTCAATCCTGAGCCGGCCACTTATGGCGCCTATGACCCGTCATCACCCATGGGCTGGGATACGCCTGAAAAGAGAAAGATTTGGGACACCTTCCTCAAGACAGCTGACGAGAAGCAGCGCGAGCAAGCGTTTGCTCAGGTGCAGAAGCTCGTCTGGGAACAGTTGCCCTACTACAAGGTCGGCTCGTTCGCGTGGCTCGCTGCAGTGAACCGCAAGATGACCGGTGTTCCAAAAATCGGGTGGCCCGTTTTCTGGAATGCCAAAGTCAGCAAGTAATACCTAACCTGGCAGCCGGGCGATGCGACTAGCGCCCTGGTTCGCTTCCTAGGAGGACATCCCTTGACCACTTACATTGCCAAACGCTTTCTCGGCATGATCGTGGTGATGTTCATCGTGCTCACCACGGTGTTCGTTATTGTTCGACTCGCCCCTGGAGATCCGGCGGCGCTCATGCTGGGTCCCGATGCCACGCTGGCGGACATCGCCGCTCTGCGCAAACAGATGGGTCTCGATCAGCCGATTGCCGCCCAATATGTTTCGTTTCTCGGACAGATGGCCACGGGCGATCTCGGTCGCTCGATCTTCTTCAATGAGCCGGTGCGACAGGTCATTGTCGAACGTGCGGAACCGACGACACTGTTGACGCTATTCTCGATCATCATTGCGGTGGTTATCGCGTTGCCGGTTGGAGTGCTTTCGGCCTATAAGCGCGGTACGCTATTCGATCAAGGGGCGCTTTCGACCGCGATGCTGTCCGCCTCAGTGCCGAGCTTTTGGCTCGGGCTGATGTTTCAGCAGTACTTGGCGACGCACCTTGGATGGTTCCCCGTCTCTGGCTTCGGCGCACCTGATGCGACCTTCCTCGAACGATTGCGCTATCTCGCGCTGCCCTCGATCGTGCTTGGTCTCGTCAATTCTGCTCTCATAATCCGCTTTTCTCGAGCTGCGATGCTCGATGTGCTCAATGACGACTACGTGCGCACGGCACGAGCCAAGGGCATGAGCGAGTGGCGCGTGCTGGTCAAGCATGCCTTGAAGAATGCAATGATCCCAATCGTCACTGTGGTCGGACTCACATTCGCGCTTCTTATCTCCGGTGCCATTGTCACTGAGCGCGTCTTCAATCTGCCTGGCGTGGGATCCCTGGTCGTAGGCGCGGTGCTTAGGCGAGACTATCCTGTCATACAGGGCGTGCTCGTCGTAATGGCGGGGATCTATGTGCTCATCAATCTCTTAATCGACATGCTTTATCTGGCGATCGATCCGCGAGTGAAATACTGATCATGGCAACTGCTTCTCTTCCCCCGGCCGAGATCGGCCTCATCAGATTGATGGCGCAGCGTCACTCGGTGGCCATCGGTCTTGTAATCCTTACCGTCATCGCGCTCGCTGCCGCGCTTGCGCCGTGGATAGCCCCGTTCGCCCCCAACAAGCTGGCGATCCTCAGCCGATTACAGCCTCCGGGCGGCGTACATTGGTTGGGAACCGACGAATATGGGCGCGATATTTTTTCTCGCGTGGTCTTCGCGGGGCGCGTTTCGCTGATGGTTGGGATATTGGTCTCGCTGTTTTCGTCACTCTTCGGCGTCTTTTTCGGCTTGCTCGCGGGCTTTTTCCGACGTCTCGATACACCGGTCTCGCGAGTGGTTGATGCGATGATGGCATTTCCGGACATTTTGCTTGCGATCGCGCTCGTCGCCGCGCTCGGCGGGTCGGTACTCAACGTCATCATCGCCCTGTCCATCGTTTACACGCCGCGCGTTGCCCGAGTCGCGCGCGCCTCGACCCTTGTTATTCGCGAGCTTACTTATGTGGAAGCGGCGCGCGCGCTCGGCACCTCGACCTGGCGCATTCTTCTCATTCACGTGCTACGCAATATAGTCTCGCCGTTGGTTGTGCAAGCAACATTCACCTTCGCCTATGCGATGCTCGCCGAAGCCGGCCTTTCATTCCTTGGTGTGGGGGTCGATCCGTCAACGCCGACCTGGGGCACGATGATCAATGCCGGAAGCAAGTACGTTTCGACCGCCGGATGGATGATCCTCTATCCAGGGATCGCGATCACGCTCTGCGTACTTGCGCTGCAGATCGTCGGTGACGGTCTCAGGGATGCGCTGGACCCGAACCTCTCGAAGGAGCTCTAGAAGTGTCTGAACTCGTTCTTCACAATCTGGCTGCCGTCGACTCCAAGGATAATCTATCCAGAGCGGGCGATATGACGATGGCAAGCGACGATGTGCTGCATGTTGACGGGCTGAGCACGCATTTCGTCTATAAGCGTCGGATCGCGAAGGTGATTCGCGACGTCAGTTTCACGCTCAAGAAGGGCAAGACGCTCGCGCTCGTCGGCGAATCGGGATCCGGCAAGTCGGTCACCTCGCTGTCGATCATGGGCCTCCTCAAGGCGCCCGGTCGCGTGGTCGACGGTCGCATACTCTACCGAGCTTCGGATGGGTCAATAATCGATCTCGCCAGGGCTAACAACCGCGCTATGAGAAAGATCCGAGGCAAGGAGATCTCGATGATCTTTCAGGAGCCGATGAGTTCGCTGAATCCGCTGCTAACTGTCGGCGAGCAAATTGCAGAAATGGTCCGGCTGCACTTGCCAACAAACAAAGCCGATGCGCGCAAGCGGGCGATCGAGCTGCTGCGCCTGGTCGAGATTCCCGGCGCCGAGCGGCGGGTAGACGACTATCCTCACCATATGTCCGGAGGGATGCGTCAGCGCGTCATGATAGCGATGGCGCTGGCTTGCGAACCGTCGTTACTGATCGCCGATGAACCGACGACGGCGCTGGACGTTACGGTACAGGCACAGATTCTCGACCTTATGCGCAGGCTTCAACGCGAGATCGGCATGTCGATCCTGTTCATCACACATGACATGGGTGTCGTCGCCGAGATCGCCGATGAAGTTGCAGTGATGTATGCCGGTGTCGCCGTCGAACAGGCCCCGGTACGGAGCCTGTTCGAGCGTCCGAACCATCCCTATACCCTTGGACTTCTCGCCTCGATCCCCGAGGCCAATCAGGAACGCGACGAGCAAGGCCGGCGCCGGCGACTGACAGCCATTCCCGGGTCGGTGCCATCGCTGTACAACCTGTCACCCGGTTGCCCATTCCAGACGCGGTGCGGCTTGGCGGAGGTGAAATGCGGTGAGCCGGTGAAGCTTGAGTCGTGCGGCCCGGCGCATCTGTCGCGATGCTGGAAAACGAGGGAGCAGGCATGAGTTCAATACATATCGGATCCGCGGAGACGCTACTCCGCGTTGAAGGGCTGACGAAGGTTTTCCATACGTCTGCGGGTGATGTGCGGGCGCTGAGCGATGTTTCATTTGACGTGCGCCGTGGATCGCTGATGGGGCTCGTGGGTGAATCGGGTTCCGGCAAGACGACGCTCGGGCGTTGTCTTCTGCGTTTGATCGAGCCGACGGCCGGGAAGGTGGTTTTCGATGGTGTAGATATCACTCGCCTCGACGCACGCTCGCTCAAAGCCATGCGTAAACGAATGCAGATCATTTTTCAGGATCCGTTTTCCAGCTTCAATCCGCGCATGCGCATCCGGCAGATAATCGGCGAGGCGCTGATTGCGCACGGCATCGGCCGCAGCCCTCGCGAACGCGACGATATTGCCGCAGGACTGCTGGAAGAGGTGGGGCTCTCAGCCGATCATCTGTCGCGTTACCCGCACGAGTTTTCCGGCGGGCAGCGCCAGCGCATCGGAATTGCACGCGCGCTTGCGGTTGAGCCGGAGTTCCTTATCGCTGACGAATCCGTATCGGCGCTCGATGTGTCAGTTCAAGCGCAGATTCTCAACCTGTTGCAGGACTTGCGTGACCGACGTGGCCTGACGATTCTTTTCATCGCACACGATCTCAGTGTCGTTGAATATCTCTGCGACGAAATGGTGGTGCTCTATCTCGGGAGGGTTGCCGAAACTGGGCCGAGCGAGACGGTCTACGGTACGCCTGCACATCCCTATACGCGGGCGTTGCTCTCGGCCATTCCAACCATTGACCCGGCTCACCGATGCGGTCGCCAAATCCTGGCCGGTGACATTCCGAGCCCTCTATCGCCGCCATCGGGCTGCGTATTCCGAACGCGCTGTCCTTATGCTATTGAACGCTGCGGCGAAGTGGTACCACCGCTGGCGCCAGTCGAGACTGCCGGGCATCAGGCCGCATGTATCCGGATGGAAGAGCTCGTCGTTTCCAATAGGTCGTCCACGGTGACGCCCGTTAAGGCAGTAGCTGGAGCGGGCTGATCGAACCGGCGTTCGGACCATTTCGTTAGGCCTTCGGAATACGGCGCGCTAGCGCGCCATGCGGACCGATAGGCGAAAAATTGAATGTATTTGGCATAAGGAGAAGAAAGTGGCTGGAACAAATGTAGCATTCACGACCGAGGAGTACCGGCGTAGACTGGCGAAAGTTCAAAACGAGGTCCAAAATCGCAATTTGATTGGGCTCCTGGTTCATTCACCTCACAACATCTGCTATCTCGCTGGCTTTCATACATCAGGGTATTTCGCATATCAAGTGTTGTTCGTCCCGGCGGAAGGTGAGCCGCTACTGCTAGTGCGGGAGTCAGAACGCCTGCATGCAGATGTGTTTTCGTGGCTCGAAATAGATCGTCAAGCGGTATACCTCGATACCGAAGATCCAGCTGTCGTAACGGGAAAATGGCTAAAGGAATTGGGCTGGACGGGCGCCAACCGGGCAATTGGCGTTGAAAAGAGCTGTTTCAATCTGCCGGTTCGGGACTATGAAAAAATCAGCGCGACCGCCGAGTCAAACACACTGATCGACGCTTCGGGCCTCGTCAATCGTGTACGACTCATCAAGTCCCCACAAGAGATCGAATACGCTCGTCGCGCCGCAAGGACTGTCGATATCGGCTTGAAAGCAGGGCTGGAAGCTCTAGCTGTCGGAAAAACAGAACTTGAAATCGCCGCAGCGATCCAAGAACAGCAGATTTTGGCCGGTACAGAATACCAAAGCTTACCGAACTACGTCTCGTCGGGCGATCGGATTCGTAGAGGTCATTCCACGCCAACGGACAAGGTTATCGAGCTTGGTGACCTTCTTAAGTTCGAGATAACCGGATCGATAAACCGGTATCACGCCGCACTGATGCGAACGGCGATCATGGGCAAGCCTTCGGACGAAATTCTGAGGGTGTCTGAACTACTGATTACCTGCCAGGATCGTGCCTTTCAGTTAATGAAGCACGGTGCCGTCTCGGGCGACGTTGACGCTGCAGTGCGGCAGCCGGTGTTAAAAGCGGGACTGAGAAAATCGTACCTCCCGCGGATTGGTTACTCGTTGGGCATCGGATTCCCGCCTGTATCGGGTGAGTGGGAAGTGTGTGATTTCATGGCAAACGATACATGGGTTCTTCAGGCCGGAATGATCTTTCATATGGTCGTGAATGCCAACGGCATATCTTTTAGTGAAACGATGTTGGTCACCGAATCCGGGTCGGAGCGACTCACGACGCTTCCTCGCGAACTCCGCGTAGTTCAGTGAAGCTGCAGTGAAACTGGAGGGACGTGCAGACTGGAGCTCGTCCCCTCCGTGCGAAAGTTGCCGAGCCACGAGTGCGTGCGGGGGCGTCGCCATCACTTGCGAACGCTCGCCCAAGACTTTACGGCGTTCACTGTCCGGCACTCCTGTGAGCAAGTAGATAAACATCAGCCACGCTCTGATACATCTGGCAGCGCCCAATGTCCGAACGGGCACCGCGTCGATGAGCGCAAGTATCAATCAAGATCAGCATGCGACGTCGCCGAAACCGTCGATGGGCCGCTGTACTTTGCAGCACACGTTCAATTGGTGAGAAGAGCAGGGCAATGAGTGAAGAATCCGTGCAGGCAGGTCTTGCAGGTCGAGTCACCAATTCGTCAGTCCTCGCGGTGCCGCTAACTGGTAGTCAAGCGCGGCGTCGAGGAGTGGTTGGATGAGAGGCGCGAGGCGACGAAGCCTGCCGGTGCACCGAGCGTCGAGCGGTGAATGGACCATGATCGATGCGCATGGTGATGCACGTCACCGACCTGTTGCAATGATCGGTATATTAAGGGTTACTAAAAATAGGCGTGACGCTGTCCGCAGTGAAGGTTTCGATCTCTGATTGAGACACAACTTGATGCTAGTAGCCTTGGATCGCCGTCTATTTATAAATAACGGAGACGTCAACATGGGAAGCACAAGAGAGGCGCTAGGGCGGGGCGCATTGGGCGCATTAGCCATCGCAGCAGTGTTCTGCTCGCAGCCCAGCCCCGCGCAGAGTGATAAGACCGTCATCGTTACCGACGCAATCATCGGTGAGCCACCGACGCTCGATCCGATGATTACGACGGCGGACGTGGTCGCAGCGCCAAGCGAACACATCTTCGAGACGCTCTTCACCTTCGATTCGCGCTGGAAGGTGCGCCCGCTGCTTGCCGAAAGCATGCCGAAAATCAGCGCCGGCGGCTTGGCGTATGCGATTCCGGTCCGCAGAGGAGTCGTCTTTCATGACGGCTCGAAGATGACCGCAGAAGATGTCGCCGCGTCGCTCAGGCGATGGGAGGCTGTAGCGACTTTCGGCAAGGACGCCGCGCCCCATATCGAGCGCATCGACGCCACCGACGATCATACCGTCACGATCAGACTTCGAGAACCGTACACGCCGCTTTTGTCGCTTCTCGCCATTCAAGTGTCAGCAGCGGTTGTCGTGCCGAAGGGCTATATCAAAGGGGACCAACTAACGAAACTCGTCGGCACCGGCCCTTATAGTCTCGCGGAACACAAAGCTGATCAATACATCAAGCTTGTCCGCTTCAAGGGGTATGTCTCGCGCAAGGAACCTGCCGA
>NZ_FNYE01000034.1 GCF_900108945.1 Paraburkholderia diazotrophica | reverse complement strand
AGTCGCGGCCGAAGCAGACGTTCATGGAACTGCTCGCGCAGCAGTGGAAGCCGCTTCTGCAATGCGTGGGCCTCGTGCTGATCTTCAACGTCACCGACTACATGGCGCTGTCGTACCTGCCGAGCTATCTGTCCGCGACGCTGCACTTCAACGAATCGCACGGCCTGTTCCTCGTGCTCGCCGTGATGGTGCTGATGATGCCGATGACGCTCTACGCAGGCCACCTGTCGGACCGGATCGGCCGCAAGCCGGTGATGCTGCTCGGCTGCGTGGGTCTGTTCCTGCTGTCGATTCCGGCGCTGCTGCTGATCCGCACGGGCGCGGTGCTGCCCGTGTTTGGCGGGCTGCTGATTCTCGGCGCACTGCTGTCGACGTTCACGGGTGTGATGCCGTCGTCGCTGCCCGCACTCTTTCCGACAAAGATCCGCTATGGCGCGCTCGCGATCGGCTTCAATGTGTCGGTATCGCTGTTCGGCGGCACGACGCCGCTCGTTGCTGCGTGGCTCGTCGATCGCACCGGCAATCTGATGATGCCCGCGTACTATCTGATGGGCGCATCGCTGATTGGTATCGTGTCGGTGATCGCGCTGCGCGAGACGGCTCGCAAGCCGCTGCTCGGCTCGGGCCCGTGCGTGGCCACGCGCGCCGAAGCGCATGCCGTGCTGCGCGGCGAACGCGAAGCGGCGGAGATCGAAGAAGCGTATGCAGCAACTGCGACCGCGCGCGCCTGACGCTTGACTGCATCGTCCGAACAGCGGATGCACACGAAACGGGTCAGCTTCCGCTGACCCGTTTTCTTATGTCGTCAGCATGTGCAGCGTGGCTTCGACGCGCGCGCCATCGATCGTCAACATGCCAGCCGAGATCGGCAGCTTGAACCGCCGTGGCCCCGCGCTGCCGGGATTGACGAACAGCACGCCATCGCGTTCGGCGATCAGCGGCTTGTGCGAGTGCCCTGTCACGACGACGCGCACATCGTCGTCGTGCAGATTGCGGGGCACATCGGCGAGATCGTGGACGACGAGAATCTTCACCTGCTGCACGATGAGCGTCGCGTGCGTTGGAATCGATGCGGCCCATTCGCCGATGTCGTTGTTGCCGCGCACGACCGTCAACGGCGCGATCTGTGCGAGCGCATCGAGCACCGTCTGATTGCAGATGTCGCCGGCATGAACGATCGCGTCGCATCCGGCGAGATGCGCCAATGCTTCGGGACGCACGAGATTGTGCGTGTCGGAAATCAGGCCGATGCGGGAGGGGTGTGCGGGGCGTTGTGGCATCGTGCTCACGGCTCGTGATAAATCGCGAGCCAAACAGTCTGCTGCTCGACATGCGTCCACGCGACGCGATGCCGGCAATGCGGCTCGATCAGCACATAATCGCCGGGCCGCATGTCGTGCAACGTCGCGTCTTCTTCGAATTCGAGCACGGCCGCGCCCGACAGCAGCACGACCCATTCGGCGCGCGAGTCGTCGTACCAGAAGCCTTCGGGGCTCACGTGCCCCATCGACACGATCCGCTCCACGTTCAGACGCTGCCCCGTCACGAGCACGTCGACCCGCTCTTCGCTGCCGCGCCTGATCTCACGATTGTCGACGCTGAACAGATTGCCGATTCGAAGCTGCATGGCCGGCCTCACTTCAAAGGCGCGAGACCGTCGAGCAGCGTCGGGATCAGCTCGCTGATCGTCGGATGGATGTGCATCGCGAATTGCAGCGTCGTGTACGGCGCGCGCGCCGTCATGATGTCGATGAACGTGTGGATCGCCTCGTCGCCGTCGACGCCGAGGATCGTCGCGCCGAGTATCTGCTTCGACTGCCTGTCGACGAGCACTTTCATGAAGCCCTGCGTCTCGCCCTTCTCGCGCGCGCGGCCGACGCGCGTCATCGGCATGGTCGCGACCAGCGCGTCGCGGCCCTCGTTGCGCACGTCGCTCTCCGACATGCCGACGCGCGCAAGCGGCGGATCGACGAACACGGCATACGCCATGATCCGGTCGTCGACGCTGCGCTTGCCGCCATCGAAGAGATTCGCCGACACGATCTGGTAGTCGTCATAGGATGTGTGCGTGAACGCGCCGCGCCCGTTCACGTCGCCGATTGCCCAGATGCCCGGCACGCCCGTGCGCAACTGACCGTCGACGGCAATCGTGCCGTGGCGGTCGACCGTGACGCCCGCGGCATCGAGGCCGAGGTCATCGGTGTTCGGGCGGCGGCCTGTCGCGAAGAGCACATGCGACGCTTCGAGCGGCGCGGCATCGGCGCCGAAGAAGATGCGCACGCCGTCGCCATCCGCGCGCAATGTCTCGACGCGCGACGGTTCGCCGCCGAATCGGAATTCCACGCCTTCACGCGCAAGCACGTCCTGCACGTTGCGCGCGAAGTCCTCGTCCTCGCGCGTCAGCACGCGATTGCCACGCGCGATCACCGTCACGCGGCTGCCGAAACGGCGGAACACCTGCGCGAATTCAAGCGCGATATAGCTGCTGCCGACGATCGCCAGATGATCCGGCAACGTCGTCAGTTCGAGCAGCGTCGAGTTCGTGTGATAACGGATGCGCTCGATGCCGTCGATCTGCGGAATGACGGCGCGCGTGCCCGTATTGATGAAGATGTCGTCGGCCTGCAGTTCGGCGAGCGCGTTGCCGTTGCCGGGATCGGTGATCGCGAGCGCATGGGGGCCCGTAAAGCGCGCATGCCCTTTGAAAACGGTGACGTTCTTCGTGTTGCGCAGCCAGTGTTCGACGCCGTCGCGCGATTGTCCGATGATCGCGTCCTTGCGCGCCTTCACTTGCGCGAGATCGACGGTGACTTCGCCTGCCACGCGCACGCCGTAGTCGGCGGCATGGCGCGCGACATGCGCGGCACGGGCGCTCGCCACATACGCCTTGGTCGGCGTGCAGCCGACGTTCACGCAGGTGCCGCCGAATTTCTCGCGCTCGATCACGGCCGTCTTGCGGCCGCTTTTGGCAAGCCGCACGGCAAGCGGCGAGCCGCCCTGTCCCGTGCCGATCACAACGGCGTCGAAGTGCTGTGGCATGGCGGATCTCCCGAAACGCGTGTCGAGTCGGTCATCTTACGCCTGCCTCGCGTCATTCGAAGTGCGTGGTCGCGAATCCTTTTGAAAGCCAGCCAGAACGATTCGTCCCGCGAGCGCGGAAGGTCACGCGTCGCAGTGATGGAGCGAGCAAAGGAGTTCGCGCGAGCGTTGCAACGCAGCGCGCGCGCCCTGCGTCGCGACGACGAAGCCGGCCTGGCTCAGGTTGAAATCCACCTGCACCATGATCTGGATGAGCGACACCATCGGCAGCACCACTGCCGGGTGATAAAGCTGTCGTTCGATGATCGCTCTCATGGCCTTCTCCATCGCATGGCGCCGTGTGTTTCTCGCGGCGCCGTTCTGCATACCTGTTTCGATGGATGGATTGTAGAGAGCCGATAGTTAGAGATAAATGAGCCAAACGCGAAGATAGTTGTCGCCGGATTAGAACAATCCGGGTACGCGCGGCAAAGCGTTGTCCGGCCGCGCGCGAACGGTCATTCGAGCGGCGCGGCGACGAATTGCGGCAGCGCCTCGGCTCGCGCCGAAAACGCGGACAGCGCGGGATAGCGCTCCGGATCGACGAGGCCCGGCAACATGTACTGCTGGAACCGCCACGCGACGGCCAATGTGATGTCCGGCTGCATCAGCCGGTCGCCGAACAGCCAGCCGTTTGCGTTGTGGCCCTCGATTGCTTGCTCCAGATAATCGTAGGCGGCGAAAAGCTGTTTCTGCACGCGCTCGATCCACGGCTGATGCTGTCGCTCGGCGGGCCGCAGATTCACTTCGTAGACGTTTTGCATCGTCTTCTCGCAAGCGGCGAGCGCGAAACCGATCAAGCTTAGTGCCTGCGCGCGCGTGGCCGTTTCGGCGGGCATCAGGCATTTTTCCGGCGTGCTCAGTTGATCCAGATAGTCGAGAATCAGCGACGAATCGATCAGCATCGTGCCGTCGTCGGCGATGAAGGTCGGCGCCTTGACTACGGGATTGACCTTCGCGAACTCGTCGAAGTGCCGGAACACCGACACGCTGCGGTGCTCGAACGGCAGGCCGAGGACGGCAAGCGAAATGGCGACGCGTCGGACGTACGGTAAATCCATCATGCCGATCAGTAGCATCCTGCTTTCTCCGTGGTTGTTGAGGCGCAGCGCCACATACTGTAGACGAACGGTTCACGTCTCGCCATGCCCGTTCGTCACGGGCGCGGGCTTCATGGACGGTAAGGTGGTTTACAGCGGCTCGTAGAGTTTTGCGCCCGAACGAAAGCCGGTGCGAGGAGAAGCAATAGATAAGCGCGACGCCAGGCCAGTGGCGAAGCGCGCGGGCGGCCCCAAGCCACCAAACCGCATGGCCGTGCGAAATGATGTAGACTCCGCGCGCGACGCTCTCCTGCAGAGCCCTCCCACTTCCGCCGATGTTGACGAGCAAAAATAACGACCTGCAGTGCCTTCGTGCCGTAGCGATCATCCTTGTGATGATGCAGCACTACCGCAACAGGCTTCCGACTCCCGATGCATACTCCAGGTTGTTTGAACATTTTTCGTTCTGGACGGGGGTGGACATCTTCTTCGCCATATCGGGACTGCTGATATGCCACTCGTTCCTGCGGGATCTGCGGCACTCCGCTTCCATCAAACAGGCATCAATAGCATTCTGGGTCCGGCGTCTTGGCAGGCTTTTCCCTGCTGTCGTGTTCTGGGTCGCAATATCGGTGTGCGTCGCCGCAATAGCGTCGCACAGTGCTGGGGCCGACCCGCGCAAGGCGGCCGTCAGTGGAGCAGCAGCGTTGTTGGGTGTCTCCAATGCATACTGGTCATACTGCGTGCAGCATCAGATTGCTGCATGCGGAAGCGCTGATTTCAATGGCGTCACCTGGTCGCTTTCTCTCGAGTGGCAACTCTACGCAACGCTTATGCTGCTGATTGTCGCGGTTGGAAGGAAATGGGCCGTTGGATTGATGCTTATCGCAGCGATCATCATGTCAGCGTTCCCCGCTCCCAGCTTTTCGATCGCGTGGGCTTTTCGAATGCAGGCATTCGCATTGGGAGCCGCTACATTCCTGGTTCTGGGTAAGGGCGGAAGCCTGCCGAAACTATCGCTGCACCCTGTTGCGTGCATCACAATGCTGATGCTTGGCGTTCTCGTATGCGCCTCGTCACCAACGCACCTGCCTCAACCATTCGTACTTCCCGCGGCAGCTGCGGGGGCACTCCTGTGCCTTGTGTCGGCACTTTCGGGAAATAGCTATTCCCGTTATCGGATTGTTGCTCCGCTGATCTGGATTGGAGAGCGTTCGTATTCTATTTACCTCTGCCATCTACCAATCTTTCTCGTTACGAACGAGGTGTTAGTACGGTCGATTGGACTGCAGGCCGATCTTGGTCATATTGTGATTGGCCTTGCCATCGCTACCACTTCAATCGCAATCTGCAGCGATCTCTCTTATAGATTCATCGAGGCCCCATTCCAGCGGTTTGTGCAGTACCGCCTCACGCGAGCCAGACAAACCAACGGCGTAAATCTTGAAATTACAAGCCCTCAATAGGGCGGTGGAGACAGAGTGCCTTCTGGAGTTGACGGGCAGCGTTCGATGACGACCGGTTTTGCGACAGGTGTCACCGGTGTACGGGATCTTCTCGTTGATGCCGAGCGCCTGCATAAGCTTGTTGACCGTCTCGAATTTCGGCTTGGCGCCTGGCTTCAAGATCCTGTAGAGATGCCCCCGACGATGCCCCTCCTTTTTGACGGGGTGTCAATGGGAAATGTTGGGAAACCGCAGCTAGACCACTCACCCAAGCCTTAACTTATCGGGATTTTGGTAGATATTGGGAACCATTGGGATAGTCGGTGGTGCCGGGGACCGGACTCGAACCGGCAAGCTGTTAAGCGGCGGATTTTCGTCACACTACGTCTTTCGACGCCGTCTGCCTCGACCACAATCGACATCAATCGACAACGGTCGGCAGCCACGTTCGTGCGCTGGACTATGCCTTCGCCATCGCGATGCGCGTATTGCACGCCCATCGCCTTAGGCGCCCCCCGTCTAGTCTCTACACCTTCCGGCTCCTTCCGTCCCGACGTCGGCAGGAAGAAAAACCGGCTTGGCTCGGCGTCGCCTCGAACGCGCATTGCGCGGGTCAGGGGTTTCGCCGAATTTGAAGGGTTCTGCACCGGCCGTTTCCGGCTGGGCACTCAATGCTTTAAGTCCGCTATGTTTACCAATTTCATCACCCCGGCAGGGCGGACGCGATTCTACCATCGCGCCGCACCCTGACCAAAGGGGCGCATACCCCAGTTCTCCGCGCGCCGGTTGCGTTCATCGACCCGTCACAAACGTTCCCGATAATCCGCCGACGAAAACGTTTACAACAGCGCACGCCGGTCGATACGGCTTGCGCTACAGCGCCACCAAGGGGAACCCAGACGATGACACCCACGATCAAGGATGTCGCCGCCCACGCGGGCTTTTCGATCGCGACCGTCTCGCGCGCGATCAACGCGCCGCACACCGTCAATCCCGTCACGCTCGAAAAAGTGCGCCAGTCGATCGACGCCCTCAACTTCCGCCCGAGCCCGCTCGGCCGTCAGTTACGCGGCGAGCGCTCGCGCCTGATCGGCGTCGTGCTGCCGACGCTCGCCAACCCCGTTTTCGCGGAATGCCTGCAAGGCATCGACGAACTCGCGTCCGCGCAAGGCTACCGGCTGATGCTGATGACGACGCAGTACGACACCGACCGCGAGCGTCACGCCATCGAGACGTTGCGCGAACAGCGCGTCGAAGGGCTGATCCTGACGGTCGCGGACGCCGACACGCATCCCCTCCTCGACGACCTCGACCGCGACGGCATGCTGTACGTGCTGATGCACAACGATACGGTGCGCCGCCCGTCCGTGTCCGTCGACAACCGGCTCGCCGCCTACGACGGCGTGCGCATGCTGATCGCGCACGGCCATCGCCGCATCCTGATGCTCGCGGGCACGCTCGCCGCGTCGGACCGCGCGCGTCTGCGCCATCTCGGCTACGTGCAGGCGATGCAGCAGGCGGGCCTCGCGCCCGCGCCCGCGCTCGAAATCGATTTCAACGCGGACGAGCTCGCGCCCTCCGTCCTCAACCATCTGACGACGGGCCCGAATCGCCCCACCGCCCTCTTCTGCTCAAACGATCTGCTCGCAATGGTCGTGATGCGCGGCCTGCGCCGCGCGTGCTTCGAGATACCCGGCGACATGTCGATTCTCGGCTTCGACGGTCTCGCGATGGGCGAGTTGCTGTCGCCGCCGCTTGCGAGCGTCTGTGCGCCGAATCGCGAGATCGGCTGCGCCGCGTGGCGCCGGCTGATCGCACGCCTCGACGGCACGCAGCCCGCAGGCTTCGACGACGCGTTGCGCGCGCCGTCGCTGTCGCTGACCTTGCCGCACACGCTGCGCGAAGGCGCGACGATCGCCGCGATCTCCGACCTGGCAGGCGCATCGCCGAACCGCAACGCGCGCTCGTTCGCGTGACGCCCGGATACGAGCACCACCGCAAGCGCCGCCGCCTTCAGAACAATTTTCTTTCCACCTTCGGGAGACCTGCCGTGAACCGCCGTTCCTCCATCGGTACCGCAGCGTTGCGCGTTGCGCGCGCCGCACTGGCTGCATCGTCGTTCGTGCTGACGCTGGCCGCGCCATCCGTCGCGCGCGCCGACGAAACCGCGATCTGCTACAACTGCCCGCCCGAATGGGCCGACTGGGCGAGCCAGATCAACGCGATCCAGCAGAAGACGGGCATTCACGTGCCGTTCGACAACAAGAACTCCGGCCAGGCGATCGCCCAGCTGATGGCCGAGCAGAAGAGCCCCGTGGCCGACGTCGTGTATCTGGGCGTGTCGTCGGCGTTCCAGGCGAAGGACAAGGGCGTGATCGCGCCGTACAAGCCCGCACACTGGAACGACATCCCCGCGAACCTGAAAGACCCGCAAGGCTACTGGTTCGCGATCCACTCGGGCACGCTCGGCTTCTTCGTCAACAAGGACGCGCTCGAAGGCAAGCCCGTGCCGCGCTCGTGGGCCGACCTGCTCAAGCCCGAATACAAGGGAATGATTGGCTACCTCGATCCGTCGAGCGCGTTCGTCGGTTATGCGGGCGCCGTGGCTGTCAATCAGGCGCTCGGCGGCAGCTTCGACAACTTCAAGCCGGGCCTCGACTGGTTCGCGAAGCTGAAGGCCAACCAGCCGATCGTGCCGAAGCAGACGGCGTATGCGCGCGTGCTGTCGGGTGAAATCCCCATCCTGCTCGACTACGACTTCGACGCGTATCGCGCGAAGTACAAGGATCACGCGAACGTCGAGTTCGTGATTCCGAAGGAAGGCACGATCGAAGTGCCGTATGTGATGAGCCTCGTGAAGGGCGCGCCGCACGACGCGAACGGCAAAAAGGTGCTCGATTTCGTGCTGTCGGACGAAGGCCAGAAGCTGTGGGCGAGCGCCTATCTGCGCCCTGTGCGCGCGAACGCAATGAGCGCCGATGCCGCAGCGAAGTTCCTGCCCGCAAGCGACTATGCGCGCGCGCGTGCCGTCGACTTCGGGAAGATGGCCGGGAAGCAGCAGGCGTTCGGCGAGCAGTATCTGCAGGTGATGCATTGAACGACATCACGTTCCCGCTGCGCTGGCGCATCGCGTTGATCGCGCCGGCGCTCGCGGTGTTCATCGCGTTCTGGCTGCTGCCGATGACGGCGCTCGTGCAAGTGAGCGCCGACGGTCATCTGCTGAATACGTACGCCGCGATGCTCGCGAACGCGCGCTACATGAAGAGCCTGCTAGCGACGGTCGTCCTGTCG
Organism: Paraburkholderia diazotrophica; assembly: GCF_900108945.1. GTDB lineage: Bacteria > Pseudomonadota > Gammaproteobacteria > Burkholderiales > Burkholderiaceae > Paraburkholderia > Paraburkholderia diazotrophica. Next base: position 78,588 of record NZ_FNYE01000034.1, on the reverse strand, counting down.
GCGGCCGTGACGGCGACGACGCTCGCGCTCTCCGTGATCTCGGGGCTGCTGCTCGCGCGCCGCGAGTTTCCGGCCAAGCGCGTGCTGCTCGCGCTGCTGACGTTTCCGCTCGCGTTCCCCGGCGTCGTCGTCGGCTTCATGGTGATCATGCTGGCGGGACGCCAGGGCCTGATCGGCGCGCTGTCGCTCAAGCTCACGGGCGACAAGTGGGTGTTCGCCTATTCGATGACGGGGCTCTTTCTCGGCTACCTGTACTTCTCGATTCCGCGCGTGATCGTGACGGTGATGGCGTCGGCGACGAAGCTCGATGCTTCGCTCGAAGAGGCTGCACGCTCGCTCGGCGCGTCGCCGTGGCGGATCATGCGCGACATCGTACTGCCCGCGCTGTCGCCGGGACTGATCGCGGCGGGCGCCGTGTGCTTCGCGACGGCGATGGGCGCGTTCGGCACGGCTTTCACGCTCGCCACCGACATCGACGTGCTGCCGATGACCATCTACACCGAGTTCACGCTGAACGCGAACATGGTGACGGCGGCCGGCCTGTCGATCGTGCTCGGCATCGTCACCTGGGTCGTGCTGTATGCGGCGCGCAGCATCAGCGGCTCGGCCGTTGCGCCGACGGCCTGATCCTCTTTCACGTCCGATGAAGACACTCGCATGAACACCGTTGCCCACGCTACCGATACGCCGCCTGCGAGCCGCAGGCGCGCGTTCACCCTGCCCTCGCTGCGCGCGTGGCTCGCCGCGGGCCAATGGCTCGTGACGCTGCTCCTGTGCGCGTTCCTGATCGTGCCCGTCGTGATGTCGATACTCGCGGGGCTGACGGTCAACTACTTTCGGGGCATCGCGAGCGGCCTCACGCTGCGCTGGCTCGGCGAAGTGTGGACGCTGTATCACGCGTCCGTGTTCCTTTCGCTCGAAGTCGCGCTCGCGACGCTCGTCGTCACGCTGCTGACGGGCGTGCCCGCAGGCTATGTGCTCGCGCGCAGCGAGACGCGCCTCTCGCGCATCATCGAGGAATTTCTCGTGCTGCCGATCGCATTGCCCGGTCTTGCGTCAGCATTGGCGCTGCTCGTCGTGTACGGCGGATTCACGATGTTTCGCACGAGCGTCGCGTTCATCGTCGTCGGGCATGTGGTGTTCACGCTGCCTTTCATGGTGCGCGCCATCGCGGCCGTGTGCGCGAGCTCGGGATTGCGCACGCTCGAAGAAGGCGCCGCGAGTCTCGGCGCGGGCTTCTTCCAGCGCTTCGTGACGATCGTGCTGCCGAACGTGCGGCCCGGCATCGTCGCCGGCGCGCTCGCCGTCGTCACGCTGTCGATCGGCGAATTCAACCTGACGTGGATGCTGCACACGCCCGAAACGAAAACACTGCCCGTCGGTCTCGCCGACACCTATGCGTCGCTGCGCATCGAGATCGGCAGCGCGTACACCATTCTCTTTTTCATCATGACGATGCCGCTGCTCGTCGCGATGCAATGGCTCGGCGTCGATGCGACGGGCCAGCGCAGCATCAGGCGGAACGCGAAGCAGATAAACGCGCGCGTCTCCGATACGCAAGCGGACGCACCGGAACAGCCATGAAACTCGACTCCATCCCTATCACGCTGACGCGTTGCGCGAAGACATTTCGCGGAACGCGCGTGCTCGAACCGCTCGATCTCTCGATCGGCGCGGGCGAAACGCTGGTGCTGCTCGGCCCGTCCGGTTGCGGCAAGACGACGACGCTGCGCATGATCGCCGGGCTCGAACGGCCGGATGCAGGAGGTCGCGTCGCATTCGGCAATGAAGACGTGACCGCGCTGCCCATCGAAAGGCGCCAGGTCGGCATGGTGTTTCAGAGCTATGCGCTCTTTCCGAATCTGACCGTGCGCGGCAATATCGGCTATGGTCTGAAGATCAAGCGCGTGAACGCGGACGCAGCGCGCCAGCGGGTCGACGAACTGCTCGCGATGATGCGTCTCACCGATCATGCCGACAAGCCGATCGATCAGCTGTCGGGCGGTCAGCGTCAGCGCGTTGCGCTGGCGCGCGCGCTCGCGCCGCAGCCGCGCGTGCTGCTGCTCGACGAACCGCTTACGGCACTCGATGCAAGGCTGCGCGACACGCTGCGCAGCGAGATGAATGCGCTGTTGCGCGAGCTCGGCATCACGACGGTGTACGTGACGCACGATCAGGCGGAAGCGATGGAACTCGGCGACCGCATCGTCGTGATGAGCGCGGGACGCATCGAGCAGATCGGCACGCCGCGCGACATCTACTACCGTCCCGCGAACCGCAACGTCGCGCAGTTCGTCGGCACGATCAACCGCGTGTCGGGCCAAGCGCGCGACGGCATGCTCGCGACGACGGGCGGCATGATCCCGCTGCCGCCGATGCACGCGACGCGCGCGAGCCACGGTGACGAAATCTTCTTCCGCCCCGAAGACGCGTGGCTCGCCGATCCGCAGAGCGCGCAGTTGCGCGGTATCGTCGATGCTTCCGCGTTTCTCGGCGAACGCACGCGTTTGACGATCCGCGATGCGGCGCCCGATGCGCTGATCGTCGATGTGCCGGGGCGCGTTGAGTTGGCGCGCGGTACGCGCGTCGGCATTTCCATCGCGCAGGAAGCGCTGATTGGGTTATTGTGAGTTTTGCGGTTGTTTTGGTTTGCTTGCGTTTTTCGTTGGCATCCGCGATTGCGCCTCGCGGCGCGGGCGTTGCCCCTGTGCGGGGCGGCACCTACTTTCTTTGCGTAGGCAAAGAAAGCGGGCTAACACCGAGCCTCTTGGCGCTTATCCACGGGCTCTCAACGTTCCAGGGTTCTAATCAGCGCCTCGGTCACGTGAATCACATGCCTGCAAAAACGTACGTACACCAACTCATGCGGCGATCGATTTTCTGCGGCCATCGTTCAATCTGAAAGGCGCCTGGAATATCAACTGCCGTATCGTAGCGGTACGTATGTTATTCAGGCGTTCTCTTCTCGTGATCGAGACGCTGATTAGAACCCCGGAAAGTTGAGAGCCCGTGGGTAACTACTAGCACTGGCGGTGTGAGCGGCTTTCTTCTGCCTACTCTTCTTTGCCGCGGCAAAGAAGAGTAGGTGCCGCCGCGCACAGGGGCAACACCCGCGCCGGTAGGCGCATCGCGAATGCCCGCGCAAAGGCAAAAAAACAACCAGCGTCGCAGACACCAACAGAAAAGGATTCTCCATGCTTCTAGCCCAGATCAGCGATCTGCACATCAAACGCCCCGGCGCGCTCGCCTATCGGCGCGTCGATACGGCAGCGCACCTGGCGCGCTGCATCGAGCGCCTGAACGCGCTCGATCCTCGCCCCGACGCGGTCGTGATGACGGGCGATCTCGTCGACCAGGGCGAACCTGAACAGTACGCGCATCTGAAGTCGCTGCTTGCGACACTCGAAATTCCGTATTACCTGCTGGTCGGCAATCACGACGACCGCCAGGCGCTGCGCGACGCGTTCAGCGACCGCAAAGAATTGCAGACAGGCGGCGAGTTCGTGCAATACGCCGTCGATATCGGTCCCACGCGCGATCACATGCGCGCTCCACTACGCCTGATCGCACTCGATTCGATGGTGCCGGGCGAGAGTGCCGGCCTGCTGTGCGATGCGCGCCTCGCATGGCTTGCAGAGCAGCTCGACGCGGCGCGCGGCAAGCCCGTGATCGTCGCGCTGCATCATCCGCCGTTCGTGACAGGCATCGGCCATATGGATGCACTGCGCCTGGAACCGACATCGGCGGATAAGCTCGCGGCCATCGTCGCGCGTCACCCGAACGTCGAGCGCGTGATCTGCGGACACGTGCATCGCCCGATGTTCGTGCGCTTCGGCGGCACGATCGCTTCGGCCGTGCCCGCGCCCGCGCATCAGGTGGCGCTCGATCTGCGCGACGATGCGCCGTCCGCGTTCATGATGGAGCCGCCGGCGTTCGCACTGCACCGCTATGACAGCGTGAACGGGCTGATCACGCATCATGCGTATGTCGATGCAGCAGATGGGCCGTATCCGTTCTATGAGCCGGAGGGGACGTTGATCGATTGAGGATAGCGAGCGTGCTGCGTAGGGCTCGCGGACGGAACGCCTCCAGCAGATTCCGCCCCGCTCCGGTATGATCGGCACGCTCGACTCTCTCTCGCGCCGGCGGCTTGCCGGCCGCCGCAACATGTCCACATCTTCCTCCGACACCGTCACGTCCCAACGCTCGCTGCACGGCCTTCTGCTGCTGCTCGCGACGATCGCGGGCGTCTCCGTCGCGAACATCTACTACAACCAGCCACTGCTCGACGACTTCCGCAAGTCGTTCCCTGAGAGCGCGTCGTGGATCGGCGTGGTGCCGTCAATGACGCAGCTCGGCTACGCCGCCGGCATGCTGCTGCTCGCGCCGCTCGGCGACCGCTTCGATCGGCGCAGACTGATCCTGCTGCAGATCGCGGGCATGTGCGTCGCGTTGCTGTTCGCGGCCGCCGCGCCGAATCTCGTCGTGCTCGTGTTCGCGAGCCTCGCGATCGGCGTGCTCGCGACGATCGCACAGCAAGCGGTGCCGTTCTCCGCAGAGCTCGCGCCGCCCTCGGGCCGCGGCCAGGCCGTCGGCACGGTGATGAGCGGCCTGCTGCTCGGCATTCTGCTCGCGCGCACTGCCGCCGGTTTCGTCGGCCAGTACTTCGGCTGGCGCGCGGTATTCGCCGCCTCGATCATCGCGCTGATCGTGCTCGCGGCCGTCATCATCTCGAAGCTGCCGCACAGCAAGCCGACCTCGACGCTCCCCTACGTCAAGCTGATCGGCTCGATGTGGCATCTCGTGGTCGAATTGCGCGGTCTGCGCGAAACGTCGCTGACAGGCGCAGCGCTCTTCGCGGCATTCAGCCTCTTCTGGTCGACGCTCGCGCTGCTGCTGGCAGGCGCGCCGTTTCACTACGGGCCGCAAGCAGCAGGGCTGTTCGGAATCGTCGGCGCGGCGGGCGCGATGGCCGCGCCGCTCGCGGGCAAGTTCGCCGACCGGCGCGGACCGCGCGCGATCGTTTCGCTGTCGATCATGCTGGCAGCGATCTCGTTCGTCGTGTTCGCGCTGTCGGGCACGAGCCTCATCGGCCTCGTGATCGGCGTGATCGTGCTCGACGTCGGCGTGCAGGCCGCGCAAATTTCGAACCAGTCGCGCATCTACGCGCTCAAACCCGAAGCGCGCAGCCGCGTCAACACGGTCTTCATGGTCGCCTATTTCATCGGCGGCGCGGCGGGGTCGGCAGTCGGCGCGTTCGTGTGGCCGCTGTTCGGATGGGTCGGCGTGAGCATCGCCGGTTTGCTGTTCACGGCCGCGGCCGGGCTCAATCACATGCGCGGCCGCCCCGAGCCGGCGGCGGCTTCCGGCACGGCCGAGTGAGCCCTGCGGTCGTCGGCTGTCGTTTCGAGTAGCGTTCTGTTATCGCATCGCGTCAACAGCCATCCCGCTAGCTGTACACGCTATCGCCCATCGAGACGCGCCTGCGCATACTCGTGCAGCGCGTCGATCACGCGATCGAACTCGAACGACTTGTCGTAGAAGTGCCGCACGCCGTATTGCTCGCATCGCTCGCGATAGGCAGGCAGCGCGTGATTGGTCAGCACGGCGGCGAACGTCGAGTCGATCAGCCCTTCCTTCTGCATGTACGCGAGCACGGGCACGCTCGATCCGCCCTTCAGTTGCAGATCGACGATCACGGCGTCGAACGCTTCGCCGTCCAGCAGCGCAATCGCTTCGTCGGCGGACTCGGCATGCGCGGCCACCTGCATCACGCCCGACGCGTCGATCGCCTCGACGATACTGCGACGAATCAGCGGCGAATCCTCGATCAGCAACACACGCAGCGGCGCACGGCCGGATTCGTTGCGTGCAGTGGCGGAGTCGGCGTTCATCGGTGGCGTTCCATGCTCTCGGTTCTTCGCGGCTTCATTCGATCAGTCCGTTCTTGATCGCGTAGTAGGTCATGTCCGCGTTGTTCGTCATGTGCATCTTGTCGAGCACGCGCGCGCGATACGTGCTGACCGTCTTCACCGACAGGTTCAGCTCTTCGGCGATATCGGTCGGAATCCGCCCGGACGCGAGCTTGCAGAAAATCTGGAATTCCCGTTCGGACAGCAGTTCGTGCGGATGCGCGGCGGCGGGCCGGTCGAGACTGTTCGCGAGCGTATCGGCGATGGCCTCCGACAGATAGCGATGCCCGCGCGCCACCGAACGTATCGCGCGCACGATCTCGTCGGGCTCGCAGTCCTTGTTCAGATAGCCGTTCGCGCCAGCGCGCAGCAGGTTGATCGCGTACTGGCTCTCGGGATAGCCGGAGAGGATCAGCACGCCCTGCTCCGGGCGCATCTGGCGGATCACGCGCAACGTGTCGATACCGTTCTTGTCGGGCATCGCGATATCAAGCAGCACCACGTCGAACGGCTGCTCGCGCACGAGGCGAATCGTCTCGTCGCCCGTCGACGCTTCCGCCGCGACGCACATGTCCGGCTCGTCGGCGACGAACTGCCTGAACCCGCCTCTGACGATCGCGTGATCGTCGGCTATCAACACTCGAATCATCGTTCGCTGTCCGACCATCCATGCACGCAGTTGCCTGCGTAGATTTTCATACGGAGCGGCGCGCAAGCGCGGCGCCAGTGCAAGCGCAAGCGCACGAGCCGCGTCCGCGCGATGCGCTCGCCCTAGCTGCGGCCCGCCAGCAGATCGACCATGTCGTCCGCGTGCTCTTCCTCGACGGCGAGAATTTCCTCGAAAATGCGGCGCGTCGTGACATCGCCATCGCCGAGATAGCGGATGATCTCGCGGTATGTATCTATCGCGATGCGTTCTGCGACCAGGTTCTCGCGAATCATGTCGGTCAGGTCGCGGCCTTCCTTGTATTCCGAGTGCGAGCGCGCCGTCAGGCTGTCGGGCGCGAAATCGGGTTCGCCGCCCAGTTGCACGATGCGCGCGGCGAGCTGGTCGGCATGCTCCTGCTCTTGCGTCGCATGCTCCAGGAACTCCTGCGCGACGGCTTCCGAATTGATGCCCTTCGCCATGAAATAGTGACGCTTGTAGCGCAGCGTGCAGATGAGCTCCGTCGCGAGCGCGCCGTTCAGCAGCTTGAGCACCGCCTCGCGGTCTGCGCCATAGCTTTGCGTGACGGGACCTTCATCCATGTCCTTGCGGGCTTGCTCGCGAATTTTCTGGAGGTCCATCACGAACTCGCCTTTCGATGACTTCGACATTGACTGACTCCTTGTTCCGGTATCGTGGGAAATGCGCACCGGGCCGCCGTCTGCGATGCGCGGCAGCGGCCCGTGCGCGCTGGGGAAGTGATGCCTGGGCTACGTTCGGAACACGCCAAGCAGCAGCGTGACAACGAACACAACCAGGAAGATGTAGAACAGAATCTTCGCGATTTCGGCGGCGCCGGCGGCAATGCCGGTGAAGCCGAATATGGCGGCGATGATCGCGATCACGAAGAATACGAGTGCGTAGTGCAGCATGACGACGCTCCTTCCTGTTTAAGCGATGTTGTTATCGCGGTCCGACGAGTGGTGCGTGCTTCTCTTTGCTGTTGCGTTGCATCGGGCCGGCTTCGCTAATCGACGATCTTTTTCGTCACGATGAAGCCGAGCACGAGAAACACGACACACAGAATCAGGAACACCACGAACAGGAACTTCGCGATGGCCGCCGCGCCTGCCGCAACGCCCGTGAAGCCGAGCAGTCCTGCGATCACGGCAATCACGGCGAAGAACAACGCCCACTTCAGCATGATGGCAACCTCCCTGAATAAACGATCGCTAACACCTATCGTAGGGAGCACGTTGCGTACCCGCATTCGGAGGCCCGCTGTTTTTCATGTGGGAATCCGCCGACACCGGTTTTCGGCGCGCGGTCCGCTCGTGACAGGAACGCGCAAGCGTCAGCGACGCTACACTGTCGATGATGGGATCTGATGGAGACGGCGGTGTCGGGCGTAGCCGAAGCGGGACTCACGACAAGGCTGACGGACTGGATGCGCAGGCGCAGCTGGGCCATCGCGATGACGGTCGCGATCGTCATCACGTGCGGCGGCCTCGTCATTCTGGAAACGGCGCGGCAACGCATCGCATCGGAATACGAAGCGGCCCTCGAAGCACGCAGCGCGACCGTGCGGCTAAGCGACCTCGACCGTCATCTCGCGCAGATGAGCACGCACGAGAGCCGCTTTCTTCTGACCAGCAGCGATAGCGACGCGAGCAGCTACTGCGCGAGCGCGACCGACATCCGCCGCGCTGTCGGCTCGCTCGACAGCTATTTCAAACGCGCTTCGGACGGCGCCGAGCTCACCGCCTTCACGCAGATCGCCGCGCTGATCGACGAACGCATCGGCAGCGGCGCGCGCGCGATGCAGCGCGCTGCGTCCCAGCCGCTCGACCTGTCTGCATGCGGCAATGTGAAGGCCGAAGGCGCCGTCGATGCGTCGCTCGTGACGAGCACGCTGGCCTTGCTGCGCGATAACGAAGAACGCCGCGCGCAGCGCGCGCTCGATGCGAGCCGCGCCGATCAGCGCGTGTCGACCTTCGTCGCGGCTGGGTTGTCGGCGCTCAACATCGTGTTGTTCATCCTGCTGTTCCGCAACCTCGGCATTCAGATCGACAGTCAGGCGCGCGCGCAGAAGCAGCTGATCACGCAGCAGGAAGAACTCGATCAGCTCGTCAACGAACGCACGCGGCAGCTCGAAGCACTCGGCTGGCACCTGCAGGCCGTCAGCGAAAACGAAAAGACGCAGCTCGCGCGCGAACTGCACGACGAACTCGGCGCGATCCTCACGGCGAGCAAGATGGACGTCGCATGGGCGAGGCGCAAGCTGCAGGACGCCGATCCCGTCATCGCGGAGAAACTGGCGCGCGCGCTCGCGACGCTCGATCAGGGCATCGCGTTGAAGCGCCGCATCATCGAGGACATGCGGCCGACCGTGCTCGCGAACTTCGGGCTCGTCACCGCGCTGCGCACGCTCGGCGACGAAGCCGCACAGCGCAACGGCTGGCTGCTCGACCTGCAACTGCCCGCCGATGATATCCAGCTCGACGAACAGACGGAGATCGCGCTCTTTCGCGTCGCGCAGGAATCGCTGACCAACGCGGCCAAGTACGCGCGCGCGACGCAGGTCACGATCGCCTTGACGGCAGGCGACGGCGAAGTGTCGCTGCATATCGCGGACAACGGCATCGGCATCCTGCCCGCGGATCTCAAGCGCACGCATACGCATGGGCTAATGGGCATGCGTCAGCGGGTGGCCGCGCGCGGCGGGCGCTTCGACATCCGGCGCGGCGATCTGCGCGGCACCGATATCCGCGTCGTGCTGCCCGTCGCGAACGTCGGCGCGGCGCAGGAAGCTGCTCGCACGGATACGCGTGCGGGACATGCGAGCCTGGAAGACCGCTGATGCACTGCGTTCCTGATGCATCGCGTCATCGCGTGATCAGCGTTTGATTGCGTAGGATTGCGCCGACATGAAATTCGTGGCGTGACTGACAGCAGCACGGGCGCGCGTCTCTTACCATGGAATCAGACCGGATTGGCTGTGTGGTGCCCCGGTCGACAACAACGCGCGCACGCCGGACACGGCCCGATGTGGCATCGGCACAGGCCAGCAAGCGCGAATCGACCGACGCGTTCCTACGTGCGCCTCGACGCGTTCGTGCGCGTATCTGATAGGGAGAGAGAACCCATGACTCGACGACTCATCGCACTCTTGTTGCTCGCCGGCACGGCGACGCTCGCGGCCTGCAATACCGTCGCCGGCGCAGGCCAGGATATCTCGAAGGGTGGCCACGCGATCACGAACTCGGCGGAGAAGCATTCGGATTAAGCGCGCTGCCCTATGCTGCGCGCGGCGCAACCGCATGACAGCACAACAAACAGAACGGCTCATTTGCATGAGCCGCCGTGTTTTTTCTCCCTTCTTATTTGCTTCGTCAAGAGGCCTGTCGTCCCGGCCGGACTACTGGCCGTTCAACGAGTTCGTCAGTTCGAGCGCGGGCTGCGACGTGTTGCCTCCTTGCGCCACCAGCAGGTGAATCTGATTCGGCAGCAACTGGGTCACTGCGCCGCCGATGGGCACGGACGTCACGAGCCAGTCCGCGTTGTTCGCGAGATCGAACGCGCTCGACTGGAAGATCGCGGTCTTGGTGCCCGCCGTCGTCGCGATCAGCACATATGAGCCGCCCGATACGTAGATCGAGTCCTGTCCGCTTGGCGGCACCGCGTTCTTGAACGACACGCCCGCCATCGACGGGCTCACGTTCGTGATGTTGGTGTTGTTCGACGGCACCAGATACAGGTCGAGATTGCTCGCGTTCACCGATGCGTTGAACGCCCGCACGCGCGCGCTGTTCGACAGCAGCCCCTTGTCGAACGGATCGTCGATCAGGCCGATGTCGGTCCCCGTCGAGCCGGGCACGGCGATCACCGTGTATTCGTGGCCTTTCGCGACATCGGGAAACGAGCCGCTCGCAAGCGGCGTGGTGGTGCCCGTCAGCGCATAGGCAACCGACGTCGGCCCCGTATTGATGTTCGCGAAGTTGGTCACGTTCTTGTACGAGATGCCCTTCTGCAACGCGCTGCCGTTCACGAGAAAGTCGACGGTCGGCCCGCTCGGAATCGCGTGCACGAAATGGATCAACGGGTTCTGCAAGCCGACTTCCTTGCCGACATCGTTGGAGCTGCCTCCGCACGCCGTCATCAGCGCAGCCGCGCACGCCAGCGCGGCCATGGTCCGGATAACCTTCATTTGCCACCTCTCCCTGATTGGGTTTGAACCCGTTGATCCGTGGCTTGCCGCCTGCGCCGATGCGGCCATTCGTTGTCGACGCTGCCATATCGCTTTTGGAATCGCTGCAGTGCCGTCGCTATTTGTCGATGCCGCGCGCCGACGCGTTCGTCTTCGCGGCGCGCCCGCTTGTCCCAGAGGCCGGACAGCATGCTTCGGTTCGCTTGCCGACATCGATTGGACGAATATCGTCAGCAATTGCCGTGCCGCGTCGCTTATTACCTAGCGCGGGCGAATAAAGGATCTGGCGCTTTGTGGGGTATGAGGCGATCGGAATTTTTCTGTGGCGGGCTCTTGCGCATGTCGTTCACGCGCGACGCAACTTTACATGGTGCCTTGCACGTCTTACCCGAGCTGCTTGTCTGGAACCCGATGCGTTTCCAGCGTGCGCTTGCCGCTGCGCGCGCAACGGTTGCCGGCGTTTCGACGGCAACGGCTGCACGGCGCGGCGCGCGCGGCACACGACGTCGCGCGCCGCCTTACGACGCCCTTTACGACGTGCCGCCTTGCGCCCTGCCGCGCCGCCGGTAGTCGAACCAGAACGACAGGCCGACGCTCGCCAGAATCACGGCCGTCGCGATCACCGTCGAGCGCGTCACGGGCTCGCCGAGCAGCAGCGCGCCCAGCGCCACCGCGACGACAGGATTCACGTACATGCAGCTGCTGGCGATGATCGGGCTCGTATGGCGGATCAGAAAGCCATATGCGACGTAGGCGGCCATCGTGCCGATCAGCATCAGATACACGAACGCCAGCACGGGCAGGAAGTGGATGTCCATCATCCGCTCGCCGGAGAGCCACGCGACCATCGTCGACATCGCGCCGCCGAGGCCGATCTGCAGCGAAGTCGACAGAAAGAGATCGGACGGCAGCTTCAGGCGCGACGCGAGATGCGCGCCGCCCGCCCAGAAAAGCGCGCCGCACAGAATCGCGAGACTGCCGCCCGCCGAGCCCGCCGTCTGGTCGCCGTGGCTGAGGATTGCGATGCCGACGAGTCCCAGCCCGACGGCGAACCATTCGACCTTCGCGATCTTGCGCCCCGCGATCGCCGCGATGACGGTCGCGAAGAGCGGCACGGTCGCGACCATCACGGCCGCCGTGCCCGTGCCGACGGTGCGCATGCCGTACGCGAGCATGCCGCTCGACAGCCCGACCAGCATCGTGCCGACGAGGCCCGCATTGCGGATTTCAGCGACGGGCGGCCAGACGGGCTTGCGCCGCATCGCGAAGATGAAGAGTCCGACGCCCGCGAAGAAGTTGCGCAGCCCCGACATCAGCAGCGGCGGGAACGAGCCGAGCGCGACGTGCACGGCCAGATAGGTCGAGCCCCAGACGATATAGACGACGCCGAGCGCGAGCGCGATCTGTCCACCGTGGGACTGAGGCAGGCGAAACGGAAAACGGCCGGGGAGATTCAGCGCCACGTTCAGCCCGCCCATGCCGGTGATGGCGCCACAGCCCCGATGAACAGCCACGAACAGGACGGCAGACGCCGCGTCAGCGACACGGCATGAGGGGCAAAGCGGGCGGGCATGGCAGTAGAACGGTAAGCGGCAGTCGAAAGCCGTCGATCGGCAATGGATGCGCCATGTCAATGGCGCGAATTGATGGCCTTCGTAATGCGGAATGCATCTACAGCGGCCAACGGGCGCGAGCGGACGCGCCGCCGTGCATTATGCAGTATCCGGACGCCCCTTCGGCAAGAGAATCGTAACTTTCGTTGCAAGCGGGACGAAACCGGTAATCGAAAGAACGCGAGCGCTTTGCGCGTGGGTTTTGTCCCCATTGTCCACGTGCCGAAGGCCGATGCAAAAACGACACGGGCGGCATGCGTCGCCGCCCGTGCGATGTCAAGCACGCTGCGCTGCGCGCTCAGTCGTAGTTCACCACCACCGTCACCGCGCTTTCGCTCACCGCGCCGCTCGCGATCGACAGCGTGCCGCCCGCCCGGCCCATGTCGAACCGCGTGCCCGCCTGCGGCCCGGCGCGCCTTGCGTTGTCGACGAAACGCGTGGTCAGCGTGCGCGGAGGCGTGACACCCGACGCCGTGTTGACCAGCACATAGACATGCGCAGCCGTCGACGTATGGGGCGCGGGCGTGAACGTCACATCGACCGTCGACGCATTCCTATCCGACGGCACATCTGTACGGAATCCTTGAGACTTTTCCGATACAGAAGTCGCAATACCGTACGACGGCGCAACGATCGCGCCTGTGAAGGTGATGGTCCCGCCCGTGGAAAACTGCGCCGCAGCGGACCCCAGCGGCGCGGCCAGCCCTGCCGCGACAACGCATACGCCTAGCAGATCGACTGCCAGCTTCGATGTTTTCATTGCACTCTCCGTTTGAATTGATTTTTGTTAGGCAGACTGATCAATTGCCCGCCTCGAATCCGTCTAACGGCTCGCTTCGGGCAATCTTGAATATGAGCGATGCAAGTTCGCCGGGGGATGAGGTCTTTCCCTCACTTATGAGATAACAGACTGACTCGATGCATGGCGCGCACGAACGGCGCGAACACAATGAAAGCCACGCGTGGCACAGCTTTCAGCTGATCGAAAGCCTTGCCCTTCTGCACGCGCCGTGAATTTTGAGATGTGTTGCCAAACCCCGCCCCGCCAGGTTATCGTGTGCGCTGCTAACGCGGGGGTCCTGCGTTGTGCGTCGCCGGGGAGCAAAACGGGGGACGTACGGCGTGGGTGAGAAATACCCTTTGAACCTGATCTGGATAATGCCAGCGCAGGGAAGCGTTCGGGCTCGCCGCTTCACCTGACGTATCACCCTCCTCGCGCGAACCCGGCCAACTTCCCCTTCCGTCTCGTTCTCCTGCGTAGCTGTATCGCCCCACATTTGCATGGAGACACGCATGAACGCCAACCCGAAATTCATTTCCGCGAACGCGCACGTCGACGAGGCCGCCGTTGCGCCGCTGCCGAACTCGCGCAAGGTCTACGTGACCGGCTCGCAAGCCGATATCCGCGTGCCGATGCGTGAGATCACGCAGTCGGACACGCCGACGGGCTTCGGCGGCGAAAAGAATCCGCCCATCTACGTGTATGACACGTCGGGCCCGTACACCGATCCGGACGCGAAGATCGACATCCGCGCGGGCCTGCCCGCGCTGCGCCAGCGCTGGATCGAGGCGCGCGGCGACACGGAATCGCTGATCGGTCTGTCGAGCGAATACGGCCGCGAGCGCGCCGCCGACCCCGCCACCGCGCAACTGCGCTTTCCCGGCCTGCATCGCACGCCGCGCCGCGCGATGCCCGGCAAGAACGTGTCGCAGATGCACTACGCGAAGCAGGGCATCATCACGCCGGAAATGGAATACATCGCGATCCGCGAGAACCAGCGCCGCGCCGAGTATCTCGAAAGCCTGAAGGCAAGCGGCCCGAACGGTGAGAAGCTCGCGCAGATGATGGGCCGTCAGCATCCCGGACAGGCGTTCGGGGCCGCCGCGTTCGGCGCGAATGCGCTGAAGGAGATCACGCCGGAATTCGTGCGCGACGAGATCGCACGCGGCCGCGCGATCATCCCCGCGAACATCAATCACCCGGAAAGCGAGCCGATGATCATCGGCCGCAACTTCCTCGTGAAGGTCAACGCGAATATCGGCAACTCTGCCGTGACGTCGTCGATCGGCGAGGAAGTCGACAAGATGACCTGGGCGATCCGCTGGGGCGGCGACACGGTGATGGATCTGTCGACGGGCAAGCACATCCACGAGACGCGCGAATGGATCATCCGCAATTCGCCCGTCCCGATCGGCACGGTGCCCATCTACCAGGCGCTCGAAAAGGTCAACGGCAAGGCCGAAGACCTCACGTGGGAAATCTTCCGCGACACGCTGATCGAACAGGCCGAACAGGGCGTCGACTACTTTACGATCCATGCGGGCGTGCGTCTGCAATACGTGCCGCTCACCGCGAACCGGATGACGGGCATCGTGTCGCGCGGCGGCTCGATCATGGCGAAGTGGTGTCTCGCGCATCACAAGGAGAGCTTCCTGTATGAGCACTTCGAAGACATCTGCGAAATCATGAAAGCGTACGACGTGAGCTTCTCGCTCGGCGACGGCCTGCGCCCCGGCTCGATCTACGACGCGAACGACGAAGCGCAGCTCGGCGAGCTGAAGACGCTCGGCGAGCTGACGCAGATCGCGTGGAAGCACGACGTGCAGACGATGATCGAAGGCCCGGGCCACGTCCCGATGCAGTTGATCAAGGAGAACATGGACCTGCAACTGGACTGGTGCGACGAAGCGCCGTTCTACACGCTCGGGCCGCTGACGACGGACATCGCGCCGGGCTACGACCACATCACGTCGGGCATCGGCGCGGCGATGATCGGCTGGTTCGGTACGGCGATGCTCTGCTACGTGACGCCGAAGGAGCACCTCGGCCTGCCGAACAAGGACGACGTGAAGACGGGCATCATCACGTACAAGCTCGCCGCGCACGCCGCCGATCTGGCGAAGGGCCATCCGGGTGCGCAGGTGCGCGACAACGCATTGAGCAAGGCACGCTTCGAGTTCCGCTGGGAAGACCAGTTCAACCTCGGCCTCGATCCCGACAAGGCACGCGAATTCCACGACGAGACGTTGCCGAAGGACTCGGCAAAGGTCGCTCACTTCTGCTCGATGTGCGGTCCGCACTTCTGCTCGATGAAGATCACGCAGGATGTGCGCGACTACGCGGCGAAGGAAGGCATGAGCGACAGCGACGCGCTGAAGAAAGGCATGGAAGTGAAGGCCGTCGAATTCATGAAGAGCGGCGCGGAGATCTATCAGCGTCAGTAGTCGCGCAGCGCTGCCGTCGGCGCAACATCTTTCCGGCGCCGCGTCGCGGCGTTCATGGAACGCAAAGCCCGCCTCATCGACGGCGGGCTTTTTTTCGTCCGTATTTATCGCGCGCTGCTTGTTTTTTTGCGAGCAAGGCATGGGGAAGTTCCATGCACGAAGCGGGCACCAGCGAGGGAAAACTTGTGGGGAAACATTTGATTACGAAACGGACACTTTGCTGACAAGCCCATACAAACAGAAACGGCACGCGGCGATACCATCGAATCCAACGAATCAACGGAGCGGGAGCGCAACTCGCATGTCCCGTCGAGAAAAGGAGTCGCAATCATGAGAACGTTCCATCGAATCGGTGCGCTGGCCACGCTGGTAGCCGTGGTGGCGAGTCTTTCCGCATGCGACGGCATGACCCGGCGACAACGCGATACCGCAATCGGCGCGGGCGTAGGCGGCGCAGCGGGCGCGGTGATCGGCGGCAACGCGCTGTCGACGTTGGGCGGTGCGGCCGTCGGCGGCGTGATCGGCAACCAGGTCGGCAAGTGAGCCGCACGCTCCCAGCAGCACCGAACCAAATTCGAGCGTTTCGCTGACGCGCCATCGCGATCGCCGATGTGATCCAGATGGCCCGGGCGAACGCGATCCGAATACGACAAATCGCCATCGAAGGCGATGCGGGCAAACGGCCTCGAACCCACGCATCCGCCTGACGCGTGTCGCTCGAAAGCCGAAGGGAGATGGGCAGAGTCCGGCGCGCACGTACGCGCCGGACATGTCCTGCAATACGCCCGCGGTGAAATAAGCCGTTACCACTTTGTGACGTGCAGCACGAAGCCCTGACGTAAGCTCAATAGATAAAGCGCGCGCCGCCTGTGATGCCGCGCGATAACGAGGAGCACGTCATGAAACCGCTTGATGCAACGTTGCGTGTCGGCAGCGCCGTTGCAGTGCTGGTGTTGTCCGGGGCGCTGTCCGGCTGCTACTACTACGCGCCGTACGGCTACTACCCGGGCTACGGGTATTACCCCGCGTATCCCGCCTATTCCACTGTTCCGACGGCAGCCACGCTGTCCGAGATTCCCGTTTCCCCTGGCGACGCATCGCAGGCTCCCGCACAGGCGCAGTTCGCGATGCCCGACGGCTCGTCGCCCGCCTACGACGTCGCGCCTGCTTCCGTCTATGGCGCGCCTGCGTACTATCCCGTCGCCTATCCCTATGCCTATCCGTATCCCTATCCGTACTACGGTTACGGCTGGCCGGGCTATTGGTGGCCGTCGGTATCGCTTAGCTTCGCGTACTGGGGAGGATGTTGCGGCGGACACGGTCATTACGGCTACTGGGGGCATCACGGCTATTGGGGTGGTCATGGAAACTGGGGCGGCGCGCATGGCACCTGGGGCGGCAGTCACGGCACCTGGGGCGGCGGCCACGGGTCCTGGGGTGGCACGCACGCAGGCTGGGGCGGTGGGGGTGGCGGCCACTACTGGGGAGGCGGCGGCCACGGCCGTTCGCACTGAGCGGCGCGCGCGATCCCGAGCGCCGATGGCGGATTCCGCGCCGCTGACGGCACAGCAAACCGCGCCGCAGACAAGCTGCAGGCCCCGCTACGAAGCAGCACCCGGATCTATTCCCGCAATGCGTTCCTTCGTTTTCCCTGCTTGACTGGATTCACCAGCGCTATCTATGCTGGCGAGTGCCAGTGCAACGCTTGTTTAATTGCGTGATCCGGCGCCCCGCGCGTTTTTTCGTCGACATCCAGCGCCCGTCGCCGTCTTCATCCGTCCAGCCCTGCCGCTTCGCCGCGTAGGCGCAGTCTTCGCGTCGAATCGAACAACAACGAAGGAGACGTGATGTTCCATCAGCTATTGACTCCCATCGGCAACTCGCTGCTGCCGTCGTTTCTCGTCGCAGTGCTACCCATCGTCGTCGTACTTGCGCTGCTCGGCTGGGCGCGGCGGCCGGCGTGGCAGGCGTCGCTGGCGGGCCTGATCGTCGGTATCGTGATCGCGATCTTCGGCTGGCAATTCCCCGTCGGGCTCGCGTTCAACTCGGTCGCGGCGGGCGCCGTATTCGCGTGCTGGCCCGTGATGTGGATCGTCTTCACCGCGATCCTGCTCTACAACATCGCGCAGTATTCGGGACGCTTCGCCGCCTTCCGCACGTGGATGATCGACAACCTGCCGAACGACCGGCGCATCGTGCTCGTCGTAATCGGCTTTTCGTTCGGCGCGCTGTTCGAGGGCATCTCGGGCTTCGGCACGCCGATCGCGATCACGAGTTCGCTCCTGATCCTGCTCGGCTTCCCGACGCTCGAAGCGCTCACCTTCACGCTGATCTTCAACACCGCGCCCGTCGCGTTCGGCGCGCTTGGCGTGCCGATCACGGTGCTCGGCGCCGTCACGCACCTGCCCACCGATGCGCTCGCCAAGATGGTCGGCCGCCAGCTGCCGTTCTTCGCGCTGCTGCTGCCGTTCTACGTGATCGGCGTGTATGCGGGCTTTCGCAACATGATGCGCGTGTGGCCGGTGCTGCTCGTGTCGGGCGGCAGCTTCGCGCTGACGCAGTTCGTCACGTCGAACTACATCAACTACAGCCTGACGGACGTACTTTCGTCGCTCGTTTCGCTGATCCTCACGATCGCGTTCCTGCGTGTCTGGCGTCCCGCTGCGGACCCGGCCTTCGCGATCAACGTCGATCGCGTGAACGAGACGCGCGGCAAGGTCTCGGGCGCGGAAGGCTGGTATCCGTGGCTGATCGTATCGGCCGTCGTGATCATCTGGACGATCGCGAAGATCTTCATGATCGGCGACGTGAAGGTGCCGTGGCCGGGCCTCGACAAGGCCGTCTACATCACGCTGTACAAGACGCCCTATGGCGCGATCTGGGACTTCCAGCCGCTCGCGACGGGCACCGCGATTCTCGTCGCGGCCATCATCACGGCCCTGGTCGTGCGGCTGTCGGTGGCCGACTTCGGACGCGCGATCGTCGATACGTGGGTGCAGACGCGCATCGCCATCCTAACGGTCGCGACGATCGTCGGCCTCGCGTACCTGATGAACTACTCGGGGATGAACTACACGCTGGGTCTGGGCGTCGCGTCGGTGGGCCCGTTCTTCCCGCTGGTGTCGGCGTTCCTCGGCTGGGTCGCCGTGTTCCTGTCGGGCAGCGATACGTCGGGTAACGCGCTGTTCGGCAACCTGCAGGTGGTGGCCGCGCATCAACTGAACCTGAACCCGGTGCTCATGGCCGCGACCAACTCGTCGGGCGGCGTAATGGGCAAGATGATCTCGCCGCAGAACATTTCGACGGGCGTCGCGACGACCGATCTCAAAGGCAAGGAAGGCTACGTGTTCGCGAAGACCTTCAAGCATTCGATCCTGCTCACGATCGTGCTCGGCATTCTCGTGTGGCTGCAGCAGAACGTGCTGCAAGGGATGATTCCTCACTGAGCCAGACCGAGGCTTCGGCCAGTCGAAACGGGAGCGGGCGCCATGTATGAGGCGCCCGCTTTTTTTCTGCTTTCGTTCGCCTCATAGTCCCCTTGCCGCCCGGTTGCCGATTCTTGCTATTTCATTCCATCGTGAAACGACAGGCACTTGCCCGGTGTTAGCATGCGTACGCATCGCGACTCAACTGCGCGCGACACTCTCACGATGAAGCCAGTCAACGTCTTCCAGCTTTTGATTCTCGCCGCGCTATGGGGCGCGTCGTTCCTGTTCATCCGCGTTGGCGTGAGCGACTTCGGCGTTGCGCCGCTGATGGCGCTGCGTGTCGGCATCGGTGCGCTGTTCCTGCTGATCGTGCTTGCCGCGCGACGTCCGCTGCGCGAATCCGCCGCGACGTTGCGCACGCGCGCGCTGCCGTTGCTGGTCGTCGGCATTCTGAATTCGGCTGCGCCGTTCTGTCTATTCGCCTACGCGGAAATTACGCTGTCGGCCGGCGTCACCTCTGTGATCAACGCGACGACGCCGCTGTGGGGCGCGCTCGTCGCCTTCGTGTGGCTCAAGGACCGGCTGAGCGCACTGCGCAGCGTGGGCCTCGTGATCGGCTTCGCGGGCGTGCTGACGCTCGTGTGGGATCAGATCGCCGCGCCAAGCGGATCGAACGCATCGCCGACCACGACGGCGCTCGCCGCCGCCGCTGCGCTCGGCGCAACGCTGCTCTACGGCATCGCTGCCAGCTACACGAAAAAGCACCTGACGGGCGTCGATGCGCTCACCGTCGCGACGGGCACGATGATCGGCGCAACCATCGTGCTGCTGCCGCTCGCGATGGCCTCCTGGCCGGCGGCCGCGCCGTCGCTCAAGGCGTGGAGCTCGGTGATCGCGCTGGGCGTCGCGTGCACGGGCATCGCGTACATGCTGTTCTTCCATTTGATCGCCGTCGCCGGCCCCGCTCGCGCGATCACCGTCACATTCGTCATCCCGATCTTCGGCATTCTGTGGGGCGCGCTGTTCCTCGGCGAACGCGTCTCGGTCGGCATGCTGGAAGGCTGCGCGGTGATTCTCGTCGGTACCGCGCTCGCTACGGGCGTGGTCAAACGCATTCCCGGCTTTGGGGGACGCAGCGTCAGCGAACGCTGCTGATTCGTCGCCGCGACTTGACGCGACAGCAGGAAAAATAGCCCGCGCTCCAACCGTGGAGCGCGGGCGAAACCGTCGCCCTACGAGGATAGGCGACGGGGCCACCGGAACGGGCGCTTTCTCGCGCCCGTCGTTATCCAGCCAGCGAGAGATCCTGCACATCAAGCGCTTGCGCGAGCGTTGTTGAGTGTTGTTTCTACGGCTCGCGCAAGCGCATCCCGCGAAGCAGACGGCATGATGCTTCGCGTCAAGGTTCATCCGGACGCGGCAGTTAAAAGCAGCTAGTGTGCCAAGCGCTCATATGGCGTCTTGCGCCGCGCAACCCGTTGATCCGACGATGAGAACGATGAAAGACGACGTTGTGTGCAGCCGCAGGATGCACGGCGTTACGGCGTAACGTCACGTTACGTCTAGTCAATGGGCCTCGGCGTGAGGACGCTGTCTTTAGTCAGAGACGGTCGGCCCGATACAAACTCGACGGCAACAAAAAAGCCCGCATGACGACAACCGTCAAGCGGGCTTGATGCGAGGCCGCGCGAAAAGCGCGACCGTGTTCCGTGCTCAGTGCAACTGATCGACCATCAGCGACATAATCTGCTTCGCTTGCGACGACGGGTCGATATTGCCCTTGTCGTCGACGACCGCGATACGCGTCTGATTCGGCGTCACCTCGCGCACGTTCACGCGATATTGCTTGGCGACCTTCTCCTTGCGGCCGTGGAACACCTGGCTCCAGAAGCCCTGCTCCTCCGAAGACAAATCCTTCGGATCGACGTAGCGGACAAAGTACAGGCCACGCGCGCGATCGCGATCGTCGACGGTGAAGTTGCTGCGATCGAGCGCGAGACCGACACGCAGCCATGCGCGGTCGTACGGCTCGCCGAGCGTCAGTTCCGTCGACGAAGCCTGCACCGACGTATCGCCCGACGACGGATCCCGCACGGGCGTCTGCGCGGACAGCGAGACGTTTTGCGCAGCCGTCGCGGCGGCCACTGACTTCGCGCCATTCGTCGCAGCGTTGGGCGCCAGTTGCGCACCGGCGGGCGACGTAGCCGGCGCAGCCGAAGAACCGGCCACCCGCGCGCCCGAATCCGCCTGGGCGAGCGACGCCATCAGACGTTTCAGGTATTCGGTTTCGAGCGCCGGATCGTTCGGCTTCGGCTCCCACTTGCTCGTGTCGTTGTTCGCGCCGCTCAGCGCCTCACGCAGGCCCTTCTGGCTGACGAAGACGTATGTGCCGCCGTTCGGCGCCGCTTCGAGACGCGTGCGGTACTTGTTCCGCTCCGCCGTCACATACGAATTGCCCATCGCCTTCGACAGCGTGCTACGGATGAGACCATCGTTGATGGACGGATGCGTCTCGTTCCAGTCCGTTTCCATCACGCCCTTGTCGCGCTGATCGACGACGAGCAGAAAGCCCTGCTCCTGCCAGAAGCGGCGGATTTGCGGCCACGCCTGATCGGGCGTCTTGTTGTCGAGCACGAGCCAGCTTTCGGTGCCGTCGCGCTGGATGTGCATGCCGCTGACGACAGGCGCGACAGCCGTGGTGGACGGCGCATCGGATTGCACTTGCTGCAGCGTGGACAGCGACGTCTGACCGCTTTGCGGCGGCAGCGAGCGCTGGTCTGCCGTTTCTTCCATCATGTTCGGCGGAACAGCGAGTGACACTTCCTTCGACTTCGAGTCGCTCTTGTAGTCGATTTTGGTCGGCGACGACGTGCCGCAGCCGGCGACCAGACCGCCTGCCATCAGCAATGCTGCGAACCGCTTGGTGAGACGAAGATCTGTCATGTTCTGGAAATCCTTCCGCTACGCCACGGCAAGTCCGTGGTAACCCATCATTTTACCGGTCCGGCGTCGCGAAGTGCAAAAAGCGGGGTTTGCCTCGCGTGGAAGCGCTTTCGGCCGTGTTACCGCCATGCGCTTTCGGCCGTGTTGCCGCCATGCGCTGCCGGCCTGCCGTCGATGTGCCAAATGCGGAGCCTGGGCACCACTGCCCGCAACGCAAAAGCCGCCCGCATCATCTCATAATCACTGGGAAACGCAGCGCACCAGCGCCCATTTCACGCCGAAATTTAACATTCCGCCACAATTTTCGGCGCAATCGCGAAGCGGTCAAGACGCTGAGCTACGCCTTTGATTCCTTTGGGCTAAACGGGTATCGATCAAGCCCTTTCGAGCGATATCGACATGCGACCCTTTTGTCTGCGTGAATCGCGTCTCAAAACCCCGGTGATATCTTGAAATAACGATCTCAAAAATGCCCGCGGGCCTTCGGGGAGCACAACCATGACGCGAATCGACAATCATCGGGCGACGATTTTCGCCGCATTCACCGTTCTGGCGGCGGGCGTCACCGCATTGCTCGCCGGCCCCGCATATGCGGAACTCGGCGGCACGATGTCCGCGCATCGAACGGACGACGGCTCGACGCAACGCGTGCTGCCAGGCAGTGCGATCCAGATGCGTTCGATCGTCGATGCGGGCGGCACGACCATCAACGAATACGCAACCAGCGACGGCCATGTCTTCGCCTACACATGGCAAGGCCCGACGATGCCCGATCTCACACGGATGCTCGGACGCTATGCGGACCCCTACCGCGTGAAAGCGGCCGCGCAACTGAGCGAGCTCAGTCCCCTTCACGCTTCGCGCGTCGAGCAAGCGGAAGTCATCGTCGAGTCGGGTGGTCAGATGCGCAGCTACGTCGGCCGCGCATGGCTGCCGGCTGCCGTTCCGGCCGGCATTTCGCTCGCCGATCTGCACTGACGGGATGCGTGATGACGAATAGACGGCTTCTTGCGCCTGGCTTTCTCGTGGGCGTACTCATCGCATTGCCCGGATGCGGTGGCGGCGGCGGTGGCGGGAATTCAAGCAGTTCGGACACGGGTGGCAACTCGTCGCCTTCGACACCCCCTTCGCCGGCCAGCGGCTCGCCAACAGCCAGTGCCCCCGTCCCGGCCAGCGCGCCCGTTGCAACCGTTCCTCAATCGACGGTACCCAATACCCAACCGATCGTCGTCACGTCGACACCCACGCAGACCCGCAACATGCTAACGACGAGCGTGACGGTATGCGCGCCGGGGACGTCAAACTGCGTGACGATCGACAACGTGCAGGTCGATACCGGCTCGCAAGGGTTCCGCGTACTTGCTTCGCAATTGCCCGCGAGTCTCGCGTTGCCCGCCGTGTTGGCCACCGCGTCTGCCGGTACGGTGAACGGCGTAAGTGGAGAATGCGGCGTGTTCGGCACCGGCTATACATGGGGCGCCGTGCGCACCGCCGATATCCGGATGGCAGGCCAGCTCGCGCCGAGCCTGTCGATCCAGGTAATCGCCGATCCATCCATGCCGACCGTCCCCGCAGACTGTGCGGCCTCCGGCCTGCCGATGATGACGCCCGCGGCGCTGCGCGTGAACGGCATTCTCGGCGTCGGCCTGTTCTCCGCCGATTGCGGCGGCGGTTGCATCGCGTCGGCCCTGCCGCGCTGGTACTACGCATGCGACACGACAGGCTCGTGTGTGTCGAGCACACAGCCGCTCGACCAGCAAGTGACCAACCCGATCAGCCGGTTCGCGCTCGACAACAACGGCGTCGTGATCGACCTGCCGATGGTCGGTCCGAGCGGCCAGGCGACTGTCTACGGATCGATGATCTTCGGCATTGGCACACAGGCCAACAACACACTCGGCAGCGCAACCGTGTTGAAGGCCAACACCACGACGGGCTATGTCACCACCTCCCTGAACGGACAACCGTACTCGCAAAGCTTTATCGATAGTGGTTCGAACGGCCTGTTTTTCCCCAGCACGACGCTCACGCGCTGCGGTGTCTGGTGGTGCCCCGCGTCGACGCAATCGCTGTCGGCGACACTGACGGGCGTCAATGGCGCAACGGCGTCGCCGGACTTTTCCATCGCCAACGCGCAAACGCTGTTTGCCACCAACAACTACGCGTTCAACAACCTGGGCGGTCCATCGAGCGCGTTCGACTGGGGACTGCCGTTCTTCTTTGGACGACGCATCTATACCGCGATCGAGTCGCGCCTCACCTCGGCCGGCAACGGACCGTACTACGCTTTTTGAGCGAGTGTCGCGTCGCGTGCCGAACTTAGGACCGCTCGTCTGCTCGTCTCTATGGCCGAAGCAAGCGCTGCCGGGGTGTGACGACAGCGTGCCCACAACGCGATCACGACGGTGCAGCAGCGCTGCGCCCGCCGTGCAAGCCGGATCAGTTGCCGAGCACGATGCCTATGCCGGCTCGCACAATCGTGCTGTTACTGCCCGACGACGCGACGCCCGCATTGAAGTTGATCGTCCCCTTGTCGTTCCAGCGCGATACACCAAAACCGAGCGCCGCCTGCCCTCGATAGCCAGCGATACCGGCATTGAGCGTCGTACGCCCCGGCAGGTACGGCGTGACGATCTGCAACGCCGACGCGGCGGCGATCCCCTTTCGGGTGCTCGTGTCGAGGTCATGAAGCGACTGATGGGTCTGATCGATCGCTGCGTTCAACTGATTCAGGTTGACCGCGTCCGTGCCGCGCGTGCCTGGGGCGACATTGGCGATCTGCCGTTCGCCGCCTGCCCGGCCCACGGATACGGCATTCGCACGATCCGCAATGGAACCCGCGCCCAATGCGACCGCGCCATTGGCAACGGCCTGGCTGCCCGCGCCGAACGCCGAAGCATTTGCGCCGTTCGCGACAGCTTGCGCGCCAACAGCCGTCGCCGTCAGGCCGCTCGCCTGTGCATTGGCGCCGAGCGCGGTGGCCTGATCGCCGTTTGCGGTCGCGCTCGCGCCCACGGCCGTCGCATGCGTGCCAGTCGCAGCCGCTCCTTCCGTCTTGGCGTCGCCATTCACGCTCACGAAGGGATTCGTTGCGCCTTGCGTTTGCACGTTGACGATCTGATTCACCACATCGTTCAACTGACCGAGATTGACCGCGTCGCTGGCCAGAACGCCGTTGGCCAGATTGTGAAGGACCGTGCCGCCAGCCACGCCCTGGCCCAAGGTCACGCTCGCATAGTCCACCCGGTCAGTTGCATGGTCGTACACGACTGCACTCGTTGTGCGGCCGTTTTCGTCGACGAGTCCTGCCTGCTTCAACTGCGCGACATTGACGGCATCCGTATCGGCTGTGCCCGCCGCAACATGCGTGATCTGCCGTTCGCCGCCTGTCGTGCCGACGGACACCGAATTGGCCCGATCCGCGACCGCATTCGCACCGAGCGCGACCGAATTCTCGAACGCGGCCTGCGCGCCACCGCCGATCGCAACCGAATTGGCGCCCGTGGCCAGCGAATCGGCGAGCGTCGAATTCGCGTGGAAATAGCGCGGCTCGACGCCGTTGTTCATTACGTTGCCGAGCGCAACGTTGAGATCGTTGATTGCACTCGTGTTGCTGGCAACGCGGCCATCGAGATTGCCGAGTGCATCGCCGACGTTGCGAAACACGCTGCCACCGACACGATACGACGGCGCGACGACCGTTCCGTCCGCTGCGACCGCCGCGCCACCGCCCAACGCCGACGCCACGCTCGCGCTCAGGCCATGCAACTGGCTGCCGTTGATCGCATCGTGGCTGCTTGCATCGACCATACCGTTTGCCACATTGCCGAGCCGGACGGGCGCACTCGCTGCTGCGCCACCCAACGTGACGGCGTCATGGGCCGCCGAGTCATATGTGACCGCGTCCGGCACGCCAGCCGATACAGCGGCGCGCAACTGGCTGACGTTGACGGCATCGGTATCCGCTGTGCCCGCCGCGACGTTGACGATCTGCCGCTGGAGCGTCGCGTTGCCGACGGAGACGACGTTCGCGCGATCGGCTTTTGAATTCGCGCCCAACGCCACGGCACCGCTTGCGATGACCGCACTGTTCGAGCCCAAGGCCACCCCGTCGACGGCTGCGTCCCCCACCAGCGCGTTCACGCCGATCGCCGTCGAACGCTGACCGCGCGCCATCGACATCGAACCGAATGCGAGCGAATCGGCGCCGTCCGCCGCCGACATGTAACCGATCGACACGGCCCTGTCCGCGTCGAAACCGGTCGACGCGCTATAGCCAATCACCGTCGTGTCCAGGCCCAACGCCGCAACGCGCGCACCGATGGCCGTCGAACCGGCGCGCGCCGCGCCTGCGCCAGCTCCCACGGCGAGCGCATAGTCTCCCGACGCGTTCGCCGACGGACCGATCGCCATTGTATTCAGGTCGTTCGACACGGTGGTCGGCGCGCCCGTCATCACATTGGTGCTGACGGCGATGTAATCGGTGACGGGCGCCGCGCGCGCCGCCGGCAACCATGCGATCGCCCCGAACACCGCGACGGCCATGCCTGCGCGCGCATAGCGATCGAAGCAGCCCACGCGCCCCACTGCATCATAAGGAGCGACGCTTCGGCTAATCAGGCCAGCGCTGCCTCGCGCACGAACCGACAAAGAAGAAACCGGCGCGCGTTGATCGCGCGCTACGCTTTGCACATTGCTCATCTAGAACCTTGATACGGATAAATCCACCTCTCCCCAAAATGCAGCATCGAACGATTTGCTTCTGCTTCCATCACTTTGGATACCGAATCAATATGGACAAGGTATTCGATGAACGACGGAACCGACATTCCGCAAGATGCCTCCTACGTACCGCCACTTCTTCGATGTCGGTTACGACAGGTAAATCCTACGGAGACGGTGAATTCCTCAATACAAGAAAACTCCCAAAGTCGGATTTCTTCGACTTTCGCGGGCGACGCCGCTCAAACTGCGCACATGAGCGTGCGCAACGCATCGAGCGTATCGAAGGCGAACGAAGGGAACGCGTGCGACGCCAGCGCGCCACACAAACGACACTGAATGGAAAAAAGTGCAGGCGACAGGCCCGCAAGCGCAGGACTAGGAGCCGCCGCCCGCGAGCACCTGCTCGAGCGCCATCGAACGCGCCGCCTCCTCGGCCTCTTCAGCGGTGTCGAACACGCTGCCCGACACGTGAACCTGATGCCATTCGGGTTTGTCGGCGGCGTCGCGGAAGATGCGGAAGCGCGCGCAGTAGCCGCGCGGCGTGACGGGCACCACGTCGATGTCGACGGATGCGCCCTCTATGTGATGTCTGACGAAGCCGTCCATGCTGCCCTCCTGAACGCTGCATAACGTGCCCGCAATAACGTAGCCGCATTACGCAGAAATCCTAGCATGCCGGCCTGGATGCGGCAGGTGCGGCGCAGCATGCCGCGCCGCTCGCCCCGCTCGCAGCGCTCGCCTTACTCGCCGGTTTGCTCTCCGGCTCCGGCGGGCGCGCCCGTCTTCGCGAGGCGTGCGGGCGCGAGCCAGCGGAACGCGCTCAAACCGTTTGTGTCGTAGGTGCATTCGACGGCTGCGGGCACCACGGTCTTGCGCGGCTTGGTCTTTTCGATCGCGGCAGCGACGGGCGCGAGCAGGCCGGCTTCGTTGATGTTCGTATTCCGCGGCTTGGCGGCGGCCGCTTCCGATGCCGTCTGCGGATGCTCGAGCGTGCCTTCCACGACGACGCGGCTGCCACGGATGCCTGTCCCCGCGTGCACGATCTTCAACGTATCGTCGGCGGAAAGCTCCCTCGCCGATTGCCGCATCATCTGCTCGCATGCGCTCGTATTTTTGTACACGGACGCGCATCCCGCGGACAAAGCGGCGGCAACCGTGCAGCATGCGATCAACAGAGTGCGTGTCTTCATCGATGTTCCGTGGTTCAAGGCGACGGCCATTGTAGCGTAGCTGCCGGATGCCGGCGTGACGCACGTCCGAAGCGCGGGCCTCGAGCAAAACAACAAAGGGCGCCCGCAGGCGCCCTCGTTGTCATTCATACGTCGACGTGAGTCGGCGTGTATCGGGGATACGGCGATCAGTCTTCCCAGCCATCCGGCAGCGTCTGCGTGAGCGTCGAGACGAAGCTCGCCGTTTCCGACTGCTTCGGCCGCGTGAAGATGTCGCGCGAATGACCCTGCTCGACGATCGACCCATTGCTCAGGAACACGACGTTGCGTGCGATCGATGCGGCGAGCCGCAGATCGTGCGTGGCCATGAGCATCGTCATGCCTTCTTTCGCGAGCTGGCGCAGCACTTCGACCACTTCGGCGGCGAGGCCCGGATCGAGCGCGGAAGTCGGCTCGTCGCACAGCAGCACTTCCGGCGACGGCGCGAGCGCCCGCGCAATCGCCACGCGCTGCTGCTGGCCGCCCGACAGCGTGACGGGCCACGCATCGGCCTTGTGCGCGATGCCAACCTTTTCCAGCAGTTCGAGCGCCCGCGCGCGCGCCCTTTCGCGGTCCCACTTCTGCACCGTGATGAGCCCCTCCATCACGTTCTCGATCACCGTGCGATGCGGGAACAGCTGAAAGTTCTGGAACACCATCCCGGTGCGGCGGCGAATCGCGAGCACCGCTTCCTTCGACGGCTTTTCCGTGCGGCTGAACGGGATGCGCTGATCGCCGAGTTCGAGCGAACCGGCTTCGGGAATTTCCAGCAGGTTCACGCAGCGCAACAGCGTGCTCTTGCCGCTGCCCGACGGGCCGATCAGCGCCGTCACGTTGCCCTGTTCGAGCGCGAGATCGACGCTGTTCAGCACGCGATGATCGCCGAAATACTTTTCGATTTTTTCGAGGCGAATCATCGTTCAGCTACCCGACGTGAAAAGCGCGTGGCGGCCGAAGCGGCGTTCGAGGCGCACCTGCGCGGAGGACAGCACGGAGCTGAACACGAGATAGATCAGCGCGGCTTCCGTATAGAGAATCAGCGGCTCGTACGTCACCGATGCGATGCGCTGCGCGGCCTGGAAAATCTCCGGCACGGTCAGCACGGCAGCAAGCGACGTGTCCTTCACGAGCGCGATAAACGAGTTCGACAGCGGCGGCAACGCGACGCGCGCCGCCTGCGGCAGGATCGCGCGACGCAGCGCCTGCGCGCGCGTCATGCCCATCGAGTACGCCGCTTCCCACTGCCCTTTTGGGATCGACTCGATCACGCCGCGGATCACTTCCGAGTTATACGCGCCGACGTTCAGCGAGAAGCCGATGATCGCGGCCGTCAACGGATCGAGCACGATGCCGACGTTCGGCAGGCCATAGAAGATCACGAACAGCTGAACGAGCAGCGGCGAGCCGCGAAACAGCCACACGTAGAAGCGCACGACGGCCACCGACCACGCCGGCCCGAACAGCCGCAGCAGCGCCACGATGAACGCCAGCGCGAGTCCGATCGCGAACGACACGAGCGTCAACGGCACGGTGAACACGAGGCCCGCGTACAGCAGCGGCCACAGCGATTCCCCCATCAGGTGCAACCATGCAGGCATGATTCAGGCTCGCCCTTCTTGCTTATTGCGAAACGTCTTTGCCGAAGTACTTGTTCGAGATTTTCTCGTATGTACCGTCGGCCTTGATATCGGCGAGCGCCTTATTGATCGCGGCCTGCAGTTCCGGATTGCCCTTGCGGATCAGCACCGCCGACTTGTCCGAGCTATCCGACGACGTGTCGATCGCGGCGATCTTCACCTTCGCGTCCGGCTTGTGCTTCTTGAAGTCGAGGAACGATAGCGAGTCGTTGACCGTCGCATCGACGCGGCCCGACGTCAGCAGATCGATCGATTCGTTGAAGCCCTGCACGGGGACCACTTCAGCGCCGTGCGCGGCAGCGATCTTGCCGAAGTTGCTGGTCAGCGTGTTGGCCGACTTCTTGCCCTTCAGGTCGTCGAAGGTCTTGATCGCGCTGTTGTCAGCACGCACGATCAGCGCCGCGTGCGACGTGATGTACGGCGTGGAGAAGTCGTACTTCTGCTTGCGCGCATCGGTGACGGCCACTTCGTTGATCACGGCGTCGTAGCGGTTCGCGTCGAGACCGGCGATCAGGCCGTCCCATTTGCCTTCGACGAACACCGGCTTCACGCCCAGTTTCTGCGCGATCGCGCGGCCGATTTCGACGTCGAAGCCCGTCAGCTGGTTCGACGCATCGTGGAACGTGAACGGCGCGTACGTGCCTTCCGTGCCGAACTTGATCTCGCCGGCGGACTTGATCTTCGAGAGGTCGTCGGCAGCGAACGCGGCCGTGGCCGTCGCGACTTGCAGCAGGCCGATCAGCAGGAGGGATCGAATCGACTT
This sequence comes from Paraburkholderia diazotrophica, assembly GCF_900108945.1. Lineage (GTDB taxonomy): Bacteria > Pseudomonadota > Gammaproteobacteria > Burkholderiales > Burkholderiaceae > Paraburkholderia > Paraburkholderia diazotrophica. The sequence goes on along the minus strand of NZ_FNYE01000034.1, from coordinate 48,281 downwards.
CATGATGTGTGCTCCGAGGTTCGTTTTATCCGGTTGTGCGTGCGTCTGCCGGAACACCCGTCCGGCAGCGTGGGCGGACTGTAGCAAACGGTCCTTATTTCCACAACGCATTTGAAGGCTTATATATATGCCGCGGCGGAATAAACTGGACCGAAACAGAGAGGTTGGCAATGCGCAAGTATACGGACGCACGGGAATCCTTGCGCTGCATGGGGCGTTGACGTGCAGCACGTCGATTTGCTTCGTCGTCGCGTTGCGTCTGCGTATTCGTTGCTATCGCTTCGCGATGGCTTCGGCGTCGATCTGCCGCTCCCGTTGTTGCCGTCCTTACCCGTTCCTTGCACGGCGCGCTGTGGTGCATCGAAAGCCGCTCCCGCAGCGAGGCCGGAAGCATAACCGAAAATAGCAACGGCCGCTCCTGCCCTGCGAGGCGAAGCGGCCGTTCGTGTCGTGCAGCCAGATCGAGCCCGATCGAGGTTCAGTGCCCAGATGCGGTTCAGCGTTCGACGGGATGCGGCTCCTTCAGCTTGTTGGCGACCCGCACCGCGTCGTAGTACGCGGCATTGGGCGGGCGCTTCAGGTACTGACCCGCGCCGCGCTGAGCACGCAGATCGCCGTCGGCCCATGCATGCGCGCCGCGCGTGAACGTGTGCATCGCGACGCCCTGCACCGTCATCCCTTCGAAGACGTTGAAGTCGACCTTCTGATGATGCGTCTTCACCGAGATCGTCTTCGTCGCGGCCGGGTCCCAGATGACGAGGTCCGCGTCCGCGCCGACCTCCACCGCGCCTTTGCGCGGATAGAGGTTGAAGATTTGCGCAGCGTTCGTCGATGTGATGCGCACGAACTCGTTCGGCGTGATGCGTCCGCGGTTCACGCCCTCGTGCCACAGCACCGACATCCGGTCCTCGACACCGCCGCAGCCGTTCGGAATCTTCGTGAAGTCCTCGCGGCCCATCGCTTTCTGCGACGCGCAGAACACGCAATGGTCGGTGGCCGTCGTATGGAGCTGACCCGATTGCAGGCCGCGCCACAACGCCTCGCGATGCTCGCTCGTGCGAAACGGCGGGCTCATCACATGCGCGGCGGCACGCGTCCAGTCGCGGTCGCGATACACGGATTCGTCTATCACGAGATGGCCGGGCAACACTTCGCCGAAGACACGCTGCCCTTCGTTGCGCGCGCGCGAGATTGCTTCGACGGCCTCTTTCGCGGACACGTGCACGATGTACACAGGCACGCCGAGCACCTGCGCAATGCGAATCGCGCGATTCGCGGCCTCGCCTTCCACTTCGGGCGGACGCGACAACGGATGCGCCTCCGGCCCCGTGAATCCCTTCGCTAGAAGTTGCTTCTGCAACTGGAACACGAGCTCGCCGTTCTCCGCATGTACCGTGGGCAGCGCGCCGAGTTCGAGAGAACGCGAGAAGCTGTTCACGAGCACTTCGTCGTCCGCCATGATCGCGTTCTTGTAGGCCATGAAGTGCTTGAAGCTCGACACGCCGTGCTCATGCACGAGCGTGCCCATGTCGCGATACACCGACTCGTCCCACCACGTGACTGCCACATGAAAGCCATAATCCGCCGATGCCTTTTCGGCCCAACTACGCCATTGCCTGAACGCATCCATGAGCGGCTGCTTTGGGCTCGGGATCACGAAGTCGATGATGCTCGTCGTGCCGCCCGACAGGCCCGCCGCCGTGCCCGTATAGAAATCGTCGCTCGCCGTCGTGCCCATGAACGGCAGCTCCATGTGCGTGTGCGGATCGATGCCGCCGGGCATCACGTACTGATCGTGCGCGTCGACGATCTTCGCGCCCTCGGGCGGATCGATCGTGCGGTCGATCTGCAGGATCGTGCCGCCGTCCTGCGGGTCCGCGATCAATACGTCGGCTCTATGCGTGCGGTCGGCATCGATCACGGTGCCGCCGCGAATCAGGGTTGTCATCGGTTGCCTCCTCCGTTAAATCAATCGCGTGTTCATGCATTCGCCATGCTCGCGCCAGGACTGCGGCGCAGCTTCATCCACGTGCCGTACACGATCGACGCGAGTGCGAGTCCCACGAACCATGCATACGTGTAGAGCGTATTGAGGAACCCGGGCACGTTCGGGAACGACGCTGGAAACGCCGTGTGCAGAAAGCCCGGCAGATTCGGCAGCACGCCGACCACGAGCGCGACGACAGCAGCCATGTTCCAGCCGCCCGTGTAGCTGTATTCGCCGTTTTCGTCGAACAGTTCGCGCTGATCGAGCCGCGTGCCGCGAATCAGGAAGTAATCGACCATCAGGATGCCCGCAACGGGTCCGAGCAGCGCCGAGTACCCGACGAGCCACGTGAAGATGTAGCCTTGCGTGGTCGCGAGAATCTTCCACGGCATCATCACAATCGCGATCGTCGCGGTGATCAGGCCGCCCGTGCGATACGAAATACCCTTCGGCCACAGGCTCGAAAAGTCATACGCGGGACCGACGAGATTCGCGGCGAGATTGCAGCACATCGTATCGAGCGTGAGGATGATGAGCGCGATGCCGACGCCGATGCCCGTCATGCGGCTCGCCAGGTCGATCGGGTCCCAGATCGCCTTGCCGTAGATCACGACCGTCGCCGACGTGACGACAACCGAGATCACCGACAGCAACGCCATCGGCACGGGCAAGCCGATCGACTGCCCGACGATCTGGTCGCGCTGCGTTCTCGCAAAGCGCGTGAAGTCGGGGATATTCAGCGCGAGCGTCGCCCAGAAGCCGACCATCGCCGTGAGGCCCGGCCAGAACGTGACCCAGAAGAGCCCTTCCTTCTTGCCGCCCGGCGCGAACTGCGAAGGCGCCGACAGCATCGAGCCGACGCCGCCCGCCTTAGACGTCGCCCACCACACGAGCGCGATGCACATCACGACCTTGATCGGCGCGGACCAGCTTTCGAGCCAGCGGATCGAATCGGTGCCGTGCACGATGAAGTAGATCTGCAACGCCCAGAACGCGAGAAAGCACGCGAGCTGCGCAATCGAGATGTCGAGAAACGGCAGCGCCGCGCCGTGCAGCGCGTTGCCTGTCAGAATGTTGAGCAGCGTATAGATCGCGCTGCCGCCGAGCCACGTCTGGATGCCGTACCAGCCGCACGCGACGATCGCGCGCAGCATCGCCGGCAGCTTCGCGCCCTGCGTGCCGAACGACGAGCGCACGAGCACCGCATACGGTATGCCGTGCTTCGCGCCCGCATGTCCGATCAGAAGCATCGGCACCAGCACGATGACGTTGCCGAGCAGGACCGTCAGCACCGCCTGCCACGGCGACATGCCCTCTTCCGTCAAACCGGCCGCGAGCATGTACGACGCGATGTTCATCACCATGCCGACCCACAGCGCCGCGAAGTGATACCACTTCCACGTGCGCTGCGCGGGGCCCGTCGGCGCGAGGTCGTCGTTATAGAGACTGCTGCCGTGCGGCGCGTCGGCGGATTGCGCTGTCTGCTTCATCGGGGGATCTCCACTTGATCGCTCGTTGACTGCTCATTGACTGATGGCTGATTTGGCAAGCCCACGCGTTCTCTCATGTGATTCGTCGAAACGCGTCGGGCCGGAAGACGGCCAGCAAATCAGGCTGCTTTCGCCGCGTGCTGCGCATCGGCTTGCGCGCGGCCTGATTCGGGTGCATCCGCAACGACGCGTGCCGGATTGTTCGGATGCGTGGTCCAGTTCGCGTACTCGCCGCTGTCGACGCGCTCCATCGTGATGCATTGCTCGACTGGGCACACATGCATGCAAAGATTGCACCCGACGCACTCCGCGTCGATCACTTCGAAATGGCGCTTGCCGTCCTTCTCGCGCGTGATCGCCTGATGCGACGTGTCCTCGCATGCGATGTGACACAGACCGCACTGGATGCACTTGTCCTGATCGATGCGCGCCTTGATGTCGTACTTCAGGTTCAGGTACTTCCAGTCGGTGACGTTCGGCACCGCGCGGCCGCGAATGTCGTCGAGCGTCGCGTAGCCCTTTTCGTCCATCCAGTTCGACAGGCCGTCCGCGAGATCAGCGACGATGCGAAAGCCGTAATGCATCGCCGCCGTGCACACCTGCACGCTGCCCGCGCCGAGCACGATGAACTCCGCCGCGTCGCGCCACGACGAAATGCCGCCGATACCCGAGATGGGGAGACCGGGCGTCTGCGGATCGCGCGCAATTTCGGCGACCATGTTCAGCGCGATCGGCTTGACGGCGGGGCCGCAATAGCCACCGTGCGTGCCCTTGCCGTCGACGGTCGGCATCGGCGCCATCTGGTCGAGATCAACGGCGACGATCGAGTTGATCGTGTTGATCAGCGACACGCCGCCCGCGCCGCCTTTGTAAGCGGCGCGCGAGCCCATGCGGATATCGCTGATGTTCGGCGTGAGCTTCACGAGACACGGCAGTTTCGTGCCCTCCTTGACCCAGCGCGTGACCATCTCGACATACTCGGGCACCTGGCCGACAGCCGAGCCCATCCCGCGTTCGCTCATTCCATGCGGACAGCCGAAATTCAGCTCAACGGCATCCGCGCCCGTGTCTTCGACGAGCGGGAGAATCCATTTCCAGTCGCGCTCGTTGCACGGCACCATCAACGACACGATCAGCGCGCGGTCGGGCCAGTCGCGCTTGACCTGGGTGATTTCGCGCAGATTGACGTCGAGCGGCCGATCGGTGATCAGCTCGATGTTGTTGAGGCCCGCGATACGCTGGCCGTTCCACTGAACCGCGCCGTAACGCGAACTGACATTGACCACATGCGGATCGAGACCGAGCGTCTTCCACACGACGCCGCCCCAGCCGGCTTCGAAAGCGCGGTTCACGTTGTACGCCTTGTCGGTCGGCGGCGCGGACGCGAGCCAGAAAGGATTCGGCGAATTGATGCCGGCAATCGTGCAACGTAGATCGGCCATGATCGGCTCCGTGGAATTCGGTTGTGTTGTGACGTTGCGCGTGTGCGTTTCAGGCGGCCTTCACAGCTGCGAGCGCGAACGCCGCGTCGATCGACGCCGCCGCGAGCTTGCCGTCCTGCACGGCCTGCACGGTCAGATCGACGCCGCCCGATGCCGCGCAATCGCCGCCCGCCCATACTTTGTCCAGCGACGTGCGCATGTCCGCATCGACCGCAATGCGGCTTCCGTCGAGCGTCAGCAATTCACGATCGAGACCGACGGGCACGAGCGTTTGACCGATCGCCTTCAGCACCATGTCGGCTTCGACGATGAAGCGCTCCACGCTGCCCTCTCTTGCGACGCGTTCGAACTCGACGCCCGTCACCGTTCCATCGCCGGCGATCAGACGTACAGGCTTTGCATGCGTGACGAGCGTCACGCGCTGCGTCTGCGCGAACTCGCGCTCGGCCCATGTCGCGCTCATCGATTCGACGCCGCGCCGGTACACCATCGTCACGCTCGTCGCGCCGAGCTTGCGGCTTTGCACGGCGGCATCGACGGCCGTATTGCCGCCGCCGATCACGACCACGCGACGTCCGACGGGCACCGTCGACAGGTCTTTCGCCTGACGCACCTGCTCGATGAAATCCACGGCATTCATCACGCCGCTGAGCGACTCGCCTTCGAGTTCGAGCGCACGCACGCCCCCGAGGCCCATTGCGAGGAACACGGCGTCGTGCTGTTGGCGCAACGCGTCGAGCGTCACGTCGCGACCCAACGCAACACCCGTCTTCAATTCGATACCGCCGACCGACAGCAGCCATTGCACTTCGCGCTGCGCGAAGTCATCGACGGTCTTGTATGCGGCGATGCCGTATTCGTTGAGGCCGCCGCCTTTGTCGCGCGCGTCGTAGATCGTCACGCGATGGCCCGCCACGGCAACACGATGCGCGCACGCGAGCCCCGCCGGCCCCGCGCCGACCACGGCCACATGACGCCCGCTATCGGCCGCGCGCCTGAACTGCACGGCATCGCGCGCGATCGCCCAATCCGTCGCGTGACGTTGCAACGCGCCGATCGCGACGGGCTTCGCGTCCTGGTGATTGCGCACGCACGCGCCTTCGCAAAGGATCTCGGTTGGGCAGACCCGCGCGCACATGCCGCCCAATGGATTGGCCGAAAGAATATCGGTGGCGGCGCCCTTCAGATTGCCATTGCCGATCTTGCGAATGAAGCCGGGTATGTCGATCTGCGTCGGACAGGCCTGCACGCATGGCGCGTCGTAGCAGTAGTGACAGCGGCTCGCGGCCGCGGCGGCTGCCGTCGCATCCAGCAGCGGCGCGATGTCTGCGAACTCGCACGAAAGCTGTTCGGACGACAAACGCTGTGCCGCGATGTCGCCGGTTTGCTTGATGGCCATACGCGTTCCTTCGTCAAAGTGAGGACGTAGCCGTGCCTGCCGGCTTCGCATCAGCGAAGCCGGGATGGCATGTGTTTTATGGTCAAAGCAGTGAAGCGTTGAGGCGTTATGGCTTTACGATGCGGGCTCGCAAGCGCGCCCCAGCATCGCGTGCAGCAACACGTTCGCGCCCGCCTCGATCCATTCGGGCGTCGCGTCTTCGATTTCGTTGTGACTGATGCCGTCGACACACGGCACGAACACCATCGACGTCGGCGCGACTTGCGCGAGATAGCACGCGTCATGGCCCGCGCCCGACACCATGTCGCGATGCGAGTAACCGAAGCGCTGGGCAGCGGCGCGCACGGACTTCACGCATGCCGCGTCGAATCTGACGGGCTCGTAGTAGAAGATCTGTTCGAGCTGCGTTTCGAGGCCGATCGCGCCCGCGATCTTCGCGACGCCTTCACGCAGCGCGGCGTCCATCTTCGCGAGCACGGCATCGTCGGGATGACGGAAATCGACGGTGAAGAACACGCGGCCGGGAATCACGTTGCGCGAGTTCGGATGCACCTGCATCATGCCGACCGTCGCGCACGCGAGCGGCGCGTGATCGAGGCCGATACGGTTGACGAGATCGACGACGCGCGCTGCGCCCAGCAATGCATCCTTGCGGCGCGGCATCGGCGTCGGGCCCGCATGCGCTTCCTGCCCCGTCAGCGTGATTTCGTACCAGCGCTGCCCTTGCGCGTCGGTGACAACGCCGATCGTCTTCTGCTCCGCTTCGAGTATCGGCCCCTGCTCGATGTGCAGTTCGAACGCTGCATGCAGCGGACGCCCGCCGCACGGCACGTCGCCCGCATAGCCGATGCGCTTCAGTTCCTCGCCGATCGTCTTGCCGTCGACGTCCTTGCGCGACAGGCCATAGTCGAGCGTGAAGACGCCCGCGAACACGCCCGATGCCACCATCGCCGGTGCGAAGCGCGAGCCTTCCTCGTTGGTCCAGATCACGACTTCGATCGGGTGCTCGGTCTGAATGTTGCGATCGTTGAGGCAGCGGATCACTTCGAGCCCGCCCAGCACGCCGTAGATGCCGTCGAAGCGGCCGCCCGTCGGCTGCGAGTCGGCATGCGAGCCCGTCATCACGGGCAACGCATCCGGGTTCGTGCCCGCGCGCCGCATGAACACGTTGCCCATCTGATCGACGCTCACCGTGCAGCCCGCCTCCTTCGCCCAGCTGACGATCAGGTCGCGGCCCTGCTTGTCGAGGTCGGTGAGCGCGAGACGGCAGACGCCGCCCTTCGGTGTCGCGCCGATTTTCGCCATCGTCATCAGGCTGTCCCACAGCCGCTTTCCGTTGACGGCAATCGACGTATCGAGTCCCTGTTTCAACGCTTCGGATACCGCATTCATTCGTCTTGCTCCTCTGGATCAACACGCGTTGCAGTTCAGGCGCGAGGGCCTTGCGACGCCTCGCGACGACGTGAAACTGGTGCATCGGTTTCGTCAGCGGATTCGCTTTGGGGCATCGATGCACGCGTCGCATGCATCGCGCGAATGCGTTCGTGTCCCCATCGGTCGGTGCCATCGGGCGCGTTGCGGATCCTGTCCGATTGGACAGGTTGTAGTCGATCAAAATCAGCAAATCAATCTCTTTCGTGCGGACAGGAACAGAGCGAGAAGCATGCCCATCGCAACGCAGCAACGCACTCTCGTTGCGGCCGCGGACTGACGACAATGTTCATGCCGTCGCGAGCACAAGCGGCTAGAATGAAGCGCGACGCGGCACCGGACCGCGCGAGGTCAACGATGAAAGACGACAAGCCAGTGGAAGACGCAGCGGTGAGCGAGACGGATCACGACGAAGCGGCGCGACCTTTGCGGCGGCGCAAGGCTCACATTCGCGAGAGCAACGAAGCGCATCTTCTGGCGTGCGCCGAGGCGGTCTTTGCGGAAAGAGGCTTCGAAGGCGCGAGTACGGCAATGATCGCGGAGCGTGCAGGCTTACCGAAAGCCAACGTCCACTACTATTTCCCGACCAAGCTCGCGCTCTACCGGCGCGTGCTCGAAGACCTGTTCGAAGACTGGCATCGCGCGGCGAACACGTTCGAAGGCAGCGACGACCCGGTCGAAGCGATCGGCGGCTATGTGCGCGCGAAGATGGAACTGTCGCGGCGGCGGCCGCTCGGCTCGAAGGTGTGGGCGAACGAGATCATCCATGGCGCCGGACACATGCAGGACATCCTCGATCAACGCGTGAAGCCGTGGCTCGACACGCGCGTGAAAGTCATCGACGACTGGATCGCGCGCGGACTGCTCGCGAACGTCGATGCGCAGACGTTGATGTACATGATCTGGGCGACGACGCAGCACTACGCGGATTTCGATGCGCAGATACGCGCGCTGGGCGGCAAACGGGCATTGTCGCAAAAGGCCTTCGATGCGGCGACGGAACAGGTCGTGCAACTCGTGATTCGCGCGTGCGGCGCCAGGTCTCCGTCTGCCAGGACATGAGTGCTTTGAATCACTTCAGTCACTTCAGTCACGCGCTTCTCTTTGACGCGCTCAATACGTTTCCAGATGCAGGCGCCCTTCGCGTTTGAGCTTCTGCCACAACGTGTCCCATTCGAGACCGTGCTGCCCGGCGATATCCTGCAGCGACTGCAGCACGCCGTCTTCCATGCCCTTCAATCCGCACACGTAGATGTACGTGTTGTCGTCCTTGAGCATCTGCGCGACGTCGGCGGAGCGCTCGCGCATCGCGTCCTGCACATAGCGCTTCGGCTCGCCGGGCGTGCGTGAAAACGCGAGGTTCGTGTCGATGAAATCTTTCGGCAGATTAGTCAACGGGCCGAAGTAAGGCAGCTCTTCTTTCGTGCGCGCGCCGAAGAACAGCATCAGCTTGCCTGTTGCGCCTTTCAGCCTGCGCCTGCGGCGATACTCCGTCATCGCGCGCATCGGCGCCGAGCCCGTGCCCGTGCAGATCATCAGCAGATGCGAGTTCGGATGATTCGGCATCAGGAACGTGCTGCCGAACGGGCCGATCACATTGACGACATCGCCCTTCTTCAGGTCGCACAGATAGTTCGAGCACACGCCGTTCGTCGCATTGCCCTCGTAGTCCTGCGTCACGCGCTTGACGGTCAGCGACACGTTGTTGTAGCCGGCGCGTTCACCGTCGCGCGGACTCGCGATCGAATATTGCCGCGCGTGATGCGCGCGTCCATCGGCCGTGCCGCCGGGCGGCAGAATGCCGATCGACTGCCCTTCGAGCACCGGGAACGGCATCTGACCGAAATCGATCACGATGTGATGGATGTCGCTTTGCGTCGCTTCATCGGTGAGCCGATAGTTGCCGACGACGGTCCCCGTCGTCGGATTCCTGTGCGTGTAGAGATTCACATAAGGACGCGCCGCGGACCACGGCGGCACGACCGCACCGCGCACCGTATCGACCTCGATGCCTTCCGCTTCATCGGTATGGTCGCTGCTCGCAGATGCCCCGTTTTGCGACTCGACGGATGGCGGCGGCGCCATCGTTCCCTGCTCGGGCAACACGTCCCATGTGAACTGCTCGTCGATGCTGTACGCGTCGGCCTTGAGCACCGAACGCCAGTTGTCGATTGCGCCCGTCGGGCACGGCGGCACGCACGCCATGCAGGCGTTGCACAGGTCCGGCTTCACGACGTAGTTCGTGCCGTCGTGCGTGATCGCATCGATCGGGCAGGTCTCTTCGCACGTGTTGCAGCGAATGCAGATCTCCGGATCGATCAGATGCTGCTTCAGGATTTCGATCGATACAGGCGCGTTCATGATTGCTGTCTCCTGCCCTCTTGCCCTTTTGCCATGGCGCTGCGCCGCGCTCAGTTGAAGCGCACGTATTCGAAATCGACGGGCTGGCGGTTGATGCCCATCGCGGGCGGCGCGATCCAGTTCGCGAATTTGCCGGGCTCGACGACGCGCCCCATCAGCGATGCGACGAACGCGCGGTCTTCCGCAGTCGGCAGCCATTTCGATTCGTTCGCGGCCCATTCGGCGTCGCCGATCACATGGCCATCGGGCGAGACATGCGTGCCCGCGAACGTGCCGATCTGCCGGTTGAACGCCTTGTGCGGCACGCTCAGACGAAAGTCGATGCCGGCCTTCTCAAGCACCTTGTTCCAGCGCGCGACACCCGCCATCGAATCCTTGATGTAGTCGTCGCGCAGCACTTCGTTCATCGCGTTGAGCATCGGCACTTCGCGCTCGATGAGCTTGCCGTCTTCGACGTCGAGCAGCTTGTAGTTCAGGCCGCCCAGTTGATGATCGTCGTCGCGCTTCGTTTCTTCATAGCGGCCCTTGAGGCCCGAGCTATAGAAGGTCGCCGCATTCGACGATTGATCCGCGCCGAACAGATCGATCGTCACCGAGTAGTGGAAGTTCAGATAGCGCTGGATGGTCGGCAGATCGATCACGCCCGCTGCGCGAAGCTTGTTGACGTCATCCGTCTTCAGTTCGTTCATCACCTGAGCGGTGCGCTGCACGACGCGAGACACGCCCGACTCGCCGACGAACATGTGATGCGCTTCTTCCGTCAGCATGAACTTCGTCGTGCGCGCGAGCGGATCGAAGCCCGATTCGGCGAGCGCGCTCAACTGGAACTTGCCGTCGCGGTCCGTGAAATACGTGAACATGTAGAACGCGAGCCAGTCCGGCGTTTTCTCGTTGAACGCGCCGAGGATGCGCGGATTGTCTTCGTCGCCCGAGCGTCGGCCGAGCAGCGCTTCCGCTTCCTCGCGGCCATCGCGGCCGAAATAGCGATGCAGCAGATACACCATCGCCCATAGGTGACGTCCTTCTTCGACGTTCACCTGGAACAGGTTGCGCAGATCGTACAGCGACGGCGCCGTCAGGCCGAGATGACGCTGCTGTTCGACGGACGCCGGCTCCGTATCGCCTTGCGTGACGATGATGCGGCGCAGGTTCGCACGATGCTCGCCGGGGACGTCCTGCCACGCGGCTTCACCCTTGTGCTCGCCGAAATGGATCTTGCGGTCCTGCTCGCCGGGCGACAGAAAAACGCCCCAGCGATAGTCGGGCATCTTCACGTAATCGAAGTGCGCCCAGCCGCCCGGGTCGACGCTGATCGCGGTACGCAGATAGACGTCGAAGTTGTGCGAGCCGTCCGGTCCCATGTCGCCCCACCATGACAGGAAGTTAGGCTGCCATTGTTCGAGCGCGCGTTGCAGCGCGCGGTCGTCGGCCAGGTTGACGTTGTTGGGAATCTTGTCGCTGTAGTTGATCGTGGACATGTCGGTTCCTTGAGCGCAGTGCGTGTTGTCCGGCGAGAGGCTTCGTGTCGTTGTGTCGATGTGCGTGCGATGACGTGGCGGCTAAAGCGCTCAAACGCGCGACACGTCGAATTGCGCCTTGCTGCCCTTGCCGTACACCTTGAGCGCGCCCTTCTCGCCCACCGCGTTCGGCCGGTTGAAAATCCAGTTCTGCCATGCCGTCAGCCGGCCGAAGATGCGCGACTCCATCGTCTCGGGCCCATTGAAGCGCAGATTCGCTTCCATGCCCGTCAGCGCATCGGGCGACATCGCCGCGCGTTCTTCGAGCGCAATGCGGATTTCGTCGGCCCAGTCGATATCGTCCGGCGAGGCCGTCACGAGACCCAAACGCTCGGCTTCCACCGCTTTCACGGGCTGGCCGATCTTCGCGCGCGCGGCGTCGAGCGGCCCGGCTTCTTCATAGAAGCGCCGCGCGAGGCGCGACTGATGCGTGACCATCGGATACAGGCCGAAGTTGACCTCCGACAGCGTGATTGCAGGCTCTTCGTCCTCATTGGCGGGCAGCGCGGCCATATACGTGCGATCTGCGGCGAATGCGAATTCCGCGAACGTGCCCGCAAAGCACGAACCCGGCTCGATCAGCGCGAACAGCGAACGCGACGACACGTCGATGCGCGCGAGCGTGCGGCGCAAGAGGCCAATCGTTTCGCGCACGAACCAATGGTCCCTGTGCTCAAGCAGCGTCGCATCGACGGCAAGCACCGCGCGCGCGTCGCCCTCCGTTTTCAGTATCCACGTGCCGATCTCCAGCTCGTTCGTGCGCATCGACAGGATCGCATCGTCGAGCTCGCGCGCGAACTGCAGTGGCCACCAGTTCACGCCCTTCGCGATGATCGCTTCGATATCGGTGGGCTGATCGGTCGTGGGCGCTTTCGCGGTGAAAGTGGCCGTGCGTTTCGCACGGTCGATCGTGACATCGAGCGTCGCGTACGTGAGGCCGCTCTCACGTTCCGTGCGCTCGATGCGCGTGAGCGTCACGCCCTTCGCGTCCGCGGGACGGTCGCTTTGTTGCGCGAGTTCCAGTGCACGCGCCGCGATCGCCTGCTCGAACTGGTTCGGCTTCACGATTTCGTCGACGAGCCGCCACTCTTTGGCCCGCGCGCCCCGAATGCCTTCGACCAGCGTGCAGAAAATATCGGCGCGGTCGTGCCGAACCTTGCGCTTGTCGGTGACGCGCGTCAGGCCCCCCGTACCCGGCAGCACGCCGAGCAGCGGCACTTCCGGCAGCGCGACTGACGACGAGCGGTCGTCGATCAGATAGATTTCATCGCACGCGAGTGCCAGTTCATATCCGCCGCCTGCACATGCACCGTTGACGGCTGCAAGAAACTTCAGGCCGGAATGACGCGACGAGTCTTCGATGCCATTGCGCGTTTCGTTCGTGAACTTGCAGAAGTTGACCTTCCATGCATGCGACGAAAGGCCGAGCATGAAGATGTTCGCGCCCGAGCAGAACACGCGGTCCTTCATGCTCGTGAGGACGACCGTGCGCACTTCGGGATGCTCGAAGCGGATGCGCTGAAGTGCATCGTGCAGTTCGATATCGACGCCCAGGTCGTATGAATTGAGCTTCAGCTTGTAGCCGTCGCGGATGCCGCCGTCTTCGGCGATGTCGATGCCGAGCGTCGCCACCGGACCGTTGAACGAGAGCTTCCAGTGCTTGTACTGCGCGGGATCGGTGCGGTAGTCGACTCGCGTGATAGCGGCGTCTGCTGAAGACATGGCTGAGGACATGGGGCGGCTCCTGAGACGGGTACAGATTGTTTTAACGAACAATAGTGCACCGTCTCAGGCATGTAAAGCACTTTACTTCATGTTATCGGGTTATCCCTGGCGCGCGAGCGCTGCCTGATGACGCCCGAGTGCATCACGCTTCATCGCCCAGTTCGGCCGCCAACCGTGCCGCGAGCCGGTCGCGCAGTTGCAGATAGGCGTCGGCCAGCGTGCGCTCGCTCGTGTCGAAGCTCATGTCGGCGCGGCCGTACAGTTCGCTGCGGCCCGCGAGAATGCGCTTCAGGTCCTCCATCGCCTCCTTGCTGCCCGCCATTGGCCGCAGATCGCCCTGCGCGACGACGCGGCGCATGTGCTCCTCGGGGCTCGCCTGCAGCCAGACGGTGAAGCAGTGCGCGAGCAGCATGTTGAATGTGCCAGGCTCGGATACGAGCCCGCCCGGCGATGCGATCACGGCGCGCTCGTGCTCGCCGATGACGGCTTCGAGCGCGCGCTGCTCGTAACGTCGATAAGCGCTCGCGCCGTACAGCGAATGGATCTCCGACGGCGGGCAACCCGCCATCTGCTCGATCACGCGCGTGATCTCGATGAACGGCACCTTGCGCTCCTGCGCAAGCATGCGGCCGAGCGTCGACTTGCCCGCGCCGCGCAGGCCAATCAACGCGATGCGGTCCTTCCGGTGCGGGTCGCGCGGCGCCTGCGCGAACATCTCCGACAGCGCGACGCGGGCGCGCTGCAATGCCGCCTGGTCGCGGCCCTGCAGCAGTTCGCGGATCAGCAGCCACTCGGCGGAGGACGTGGTTTCGTCGCCGATCACCTCGGCAAGCGGACAGTTCAGCGTGGCCGCGATCTGCCGCAGCACCAGCACCGACGCGTTGCCGAGACCCGATTCGAGATTCGCCAGATGCCGCTCGGACAGGCCCGTTTCCACCGCCAGCGTCTTGCGCGTCATGCCGCGCCGCGCGCGCAGCAGGCGCACCCGCTCGCCCATCGCCGTCAGAAACGGGTCGCGCTCTTCGCGTTCGGCTTTCGGCGCTTCGTCGTCGGCGCCCGGGGACGGCGCTGCACTTGCCGCCACCACAGAGTAAGTTTGATTCATGTCGCGAGCCCTCATCGCATAGGTATATGTACTATAGTGCTTGACACACACGAGGTGAACGGTTAATTTTCGCCGCATATCGACCCAATAACAACGCCGCGTGCCTTCGTCCAGATGGCATAGGCGAAATCGGAGACGATCGGTCGCACGCCACATGAACTAAGGTGCGTGTCGATCGACATCCTGCATGTGATCGGAGCGGGCATGAGCCCGGAAGATGTGCCAGCGTGCGAGCCCGGTCGACACGCCGACGCTGGGTCGATCGCGGATGCATAGGACCGGAACGAGGCGATAAGGCGTGAACTCTGGGCGATGGTCATGGGACTGGAGTAAGTGCTCTGCATGGGGTTGGAGTAAGTGCTGAAGCACTAACTTCAACCGACAGCTAAAGCGCTAACTCCCGTCGACAAGGAGGCAAGCATGTCCCCTCGGGAATTTCAGCATCTGATTGCGCGCGTTACCGCACAACTCGCGGCCCGTCCGCTCGATGCGTCGCTGGCGACGTGGCTCAACGCGACATGGCCTTCCGGTAGCGATACGTACCGCGAGCTTGCCGACGCATGCCGCACAGGTGTCGCCGAAGGCTGGCTGTGCAACCGCGAGCACGGCGGCATCCGCTACGGCCGCGTCATCAAGCCGACACCCGACACGCACGGTTTTTCCGTTGACGTCGTCGACATGCAGGACATTGCCGGTCCACATCACATGCATCCGAATGGCGAAATCGATCTGATCATGCCGCTCACCGACAGCGCAACATTCGACGGCCACCCCGCCGGCTGGTGCGTCTATGGACCCGGCAGCGCACATCGGCCGACCGTTGCGCACGGACAGGCGCTCGTGCTCTATCTGCTGCCGCAAGGTGCAATCGAATTCACGCGGGACTCGTCGAGCGCCTGAGACCGCATCCAGCCACGCCCCACCTGCACTAATACGCACGCCGCCTCACTACGTCGGAGGACACATGGAAGCCTTGCTGGAATCGCGCCCGAGCGAGCCCTCGCCAAAAGTCGAAGCGCCGCCCGCGCAATTCAACTTCGCGTCGCATCTGTTCCGCCTCAACGACGTGCGCCCCGACAAGCCCGCCTACATCGACGACGCGAGCGTCGTCACCTATGCGCAACTCGAAAACCGCGCGCGCCGTTTCGCGACCGCGTTGCGCTCGCTCGGCGTGCATCCCGAAGAGCGCATCCTGCTCGTGATGCTCGACACCGCCGAACTGCCGATCGCGTTTCTCGGCGCGCTATACGCGGGTGTCGTACCCGTCGTCGCGAACACGCTGCTCACGGCCGCAGACTATCTGTACATGCTCATGCACAGTCACGCTCGCGCCGTGATCGCATCGGGCGCACTGCTGCCGAACGTCGACAAGGCGATGCGCGAAGCGGAACACGATGGCTGCCTGCTAGTCGTCTCGCAGCCAGTGCAGGTCGATTTGCCACCGGAATACATGTTGAACCGGTTGGTCGACGGCGCCGAGCCCATGTTGAAACCGAATGCATGTAGCGGAGACGACATCGCGTTCTGGCTGTACTCATCGGGTTCAACGGGGAAGCCGAAAGGCACGGTGCACACACACGCCAACCTGTACTGGACTGCCGAGCTTTACGCGAAACCGGTACTCGGCATCAGCGAACAGGATGTCGTGTTCTCGGCCGCCAAGCTGTTCTTTGCATATGGCCTCGGCAACGCACTGACGTTTCCGCTTTCGGTCGGCGCAACGGCCGTGCTGATGGCCGAGCGGCCGACACCCGACGCGATCTTCAGGCGTCTCGTCGAACATCGCCCGACGATCTTCTACGGCGTGCCAACGCTGTACGCGAACATGCTGGTCTCGCCCAATCTGCCGCCGCGCGAGCAGGTCGCCATGCGCATCTGCGCGTCGGCGGGCGAAGCGCTGCCGCGCGAGATCGGCGAGCGGTTCACCGCGCATTTCGGCTGCGAGATTCTCGACGGCATCGGCTCGACCGAGATGCTGCATATCTTCCTGTCGAATCGCGCGGGTGAAGTGGAATACGGAACGACGGGCCGTCCCGTGCCCGGATATGAAGTGGAGCTGCGCGACGAAGCGGGTCATCCCGTGCCTGATGGTGAAGTGGGCGATCTGTTCATCAAAGGACCGAGCGCGGCGCTGATGTACTGGTCCAATCGCGAGAAGTCTCGCGCGACGTTTTTGGGTGAGTGGATCCGCAGCGGCGACAAGTATTGCCGTCTGCCGAACGGCTGCTATCAATACGCGGGCCGCAGTGACGACATGCTGAAAGTCAGCGGACAGTATGTATCGCCTGTCGAGGTCGAGATGGTGCTCGTGCAACATCTTTCCGTCCTCGAAGCGGCCGTCGTCGGCGTCGATCACGGCGGTCTGGTGAAAACGCGTGCATTCGTCGTGTTGAAGCAAAGTGCCGATGCATGTGATGCACTCGCCGATGAACTAAAGTCATTCGTCAAGGGCAAGCTGGCGCCGCACAAATATCCGCGTGATATCGTCTTCGTCGACGATCTGCCGAAGACAGCAACGGGTAAGATTCAACGCTTCAAACTGCGAGAACAGCCAATCGGCTGATGAACGGAATGTCCGAACCTGTCACGACCTTGCGCGACGACGCAAAGAGTGCGTCGATTGCATTGCCTGCCAATGGGCAACGCGGCGCGTTGGAGATCGAATACCGCTGGCTCAACGCGCGTCTTGTCGATGCGCCGCTGGCCGTGTTCCTGCACGAAGGGCTGGGGTCGGTCGCGATGTGGAAAGACTGGCCTCAGGCGCTGTGCGACAGACTCCGCATGCGTGGTCTCGTGTACTCGCGCCCGGGTTACGGCCGTTCGACGCCGCGTCCGCACGATGTCAAGCTACCCGTCGATTTCATGTCAGTGCAGGCCCGCGATGTACTGCCCGGGCTGCTCGATGCACTCGGTGTCAGCGCGCAGGAAAGACAATGCATGTGGCTGATCGGTCACAGCGACGGCGGTTCGATCACGCTGCTTTATGCTGCCGCCTTTCCCGATGCACTCGCGGGCGCCGTCGTCATTGCACCGCACGTCTTTGTCGAGGACATTTCCGTTGCGAGCATTGCCGACGCGAAGACGGCGTATGAACAGTCCGACCTGCGCAGCAGGCTCGCCCGCTATCACGACGATATCGATTCGGCGTTCTATGGCTGGAACGATGTGTGGCTGAGCGCGGCGTTCCGGTCGTGGAGCATCGTCGATGAACTAAAGCGCATCTGCTGCCCGTTGCTCGCCGTGCAAGGTCACGATGATCACTACGGCACGATGATGCAGATCGACACCATCGCGCAACACGCGCCGCAGACGCAACTGACGAAGCTCGATAAATGCGGACACTCGCCTCATCGCGACGCGCCGCAAGCGCTCAACGATGCGATCGTCGCATTCGTCAACAAGCACAGCGGCCCTTTTCAGACCTGACGCCGCGCGCAACGCAGGCCACGTCAAAGGTACACGCGAGTTCATCACGTTGAGATGAAGCGGTCGACGGCACTTTACCAGCAGTGCCGTTGGCCTTCTTGACCAATATTCACAGTCGCACCCATCCGCAGCCTGGCTTAACGGTATAGGATGCCTGACCATTCGCGCGTCACGGCCTCTCCCCGCTTACCGTCGATGCGCACTAACGTGTCATCGACAATATGAATCGCGATCAGAATCAAGACTCCAGACAAGCCGAAACGCCCAGCACAGGAGCACCTGCCGTCGTCGCCTCCACCCGAAAGCTGCTCGTGAGCCACGGCGAACTCGTGTTCGGCAACGGTCTCATCGCCACAATTCTCGCGCTTGTAGTCAGCTTCCTGTCACTGCTCGGCGTGCTTGCATTTCACTACCCTCAGTACCTGACGACGCCTGAACTGCGCCATGTCTACTCGGTGGACCTGATGCGCCACGTCCTATTCACTGCACTGATCGTATCGGGTGGACTTGCGCTCGGCAGCATCGCGATCGACAACCGGCGGCACATCAATGCACTCGCGTTCATGTTCGTGATCGCCGCTGTCGCGCTCGGCGGCTCGCGCGTGCCCGTCGGCAATTTTCCGGGTCACACGCCGTATATCGGGGTCGACTGGTTCATCCTCGATCTGCTCGGCTCGACTACGATCTTCGTGCTGCTCGAGAAAGTATTTCCCTTGCATCGACAACAGCCCGTGTTTCGCGCCGAATGGCAAACGGACATGATGCATTTCGCTGTCAATCACTTCATCATCGGCCTTGCATTGCTGATCGTGAACTTCATGATTCATCGCGCGTTCGAGTGGATGGTCAATGCACATTTCCAACACATGGTGCAGCAGATTTCCTTCGTTCCGCAGTTGCTGCTCTGCATGCTCGTCGCCGACCTCGCCGAATATGCCGCGCACCGCGCCTATCATGAAGTACCGTTCCTCTGGCGCTTTCACGCGGTGCACCACAGTGTGAAGTCGATGGACTGGCTCGCGGGGTCGCGCCAGCATATTTTCGAACTGGTCAGCACGCGCGTCGTCGTGCTCGGTCCGTTGTTCGCGCTCGGCTTAGACAAGGTGGTCATCGATGCGTACATCATCGTGGTCGGCTTCCAGGCCGTGTTCAATCACGCGAACGTCAGTCTTCCGTGGGGCCCGCTGCGCTATATCTTCGTCACGCCGGATTTCCATCACCGGCACCACTCCTCCGATGATGAAGCGATCGACCGGAACTACGCTGCACATTTCGCGTTCATCGATTATCTGTTCGGCACGGCCGTAAGGACGGGCCGCCGCTCTCCGGGGAAGTATGGAGTCGTCGGCGACTATGTTCCCGATGGTTTCATCCGGCAGCAGGCCTTTCCTTTTCGCCCCGCCGAATAGCAAACATGCATTGAAGTTCTCCACAGAATCCGTGACCAACCCTGTGGACAACGTGCCGATAACGCACACAAGTCATTGAACCGTCACACTGAACATGCGCTGCATCTCATGCAGCGCATTTCCGTCTGCACTTCTTTTCCCATCTTCCGCTTCACAATACCTACATACGCGCTGGCTATCCTTTCGCGGCTCTCACCCTGATGCCGGAGGATGACGATGCCCGCACCGCACGCCGCAGCACGTAGCCAGCGACGCAAGCGTTTGCACCCTGCACTCGCGGTCGTCGCTGCATCGATTGCGGTTGCGGCATGCAGCGACGGCGCCTCCAACGATGCATCGCAGGCACAGCAACAGCAACAACGGCAGCAGCGTCAGCCGCAACCGTCCCTCGCGACGGCCTTCAACGCCGTCCCATCGCAGTCAGCTTTACCGCCGAACCCTTCGCTTCAAAGCCCGCAGTCAACATCCGCGCGGGCACAGCAGGCTGCATCCGCCGCCGGCGCCAGCGCAACGGATTCCGTCGTACTCGCACCACCCGTGATTCACACTGTCGATTAAGTTCTGCCCGCACGGCTCTCGCCCCCGCATGGAAGCCGTCCCTTTCCGTTTCTTTCTTCACGATCGAAGCCAACATGACCTCAAAGAACCGCCGTGATTTTCTACGCACCGCCGCCCACGCAGCCGGCAGCGCGACTGCAGTGAGCATGCTGCCCCTCGGCATCCGCAACGCGCTTGCGATTCCCGCCAACAACAAGACGGGCAGTATCCGCGACGTCGAGCACATCGTCGTGCTGATGCAGGAGAACCGTTCGTTCGACCACTACTTCGGCACGCTCAAAGGCGTGCGCGGTTTCGGCGATACGCGCGCGATCAATCTGCCGAACGGCAAGCCGGTGTGGCATCAGCCGGGGCTTGGCGGCGTTGGCGAAGTGTTGCCGTTCCGTCCGACTGCGCCGAATCTCGGCTTGCAGTTCCTGCAGGACCTGCCGCACGACTGGCCCACGACGCACGGCGCATGGAACGGCGGCCGCAACGACCAGTGGGTGCCGTACAAGGGCACGACGACGATGGCGTATCTCACGCGCGATGACATCCCGTTCCACTATCAGCTTGCCGATTCGTTCACGATCTGCGACGCGTACCACTGCTCGCTGATGGGCGCGACCGATCCGAACCGTTACTACATGTGGACCGGCTGGGTCGGCAACGACGGCTCGGGCGGCGGCCCCGTCGTCGACAACTCGGAGCTGGGCTACGGCTGGTCGACCTATCCGGAAGTGCTGCAAGCCGCGGGCATCTCGTGGAAGATCTATCAGGACATCGGCACGGGTCTCGACGCGAACGGCTCGTGGGGCTGGACGGAAAATCCGTACATCGGCAACTACGGCGACAACTCGCTGCTCTACTTCAATCAGTATCGCAACGCGCAGCCCGGCAGTCCGCTGTACGAGAAGGCTCGCACGGGTACGAACGTATCGGCGGGCGGCACGTATTTCGACGTGCTGCGTCAGGATGTGCAGAGCAATCAGTTGCCTCAGGTATCGTGGATCGTCGCGCCCGAGGCCTATTCGGAGCACCCGAACTGGCCTGCGAATTACGGCGCGTGGTATGTCGATCAGGTCTTGCAGATTCTTACGTCGAACCCCGACGTGTGGAGCAAGACGGTGCTGCTCATCAACTATGACGAGAACGACGGTTTCTTCGATCACGTGTCGCCGCCGTTCGCACCGTCGTCGAATGCCGATGGCCTCTCGACCGTCGATACGACAAACGAAATCTATCCGGGCGGCAACAGTGGCAAGTATGCGCCCGGTCCGTACGGCCTCGGACCGCGCGTGCCGATGCTCGTCGTGTCGCCGTGGTCGAAGGGCGGCTGGGTGTGCTCGGAAGTGTTCGATCACACGTCGGTGATCCGCTTCATCGAGAAGCGCTTCGGGCATGGGCACAACCTGTCGGAGTCGAACATCTCGCCGTGGCGTCGCGTGGTGTGCGGCGATCTGACGTCGGCGTTCAACTTCGACAATCCGAACGATGCGCTCCCCGCGCTGCCGTCGACGACCTCATACAAGCCGCAGGACCAGAATCGTCACGCTGACTATATTCCCGTGCCGCCCCTTGTCGGCTCGGTGCCGAAGCAGGAACAGGGCGTGCGTCCCGCGCGCGCCGTGCCGTACGAACTGTTCGTGCGCATCGACGACAGCAGCAGCGGCAAGCTGTCGATGCGCTTCGTCAATACAGGCAAGGCCGGTGCGAACTTCCTCGTGTTCGCGGCGATGAGCGCGAATGCGCCGCGCACGTACACGGTCGAAGCGAACAAGCGCCTTGTCGACCAGCTCAACGTGAATGCCGACGGCACATACGACTTCACGGTGCACGGACCGAACGGCTTCCTGCGCCGCTTCGCCGGCACGCAGACGACGCAGCATTTCTGGAACAGCCACGATCAGGCGAAACCGGAAGTCGTCGAAGGCTACGATGTCGAAAACGGCAATCTGCAGTTGCGCCTGAAGAACGACGGCAATGCGCGCTGCCAGTTCACGATCGTCAATGCGTACGATGCGGGCAGTCCTGTCAAGCACACGGTTCGCGGCGGCGACAGCGACACTGTGTACCTCGATCTGCGTCACGTGCACGGCTGGTACGACCTGACGATCACCGTCGATAGCGATGCGTCGTTCTTGCGCCGCTTTGCTGGTCACGTCGAGACAGGCAAGCCGGGCATGAGCGATCCAGCGCTCGGCACGTAACGCTCGACAGGAAGGCCCCTGAAAGAAAGCCTGTGCCGTCGAAAACGGCGCAGGCTTTTTTGTCTTGTCGAACGCTCGCGGGGTCAGTTCAGGATCGGGGGCTTATCCGCGCTTCGGAATATCCAGCCCCCTCACGACAGCGGGGCGCGCAAGAAACGCATCGAGCGCGCGCTTCACGTGCGGATAGTTGTCGATCTCGACCAGATCGGCCGCCTCATAGAAGCCGATCAGATTGCGCACCCACGGAAACGTCGCGATATCGGCGATCGTGTACTCGTCGCCCATGATCCACTTGCGCGTCGCGAGCCGCTCGTTCAGCACGTTGAGCAGCCGCTTCGATTCGTTGATGTAGCGGTCGCGCGGACGTTTGTCTTCGTACTCCTTGCCCGCGAACTTGTGGAAGAAGCCGACCTGGCCGAACATCGGCCCGATCCCCGCCATCTGGAACATCAGCCATTGAATCGTCTCGTAGCGGTCCGACGCGCGCTTCGGCAGCAACTTGCCCGACTTGTCCGCGAGATAGATCAGGATCGCGCCCGACTCGAACAGCGGCAGCGGCTCGCCATCGGGCCCGTTCGGATCGATGATCGCGGGAATCTTGTTGTTCGGATTCAGCGACAGGAATTCCGTCGACATCTGATCGTTCGCATCGAAGCGCACCAGATGCGGCTCGTATGCAAGGCCCGTCTCCTCCAGCATGATCGACACCTTGACGCCGTTGGGCGTCGGCAGCGAGTAGAGCTGGATGCGCTCGGGATGCTCAGCGGGCCACTTCTTCGCGATCGGGAAAACGGATGGGTCAGGCATGAAAGGTCCTCGTCGTTGATCGGCAAACAGACGGTCAATATAGACGCGTTGCGTCGTCTTTGCTTGTGCGAAGCTGCGTGGACCGGTTCAGTCCGCGCTTCCCGCCCGCATGTGCGCGTCGACGGCATCGGCTGGCCGCCGTCAGTGCTGGTGCCGGTGATGGATATCGGGGAAGTGAGCGTGCGTGTGCGTAATGCGCGCATGACGGTGCGGATGCGTATGCGGCTCCGAACCGTCCCAGTCGAAATCGTGCGCATGCTGATGATGCTCGTCGTGCCGATGCCGATGGTTGTGCTCGAGTATGTCGTGCGTGTGCTCGTGTATGTGGCGCTCGCGCAGATGCAGCCAGATACCAAGTGCCATCAACGCAGCCGCGATCCAGAAGAGTAGAGGCGGCCTCTCGGGCCACAGCGCGAACGAAATGGCGACGCCGAACAACGGCGCCACCGAAAAATATGCGCCCGTGCGGGCCGAGCCGAGATGCCGCAGCGCGACCACGAACAGCACGAGGCTCACGCCGTAGCCCGCAAAACCCGCTGCCATCGACGCGACGATCAGTCCGCCTCCCGGCACGTGCGCGCCCTGCAACAGCGCGATGCCCGCATTCACGGAACCGGCAACCAGCCCCTTGATGCACGCGATAACCATCGCGTCGTTGTTCGAGACCTTGCGCGTCAGATTGTTGTCGATAGCCCAGCACAGGCAGGCAGCGGCGACCAGCGACGCGCCCACTCCCGATCCGCCTCCTCCAGGCTGCCATGACAGCAGCACGCCGCCCGCGACGATCGCGACCATGCCGATAAACACCTGAGCGTCGACGTTCTCGCGGAACACGACCCAAGCGATCAGCGCAGTGAACACGCCTTCCAGGTTCAGCAGCAACGAAGCCGTTGCCGCAGGTGTCGCGTTCAGGCCGAACATCAGAAGCGCCGGTCCGGCCATGCCGCCCGCAGCGATTGCGCCGATCAGCCAGGGCACTTCTGCCAGAGGCATCGGATGCGCGTCTGGATGATCACCGCTCTGCCCGCGCCGCACTCGCCGGATCAGAATCGCGATGGCGAGTCCAACTCCGCTGCCGAGATAGAACAGCCCCGCCACCATGAACGGCGACAACGTACCGAGCAGTGCCTTCGCAAACGGCGTCGTTGCACCGAAGAGGACGGCCGCCAGAATCGCAGTGAGAGCTGCGCTGTAACGTGTGTGCATGACCGTGCCTCTCGTTGTACGCCCTTACCCCTTACCCTTAACCCGCGCTGACTCGCTTGCCGTCGGCGTCCTCGTCGGACATGCCCGCGGCGCGAGCCAGCACCGGCTCCAATGCGCGCCCGGTATGGCTCGCCGCAACGCGCACCAGCCCCTCGGGGTCCGTCGCCGCAACGATCGAACCGCCGCCCACACCGCCTTCCGGCCCGAGATCGATGATCCAGTCGGCTTCCGCGATCACGTCCAGATCATGCTCGATCACGACGACGCTATGCCCCGCATCCGCCAGCCGGTGCAGCACGCGAATCAGCTTTGCGACGTCGGCCATATGCAGACCGACAGTCGGCTCGTCGAGCACGTACAGCGTATGTGGCGCCTTCTGTCCGCGTCGGGTGATGTCGTCGCGCACCTTGCTCAGTTCGGTAACGAGCTTGATGCGCTGCGCCTCGCCACCCGACAACGTCGGCGACGGCTGGCCGAGCGTCAGATAGCCGAGGCCGACGTCCTTCATCAGTTGCAGCGGATGCGCGATGTTCGACATCGACGCGAAGAAGTCGACGGCCTCGTCGATTTCCATCGTCAGCACGTCGCCGATGTTTTTGCCACGCCACGTGACCGCAAGCGTTTCCGGGTTGAAGCGCTGCCCATGACATACGTCGCACGGCACCTTCACATCAGGCAGGAAGCTCATGCCGATCGTGCGCACGCCTTGCCCTTCGCAGGCGGGACAGCGACCCTCGCCCGTATTGAACGAAAAACGCGACGCCGTATAGCCGCGCGCCCGTGCTTCGAGCGTGTCGGCAAAGAGACGCCGGATCGTGTCCCACACGCCGATATACGTGGCGGGACACGAGCGCGGCGTTTTGCCAATCGGCGTCTGATCGACTTCGAGCACGCGGTCGATTGATTCGAAACCGCTGATCGACTCGCAGCCTTGCCACACATGCGTGACGTTCAGCGACGGCTTAGGCGCGCTGCGCGCAAGCACGCTCGACCGGCGGTTCGCCGCAGCCGACTGTTCGTCCTTCCCGGACTGCGCAATCTTGCGGGCGCGCCGGACAGCCGGCGACGACAGCACGGAGCGGCCGACGGCGTCGAGCAGATTCGTCATCAGCACGTCGCGGGCGAGCGTCGATTTGCCGGAGCCGCTCACGCCCGTTACGGCGACGAGGCGCCCCAGCGGAATGCCGACCGTCACGTCGCGCAGATTGTGCAGCGTCGCGCCGTGCACGGTCAGCCAGTTGTCGGGCATGGCCGGCGCGCGTTTCGTCGCGACCGATACCGGGCGCCGCGCCTGCAGCGGATGCAGGATCGGTTGCGCGAGAAACTGGCCCGTCAGCGAACTGGACTGCGCGGACAGATCGCCGACACGCCCCTGCGCAACCAGCGTACCACCACGCTTGCCCGCGCCCGGACCGATATCGATAATGTGATCCGCGCGGCGAATGGTGTCCTCGTCGTGCTCGACGACGACGAGCGTATTGCCCTTGTCGCCGAGCTTGCGCAGCGCGTTCAGAAGAATCTGGTTATCGCGCGGATGCAAACCGATCGTCGGTTCATCGAGCACATAGCAGACGCCCTGCAGATTGCTGCCGAGTTGCGCGGCGAGACGGATACGCTGCGCTTCGCCGCCCGACAGGCTAGGCGCCGCCCGATCGAGACTCAGATAACCGAGGCCCACTTCTTCGAGGAACTGCAACCGGCTGCCGATTTCGCTGATCACGTCGCGCGCGATCTCGGCGTCGCGGCCTTGCAGTTCGAGCCCATCGATCCAGCGGCGCGTGTCCGACACGGTCCACTGGGCGACGTCGACGATGGACGTTTCGTCGAACGTCACCGCGCGTGCGGACGTATTGAGGCGCGTACCGTGGCAATCCGGACACGGCTCTTCGCCTACGCCCTCCGGCTCCTGCTCGTCCGACGGCAGGGTCTGTTCGCGGCCGCGATTGTCGTCGACGAGCACGGTGTCGTCATAAGCCGCGCGCTGCTCGCGCGTCAATGCGAGTCCCGTACCGACACAGGTCGTGCACCATCCGTGCTTGCTGTTATACGAGAACATGCGCGGATCGAGTTCAGGATAGCTGGTGCCGCACACCGGGCACGCCCGCTTGACGGAGAGCACCTTCACTTCGCCGACATGAGCGGTCGTGCCGTTGCCGGTCATCGCATGTTCGAGGCCATCGAGCGGCGCGAGCAGATGCATGACGCCCTTGCCCGACTCGAGCGTTTCGTCGAGCAGGCGGCGCAATTCCGCTTCCTTGTCCGCCGACACGACAATGTCGCCGACGGGCAGTTCGATCGTATGTTCGCGGAAGCGGTCGAGCTTCGGCCACGGATCGACGGGCACGAACTCGCCATCGACGCGCAGATGCGTATTGCCGCGCGCCTTCGCCCACTTCGCAAGGTCGGTATAGACGCCCTTCCGGTTCACGACGAGCGGCGCGAGCAGACCGACGTGTTCGCCTTTGTAATCACGCGTCAATTGGGCGACGATCGATTCCACGCTTTGCGACGTGACGGGCGCACCGTCATGGATGCAGTGCTGGATGCCGAGCTTCACATACAACAGACGCAGGAAGTGCCACACCTCCGACGTGGTCGCGACGGTGCTCTTGCGCCCACCGCGCGACAGACGCTGTTCGATCGCGACGGTTGGCGGAATGCCGTACACCGCGTCGACTTCGGGACGCCCTGCCGGCTGCACGATCGAGCGCGCATACGCGTTCAGCGACTCCAGATAGCGGCGCTGCCCTTCGTGGAACAGGATGTCGAATGCGAGCGTCGACTTGCCGGAACCCGACACGCCCGTGATCACGTTGAACTTGCCGTGCGGAATATCGACATCGAGCGCTTTCAGGTTGTGCTCGCGGGCGTTCACGATGCGCACGACGTCTTCGCCTTCCACTGCACGCCGCGCGCGCGCTGCATTCAGCACTGTTTGTAGCGGCGTGCCCTGCGTTGCGGCTTCGGCTAGTTCGGCTGCTTCCGTCGGCTCGATAGCGCGACCGATCGCCCCGTCGTATTGCACGAGCGCTGCGCCCGTGTGTGAATCGGGGCATCGCTTGATGTCTTCCGGCGTGCCCGCGCACACGACGAGGCCGCCGCCGTCGCCGCCTTCCGGACCGAGGTCGATCAGCCAGTCGGCCGCGCGAATCACGTCGAGGTTATGTTCAATCACGATCAGCGAATGACCGCCCGCGAGCAGCTTGCCGAACGCCTGCATCAGCTTGGCGATGTCGTCGAAATGGAGACCCGTGGTCGGCTCGTCGAACATGAAAAGACGCGCCGCGCTCGCCTGCTTCGTGCCGCCGCGGGCCGTGCGCGCCTGAGCGGTTTCGGCGAGAAAGCCAGCGAGCTTGAGCCGCTGCGCCTCGCCGCCCGACAGTGTCGGCACTGGCTGGCCTAGCTTCACGTATTCGAGACCGACGTCGACGATGGGCTGCAACACGCGCAACACTTCACCGTCACCGGCAAACAGGCCGACGGCCTCGTGCACCGTCAGTTCAAGCACGTCGGCAATGCTCAGCTCGCGCCCTTCGCGCTCGATCTTCACTTCGAGCACTTCGGGCCTGTAGCGGCTGCCGTCGCAGTCCGGACAGCGCAGATAGACGTCGCTCAGGAACTGCATTTCGATGTGTTCGAAGCCTGAGCCGCCGCAAGTCGGACAACGGCCGTCGCCCGAATTGAAGCTGAACACGCCTGCGCCATAGCCGCGTTGCAGCGCGAGCGGCGCCTTCGCGAACAGCTTGCGGATTTCGTCGAACGCGCCGACGTAGCTTGCCGGATTCGAGCGCGTCGTCTTGCCGATGGGCGACTGATCGACAAACACGGCGTCGCTGATGTGCTCGACGCCCGTCAGGCTTCGATGCGCGCCAGGCGCTTCCGTGGCCTTGCCGAGTTGCCGCGACAGCGCGGGATTCAGCACGTCCTGGATCAGCGTCGATTTGCCCGAGCCCGAAACACCCGTCACGCACACGAGACGCTGCAACGGAATTTCGACTGTCACATCGCGCAGATTGTGCTGACGCGCGCCTTCCAGCACGATACGCGGCGTGCTTTCGTCGACGGGTCGCCGCGCCCAGTGCGCCGCGTCCGCGACATGCTTGCGCCCGCCCAGATACTCGCCCGTCAGCGTGCCGGCCGAACGGATGTTATTGGGCGTGCCGTCGTAAACGATCCTGCCGCCGCGCTCGCCCGGTCCGGGTCCCATGTCGATCAGACGATCGGCGGCCAGCATCACGGACGGATCGTGTTCGACGACGACGAGTGTATTGCCCGCATCGCGCAGACGTTGCATCGCCTCGACAATCCGGTTCAGGTCGCGCGGGTGCAGGCCGATACTCGGTTCATCAAGCACGAAGAGCGTCTTGGTCAGAGACGTGCCCAGAGCGGTGGTCAAGTTGATCCGCTGCACCTCGCCGCCGGAAAGCGTGCGGCTCTGGCGATCCAGCGTCAGATAGCCCAGCCCCACGTCGCACAGATATTTGAGGCGTGTGCGCACTTCGGCGAGCAGCAGTTTCAGCGCGTCGTCGAGCAGTGCGCTCGGCAGCGTTATCTCATCAAAAAAGCGCCGGATACGCTCGATGGGCAGCAGCATCAGATCGTGGACCGTCAGGCCCGGTAACGCTTCGAGCTGCGCGCGTTCCCAGTCGACGCCGCGCGGCATGAAGCGCTGCGGCGGCTCGAGCACGGCGTCCGCGTTCCGGGTCGAGCCGAGGCGCCACAGCAGCGATTCCGTTTTCAGACGCGCGCCGCCGCATGTCTCGCACGGCGTGTAGCTGCGATATTTCGACAGCAGCACGCGGATGTGCATCTTGTACGCTTTCGATTCGAGGTAGCCGAAAAAGCGCTTCACGCCGTACCACTGCTTCTGCCAGTCGCCATCCCAATCCGGCGAGCCGTTGATGACCCAGTCGCGCTCGGCTTCGGTGAGCTCGGACCAACGCGTGTCGCGGCGAATGCCCGCTTTCGCCGAATAGCGCATCAGGTCATCCTGGCATTCTTTCCAGGCGGGCGTCTGCATCGGCTTGATCGCGCCGCCGCGCAGCGTCTTGCGCTCGTCGGGAATCACCAGGCCCAGGTCGACGCCGATGACGCGCCCGAAGCCCCGGCAGGTGTCGCACGCGCCGTAGGCCGAGTTGAACGAGAACAACGCGGGCTGCGGTTCGGCGTAGCGCAGGTCGCTGTCGGGGTTGTGCAGGCCCGTCGAGAACCGCCAGATCTGCTGTCCGGCCGGCTCGCCTTGCGTGCCTTCCTGCGCCAGCACATACACGTTCACGCGTCCGCCGCCGCGCTTCAGAGACGCCTCGATCGCTTCGACCACGCGGGCCTTTTCGATCTGATGGAGACGGAAGCGATCGGCTACGACGTCGAGCACCTTGCGCATGCCCGTAGGCGACGGAATTTCACGCTGCGCCTGAACCCGCGTGTAGCCGCTCGCGGAAAGCCATTGCTCGACTTCCGCTTCGCTCGTCGACTCCGGCAACTCGACGGGGAACGTGACGACGATGCGCGGATCGTCGCCCGTCGTGCGCGCGCTCAGTTCGGCGTAAATCGTTTCCGGCGAATCGTGGCGAACGGCCTGTGCCGTCTTTCGATCGAACAGCTCGGCCGCGCGTGCGTAGAGCAGCTTCAGATGGTCGTTCAGCTCCGTCATCGTACCGACCGTCGAACGCGAGCTGCGCACCGGGTTCGTCTGGTCGATCGCGATAGCGGGCGGCACGCCGTCGACGCGGTCGACCTGCGGCCGGTCCATCCGGTCGAGAAACTGGCGGGCATAAGCGCTGAAGGTTTCGACGTAGCGCCGCTGCCCTTCCGCGTACAACGTGTCGAACACGAGGCTCGACTTGCCCGAGCCCGACGGTCCCGTCACGACGGTCATTTCGCCCGTGCGCAGGTCGAGATCGACGTTCTTCAGGTTGTGCTGGCGTGCGCCTCGAATTCGGATCGTTCCGTTAGATGACAATTTGACTGTCCGTCTGAATGAGTTGCCGGGGCATGCTGGCCGTGGTTGCGGCCACGGCTGCGCACCGCGGGATGGGAACAGGCGCGCGGCCTGTTCTCGAACTGTCTTCCGCGGTTCCGGATAGGTGAATACTATACTGTATGTTTATACAGTTTTGCACGGCGAGTGCACTACGTTCGAGCGGCAAATGGCATAAGCCAAATGATCGGTTTCTGACGCACTCAAGCGCGGCGCGGCTTAGGGGCAATTCAAAGCCGGATCGACACGTTTGCGCGGTTCGCATCGCGTCGAAAAAGAAAAAACCCGGCGAAGCACCGGGTTCGAATGGCCGTCCCCCACAGCCCTCGGGCGAAGGCTGATCGGCCGCTTACCACACGCCACCTGGCACCCTTGCGGCGGTCGAATGCGCATCGACGATGGTCTTCGTCTGGTTCGCCCCCCAGCGGACCAAGAAGCGTCGGACGACTCCTCGCAGCACCTACAGCATCGTCCGAACGCCGAAATACTCTATGAGCGCAGCCTTAACGGAAACTTAAAGCAGCGGATACGCTCGGCCGAATGCGGGAAGTCGCAAAGAACTCGATCGTCATAGCTGCTTCGCCAATGGAAGTTGCACTGGCGCTGCCTATCATTTCTTTGAGCGAGCTTTAGAGCGCCACGGTGGCTGCACGGAATGTTGGATAACGTAGGACGAATTCGCGTCCGATGCAGGTTCCCACGCGCCGCGCGCTGCGGCGTCTGTCACGGTGACGGCTTGCCACTGGCCGGCACTGTCGCGAGTCGAGTGGAGGTCTCCAATGAAGTTCATTGTTCAGTGGAACGGGCAACCGACGGCGCAGCAATCGGCCATCGAACGGTTCATGAAAACGGGTGGCGCGTTGCCGCCCGATGGCATCAAGATGCTCGGACGATGGCATACGATCGGCGAACTGAGCGGGTGCGCGATCATCGAGGCCGACAACACCGCGCCCATGGCGGCTTGGATGCTGCAGTGGGGCGATATCTTCGAGTTCACCATCTCGCCCGCTGTCACCGATGAGGAACTCGGGGCGGCACTCGGGGCGTATCAGGCTCAGGCGGGCAAGTGAGGTGGCGAAGCCTTGTCCGCTGACCGCTTCGGGGCATGCGTGGGTTGGCGGCGGTGGTCGAGCGGGTTAATCAGGATACCGATGCACTTGTGTCTTGTGTCTTCCTGCTCTACATATGTGCTGACCATGGCGCACGTACGACACAACGAAAAAAGGACTTACGGCTTTCACCGTAAGTCCTTTTGTCCATCTGGTCGGGGCGAGAGGATTTGAACCTCCGACCACCTGCACCCCATGCAGGTACGCTACCAGGCTGCGCTACGCCCCGAAAGCGTGAAATTATAACAGACACTTCACGCGAATAGAACTGCAACAATCGACAACCGCAATAAATTCTTCAATGTCCGAGCAGGTCGATCACCTGCAACAACTCCTTGCGCAACTGGTCGACGTCGACGGTAGCGGTGGTCGGCTGGACGACCGTCCCTTCGACGGCTTCGTCCTCGCCTTCCTGTCCCTGCACGGCGCCATGCGAATCGAGCCTGTTGCGCGCACCGTTGATCGTGAAACCCTGCTCGTACAACAGCTCGCGGATTCGCCGGATCAGCAGCACTTCATGATGCTGGTAGTAACGGCGATTGCCCCGGCGCTTCACCGGACGCAACTGCGTGAACTCCTGCTCCCAGTACCGCAGCACATGTGGCTTCACGCCGCACAGTTCGCTGACTTCACCGATCGTGAAGTAGCGCTTCGCGGGAATCGGAGGCAAGACGACTTTTTCCATCGTCGCTGTCATCGTCAGTTAGCGGTCGGTTAAACCGTCGTAGTGGTTGCGCGGGCGCGCGATGCGATCAGCGCGCGAAGCTCTCTTCGGCGCCGTTCTCAACCAGCGCCTTCAGCTTTTGACTTGCATGGAACGTCACGACGCGGCGCGCGGCGATAGGAATCGCCTCGCCCGTTTTCGGATTTCTGCCGGGACGCTGCGGCTTGTCGCGCAACTGGAAGTTGCCGAAGCCGGACAGCTTCACGCTGTCGCCGCCCTCAAGCGCGTCGCGAATCACTTCGAAGAACGCTTCGACCATGTCCTTCGCTTCCCGCTTGTTGAGCCCGACATTGTCGAACAGCAGTTCCGCAAGCTCAGCCTTGGTGAGCGTCGGTGCTTCGGCCGACGCGCTGGAGGTCGATGAAGGAATATCGCGAATCATGGCGCTACGTTGCGCCGAAAGAAGGGCTTCGAAATCACTCGAGTTCATTTCATTCATATCTGTCAAATGGCGCGTCAACCACAACGGAACATGCGGAGCAACCGTTATCGGCTATCCGCGCAACCGGGCGCCATACACTCGAGCAAGACGATCCACCAAAGTCTGAATGGCCAAATCGACCGTTTCATCCTGAAGGGTCCCACCAGTATCTTGCAAGGTTACACGGAACGCAAGGCTTTTCTCGTGCGCCGCCAGCCCGCCGGAAGTATTTGATTTTGCACGAAATTCATCGAAAAGCGCAACCCTTTGAATGGTCTTGCATGCGTCTTCGGACAACGCCTTTTGCATCTCGTCGAAGAGCGCCTGAACCTCGACCTTCTGGTCCACGACGATCGCGATATCGCGCCGTACCGGCGGGAATTTCGATACTTCCGTCGTACTCGGCAACGTACGTTGCATCAGCGCTTGCGCATCGACTTCGAACACAATCGGCGCATGCGGCAGATCGTACTTCTGCATCCAGCGCGGATGTAGTTCGCCAATCCAACCGACAGCGCGGCCATCGAGTTCGACACGCGCGCTGCGTCCCGGATGCAGCGCCGGATGCTCCGCCTTCACGAAGCGTGCAACGGCAGGCGCAAGCAGCGCTTCGAGATCGCCCTTCACATCGAAGAAATCGACGGCACGCGTCGCCGCGCCCCACTGCTCTTCGACGACGGGACCATATGCGAGCCCGCCGATGATCTTCGGCTGCGCGAAGCCTTCGACAGCGAGTTCGCCGGCCTTCACCGACGTGTCCTGCAGGAACACGCGGCCCGCTTCGAACACGCGGATACGATCCGCGCGACGGTTCAGGTTGTGGCGCAGCACGTTGATCAGGCTGCCGAACAGTGTCGTGCGCATCACCGACAGCTGGCTCGCGATCGGATTCAGCAGACGCACCGGGTTGTCGTTGCCGGCGAAATCCTGCTCCCATTCGGCATCGACGAAGCTGAAGTTCACCGTTTCCGCGTAGTCGCGCGCGGCCAGCGCATGACGCAGTGCATGGATCGAACGCTGCGTCTCGTTCGTGCGGCGCATTTCGCTGCGGGCAACGGGCGGGTGCGCCGGAATCTTCTCGAAGCCGTAAATGCGCGCGACTTCTTCGATCAGGTCTTCTTCGATTTCGATATCGAAGCGATAAGGCGGCGGCGTCACGAGGAAGTCGTCGCCTTCGCGCTCGAACGGCAGGCCGAGGCGCGTGAAGATCTGTGCGATCTCATCCGCGCCGATCGCAACGCCGATGATGCGATTCGCGCGTGCGACCCGCAGCTTGACGGGCTCGCGCTTCGGCACATTGACGATCTGGTCGTCGACGGGACCGGCCTCGCCGCCGCAGATATCGAGGATCAGTTGCGTGATGCGCTCGATATGCTCGACGGTCGTCGCGTAATCGACGCCGCGTTCGAAGCGATGGCCCGCGTCCGTCGAGAAGTTGTACCGGCGCGAGCGGCCGCGAATGCTATCAGGCCACCAGAAGGCCGCTTCGAGATAGATGTTCGTGGTATTGAGCGTAACGGCCGTGCTGTCGCCCCCCATGATGCCCGCGAGACTTTCGATATGGCGGTCGTCGGCGATCACGCCGACCGTCTCGTCCACTTCGACCGTGTTGCCGTTCAGCAGCTTGAGCGACTCGCCGCGCTTGCCCCAGCGCACGTCCATGCTGCCGTGGATCTTGTCCAGATCGAACACGTGCGACGGACGGCCGAGCTCGAGCATCACGTAGTTCGAGATGTCGACCATTGCGGAAATGCTTCGTTGACCGGAACGTTCGAGACGCTCGACCATCCACGCGGGCGACTTCGCGCGCGCATTGACGCCGCGAATCACGCGCCCCGAGAAACGGCCGCACAAATCCGGCGCCGAGATCTTCACGGGCAGCGTTTCTTTCAGCTTCACTTCGACGGGCTTGATCTCCAGCGGACGCAGCGGCGCGCCCGTGATCGCAGCCGTCTCGCGCGCGACGCCGAACACGGACAGGCAATCGGCCTTGTTCGGTGTCAGCTTGATTTCGAAGACGGTATCGTCGAGATTCAGCGTTTCGCGGATGTCCTGGCCGATCGGCGTATCTTCCGGCAGGATCAACAGGCCGCTATGATCGTCCGACAGCTTCAGTTCGCGCGCCGAGCACAGCATGCCCTCGCTCTGCACGCCACGCAGCTTCGACAGTTTGATCGCGAACGGCGCGCCGCCCTCTTCCGCTGGCGGCAACTGCGCGCCCACCAGCGCAACGGGCACCTTGATGCCGGGCGCCACGTTGGGCGCGCCGCACACGATGTTCAGCGTCGCGCCCGTGCCGGCGTCGACCTGACACACGTTGAGCTTGTCGGCGTCGGGGTGCTTGACGACTTCGAGCACGCGGCCCACCACGATCTTCGACGTCGGCGGCGCAGCGGGGCGCAGGTCTTCGACTTCGAGACCGGCCATCGTCAGGGCGTGCGACAACTCTTTCGTCGTCAGTTGCGGATCGACAAAGGTTCTGAGCCAGGATTTCGGGAATTGCATGGTTCTGTACGTTCTAAACAGGTTGTGTCCGCATCCGGCCGATACGTCGGCATCGGGCCAGAGGCGCTGTTTGCGGCGGGGCAATCATGATGCTGGACGCCGGGCCGCTCTCGTAGCGTGCCTAAAGCTTGAGCCTGAGTGTGATGACGCTCGCGCTCAGGCTCTCACTGCGTCAGGCGAACTGACGCAGGAAACGCAGGTCGTTTTCAAAGAACAGACGCAGGTCCTGAACGCCATAGCGCAACATGGTCAGACGCTCGAGCCCGCTGCCAAACGCAAAGCCGATGTAACGCTCGGGGTCGAGGCCCATGTTGCGGATTACCGTCGGGTGAACCTGGCCCGAGCCCGAAATTTCGAGCCACTTGCCGGCGTTCTTGCCCTGCTCGAACATCATGTCGATCTCGGCGGACGGCTCAGTGAATGGGAAATACGAAGGACGGAAGCGCACGAGAATATCGTCGCGCTCAAAGAATTTCTTGAGGAAATCGGTGTAGACGCCCTTCAGATCGGCAAAGCTGATGTTCTCGTCGATCCACAGGCCTTCCACCTGGTTGAACATTGGCGAGTGCGTCGCGTCGCTGTCGACGCGATACGTGCGTCCCGGCACGATCACCTTGATGGGCGGCGTGTTGGTGCGCGCGTAGCGGACCTGCATCGGGCTGGTATGCGTGCGCAGCAGCAGCGGACGGCCTTCGGCGTCCTTGCCGTCGACGTAGAAGGTATCTTGCATCGAACGCGCCGGATGGTTCTCCGGGCTGTTCAGCGACGTGAAGTTGTACCAGTCGGTCTCGATCTCGGGGCCGTCGGCGACATCGAAGCCGATCGTGCGGAAGATCTGCTCGACACGCTCCCACGTATGCATCACGGGGTGCAGGCTGCCCGTGCCTATGCCGCGGCCGGGCAACGTGACGTCGATGGCTTCAGCGGCAAGACGCTGGTTGAGCAGTGCGTCGGCCAGCGCCTGACGGCGCGTCGTCAGCGCGGCTTCGACCTGCTGCTTGGCGATGTTGATCCGCGCGCCTTCCGTCTTGCGCGCTTCGGGATCAAGCTTGCCCAGCCCCTTCAACAGTTCCGTCAGCGCACCCGACTTGCCGAGAAAGCGTGCCTTCTCGTTTTCGAGCGTGGTGACGTCGGAGGCTTGTTCAAAGGCGCTTTGCGCGTCGGCGACAATCTGGTCCAGATCCATTGATCCCATCTTTTCAACGTCAGTATTCAATCAAAGTAAAACTGGCTCGACCAACAAAAAAGGGGCTCGGTGAGGAGCCCCGTTTTTGTTGCAGCGTCACCGGGACTACCGGACTGTTCGCTGCAACGAACCACGCAGTACTAGATGCTAACAGCGCAATCAGGCTGCAACGGCGGCCTTCACCTGCTTGACGATCGCAGCAAAAGCAGCCTTGTCGAACACAGCCATGTCGGCCAGCACCTTGCGGTCGAGTTCGATCGACGCCTTCTTCAGGCCGTTGATGAACACGCTGTACGTCATGTCGTGCTGACGCACCGCCGCGTTGATACGCGTGATCCACAGTGCGCGGAACACACGCTTCTTGTTGCGGCGATCGCGGTAGGCGTACTGGCCTGCGCGCATGACCGCCTGCTTGGCGATGCGATAGACGTTATTGCGGCGGCCGCGGTAACCCTTGGCCAGGTTGATGATCTTCTTGTGGCGGGCCCGTGCGGTAACCCCACGTTTGACTCGAGGCATGTTTCGCTCCTATGAGTGTCGGTTAAGGGGTTAGGCGAACGGCAGCATCGCGCGTACGGAGTTCAGATCAGCATCATGAACTGCCGTGGCGCCGCGCAGGTGACGCTTGTTCTTGGTGGTCTTCTTGGTAAGAATGTGGCGCTTGAAGGCTTGACCGCGCTTGACGGTACCGCCCGGACGAACCACGAAGCGCTTTGCAGCGCTCTTCTTGGTCTTCATCTTCGGCATGACAACTACTCCATTATTTGATGGACATGGGTGTGCGGTCAGCTCAGAAAGCCCTCACCCGCCCTTCGAAACCCACTCCACTTGGTATGCAGCAAGCCTGAGCTACTGGCCGCTGCCTTTTCGGGAAAGACGCCCGCTGTACGACAAAATTGCGGTCGACTTTCCGAAACCTGCTTCGTTGCCGTCCTATCGAGACGGCTCACTGACTCTCAACCTTTCCAACTTTCGACAAACGGGCTGCGCATGTTCAGATGCACAGCGGACGTCTGCTTACTTCTTTTTCTTCGGCGCCAGCACCATGATCATCTGGCGGCCTTCCATCTTGGGCATTTGCTCGACCTGACCGACTTCATCCAGGTCGGTGCGCAGGCGTTCGAGCATGCGCATGCCGATTTCCTGGTGAGCCATTTCGCGGCCACGGAAACGCAACGTGATTTTCGTCTTGTCGCCATCTTCGAGGAAGCGGACAAGGTTACGCAGCTTGACGTTGTAGTCACCGTCATCCGTACCGGGCCGGAATTTGACTTCCTTGACCTGGATGACCTTCTGCTTGAGCTTGGCCTCGTGCTGCTTCTTCGCTTCCTGGTACTTGAACTTGCCGTAGTCCATCAGGCGGCAGACAGGCGGAACCGCTTGCGGCGCGATTTCGACCAGATCCACATCCTGCTGTTCCGACAAGCGGAAAGCTTCAGCGAGTTTTACGATGCCGAGCGGTTCGTTGTCGACTCCGACCAGACGCACTTCGGGCGCAGTGATTTCACCGTTGATGCGATGCGACGACTTATCAGTAGCGATGTTACGTTTCCTCTAAAGATTAAAAAAACGAGCCGCGCTGCCAGGTGGTCTAGTTGAACGTCTGTACGTCCTGACGCAGACGCTCGCTGAAGGCATCGACGGACATCACGCCCAGATCGACGCCGCCACGGGCACGCACGGCTACCGTTTGTGCATCACGCTCCTTGTCGCCGACGACCAGCAAATACGGCACCTTTTCAAGCGTGTGCTCGCGTATTTTATAGCTAATCTTCTCGTTGCGCAAATCGGCTTCCACTCTAACCCCTTGTTTTTGCAACGATTGAGCCAGAGATTGGGCGTATTCCGCCTGACTTTCGGCGATATTCATCACCACGACCTGCATCGGCGCCAGCCATACGGGCATTGCACCAGCATGGTGCTCGATCAGAATGCCAAGGAAACGCTCCATTGATCCGACGATTGCCCGGTGCAGCATGATCGGCCGGCGGCGGCTGTTGTCTTCTGCCACGTACTCGGCACCCAGGCGCTCCGGCAGGACCATGTCGAGTTGCAACGTGCCGCATTGCCACGAGCGGCCGAGCGCGTCCTTGATGTGATATTCGACCTTCGGACCGTAGAACGCGCCCTCGCCCGGCAATTCTTCCCACGTCACGCCGCAGGCAGTCAGCGCGTCGCGCAGCCCCTGCTCGGCGCGGTCCCAGATTTCGTCCGTGCCCGCGCGCGCGTCGGGGCGCAGCGACAGCTTGATCTCGACATTGTCAAAACCGAAGTCCTTATAGACGCTCATCGCCAGCGTGTTGAACGCGATCGATTCGCTGATGAACTGGTCTTCCGTACAGAAGATGTGCGCATCGTCCTGGACGAATCCGCGCACGCGCATCAGACCATGCAGCGCGCCCGACGACTCGTTGCGATGACACGAACCGAACTCTGCATAACGCAGCGGCAGATCGCGATACGAGCGCAAGCCGTGATTGAACACCTGCACGTGGCCCGGGCAGTTCATCGGCTTGATTGCGTAGTCGCGCTTTTCCGACTCCGTCGTGAACATGTTTTCACGATAGTTCTGCCAGTGACCCGACGCTTCCCACAGCGAGCGGTCCATGATCATCGGCGTCTTGATCTCGAGATAGCCCGCTTCGTTCACACGACGACGCATGTACTGCTCGACCTGCTGCCACAGCGTCCATCCGCGCGGATGCCAGAACACCATGCCCGGCGACTCGTCCTGCATGTGGAACAGGTCCAGTTGCTTGCCGAGCTTGCGGTGATCGCGCTTTTCCGCCTCTTCGAGCATGTGCAGATACGCGTCCTGGTCTTCCTTCTTCGTCCAGGCCGTCCCGTAGATACGCTGCAACTGCTCGTTCTTCGAATCTCCGCGCCAGTACGCACCCGCGACCTTCATCAGCTTGAAGACCTTAAGCTTGCCCGTCGACGGCACGTGCGGGCCGCGGCACAGGTCCGTGAAGCCGCCGTGCGCGTACAGCTTGATTTCGTCGCTGGCGGGAATCGATTCGATGATCTCGGCCTTGTACTTTTCGCCGATGCTCTTGAAGTACTCGACGGCCTCATCGCGCGACACGACACGACGCGACACCGGTTCGTCTTTCTTCGCGAGCTCCTGCATGCGTTTTTCGATCTTCTCGAGATCTTCGGGCGTGAAAGGACGGCTGTACGAAAAGTCGTAGTAGAAGCCGTTATCGATCACCGGCCCGATCGTCACCTGCGCTTCCGGGAAAAGATCCTTCACCGCGTAAGCGAGCAGGTGCGCCGTCGAGTGGCGAATGATGTCGAGACCGTCCGCGTCCTTGTCCGTGACAATCGCGAGCGACACGTCGTGATCGATCAGCGCGGACGTATCGACCAGTTCGCCGTCGATCTTGCCGCCGAGCGCAGCCTTCGCGAGACCGGGGCCAATCGATGCAGCCACTTCGGCGACAGTCACAGGGTGCTCGTACTGTCGAACGGAACCATCGGGCAGTCGTATCGAAACCATTGCGTTCTCCGTAATGCCGGCAGGCGGCGGCACATGCAACAAGCGCTAAAGACAAAAAAAATGCGGCCCCGCTTTCGAGGGGCCGCATTCACATTTCTGCAAGCTACTGCAAACAACAAGGGCGAAAGTGGTCCTCGACTAGCGTCGCTCCGAAACGGTTCCGGTCAACGTTCGCGGTGTCATAACCATGTTCGCCTGATTCGCTCTTTACGCCGAAGCGCTCATTGCTACTCGCGTTTGCGAAACCTCGGCAAGCCGAAGTTTCAGATTCGTTGGTAGGCTCGATTGGACTCGAACCAACGACCCCCACCATGTCAAGGTGGTGCTCTAACCAGCTGAGCTACGAGCCTAGAGAAACGAGATTATATGGAGCACAGAGAAAGTTGGCAAGCGTTTTTATGCGTCGGCACCAAAATATCGATGCGTGTGCGCACGCGCGCGGCAATGGTCATCACGAGCGCATTTCCAACGGCATCACTTGCGCGTCGCCCTGACGACGCCCGTCACTTCCCCCAGCATCGCGCACGCACGCTGGATCTGCGCGGCGCTCGACACTTCTACAGTGAACTGCATGAACGCCGCGTTGCGCCGTGACTGCGACTTCACGCCGATCACGTTCATCTTCTCGCGCGCAAACACTTCGGAAATGTCGCGCAACAAACCCTGCCGGTCAGTTGCCTCGATCGACAGGTCGACGGGATACACCGACTTGCCGCGCCCGCTCATCACATCGGCGGACCACGCGGTTTGCAGCACGCGCTCCGGTGCGCGCTCGGCCATACGCCGGAACGTCGGGCAGTCGCTGCGATGAATCGACATGCCTTTGCCGCGCGTCACGAAACCGGCGATGTCATCGGGCGGCGCCGGACGGCAGCAACGCGCGAGTTGCGTCAGCAGCGCATCGACGCCGACGACGAGCACGCCCGTCGACGCGCCATGTGCGACGCTCGCGCCGCTACTGCGCTTCTCGAACTGCTCGGGCGCCTCGACGACAGGCTCGGCGGGCGGCGCATCGCTGAGCGCCTGTTCGACGAGCCGCAAGCTGAACTCTTCCTTGCCGACCACCGAGAACAAATCCTCGGGCGACTTGAAGCCGAGCTTCGACGCCAGCTGATCGAGACTGACGGATGTCTTGCCTTCGCGCTGCAAGGTCTTTTCAACCATCGCGCGCCCGGTGGCGACGTTCTCCTGCGCTTCGACGGCATTGAACCACGCACGTACCTTCTGACGCGCGCGGCTGCTTTGCAGGTAGCCGAGTTGCGGGTTGAGCCAGTCGCGCGACGGGCCGCCCTCCTTGACGGCGACGATCTCGACCGTCTGCCCGTTCTGCAAGGGCGTATTCAACGGCACCATTGCGCCGTCGACGCGCGCCCCACGGCAACGATGCCCCAGTTCGCTATGCAGGTGATAGGCGAAGTCGAGCGGCGTCGAGCCCTGCGGCAACGGAATCACGCGTGCCTGCGGCGTGAGCGTGTAGATGTGGTCGTCGTCGAGCGTCGCCTGGCGCAACTGCTCCCATGGCTTCGCCGCGCCCTTGTCGCCGTGCTTGCCTTCGGACACATCGTCCTTCCACGCAAGCAGTTGACGCAGCCATGCAATCTTCTCGTCGTATTTCTCACTGGCGCTGAACTGGCCGCCATAGCCGCGCGTGCCGGCCTCCTTGTAGCGCCAGTGCGCGGCCACGCCATATTCGGCGAACCGATGCATCTCCTGCGTGCGGATCTGCACTTCGAACGCGCGGCCGTCGTCGCCGATCACAACCGTATGCAGCGACTTGTAGCCGTTCGGCTTGGGCCGCGAGATGTAGTCGTCGAACTCCCTCGGCACTGGCTGCCACAGGTTGTGCACGATGCCGAGCACCGTGTAGCAGTCCTTGATGTCGGGCACGATCACGCGAAATGCGCGCACGTCGTAAAGCTCGGCGAAGTCGAGCTCTTTGCCGCGCATCTTGCGCCAGATGCTGTAGATGTGCTTCGGCCGGCCGCTCACTTCGGCTTCGATGTGCGCGGCCGCCAGCTCCCGCTGCAGCCGCGCGATCGCTTCGGCGACATAGGTTTCGCGTTCGACGCGCTTCTCGTCGAGCAGCTTCGCGATGCGCTTGTACGTCTGCGGCTCTTCGAAGCGGAACGCGAGATCTTCGAGCTCCCACTTCAGTTGCCAGATGCCGAGGCGGTTCGCGAGCGGCGCGTAGATGTCGAGCGTCTCGCGCGCCACATCGGGTGACGGCGTGATCTTCGCCGCCGCGTAATAGCGCATCGATTGCAGCCGCGACGCGAGCCGGATCAGCACGACGCGTATGTCCTGCGCGAACGCGAGCAGCATCTTGCGCAGCGCTTCGACCTGCGCGCGGCGCGCGG
The DNA here is from genome assembly GCF_900108945.1 of Paraburkholderia diazotrophica. Lineage (GTDB taxonomy): Bacteria > Pseudomonadota > Gammaproteobacteria > Burkholderiales > Burkholderiaceae > Paraburkholderia > Paraburkholderia diazotrophica. The sequence continues at coordinate 6,448 of NZ_FNYE01000034.1, read as the reverse complement.
CCTGCGCGTCGCGGCCCGCCTCGGGCATCGCGTTCTGCGCAGCGCGCATGCTCACGGTGCCGAGGCGCAACAGCTTGCGCACGTCGCTCACCAGTTGCGCGACTTCCTCGCCGAAATTATCGGCGATGGTTTGCTCCGGGCTCTCGAGATGCGGCGTCAGCGAGAACAGCGCCGCCGCCAGCACGGCGGGCGGATCGACGTTGAGCGTGCGCATGATGGAAGCCGTGCCCGCCGCGTGATCGGCGAGCAACTCGCCCGACGACAGCCGCGCGTCACCTGCGTGCTCGCGCACGAACGCAAGCGCGTCGTCGAAGGACGGCGTCGGGTTCGGAGCAGTCGTGACAGTATCGCTATTCATCGTGAAGCGGCCCGCGGCTTCCGCGGGCGAGGAGGCCAATGCAAATGCGTGAAGCGTATGTTTCGTATGTTGCGTGTGTCGCGTATCTCGTGTGTATGGCCCGTATCAGCTGCGCTGTGCGGCGACCACGACCACTTCGACGAGGCACTTCGGATTCGCGAGTTTCGCTTCGACGGTTGCGCGCGGCGGCGTGTTGCCTTGCGCGACCCACTCGTCCCACACGGCGTTCATGCCGGCGAAGTCCGCCATATCCGCGATATAGATCTGCACCGAAAGCAGATGCGCCTTGTCGCTGTTGGCTTCACCGAGCAAACGGTCGATGTGGCCGAGCACTTCGCGCATTTGACCGGCGATGTCCTGGTCGGTGTCCTCGGCGATCTGGCCAGCCAGATAGACCGTGCCGTTATGCACAGCGGTTTCCGAAAGACGCTTGCCGACGTGATGACGAATGACTGCCATGAAATTTCCTGTCCGTTGTGAATGAAGAGTGAACCGACGCTGCATGATGTTCGTTTTGCGCGCGCTATGCGCGATGCGCCCATCGTGATCGAACAGCAGTCGAACTGCGCCCGCGCGCCAATCTCATATTATGACGCGTCGGCGCCTTTCCCGATGAAGAACCGTTTCGCAATGTCGATCTGATCAGCGGAAAGAAAAGCCGGCGCATGGCCTACTCCCGGGATTTCGACGCTCGAGACATTGCGCCCCTTCTCGACCATCTTCGCGACCGTTTCGCGCGACAGCAGATCCGATTGCTCGCCGCGTACGACGAGCACGGGCCCTTCGGTCGAAGCAAGCGACTGCCATAACGCCGCCTCGCCGAGTGCCGCCAGTTCGGGCGTGGTCTGCGCAAACGGCTCCGCGATGCGCGGATCGTAGCGAAAGCGCCAGGCGCCGTCGCGCTCGTGCACAAGCGGCGTGTTGATCTCGCGCCATTCGTCCGGCGTCAACGGCCCGAACGATTGAGCGAGCAACCCGGCGTGATCGATCGCTTCCTGCTGCGTGGCGAACGACACCGGCTGCCCGAGATAGCTGCCGATGCGTTCGATGGCGACCGGTTCCACATGCGGGCCGACATCGTTGACGATCATCTTGCGTATCGGCGAGTCCTTCAGCCCGGCGAAGGCCATGCCGATCAGCCCGCCCATCGACGTGCCGAACCAGTCCACCGTCTCGACGCCGAGCCGCGCGATCAGCGTGACCATATCGCCGACGTATTGCGGGATGCCATAGTAAGTAGGGTTGGCGAGCCACGAAGACAAGCCACGCCCGACCACATCCGGACACACGACGCGATACACGGGGGACAGCGCCGCCGCGAGCCGGTCGAAGTCGCGGCCAGAACGCGTCAGCCCATGCACGCACACGAGCACGCGGGGGTTATCGGGCGCGCCCCATTCGGTGTACGCGATGCGATGCAGCCCGGCAGGACTCGCGCATTGCACATAGCGCTGACGGGGCACGGAGGTGTCGACAACGGGCGAAACGGCGACGGGCGTAGCGGTCATCAGAGTTCCCTCGATCGAAAGGCTGCAGCGTGCATGAAAGGCGCACGGAACACGACCGATTCTAAACCGCTTCGTCTCGCGCGCTCATCGGCGTAAAGGCATAGGACGAAAGCACAAAGCCAGCGAACACGGGTCTCGAGGCACAAGACAAAAAAAGCGGGCGCGACTTGCATCGCGCCCGCTTTTCGACAACTGCTTTCGATAACTGTTTTCGACGCAAGGTCGAACGAACAAACTCAGCTCACTGCGCTCGTATCGAGCGGCGCGCCCGTCTTCGCCTTGATCTCGTCGACGCTCACGCCGTCAGCCAGTTCGACCAGTTTCAGGCCGCCATCGACCACGTCGATCACGCCCAGGTCCGTGATGATGCGGTCGACCACGCCCACGCCCGTCAACGGCAGCGTGCATTCTTCGAGGATCTTGTGCTGGTCGCCCTTCGCGACGTGCTCCATCAGCACGACGACGCGCTTGACGCCCGCCACCAGATCCATCGCGCCGCCCATGCCCTTGATCATCTTGCCGGGGATCATCCAGTTCGCCAGATCGCCCTGCTTGCTGATCTGCATCGCACCGAGAATCGCCAGGTTGATGTGACCGCCGCGAATCATCGCGAACGAATCGGCCGACGAGAAAATCGACGAGCCCGGCAGCGTCGTCACTGTCTGCTTGCCGGCGTTGATCAGGTCCGCGTCCACTTCCTCTTCGTACGGCGACGGGCCGATGCCGAGCAGACCGTTCTCCGACTGCAGCCACACTTCCATGCCCGCCGGCACGTGGTTGGCGACGAGCGTCGGCAGCCCGATGCCGAGGTTCACATAAAAGCCGTCTTGCAGTTCCTGCGCCGCGCGCGCGGCCATCTGGTCACGATTCCAAGCCATGTTTACTCTCCTTTCGCGCGGACGATGCGTTGTTCGATGCGTTTTTCCGGGTGCGCGTTCAGCACGAGGCGCTGCACGAAGATACCCGGCGTGTGGATCGCGTCCGGATCGAGTTCGCCCGTCTCGACGATCTCTTCGACTTCCGCGACCGTGATCTTGCCCGCCATTGCACACATCGGATTGAAGTTGCGTGCGGTGCGGCGGAAGATCAGATTGCCCGACTTGTCGGCCTTCCACGCCTTGACGAGCGCGACGTCGGCTGTCAGCGAGCGTTCGAGCACGTAGTGGTTGTCGCCGAACTGGCGCGTTTCCTTGCCTTCCGCGATGACCGTGCCGAAGCCCGTGTTCGTGAAGAACGCCGGAATGCCCGCGCCGCCCGCGCGCAGCTTTTCGGCGAGCGTGCCTTGCGGCGTGAATTCCAGCTCGAGTTCGCCCGCCAGATACTGGCGCTCGAATTCCTTGTTCTCGCCGACGTACGACGAGATCATCTTCCTGATCTGGCGCGTCTCCAGCAGCAGGCCGAGGCCGAAGCCGTCGACGCCCGCGTTGTTGCTGATGCAGGTGATGCCCTTCACGCCCGAGTCGCGCAGGGCGGCGATCAGCGCTTCAGGAATGCCGCACAGCCCAAAGCCGCCGACGGCGAATGTCTGCCCGTCCTTGACGATGCCTTCGAGCGCGGAAGCCGCGCTTGCGTAGACTTTATTCATCAGTGTGTCCCTTCCTTGATTGGATACCCGAAAATCCGGATCAATGCGACGCCGTTCTTGTGTCGACTCGCGCCCGCTCCTGCTCACCGCTGCGCTTGCACGAGCCGGCTGCCGGGGCGCTGCGGGCACAGCCCGAAACGTCATTCTAGTCATCTGCGGCGAACGGTGGCGCGATACGGACAAATCCTCGCCGCGCCAGCCGCGCATCTTGTGATGTGCCGAAAGGGTACGATGCGGCGCTGTTGCGGCACAATACGCAAAAATACATAAGTAGTCGCACCCTCTGATTTCATGCCCGAACTGGATTACCAAACCGCGTTTCATCTTGCGCCGATCGGCCTCGTGCTGTCGCGCGAGCGGATCATCGAGGACTGCAACGACCAGGTCGCCGCCATCTTCCGCCGTTCGCGCGAGTCGTTGCTGGGGCAATCGTTCGCGGTGCTGTATCCGTCGCCGGATGAATTCGAGCGCATCGGCGAGCGCATCCCGCCCATCATGACGGCGCAAGGCAGCTACGCCGACGACCGCATCATGAAGCGCGCGAATGGCGAGCTGTTCTGGTGCCATGTGACGGGGCGCTCGCTCGATCTATCGGTGCCGCATGCAGCGGGCGTCTGGACCTTCGAGGATCTGAGCGCGACGCGGCGCGTCGCCGTCGAGCTGACGCCGCGCGAGCGCGAGATCGCCGCGCAGCTGGTGACGGGGAAAACGAGCAAGCAGATCGGCCGGATTCTCGACATCAGCTCGCGGACAGTGGACGTCTACCGCTCCCGGCTGATGCGCAAATACGGCACGGGCAACGCGACTGAACTGCTGCAGCGCCTGCTCGGCAATTGACTGTCGACTGCAAAAAAGCGCCGGCAGCGAGAGCCGGCGCGCATCGAACGGGAAGGTAAGGCTCAGGCCTTGACGAGCTGGGCGCTTTCGATGGTCGAGCGCAGCAGATCGGGAAGCGGCATCGACTTGCCTGCCGCGTAGTCGATCCACACGCACTTCGCGGAGCCGCGTGCGTACAGCGTGTCGGGGTCGTCTGCGCGAAACAGTTCGAAGCGCGTATCGAAGCTGCTGCGGCCCGGCGTGCCCACCGTCATGCGGCCGATCACGTCGCCAGGATAGTGCAGCTGCTTCAGGAATTCCATCGACGCATTGACGATCACGGGCCCCTGCCCTTCGCCGTTGCCGCCCGCAATGCCGATCTGCTCGAACCAGGAAATCCGCACCTGCTCCATGTAACGGAAATAGACCGTGTTGTTCACATGGCCGAACGCGTCCATGTCGCCCCAGCGGATCGGCATCGACATTTCAAAAACGGGGTGGTAATCGCTCATCGCACTTCTTCTACGGTTTGAATCTGAATCGTGAAAACGGAACTGCACGGGCCGCATCCGGTAACGGACGCACGACCCGCCAATTGCAGCGGCTAAAGGGGTTCTTGCAACGTCGGCGCCGCGCGGGCGCCGCACATGGGCGTCAATGATCGCGCTTTTCGCGCGCTTCTGCTCCGAAGCTAACAGGCAAGCGTGTCAGCCAAACGATTGCCTGCCGCCGTTTACGAAAGACCGAAACCATCATCGGCGGCGATCACCGAGCCGTTGATGAACTGCGATTCGTCGGCGGCGAGCAGCAGCAACAGTCCGTCGAGATCTTCCGGCTTGCCCACGCGATGGCGCGGCAGCATCGAAATCAGCTTTTGCCCCTGATCGGTCGACCAGTGATGGTGATTGATCTCGGTATCGATGTAACCGGGGCAGATCGCATTGACGTTGATGCCGTGCCGGCCCCACTCCTGCGCCATCGCTTTCGTCATATGGACGACGGCCGCCTTGCTCATCGAGTAGAGCCCGATCTGCGGCAACACGCGCAAGCCCGCCACCGACGCGATATTGATGATCCGATACGGCGGTTTGTTCGAACCGCCGCCGCGCATGATCATCCGCTTGGCCACTTCCTGCGCGACGAAGAATGCGCCGCGCGTATTCGTGTCGAACACGTATTCGAAGTCCGCGGGGGTCACGTCGGTCAACTTTTGCGTCGTCGATACGCCCGAATTGTTGACGAGAATATCGATCGTGCCCGCTTCTGTCTCCGCGTGTGCGACGGCCGACTTGATGCTCTGATAGTCGGTCACGTCGAGCGAGACGACATGCGCAGCCCCGCCCGACGCCTCGATCTCGGCGCGCAATTCCTTCAGACGTTCGATGCGTCGGCTTGCCAGCACGACCTTTGCGCCCGCTTGCGACAGCACCATGGCAAACCGCTTGCCCAGTCCACTCGATGCGCCCGTAATCAGCGCCACCTTGCCTTCCAGATTGATCGAACGGCCCATTGTCGTTTTCCTTGGAACATGGATGTGACGGAGTGCATGCCCACGCGCCGCGCAGGCATAGGGGTCAGTCCTCAGTCACCATAATAGTACGATCGTGCTAATCTTGCCTCTTTGTGTTGCAGCGTAGGGATCGTTCAATGACAATACGATCCCGAAAAAAGCATTCTAACGGTAAGAGGAGCATCAATGACCCCCGCAAGCCTGATCGAGCAGTACGGCCCGCGCGAATCGATGGAATATGACGTCGTGATCGTCGGCGGCGGCCCCGCGGGCCTGTCGGCGGCTATTCGTCTGAAGCAGCGCGCGGCGGAAAAAGGCGTCGAGATCGGCGTCTGCGTGCTCGAAAAGGGCTCGGAGATCGGGGCACATATCCTCTCGGGCGCCGTGATGGACCCGCGCGCGTTGAATGAACTGATTCCGGACTGGAAGGAAAAAGGCGCGCCGCTCGACGTCGAAGTAACGGAAGACCGCTTCCTGTTCCTCTCCGAAACGGGCGCGAAGGCCGTGCCGAACTGGGCGCTGCCGGACAACTTCAGGAATCACGGCAACTATGTGATCAGCCTCGCGAATGTCACGCGCTGGCTCGGGCAGCAGGCCGAAGCGGTGGGCGTCGAGATCTTCCCGGGCTTTGCGGCGGCGGAAGTGCTGTACAACGACGATGGCTCCGTCAA
>NZ_FNYE01000025.1 GCF_900108945.1 Paraburkholderia diazotrophica | reverse complement strand
CGGATAGGCCGCAACCGTGTTGTTCGGCGAGATGAGCGGACGCAGCACGGGCAGCAGGTTGTTCGCCGATTCGTTCTTCAGCTGAAAGACCTGCGTGACGACCTGATCGCCGCGCGCCGCGGGCGCATTGCCGACGTAAGTCGGCACGCCTTGCAGTTTCGCATCCGCTTCGGGCACGACCTTAAGCACGCCGTGATCCTGCACCAGCGAAAAGCCCTGCATCCGCAACGCGGACTGCAAGGTCTTCAACGCCTGGTCCTCCGGAACCGGGTTCTCGGAGACGAGATTCAGCTGCCCTTTCACGCGCGGGTCGACGATGATCGTCTTGCCCGTCGCCGCGCCAATCGCCTTGGCGACCTGGTCGATGTCGGCGTTGACGAAATTGAGCGTCACCTGTGCGTGTGCAGTGTGCGCGGTGATCATGCCAGCGACCAGCAGCGCTGTCGCCACGCGACGCAATGCCATACGATTTCTTCTCATGGATAGGATTTCGAAGCCGACGGTGATCCGTCGACAATCATGCACAGTGGACGACCGGCCGACACAAGGTCGACCTCGGTCTGACACGACGTTCCCACAGCAGCGAATGCCCGGTACGCCTTGCTTCCCTGTAACCGAAAACAATGAACAGTAACAGCTTTTCGTGTCGGAAATGTCACAAAGACCGAAAGGCCGGTGAGATCCCCTAACGATTCCGATCAGACTATCGTCTGATTGCGTGCTCCGTTACGTTCTTGAAAGTTTATGACTCGAACCGTACGTTGTTACACACGGTTTCCCTTTGGCCGCAATTTACTGGCTTATGTCGGTTGGCCAACTTTGACTCGACATATCCAGCCGGTATGATACGGGCGGATCCAGTCATCCGAGCATAACATGCGTAGCGGGTTTTCCCGAGTGCAGGTCCGCCGGATAAGGGTTTCGAGTCGTCTTTACCGTTTTTTCCGTTCGCACACCGACATAATTCACCATCTTGACCGATGAAGCCGTCCTCACTCACCGTCGCCGTTGGGCTTGCAGCGCTGCTGGGCGCCGGGTCTGCGCGCGCGGACTGTTTTGACGAGGCCGCCAGCTATCAGAAGGTCAATCCGCTGATCCTTCGGGCCATCGCCTGGCAGGAATCGCACAACCGTCCCGCCGCCGTGCACAAGAACGCCAACGGCTCGACCGACTACGGCGTCATGCAGATCAACTCCGTGCATCTGCCCACGCTTGCGCAGTACGGCATTTCGCAGGGCACGTTGATGGAGCCGTGCAAAAACGTGTACATCGCCGCATGGCATCTGCGGCAGAAAATGAACAAGTACGGCAACACGTGGGCGGCCGTCGGCGCTTACCACTCCGAAACGCCATCGCTGCGCGACGAGTACGCAAGGCAAATCGTCGCGATACTTCGCAAGTGGAACCTGATGCCGCCCGAAAATACTCGGGCACGCACCGCCGTCACTGCGGACAACGACACGCGTCGGTCTCGCGCCAATTGATGCACAATGCGGCTTCGTGCTGCTGCCGGCTAGCGTCGACATTCGTCTGAGTCCGATGCCTGTTGTCTGACGCCCGACCGGCGCATGCGTCTTTCACCTTCAAGTTTTTCGCACCACGATGAATCAGCCGCTATTGCCCGTCACCGTGATTTCCGGTTTTCTGGGCGCCGGCAAGACCGCCCTCGTCGATCAGATTCTGTCGAACCGCGGCGGCCCGCGCGTCGCCGCGATCGTCACCGATCTTGCTACCGTCCGTGTCGATATCGACAACGCAGCGCCCGCGTCGTCAACGACATCGCGCATCGAACTGCCGAACGGCTGCGTCTGCGTGCAGGCCGGAGAATATCCGCTCGCACAGATACTGGAACTCGCGTCGGCGGCAGATCGCTTCGATGCCGTCGTGATCGAAGCATCGGGTATCGACGAACCGATGGATCTCGTCGAATCGATCATCGAAGACGAATCGCTGGCCGCGCGCGTGCGTGTCGATACCGCCGTGACGGTTGTGGATGCAGCGAATTTTCTGCGCGACTATGCATCGACGGATGCGCTGTCCGAGCGCGGCATCGCTGCCCATGAACACGACGACCGGACGATCGTCGAGGTGCTGATCGAACAGATCGAGTTCAGCGACGTGCTCGTGATCAACAAGGCCGATCTCGTTTCCGCCGACGATCTCGCCCATCTGCAGGCGATCCTCGCCGCGCTCAATCCGCGCGCGGCGCAGATCGCGAGCAGCTACGGCAATGCACCCATCGACGAAGTCATTGGCACAGGTCGCTTCGATTACGACGCGACGTCCAACGCGGCGGGCTGGCTCGCGTTGCTGCACGATCCGCTCAGTCATCAGGAAACGGGCGAGGGCGAAGACGTCGGGCATGTCGTCTATCGCGCGCGGCGACCGTTTCATCCGCAGCGTCTCTGGACGCTGCTTCACGAAGAATGGAAGGGCGTGCTGCGCGGCAAGGGCTTCTTCTGGCTCGCGACGCGCAACGACATTGGCGGTTCGCTGTCGCAGGCGGGCGGCGCATGCCGTCCCGTGCCGGCGGGCACATGGTGGGCCGCGCAGGATCGCAGCGAATGGCCCGAAGGGGACGACGAACTGCTGGAAGAGATCGCGGCGGACTGGTATGGCGACGCCGACGACTTCACGATCGGCGACCGTCGCCAGGAGCTGGTGCTGATCGGCGTCGATATGGAACCGGCGAAGTGGCGGGCAAAGTTCGATGCGTGCCTGTTGACGGACACCGAATATGCATTGGGCGCTGAAGGCTGGCGACGACTGCCGGACCCGTTCCCCGCGTGGGATATCGACGACGACGAAGACCACGATCATGCGCATCATCACCATCACGATGATGATGGTCATCACCACCATCATTGAGCATGATCGACTGATGGGCCGACGCCCGGCATCGCAAGCGCGGACGAAAAAATCGCAGACGAAAAAAAACCCGCCGATGGCGGGTGTCAACAAATCAGGCGCTGATGCTTAGCGCTTGTTGACTGCGTCCTTGAACGCCTTGCCAGCCGTGAACTTGACGGTCTTTGCGGCCGGAATCTTGATGGTTTCGCCCGTCTTCGGGTTGCGGCCCGTACGTGCTGCGCGCTTGCCCGAACCGAAGCTGCCGAAGCCGATCAACTGGACTGCATCACCCTTCGCCACAGCCTTCTTGATGACTTCAAGCAGCGTGTCCAGCGTTTCGCCGGTTTGAGCCTTGCTGGCGCCCGTCTGACCTGCGACGGCGTCGATCAGTTCCTGTTTGTTCATTAAGGTTCCTTTCTGGTTTAGGTTGACACGAACAGCGCGAACGCGCCGATTATACGTGCGCGCGCCGCGCCGTCGAGCAGCGACGGCTCGGGAATACCCCGCACTCCCGCGGCACGCCTGGCACCGCGCAGAGCACCGTGCTGCCGCTTCCCTCGCGGCGCTTGCTATGATAGCGCAGCGCAAACCCAATCTGGATAAGGGTTTCGAAGAATTACACGCCGCAATGCCTTATACAGCATGGAAAGCAGCTTTTTTTACTTCGAGCGCATCGAATAGACGCTATTGGCAGCGCTCAGAGCCCCGTCAGCGTTGGTTTTTGCCAACGTTCGACCGGCCTGGAACGGCCTCCAGGCGGCGTCTGGACGGGCTTTAACGGGTGCTGGCGTGGGCTTCGGCGTCGCGAACAGCGTTCATGAGGACGCTCGCCGATACCCGGATTTATCCCGGATTCCTCCAGAGTTCATTCCTCCGCACTGCATTTCAACGCGCATGACCGAGCCGCTCGTTCCCGCCGTTCTTGCCTTTCGCGACAACGGCACACCGTATTCCCCGCGTTACGAGGACATCTATCACAGCGCGGTCGGCGCGCTCGAGCAGGCGGAATATGTCTTTCTCAAAGGCAACGATCTGCCTGGGCGCTGGCAAAAGCGGCGGCTCTTTACCGTACTGGAGACGGGCTTCGGCATCGGCATCAACTTTCTCGCGACGTGGGCCGCATGGCGCGCGGACCCCGATCGCTGCGGGCGGCTGCACTTCGTCTCGACGGAAAAGCATCCGTTCTCGGCAGCCGATCTGATCGCAGCAAGCGCGCCAGCCGTTGCGGATACATCGATTGCGCCGCTCGCCCGGCAGCTCGCCGATGCGTGGCCGATGCTCGTGCCCGGCGTCCATCGGCTCGAATTCGAAGGCGGCCGCGTGACGCTCACGCTCGTCTTCGGCGATGCCGCGCAGACGCTGCACTCGCTCTGGCTGCGCGCCGACGCGTTCTATCTGGACGGCTTTTCGCCCGCCAGGAATCCCGAACTATGGACGCCCGCGATCTTCAAGTCGCTCGCGCGCCTTGCCGGCGATCATGCGACCTTCGCCACCTATACGAGCGCGGGCGACGTCAAACGCGGGCTGCAGCAAGCCGGCTTCGAGTATCGCAAAGTCGACGGATTCGGATGGAAGCGGGCGATGCTCGTCGGACGCTTTGCGCCGCGCTATCGCGTGCGGCGTCACGAGCCGCCGCTGCCGCTTGCCGTCGACGAACGGCATGCAATCGTCATCGGCACGGGGCTCGCCGGGTGCGCCGCGATCGAGCGTCTGACCGCGCGCGGCTGGCGCGTGACGTCGCTCGAACGGCATCCGGCTGTCGCCCGCGATGCATCGGGCAATCCCGCCGGCGTGTTTCATCCGATGATGTCGCGCGACGATAGCGTCGGCTCGCGCATCACACGCGCCGGTTTCCTCTATGCGTTGCGGCATTGGTCGTCGCTCGAGCGGCGCGGTCATCGTGCTATGCGCGGTCCCGAAGGACTTCTGCAAATCGCCGCCGATGAAGACGAAGCCTTCGCGATGACTCAGGCGTTTGCCGCGTTCGCCTATCCACAGGACTACGTGACACCCGTTTCCTCCGACGACGCGCAGCGCATCGCGAACATGCGCGTTGCGCGAGGCGGCTGGTTCTTTCCGCATGGCGGCTGGATCTCGCCTGCGTCGCTGTGCGCCGCGCAGTGCGACGCGTCGCAAGCGTTGCTCGAGCGGCGCTTCAATGTCGAAGCAGCGCGCGTCGAACGCATGGGCAACGAGTGGATCGTGTTCGGTGCCGACGGCGCCGCGATCGCCAGCGCGCCTGTCGTCATCTTTGCCAATGCACATGAAGCGGCGCGCGTCGCCGGCTTGCGCCATGCACCGACGCGCAGCGTGCGCGGCCAATTGACGCTGCTGCCCGAAAGCGCGGCAAAAGCGCTGCGCGTGCCCGTGATGGGCGAAGGATACGCAGTGCCGCTACCCAACGGCGTCACGCTGACGGGCGCGAGCTACGACATCGACGATCCCGACACCGCCTTGCGCGCCGACGCGCACATCGAAAACATCGAGCGCATCGCGCGCCTGCTGCCCGATATGGATCAAACGATGGATACCGCCAGGCTGGCGTCGCTGGAAGGGCGCATCGGGTTTCGCTGCGTGACGAGCGATCGCTTGCCGATGATCGGCGCGTTCGCCGACGAATCGGCCGCCATTCGCGACACCGACAGGCTGCGCGGCGCATGGCCACTCGATCTGCCGCGCACACCGGGACTCTATGGCGCATTTGCATTCGGCTCGCGCGGACTGATATGGGCGTCGCTCGGCGCGGAGTTGATCGCGTCGCAGATCGAAGGCGAGCCCTGCCCCGTCGAGCGCGAACTCGTGGAAGCGCTCGACCCCGCGCGCTTTCTGCTGCGCGCGCTGCGCCAAGGGACCGCGCGCTGATCGTCCATCCCCGTCGAAAGTTATCCACGGCAATCTGTGGATAACCGCGAGAATTGCGCGCGAAACTCGTGTGGAATCGATGTGGACGTAAACGGGGTAACTCGAAGGCTTCTGAATTACCAAGAAAAGTTATCCGCTGAAGCCCGTCCGGCACGCACATCTAACGCATCCGGTTATGCGTTCGGCAAGGCGCTGATTCGTTTCGGTAAACCCGGCTTGTCCACAGAAATGCGGCGGCCTTGTTAACTTCTACTACGTATACATACAGGTAAACCTACAGATAAAAAGCCCGCGGTCGACCGACGCGCGGCGGCATCGTTTCATCTCTGTTCAGAAGTCCCGCTCGATTCGCTTCGCGACGCGAGCGAGCTAATGCGCGAAGCTCAAACGCGCGAGCCACTTGAACGCCTGAACTCGATGTCAATCCAACGCAGGCAATGTTTCGAAACACGCGCTGTGAGCCGTCGCAGCAAGGCATTCAGCCGCAAACAGCGGACGGTTGCCGGTCGCTTTTTCCTGTTGTCATGTAATTAGCGTACGTTTTTACCGTTTTGACTGTCTGTTCGACGCTTTTCCGTCAATCGTAAAAAAGCTATGGCACAATCGCCGTTCTTCCGCGTCGTGTTTTGCCCCCGCAACCGACGCGTCAATGGAACGGTTGCCAGACCAACAGAATCTGATTCAAAAGTCGACGGCGCTCTTTTCACTCACGTCGGGCCGCCCGTAGTCACGCGGCATCGGCGTGTTCGTTTCAGTTTTTCATCCGATCGTTGACAGCTCGCAACGCCGGCAGACGCGAACCTATCGCGGCAATGGATACGGCTTGCGCCTCGCGTGCCACCGGCGTCTGCCCGTTCGCGTTGCCAGCGGTTGTCGTAAAGGAGAAGCCACCACGATGAAGTCGGCGTTTTCATTCTTTCCAGCCTGGCCGCTCACGCCCGATGCCATTTTCTGGGCTGGCCTTGCATTGCTCGCCGCAGGGCTCGTCGGCGAGTTGTGCTATCGCGCGTGGCATCTGCCGCGCGTTTCCGGCTATGCAGTGATCGGACTGATCGCGGGCGCGGCGGGGTCCGGCGTGATCGATCCGGAGTCGTCGACGGCCGCGCGTCCGTTGCTCGATGTCGCGCTCGGTCTTCTGCTGTTCGAGCTCGGCAGCCGCCTGGACTTGCGCTGGATTCGCCGCAATACATGGCTCATCGTGTCGAGCGTCGCCGAATCGACGCTTACGTTCGTGCTCGTGCTGCTCGTGCTGTTGTTCCTGAAAGTGCCCACGGTGACGGCGCTTGTGCTTTCATCGATCGCGATGGCGACGTCGCCCGCGATGGTGATCCAGCTGAAAACCGAGCTGCGCGCGGAAGGCCAGGTCACGCAGCGGCTGATGACGCTCACCGCGCTGAACAGCATGTATGCCGTGATCGTCGAAAAGCTCGCGTCGGGCTGGCTGCATCAGGAGGCCTACGGCAATCTGCTCGCGACGATTCTTCAGCCGCTTTATCTGCTGATCGGTTCGCTGATCCTCGCGTACCTGGTCGCGCGGACCATCACGTTCTTTTACAAGCGTGTGAATCTTCAGGACGAGCACTCGTTCGTCGCGCTGTTCGGTCTCGTTCTGCTGGCGATCGCGGTTGCGCATGTCTTCAAGCTGTCGACGATATTGAGCCTGCTTGCCGCTGGCATCATCGTGAAGAATCTGGAAGCGCGTCCGCAGCTTTGGCCGCAGCATTTCGGCACGGCCGGCTGGCTGTTGACGGTGATTCTGTTCGTGCTCACCTTAACGACCTTCGAATGGAAAGACATCGTGATGGGCGGTATCGCCGCCGTCGGACTGATCGTCGCACGGCTGATCGCGAAGCTGGTCGGCGTGCTTGCGTTCGCCAGGCCGAGCGGTCTGAACATGAAGCAGGGCATGGCGCTCGGCCTGTCGTTGTCGCCGATGTCTGCGCTCGCCTATCTGCTCGTCGACGACACCTACCAGCTTTATCCGAATTTCGACCCGACGCTGCGCGCGATCATCATGTGCACGATCGTCGTATTGCAGCTCGTCGGGCCCTGGCTCGTGTACCGCTCGCTCGCGCTCGTCGGCGAGCGACGCGAGTGAATACTCACCAGTGCGGATGAGCGCGGCAAAATGAGGGCAGCACGAAGGGCTGCAAAAAGCGCGGCACATTGTCCGCATGCCCGGTGCGCCTCGCCGCCGAATCCGACAAGTCAATCCGGCCGGACGCGTTCGACATCGTTCGCCGTCCGGCCGACATGAATCAGGAAACGCCATGTCACTCGAAGCCTTCGTCGATTCGAAACCGTTCACGTTCGGTGTCGAACTCGAGATGCAGGTCGTCAATACGCACGACTATGATCTGACCAAAGCGGGCACGGATCTCATGCGGCTCATCAAGGACGAAAAGATTCCAGGCAACATCACGCCGGAAATCACCGAAAGCATGATCGAGCTGTCGACGGGCATCTGCACGACGCACGAGCAAGCCGTCGCCGATTTGAGAGCGATTCGCGACGTGCTCGTCGCCGCAGCCGACCGTCTGAACGTCGGCCTGTGCGGCGGCGGCACGCACGCGTTCCAGCAATGGAGCGAACGGCAGATCGTCGATTCGCCGCGCTTTCAATACCTTTCGGAACTCTACGGTTATCTTGCGAAACAGTTCACGGTGTTCGGCCAGCACGTGCACATCGGCTGTCCGGATGCGGATAGCGCGTTGTTCCTGCTGCATTCGATGTCGCGCTACATCCCGCATTTCATCGCGCTGTCGGCGTCGTCGCCGTTCGTGCAGGGCGTCGATACGGGCTTTCACTCGGCACGCCTGAATTCCGTCTTCGCGTTTCCGATGTCGGGGCGCGCGCCGTTCGTGCTCACGTGGGACAGCTTCAAGGAATACTTTTCGAAGATGGTGCATACGGGCGTCGTCAACAGCATGAAGGACTTTTACTGGGACATCCGGCCCAAGCCCGGCTTCGGCACGATCGAAGTGCGGGTGATGGACACGCCGCTCTCCGTGGATCGCGCGGCCGCCATCGCGTGCTATATCCAGACGCTCGCGCGGCATCTGCTGCTCGACAAGCCGTTGACGCCAAAGGAAGACGACTACCTCGTCTACACGTTCAACCGCTTCGAGGCCTGCCGGTTCGGCCTCGCCGGCACCTGCATCGATCCGCAGACGGGCGAACGCCGCACCATTTCCGAAGACATCATCCACACGCTCGAGCGCATCGCGCCTCACGCGGATGCGCTGGCTTCGGGCAACGCGCTCGAGGAAATCGGCGCGATCGCGCGCGGTCAGATGAACGATGCGACGTGGCTGCGCGACGTCGTCAAGCAGGAAAAGTCGCTGCATGAGGCCGTGCGGCAACAGTGCCTGCAATGGCGCGCATGAGCCGGGCCGGACGATTCGCTCCCGTATGCGCTTCCGGCGCTATCGCTGCAGGCAAACAGGCGAAGGAGCATCACGCCGACGAAACCCGCTTTTTTTGCGGGATTTTTTATTTGTCGAACGTCGGTGACGTGTGCTTCAGGTATTTCCAATGTTTACGTATACAAACGTAGTAGTAGTTAACAAGCATTGCGTTTGCCTGTGGACAACCGAATAATTTCCTGAAAACTCAATGGGCTGTGGAAACGATAACCGCGCGGATCGGTCGTGCATCGCGACCGTGAACCCGGGACAACGATCTGCCGGACATTCGTCGACGCTCCTGTTATCAAGAATCGGCGCACAAGTCGTCCCGTTCTTATCCCGGGGTTATCCACAGATTGGATGGGATAACTTAGCTGTACGATTCGCCGCTCTCGAATAGAATGTCGTTTTTGTCGTTGCCGCCTGTCTTCGAGCAGGAAAGCGAAACAGTCGCAACGGAACACGGAGCGTTAGCAGCGCCTGTGCAAGCGGCCGAAAACAGGCCTGCGTCACAGGTATTTTTGAGATAGTAGATATCGGCGAGCCGGATTGACCGGCGAATCGTCGTCCCCAACAGACTGTCGGCGTGCCGGCATCGCAGATCGGATGTCGACGCGCAACGGCATGCAGTCAACAAACGAACGAAAGACTATGAGCGAAGGCGTATACGGAGAGCAGGCAACCGGGCGGGTGACCCACAGCCTGTTGCGACTCAGCACGGCGATGCGGAGCCAGGCATGGGAGTGGGCGGAAGGCGCGGGTTTGACGCCGACTCAAGGCGAAATCCTCGTGCTGCTGATGCAGCGCAAGGGGCCGATGCGTCTCGGCGAAATCGCCCGCGAAACGGCGCTGACGGCCGCGACCACGAGCGATGCTGTGAGCACGCTGGAAAGCAAGGGCCTGGTCGAAAAGCGCCGCGCTCTCGACGACGGACGCGCACTCGCCGTGCGTCTGACGGCTCGCGGCCGCACCGCGGCCAAGCGCGCCGCGCAATGGCCCGACTTCCTCGCGAAGGCGGTCGGCACGCTGCGCGATGAAGAACAATCGACGTTCTATCGCACGCTGCTGAAGACCGTGCGCCAGCTGGAAGTGCAAGGCCATATTCCGCCGCACCGGATGTGCGTGACCTGCACGCATTTCGATGCGAGCAAGAACCCGAAGAAAACGCCGCATCGCTGCATGCTGCTCGATCTGTCGATGGCGGACACCGATCTGCGTCTGGACTGCTCGGTGCACGAGACGGCCGACGCTGCCACGCAGAAAAAGACCTGGAAGATCTTCGCGCAGCAAGCCTGAGTCGGCTAAACTGCGAAGCCGGCCGCCGATCGATCGGCGCCGGCTGAGCGCGCGTCGCCCATGCATCGGCAGGCGGCGTGTCTTTCGACGCGTCGTTCGGCGTGTTTAGTCAACCTGACGTTGGGATTTGCCGATGAATCACGAAGTTCTGGCCATCCGCCACGTGCACTTCGAGGATCTGGGCAGTCTCGAACGGGTGCTCGGCGACCGGGGCCGCCCCGTACGCTATCTCGACGTCGGCTTTGCGCGCATCGAGGCGCCGAACCCTGTGATGCCGTCGCTGATGGTCATTCTCGGTGGCCCGATCAGCGCATACGACGACGACCGTTATCCGACGCTCGGGCCGCTCGTCGCGATGATCGAAAAGCGCATCGCGGCCGGCTTGCCGACGCTCGGCATCTGTCTTGGCGCGCAACTGATCGCGCGCGTGCTCGGCTCGCGCGTCTATCCGTCGGGCAACACCGAAATCGGCTGGACGCCGCTGACGCTCACCGACGCGGGCAAGCATTCGCCGCTGCGCCATCTCGACGGAGCGCACACGTCGATGCTTCATTGGCACGGCGATACATTCGATCTTCCGCAAGGCGCGGTACACCTCGCCTCGACACCCGCCTGTCAGAACCAAGCGTTCTCATGGGGCAAACACGTGCTTGGCCTGCAATGTCATCCGGAAATCCGCACCGATCGATTCGAGCCCTGGCTGATCGGCAATGCCGGCGAGATCGCAGCGCATGGCCTCGACGTGCGCAAGCTGCGCGCCGATACGGCGATGCACGGCCCGACGCTTGAAGCCGCGGCCTGCACGATGTTCGGCGAATGGCTCGATCAGCTCGCAACGAAGTCCTGAATTTCCGATAGACCGCCGTGGATAACCGCGTTTTTACCGTCGATGCCGTGCTGACCGGCAAGATTGCGCCGCTCGGCGAGCATGGAAAGACGAGCGCAATCGGCAAGACGCCCGTCGAAGGGCGCGTATGGCTCGGTGAAACGGGACTCGAAGGCGATCAACAAGCCGAACTCAAGCATCACGGCGGCCCTGAACAGGCGCTGCATCACTATGCGTTCGATCACTATGCGGCGTGGCGCGCGCAATGGCTCGCCGGCGAGTTGGGTCTCGCACGGCTCGATGGCCCCGGCGCATTCGGCGAAAACATCAGCACGGCCGGCATGACGGAAAGGAACGTCTGCGTTGGCGACGTGTATCGGATCGGCGGCGCGATCGTGCAGGTGTCGCAGCCGCGACAGCCATGCTGGAAGCTGAACCTGCGCTTCGGCCGCACCGACATGTCGCGTGCAGTGCAGGACACGCGCCGCACCGGCTGGTACTACCGCGTGCTCGAAGCGGGTGAAGTCGGCGCAGGCGATACGATCGAACGGCTTGCGCGTCCTCATTCGGAGTGGACCGTCGATCGTCTGTTGCGCGTGCTGTACGTCGATCGCGACGATCTGCGCGCGCTCGAAAGCATGGCGAAGCTCGATACGCTCACGGCTTCGTGGCGGAAGATCGCGATCAGGCGCATCGAAAGCGGCAAGGTCGAATCGTGGACGAAACGCCTCGACACGCCCGCTGCCCAACACTGATTCATTTCATTCGCCGCGCGGTTCAGACGTGACTCCAGACGTGAGGGTAGCGAAGCAGCCGACCGTCTGCATCAAATCGGACCGGGTGCTATCCTCAATCGCTCTTGAGTTTGAACGGGCATCCCCAGGCCATGAGCGCTCTCTTCACCCCGCTCACGCTGCGTAGCGTGACGCTGCCAAACCGCATCGTCGTGTCACCCATGTGTCAGTATTCCGCCGAACGCGGCGAAGCGACGGCGTGGCACATGATTCATCTCGGTCATCTCGCGCTGTCGGGTGCGGGCATGCTGTGTATCGAAGCAACAGCCGTCGAGCCCGATGGCCGCATCACGCCCGCCGATCTCGGCCTGTGGGACGATGTGACGGAAGAAGCGCTGAAGCCCGTGCTCGCCGCGATTCGCAAGCATTCGAAGGTGCACGTCGCGATGCAGTTGTCGCACGCGGGCCGCAAGGCGTCGAGTCACGTGCCGTGGGATGGCGGGCAACTGATTCCCGTCGCCGAAGGTGGCTGGCTGCCGCACGCGCCGTCGGCGCTGCCGCACAAGGCTGGCGAAGAGCCGCCGCTTGCGCTCGACTTTCCGGGACTCAATCGCGTTCGCGAAGCGTTCGCGGCGACGGCGCGTCGTGCCGCGCGTCTCGGTATCGATGCACTGGAAGTGCACGCCGCGCACGGCTATCTGCTGCATCAGTTCCTCTCGCCGCTCGCCAACCAGCGCACCGACGAATACGGCGGCTCGCGCGAAAACCGCATGCGTTTTCCGCTCGAAATCTTCGACATCGTGCGTGCCGCGTTTCCCGCCGACAAGCCCGTCGGTGTGCGCGTATCGGCAATCGATTGGGTCGACGGGGGCATCGCGATCGAAGACACGATCGCGTTTGCGCAAGAGTTGAAGAAGCGCGGTTGCGACTGGATCGATGTATCGTCGGGTGGCGTGTCGCCGTTGCAAAAGATTCCGCTCGAGCCCGGTTATCAGGCGCCGTTCGCAAAAGCGGTGAAAGCGGCGACGGGCATGACGACGATCGCCGTCGGCCTCATCACGGACCCCGAGCACGCCGACGGCCTGATCGAAGAAGGCGACGCCGATCTCGTCGCGATGGCGCGCGCGATGCTCTACGATCCGCGCTGGCCGTGGCACGCGGCCGCGAAGCTCGGCGCAAGCGTCGATGCCCCGCCGCAATATTGGCGCTCGCAACCGCGCGATCAGAAGACGCTGTTCGGTGACATCTCGTTCGGTCAGCGCTGACATGTTTCTTTTCCCGCGCGCGGGATTTGCCGCGAACCGTTCGCCGCAATTGCGGATGGTCACGTTTGACGGTTGAACGAAGCCGCATCATCCGTGTACGATTTCGGTTGTGACGCTTCGTGCATCACATGTCGACGCGGCGCCAGCACGGCGCCGCGTTTGCTATCCGCGTCAGAAAACCAGCGTGACGGATGCGGCAGACACGGCGGCATCGCCGAACATGAGCTTGCTCACCCAACGTTCTACAAAGGATTGATTCAATGAGTTCACGCAGGATCGCTGTGCGTCAATCGGGCGTGCACGGCAAAGGCGTGTTTGCACTCGAACCGATCGCAGCCGGCGAGCGGCTGATCGAATACAAGGGCGAACGGATCTCGTGGAAGGAAGCGTTGCGGCGCCATCCTCACAATCCGGACGAGCCGAATCACACGTTCTACTTCGCGCTCGACAACGGGGACGTGATCGACGGCAAGGTGAAGGGCAATAGCGCTCGCTGGATCAACCACTCGTGCGCGCCGAACTGCGAGGCGGAAGAAATCGACGGCCACGTGTATATCGACGCATTGCGCGATATCGGCGCCGGCGAAGAGCTGTTCTACGACTACGGGCTCGTGATCGACGCGCGGCAGACGAAGAAGCTGAAGAAAGAATACGAGTGCCGCTGCGGCGCGCGCAAATGCCGGGGCACGATGCTCGCCGAGCCGGACAAGAAGAGCGAGAAGAAGTCGAAAAAGAAAAAGTGAGCGGCGCGCTGCCGTGACGAAGGCAGCGCGTTCACAATCCCGCTATCCAACAGTCGTCACGGATCGACCGGCGCATGCGCCGGTTTTTTTGTATCGCGCATGGGATCGCGCTCAACCAGCACGGCGCCCGTCGCAACGGGAAGGCGCACGATGAAGCGCGCGCCACCTTCAGGCGTGTCTTCGTAATGCACGCTGCCACGATGCAGCACCATGATGTCGTGCACGATCGCAAGGCCGAGACCCGCGCCGCCATCGACGCTCCCGTCGCTCTGCCCCTGGCCGTCGCCGCGGAAGAAGCGCTTGAAGAGATCCGGCTGCTGTTTCGGCGGCACGCCGGGGCCGTTGTCCTCGACGGTGACTTCCGCCATCGCGACGCCGTCCACCACGGTCTGCGAAACGGTCATCGTGATGCGCGCGCCGTCGAGCCGCGACGGCGGCACATACTTCAGCGCGTTGTCGAGCAGATTCGCGATCACTTCGCGCAGCAAAACGGGATTGCCGCGCGCAACCAGCGGATGATCGTTCGACGGATCGTCGAGCCGTTGAAAACCGAGATCGACATGCACGGCGAGCGCGCGCGGCACCCATTCGGCGCCCGTGTCGAAGGCGAGCGACGCGACATCGAGATTGACGAAGCGCGCAGCCTGTTCGCCAGGCTCGGCGCGCGCCAGCGACAGCAACTGGTTCGATAGACGCACCGCGCGATCGGCAGCCGCGCGCAATTCCCTGACGGCCGCGAGCGTCTGCTGCGGATCGCGTGCGACGGCCGCCTGCTCCGCATGCAGCTTGATTGCCGTGAGCGGCGTGCGCAACTGATGCGCGGCGTCTGCGATGAACTTGCGCTGCGCGTCGAGCGCGCTTTTCAGGCGGTCGAGCAGACCATTCAGCGCGCCCGTCAGTGGACGGATTTCGAGGGGAACAAAGGTTTCGTCGACGGGTTCGAGCGACGTGTGCGTCTGCCGGTTCAGCGAATCGGCGAGATCGGTGAGGGGATTGAGCTGCTGGTTCACGACGCGCCACACGATCACCCATCCCGCGAGCAGCAGAAGCAGCAGCGGCATCATGATCGCGATCAGAAACTCGGCGGCGATGCGAAAACGATGACGCACAGGCTGGCCGACTTCGATGACGACGGGATTGCCCGTCGGCTGATCGACGCGTACTTGTGCGACGCGCACAGCCGTACCCTCGTGCTGCGTTTCGAACACGTACGCGTAGTGCATGCGCCGCACGTTCGTGCCTTGCAGCGGCAGCTTCGGATCGCCCGCGATCTCGGCGTCGCCCGTGCTGATCCGGTACACCAGTTGTTCGACGGGATCGGAGAACATCGCTTGCGCGAGCGGCGGCACCGTGATCGGCGCCTCAGGGCCGGCGATCTGGATCTGCTTCGAAATGGCCGTCGCGAGATCGGCGAGCGAACGGTCGACGACGTGCTGCGTGTATTGCCACGCGAGCCAGTACGCGATGAGGCCGCTCATCAGCGCGAGCAGCGAAAGCGGAGCGGCGAGCCGGCGCAAAAGCTGGCGGCGCAGGCTATTCGCGGCGGGATAGGGCATGATCGAACCCGCGATAAAAGGCTGGCGCCGACGGACGACCGGCAGCATCAGCGCACGTTTGAACGGCGGGTTTCAGCGGCGCGCGCTCGACGGGTCGTACGAGATGCATCGCATGTGCAACGCGAGGCTCGCGCGATCCTGGCTGGCCGCTGCCGGGCTGAATGGCACAGGCGACCGCCGCGCATCAGGATGCGCTCGCGGTCGCCTGTCGGACAGCCGGGACGCCGTCAGACCAGACGGTCTGACGACAATTATGACGCCTGTCGGATTTCCTGGAGCAGATAGCCGAAGCCACGCACCGTGACGATCTCGACGCGGCAGTTCTCCAGTTTCTTGCGCACGCGGTGCACATAGACTTCGATGGCCGTATCGCCAAGGTCGCCGCCGAAATGCGTCAGGTGATCCTGTAGTTGCGCCTTGCTGACGACGCGGCCATGGCGCAGCAGCAGCATTTCGAGCACGGCGAATTCGCGCGGCGACAGTTCTAGCGGCTTGTCGTCGTTGAAGATGCGGCGATCGACGCCCGACAGACGCACGCCGCCCAGCGACACTTCGGGACGCGGCATGTCGCCGTGCGGGCCACTGCGGCGCATCACGGCGCGAATGCGTGCTTCGAGTTCGGCGGGTTCGAACGGCTTCAGCATGTAGTCGTCGGCGCCGGAGTTGAGGCCTTGCACCCTGTCGTTCAGCTCGTCGCGCGCGGTCAGCACGATCACGGGCGTATGACGGTTGCTCTGACGGAAGCGCGAGAGCAGCGTCATGCCGTCGATGCCGGGCAGGCCCAGATCGAGGATCACGAGTTCGTGGCGGTTTTGCGTGAGGGCCTGTTCGGCGAAGATGCCGTCGTGGACCATGTCGACCGTGAAGCCGGCTTGTTCGAGGCTGCTTTGGATGCCGCGTGCGATTGGGCGGTCATCTTCGATCAGAAGGAGTCGCATGGATTTCGCTCAAGTACAATGGGTTAGGCATGAGGCACGCGGTTCGCCGGGGCGCCTGCTGCACAGAATGCCGTGCGGCGTGCCGTTCGATACGGCCTTCGACAGATCAGCAAGCCATGTCCGATATTACGATCTACGAACTGGAAGCCGCGATCAATTTCTGGCGTACCCGCTCGCCTTCGAGCGGCGACGAACTCGTTCTGTGCAAGGAGGCAAGCGCGCTCTCCAAGCCGTATGCGCTGATGATTGTACAGCGTCAGACTGTGCTGAAGCAGGAAGGTTTGGACGAGAATGCCCGCGCCGCGTGGGATTCTTACGTGTCCATTAAAAATGGCCTAACGAAGTGAAGGTTTGGTCGCCTGATCACCTGCAAAAGGCTTTCACTTCGGGCTTTCATCTGTATTTTCGAGTGCGGTCCGCTTTCTTCGAATCGACCTGCTGCACATCACATCACATCCGCATTATTTCCCGCTGGCGATATCGTCGATAAAACGGGCAAGGCGAATGTCGCGCTCGGTGACGCCGTTGGCATCGTGTGTCGACAGCGTGATCTCGACGTTGCTGTAGACGTTGAACCACTCCGGATGATGGTCCATCTCCTGCGCCTTGATCGCGACGCGCGTCATGAAGCCGAATGCTTCGTTGAAGTCGGCGAACTTGAAGTGCCGCGTGATTGCGTCGCGGCCTTCGACGTTCTGCCAGCCGTTCAGTTGCGCGACCTGTGTCGCACGGTCATCGGAAGAAAGTTTCTGGATCGTCATCGTGTCACCTGTTGGGGCGTGCGCGTCGGGCGCAGCGCCCGCGTGCGGATTCGTTCTATTTTTTCACGGTTGAATGTGCGCTGCAGCGCGTCGCGTCAGACGTCGCCGTTCGTCGCCCAGCCTTCGCCCGTGCCGCGCGTGATGACGCGATCCGTCGCGCGTACTTCGCCCGCCGGAAGTGGTGTCGCGTCGACGAGTCTCGCCAGCAGCGGCGCGAAATCGGTGCGCGCGACGTCGAACAGCTGCGAGAAATCATCGATGACGAAGTAGGTCTTCTGGAACGTGTCGATCCTGTATTGCGTCTGCATCACGCGCTCGAGGTCGAACGCGATGCGATTCGGCGCGTCGCTCTGCTGGCTATGGAGCGTTTCGCCCTTGCTCGACACGATCCCCGCGCCATAGATCTTCACGCCGTTCGGACTCGCGGCATCGCGGATCAGGCCGAACTCGACCGTGTACCAGTAGAGGCGCGCGAGCAGCGGCAACGCGTTCGCATCGTGCGCGAAGAGGGCGGCGCGGCCGTACGCGTGCATGTAGTCGGCGAAAACGGGGTTGATCAGCAGCGGCACATGGCCGTACAGATCGTGAAAGCAATCGGGTTCCTGCAGATAGTCGAGCTGATCGGGGCGGCGCATCCACCAGGTGACGGGAAAGCGGCGGTTCGCCAGATGCTCGAAGAACACCTGATCCGGCACGAGGCCCGGCACGGCGACGATTCGCCAGCCGGTCGCGGGCAACAACTGCTCGTTGATTGCATCGAACGACGGCACGCTTTCCGGCGACAGATTCAGGCGCTCGACGCCTTCCAGAAACTCGTCGCAGACTCGCCCCTTGAGCAGCGCCGTCTGCCGCGTATAGAGCTGCTTCCATACCGCGTGATCGATCGCGCCGTAGCGATGCATCGGCTGGTCGATGGTGAAGTCTGCGCGGGTTTCGAGGCCGGCGTCGAATTGCGCCTTGAGTTTCGCGGTGTTCGGGACGGACATGGCTGCACCTGCTTAAGTCGCTTGAATTGGACCGCGCAAGTGTAGGGCGGGTCAGGCGCGAGAAGGGCGCAAGTTCGGCGTGATATCGGCGCTCGATGCGATAATCATGCATCGAACGACAAAAATATGCGGAGAATTAACATGGTAGAGCTCGATCACTTCGATCTTGCGCTTCTCGACGTGCTACAGCGCTTCGGGCGCGCGACGCACCAGCAACTCGGCGAACAGGTGCCGCTGTCGCCATCGCAGATCGGGCGGCGCTTGCAGCGGCTCGAGGCGATCGGCGTGGTCGACGGCTATCGCGTCGTGCTGCGGCCCGAAAAGCTCGGACTTGGCGTGACGGCATTCACGAGCCTGAAGCTGAAGCATCACGGCGATTCGATCATCGAGCAGTTCCAGCAACAGATCGACGTGTTGCCCGAGGTGCTGGAATGTCACGCCGTGGTCGGCGATGCGGATTATCTGCTGCGCATCGTGGCGCCGGATCTGAACGCGCTGTCGTCGTTCGTGATGAAAAAGCTGATGCGCGTGCCGGGCGTCGACAGCGTGCGCTCGAACATCGTGCTGACGACGTTCAAGCGCAACGGCCCGCTGCCGCTCGGTCATCTGGCGCCGGGTGCGCCCGCCGCCTGACGGGCGGGCCTTTCGGATCAGGCGGCCTTCAACGGCTCCTCATTCAGCATATCGACATACGCGACCGCGACGAGATCCGATTCCGGCACGCCGAGCTTCGCGAACATCGCGTGCGCTTCGGCCTCGCCGCCTTCTTCGTCGTCATCCTGCGCGAGCACGACTTCGAGCTCGACGAAATCGCCGAGACCATCCACCCGATCCAGATGAATCCGCGTGCGCCCGACGATATAGACGTGGCGCTCCTTCGTGACGATGCCGCGCGTCGTGAGCGCGGTGGCGAGCAGCGAGTGCATTGCCTCGGGGTTCGTCACCGGACTGCGCGTGTAGTACGACGCTTTCGGGCCGTCGCGGTCGTCGCGCTGATAGAAGATCAGCTCGGCGGGCGTGCCGTCGTCGAACTGGCGCAGCTTCAGACGGCCGCGCGGCACGTCATAGAAAAAGTCCTGCTGGCGGAAAATCAGCGGAGCGTCAGGCGAAAGGGCTGCGGCGCGCTCGCGAAGCTGCTCGAACTGCTGGGCGCGGGCTTTGATTTCGATGTTGCGTGCCATGTGAAGCTCCTGTCGGAAGGTGAGTGTGAACGGCTTCTGACGGCGGACCGCATGCCTCGATCAGCCGAGTGCCACCCGCCGATCGTCATAGGCCCGTCAGGGCCAAAAGGGATTTGAGGCCGGACTTGAAGCGCGATTTGAAGCGATTCCAGGAACAGCGGGAAAACGGCAAAGCGTCAATCTAGCAAAAAGCTCATGACGATGTAGTTAAAGGCCACGGTGCCTGAAGGGTGCTCAATGGGTGCACAAAGACGCTGAAAATGCCGCAGTGTCATGAGGTCGGCTGATATCGCGTGATGCGTCGTGTCACGTGCCTTCACTCGCTCGTGCTCTCAGGTCGACCACTGCTGTTCGATCAGCTTCAACGCGGCGGCGATCGCCGGCTCGTCCTTTTGCGCAGCGAGCGTGATGAACGTCAGTTCGGTGGGCACCGTCACGCCTTCGACGATCGTCAGCGCATGCGCATGCGCTTCGGCGAGCGCGGTCGAATCGCGCGCGAGCGTGAGCCCGACGCCCGATTTGACGAGATCGAGCATCGACGGTTCCTGGTCCACTTCGGCGACCTTGATCGGCTTGACGCCGGCCTCGGCGAAGCGGCGCGTGAGCAGCCGGTTGTGCGCGGACGCGGGCGGCGTCCAGATCCACGGCAGCGCGGCGAGCGCGCGCCAGTCGCGCGCGCCTTTCACGCGATCCTTCCAGCCGGCTGGCGCTAGCACGCGATACTGAAAGTGCGTCAGCGTGACGGCATGGAAGATCGCGGCGTCGCGCGCTTCATCGTCGGCGGGCTGGCCGATGTAATAGCCGACGTCCAGTTCGCCCGCCCGCACCTGATCACGCACCCAACCCGACATGCCGTGCCGCAACTGCGTTTCGATATGCGGCCACGTTTCGACGAGTTGCTTGAGGAAGCCGCCGAGCCGCAGAAACGCAGGGTCGAGTATCGTGCCGATGCGTAAGCGCCCGCGCACTTCCTGGCGCAGCGTGGCCGCTGCGCGTTCGACGTCGCCGGCGGCCGCGAGCGCGCGCTCCGCATGGGGCAGCAGCGCCTGTCCGTCGCGCGTGAGCGTGAGTCCATGAGACGTGCGCGTGAACAGCGCTACGCCGAGCGCAGCCTGCAGGTTCTTGATCTGCAGACTGACGGCCGGCTGAGTCAGATGCAGTTGCGCCGCGGCGCGCGTCAGATTTCCTTCCCGCGCGACCGTTGCGAATGCTCGCAGCAAGGTCAGGTCCATCCGCTGATATTAACGCGCCTTATATCGCAGTTGAGCATTACTCATTGGATTCACGGGGCGTTTGCCGATTAGGCTTGAATGATGACGTAAGGGGCCGCAAGCATTGCGCTGCAGCATCGACTATCTAAAGCACGACTTTCATGAGACCAGGAGACACCATGAGCGAGACCGATCAGACTAGGGCGCAAGCGCGCGCGCTGACGCATATGATCAACGGCCGTCCCATCGATGGCACGAGCCAGCGCTTCGGCGACGTGTTCAATCCGGCGACGGGCGACGTGACGTCGCGCGTGCCGCTCGCGAGCGTCGCCGAAGTGGACGCGGCCGTCGCCGCCGCTAAAGCCGCGTTTCCCGCATGGAGCGAAACGGCGCCGATCAAGCGTGCGCGCGTGCTCTTCAAGTTCAAGGAACTGCTCGACCGTCACCACGACGAGCTCGCCGAACTGATTACGCGCGAGCACGGCAAGGTGTTCTCCGATGCGAAGGGCGAAGTGATGCGCGGCATCGAGATCGTCGAGTTCGCGTGCGGCATTCCGAACCTGCTAAAGACCGACTTCACCGATCAGATCGGCGGTGGCATCGACAACTGGAATCTGCGTCAGCCGCTGGGCGTCGTTGCCGGCATCACGCCGTTCAATTTCCCGATGATGGTGCCGTGCTGGATGTTCCCCGTCGCGATCGCGTGCGGCAATACGTTCGTGCTGAAGCCGTCTGAACGCGATCCTTCTGCATCGAACCGCCTTGCCGAACTGCTGAAAGAAGCAGGCTTGCCGGACGGCGTATTCAACGTCGTGCATGGCGACAAGGTGGCCGTCGATGCGCTGCTTGCCCATCCCGACGTGAGCGCGCTGTCGTTTGTCGGCTCGACGCCGATTGCCGAATACATCTACACGGAAGGCACGAAACACGGCAAGCGTGTGCAGGCGCTGGGCGGCGCAAAGAATCATCTCGTCGTCATGCCGGATGCCGATCTCGATCAGGCGGTCGATGCGCTGATCGGCGCGGCCTATGGTTCGGCTGGCGAGCGGTGCATGGCGATTTCGGTGGCCGTCGCTGTCGGTCATATTGCCGATGAGCTGATCGGGAAGCTCACGCCGCGCGTGAAGTCGTTGAAGATCATGAACGGCATGGAAGCCGAAGCCGAGATGGGTCCGCTCGTCACGGCCGCGCATCGTCAGAAAGTGTCGGGTTATATCGATGCGGGTATAGAGGCAGGCGCGACACTCGTCGTCGATGGACGCGGTCATCAGGTGCTCGGTCACGAGAAGGGTTTCTTCCTCGGCGGCACGCTGTTCGACAACGTGAAGACCGACATGAAGATCTATCGCGAAGAGATCTTTGGTCCGGTGCTGTGCGTCGTGCGCGTGCCCGATTTCGCTTCCGCCGTCGAGCTGATCAACAAGAACGAGTTCGCGAACGGCGTGTCGTGCTTCACGTCGGATGGCGGCGTCGCGCGCGCGTTTTCGCGGCAGATTCAGATCGGCATGGTCGGCATCAATGTGCCGATTCCCGTGCCGATGGCGTGGCACTCGTTCGGCGGCTGGAAGAAGTCGCTGTTCGGCGATCACCATGCGTATGGCGAAGAAGGCGTGCGCTTCTATACGCGCTACAAGAGCGTGATGCAGCGCTGGCCGGACAGCATCGCGAAGGGCGCCGAGTTCACGATGCCCGTCGCGAAGTAAAGCGGCTTCAGTGCAATAGCAGAGCAAAGGCATTGTCCTCGTTCGAGGGCAATGCCACGCCGCACAGTAGAACAAGAAAGCAGCAGACACACCGAACGCCCAACCGCAATGAGACGCCATGCAACGTGGCCATGCGAAGGAGACAAGGGTGAGCACGACAGCAGAATCTCGCGCAACGAGCGCAACGAGTGCAAGAAAACTCGAAGGCGAGTTCGATTACATCATCATCGGCGCGGGCACGGCGGGCTGTGTGCTGGCCAATCGCCTGAGCGAAGATCCCGACGTCACAGTGCTGCTGCTCGAAGCAGGCGGCAAGGACGATTACCACTGGATTCATGTGCCCGTCGGCTACCTCTATTGCATCGGTAATCCGCGCACTGACTGGCTCTATAAGACGCGCGAGGAACCCGGACTCAACGGACGCGCGTTGTCGTATCCACGCGGCCGCGTATTGGGCGGCTGCTCGTCGATCAACGGCATGATCTACATGCGCGGCCAGCGCGAAGACTACGACGAATGGGCGCGTGTGACGAATGATGCGTCGTGGTCGTGGGATGCTGTGCTGCCTGTCTTCAAGCGCAGCGAAGATCATCACGGCGGTGCGAACGAATTTCACGGCGCGGGTGGTCAATGGCGCGTTGAAAAGCAGCGCCTCAAATGGAAGATCCTGGAGAAGTTCGCCGAAGCCGCGCAGGAAACGGGCATTCCCGCCACTGACGATTTCAATCGCGGTGACAACACGGGCGTCGGCTACTTCGATGTGAACCAGAAGCGCGGCATTCGCTGGAATGCGTCGAAGGCGTTTCTGCGCCCCGCGATGAAGCGGCCGAATCTCACCATCATCACGGGCGCGCACACGCAGCGCGTGGTGTTCGAAGGCAAGCGCTGCGTGGGTGTCGAATATCGCGGCGACAATGTCGAGTACTTCGCGAAGGCGCGCATCGAAGTCGTCATGAGTTCTGGCGCGGTGAACTCGCCGCAACTGCTCGAGCTGTCGGGCATCGGTGACGGCGCGCGTTTGCAGAACCTGGGCATCGAAGTCGTGAATGATCTGCGCGGCGTCGGCGAAAATCTTCAGGACCATTTGCAGTTGCGCATGTCCTACAAGGTGCACGGCGTGCGCACGTTGAACACGGCCTCGGCGCACTGGTGGGGCAAGATGATGATCGGCCTGCAATACCTGTTGATGCAGAGCGGGCCGATGTCAATGTCGCCATCGCAGCTCGGTGCGTTCGCGAAGTCCGATGTCGACGACAGATTGCTCACGCGCCCCGACCTCGAATATCACGTGCAGCCGCTTTCGCTCGACAAGTTCGGTGAGCCGCTGCATCGCTTCAATGCGTTCACGGCATCTGTGTGTCATTTGCGACCGACGTCGCGCGGCAGCATTCACATCGAGTCGCGCGATCCGCATGCGCCACCGTTGATCGCGCCGAATTATCTGTCGACGGATTACGACCGTCATGTGGCCGCCAATGCATTGCGCCTCACGCGCCGTATCGCGGCCGCGCCTGCGTTGAAGCGATACAGACCAGAAGAAATCTTGCCCGGCATCCAGTTTCAGACCGAGGAAGAATTGCAGATCGCCGCGGGCAATGTCGGCACGACCATCTTCCATCCTGTCGGCACCTGCCGCATGGGCACGGCCGATGACCCCGGTGCAGTAGTCGACAGCCGCTTGCGTGTGCTCGGTGTCGAAGGACTGCGCATCGTGGATGCATCCGTGATGCCGACCATCACATCGGGCAACACGAACTCACCGACATTGATGATCGCCGAGCGCGCGAGCGAGATGATTCGCGCCGACCGTCGCGCACGAAGAGACACTGTCACGACTGAAACGCATGCCGCGTCTACGATGTCCGTTGCATGACACGCAACGTTTAACGTTTCATTCGGCGAAGGTCGCATTAAACACTAAGTGCAAATCCCAATGATTGCGCTGCATCATTGGCGAGACAATGGCACCCATGCTGCGTGGTGCGGCATGGATGACCGTCCGCGTTGGTGCACCACGCCACGATTGGCACGGGGTGTCTTCGCCAATGAACAGTCGCGCCGAATCCTCGCGCGAAATAAAAAAGCGGTAGTGCTTCGCCTTACTTCGCATGGAAGGGAACATGATTCTCGGCGATACGATACTCGAAACGCGCGGGCTCACACGTGAGTTCAAGGGTTTTACCGCGGTCAACAGTGTGAACCTTCGCGTGAAGCGCGGTTCCATCCACGCGCTTATCGGGCCCAACGGTGCGGGCAAGACCACCTGCTTCAATCTGCTCACCAAATTTCTGGTGCCCACTGCGGGTCAGATCGTCTTTAACGGCGTCGACATCACGGGCGAGCGTCCGGCGCAAATCGCGCGCCGCGGCATCATCCGCTCATTCCAGATTTCTGCTGTATTTCCGCATCTGACGGCATTGCAGAATGTGCGCATCGGCTTGCAACGTCAGCTGGGCACGGCATTTCATTTCTGGAAGAGCGAGCGCACGTTGAGTCAACTCGATGACCGCGCAATCGATTTGCTGACGCAGGTCGGTCTGACCGATTTCGCCGATGTGCGCACCGTCGAACTGTCGTACGGCCGCAAGCGCGCGCTCGAAATCGCGACGACGCTTGCGATGGAACCTGAACTGATGCTGCTCGATGAACCGACGCAAGGCATGGGTCACGAAGACGTCGACCGCGTCACTGCGCTGATCAAAAAAGTATCGAGCGGTCGCACGATCCTGATGGTCGAACACAACATGAATGTGATTGCCGGCATCTCCGACACGATTACCGTCCTGCAACGCGGCGAGGTGCTCGCCGAAGGCACGTACGCGGAAGTCTCGAAGAATCCGCTCGTCATGCAAGCCTATATGGGCAGTGCGGACGCGGCGCTTGCCGGAGCGCATGCATGAGCACAGTGAGCGAACAGGAAAACTCGGCAGTCAGTGTGGTGAGCGGCGAACCGGCGCTGGAAATCGCCGGCTTGCAGGCGTGGTATGGCGAATCGCACATTTTGCACGGCGTCGATCTGACGGTGAGCCGCGGCGAAGTCGTCACGCTGCTCGGCCGCAACGGCGCGGGCCGCACCACGACGCTGCGCGCAATCATGGGCCTGACGGGGCGCCGCACGGGCTCGATCCGTGTCGGCGGACGCGAAACCATTTCGATGCCAACGCATCGAATTGCTCACTGCGGCGTCGGTTATTGCCCGGAAGAGCGCGGTATTTTTTCGAGCCTGTCGTGCGAAGAAAATCTGCTGCTGCCGCCACCCGTCGGCGACAAGTCGTTGATGATGTCGATCGACGAGATCTACCAGATGTTTCCCAATCTCCAGGAACGGAGGATGAGCCAGGGCACGCGTCTGTCGGGCGGCGAGCAACAGATGCTCGCTGTCGCGCGCATTCTGCGTACGGGCGCGAACCTGCTGTTGCTCGATGAAATCTCCGAGGGTCTTGCGCCTGTGATCGTGCAAGCCCTCGCCCGCATGATCGTGACGTTGAAAGCGCGCGGCTACACGATCGTCATGGTCGAACAGAACTTCCGCTTTGCGGCGCCGCTCGCCGATCGTTTCTATGTGATGGAGCATGGACGCATCGTCGAGCACTTCGAAGCCAAGGAGCTCGAAAGCAAAATGCCGGTGCTACACGATCTGCTCGGGGTGTAAGCACCTGATTGCCTCTGACAACCACAACGCAGAACGAAGGAGACAGTAATGAAAAGGAAGACACTCGCGCGACTCACGTCAATCTGTTTTGCGGCGGCAGCAAGCGTCGCATTGACGGCGGGCAGCGCGCGGGCTGCCGACGATGCAGTGAAGGTCGGCTTCATCACAGACATGTCGGGTCTTTATGCCGACATCGACGGGCAAGGCGGTCTGGAAGCGATTCGCATGGCAGTGGCGGATTTCGGCGGCAAGGTGAATGGCAAGCCGATCCAGGTCGTGTATGCGGACCACCAGAACAAGGCCGACATCGCTGCTTCGCGCGCGCGTGAATGGTTTGACCGCGATGGCGTCGATATGCTGGTCGGCGGCACGAACTCGGCGACGGGTCTGTCGATGAACCAGGTCGCGAGCGAGAAGCACAAGGTGTACATCAGCGTCGGCGCAGGCGCGGATACCCTCACGAACGAGCAGTGCACGCCGTACACGATTCACTATGCGTACGACACGACGGCGCTCGCGAAGGGCACCGGCTCGGCCGTGACGAAGCAGGGCGGCAAGACGTGGTACTTCCTGACGGCTGACTACGCGTTCGGCAAGGCGCTCGAAAAGGCGACCAGCGACGTCGTGAAGGCCAACGGCGGTCAGGTGGTCGGCGCGGTGCGTCACCCGCTGTCGGCATCGGACTTCTCATCGTTCCTGTTGCAGGCGCAATCATCCAAGGCGCAGATTCTCGGCCTCGCGAACGCGGGCGGCGATACGATCAACGCGATCAAGGCCGCGAAGGAATTCGGCATCACGAAGTCGATGAAGCTCGCCGCGCTGCTGATTTTCATCAACGATATCCACAGCCTCGGCCTCGAAACGACGCAGGGCCTCGTGCTGACGGACAGCTGGTACTGGAACAAGGACGCGACCACGCGCAAGTGGGCGCAACGCTACTTCGACAAGATGAAGAAGATGCCGTCGAGCCTGCAGGCCGCCGACTATTCGGCGACGATGACCTACCTGAAGGCGGTGCAGACGGTTGGTTCGACGGACGCCGACAAGGTGATGGCACAGCTGAAGAAGCAGAAGATCGACGACTTCTATGCAAAGGGCTACATCCGCCAGGACGGCAGCATGATCCACGACATGTACCTGATGCAGGTGAAGACTCCGGCCGAGTCGAAGGAGCCGTGGGATTACTACAAGATCGCCGCCACGATTCCGGGGGAACAGGCCTTTACGACGAAGCAGGAAACGCGCTGCGCACTGTGGAAATAAGCGGCGCCGAGGAGCGCCTGCCCGTCTCGTTCATGTAGACGAAGCAGGCGTCGATGTTTTGCGTGCTGGACGTGTCGGGCCGTATGTGCCTGACGCGTGCATGCCGCTTTCACTTTGACGACGGCTTCAATGGATATCTTTGGCATTCCGCTACCGGCGATGCTCAGCCAGCTGCTGCTCGGTCTCGTGAACGGTTCGTTCTACGCGATCCTGAGTCTGGGACTGGCCGTGATCTTCGGTCTTCTCAACGTGATCAATTTCGCGCACGGCGCGTTGTTCATGCTGGGTGCGATGCTCACGTGGATGGGCCTGTCGTATTTCAGTCTGCCGTACTGGGTGATGCTCGTCCTTGCGCCGCTGATCGTCGGGCTGTTCGGCGTGTTGATCGAACGCTCGATGCTGCGCTGGCTGTACAAGCTCGATCACCTCTACGGCCTTCTGCTCACGTTCGGTCTCACGCTGGTCGTCGAAGGCGTGTTCCGGTCGATCTACGGTTCATCGGGGCAGCCGTACGACGTGCCGTCGCTGCTTTCGGGCGCGACCAACCTCGGCTTCATGTTCCTGCCGAACTATCGCGCGTGGGTCGTGTTCGCATCGCTGGTCGTGTGTTTCGCAACATGGTTCGTGATCGAGAAGACGAGCCTCGGCGCGTACCTTCGCGCGGGCACGGAGAACCCGAAGCTCGTCGAGGCATTCGGCGTGAACGTGCCGGTGATGGTCACGCTGACGTATGGCTTCGGTGTCGCGCTGGCCGCGTTTGCGGGCGTGCTTGCCGCGCCCGTGATCCAGGTCTCGCCGCTGATGGGCCAGCCGATGATCATCACCGTGTTCGCCGTCGTCGTGATCGGCGGAATGGGCTCGATCATGGGTTCGATCCTCACGGGCCTGCTGCTCGGTGTGATCGAAGGGTTGACGCGTGTGTTCTATCCGGAAGCGTCCGCGACCGTGGTCTTCGTGATCATGGCGCTCGTGTTGCTCGTGCGTCCGGCGGGTCTCTTCGGCAAGGAAAAATGATGCAGAGAAAAGCGCTCTACAGTTTGCTGCTGATCGCGCTCATCGTTGCGCCGTTCGCCGGCGCATACCCCGTGTTCGTGATGAAGGTGCTGTGCTTTGCGCTGTTCGCGGCCGCATTCAATCTTCTGATTGGCTATACGGGCCTGCTGTCGTTCGGCCATGCGATGTTCCTGGCGACGGCCGGCTATATCACCGGTTACGCAATCCAGACGGTCGGCCTGTCGCCCGAGCTTGGCGTGATCGCGGGCACGGCGGCCGCGACGCTGCTGGGTTTGGTCGTCGGCCTGTTCGCGATTCGTCGTCAGGGCATTTACTTCGCGATGGTGACGCTCGCGCTCGCGCAGATGGTGTACTTCGTGTTCCTGCAAGCGCCGTTCACGCACGGCGAAGACGGCCTGCAAGGCGTGCCGCGCGGAAAGCTGTTCGGCGTGCTGAGCCTTTCGTCGGATCTGACGCTGTACTTCATCGTGCTCGTCGTGATGGTGCTGGCGTTTCTGCTGATCGTGCGCATCGTGCATTCGCCGTTCGGGCAGGTGCTGATCGCAATCAAGGAGAACGAGCCGCGTGCGATCTCGCTGGGCTACGACACCAATCGCTTCAAGCTGCTCGCGTTCGTTCTGTCGGCGGGTCTCGCGGGTCTTGCGGGGGCGCTGAAGGTGCTCGTGCTCGGCTTCGAAACGCTCGGCGACGCATACTGGACGATGTCAGGCCTCGTCGTGCTGATGACGCTGGTAGGCGGCATGGGCACGCTATTCGGGCCGCTGTTGGGCGCCGCGCTGATCGTCGCGCTCGAGGACCGGCTCGGCGATATCGGCGGCGCAATTGCGTCGGTGACGGGCGTCGACTGGTTTCATTCGCTCGGCGAGTCCGCGACGATCGTGATGGGCATCATCTTCATCCTCTGCGTGCTGGCGTTCAGGCGCGGCATCGTCGGCGAGATCGTTCAGCGCTTCAAACCGCTGCGGGCATGAGCGGTAGGTGAGGTTGATTCGGGATCCAGATCAATTGCATAAAGCGGCTGATCTGGGCTGAAACGAAGCGAAACCACAAGTACCCGCCCCAATTTTGTGCGGCAGTGCACCACTAGGGTAAATGCTAGTTGTCCGTGTAACGGTCCCCGTTTAATCTTCACACAGTTCTGGTGCACCGAATTTTGCAGGTGGAGAACGAGGAGACAATGAGGCACTCAGTGCCCATACAAAAGCGCTGTTGGATCTAGTCCAACAGCGCTTTTTACTTTCCCCATCCCAAATCGATCGCTTTAATAGCGCATGCGCGGCCCTCGCGCCGCATTGTAATTCCGGCGCTTTCACAGGCGTTC
Source organism: Paraburkholderia diazotrophica (assembly GCF_900108945.1). Classification (GTDB taxonomy): domain Bacteria; phylum Pseudomonadota; class Gammaproteobacteria; order Burkholderiales; family Burkholderiaceae; genus Paraburkholderia; species Paraburkholderia diazotrophica. The sequence continues at coordinate 92,741 of NZ_FNYE01000025.1, read as the reverse complement.
TCCGCAGCGTTTCTCCCAAAGATTCAAAGCCTTCAAACTGCTTGCCGCGCGTAGTATGCGTCCGCTACACTCGCCATTCGCTGACCATCGGGTCGGCATTTCAAAGTATTCGAATCAGCTCGAACATCGGGGCATAGAGGAGCGGAATGAAGTCGGCATTGCGTTGGATCGGCGCGGCACTGGTCGCGGCAGGCGTGTGCGCAACGTACAGCGGCGCGGCATGGGCGGACGTGAAAATCGGCATGACAGTGTCGGCAACGGGGCCGGCGGCCTCGCTCGGTATTCCGGAGAAGAACACCAGCGCGTTGCTGCCGAAAGAAATCGCGGGCCAGAAGATCGACTACATCGTGCTCGACGATGCAACCGATTCGACGCAGGCCGTCAAGAACGCCCGCAAGCTCACCAGTGAAGATCACGTCGACGCGCTGATCGGCTCGACCGTCGTGCCGAATTCGCTGGCGATGATCGACATCGTGAATGAAACGCAAACGCCGATGATCTCGATGGCTGCGGCCGCATCGATCGTCGAACCGATGGACGCAAAGCGCTCGTGGGTCTTCAAGACGCCGCAGAACGACATCCTGATGGCGACGGCCATTGCGCAGCACATGGCGAATCACGGCGTTAAGACGGTGGCCTTCATCGGCTTCGCGGATGCGTATGGCGAGAGCTGGTTCAAGGAATTCGGCAAGGCCGCCGACCTCGCGAAGATCAAGGTCGTCGCGAACGAACGTTTCGCGCGCAACGATGCATCGGTGACGGGCCAGGTGCTCAAGATGATGTCGCAGAACCCGGACGCCGTGCTGATCGCCGGCGCGGGCACACCGGCCGCTCTGCCGGAGAAGACGCTGCGCGAGCGCGGCTACAAGGGCAAGTACTATCAGACGCATGGCGTCGCGAACAACGATTTCCTGCGCGTATGCGGCAAGGACTGTGAAGGCACGTATCTGCCTTCGGGTCCGCTGCTCGTCGCCGATCAATTGCCCGATTCGAATCCTGTGAAAAAGGCATCGCTCGCGTACAAGCACGCTTATGAAAGCGCGAATGGCACTGGTTCGATTTCGACTTTCGGTGGCCATGCGTGGGACGCCGGTCTGCTGCTGCAACGTGCGATTCCCGTCGCGTTAAAAAAGGGCCAGCCGGGCACGCCGCAATTCCGTGAAGCACTTCGTGCCGCGCTCGAAAGCACAAAGGACATGCCGGGCTCGCACGGCATCTTCAACATGAGCGCGAGCGATCACGCGGGTCTCGATCAGCGGGCGCGCGTGATGGTGCAAATCGTCGACGGCAAATGGAAGCTTGCTTCCGATTGAGCGAGGCGAATTAACGAATTCGAATTCATTCAAAAAGACGCGGGCAGTTGACGCGTCTTTTTTATTGCACGTGAGGTGAATCGAATAGGGCAACGCAGCTTCACGCTGATCGACAGGGGAGACAACTAAAGCGGTAAAGCCTGGATTTGACGCAATTGCAACGAGCAGGGAAAACCATGCTTGGCAGGCTTATACCCGATAACTAGATTCAGTTACCCGGTTCTCGAACTAGATTACGACACGCATTTAAAGCGTTTGGAGACATGCAATGAAAACGACAAAGAAGTGGGTCCGTTCCGCGATTGCAATGGCGCTGGTTTGCGGCGCGACGGGAGCGATGGCGCAGGTGAAGATCGGCGTTACGCTATCGACGACGGGGCCGGCCGCATCGCTTGGCATCCCGGAGAAGAACACGATTGCGTTGCTGCCGAAGGAGATCGCAGGCAAGAGCGTGCAATACATCGTGCTCGACGACGCATCGGATACGAGCCGCGCAGTGCAGAACACGCGCAAGCTGATCGACGAGGACCACGTGGATGCGATCATCGGCTCGACGGTGACGCCGAATTCGCTTGCGATGCTCGACCCGATCTCCGAAGGCAAGACACCGATGATTTCGCTCGCGGCATCGGCTGCCATCATTTCGCCGATGGACGGCAAGCGCACATGGGCATTCAAGACGCCGCAAAACGATGGCTTGATGGCCGATGCAATCGCCGAGTACATGGAGAAGCGCGGTGTGAAGACGGTGGCGTTCATCGGCTTCGCGGACGCGTATGGCGAGAACTGGTACACGGTGTTCAGCCAGGCGGCGAATGCACGTCATCTGAAGCTCGTAGCTAACGAGCGCTATAACCGCACCGATGCATCGGTGACAGGGCAGGTGCTGAAGATCGTCGCATCGAATGCGGATGCCGTGCTGATCGCGGGTTCGGGCACGCCTTCGGCACTCCCGGCGAAGGCGCTGAAAGAGCGTGGCTACAAGGGCAAGATCTATCAGACGCACGGCGTCGCGAACAACGACTTCCTGCGCGTGTGCGGCAAGGACTGCGAAGGCGAATTGCTGCCCGCAGGCCCGATTCTCGTCGCGGATCAGCTGCCCGATTCGAATCCGGTGAAGAAGTCGTCGGAAGCGTACAAGAACGCCTACGAGAAGGCGTATGGCGCGGGCTCCGTCGCGACGTTCGGCGGCCATGCGTGGGACGCAGGCCAGATGCTCCAGCGCGCGATTCCCGAAGCGCTGAAGAAGGGCCAGCCGGGTACGGAAGCATTCCGTGTCGCGCTGCGCGACGCGCTCGAGAACGTCAAGGATCTGCCACTCGCACACGGCATCATGAACACGACCGCCACCGACCACAACGGTCTCGACAAGCGCGCACGCGTGATCGTCGAAATCTCCGATGGCAAGTGGAAACTTCAGAACGACTAAGAAGGCGCGCAACTCTTGCGACGCGTGGCAATGAGTCAGTAGGGCGTCTCTTAAGTCACGCGGCCATTTCTGGTCGATAACAATGGCAAGCTCTGCCGCGTCGTTTTCTCAGGCGCGGCAGTTGTTTTATGAAGTGCGGCTTTGCTTTGCGGCTGGTGGTCGTTCGGCCGGTTCTGACTGCAGTTCTCTCTGTTTCTCAGTTTCGATTTCGACGTTCCAGGACGAGGAAGTATGGATCTATCAATTGCGGCGATCCTCGCGCAGGACGGCATCACGACGGGGGCGATCTACGCATTGCTCGCGCTCGCGTTGGTGCTGGTGTTCTCCGTGACGCGCGCCATTTTCATCCCGCAAGGGGAGTTCGTTTCGTACGGTGCGCTGACGCTTGCCGCGTTGCAGACGCAGAAGTTTCCGGCGACCTGCTGGCTGCTGATGGCGATGGGGCTTGCATGTTTCGTCATCGAAGTGATCGGCATGGCTCGGCATGCGGAGCGGCGGCGTCACGCTGCACGTACGCTAGTGACGCTGGCCGGCAAGTATTTGCTGTTCCCTGTCGCTGTGTATGCGGTCACGCGCGGCGTGTTCATGCAGCCGCTGCCAATGATCGCGCAGATCGCATTGACGCTGCTGATCGTCGTGCCGATGGGGCCGTTCGTCTATCGCCTCGCATACGAGCCTGTCGCCGAAGCGACGACGCTCTTGCTGCTGATCGTGTCGGTGGCCGTGCATTTCGCGATGGTCGGCCTCGGGCTCGTGATGTTCGGCGCGGAAGGCTCCCGCACCAACGCGTTCACGGATGCGACGTTCAACATCGGCAGCATGTCGATCTCGGGGCAGAGCGTGTGGGTGGTCGGCGTGGCTGTCGTGCTGATCGGCGTGCTGTATGTGTACTTTGACCGCTCGATTTCGGGCAAGGCATTGCGCGCGACGTCGGTGAACCGGCTCGGCGCGCGGCTCGTCGGTATCGGCACGACGCAGGCCGGGCGGCTCGCGTTCACCCTTGCGGCGGGACTCGGCGTGCTGTGCGGAATTCTCGTCGCGCCGCTCACTACGATTTACTACGACTCGGGCTTCCTGATCGGTCTGAAGGGCTTTGTCGGGGCGATTATCGGCGGGCTGGTCAGTTATCCGCTGGCTGCGGCAGGTTCGATACTCGTCGGGTTGCTGGAGTCGTATTCGTCGTTCTGGGCAAGCTCGTACAAGGAAGTGATCGTGTTCACGCTGATCATTCCGGTGCTGCTCTGGCGGAGTCTCGCCAGCCCGCATGCGGAAGAAGAGGAGGAGTGACGCGATGAAACGCATCATGCAAAACAGGTTCTTCTGGCTGTTTCTGGTGGTGATGTTCGCATTGCCCGTGTTGCCGCAGCCGATCCGCGTGCCCGAGTACTGGGTGACGCTGCTCAACTACATCGGCCTTTACTCGATCGTCGCGATCGGTCTCGTGCTGCTGACGGGCATCGGCGGGATGACGAGCTTTGGGCAGGCGGCGTTCGTCGGTGTCGGCGCTTACACGACCGCGTATCTGACGACGCAATTCGGCGTCTCGCCGTGGCTTGCGCTGATCGTCGGCGTCGTTCTGACAGCTTTGATCGCGTTGCTGCTCGGGGCAGTGACGATGCGGCTGTCGGGGCATTTTCTGCCGCTCGGGACGATCGCGTGGGGCCTCGCGCTGTTCTTCCTGTTCGGCAACATGGAGATGCTCGGCAAATATGACGGGATCAACGGGATTCCGGTGCTGAACGTGCTCGGCATCAACCTCGAATCCGGCCGGCATATCTATTACCTGATCTGGATCGTCGTGCTCGGCGCGGTGGTGTCCGTTCAGAATCTGCTTAATAGCCGTCCGGGGCGGGCGATCCGTGCGCTACGCGGCGGCGGGCTGATGGCGGAGGCGATGGGCGTCAATACCGCATGGATGCGCGTCGTGATCTTCGTCTATGCGGCGGTGCTGGCGGCGGTTTCAGGCTTTCTGTACGCGCATTTGCAGCGCGCGGTGAACCCGACACCCTTCGGTCTCAACCACGGCATCGAGTTCCTGTTCATGGCGGTGGTAGGCGGCGTCGCGCACGTCTGGGGAGCGGTGCTGGGCGCGGCCATTCTGACCGTCCTGCAGGATTATCTGCAGACGCTGCTGCCCAAACTGCTCGGCGAGAACGGCAATTTCGAAATCATTGTCTTCGGCATTTTGATGGTCTTGCTGCTTCAGTACGCTCGCCGGGGCGTGTGGCCGTTCGTCGCGCGGATCTTTCCTCGCGGCCCGCACGCGCACGTACCCGATCACGCGGATGCGTTGCCGCAGCGCAGCAAGCCGGTGGCGGGCGAAGCGCTGCTCGTGGTCGAAAAGGCACGCAAGCAGTTCGGTGGTCTGGTCGCCGTGAACGACGTCAGCTTTGATGTGAAGGCGGGGCAGATCATCGGTCTGATCGGCCCGAATGGCGCGGGCAAGTCGACGACGTTCAATCTGGTCACGGGCGTGCTGCAAGCGACGAGCGGTGCGATCACGTTCCGCGGCGAACGTATCGACAAGCTGAATTCACGCGAAATCGTCAAACGTGGCATCGGACGGACGTTTCAGCACGTGAAGCTGCTGCCGGGCATGACCGTGTTGGAAAACGTCGCGATAGGTGCGCATCTGCGCGGGCATGCCGGCGTCTGGCGCAGCGTCGCCCGCCTGAACGCTGCGGAGGAAGCGCGTCTGATGGCGGAAGCCGCCCGGCAGATCCGGCGCGTCGGTCTGGAAGAGCATATGTACGACGAAGCGGGCAGTCTCGCCCTCGGCAAACAGCGGATCCTCGAAATTGCGAGGGCGCTCTGCTGCGACCCGACGCTTTTATTGCTCGATGAACCTGCGGCGGGCCTGCGTTACCAGGAAAAGCAACAACTGACGACGTTGCTGCGCAAGCTGCGCGAGGAGGGTATGAGCGTGCTGCTTGTCGAGCACGATATGGACTTCGTGATGAATCTCACTGATCGTTTGGTCGTGATGGAGTTTGGGACGCGGATCGCGGAAGGGCTTCCGCAAGATGTGCAGAACGATCCGGCTGTGCTGGAAGCCTATCTGGGCGGGGTGGAGTGATGAGGAACGAAACGACGAACCAAGCCTCGGCACAGCCGATTCTCGAAGTGAACAGCCTGTCCGTCCGCTATGGGAAGGTCGAAGCGCTGCACAACGCGAGGATTGCCGTGCGTCCCGGTCAGATCGTTACGGTAATCGGTCCGAACGGCGCGGGAAAGTCGACGCTGCTCAACGCGATCATGGGTGCGCTGCCGCAGACAGGACACGCAAAGGGCGCAATCACGTATCTTGGCGAAGACGTGAGCGCCGTACCCGTCGAGAAGCGGGTGGCGCGCGGCATGTGTCTCGTGCCGGAAAAGCGCGAGTTATTCGCGACGATGACAGTCGAGGACAATCTGGTGCTTGGCGCGTATCGTCGCAAGCGCGCAGGCGATCGAAGCTATCTGGATCAGCTTGAACCGGTGTTCGAACTTTTCCCACGCTTGAAAGAACGCCGCAAGCAGGCGGCGGGAACGCTGTCCGGCGGCGAGCGGCAGATGCTGGCTGTCGGCCGCGCGCTGATGGGTAAGCCGGACTTGTTGATGCTCGACGAGCCGAGCCTCGGTTTGGCGCCGCTGATCGTGAAGGAGATTTTCCACATTATCAGCGCGTTGCGGCAAACGGGCGTTGCGACGCTTCTGATCGAGCAAAACGCACGCGCCGCACTGCAAATTTCGGACTATGGCTACGTGCTGGAAACCGGCGAACTGGCTCTGGAAGGCGAGGCCGAGGCGCTGGCGCAAAATCCACGCGTGATCGAAACGTATCTGGGGCTTACGAAAAAGGTAGCGTAGCCAAAGGAATTTTTGGCGGTTTGGCTGTCAAACGAGCGGCGTGTTTCACGTGAAACACGCCGTTTTTTATTCCTATGCCCACCGGACGAAATTCGTGTCAAAAGCGAAACCGCTATAATTTCGCCCATATATTTTTTTCTTGAAGGCTCACGGCGGGTCCGGCGTGAGATCTGCGATGCTTTATCCCACAGAGTTTGACGTAATCGTCGTTGGCGGCGGTCATGCCGGCACGGAAGCCGCTTTGGCGTCCGCACGCATGGGCAATAAGACGCTCCTGCTGACGCACAACATCGAGACCCTCGGTCAAATGAGCTGCAATCCGTCGATCGGCGGTATTGGCAAGGGCCATTTGGTGAAAGAGGTCGACGCACTCGGCGGCGCGATGGCGGCTGCAACCGACGAAGGCGGCATTCAGTTCCGCATTCTTAACTCATCGAAAGGTCCGGCAGTCCGGGCGACTCGTGCACAGGCTGATCGCGTGCTTTATAAGGCGGCGATCCGTCGGCGGCTCGAAAATCAGCCGAATCTTTGGCTTTTCCAGCAATCGGTCGACGATCTGATGGTCGAAGGCGATCGCGTCGTGGGAGCGGTAACTCAGGTTGGCGTCCGCTTCCGCTCGCGTGCAGTGGTGTTGACGGCCGGCACCTTCCTCGATGGGAAGATTCACGTCGGACTCAATAACTATACGGGTGGACGGGCAGGCGATCCTGCCGCGGTGTCGCTGTCGGCGCGCCTGAAAGAGCTGAAACTGCCGCAAGGCCGCCTCAAGACTGGCACGCCGCCGCGCATCGACGGGCGCACGATCGATTTTTCGAAGCTTGAAGAGCAGCCCGGCGATCTCGATCCGATTCCCGTTTTCTCTTTCCTCGGGCGCGTCGAGCAGCACCCGCGCCAAGTGCCCTGCTGGGTCACGCATACGAACGCGCAGACCCACGACATCATCCGCAGCGGTTTAGACCGCTCGCCGATGTACACCGGCGTGATCGAAGGCGTCGGGCCGCGCTACTGTCCGTCGATTGAGGACAAGATTCATCGGTTTGCATCGAAGGAATCGCATCAGATCTTCCTGGAACCGGAAGGGCTGACTACCAACGAGTTCTATCCGAATGGCATCTCGACGAGCCTCCCGTTCGATGTCCAACTCGAGCTGGTTCGCTCGATGGTCGGCTTGGAGCACGCACACATTCTTCGTCCCGGCTATGCGATCGAATACGACTACTTTGATCCGCGTGGACTGAAGGCGTCGCTGGAAACGAAGGTAATCAACGGCCTGTTCTTCGCCGGCCAGATCAACGGAACGACGGGCTACGAGGAAGCGGCTGCGCAAGGGCTGCTGGCGGGCATCAACGCCGGGTTGTACGTCCAAGGCAGAGAAGCGTGGACGCCGCGCCGCGATCAGGCTTATCTGGGCGTGTTGGTCGACGATCTCGTAACGCGCGGTGTGTCCGAGCCGTATCGAATGTTCACAAGCCGTGCGGAGTACCGCTTGAGCCTGCGTGAAGACAACGCGGACATGCGCCTGACGGAGATCGGGCGCGAGTTGGGCGTCGTGGATGACGTCCGCTGGGACGCTTTCCGCCGCAAGCGCGACGCTGTTTCACGTGAAACAGAGCGTCTGCGGACAACCTGGGTCAACCCGAAGACGCTTTCGTCTGAGGAAGCGACCGCGCTGCTCGGCAAGCCGATCGATCATGAATACAGCCTCGCCGACCTGTTGCGTCGCCCGGGTGTCTCGTACGACGGCGTTTGCGGTCTGCGGGAAGGCAACTGCGGCCCGGCCGAGCCACTCGCCGACGACGAGGTGCTGCTCGCGCAGATCAAGGAACAGATCGAGATCGGCGTCAAATATCAGGGCTACATCGAGCGGCAGGCCGGTGAGATCGAGCGAAACGAAGCGCAGGAGAACACGAGACTGCCAGAGAACCTCGATTACGCCGAAGTTCGGGGGCTGTCGTTCGAAGTGCGTCAGAAGCTCATGCAGTTCCGCCCTGAAACCATTGGCCAGGCGTCGCGTATTTCGGGGGTTACGCCGGCCGCAATTTCGCTGCTGATGGTCCATCTTAAGCGTGGCCTCGGCCGCCGTTCGCAAAAACCCGCCGACGCTGGCACCGACAGCACGCCGGTGGCTCAATGACGGCGCGTCCCGATGCAGTGGCCGGCCGCGACGCGCTCGCCGGCCTGCTGGAAGAAGGTGCGCGTGAACTGGGCATCGACCTGAGCGCGGATCAGAAGAGCAAACTGCTCGATTACGTCGCGCTCCTTGGAAAGTGGAATGCCGTCTACAACCTGACGGCAATCCGCGATCCGCGGCAGATGCTGATTCAGCACATCCTTGATTCCCTCTCGATCGTCCCGCATCTCGCCAGCCTTGGGCCGTCGTCGGTACTGGATGTCGGCTCGGGTGGCGGCTTGCCCGGCATTGTGCTGGCTATCGTCTTTCCCGGTTGGTCGATCACCGTCAACGATATCGTCCAGAAGAAGTCGGCCTTCCAGTCACAGGCAAAGGCCGAGTTGGGCCTCGCGAACCTGTCGGTTGTGACGGGGCGGGTCGAAAGCCTGAGGCCCGGCGTCGAAGTTCCGGGAAAATTTGATGTGATCGTCTCGCGCGCGTTCGCAGACCTCGCGGATTTCGTTACACTGGCCCGTCACCTCGTCGCCGACAAGGGAGCCATCTGGGCGATGAAGGGCGTGCGACCCGACGGAGAAATCGAGGGTTTGCCTGAGGGCGCGCACGTCAAGCAGGTGATCCGTCTCAAAGTGCCATCGCTGGATGCCGAACGGCATCTGGTCGAAGTCGCCGTAGGCTGATGATCAATTCGAAATCTCACTAAACAGGCTGCAAAGGGACACTAAAAAGATGGCAAAAATCTTCTGCGTTGCGAACCAGAAGGGTGGAGTCGGCAAAACGACGACCGCGGTCAATCTCGCCGCGAGCCTCGCATCGCAGGGACAGCGGGTCCTGCTCATCGATCTCGATCCGCAAGGCAACGCCACCATGGGTAGCGGCGTCGACAAGGCCGCGTGCGAGAACACGGTTTATGAAGTGCTCGTCGACGGCGTGTCGGTCGCCGATGCGCGCGTGAAGTCGGAAGCCGTTTCGTACGATGTACTGCCTGCCAATCGCGAACTGGCGGGCGCCGAAGTCGAACTCGTCGGCATGGAGCATCGCGAGCACCAGCTCAGAGAGGCGCTGGCGCACGTGGTGGCGGAGTACGACTTCGTCCTGATCGATTGCCCTCCCGCGCTGTCGCTGTTGACGCTGAACGGCCTGTGCGCCGCGCACGGCGTCGTGATTCCGATGCAATGCGAATATTTTGCGCTCGAGGGCCTGTCGGATCTCGTCAATACCATCAAGCAGGTTCACGCGAACCTGAACCGTGACCTGAAGGTAATCGGCTTGTTGCGCGTGATGTTCGATCCGCGTATCACGCTGCAGCAGCAGGTATCGGAACAACTGAAAGAGCACTTTGGCGACAAGGTGTTCGACGCCGTCATTCCGCGGAACGTACGACTTGCCGAGGCGCCGAGTTACGGCTTGCCGGGCGTCGTGTTCGACCGTGCGTCGCGCGGCGCGCAGGCTTATGTGCAGTTCGGCGCGGAAATGATCGAACGGGTGCGTGCGCTATGACGCAGCGCCATCCATCCAAAGCGGATCGAGGAACCACGATGAACGCAGTAGCACGGAAGAAAGGTTTGGGCAGAGGGCTGGAGGCGTTGCTCGGCGGCAGCGCGGACTTCACGGAAGCCGTCAAGATCAACGGCGCGCCACACACATTGCCGCTCGAAAAGATGCAGGCCGGCAAGTACCAGCCGCGCACACGAATGGACGAGGGCGCGTTGCAGGAACTCGCGGCCAGCATTCGCGCGCAGGGCTTGATGCAGCCGATTCTGGTACGTCCGATCTCGCCGGAAAAATTCGAAATCATCGCGGGTGAGCGACGTTTTCGCGCCGCGCGCCTGGCCGGACTGGACGAGGTGCCTGTGCTGGTCCGCGATGTGCCCGATCAGGCTGCGGCCGCGATGGCGCTCATCGAGAACATCCAGCGCGAAGACCTGAATCCGCTGGAAGAGGCGCAAGGCATCCAGCGTCTGCTCGACGAATTTAACTTCACACACGAGCAGGCGGCCGAATCGGTGGGGCGTTCGCGTAGCGCAGTGTCGAACCTGCTGCGCCTGCTGAATCTCGCGTCGCCCGTTCAGACGATGCTGCTAGCCGGCGATCTCGACATGGGTCATGCGCGCGCATTGCTTGCCGTCGACGCCGCCACGCAGATCACGCTCGCGAATCAGGTGATTAACAAGCGGATGTCGGTGCGCGAAACCGAAAAATTGGTCACGACGACGACGAAGGCTGCACCCGCAGTCAAGGCCAAGGTGAATAACGACGGCGGCCGCGATACGCGCCGGCTCGAAGAGGAGTTGTCGGATCTGCTCGCCGCGACGGTTAAGATCAAGCTCGGCCGGCGCGGACGAGGGCAGGTGCTCGTCGACTTTGGCGACCTCGACGCACTCGAAGGCATTCTTGCCCGCTTGAGGGGCAGCGCAGCCGCTGCATAAAGACTAACCCGATGCGTGCTGCCGACCGAGCGCTGAAGCCTCGTCAAAATTTGTTTCGCGTGGTCATTCGCTATGTGGCGAAGGAGCCGGTGCTGACCGTGCTCGTCGTGGCATTGTTCGCGCTGCAGATACTCCATCCGCGTCCATTGGCGTCGCTCCCTGCGCTCGTCGACTGGCAAACGGTGATGACGCTCGCGGGGCTTCTGGTTTTGACGAAGGCGGTCGAATATTCAGGATTCCTGATGTGGCTCGCGCATCGCGTCGTTCATCGCATCCGTTCGCAGCGAGGGCTGGCGTATCTGCTGATCGCGCTCGCCGCCGCGCTGTCGACGTTGCTCACGAACGACGTCGCATTGTTCGTCGTCGTGCCGCTCGCGTTGTCGCTGAACGAGTTGACGCCGTTGCCGTTGAAGCGGCTCGTGATCTTCATTGCGATTGCGGTGAACGCCGGCTCGGTTCTCACGCCACTGGGCAATCCGCAGAATCTGTTTCTTTGGCAGACGAGCGGCGTCTCGTTCGCTGGATTTGTGCTGGCTTTGGCACCGCTGTGCGCGGCGCTGATGGTGATGCTGTATGCGCTGACGGCGATCGCGTTCAAGCATGTTGACCTGGATCTGTCGAAAGACACGGAACCGCATCCCGTCGATCGTCCGCTGCTCGGCGTTGCCGTGCTTCTGTTCGCCGCGTTTGTATTGCTCGCTGATGCGCATCGCGCTGGCATCGGACTGATCGGCGTGGGCGTTGGATTTATCTTCTGGCGGCCCCGAATCGTCATGAAGATCGACTGGCTTTTGCTGCTGATCTTCGTGTTCATGTTCATTGTCTTGAGAAGCGTCGCGGCATTGCCTTGGGTACATGCAGCCGTCGGACAAATGCATCTGACGACACCGCTGCGCGCCTATACCGCAAGCGCGGTGCTGTCGCAGTTCATCAGCAATGTCCCAGCCGCGATCATGTTGGCTGAGTTCTCGAAAGATTGGCGCGCATTGGCGTTCGGAGTCAGTGTCGGTGGCTTCGGATTTGCGATCGGTTCGTTGGCGAATCTGATTGCAATGAGGCTTTCAGGACAGCGCGGAATGTGGCTGCAATTCCACCTGTTTTCGGTCCCGTTTTGGGTCGTGGGCGGGGTGGTCGGCGGGTGGCTTCTGTTGCATTTTTGACACTTGTGCGAGCGACGAAAGTGCGCTCGCGACCTTGTGCTCGTAACACAATTCCGGCGGTATTTCCCCGTCTGTCGCGACCGCCTTACATTTGCAGTCCGACTGCATGAAAAGGGGCGTTTTCCCGCATCATGAAGCGCCATTTCATGCCGTTATTGGTCGGGCTAAAGTCTTGAATTGCCTGCAACTATCGCTTACAATCGCCCGGATTTATTTGCTAGGCAACCCCGTAAGCGGCGCGAAAGCTCGCTGGGCTGAACAGGACTTTGCGGAACACTGCGATGGCGGTCAAAGCGTCGAACCAAGCGCCGCAACAACGGCACGACGAACACCGCGAAGATCGCATCGGTTCGCAAACGTCCGGCGGTCAGAGCACAACGCATGACGACGCGTGGGATGCCGAGCAGCAAGATAACAATATCGTTCCGCTCACGCGGGCCGAGGCCGAAAAACTGTTCGGTCCGAACGTGAGTCGTCCATCGCGCGTCACACCGTTCAAGGTCGTGATTGCGCAAATGGTTTTGTCCCTGGGTGCGACGCTGTTGTGGTGGCTGTTCTACAAGCCGCCGGGCGATGCTGCGCTGTCAGCCTTCCTGGGAGGAGCGATTTGCTGGGTGCCGAGCGCATTGTTCGCGGCACGTCTTAAGAAGTTGAGTGGCGCCGAAACGGTGATGAGCTGGATGATCGGTGAAGCACTCAAGATGGGGACAACGATTGCGATGTTTATTGCCATCGCATTCTGGTATCACGATGTGCGGTGGATTCCGCTGCTCGTGACCTACCTCATTGCTCTCAAGACGTACTGGATCGCGCTGGCCTGGCGCTGAAGCAAGCAAGACACTGGCTGATGCACGGCGTCAGCAACGAGGCGCGCGGGTTCGACAAAGGCCCGCGCTGGCGTGTTCCCGCAAGACAGAATTGCGGCGGGAGCGGCCCGGAAAGATTTTCGACAATTTGGGTGCATTAACGATATGGCAGCTAGCGAAGGAACGCGCGCTCTGGATCCGTCCGAGTACATTGCGCACCACTTGCAGAATTTTTCCACCGCTCATCAGACGTCGATCTTCGATATCCACGTCTGGAATCTCGATACGCTTTTCTGGTCGATCGTATGCGGTGCCATCACTGTCCTGGTCCTGCGTCTGGCCGCGCGTAAGGCGACGTCTGGCGTTCCCGGCCGCTTCCAGTGCGCGATCGAAATGCTGGTTGAAATGGTGGAGGATCAATCGAAGTCGATGATCCACGGCAACCGCGCTTTCATCGCCCCCCTCGCGCTGACCGTGTTCGTCTGGGTCGCGCTGATGAACTCCCTCGACTTTCTTCCCGTCGACTTGCCGGGCCGCGTGATCGACCTGCTCGGTCTGTCGGGCGTCATCTCGCACCACCGCATCGTTCCGACGGCCGACCTCAACGGCACGATCGGCATTGCGCTCGGCGTGTTCGTGCTGATGATTTACTACAACTTCAAGATCAAGGGCGCCGGCGGCTTCGTGCACGAGTTGCTGTCCGCTCCGTTCGGCGCGCATCCGCTGCTGTGGATCCCGAACCTTGCACTCAACATCATCGAGTTCGTCGCGAAGACGGTTTCTCTCGGCATGCGGCTCTTCGGCAACATGTACGCGGGCGAGCTGTTGTTCCTGCTGATTGCCCTGCTTGGCAGCATCTGGAACTTCGGTGCGGACACGACGGTGCTTGGCTTCATCGGCCACGTGATCGCAGGCAGCGTATGGGCGATCTTCCACATCCTGATCGTTTTGCTGCAGGCGTTCATTTTCATGATGCTGACGCTGGTGTATATCGGCCAGGCACACGACACTCACTAACCGGCGCGTCGTAGAAAGAATCTAGCTTTAAGAATCGTAGTTTTTTAAATCCCAGTTCCAAAAAGACTTTTCACAAGGAGTGATCATGCAAGCTTTCATCGCCAACATCCAGGGTCTGACCGCCATCGGTATCGGCATCATCATCGGCCTGGGTGCAATCGGCGCCTGTATCGGTATCGGCCTGATGGGTGGCAAGTACATCGAGGCATGCGCTCGCCAGCCGGAACTGATGAACCCGCTGCAAACCAAGATGTTCCTGCTTGCTGGTCTGATCGATGCGGCGTTCCTGATTGGCGTTGGTGTGGCAATGCTGTTTGCGTTCGCGAACCCGCTGCTGTCGAAGCTGGCAGGCTGAGGTTCCTCGGAAGTGTGCGCCTGATCTATAACTGATAAGGCGCAAAGCGGAACGGGCACTAAGGCGCTGATCGAGCACTGAATCGATGAGCGCCTTGCCGTTTCCCCCTCCGATCAAGCAACGTTTAAGGAAACACCGTGAATCTCAACGCAACCCTGTTTGCGCAAATGGTCGTGTTCCTGATCCTCGCGTGGTTCACGATGAAGTTCGTGTGGCCGCCGCTGATCAACGCCCTCGACGAGCGCTCCAAAAAGATCGCCGATGGCCTGTCGGCCGCTGAAAAGGGCAAGTTGGAACTCGAAGCCGCGCACAAGCGCGTCGACCAGGAACTCGCTCAGGCTCGCAATGACGGCCAGCAACGTATCGCTGACGCCGAAAAGCGTGCAGTCGCGGTCGCCGACGAAATCAAGGCACAGGCGCAAGCTGAAGCAGCGCGCATCATCGCTCAGGCGAAAGCCGATGCGGAACAGCAGGTCGTAAAGGCGCGTGAAGCGCTGCGTGGTGAAGTCGCCGCGCTCGCCGTGAAGGGTGCCGAACAGATCCTGAAGCGCGAAGTCAACCAGGCGGCCCACGCCGACCTGCTGAATCAACTCAAAGCCGAGCTCTGATCATGGCCGAACTTGCAACCATCGCCCGTCCGTACGCAGAAGCGCTGTTTGGCGTGGCCGAAGCTGGTGACATCGCCGCCTGGTCCACGCTCGTGCAGGAGCTGGCACAGGTTGCGCGTCTGCCCGATGTGCTGTCGATTGCCTCGAGCCCGAAAATCAGCCGTGCGCAGATCAGCGATCTGCTGCTCGCCGCGCTGAAATCGCCGCTCAAGGACAATGCGCAGGCGAAGAATCTGGTCCAGATGCTGGTCGACAATCATCGTCTGCCGCTCTTGCCAGAAATCGCCACGCAGTTCGAAGAGTTGAAGAACGCCCGCGAAGGTGCGGCCGATGTGCTGATCGTCAGCGCATTCCCCCTCGAAGGTGCGCAGCTGGACGACGTCGTCGCGAGCCTCGAACGCAAATTCAAACGCAAGCTGAAGCCGACGGTTCAAGTGGACCCGTCGCTGATCGGCGGCGTTCGCGTGACGGTCGGCGACGAAGTGCTCGATACCTCGGTCCGCGCGCGGCTCGCCAGCATGCAGACGGCTCTGACCGCCTGAAGCCCTCACGTGGTTGTGGCGGCTGGCACGCAACAGAATTGACTATCAGGAGCGAATAATGCAACTCAATCCCTCTGAGATCAGCGAGCTGATCAAGAGCCGGATCCAGGGCCTTGAAGCGAGCGCAGACGTTCGCAACCAGGGCACCGTGATCTCCGTGACCGACGGTATCGTGCGTATCCACGGCCTGTCGGAAGTGATGCAGGGCGAAATGCTCGAATTCCCGGGCAACACGTTCGGTCTCGCGCTGAACCTCGAGCGCGACTCGGTCGGCGCGGTGATTCTGGGTGAATACGAACACATCTCGGAAGGCGACATCGTCAAGACGACGGGCCGCATTCTCGAAGTGCCGGTGGGTCCGGAGCTGATCGGCCGCGTGGTCGACGCACTGGGCAACCCGATCGACGGCAAGGGCCCGATCAACGCGAAGATGACCGACGCAATCGAAAAGATCGCTCCGGGCGTGATCTGGCGTAAGTCGGTGTCGCAGCCTGTGCAAACCGGTCTGAAGTCGATCGACTCGATGGTGCCGATCGGCCGTGGCCAGCGTGAGCTGATCATTGGCGACCGCCAGTGCGGCAAGACGGCTGTCGCTGTCGACTCGATCATCAACCAGAAGGGCAAGGACCTCATCTGTATCTACGTCGCGATCGGCCAGAAGGCTTCGTCGATCATGAACGTGGTTCGCAAGCTCGAAGAAACGGGCGCGATGGAATACACGATCGTCGTCGCCGCTTCGGCTTCGGAATCGGCCGCGATGCAATACCTGGCGCCGTACGCCGGTTGCACGATGGGCGAATATTTCCGCGACCGCGGCCAGGACGCACTGATCGTCTACGACGACTTGACCAAGCAGGCTTGGGCATACCGTCAGATCTCGCTGCTGCTGCGCCGTCCGCCGGGCCGTGAAGCTTACCCGGGCGACGTGTTCTATCTGCACTCGCGTCTGCTGGAGCGTGCTGCTCGCGTCTCGGAAGAGTACGTCGAGAAGTTCACGAACGGCGAAGTGAAGGGCAAGAGCGGCTCGCTGACGGCGCTGCCCGTCATCGAAACGCAAGCAGGCGACGTGACGGCATTCGTTCCGACGAACGTGATCTCGATTACCGACGGCCAGATCTTCCTGGAAACCGACCTCTTCAACGCAGGTATCCGTCCGGCTATTAACGCTGGCGTGTCGGTGTCGCGCGTCGGTGGTGCGGCTCAGACGAAGGTTGTGAAGAAGCTGTCGGGCGGTATCCGTACCGACCTCGCACAGTACCGTGAACTGGCTGCGTTCGCGCAGTTCGCATCAGACCTCGACGAAGCAACCCGCAAGCAGCTGGAGCGCGGCCGCCGCGTGACGGAACTGCTGAAGCAGCCGCAATACCAGCCGCTGCAAGTGTGGGAACTGTCGGTGTCGCTGTTCGCAGCGAACAACGGCTACCTCGACGATCTGGAAGTTTCGCAAGTGCTGCCTTTCGAAAAGGGCCTGCGCGAATTCCTGAAGTCGAAGCATGCTGACCTGGTCAAGCGCATCGAAGACAACAAGGACTTGTCGAAGGACGACGAGGGCGCGCTGCACGCGGCACTCAAGGACTTCAAGAAGTCAGGCGCTTATTGATCCGCGAGTGATCCGCAAGGCATAAACGGACCTTGAAGCAGCGCGCGGTGCATGTAAATGCGTCCGCGCTGCTTCGATCAAGGAGCAAGCAATGGCTGGAATGAAGGAAATTCGCGGCAAGATCAAGAGCGTGCAAAACACGCGCAAGATCACGAAAGCGATGGAGATGGTGGCCGCATCCAAGATGCGCCGCGCTCAGGAGCGCATGCGCTCTGCTCGCCCGTACGCCGACAAGGTCCGCGATATCGCTGCGCACATGAGCAGTGCGAGCCCGGAATATCGTCATCCGTTCATGACGACGAACGACGGTGCGAAATCGGTAGGCTTCATCCTTGTCACGACTGACAAGGGTCTGTGCGGCGGTATGAACACGAACGTGCTGCGCGCTTCGCTCCAGAAGTTCAAGGAGTTGGAAGGTCAGGGCAAGACGCTCGAAGCGACGGCAATCGGCGGCAAGGGTCTGGGTTTTCTGAACCGCCTGCGCGCAAAGGTCGTGTCGAACGTCGTGCAGCTGGGCGATACGCCGCACCTCGAAAAGCTGATCGGCGCTGTGAAGGTTCAGCTCGACATGTACTCGGAAGGCAAGCTCTCGGCCGTGTATCTCGCGTACACGCGCTTCGTCAACACGATGAAGCAGGAGCCCGTGATCGAGCAACTGCTGCCGCTGTCGGCGGAACAGTTCGAGCGCAAGGACGAGAAGGGTAGCCCGACGCCGAGTACGTCGTGGGACTACATCTACGAGCCGGACGCGCAAACCGTCGTCGACGAACTGCTGGTGCGTTATGTCGAAGCGCTGGTCTATCAGGCCGTCGCGGAAAATATGGCGTCGGAACAGTCGGCACGGATGGTCGCGATGAAGGCCGCTTCGGACAACGCGAAGACGGTCATCAACGAACTGCAGCTCTCGTACAACAAGAGCCGTCAGGCAGCGATCACGAAGGAACTGTCGGAAATCGTCGGTGGCGCCGCGGCAGTCTGACGCTGACGTCGACACGCGGGAGCGCCATCTGGCGAGTCCACCGAAACTGCGCCGTTGCGCGAGTGAAGAATTGAGTATCTAAAGGAAAAGCGATGAGTACTACTGCTTTGGTAGAAGGCAAGATCGTACAGTGCATCGGCGCGGTGATCGACGTGGAATTCCCGCGTGAACACATGCCGAAGGTTTACGACGCGCTCATTCTCGAAGGTTCGGAACTGACGCTCGAAGTCCAGCAGCAGCTGGGCGACGGCGTTGTCCGCACCATCTGTCTGGGTTCGTCGGATGGCCTGCGCCGCGGCGTCATGGTGAAGAACACCGCAAAGCCGATCAGCGTGCCCGTTGGCAAGCCGACGCTGGGCCGCATCATGGACGTGCTTGGCCGTCCGATCGACGAAGCGGGCCCGATCTCGAGCGAGACGACGCGTTCGATTCACCAGAAGGCGCCGGCGTTCGACGAACTGTCGCCGTCGACGGAACTGCTCGAAACGGGTATCAAGGTTATCGACCTGATCTGCCCGTTCGCGAAGGGCGGCAAGGTGGGCCTGTTCGGCGGTGCTGGCGTGGGCAAGACCGTCAACATGATGGAGCTCATCAACAACATCGCGAAGGAGCACGGCGGTTACTCCGTGTTCGCGGGCGTGGGCGAGCGTACCCGTGAAGGGAACGACTTCTATCACGAAATGAAGGACTCGAACGTTCTCGACAAGGTCGCGCTGGTGTACGGCCAGATGAACGAGCCGCCGGGCAACCGTCTGCGCGTTGCGCTGACGGGCCTGACGATGGCCGAGCACTTCCGTGACGAAGGTCTCGACGTGCTGTTCTTCGTCGACAACATCTACCGTTTCACGCTGGCCGGTACGGAAGTGTCGGCACTGTTGGGCCGTATGCCGTCGGCAGTGGGCTATCAGCCGACGCTGGCTGAAGAAATGGGCAAGCTGCAAGAGCGTATTACGTCGACCAAGACGGGCTCGATCACGTCGGTTCAGGCCGTGTACGTCCCTGCTGACGACTTGACGGACCCGTCGCCGGCAACGACCTTCGGCCACCTGGACGCAACCGTCGTTCTGTCGCGTGACATCGCTTCGCTGGGTATCTACCCGGCCGTGGACCCGCTCGATTCGACCTCGCGTCAGATCGACCCGCACGTGATCGGCGAAGAGCACTACAACATCACGCGTGGTGTTCAGCAGACGCTGCAGCGCTACAAGGAACTGCGCGACATTATCGCGATTCTGGGCATGGACGAACTGTCGCCGGAAGACAAGCTGTCGGTCGCGCGCGCTCGTAAGATCCAGCGTTTCCTGTCGCAGCCGTTCCACGTGGCCGAAGTGTTCACGGGCTCGCCGGGCAAGTACGTGCCGCTGAAGGAAACGATCCGTGGCTTCAAGATGATCGTCGACGGCGAGTGCGATCACCTGCCGGAGCAGGCGTTCTACATGGTCGGCACGATCGACGAAGCCTTCGAAAAGGCCAAGAAGATCCAGTAAAGGCTGGGTGTATCGAAGCGGGCGCCGGCTCGCGCGCGGTGGCCGTCGCAAGACGGCCGGCGCAAGCCAGGCGCCTCGTCCTACGCTCAACCAGCGTTGCATGGGACGAGAGTAAGCGCTGAAGCGCTAACACTCGTCGACAGGAGTCGACATAAATGGCAACCATCAAGGTAGACGTCGTCAGCGCGGAAGAGGAAATCTTCTCGGGCCAGGCGAAGTTCGTTGCGCTCCCGGGCGAAGCGGGCGAGCTCGGAATTCTGCCGGGCCACACGCCGCTCATCACGCGGATTCGTCCGGGTGCGGTGCGTATCGAAGCTGAAAACGGCGAAGAAGAGTTTGTATTCGTCGCTGGCGGTATTCTCGAAGTCCAACCGGGCGCAGTGACGGTTCTGGCCGACACGGCGATCCGCGGCAAGGATCTCGACGAGGCGAAGGCCGAGCAGGCACGCAAGCGCGCGGAAGAAGCGCTGCAGAACACCGGCTCGAACCTCGAATACGCGACTGCGCAAGCAGAACTCGCGTACGCGACAGCACAGCTGGCCGCGATCCAGCGTCTGCGCAAGCTGCGCGGGCAGCACTAAGCAGCATCGTTCGAAAGGCAGCCCTCGTGGCTGCTTTTTTTGTCTTCTACTTGACGTTTACGGAAAGGTCAGCAAAATCATACCGGCACGCCCAAGCAGTTAGAAAGTTGCGGGTAAGACTTGATGCCGGTCGCCTCATGACCGGGGCACAATCGGTCGCAAACTCATCTCAATACAGCGATTCACCTCTGGAGACATCACCATGGCAACGCAAGCTGCAGGAGAGGGCGCAATCATCGAGCCGAAGGACGGGCTGTCATACGTGCGCGGTTCGACGGACGTGCCGCTCAGCGAATCGACGGTCGGTCAGTTTCTCGTCGATACCGCCCGACGCTTCCCCGAACGTCCCGCCGTGGTGTTTCGCGAGCAGCAGATTCGCTGGAATTGGACCGAGTTTCTACAGGAAGTCGACACGTTGGCGGCGGGCTTACTGGACCTCGGCATCGAGAAGGGCGATCGCGTCGGCATCTGGTCGCCGAACCGCATCGAGTGGCTGATGACGCAGTTCGCAACGGCGCGGATCGGTGCCGTTCTCGTCAACATCAACCCGGCTTATCGTCTTGCAGAGCTGGAATATGCGCTGAACAAGGTCGGCTGCAAAGCCATTATTTCGGCCGAAAAGTTCAAGTCGTCGATGTACCTGCAGATGCTTCAGGAACTGGCGCCCGAACTGGCGACTGCTACCCCCGGAGACCTCCACGCCGCGCGCCTTCCGGACCTGCGCATCGTGATCCGCATGTGCGATGCGGAGACCCCGGGAATGCTGACATTTTCGGATCTGATCGAGCGTGGCCGAATCGCGTACGATCCCGCGAAACTCGACGCGATCGGCACAACGCTCGACGCCAACGACCCGATCAACATTCAGTTCACGAGCGGAACGACGGGAAATCCGAAGGGCGCGACGTTGACGCACCGGAACGTCGTAAACAATGCGCGCTATATCGCAATGGCAATGCGGCTGACCGAGCAGGACTCGCTGTGCATTCCGGTGCCGCTTTATCACTGCTTCGGCATGGTGCTGGCGGTGTTGGCCTGCGTGTCGGTGGGGGCCGCGATGGTCTTCCCTGGCGAGGCGTTCGAGCCAGGAGCGACGCTGGCCGCCGTCGCCGAGGAAAAATGCACGGCGCTCCATGGCGTGCCGACGATGTTTATCGCCGAACTCGACCACCCCGACTTCGCGACCTTCGATCTGTCGCGGCTGCGTACCGGCATCATGGCCGGCTCGCCGTGCCCGATCGAGACGATGAAACGTGTCGTGTCGCAAATGCACCTCGCTGAGATCACGATCGCTTATGGGATGACTGAGACGAGTCCGGTGTCATTCCAAAGCTCGACGACCGATCCGCTGGACAAACGGACTACGACGGTCGGTCGCATTCAGCCGCACCTCGAAGTGAAAGTAGTCGATGCGCTCGGCAACATCGTGCCTGTTGGCGAAACGGGAGAACTGTGTACCCGCGGCTATTCAGTGATGAAAGGCTACTGGGGCGATGAAGCGAAAACGCGCGAAAGCGTCGTCGACGGCTGGATGCACACCGGCGACCTCGCGACGATCGATGCAGAGGGATACTGCAATATCGTCGGCCGTCTGAAGGACATGCTGATTCGTGGCGGCGAGAACATCTATCCGCGAGAGATCGAGGAATTTCTTTTCAGGCACCCGAAGATTCAGAGCGCCCAGGTGTTTGGCGTGCCCGATGCGAAGTACGGCGAAGAGGTGTGCGCATGGATTGTCCTGCGCGCCGGCGAGCATCTCACGGCAGAGGAAGTGCAGGAATTCTGCCGCGGTCAGATCGCTCACTACAAGATTCCGAAATACATCCGTTTCGTCGATGAACTGCCGATGACCGTCACGGGCAAGGTCCAGAAGTTCGTGATGCGCGAGCGGATGATCAGCGAACTTCATCTGAAGGAAGACAAGACAGCCTGACGGCGCATCGCGCCATTGGGGACGAACATTCGACGCCGTGTGCAAACCACGCGGCGTTTTGCTTTTGAGGGGAGATGCCGGTTCGCACTCAGACGGACGGGCGCAAACGTTTGGCGAGATAAAAAAAAAGCGGGCCTGGAGCCCGCTAAAAACCACACGCTACGGGGTTAGCGCGAGGAGACCATAGGAGGAACCGACCACCGGCGCAATCCGCGCCGATTACGACTCCAGCAGAGATGCCCCTGGTGAGAGAGCTTCGGCGCTTACGCCGACCAGCCGTCGAGTTGTCCGAAGACACTACTCGGCCGCATCCGTGCTGAACCCGTGAAAGGCATTGTGGGCGAATTACCTGGCTCGCGCGGTAACAAAGTGTTTCAGGTTGTAACGCCCGTCAGATAAGGCGCAGCGGGATTTATTGCGATAGCAAAGCAATTTTTCCGCAATTATTACCGATATCTTTGAGTCCACTTTGCGCCGCTTTGGCTGTCGTTCGGATGTATATGTTGCATTGCGTCATCGCTGCGAGCCCGCCGATGCGCTGCGTGACATGCGAGTACGGAAGTGCGGACCCGTTTCTTCATACCGATCCGCACCGCACTTGTTTGAAACTGATGTTCGTCTGCGTCACCGCATATTGCCGCATCGCGGAATTAACCGACTGTCCGCTCGGACTTGTCGTAGCCAGCCGAACTGCAAACACTGCGCATAACGGACAGAGGCCGCCTCTCGCCTCGACAGGTAAGTACGACTACCCCGGCCGTCATAAACTCGGCGTGCTTTGGCTTACTTCAGCCACTTATCCGAAATGGCCTGATACTCGCCACTGGCACGCGCGAGATGCAGCCACTGATCGACGTATTGCTGGAACACAACGTCGCCGCGGGGCACCATCCAGGCCTTTTCCCCATACTGGAACGGCTTGTCCGGATGCACGGAACACAGCCCGGGGTTGAGCTTCTGTTGCAGGAGCGTTTCGGACGCATCCGTTACCATCACGTCGGCCTTGCCCGCGAGGATCTGCTTGAAGATCGTCACGTTATCCGGATACACGGTCAGATTCGCGTGCTGGAAGAACTGACGCGCGAAGCGCTCGTTCGTGCCGCCCGGATTGAAGATCACCCGCGTGGACTGTTGATCGATCTGCGCGACCGTCTGGTACTTGCTGACGTCGTCGCAGCGCACGATAGGCGTCTTGCCGTCTACCTGGTAAGCCTCCGTAAAGAACGCGCGCTTCTGCCGGTCCAGCGTGGTCGATACGCCGCCCACGGCCACGTCGCACTTCGCGACGAAGTCGTTCATCAGATTCGACCACGACGTCTTCACGAATTCCGCCTTTACGCCGAGCGATTTGGCGAGCGATTCGGTCATGTCGATGTCGATGCCTTCGAACTGCCCGTCCTGCTTGTAGAACGAGTACGGCTTGTAATCGCCCGTGGTGCAGGCCCGCAGCGTGCCCCGTGCCGTGATTTCGTCGAGGCGCGACGTTGAAGTTGCGGGAGCGGATGCGGCACTTTGCGCATGGGCCGCGCCGGCGCAGCACAGTGCAGCGGCGAGAAGCAGGGTGACTTTCTTCATTGAATCTCCTCTATCGTTGTTTATTGTGGATCAACGGAACGGATAATAGCCCGCGTAACTATCTGTGACCATCGGCACGAAGGCATAGGACAAACAGCAATTGCGGGGATTACGCAGGTCGCCGCCGACGCTCAACGGTTAAAATGCCGCTTTGCCTTCAGTTGCAAGCGACGTGGCCCACAATCTCCTCAACGACACCTTCCTGCGCGCGCTGCTCCGTCAGCCGACCGACTACACGCCGATCTGGTTGATGCGCCAGGCAGGGCGGTATTTGCCGGAATACAACGCGACGCGCAGCCGCGCAGGCAGTTTCCTCGGCCTCGCGAAGAATCCCGACTACGCGACGGAAGTCACGTTGCAGCCGCTCGACCGCTATCCGCTGGACGCGGCGATTCTTTTCTCCGATATCCTCACCATCCCCGACGCGATGGGCCTCGGTCTCGATTTTCAGGTCGGCGAGGGGCCGAAATTCGCACGCCCCGTGCGCACCGAGGACGACGTCGCGCGCCTCGCGGTGCCGGATATCGACAGCACGCTGCGCTACGTCACCGATGCCGTGCGTCAGATCCGCACCGCGCTCACCGACGCGCAAGGCCGTCAGCGCGTGCCGTTGATCGGCTTTTCGGGCAGTCCGTGGACACTCGCGTGCTACATGGTCGAAGGCGGTGGCTCGGACGACTTCAGAACCGTCAAGTCGATGCTCTATGCCCGCCCGGATCTGATGCACCGCATCCTGGACATCAACGCGAAGGCAGTGGCCGCCTATCTGAACGCGCAGATCGAAGCGGGCGCGCAAGCCGTGATGATCTTCGATACGTGGGGCGGCGCGCTCGCCGACGGCGTTTATCAGCGCTTCTCGCTGCACTATATTCAGCAGGCGGTGAGTCAGTTGAAGCGCGAGCACGGCGGCAACCGCGTGCCCGTGATCACGTTCACCAAAGGCGGCGGCCTGTGGCTCGAAGAAATCGCTGCGACGGGTGTCGATGCCGTTGGACTCGACTGGACGGTCAATCTGGGCAAGGCGCGAGAGCGTGTCGGTGGCAAGGTCGCGCTACAGGGCAACATCGATCCCTCCGTGCTCTTCGCCCCGCCATCGACGATTCGCATCGAGGCGCGCGCAGTCCTCGACAGTTTCGGCAACCACCCCGGTCACGTCTTCAATCTGGGACACGGCATTTCGCAGTTCACGCCGCCGGAAAACGTCGCTGAACTGGTCGACGAAGTGCATCGGCACAGCCGCGCGATTCGTGCCGCGGGTGGCAACCAGCCGGCATAAGGCCGGTTCATCGCAATGTGACCGTTTTGTTGCGACGCAGCGACGCCGGCTCTCGGCCGAAGGGGAAATTAGCGTTCCATAGACCGCCCAATGGCGCTCTCGACGTTGTCAAGACTTGACTTATGCACATTTGTCACGTTGCGCCGCAGTAGAGGGATTGATTGTCGCGCCGGGCTCGAAATAACCAGGGTTTTTTGGCCAATCCCTTGAGTGATAAGGCTTTGCGAATCTTAAGACAAATGTGCGGTATCCCACAGAGAGGCCCGCGTGGCGCGGTCTTCGGCGCATTCGGACCGAGTTCTCAACAAAGTTATCCACAGGCGGGGCGGCCGGGGCGCAATTGTCGATGCAAATTCAAAGCTTAGCGCCGAAATTGAAGTTTTACTTTAAGTATGGCCTTAGTACCTGTCAGCCTGTGAATAACATTTCCAGCGCCCGGTGGCCATGCGGATCGACGATCTGACGCGCACCTATGTCCGCGTCGCGCTCGATCACCCGCTACCGACGCTCTTCGACTACCGCTGCGACGCCGCGCTATTGCCGGCGCCGGGGATGCTCGTCAGCGTGCCGTTCGGAAAGCGCCACGTGGTGGGGCTCATCGCCGAAGTGACCGCTCACAGCGAAGTGCCGCCCGATCGTCTGAAGTCCGTGGCCGGCGTGTGCGCCGCGTGTCCCCCGCTTTCCGGACACTGGCTGCAACTCGCGCAGTTCGCCGCCGATTACTACCAGCGCGGTATCGGCGAAGTCGCGTTGCCGGCGCTGCCTCAGGCATTGCGTGACGCGGCGCGCTGGGCGCGGCTGCTGGCGCCCGAAGAGCACTACCGTTTGCTGCCCGCTGGCCGCGCCGCGTTGCCGGACGCGCTGCCCGCCCGCGCGAGCGCGCTGCGCCGTCTTGCGGCTGCGTTGGCGGCAGTGGAGTCGCTGCCTGCCGCCGATGCCCGCGCGCTGCATCCAAAGGCCATCGCGACGCTCGAAGCGTGGCAAGCCGAAGGCTGGGTCGCGCTCGACGTAATCGATTCCGCCGCACCGCTTCGTTCACAGCATCACGCTGCGCAGAACTCAACGCTGCCGACGCTCACCGACGAACAAACGGCCGCCTTCGAAGCCATCCGCGACGCGCAAGGCTTCGCGCCATTTCTGCTGCACGGCGTGACGGGTAGCGGCAAGACGGAGGTGTACTTGCGCGCGCTGGCGGCGCTGCTGGCGGCGAATCCGCAGGCACAGGCGCTCGTGCTCGTGCCGGAGATCAACCTCACGCCGCAGTTCGAAGCAGCGTTCCGCGCGCGCTTTGCGTCGATGGACGATACCGCGATCATCACCTTGCACAGCGGCCTGGCCGAAGGCGAGCGCGCCCGCAACTGGTTCGCCGCGCACACAGGGCGCGCGCGCATCGTGCTCGGCACGCGGCTCGCGGTGCTGGCATCGCTGCCGCATCTGTCGATCATCGTCGTCGACGAGGAGCACGACCCCGCGTACAAGCAGCAGGAAGGCTTGCGCTATTCGGCGCGCGATCTCGCCGTCTGGCGCGCGAAACAGCTTGGCGTGCCCGTCGTGCTGGGATCGGCGACGCCGTCGCTGGAAAGCTGGTGGCAGGTCGAGCAGGGGCGCTACAAGCGACTGACCTTATCGCGCCGCGCTGTCGCCGATGCAGCCTTGCCGAGCGTCCGGCTCATCGACCTCGAGGACGAACGGCGGCGCGGACGCGCATCCGTCGAAGGGCTATCCGGCCCGCTGATCGCGGCGCTGAAAACGCGGCTCGAACGCGGCGAGCAAAGCCTCGTGTTCCTGAACCGTCGCGGCTACGCGCCGCAGCTCGCGTGCGACGCTTGCGGCTGGGTCGCGGGCTGTCCGCGCTGCAGCGCCTACGTCGTGCTGCACAAGCCCGAACGCGCGCTGCGCTGTCACCACTGCGGCTGGGAATCGCGTATTCCTCGCTCGTGCCCGGAATGCGGGAACGTCGATATCGCGCCGCTCGGGCGCGGCACGCAGCGCGTCGAGGAAGCGCTGGCGAGCGCCGTTCCGGGCGCGCGCGTGCTGCGCATCGACGCCGACAGCACGCGTCGCAAAGGCAGCGCCCAGGCGCTTTTCTCCGATGTTCATGCCGGCGAGATCGATATCCTGGTTGGCACGCAGATGATCGCGAAAGGGCACGATTTCCGGCGCGTGTCGCTGGTCGGCGTGCTGAACGCCGACACCGCGCTCTTCTCGCACGATTTCCGCGCGAGCGAACGGCTTTTCGCGCAGCTGATGCAGGTGAGCGGCCGCGCGGGCCGCGCCGGCCTGCCGGGCGAAGTGCTCGTGCAGACGCGCTATGCGCGGCACGCGCTGTATCACGCGCTGGCTTGCCACGATTACATCGGCTTCGCCAATTCGACGCTTGCCGAGCGCCGCGACGCGCATCTGCCGCCATTCGTCTATCAGGCGATGCTGCGCGCCGAGGGCCGCACGCTGGACGCCTCGCTCACCTTCCTGCAACAGGCTGCGGGGGCGCTCGCCGACATTCCCGCCGCCGCCCGCGTGACCGTCTACGACGCCGTGCCGCTCACCATTGTCAAGGTGATGCATGTGCATCGCGCGCAACTGCTGGTCGAAAGCGCATCGCGCGCGGCGCTGCAGGCGACGTTGCGTGCATGGCAGCCTGCGCTGCGCACGATCAAGGGCGTGCTGCGCTGGAGCATCGAAGTCGATCCTCTCGACATCTAGTCGCGCACTCGCCGCACGCTTCTTGCACGCATCTGCCTGCAAATCCCTTCAAGTCATATCGATAGAGCAAAAGGTCGTTTCGTTTCGCGTTTTCGCTCGACTATATTTCGCCGGATCGGCGCATGTTTCATAACAATCGATAACGCCTTCGCGCCACAACCTCTTCTACCGGGGCAATGCAATGAGCGATACGAAACGCACCTTGCCGGCAGGCGCGCAGCCATCGCAACCCGCACGCACAGTGCGCGGCGGCGGACTCTTCTCGACGGAGGACTGGTGGGCCGTGTGGGTCGGCCTGCTGGTGATCGTCGTCGCGTGGGCGCTGTTCGCGTCGGGCAGCAGCATCAAATGGCTTGCGACGGCGCCCGCGAAATGGTCCGACGTCGGCGCGGCCGGGAAAGACTTCGCGAAGCATCTGCCGAACTATGTCGCGCTGTTCATCGTGTTTGCCGCGCTGTTCGGCGTGAGCCTCTCCGCGCTCAAGCAACGGGTCGCACACTTTTTGCCGTCGTTCGCGATTCTGTTTATCGCGTCGATCCTGATTTTTGAAGTGGGCGCGTGGGCCCATGCATCGAAGTACAACCTCGAGCCGCCGCTCGTCGCGCTCGCGTTGGGACTGCTGATTTCGAACGTATTCCGGCTCCCTGAATGGTTCTCAGCGGGATTGCGCGTCGAGTTTTACATCAAGGTGGGCATCGTGCTGCTCGGCGCGACGCTGCCGTTCACGCTGCTCGTCTGGGCGGGCCCCGTCGCCGTCGGACAGGCGACGATCGTCTCGCTCGTCACGTTCTTCGTGATTTTCTTCGCCGCCAAGGCGTTCGGATTGGACAAGCGCTTCGCCGCAGTGCTTGGCGTCGGCGGCGCGGTGTGCGGCGTATCCGCGTCGATCGCGATTGCGGGCGCAGTGCGCGCGAAGCGCGAACATGCGTCGGTAGCGATCACACTCGTGATCCTGTGGGCGATCGTGATGATCTTCGTGTTGCCGTTCGTGTCGCGCTCGCTCGGTCTATCGACGGCCGTTGCGGGCGCATGGATCGGCACCTCCGAATTTGCGGACGCTGCGGGCATCGCCGCCGCGCAAGCCTACGGCGACTTCGCGAAGCACACGGGCAGCGCGATTGCGGGCGCACCGGAGGCGTCGCTTCAGGCGTTCACGTTGATGAAGGTGGTGGGCCGCGACATCTGGATCGGCATCTGGGCCTTCCTGCTGGCGATCGTCGCGACGACGCGCTGGGAATCCGATGAAAACGGCGTTGCGACGAAAGCCGATGCGCGCGAGATCTGGGCGCGCTTTCCGAAGTTCGTGATCGGCTTCGTGATTGCGTCGGCACTCGTCACGTGGATCGCGAGCCATTACTCGCTCGCCGACTATCGCAAGGTGGTCACGCCGGAGTTCGTCGCGCCGATTACCGCGTTGCGCACATGGGCGTTTATCTTCTGCTTCTTCAGCATCGGGCTGGCGACACGCATCCGGTCGCTGGCGGCGACGGGCGTGAAGCCGTTTATCGCGTTCACCGTCGGCGTGGCTGTCAATATCGCCATCGGCTACGCGCTGTCCGCGCACGTGTTCGCACCGTATTGGAATAGCTTGGGACAGGGCTCGTGAGCGCACCCGCGGTTCTCGACGACAACATCGGCGCGCAGCCCGACGCGCGTCGGTCTTGCTGCGCGGACTGCCGGTTCCGCGCCGACGATCGGCATTCACTTGAGCAGAGCATTCCGGGCCTCGCTGTATTCAGTTCGGGATTCAGCGCGAGCGTTGCCGACAGCCGGTTGTGCGTCGTGCACGATCGGCTCGTCGCGCCTCGCGACAGTTGCTGCCGGTTCTCGCCCCGGCACTGCTGACCCATCGGGCGCGACAACGCACCGTCAGTCAAAGGCGCGCCCGCGTCGTACGTGCATCAACGCTTGAAAGACGCGCTCGGCCCTCAGACCCGAAAAGACTCCGGCTGCTTCGCATCGCGCTCGTCGTCTTTCACTTCGACGGGCTGCAATTCGTTACGCGAAGAGCCCGTGGCGCCACGGATGAACAGCACCATGCACGACGCGAACATCATCCAGATTCCCGTTACCACGATCCACTTTTCCATTCCGGCCACCCCGTTTTAGCGAGACTGCGAACCCCGTACCGTGCATCGCTGCGCATTTCATGACCGGTATAACGGCGCGATTCCGCTTTCGATAAGGGGGCGTCGAGATAAAACCCATCCAGGGAAAACACCGAGCGCAACCGCGTGCATCGGAACGGTGCACTTAGACTGCAAACCCTTGTGCAGCAAGGCTTGCCGAAGGGTGCAACCGATTCATCGAACTGGTTGCACCTTTTTATTGAGAGGGGTACGATTCGCCCAACTTTTTAGTCTTTGGCCGGCGTCCGTCCGGCAATGAAGAAGGAAACATGGCGAGCACCACCCTTGGCGTCAAGGTCGACGACCTTTTGCGTACCCGGCTGAAAGATGCCGCCGCGCGTCTCGAACGCACTCCGCACTGGCTGATCAAGCAGGCGATCTTCGCTTACCTCGAGAAGATCGAGCACGGTCAACTGCCTGCCGAACTGTCGGGCCATCACGGCGCAACCGAGCTGGCCGACGGCGCCGCCGTCGATTCCGACGAGAGCGACGCAACGCATCCGTTCCTCGAATTCGCGCAGAGCGTGCAGCCGCAATCTGTGTTGCGCGCGGCGATCACGGCGGCTTACCGTCGTCCCGAGCCGGAGTGCGTGCCGTTCCTGATCGGCCAGGCGCGTCTGCCCGCGAACATCGCGAGCGACGTGCAGGCGATGGCGAGCAAGCTCGTCGAAGCGCTGCGAGGCAAGCGTTCGGGCGGCGGCGTCGAAGGGCTGATTCACGAGTTTTCGCTGTCGAGCCAGGAAGGCGTCGCGCTGATGTGTCTCGCCGAAGCGCTGCTGCGCATTCCCGACCGCGCGACCCGTGACGCGCTGATCCGCGACAAGATCAGCAAGGGCGACTGGCGCTCGCACGTCGGCCATGCGCCGTCGCTGTTCGTGAACGCCGCGACGTGGGGCCTGATGATCACCGGCAAGCTGGTGACGACGAATAGCGAAACGGGTCTGTCGTCGGCGTTGACGCGCATGATCGGCAAGGGCGGCGAGCCGCTGATCCGCAAGGGCGTCGACATGGCGATGCGCCTGATGGGCGAGCAGTTCGTCACGGGCGAGAACATCTCCGAAGCGCTCGCGAACAGCCGCAAGTTCGAGGCGCGCGGCTTCCGCTACTCGTACGACATGCTCGGCGAAGCCGCGACGACGGAAGCCGACGCGCAGCGCTACTACGCGTCATACGAGCAGGCGATCCATGCGATCGGCAAGGCTGCGGGCGGCCGTGGCATCTACGAAGGCCCGGGCATTTCGATCAAGCTGTCGGCGCTGCATGCGCGCTACTCGCGTTCGCAGCAGGAACGCACGATGAGCGAGTTGCTGCCGCGCGTGCGCGCGCTCGCGATCCTCGCGCGCCGCTACGACATCGGCCTGAACATCGACGCGGAAGAAGCAGACCGTCTGGAGATTTCGCTCGATCTGCTCGAAGCGCTGTGCTTCGATCCCGAACTGCAAGGCTGGAACGGTATCGGCTTCGTCGTGCAGGCGTATCAGAAGCGCTGCCCGTTCGTGATCGACTACATCGTCGATCTGGCGCGCCGCAGCCGTCACCGCATCATGGTGCGCCTCGTGAAGGGCGCGTACTGGGATACGGAAATCAAGCGCGCACAAGTGGATGGACTCGAAGGCTATCCCGTGTACACGCGCAAGATCTACACGGACGTGTCGTACCTCGCGTGCGCAAAGAAGCTGCTCGGCGCACCCGATGCCGTCTATCCGCAGTTCGCGACGCACAATGCGCACACGCTGTCGGCGATCTATCACCTCGCGGGCGGCAACTACTATCCCGGCCAGTACGAGTTCCAGTGTCTGCACGGCATGGGCGAGCCGCTTTACGAAGAAGTCACGGGCCGCGACAAGCTGAACCGTCCGTGCCGTGTGTATGCACCCGTCGGCACGCACGAAACGCTGCTCGCGTATCTCGTGCGCCGTCTGCTGGAGAACGGCGCGAACACGTCGTTCGTGAACCGTATCGCTGACGAAAGCGTGCCCATCAAGGACCTCGTCGCCGATCCTATTGAAGAAGCATCGAAGATCATGCCGCTCGGCGCACCGCACGCGAAGATTCCGCTGCCGCGCAATCTGTATGGCGCCGAGCGCAGCAATTCGATGGGCCTCGACCTGTCGAACGAGCATCGTCTCGCGTCGCTGTCGTCGGCGTTGCTGGCAAGCGCGAATCATCCGTGGCGCGCTGCGCCGATGCTCGAAGACAACGAGATTGCCGTCGGCAATGCACGCGACGTGCGCAATCCGTCGGATCATCGCGACATCGTCGGCACCGTCGTCGAAGCGACGCCGGAACATGTGGGCGCCGCGCTCGCGCATGCAGTCGCCGCTGCGCCGATCTGGCAGGCGACGCCCGTCGAAGCGCGCGCCGATTGTCTCGCGCGTGCCGCCGATCTGCTCGAAGCGCAGATGCACACGCTGATGGGCCTCGTCGTGCGCGAAGCGGGCAAGTCGCTGCCGAACGCCGTCGCTGAAATCCGCGAAGCAATCGACTTCCTGCGCTACTACTCGGCGCAGATTCGCGACGAGTTCTCGAACGACACGCATCGTCCGCTCGGTCCCGTCGTGTGTATCAGCCCGTGGAACTTCCCGCTGGCGATCTTCATGGGCCAGGTGGCTGCCGCGCTCGCAGCGGGCAACACGGTGCTCGCGAAGCCCGCTGAGCAGACGCCGCTGATCGCCGCGCAAGCCGTGCGCATTCTGCGCGAAGCGGGCGTGCCCGCAGGCGCGGTGCAACTGCTGCCGGGCGATGGCGAAACGGTCGGCGCTGCGCTGGTCGCCGATGCCCGTACGCGTGCCGTGATGTTCACGGGTTCGACGGAAGTCGCACGCCTCATCAACAAGACGCTGTCGAACCGGCTCGACCCCGAAGGCAAGCCGATTCCGCTGATCGCCGAAACGGGCGGCCAGAACGCGATGATCGTCGATTCGTCGGCGCTCGCGGAACAGGTCGTCGCGGACGTGCTGCAATCGTCGTTCGATTCGGCCGGTCAACGTTGTTCGGCGCTGCGCGTTCTCTGCCTGCAGGACGACGTCGCGGACCGCACGCTCGAAATGCTGACGGGCGCGATGAAGGAACTCGCCGTCGGCAATCCGGACCGTCTGTCGATCGACGTCGGTCCCGTGATCGACGCGGAAGCGAAGCGCGGTATCGACGCGCACATCGCGGCGATGCGCGAGAAGGGCCGCAAGGTCACGCAGCTGCCGACACCGGACGCCTGCGCAGCCGGTACGTTCGTGCCGCCGACGCTGATCGAACTCGACAGCATCGACGAACTGAAGCGCGAAGTGTTCGGTCCGGTGCTGCATGTCGTGCGTTATCGCCGCAGCGCGCTCGACAAGCTGCTCGAACAGATCCGCACGACGGGTTACGGACTGACCCTCGGCATCCACACGCGTATCGACGAAACGATCGCGCATGTGATCAGCCGCGCGCACGTGGGCAACATCTACGTGAACCGCAACGTGATCGGCGCGGTCGTCGGCGTGCAGCCGTTCGGCGGCGAAGGGTTGTCGGGCACGGGGCCGAAAGCGGGCGGCGCGCTCTATCTGCAACGTCTGCTCGCGACGCGTCCGGCGGGCTTGCCGAAGTCGCTTGCGCAGACGCTGATGGTCGATGCCTCGCAAGGCGCGCTGAATGGTGCATCGAGCGGCGCATCGAATGGTGCAGCCGGCGGCGCGACAAGCGATAATCCTGCCGCTGCGCTGACGGCGCTGCGCGACTGGCTGATCGCGGAACGCGAGCCGGTGCTGGCCGCGCGCTGCGACGGCTACCTCGCGCACATCCCGGCGGGCGCGACGGCCGTGCTGTCCGGTCCGACGGGCGAGCGCAACACGTACACGCTCGGCGCGCGCGGCACGGTGCTGTGCGTTGCGTCGACGGCAAGCGGTGCACGCGTGCAGTTCGCGGCCGCACTCGCGACGGGCAACAAGGCGCTGTTCGAAGGCGCGGCGGGCGAGCAGCTGTATGCCGCGCTGCCCGCCACGCTGAAGCAGTATGCGAGCGTGAAGAAGAGCGCGGAAGCATCGTTCGATGCCGTGCTCTTCGAAGGCGACAGCGACGAACTGCTGACGCTCGTGAAGGATGTCGCGAAGCGCGCGGGGCCGATCGTTTCGGTGCAGGGCGTTGCGGCGCGCGCGCTGGAGAGCGGCGATGAGGATTACGCACTCGAACGTCTGTTGACGGAACGTTCGGTCAGCGTGAATACGGCAGCAGCAGGCGGTAATGCGAATTTGATGACGATCGGCTGAGCGAACCTCGCTTGATTGATTCAAAAAAATGGCGCGAGACGGCGACCCCGATCACCGCGCCGTCCACACCTGGTACCAAGGAGAAGATATGCAAAACACGATGAAAAAGCTGGCAGGCGCGACGCTGTTCGCGACCATGTCGCTGGCGGGGACTGCGCACGCTCAGCAAGTCGAAGACGTGAAAATCGGCTTCGCCGGCCCGATGACGGGCGCACAGGCGCACTACGGCAAGGACTTCCAGAACGGCATCACGCTCGCAGTCGAAGACATGAACGCGACGAAGCCGACGATCGGCGGCAAGCAGGTTCGCTTCGTGCTGGACACAGCCGACGACCAGGCTGACCCGCGCACGGGCACGACGGTCGCGCAGAAGCTGGTCGACGACGGCATCAAGGGCATGCTCGGCCACTTCAACTCGGGCACGACGATCCCGGCATCGCGCATCTACGCGAACGCGGGCATTCCGCAGATCGCAATGGCGACGGCTCCGGAATACACGCAGCAAGGCTTCAAGACGACGTTCCGCATGATGACCTCGGACACGCAGCAAGGCTCCGTCGCCGGCACGTTCGCTGTGAAGAACCTGGGCATGAAGAAGATTGCGATCGTCGATGACCGCACGGCATACGGCCAGGGTCTCGCCGACCAGTTCGAGAAGGCAGCGAAGGCAGCGGGCGGAACGATCGTCGATCGTGAGTTCACGAACGACAAGGCCGTCGACTTTAAGTCGATCCTGACGAAGCTGAAGTCGGTCCAGCCGGATCTGATCTACTACGGCGGCGCCGATTCGCAGGCCGCGCCGATGGTCAAGCAGATGAAGACGCTGGGCATCAAGGCTCCGCTGATGGGCGGCGAGATGGTGCACACGCCGACGTTCCTGCAAATCGCAGGCGATGCGGCTAACGGTACGGTGGCTTCACTGGCGGGTCTGCCGCTGGAAGAAATGCCGGGCGGCAAGGACTATGTCGCGAAGTACAAGAAGCGCTTCGGTGAAGACGTTCAGACGTACTCGCCGTACGCGTACGACGGCGCAATGGCGATGTTCGACGCGATGAAGAAGGCGAACTCGACCGATCCGGCCAAGTACCTGCCCATCCTCGCAAAGACGAGCATGCCTGCTGTGACGACGAAAGATCTGGCCTACGACCCGAAGGGCGATCTGAAGAACGGCGGCATCACGCTGTACAAGGTCGTCGATGGCAAGTGGACGACGCTGCAAAGCGTGGGCGGCAAGTAATTGCCGTTAGGGCGTGTGGCGCTCGGCGGTTGTTGCTGGCTGAGCGTCGCCGCCTGATCGATTGACGAAAAAAAGCCTCGCAGAGTTTTTGCTCTGCGAGGCTTTTTGTTTTTTATGCGGCATACGCCCCGTATGTCGCGTATTCCGCCGGCAGTGCGCGCTTGTGCGCGCCTGCATCACTCCCCGCGCAGCTTCCTACCCTGCGTGCGAATCTGCTCGAGCGTCGCGCCCGGCGTGCTCGCCTCCTGCGGCAGACGGATTTCGATGACGGCCGGCTTCTTCAATTCTTGCGCGCGCTTGAACGCGGGCATGAAGTCTTCCGTTCGCTCCACCGTTTCGCCGTGCGCGCCGAACGACTTCGCGAATGCGGCGAAGTCCGGGTTCGTCAGGCCCGTTCCGTGAACGCGGTTCGGATAGTGCCGCTCCTGATGCATCCGGATCGTGCCGTAGTGGCTGTTGTTCACCACGATGAAGATCACGGGCAGTTCGTACTGCATTGCCGTCGCAAGCTCGGACGACGACATCATGAAGCAGCCGTCGCCCGCGAACGCAACGACCGTTCTGTCCGGATACATCGACTTCGCTGCGATCGCAGCAGGAACGCCGTAGCCCATCGCGCCGCTCGTCGGCGCAAGCTGCGAACGGAAATGACGATACGCGAAGTGCCGGTGCAGCCAGGTCGCGTAGTTGCCCGCGCCGTTGGTCAGGATCGCGTCCTTCGGCAGATGCTCGCGCAGTTGCTGCATGATCTCGCCAAGCTGAACGTCGCCGGGAATCGCGCGCGGCTTGCGCCATTCGAGGTACGCGTCGTGTGCCTCTTTTGCCGTGCCTTCCCAGGCCAGCTTTGCCGATGGCTTGAGCGCCGCGAGCATCGATGCGATTTCCGGCATGCCGGAGACGATCGGGAGATCGGCGGCATAGACGCGGCCCAGTTCTTCCGCGCCTTGATGAACGTGGATCAGCGTCTGCTTCGTCTTCGGAATGTCGAGCAGCGTGTAGCCGCCCGTCGTCGCTTCGCCGAGGCGCGGTCCGAGTGCGAGCAGCACGTCCGCATCTTCAATTCGCTTCGCGAGTGCCGGATTGATGCCGAGGCCGACATCGCCCGCATAGTTCGCGTGCTCGTTGTCGAGCGTGTCCTGAAAGCGGAATGCGAGGCCGATGGGCAACTGCCAGTTTTCGACGAACGTTCGCAAGTCCTCGCACGCTTGCGGCGTCCAGCCACTGCCGCCCGCGATGACCATCGGCTTCTTCGCGCCTTCCAGCAGGACACGCAGACGTTCGATCTGCTGCGGCGCCGGCGCCGCGGCCACGCGCTGATAGGCGGGCGCGCCAGGCATCACAGCGCATGCTTCGCTGAGCACGTCTTCGGGCAGCGACAGCACGACGGGACCAGGCCGGCCCGATGTCGCCGTATGGAACGCGTGGCTCATGTACTCGGGAATGCGGCGCGGATCGTCGATTTGCGCGACCCACTTCGCCATCTGCCCGAACATGCGTCGATAGTCGATTTCCTGGAACGCCTCGCGATCGAGATGCTCGCGTGCGCATTGGCCGATCAGCAGGATCATCGGCGTGGAGTCCTGAAACGCCGTATGCACGCCGATCGATGCATGCGTCGCGCCGGGGCCGCGCGTGACGATCGCCACGCCGGGACGGCCCGTCAATTTGCCGACGGCTTCGGCCATGTTGGCCGCTGCCGCCTCGTGACGGCACACGACCGTCTGAATTCGCGACGTCTCGTCGTGCAGCGAATCGAGCACCGCCAGAAAACTTTCGCCGGGCACGCAAAACACGCGCTCGACGCCATGCGTCAACAGCGCGTCGACCATGAGCCGCGCGCCGGTCGTCATAGATGAAGCATCGGAAGACAGCGACATTGCGAAGACACCTCCAGTCAGAAGAGCTTCGACAGCTTACGCCGAGACCCTCGCCGATGTCATTCGTAAAAGCGGCATCAACATGCGATCAACATTCGATGATGTTCACCGCGAGCCCGCCGCGCGACGTCTCCTTGTACTTGGTCTTCATGTCGGCGCCCGTTTCGCGCATCGTCTTGATCACGGAATCGAGCGACACGTAGTGGCTGCCGTCGCCGCGCAGCGCCATGCGTGCCGCGTTCACGGCCTTCACGGAAGCCATTGCGTTGCGCTCGATGCACGGAATCTGCACCATGCCGCCGACGGGATCGCACGTGAGGCCCAGATTGTGCTCCATGCCGATTTCGGCGGCATTCTCGACTTGCAGCGGTGTGCCGCCCATCACGGCCGCGAGCGCGCCCGCCGCCATCGAGCACGCAACGCCCACTTCGCCCTGGCAGCCCACTTCCGCGCCCGAGATCGACGCGTTCAGCTTGTACAGAATGCCGATGGCGGCCGCCGTCATCAGGAAGTCGAGCACGCCTTGCTGGTTCGCGTTCGGCATGAAGCGCGTGTAGTAGTGCAGCACGGCGGGGATGATGCCCGCCGCGCCGTTGGTCGGCGCCGTGACCACGCGCCCGCCCGCTGCGTTCTCTTCGTTCACGGCGATCGCGTACAGGTTGATCCAGTCGACCATCGAAAGCGGGTCCTGCAACGCGCGCTCCGGATTGCCCGTCAGCGCGCGATACAGTTGCGGCGCACGACGCTTCACCTGGAACGGACCAGGCAAATTGCCGTTGGCGTCCGGATTGTTGATGCCGCAGCCGCGCGCGACACACGATTGCATCACGTCCCAGATTTTCAGCAGGCCCGCGCGCGTCTCTTCTTCCGTGTGCCATGCGCACTCGTTTTCCCACATCAGCTGCGCGATGCTCTTGCCCGTCGCCTTGCACATCTCGAGCAGTTCCGCGCCCGTGCGAAACGGATGCGGCAACTGATCGACTGCCGACAGCACCTTTGTGTTCGCCGCGCCCGCCGTCACGACGAAGCCGCCGCCCACTGACAGATACGTCGCTTCGCGCAGCGTCTCGCCGTTCGCATCGAAGGCGCGCAGCTTGAGGCCGTTCGGATGCTCCGGCAACGCCTGCCGGTAGAACGAAATGTGCTCCTTCTGCACGAACGGAATGTCATGCTTGCCGAGCAGCGCGAGCGTGCGCGACGTGCGGACCTGTTCGAGACGCGCGGCGATCGTATCGGGATCGACGGTATCGGGCGCATCGCCGAGCAGGCCGAGCATCACGCCGCGATCGGTGCCGTGGCCCTTGCCCGTGGCGCCGAGCGAGCCGTACAAATCCACTTTCACCGATGCCGTGTTGTCGAGCAGCCCATCGCGCTCGAGCCCTTGCGCGAACATCAGCGCTGCACGCATGGGACCGACCGTGTGCGAACTCGACGGACCGATGCCGATTTTGAAGAGATCGAAAACGCTGACTGCCATGACTGCTCCTGCTAACAAGAATTTCGTTTGTGCTGCGCTGCGTGGGTAACGCGGCAGCAGAATGTGCCGGATACGGCGACCAATGTGCGACGCGTGATCAACGCGCCGGCAAAGGCAGACACACGGCGAGCCACGCGGGCGGCGTCGGTGCCAGTTTCAGCGCGACGGGCGTATAGCGTCCGTCGAGCCGCGCGGCGAGGTGATACAGCTCGGCCGCATTCTTCGGGTCCCACTGCCCGCTGTAGCCGGGCATGCCGGCTTCGCGGCGCTTTGCATCGAACGGCACGCTCGAATGCACGAATTCGTCGTGTGTCTTCGAGCCGCTTGCATATGGCGCGAGCCAGTTCAACGCGGCGGCAAGCGTCGCGCCGTTCGGTGCGCGCTCGTTGAGCCAGTTGCGGTTGTGGCGGCGCGCCGCGAGCGCGGCCGTCACGAGCGGCTGAAGATCGTAGGTCACGTAATGCAGCGCATCGCGTTCGCCGAAATCGACGGTCGTGCCGTCGGGCGCGATGTTGTCGTTGACGTGCTCGACGTACAGACGCTGCGCCGCGTCGATCATCTTGCGGTTGTCGAGCGTGAACGCCGCCATCGCTATCAGTTTGACCCGATGACTCTGCCAGTTGTTTCGGAATGTGCCCGTCAGCGGCCGCTTTTGTGCGTCGATCTGCGCGATGTAGCCGTTGGCGAGTTTCGTGAGGAAAGCCATCGTCGCGTTGCGCGTCTTGACGGGCAGCGCGCTCGCCGTCATGTCGTACGCGAGGATCAGTCCTTCGAACGGCGTTTCGTCGATGGGATTGAACGACGGCTCATAGGTTGTCACCCATGCATACAGCAGACGGTCGACGAGCTTCAGATAGCGGTCGTCGCTGGTTGCGCGCCACGCGAGCGCGGCGTCGCGCAGCAGATCGAGGTCTTTCTCCGCGTCCTTGCTCTGATCGTAGATGTCTTCATGCGGCAGCGTGCCTTCCGTATGCAATTGACGCACCGCGTGCGCAGGCTCGGTCAGATGCGCCTGAACATTGCTTACCAGCGCCTTGACGCCCGGATCGGCGTTGGTGCGCTCGCTGGTTTGCAGCGCAGGCGCGGCACAGAGGTTCATCGCGGCGTGTGCGCTTTGCGCGCAGAACGCGGCGGCCATCATCAATAGCGCCGCAAGCGGCGAGGCGGAAATGCGTTGTTGCGGCGCACGCGTACGATGTGTCCGGAATTGCATCATTCGCACCTGTCGCACCATGCAAAACTCCTTCGTTGGGCTGAGTCGGTGTGTGATGGTAACGGTTTGACGCGCCAAGCAACAGAACAATGGACAGAACCGCGCGACACGCTTCGACGCGCCGCGCGGTTCACATTACTTCAACATATCGATGGGCTGAATGCGGCCTTATTCGTAGTCCGCCATCGGCACGCACGAGCAGAACAGATTGCGGTCGCCATACGCGTTGTCCGCACGGCCGACGGGCGGCCAGTAC
This sequence comes from Paraburkholderia diazotrophica, assembly GCF_900108945.1. Lineage (GTDB taxonomy): Bacteria > Pseudomonadota > Gammaproteobacteria > Burkholderiales > Burkholderiaceae > Paraburkholderia > Paraburkholderia diazotrophica. The sequence continues at coordinate 52,538 of NZ_FNYE01000025.1, read as the reverse complement.
TTCTTCGCGACGAGCGAAGGCAGCGGATACGCCGCCGTCTCGCGTGCATAGCCATGTGCCCATTCATTCGCGACGACGACAGCCGCCGTGTGCGGCGCATGCTTCAGCGGATTGTCTTCGCGATCGCTGAGGCCTTCTTCGACAGCACGGATTTCGTTGCGAATTGCAATCATCGCCTCGATGAAGCGGTCCAGCTCTTCCTTCGACTCCGATTCGGTCGGCTCGACCATCAGCGTGCCCGGCACCGGGAAGCTCATCGTCGGCGCGTGGAAGCCGTAGTCCATCAGACGCTTCGCGACGTCGTCGACGCTGATGCCGCTCGTTTCCTTGATGGGACGCAGATCGAGAATGCACTCGTGCGCGACCAGTCCGCCCGGGCCCGAGTAGAGCACCGGGTAATGCGGCGCGAGCTTCTTCGCGACGTAGTTCGCGTTGAGGATCGCGGCTTCCGTCGCGACCGTCAGATTCTTCGCGCCCATCATCGCGATGTACATCCAGGAGATCGGCAGGATCGACGCCGAGCCATACGGCGCAGCGGAGACAGCGCCGATGCCGTTCGCGTCGCGCTCGTAGCCCGTCGACGTCTGGTTCGGCAGGAACTTCGCCAGATGCGCGCCGACCGCAACGGGACCGACACCCGGTCCGCCGCCGCCGTGCGGAATGCAGAACGTCTTGTGCAGGTTCAGGTGCGAGACGTCGCCGCCGAACTGGCCCGGCGCGGTGAGGCCGACCATCGCGTTCATGTTCGCGCCATCGACGTACACCTGGCCGCCGTGCGCATGCACGATCTCGCAGATTTCGCGGACGTTCTGCTCGAACACGCCATGCGTCGACGGATACGTGATCATGATCGCCGCGAGCTTGTCGGCGTGCTGTCCGGCCTTCTTCTTCAGGTCCTCGATATCGACGTTGCCTTGCGCATCGCACGCGACGACGACGACCTGCATGCCCGCCATATGCGCAGACGCCGGGTTCGTGCCGTGCGCCGACGCGGGAATCAGACACACGTTGCGATGACCTTCGCCGCGCGACTCGTGATAAGCGTGAATGATCAGCAGGCCCGCGTACTCGCCTTGCGAGCCGGCGTTCGGTTGCAGCGACACGGCCGCGTAGCCGGTGGCCGCGACCAGCATCTGTTCGAGCTGATCGATCATTTCGCGGTAGCCGACCGTTTGCTGGGCGGGCGCGAACGGATGGATCTGACCGAACTCGGGCCACGTGACGGGCAGCATCTCCGACGTGGCGTTGAGCTTCATCGTGCACGAGCCGAGCGGAATCATCGAGCGGTCGAGCGCGAGGTCCTTGTCCGCGAGGCTGCGCAGATAGCGCAGCATTTCCGTTTCCGAATGATGACGGTTGAACACGTGATGCGTGAGATACGCGCTTTCGCGTTCGAGCGTTGCGGGGAATGTGTTCGATTGAGCGAGCTTCGCGTCGAGTTCATCGATTTGCGGCACGTCGCTGACGAACGCCGCTTGCGCGAATGCGGCGAGCAGATCGGCAAGATCGGCGCGCGTCGTGGTTTCGTCGATCGACAGACCGACACGCGTGTCGCTCACGTGGCGCAGATTGATGCGCTTGGCCGTCGCCGCGTCGTGCAGCGCCTGCGTGCGCGCGCCCGTTTCGAACGTGAGCGTGTCGAAGAACGTCTCGTTGACGAGCGTGTAGCCGAGCTGCTTCGCGCCTTCAGCGAGCAGCGCGGCGATGCGGTTCACGCGCTGCGCGATCATCTTCAGGCCGCGCGGGCCGTGATAGACCGCGTACATGCTCGCCATGATCGCGAGCAGCGCCTGCGCGGTACACACATTCGACGTCGCCTTTTCGCGGCGGATGTGCTGTTCGCGCGTTTGCAGTGCGAGACGCAGCGCGGGATTGCCCTGCGCGTCGACGGTGACACCGACCAGACGGCCCGGCATCTGGCGCTTGAACTCGTCGCGCACGGCGAGGTACGCAGCGTGCGGGCCGCCGAAGCCGACGGGCACGCCGAAGCGCTGCGAATTGCCCACTGCAACGTCCGCGCCCCACTCGCCCGGCGGCGTGAGGATCGTCAACGCGAGCAGATCAGCGGCGGCGACAACGTGGCCGCCTGCTGCGTGGATCGCGTCGGCGAGCGCGCGATAGTCGAGCACGTCGCCGTTGACGCCCGGATATTGCAGCAGCACGCCGAACGCATTCGCGCTAGCGGCATCGGCGGCCGGGCCGACTTTCACTTCGATGTCGACCGGCTTCGCGCGCGTCTTGATGACTTCGATGGTTTGCGGCAGCACGTCGTCTGCCACGTAGAAAATGTTCGACTTCGGCTTGCCGACGCGTTGCAGCAGCGTCATCGCTTCGGCGGCGGCCGTCGCTTCATCGAGCAGCGAAGCGTTCGAGATCGCGAGACCCGTCAGGTCGACGATCATCTGCTGGAAGTTCAGCAGCGCTTCGAGACGGCCCTGCGAGATTTCCGGCTGATACGGCGTATAGGCCGTGTACCACGCCGGATTTTCGAGCACGTTGCGCAGGATGACAGTCGGCGTGTGCGCGTTGTAATAGCCCTGGCCGATGTACGAGCGGAACACCTGATTCTTGTCCGCGAGTTCGCGCAGCGCGGCGAGCGCTTCGGCTTCGCTCTTCGGCTGGGCGAAGGGGCCGAGCGGCAGCGCGTCCTGGCGGCGGATCGTCTTCGGAATCACCGCGTCCATCAACGCGGCGCGCGATGCGAAGCCGAGGGCTTCGAGCATCGACTGCTGATCGGCCGCATCGGGGCCGATATGCCGCTCAGCGAAGGCGTCGTGCACTTCGAGCGCGGCGAGCGAGAGGGGAGTGCGGTTCATCAGATGATCCGGGTGTTCGAGCTTCATTGATTGTTCCTGCCGGCGCGGCGTTCGCCAGTCGCGAACGCCGCGCCTGTCGTGGGTAGATGACTTATTCGCCGATCGATTTGCCGTATGCCGCAGCGTCCATCAGCTTGTCCTGCGATGCGCCCGCAGCCGGCTTGATCTTGAACAGCCAGTTGTCGTACGGCGCGCCGTTCACGGCATCGGGTGTATCGGCGACGTTCGGGTTCGCTTCGATGATCTCGCCCGAGACGGGCGCGTAGATATCGGAAGCCGCCTTCACCGATTCGATGACGGCGACGGTATCGCCTGCCGAGACGGTTTGGCCCAGTTGCTGCACTTCGAAGAAGACGATGTCGCCGAGCGCTTCTTGCGCGTGGTCGGTGATGCCGACCGTCAGCGTGCCGTCCGCTTCGGTGCGGACCCATTCGTGCGATTCGGTGTATTTCAGATCGGCCGGGATGCTCATCGGATGCTCCTAAAACGGTTTGATTCGGTTGACTTGATGGATGGGACGCACGCGACGCTTTAGTGTCTGTCTGGTGACTGTCTCGTGACGCTCATCGCGAGCTCGGGTATCGATCAGCTCACGAGCACTTTGCCGTTGCGCACGAATGGCAGTTTAACCACGCTGGCGGGAAGTGCCTTGTCACGTATCTGCACGTGCACGACGTCGCCCGGCTGCACGCCTGTCGGCACGCGCGCAAAGGCGATCGATTCCTGCATGGTCGGCGAGAACGTGCCGCTCGTGATTTCGCCAACGCCCTGCGGCGTGACGACCTTTTGATGCGCGCGCAGCACGCCCGCTGCCTTGCCGTTGTCCTTGTGCAGAATCAGGCCGACGAACGACGACTTCGAGCCGTCCGCTTCGAGCTTCGCGCGGCCGATGAAATCGCGCGGCGCGGACAGATCGACGGTCCATGCGAGACCGGCATCGAGCGGCGACACGTTGTCGTCCATGTCCTGGCCGTACAGATTCATGCCTGCTTCGAGGCGCAGCGTGTCGCGCGCGCCGAGGCCAGCAGGACGCACGCCTTGTGCCTGAAGCGCGTTCCACAGCGCTTCGACGTGAGTGGCGGGAACGATGATTTCGAAGCCGTCTTCGCCCGTATAGCCGGTGCGCGCGACAGTCAGCTCGCCGAACGGTGTATCGGCGACGCGCGCCGCGTTGAACGGCTTGAGGACTTCGCTGGCAGCGCGGGTGGCGGGCACCGTCGACCAGACTTTTTCGCGCGCGTTTGGACCTTGCACGGCAACGATCGCGTAGTCGCGGCGCGGCTCGATCGTGAGGCCGAAGCCTTCCGAGTCGTTGAGCTTGTTGAACCACGCGACGTCTTTCTCGGCCGTGCCGGCATTCACGACGACGCGGAAATGGTCTTCGGAAAAGTAGTAGACGATCAGATCGTCGATCACGCCGCCTTGCGGATTCAGAAGACAGGAATAGAGCGCCTTGCCGGGCGTTTGCAGCTTGCCGACGTTATTGGCCAGCGCGCGCTCGAAGAACGCGCGGACGCGCTCGCCGGTGAAATCGACGACGCACATGTGGGACACGTCGAACATGCCGGCGTCGGTGCGCACGGCGCGATGCTCTTCGATCTGCGAGCCGTAGTTTACCGGCATGTCCCAGCCGCCGAAGTCGACCATGCGGGCATTCAGCGCGCGGTGCGTGGCGTGGAGCGGGGTGTGTTTGAGTTCGGTCATCGGGGCCTCGGGCGTCGCTAACAGGAAAGGCCATGCGGCGAAACCCCTCGCGGCCTGATCCCACTGTGGGCCAACGAGCGATTACTGCATGCCCCCTCTGTCCTCGATACCTGAGAGATTGCGCCGCCGTCAGCGAGTGGCTGGCTGGCGTTGCGCGCGCCCCTTCGGTGGGCAGCTTGCGCGTGCAGCATGTGTGCATCGGCGCTACTGCCGCTCTCCAGAGTGCGAAAAACGCGCGCTCATTCGACTAAGTCGTTAGGACGAGATGACGAGCGGTTTTTTCGACGCGTTCGGTCCTTTTGCCTGAGAGTTTGCGGGTGTGCCCCTTCGGCGGCGCTGGCTGCTGTGTGCTCAAGACGACAGCAGGTGGCGCGCTCTCCCGACGCGTGCGGCGAATGTACGCGACGGTGGGAGGCTTGTCAAATAAAGGTTTCGACTCTATGTGCGACGCGCGTCGCGGGATGGCGGCGGCGCGTCGCGCATCAAAAATCGGCTGGAGAAACCGCGCTTCCAGCGGTCGATTTGCCTGAACAATGGGCGAATAAACCGCGGCCGCCGGTAAGGTGCCGCGTTTTCCGATGACCAGCTGCAGATCAGCGATTGATGCCCGCGGCCGCCGTATCGAGCTCCTGATTCAGCACGCGTTGCTCGTCGCCCGTGAGGCCGCCGCCGTGCGGGCCGGCGGCAAGCGTTCCGCGCGACGCGGAACCCTGAATGGTGCTACAGGCCCGACGAACGCCTGGGCGAAATCGTCGGGACCAAGGCAAAACGCAGGCGTAGCGTTATCCCAAGCTCACACGCCGCGCCGGAATGGCAACCGCACGCCTTCCTTGTCGCTGCGAGACGCGAGGTCGATGATCGTCATCACGTCGACGGCATCCTGCGCGCTGACCGGGAACGGCGCGCCGTCGCGAATCGAAGCCGCCAGCGCGCGATAGAACTCGACATAGACGCCGTCGCGCGTCGGCAGTTCGCGCTGCACTTCCTGTTCGCCTTCGAGCACGCGCAGCGTGCCCGCCTCGTTGCTGCCGCCGAAGCCGGCGTCGCCGGGGCGCAGGCCCGCTTTCAACTGATCTTCCTGCGTATCGAGACCGTTCTTCACGTAACTGCCGCGTGTGCCGTGGATTGTGAAGCGCGGCGCGACAATCGCCGTCAGCGCGCTCGCGTGGAGCACGACTTCATGGGTCGCGTAGCCGAGCAGCAGGTGCACGTAGTCCGGCGCGCTCGCATTGTCGCGATACGCCTTCACCGACGCATAGACCGTCTCGGGCGTGCCGAAGAGCGTCAGCGTCTGGTCGATCAGATGCGGGCCGAGGTCGAGCAGCAAACCGCCGCCGCGCGATGCCTCCTCGCGCCAACGCTGCCGGATGCCCGGACGGAAGCGATCGAAATGCGATTCGAAATGCGTGATGCGGCCCAACTCTCCGCTTGCGATCAGTTCGCGCACGGTCAGGAAATCGCCGTCCCAACGGCGGTTGTGGAACGGCGCGAACAGCAGGCCCTCGCTGCGCGCGAGATCGGCGAGCGTGCGCGCGTCGGCGGCCGTGAGCGTGACGGGCTTGTCGACGACAACGTGCTTGCCCGCTTCGAGCGCGCGGCGCGCGAGATCGAAGTGCGTGTCGTTCGGCGTCGCGATCACGACGCATTCGATGTCCGCCAGCGCGAGCAGCGCGTCGATGTCGGCGACGATGCGCGCGTTCGGATAGTCGGCGCGAGCCTTGTCGGGTTGTCCCGTGGCGATTGCGGCGACACTCGCGCGTCCGCAGTGCTCGATCACCGGCGCGTGAAAGGTGGCGCCGGCAAAACCGTAGCCCATCAAGCCAATTTTCAGCGATGAAGACATGCGTGTTCCCTGCAAAAGCGGCGCGCCGCGGGGGCCGGCGCGCAACGGCGCAATTGTGGCACGGACGCGCTTGCGCTCGCGGCGTACGGCTTCAGCGCACGCTGCGTCGCTGCTGTCGTGAAGGCATGAGCCGAGGCATTCGCGAGAGCATTCGTGTTAACATCGCGGTTCTCACGCGAACGGCAAAAAGCGCATGGAATCAAGTGCGTGGCGCAAGAGATAGATGCAAGACGGAAGCGCGGCGGATCGTTCGGCAAGCGCCATGCACCCGCCTCTGTGCACCCGCAACACGATGCGCCATTCAAGCCGTCTCGCCGCATATTCCCGCGCCGCTCGTTCGTCGGGCAGCGCCCTCAATTCATTTCTGATCCACACACGATGTCCGCAGGCCTGAATGCCGCTCAAAGCGAAGCGGTGCGCTATCTCGACGGTCCTTGCCTCGTGCTCGCGGGCGCGGGCAGCGGCAAGACGCGCGTGATCACGCAGAAGATCGCCCACCTGATCGAAAACAAAGGCTTCGAGCCGCGTCATATCGCTGCCGTGACCTTCACGAACAAGGCCGCCGCGGAAATGCGCGAGCGCGTCGGCAAGCTGCTCGAAGGCAAGACACTGACGGCGCCCGGCAAGGAAGGCCGCAAGGTGCCCGTCAACCAGCTGACGGTGTGCACGTTCCACTCGCTCGGCGTGCAGATCCTGCGCCAGGAGGCGGAGCACGTCGGCCTGAAGCCGCAGTTCTCGATCATGGATTCCGATGACTGCTTCGGCATGATCCAGGAACAGGTCGGCTCGACGGACAAGGGCTTCATCCGCAAGATCCAGACGATTATTTCGCTGTGGAAAAACGGGCTCATCATGCCGGAAGAGGCGATGGCGATTGCGTCGAACGAGGACGAGCATCAGGCGGCCATCGTCTATCGCAACTATGTCGCGACGCTGCACGCATACCAGGCCGTCGATTTCGACGATCTGATCCGCCTGCCCGCCGAGCTCTTCAAGAAGAACGAGCAGGTGCGCGACCGCTGGCAGAATAAGCTGCGCTATCTGCTGATCGACGAGTATCAGGACACCAACGCGTGCCAGTACGAACTGGTGAAGTTGCTCGCCGGCCCGCGCGCCGCGTTCACGGCCGTCGGCGACGACGATCAGGCGATCTACGGCTGGCGCGGCGCGACGCTCGAAAACCTCGCGCAGCTCGGCAAGGATTTCCCGAAGCTGCACGTGATCAAGCTGGAGCAGAACTACCGCTCGACGGTGCGCATCCTGACGGCGGCGAACAACGTGATCGCGAACAATCCGAAGCTCTTCGAGAAGAAGCTGTGGTCCGAGCACGGCATGGGCGACACGATCACCGTCACGGGGTGCAACGACGAAGAGCACGAAGCCGAGTCCGTCGTGTTCCGGCTGTCGGCGCATAAGTTCGAGCGCCGCACGCAGTTTCGCGATTACGCGATCCTGTATCGCGGCAATTTCCAGGCGCGCATCTTCGAACAGGTGCTGCGCCGCGAGCGCATTCCGTATGTGCTGTCGGGCGGCCAGTCGTTCTTCGACAAGGCCGAGATCAAGGATATTTGCGCGTATCTGCGGCTGATCGCTAACGCCGACGACGATCCCGCGTTCATTCGCGCGATCACGACGCCGCGCCGAGGCGTCGGCAACACGACGCTCGAAGCGCTGGGCGCGTTCGCGGGGCAGGCGAAGGTGTCGCTGTTCGAGGCGGTGTACATGGGCGGCATCGAGGCGCGGCTGTCGGCGCGGCAGGTCGAACCGCTGCGCGTGTTCTGCGATTTCATGCGGCGTCTGCGAGACCGCGCCGAGAAAGATGCAGCAACGTCCGTGCTCGACGACATGATGGAAGCGATCCACTACGAAGCGTACCTGTACGACGCATTCGACGAACGCCAGGCCCAGGCGAAGTGGCAGAACGTGCTGGAGTTTCTCGAGTGGCTCAAGCGGAAGGGCACGAAGCCTGAACCGGAAGCAGGTGCGGAGCAGACCGGCTATGACACCGCCGACGGGCTCTCTGACACCGGCAAGAATCTGCTCGGTCTGATTCAGACGGTCGCATTGATGTCGATGCTCGAAGGCAAGGACGAAGACCCGGATGCGGTGCGTCTGTCGACGGTGCATGCGTCGAAGGGGCTCGAGTATCCGCACGTGTTTCTGGTGGGCGTCGAGGAAGGGATCATGCCGCATCGCGGCGGCACCGAGGACGATGGCCCCATCGACGATGCGCGCATCGAGGAAGAGCGTCGGCTGATGTACGTTGCGATCACGCGCGCGCAGCGCAGCCTGCATCTGAACTGGTGCAAGAAGCGCAAGCGGGCGCGTGAAACGGTGGTGTGCGAGCCGTCGCGCTTCATCCCCGAAATGGGCCTCGACGAAGCGCCGCCGCCGACGCCGGAAGAAGCGCCGATGACGCCGAAAGACCGGCTCGCGAGTCTGAAGGCGCTGTTGCAGAAGGCGTGATGCGCGGGCCGCGCATGCCGCATGAATGAGAAATCCCCGCACGAGGCGGGGATTTTTCGTTGCGGCTGGGGCTTAAGATGCGCGCTGCTTATTTCGCCGCGCTGATCATGTAATCGACGGCGGCTTTCACGTCCGCGTCCGATGCGTTCGAGCCGCCCTTCGGCGGCATCGCGCCCTTGCCGTGCAGCGCGTAGTTGTAGATGGTGTCGATCGGGTCTTTCAGGCGCGGCGCCCAGGCTTCCTTGTCGCCGAATTTCGGCGCATTCAGCACGCCCGCCGCGTGACAGGCCTGGCAGACCTGCTGATACAGCGCCTTTCCCGCCTGCGATGCGTCCGCGCTTTGCGCGCCCGATGCGGGTGCGGCGGTTTGCGGCACATTCTTCATCGCGGCCATCGCGGCGGCGGCCTGTGCGCTGGCGGTGTCGGACGCGCCTGCTGCTGCGCCCGATGCGGCTTCGGCGCCCGAAGCGGCTGCCGCGCCGGATGCGCCCGCGGGGCCTGCGGCCGGCTGGCCCGGCACGGGCTTCGGCGGATCGGCGAATTTCGCCCCCGCGTTGTTCGCCATGTAAGCGACGGCGAGGCCGATTTCATAGTCGCTGTAGTCGTCCGGGCTCGTGCCGCCGCGCGGGGGCATCGCGCCCTTGCCGGTCAGCGCGGTGTGCCAGAGCGTGTCGAAGCCCTGAGCGATGCGCGGCGCCCAGTCGCCCGTGTTGGTGAATTTCGGCGCGCCCGCCGCGCCCGCCGCGTGACAGGCCGAGCAGACGGCCTTGTACACTTCCTCGCCCGTCTTGTAGACGCGCGGCGCGTTGGCGTCGCGAATGTCGACTTTGGCGATGGGGGCGGTGCGCGAGTCGACGACGGCGTCGGACAGACCATCGGTGCCAGCGCCTGTGCGAGTCGAGTTGTCGACGTAGTAGGCGAGCAGAACGATGATGGCGATGGGGACAGCAAAGCCGGCGATGACTGCGGCGATCAGCTGTCCGGGGGTCTTGATCGGGGCTCCGTGTGGTGCTTCGCTCATGCTTGTCTCGTCTCCCATGGGTGTTGTGAGCGGTACAGCGCGACGGCAACGACTTTGTTCTTGATAAGCCACGGACGATTATAGACGGAAGGTTTCGGCGCCGGTGCGCAGGCCGGAAGCGTGTTCAGTAGGCGTTTACGCGGACTTTTTTCGGTTCTGGCGCTTTTTTGCGACTGACTGGACATCGCCTTCGACGGCTCGGCGGACCGCACCGGTCGGGACCGCGGTGGACGGGTCGCCTGAAAACAGGTATCCTCTCGGTCTCGCTCTGGCGCCGCATGTCGCATCAACCCTGTGATTTTGCAGCGCTTTTCGCCGAGCATTTCCGCCGAATGCGCCCGTAGCTCAATGGATAGAGTACTGCCCTCCGAAGGCAGGGGTTGCTGGTTCGATCCCAGCCGGGCGCGCCATCTCCGACTTACCTCCCCGCGGTTTTGCATTCATTCTCTCGTTCCGGTTCTCTCTCTGGAAACGGCGATGTGCTTACGGCGACTTCGGGCTTTTCTGCCTCAGCGTGCTCCATTTGCATCCATCGAACCGACGGGGTGGCTCACGGCTGCAGTCACCATTTCTGTCGTCACGAAAAAAACGGGCATGATTCGGGCCTCGCCTGACCTCCAGCATTCAGACGGGCCGCGTAGCGCTCGAGAATGGCAAAGTCGACGTATGGGTCTAGCTCGACCCGCTCTTGGCCGTTGCGCAGATCGACGACGGCAATCACTTGCTGTATCGCAAACGTCGAATTCGATAACTACGGGTTTCTAAACATTAACAAGGCGTTCGTCCAGCAATATCCGCAGATGGTCGCGCGCGTGCTGAAGATTCACGAGAAGCGGCACGCGTGGGTCGCCGCGCATCCGGACAGCGCGTGCGAGTGCGCCGTATCAGCGCATGCCACGCCCACGAGGAATCTCACGCGGGCATGCGCCTCAACGCCGGCCATCACTCGCCATATTTTTCCAGATACTTTCTGTAGCCGGCATGCCACCGCGGGGTCGCGAATGCGCCCGCGCTTTCATGCACGACGCTGATCGGCCAGGTGCCCATTTTCATGTTGCGCAGTTCGGCCTGGCGGCAAAAATCCAGGTCGTAAAAATGGAAGTCGAAGCGCTCGTCGAAGCGCAGGTCGTGCGCAGCGAGTTTTTCGCTATCGGCAATCAGCAACAGGCCATCAAGTAATTTGCATTCGACACCCGAAGGACCATAGCGGGAGACTTCGCACGGAAACATCTTGCCGTGCCCCACCGCTCCGCTCAGGTATTGCGGCTGATCCCAATTGAAATGCGAGGGCTGCGATCCGTCCACATCGGGATTCGCTTTCACGAAAGCCCACGCCGCTTGCTGTGCGACGCGACGCCGGTTGCCCGCGACACCTGCAATATCGAAATGCTGCGCGGCTTCGCGAATGCGTTCCACCCAGTAGAAATCGTTGAGCAGGATATCGTCGTGTGCGAATACGAGAATCGCCGGATCTTTCTTCGCCGCATCGATCGCGACGTTATAAACAACCGGTAGTCCACGCGTATTGTTATCGAAGAGCAGCAACTCCGGGGCCTGAGGAAAGCGATACAGACTGAGCGAGAGTCCGAGCGCGGTGTGCGTCAAAAACGTTTCTCGTGGCGAACGGGTCGCACAAACAAGCCTGATGGGTTTCACTGTTGTTGTTTCCGCCTGAATCGGACTAGCGCATATCAATCCGGCGATGATGCGATACCTCATCGGCCACGGCAAGGGGTGTGGATCGGCGAAGGACTGGGCGAAAAAACGGAGAGCACCGGTGAGGCGGCGCGCAGGCCGTCGGTCAAACGAAAAAGGTGCAATAGTCCGCTTTGATTGGCGGATTGAACGCGACGGTCGCTGCCTATACTCGGGCCACCCGTCTCCATCTACTTTCCCTTCGCCATGAAACAGACTCCGGTCCATCACATTCACAACGACGAACTGCTGAAACTGATGCCGAACCACGTCCGCAGGATTGTCGAGGTGGGATGCAGCTCGGGAGCGCTGGCGAGGGAGTACCGCAAGCTCAACCCCAGCGTGCATTACATCGGAATCGAGGTGGTGCCCGAATATGCAGAACTGGCCCGCGCGCATTGCGACGAGGTGACCGTTCTGGATATCGAGTCGGTCGACGAGGCGCGCTTCAGGTCCGATCTGGCCGCGGACTGCTACGTATTTGCCGATGTGCTGGAGCATCTGCGCGATCCCTGGAATGTCCTGCGAAAGATTCATGCCGCGCTGACCGCGAACAACGGTGGCTACGTGGTGGCCTGCATCCCGAACATGCAGCACTGGAGCATTCAGGCGCGCCTGAGCTACGGCGATCTGCGTTACGCCGATATGGGACTCCTCGATCGCACGCATCTGCGCTGGTTCACGCTGCAAACGATGCTCGAGATGTTCGCGCAGACCGGCTACCGGATCGAGGACGGCGCGCGCCGCATCTTCCACGAGCCGCAGCGCGAAACGTTCCTTCCCGTCATCAAGGCGATGGCCGCGGCGGCGGGCGGCGATGGCGAGGCGGCCGTACGCGATGCGTTGCCGCTGCAATACGTGATCAAGGCAGTGCCGGCGCAGGCGTGATGTGCGGTGAGCGCTGGTGCCGGAAATCGGTCTCGCCGGGTAGCAGGTTGCGGCGCGTAAATGAGTGATCGAATGAAAGCGAACGTCTATCAGATTTTCTATTCCAGCGAGACGCGCGCGTCTCTCGATGCAGGATTCATTCCGCTCGACAACACAGGCGGGCGCCCGGACTGGTACGAATACTGGCCCATCCGCCAGTTCCTGTTGAATAACCCGTTGAACCCGAACGAGGGATACGGGTTCCTTTCGCCTAAGTTCGGCGCGAAGAGCAGGCTGTCGTCCGAAACGGTATTTCGGTTTCTGGCGGAAACGCCAGACGACGTCGATGTCGTCACGTTTCCGATGTTCTACGACGTGGGCGCGTTCTACCTCAATGTGTTCGAGCACGCCTGCCATGCGCATCCGGGTATCGCGCCGACGCTGGTTGGCGCGCTGAAGCAGATCATGCCTTCACTCGACATCAACACGCTGGTGATGACGTCGAAGGAGATCGTGTTCTGCAATTACCTGGTCGCCAAACCGGCTTTCTGGGCCGAATGGATCGGCCTGTGCGACCAGTTGTTCGCGATTGCGGAATCCGGTGTGGGCGAACTGGCTGAAGGGCTGAATGAGTCCGTGACCTACGTAAAGGACGCCGCGCCGGCAAAGGTGTTCCTGATCGAGCGGATGGCGTCGCTGCTCCTGTGCACCCAGCCACAGTGGCGGGTCAGAAACTATAACGCGCTGACCATGCCGACCTCGGCGAGCCCGATCCGACATCTCGGGGCCGAATTGCTGATGCTCGACGGCCTGAAGTTCGCGGTCCGCGAGACGGGCTTCTCTGAATATCTCGCCGTATTCCGTCAACGCCAGAGCGAGCTGTTTCAGCGGACGATGGCCGGCACGCAGTGAGCGGGCATCGGCCGCGCGCGTCGTCATAAGCCCGCGAATTGCGGTCATTTGCGGGGTTTAATCGAGAGATCGCCGTAGGTCGACTGTTGCCAGAATCGAAGTATGGCGTGCTGCGTGCACGATTTGGCAGCAGGGTTTTTTCAGTCCGGTCATTTTCCGATTAAACCCGCTGTTTCCCGCATTGTTTTTCGACGGAAACATCTATTCATGAGCGAATTCAAGTTTGCCGACCTGAGCGGCGAGACGACGGACGAGTTGTTGTCGCGCGCCGATGCACTGTGCCGTAGCGACCGGCTCGACGAAGCGGACGAGCTGTGCCGTGAAGTGCTCGCCATCGATCCGGCGCATGCCGGCGCGCTGAATCTGCGCGGCATGGTCGCGTATCGCAGCGGCGAGCATGCGCGGGCGGCGGACCTGATCATGGAGGCGATCAGTCGCGATCCCAAGCCGGACTACTACTTCGCGCTCGGCAACGTGATGGCGGCGCATCGCCGGGTGGCTGCCGCTGCCGAATGTTTCCGGCTGGTCACGCAGATGCAGCCGGAGCACGCCGACGCCTACAACAACCTCGGCATCGCGCAGCGTGGGCTGAAGCAGTATCACGATGCGGTGCAGTCGTTCTGCAAGGTGCTGGAATTGCAGCCCGGCAATGGACGCGCGTACAACAATCTCGCCAATGTGCTGCTCTCGCTGGACGAGCTGCCGGCGGCGCTGGAGGCATGGCAGATCGCCACCGAGCGGGCCCCGGCTGAGCTCGAGCCGCGCAGCAACCGGCTGACTGCGTTGAACTACGCCACGGGCACGACGCCCGAACAGTATCTGGACGAGGCGCGCAAGTTTGCACAGGTTGTGGAAGAGGCGGCCCAGCCGTTCCGGAGTTGGCTCGTCGGCATGGCGCCGCGCACCGAACGGCCGTTGCGCGTCGGGATCGTGTCGTCGGATCTGCGGTGTCATCCCGTCGGGTATTTTCTCGAGAACGTGGTCAAGAGTCTCGATCCCGCCCGCGTTGAACTGGTGGCTTACCAGACATCACGGGAGGAAGACGAATTGACCGTCCGCCTCAAGCCGCATTTCAACAGCTGGCAGTCGATCGCGGGCATCCGCGACTTCGCCGCTGCCCAGCAGATCCGCAACGACAAGATCGATGTACTAATTGATGCGTCCGGGCATACGACGCACAACCGCCTTGCGCTGTTCGCGTGGAAGCCCGCGCCCGTTCAGGTCAGCTGGCCCGGTTATTTCGCGAGCACGGGGCTCAAGGCGATTGACTACCTGCTCGGCGACCGTCACGTGCTGCCGCAGGGCGAAGAACATCACTTCGTCGAAAAGCCGTGGCGGCTGCCGGACAGCTACCTGTGCTTCACGCCGCCGGACCGCGCGCCGGCAGTCGGCCCGTTGCCCGCGCTGAAAAACGGCGTCGTCACATTCGGCTATTTCGGCCGGCTCACCAAAATGACCGATGTCGTCGTTGCGACGTGGGCGGCGATCCTGCGCCGCGTGCCGGGCTCTCGCCTGCTGCTGAAGGCCGCACAGCTCGACTTCGACGATATCCGCGAGACGACGCTCAAGCGCTTCTCGATGCATGGGATCGGCGCGGAGCAACTGCTGCTCGAAGGGTTCTCGGCGCGCGGCGATTATCTGGATGCGTACAACCGCGTCGATATCGCGCTGAGCCCGTTCCCGTACTCGTCGGGCACGACAGCGGCCGAGAGCCTGTGGATGGGCGTACCCGTGCTCGGCATGCACGGCGATCGCTTCGTCTCGCACATCGTCGAGAGCATCGTGCATGCGGCGGGACTCGGTGATACGTGGATCGCGCAATCCCGCGACGACTACATCGGGCGAGCCGTTGCGTTCGCCGCCAATCTGCAGGCAGTGGGCGATCTGCGCGCCGGGCTGCGTGCGCAGGTGCTCGCGTCGCCGCTGTGCGATGCACCGCGCTTCGCGCGCCACCTGGAGGACGCCCTGCATGCAATGTGGGATGAAAACCTCGCGCAGCGGCTGCAGACGAAAAACGAGGCGTCGTGAACATGAGCGAGGTTGAACGCATTGCCGATATTCCGGCGTCGATCGAACAGGCGCTCGGCCATCATCGCGCTGGCCGGTTCGATGCCGCACGTTCGCTGTACGAGGACGTGCTGCGGGCAGACCCGCAGCAGCCGGATGCGCTGCATTTTCTCGGACTGCTCGCGTGCCAGCTGCACAGGACCGACGTCGGCGTGAAGCTGATCGAGCAGTCGCTCGCGGTACGGCCCGACGCGATCTACTACAACAATTTCGGCAACGTGCTGGCGGATCTCGGCCGCTTCGACGAGGCGATCGTCAGCTACAAGAGTGCGCTGGGCCTGAGATTCAACTATCCGGAAGCGCATAACAATCTCGGTAATGCGCTGCGTCAGGCGAAGCAGCCGGATGCGTCGATGCGCGCCTGCGCGGAAGCCATTCGCCTGCAACCGGGATATGCGGAGGCGTACAACAACCTCGGCAACGCGCTGCATGACATGGGTGAACTCGACGAAGCGCTGGCCAGCTATTGCAAGGCGATCGAGCTGAATCCGGAATATGCGGTTGCGTACAACAACGTCGGCAACGTCTTGCGCGAGCAGGACAAGCCGGAACTGGCGATCGACCTTTTCCGCAAGGCCGTGGCGTTGCAGCCGAATCTTTGGGCCGCGCATCACAGCCTCTGTTTGCTGCTGCGCGAGCGCGGCGAGCTGGCCGACGCGCTCGCGAGCCTTCGGCAGGCGCTCAGTCCCGAGGATGTCGAGGCGCGCAACACGCTCGCCTGCGTGCTGCGCGACACGGGCGACCTGGACGGAGCGGAGAGCGAGTGCCGCGAAGTGCTCCTGATCAGTCCGGAGTTCGCAGACGCGCACTGCACATTGGCCAGCGTGCTGTGCGGTCTTGGACGCCACGAGGATGCGCTGAAGTCCTGCGGGCGGGCGATCGAACTCGATCCGGAGCATCAGCCGTCCTACCGTGGCCTGGGCCTGATCTATTACCACCTCGAGAGACAGCCGGCCGCGATTCTCAGTCTTCGTCACGCGCTCGAACTATCACCCCGGGACGATCACGCATGGCTGATGCTCGCGAATGCGCTGCGCGAGGACCGTCAGCTCGATGAAGCGCTGGAGGCGGTCAACAAGTCACTGTCGATCGGCGAGAAAAGCGCTGCGAAGTATCTGTCGCTCGGCGACATTCTGCAGGCTCGCGGGGCGATCGAAGAAGGCCTCGAGATGCACGTGAAGGCGCTGGAACTCGGATGCGATCCGATCGAGACCTATGCGCGCCTGCTGTTCACGATGCCGGGCTCGCCGCGTTATTCCGCGCTCGACATGCGCGAGCATGCCGTGCGCTATGGCCAGTTGGCGGCCGCCGGGGCTAAACCGTTCACGCACGCGCCTTCTTCGTACGACGGCAAGCGGCCGCTGCGGATCGGTTTCGTATCAGGCGACCTGCGCGGCCATCCTGTCGGCATCTTCCTCGAAAGCATCATGGGGCATCTGGACCGCACGCGTATCGATCCGATCGCGTATGTGACGTTCAACAAGAAGAACGACGCGATCACGGCGCGCCTGAAGCCGCATTTCTCCGCGTGGCATTCGATCGAGAAGCTGTCGACCCTGGAGGCTGCCGAGAAGATTCGCGACGACAACCTCGATATCCTCATCGATCTGTCCGGCCATACGGCGTTCACCGCGCTGCCGGTTTTCGCGTGGCGTCCGGCGCCGCTGCAGGTCAGCTGGCTGGGATTCTTCGCAACGACCGGCTGCGAGTTCATCGATTACTTCATCGGCGATCCGCATACGTTGCCGCAAAGCGAAGAACATCACTTCGTCGAGAAGGCGTGGCGGTTGCCCGACAGTTACCTGTGCTTCACCCCGCCCGACAATGCGCCGGATGTCGGGCCGCTGCCGATGGAACGGAACGGATTTGTCACCTTCGGGTATTTCGGCAAGCTCATCAAGGTGACGGACGATGTCGTGGCGCTGTGGGCTCGCGTGCTGCATCGGGTGCCGGACTCGAAGCTGTTCCTGAAGGCGATCGGCCTGGGCAGCGACTATCTGCAGATCAAGACGATCGAGCGTTTCGCGCGCCATGGCATCGACGCGAGCCGGCTGATTCTCGAAGGCGAGTCGTCGCGCGTCGAATATCTGGAGGCATACAATCGCCTCGATATCGCGTTGAGTCCGTTTCCGTATGGGGGCGGCACGACGACGGCCGAGGGACTATGGATGGGCGCGCCGGTGCTGGGCTTGAAGGGCGATCGCTTTCTCACGCATATCTGCGAAAGCCTGCTTCATGCGGCCGGGCTCGGCGAATGGGTGGCGGCAGACAAGGACGCGTACGTCGAGAAGGCGGTTGCGTTCGCGTCCGACCCGGACCGGCTGGCAGCGTTGCGTGCGGGGCTGCGCGAGCAGACGAGGCTATCGCCGATGTGCGATGCGCCGCGCTTTGCGAACAACCTCGTCGACGCATTCCATCGGATGTGGGAACTGCATCTGAATACTCGGTCCGCTGTCTGAAGCGTGACGCTACGTACTGCGGCCAGCCGGTTTGACCGGCTGGCCGCAGCTTTTTGCGGCGTCATGCCTGCGCTGCTGCGCGGCCGTCCGATTACTTGTTGGTCGCGAGCGCGCCGGCGCTGTCCTTGCCACCGAACAGCTGCGTCAGATAGTTCGTGTTGTTCTGCATCTGCGCCATCAGGGTGTTCAGCGCGCTGAACTGCGCGGTGTATTGCGCGGTCAGTTCGTTCGAGTAATCGGTCAGTTGCGTCGCCTGGTCCTTCAGGTTGCTCAGGTCCTGGTTCAACGCCTGCGTGCGCTGATCGATGATGCCGCTCGTCTGAATGTACGACGACATGAACGTATCCAGCTTCGCACCGATCCCGGTGCCGCTGTTGAAGATCGCGTTCACGGCTGTGGGGTTCGACGTCAGCGCGGTTTGCAGCGCGGTGCTGTCCACCGTCAGCGTGCCGTCCGGCTGGAGGTTCAGGCCGATCGACGCCAGGCTGTAGGTGGTGGTGCCGCTTTTGACACCCGCACTGATCAGCGAGGCCAGGCCGTTCGTGATGCCGTTCGTCATCGAGTCGCCGAGCAGCGGACCGGCAGTCGACGTGCTCGAATCGTACGACGAGAGCTTGCTGGCCGTCGTCACATAGTTGTTGTACGCGGTGACGAAGCTTTGGATCGCGTCGGTCGATGCCGACGTATTGGCCGATACGGTGAGCGTTTGCGTGCTATTCGCCGCTGCGCCCGAAATATCCAGCGTGACGCCGCTCAGTACATTAGTGAGAGTATTGCTGGCGCTGGTCGTCGGAATGCCGTTGACGCTGACGTTCGCGTCCACGCCGGCCGTGCTCGACTGGACGGACGCGAGTGCTGCATTGGCGCCGCCCGAATCGGAAATGGAAATCGCCGTGTTCGAGCCGGTCTGCGTCGAGGTGAGCGTGAGGTACTGATTGACGTTGCCCGACGAGTCGGTGGACGTGATGACGGCTGCGGACACGCCGGCGTTGGCTTTGTTGATCGCGCTCGCCACGTCGGTAAGCGACGCGCCGGCCTTGATCGTGACGCTGGTTGCAGCGCCCGAGCCGACCTGAATGCTGAGCGTGTCGGCGTTGAACGTGGTTCCCGTTGCGATCGGGTTCAGGCGCGCGGTGCTGGCCGTCGCCACGTTCGTGATGGCGACCGAATAGGTGCCCGCCACGGCGCCCGTGCCGGTGGTTGCCGTCACGCCCGTGCCGGTGACGGCCGCCTGCATCTGCGCGAGCGCAGTGCCGTTCAGGAAACCCGCCAGCGCGGTATCGAGAGAAGAGAGCGCCGACTTGATCTGACCGACTGCCGAAAGCTCGGTGTTGTCCGAGGTCTGCTTGTTGGTGATGATTGCGCTTTGACCAGCCGTCTTCGCCGCCACGAGAGTCTGAACGAGCGAATTGACGTCCATCGTCGAGTTGGTCGCGCCGCTGATGATCGACTGTGCCGCTGCCGCCAGTTGGGAAGACAGATCGGTTGTCGTCGTGGAAGTCGTGCTCGTCGTGGTGGTCGTCATGTTGGTAGCTCCGCTCGGCTGTGTCGGGCAGGACGGTATCGGCTGAAACACCGACAGGAAGGCGAGCCTTCCTGTCGGTGTCGATGCATTGAATCAGGCTGCGCGGTGCGATGCTGCACGCGCGCAGCTCAAGCGATTACTGCAGGAGCTTCAGGATCTGCTGCGGCAGCGAGTTCGCTTGCGACAGCACCGAGATACCAGCTTGCTGCAGCACTTGCGCCTTGCTCAGGTTCGCCGTTTCTTGCGCGAAGTCAGCGTCGGTGATCTGCGAGCGTGCGGCGCTCATGTTGGTCGATTCCGTTTGCGTGCTCGTCACCGTAGCCGACAGCGTGTTCTGCTGTGCGCCGAGCGCTGCCTGATACGTGTTGATCGCTGCGAGTGCCGCGTCGATCTGCGACAGTGCCGATTGCGCGCCTGCGCTCGTGCTGATGTCGACGCCGCTGACGCTCAGGCCCGAGCTGTCGAACACCGAAGCGCCGAAGTTGATGCCAACGGTCTGGCCCGAGAACGCACCGACCTGGAAGTTGACCGTGCCGGCGCTCGACAGGATCTGCAGGCCGTTGAACGTCGTCTGACCGGCGATGCGGTTGATTTCCTGCAGACGCGTCGAAACTTCCGCTTGCAGGTCGCTCAGTGCGTTCGAGTCGAGCGAGCCGTCGCCTGCTTCAACTGCCAGCTGGCGGATACGTTGCAGGTTGTCGATCGTCGAGCTCAGCGCGCCGTTGGCGGTCTGCACCATCGAGATCGCGTCGTTCGCGTTTGCAACGCCCTGGTTCAGCGCGTTGATCGACGCCGTTTGCGACGTAGCGATTGCATTGCCTGCGGCATCGTCAGCTGCCGTGTTGATGCGCTTGCCCGACGACAGGCGATTGATGGCTTGCGACAGCGCGCTTTGCGAACCCGACAGGTTCTGCTGCGCGGTCAGCGACATGATGTTGGTGTTGATGTTCAGCATTTTTGCGTCCTCGTATGCTAAGCGCCAGGAGATGACTGGTTTTGGCTACCGGCGTCGCGCTGCTTTTTGCGAATGGCGCCGCCTGTCCTGGTTGACGGCGGTGCAGAAAAAAACTTTAGGGAGCCATCGATGCGTATGTGTGAACAAGCGCTGGTCGAATGGCCGATCGGACCGACCGGAGAGGTGTGGCGGGCGTGAAGAGGTCGGCGCTGAGAATGAGCGTTCTGTGCTGGCTTCGTCGAGCGCGGCGGGGAAGAGGCAAGGCGAATTGAGCTGGCTGGTGAGTCGGCGACCGGTCGTTTCGCGGTTGCTGTTGCGTGGCTTTGGGTGCCATTTGCGGAGCGGATTGCGTACTGCGGATTTCGAGTGTCGGACAGCTGCCTCGGCTTCACGCGCCGCAGGGGCGCCAGACATCGGGCCGCTCCCGATGCCGGCACACCGCTTCGTCACATTGCTATTTCGCCAGTGCGTGAAGCCGGAATGACCAGATTGCCGCGCTATGGCGCAGGCTTCTGCGACAGGTGGTGGGCTCGACGGTCGCCCGACGGACGGGCGGTGGTGCGCGGAGTATTCGCGTTCCATGCGATTACGCAATTCGTCGCGCGCGATGTTGATGCCGGCTGGCTAGTTTTTGCGACGGCCGACGTTTTGTTGACGAGCGCATCCCGCACTGCGTCTCAAGGCGATCGGTCCTCGTGAACCTGCGCCTATAGCATGCCGATGGTGTGATATTGGCGGACCGACTGAATTCGTTGCCGCGCCTTCGCGTTTTCCTGCGTCAGCGTATCGAGGCCGACGCGAGCGGCTTCGCTGATTTGCTCGTCCAGAGTCTGGATTTCACGAATGAGCGCGAGCGCATGTGGAGGCTGTTCCTGCTTCAGCGACATCAGCAGGGGTGAGCGTTCCGAGACGAGCGTCTCTGCGCGCAGCCAGTCGCGCTGGCTAACTGCGGCGTGAATTTCGTGTGTCAACTGCACGACACGGGTGAGCACTTCGATCGTCATGTCGGTTCCGGTTGGAGGCTGGACTCCTTCAGCGTCGCGCTGTCGCGAAGTTTCGCCGCATTCGGGCCGCGTCGACCGCCTTCCCATGGTTGACGGCGCGACGCTGGCAAACTTTAGGCGTCGTCGTCGTAGGTGTGCTGCGCGGTCGTAGCGCCTCAACTTTGAGATAATCGGTTTGATCGCCGGCTCGATCTGCGGCGTAGACGAATGTGCAATGGACAGCCGGACGGCAGAGGTTTTTCTGCGACGCTCAAGTGGGGCAACCCGCAAGTCTGGCGCTTTTTTCTTAAAGGCGATCAATCAACGGACGTCACGGGCGCTTCAGTCGTCTGGGCGTCCGGGCGCGCCAAGTGCCTGACCACGATCAACAAACGCTGGCCGGCAGTATCATTTCCTGATATCATCGGGAGTGAATTGAGATCTTTGCTCGTTTCGTCATGGGTTGCTGGTGGCGAAACGCTAGCTAGGCGCGGCGCTGCAACGTGCGCTGCCCGCGTTTCGCGGTGAACTCCCACCTCTCTTTTCCGGCCTCCGTGGCCGCTTTGCCTCTCGTTTCAGTTGTGCTTCGCCAGAGTCTGGAACGACCGGAGGGCCGGCGCGTGAGTGGGCTAACCGCCACGCCATTAACCGTATCAAGCGTATTTAGGAATTACATGACGACGATTCTTCTGAAGGAAAACGAGCCGTTCGAAGTGGCAATCCGCCGCTTCCGCCGCGCAATCGAAAAAAATGGCCTGATCGCAGAACTGCGTGAGCGCCAGTCGTACGAAAAGCCGACGACGGCACGTAAGCGCAAGAAGGCAGCTGCAGTAAAGCGCCTGCACAAGCGCCTGCGCAGCCAGATGCTGCCGAAGAAGCTGCACTAAGCACGCTTCCGGCACGCGAAAGCACGCCAAACGGCGGTGTAGCTTCGAAAGAAGCCACACCGCCGTTTTCACTTTGGGGTCATCGTTCGAGGAATAGGACCCGGATATGGTGGTCTGCCGCGACACGCAGAAATCGCGAACGCGTTTTGTGTTGCAACGGCGCGACATGAGCGCGCACTACAACCTTCACGAGATCGGCGCCGAACGCATCACTTCGACATTTTCGTGCGCCCTTTCTTGCCGAGCGTCGCGCATCGCATACGGCAGGCGCAGTCCGTCTGATGGTCGTTGACCATGCCCACCGCCTGCATGAACGCATAACAGATGGTTGTGCCGACAAATTTGCAGCCGTAGCGTTTCAGCGCCTTGCTGAGCGCATCCGATACTTCCGTCGACGCCGGCGCGTGCTTGTATGTCGTCCACGTATTCTGAATCGGCGTGTTGTCGACGAACGACCACACGAAATCCGCGAATGAACCATGCTCCACCTGGATCTGCTGGACGGCCTTTGCATTCGTCACCGCCGACTCGATCTTGCCGCGATGTCGCACGATGCTTTCATCCAGTACAAGTGCGTCGAGCTTTTGCTGGGAGAAGCGGGCGACTTTGTCGATCTCGAAGTGAGAGAAGGCACGCCGGTATCCGTCGCGCTTGTTCAGTATCGTCGACCACGATAGTCCGGCCTGCGCGCCTTCGAGCACCAGCATTTCGAACAGATGCCGGTCATCCCGCGAGGGGACGCCCCACTCGGTGTCGTGATAGTGTGCGAGCGCTTCGCTCGTCGCCCAGTTGCATCGCTGCTCAGCCACGTTCAGGCTCCTGCATGGTTGGTTGATCGTCCGTCGATCAGGCCACGCCAGCATAGCGGAACGGAATGCGGCCGCAACCTGGCCATTCGGCTAATTGTCGCGAGCGGGCGGACCTGCCACGCTATGCCATAAGACATCACTGAGCACATCGATGAACCAAAACCTCTATCTGATCGGCGTCGACGGTGGCGGCACCGGCACGCGCGTCGTGCTGGCGAACGCCGCAGGTCACGAACTCGCGCAAGGCACGGCCGGGCCATCGGGACTCGGTCTGGGTGTCGAGCGCGCCTGGGAAGCCATCCTCGCCGCGAGCGCGCAGGCGTTCGAGCGTGCCGGCCTTGCCGCAGACTGGTCGCGCTGCGTAATTGGCTGTGGACTTGCGGGCGTCAACAACCGGGACTGGTTGGCTGCGTTTCGCGCAGAGGCGCCCGCGCTGGCCGGACTCGCAATCGAAAGCGATGCCTATACCACGCTGCTCGGCGCGCACGGTGGCGAGCCGGGCGTGATCGTCGCGCTGGGGACGGGCAGTGTGGCGGCCGGGCTCGACCGCGGCGGCGCAAGCCGCATGGTCAGCGGCTATGGCTATCCGTCCGCCGACGAAGCTAGCGGCGCGTGGCTCGGCTTGCGCGCGATCGTGCACGCGCAGCAGGCGCTCGACGGTCGCGTTCCCGCCGACGAGTTCTCGAAAGCGCTTGTCGAGCATGTCGGCGCAACTGATCGCGACGGACTCGTCGTATGGTTGTGCGACGCGAATCAGACGGCGTATGCGAGCCTTGCGCCTGTCGTCGTCGCGCATCGCGAGCACCCGTTTGCGGCGCGGCTGCTCCGGCAAGCCGGCGAGGAGATCGGCAAGATGATTGCCGCGCTTGACCCGTCGGGAGAGTTGCCTGTCGCGCTATGCGGCGGGCTCGGAAAGCCATTGAGCGAGTATGTGCCACCGCCGTTTCGCGCGCGTCTGCGCGCGCCGATTGCGGACTCGGCGCACGGTGCGCTGCAACTCGCGCAGCGCGAGGCCGCGCGAATCGGCGCCGGGTAAGCGCTTCGGCGCCGGATAAGCGCTTCGACGCCGGAGGAGCGCGTCGATCGCGAGCCGTGAACGGTGAACGGTGAACGGTGAACGGTGAACGGAAAGGCGCGCGCCCGGAGGCGATAAAATAGATGCTCTCAGACGCCGCCTGCCCGCCTTCCCATGTACAAAGTCATCGCCAGTGATCTCGATGGAACGCTACTGAACAGCAACCATCAGGTCGATCCTTTTACGATCAGCACAATGCGTGCGCTCGAATCGCAGGGCGTGCCCATCGTCATCGCGACCGGGCGCCACTATTGCGACGTCGCTGGCATTCGTGATGTGCTGGGCATCCGGCCGTATCTGATCACATCGAACGGCGCGCGCGTTCATGCGCCCGACGATGAAATGATCTTCGCCGACGACCTTCGTCCGAACGTCGTTCAGCAACTGATCAAACCGGACATCGCGGGTGAGCACGGGCGCGTGATCGTCAACCTGTTCGCCGACCGCGAATGGCTGATCGACCGCGATGCGCCGCACCTGCTGCGCTATCACCAGGACTCGGGCTTTACTTACAACGTAATCGATCTTCAGCAGCACGACGGCGCCGACATCGCGAAGGCGCTCTACATCGGCGACCCGGCCGATCTCGCCGTGGTGGCGGCCAATCTTCAGCGGGCATTCGGCGAGGCGCTGTACGTCACTTACTCGCTGCCGGATTGTCTTGAGGTGATGACAGCGAATGTGTCGAAGGGGCGCGCGTTGCAGTTCGTGCTTGACCGGCTGAGCATATCGGTGGCCAGGTGTGTCGCGTTCGGCGACAACATGAACGACATCGATATGCTCGAAACGGTCGGCCATCCGTTCATGATGAACAACGCGAATCCCGATCTGATCGCGCGCCTGCCGAACGTGCCGCGCATCGGCAATAACTTCGAAGCGGCCGTCGCGCACCATCTGCGTAAGCTCTTCGAACTCGATGACGAGCTGACTGCGTAAAACCCACAACGCATCCGATTCACACGGCGCGCGGCCCATTACGAGAACGGGACGCGCGCCATGCAAGGCGTCGAGAAATCGGCGTTGGAGTGCGCCCGAGGTCTCATCGCGAGGCGCTACCTGACGAGGGCTTCCTCACTTGCCCCGATCCCTCGATTACGGCCTCGTCGAGACCTTAGTCGTGGTACCCCCAACCACGGCCGTTCTCGTTCCAGTGGTTGCCGTGGTTGTCATTCCAACGGTTGTCGTGATCCCAGCCGCGGCCGCGGTTCCAGTCGCGGTCGTGTCGGTAGCGATAGCCGTCATAGCGATGGTCGCCCCAGTACCGGTTGCCGTAATAGACAGGTTGCGGAGCCGCGTACACCGGCGCCGGTGCGACGTACGCCGGAGCGGGCGCGCCGAGCGACAAGCCGATGCTCAGATTCGTATGCGCCTGTGCGACACCGCATGCGCCAGCGGCGAGTCCAGCTGCGACGAGCACGTGAGTGACGATGCGCTTCATGTTGCTTCTCCTGTGAATGCGGCGTGTTTGCCGTACAGGTTCAATCTACGCATCGTCGGCGGATTGGGCTGCGACAGGTTGTTACGAAGTGAAAGCGGGCAATGCGCACCGCGAAAGCTTTTCCAACGTCGGACTCGCCGATGCCGACAAGCGAGCGGCAGCGCCACGCGCCGGCCCAGTCGTGGCGGGCCAAAGCGAGCTGGATCTTCCGTCGGCCAGATTGCTCATACGGACGCAGTAAATGCGACCGTAAACCTGCCTTACATTTGAACCATCTATTAATGCGGAACGCCTGCTCGCAAACAAACAAAAACGGGGCGCTGCAGCGCCCCGTTTTCTATTAGACGGATCAACGAACTTCAGGCTGTGACCCGCGTACCTTGCGGGTCTTCGGATTGCCGGGTGTCGCCTGCAACGAGCGGATATACGATGCCCGCGATCACGGCGCCGACAATGGGCGCGACCCAGAAGAGCCACAACTGGTCGACAGCAGCGCCGCCGACGAAGAGCGCGGGACCCGTCGAGCGCGCCGGATTCACCGACGTATTGGTGACGGGAATCGAAACAAGGTGAATCAGTGTCAGGCACAAGCCGATCGCAATAGGCGCGAAGCCGGCGGGCGCGCGTTTGTCGGTGGCGCCGAGAATGATGAAAAGGAAGAATGCCGTCATCACCGTTTCGCAGACGAATGCAGCCGGCATCGCATAGTGGCCGGGCGAGCGCTCGCCATAACCGTTGGTCGCGAAACCGCTGGAGACCAGATGGAAGTCCGCGTTGCCCGAAGCGATGACCGACAGCACGTAGGCGCCGAGTACGGCGCCGATCACTTGCGCGACGACGTACGGCACGAGGTCGCGTGCCGGGAAGCGGCCGGCGACGGTCAGCCCGACGCTCACCGCCGGATTCAGATGACAACCGGAAATATGGCCAATGGCATAGGCCATTGTGAGAACAGTTAGGCCGAACGCAAGCGACACGCCGACGAAACCGATGCCGAGGCCGTGAACAGGACCTGCGAAGTTTGCGGCGAGGACGGCGCTGCCGCAGCCACCGAGAACGAGCCAAAAGGTGCCGAACAGCTCCGCCGCTAGGCGCTTGAAGAGATTCATCGTATGTAATCCTAATAAGTGCGTGGGAATTGAAGGATAGGAAGCGCGCGCTACGGCGCTTGCGAGCGGAAATTTTAAGCACCGTTGAGGAAACGGAGTGTCAAGAATTGTCATTCACGAACGCGGAATTATTTCGTGATAAAAGCCGGCTCTTTGAACGATTCAATCGGATTTAATAAATTACTCAGACGAAAACTTTTGATAGGCGTATTCATCTCCATTGCGAATTTCGTTTGCACCGGCTAATCTCCGTGCTAACCACTTTAGAAAAAAGAGGGGAGCCCAAATGTCGCAATACGCAGATCTCAAGGCGCAAATTGCTCGCTTGCAGGCAGAAGCGGACGAAGCGCGCCGTCATGAAGTCGGCAATGTGATTGCCGAAATCCGCCAGAAAATCGCGGAGTACGGACTGAGCGCCAATGACCTCGGTTTTGTAGAGGCGGCCCGCCGTGGGCGCCCGCCCAAGAAGGCGCCGCTGCCCGCCAAGTATCAGGACCCGAAGTCGGGAAGCACATGGAGCGGCCGGGGAAAGCCGCCCAAGTGGATTGCCGGCAAAAATCGCGAGCGCTTTCTGATCGGCGAGGCGTAATCAGGTCAGACGATGAAAGCCATTTGAAGGTGATCAGGCTGTATGCGCCGCATGCGGATTCCTTAATTGCGGCCAAAGGCGTTCGAGATACGAGGAAGCACTGATGGCGTTAAAGTGCATTTAAGAAAGCGTTTCCACTACTGGTCCGGTTTGATCGATCGGAATAAAAAAAGCCGCCCGAGGGGGCGGCTTTTTCTTGAAGCGATTTGAACGGAAGGCTTGAACGGTCGCGCAAACGATTGACGTGAATAATTTACGCGTCTATTACGCCTTCCGGCAGAGTTGACCGGTAACGATCAGCCCACTGCCACGCGGCGCAGCATCGGGCGGCGCGTTGCTTCGAGGAGCGCCGTGTAGCTGTCGACGTAGTTCTGCGCCATGATCTTTGAACTGAAGCGGCGCTCGAATTGCGAGCGGATTTCAGTGCGCGACAGTTCGTCGATCCGCTGCAGTGCTGCCACGGCACCCTGCACGTCCTCGCAGATGAAGCCCGTCACGCCGTGGTCGATCACTTCGGGCACCGAGCCGCGATTGAACGCGATGACAGGCGTGCCGCATGCCATCGACTCGATCATCACGAGGCCGAACGGCTCCGACCAGTCGATCGGGAACAGCAGCGCCTTCGCACCCGACAGGAACTCCGGCTTCTGCGCCTCGTTGATTTCGCCGATGAATTCGACGTGCGCCTGCGACAGCAGGGGTTCGATTTCCGACTTGAAGTATTCCTGGTCGACCTTGTCCACCTTGGCGGCGATCTTCAGCGGCAAACCGCTTTGTGCAGCGATCTTGATGGCCGTATCGACGCGCTTTTCCGGACAGATGCGGCCAAGGAACGCCAGGTATTCCGGCTTCTTGTCGCTTTGCGGCGTGAGCAGCTGGTCCGGCAGGCCGTGGTAGATAGTGTTGAGCCAGTTCGCCTGCTGTAGCGGCAGACGCTGCGAATCCGAAATCGAGACCACGGGCGCGTCCGTGAACGTGTCGAACACCGGCTGCAGTTCCGGCAGATCCAGACGGCCGTGCAGCGTCGTCACGAACGGCGTGTCCAGCGTCGAAAAGAGCGGGAACGGCAGATAGTCGAGGTGAAAGTGCAGCACGTCGAATTCGTGCGCGATCTTGCGCACACGCTCGAGCAGCAGCATGTGCGGAGCGAGCGCGTCGCGGATCGTCGGATCCAGACGCAGCGCGCGCGGCCACGCGGCTTCAAGCTTGGCGGACGTCACCGAATCGCCGCTCGCGAAGAGCGTCACATCGTGACCCAGATCGACCAGCGCTTCGGTCAGATACGACACGACGCGTTCTGTGCCGCCATAGAGTTTCGGTGGGACAGCTTCATACAACGGCGCGATTTGTGCGATTCGCATGCGTGATCTCCTTTTGCAAAACGGCTTCGCGCTGCGCTGCCCTGGCGTGTGGCAAAAAGCGGAAGCCTGTCGGACGGTTGGGCGCGGTGTGCCGCCGCCCGTCGCAGGAAACCCAATCGGGTTATCCCTAGGTCCCATTATCGGGATCGGGCGCGCCAATTCGAGCTATTTTTCAAACACTTAACGTTGTTACAGCGCGAAACATGATGCGTAATAAGTGTACGGATGCTGCTGGAATGCTCGCCGCGACTGGCATATAGACAATATCCCCCGCTCTTTGCGCCAGATGGCGCAGCATGTTGCGCCACGCTTTCGTCCGATCTTATTGTGCATTGCCGCAGCTATCGGCGCAAAATTGCTTGGTCGGGTTTCAGATATGAGCGCATAATCCGCTTCCCAATCCTTTCGCACCTACTCGCATGCAGTCGGCTTGCGCTTTCAATGCGCCTTAATGCCGTTTCAGATCCCGCATCGAAAATTTGTAGGAAAAAGACCTACAGAAATCCTGGATTTTTCCGTCAACCAATTGAGGCGGATGTCCGATTCCCGTCGGCTAGCCCTTTCGAGAAAATGCATGCTGACCATAAGCGTGCCGTTCGCTGCTTTTTTAACGCGAGCGAGCAAACGTTTTACATAGGCCTGACCAGCCAGATCGAATCGGGGGATTCATGAGCGCTCAAAGCGACATGCTCAATGAAATTAGGGAAGTGAACTTGTCGTATCTGCTGCTTGCCCAGCGCCTGCTGCGCGAAGACAAGCCAATGGGCATGTTCCGCATGGGCATCTCCGAGCAGCTTGCCGACGTGCTCTCCAATCTGTCGCTCGCGCAGACCGTCAAACTGGCCGCGTCGAACCAGTTGCTGTGCCGCTTCCGCTTCGACGATCACCAGATCCTCTCGTCGCTCGCCGACAAGGGCAAAGCGAGCGTCGTCGCCCAAGCGCATTCCGCAATCCTGATGGCTGGACAGCCTGTCGAGCAGATCGGCTGACGCCGGCCGGCGCGCGTGCGCCGCAGACACGCAGACAGACGCAATCCTACGCGCGCCGGCGACGGCGCTCTTTCACCGTTCCCGCCGGGGCGCGCCGCACCGCGCGCCGAAAAGGCGAAACGGGCAACGGACGCGGGAAGCGAGGCGGATGGCACAAAAAAGCGTGATGCTCGAAGTCAGGGAAATCACCCTGGCGATTGAACTGATCGAACTCGGCGCGCGTCTGCAGTTGCTCGAAGCGGAAACGACGCTGTCGCGCGACCGGCTCACGAGGCTGTACAAGGAAGTGAAGGGCGAGTCGCCGCCCAAGGGCATGCTGCCGTTCTCGACGGACTGGTTCACGACGTGGCAGCCGAACATTCACGCTTCGCTGTTCTACAACATCTACCGGTTCATGTCGCAGCGTGGCGGCTGCGCGACGATCCACTCGATCGTCAAAGCGTACCGGCTGTATCTCGAACACGTGCGGCTGCACCTCGACGAGCCGGTACTCAGTCTCACCCGTGCGTGGACGCTGGTGCGCTTCTTCGACTCCGGCATGCTCCAGACGACGCCCTGCACCCGCTGCCGCGGGCATTTTGTCGCCCATGCACATGACCCACATCAAGGCTTCGTATGCGGGCTGTGCGCACCGCCGTCGCGCGCCGGCAAGACCCGCAAAGCCGCTGACGCCCACGGCGGCGGAACGCAAGCGGCCGTCGGCAAGCTGTCCGCCGCGGCCGCGGAAGCGCTGCCGGGCGGCGCGGAGGCGTCCGCGTGAGCGTGCGCCACACGGCCGATCTGCACGTGCGGCGGCTCTTTGCATGCGCGTGCGCGTCCTCTGGTTAACACCGCCCCGCTCCAGAATCCAATCCGCCAAAGTTTTCCAATCGTTTGCCGTAAACCTGAATAACGACGGTCTCCGTCGACTTTCGTGAGGGCTCGGCAGTGCTGATTTTCGTGGGAACACTCGTTACGCTGTTGTCCGTCTTCGGCGGGTATGCGCTGGAGGGCGGCCACCTGGGCGCGCTCATGCAGCCCGTCGAAGTGCTGATGATCGCTGGAGCGGGTCTCGGCGCGTTCATCCTCGGCAATGGGATGAAGACGATCAAGGCTACGTTGCGCGTGATTCCGACGCTGTTCAAGGGCGCCAAGTACAACAAGGACGTCTACATGGAGCTGATGGCGCTCCTCTACGTCCTGCTTGCGAAGGCGCGCAAGGAGGGCACGCTCACGCTCGAAGCGGATATCGACGATCCGCAGAAGAGTCCGATTTTCACGCAGTACCCGAAGATCCTGGCGGACCATCACATCGTCGAATTCCTGACGGACTATCTGCGCCTGATGGTCGGCGGCAACATGAACGCTTTCGAGATCGAAAGCCTGATGGACGAAGAGATCGAAACGCATCACGCCGAGGGCGAAGGACCCGCGCACGCGCTGATGAAGGTCGGCGACGCGATGCCCGCATTCGGTATCGTCGCGGCCGTGATGGGCGTCGTGCACACGATGGCCTCCGCCGACAAGCCGCCCGCCGTGCTCGGCGAAATGATCGCGCAGGCGCTGGTCGGCACGTTCCTCGGCATTCTGCTTTCGTATGGCCTCATCAGTCCGCTCGCGAGCGTCGCGGAGCAGCGCGTCAAGGAGTCGACCAAGATGTTCCAGTGCATCAAGGTCACGATCCTCGCGAGCCTGAACGGCTACGCGCCTGCCATCGCCGTCGAATTCGGCCGCAAGGTGCTGTTCTCGACCGAACGCCCGTCGTTCGCCGAGCTGGAAGAGCACGTGCGCCGCGTGAAGGCGAAGTAACGGCGGACACAGGCGAGGAATCGGGCAATGAGCAAGGACAAGGACCGCGCAATCGTCGTCAAGCGCGCCGCGCCGAAGAAGGACGGCCATCACGGCGGCGCGTGGAAGCTCGCGTACGCGGACTTCATGACGGCGATGATGGCCTTCTTCCTGCTGATGTGGCTGCTGAGTTCGGCATCGTCGGCGCAGTTGAAGGGCATCGCCGACTACTTCAATCAGCCGCTGAAGCTCACGCTGTGGGGCGGCGACCGCAGCGCCGTCGATTCGAGCATGATGAAGGCGAGCGGCCGCGACATCTCGACCGACCGGGACGGCATCACGCGTCAGAGCGAAGGCTCGACGAACCGCGCCGAGCACACGGCGATGCGCGCCGACGACCAGGCGATGCAGCAGTTGCAGGGCGCCGTCGAGCGCCACGAACAGGTGCGTCTGCACGACCTGCAGGTGAAGCTGATGGCCGCGATCGAAGCGAACCCCGTGCTGCGTCAGTTCAAGCAGCAGATTCGCATCGACTCGACGCTGCAAGGCTTGCGCATCGAAATCGTCGATACGCAGAAGCGCCCGATGTTCGCGACCGCGCAGGCCGTCGTCCAGCCGTACATGCGCGACATTCTGCGGGCGATCGGCAACACGCTGAACGACGTGCCGAACCGCATCGTCGTGCAGGGCCACACCGACGCCGTGCCGTACGCGGGCGGCGACAAGGGCTATAGCAACTGGGAGCTGTCCGCGGACCGTGCGAACGCATCGCGCCGCGAGCTGATCGCGGGCGGCATGGACGAGACCAAGGTGTTGCGCGTGCTGGGCCTCGCGTCGACACAAAACCTGAACAAGGCCGACCCGCTCGATCCGGAGAACCGGCGCATCAGCATCATCGTGCTGAACAAGCGCTCGGAAGAAGCCATGATGCACGACGACACGTCGTCGACCACCTTGTCGAACGACGCAGCCGGAGCCGGCAAGCCGCTGCTGCAAAAGATCACGCAACCCGCTCCGCAACAAGGGCAACAACCCGGGCCGCAACCCGCCTTGCGATCC
This sequence comes from Paraburkholderia diazotrophica, assembly GCF_900108945.1. Taxonomy (GTDB): domain Bacteria; phylum Pseudomonadota; class Gammaproteobacteria; order Burkholderiales; family Burkholderiaceae; genus Paraburkholderia; species Paraburkholderia diazotrophica. The sequence goes on along the minus strand of NZ_FNYE01000025.1, from coordinate 20,142 downwards.
GGTGTGAATGGAGCGAAGGCCGGCCCGCAACCGGCTTCGCCGCAGCCGTCGCCGCAGGCCGCAGCGCCTGACGCGAAGGAGAACGGCGCGGCCGAAACGGCCGTGGTCGAGCAAAGCGTGGCTGGCAAGGGCGCGGCGCCTGCAACGGCGACGCAATGACAGACAGCGGATCGCGAACGCGCGCCGGAAGGCGCAGCCGCGATCCATCGTGAGCGCAGTGAGGATGGAATGATCAGGCACATTCTGGCAATCGACGATTCGGCGGCGATGCGGCAAATCCTTGCCGCGACGCTGACGGGTGCCGGCTATCAGGTGACGCTCGCGGCCGACGGCGACGAAGGGCTCGAAAACGCGCTGGCGATGCCGTTCGATCTCGTGCTGACCGATCAGCACATGCCGGGCAGAACGGGCCTCGATCTGATCGCCGCGCTGCGCGGCAACCCGGCCTATCGCACGACGCCGATCCTCGTCCTTACGACGGAATCCGGCGAACCGTTCAAGGCGGCGGCACGCGACGCGGGCGCGACGGGCTGGATCGAAAAGCCGCTCGACCCCGACATGCTGACCGAGCTGGTCGCAGCGCTCGCGTGAGCGCGGCGACGGGCGGCGGCAAACGACAAATGGAAGTGGCATAGCAAGCCAGACAGGACTTTCGCGGTGACACAGGCATGACACTCGACATCACTCAGTTCTATCAGACGTTCTTCGACGAAGCGGACGAACTGCTCGCGCAGATGGAGCAGCTGCTCCTGAATCTGAACGTCGGCCAGCCCGACCCCGAGGATCTGGCGGCCATCTTTCGCGCGGCCCACTCGATCAAGGGCGGCGCGGCGACGTTCGGCTTCACTGCGCTGACCGAGACGACGCACATTCTCGAATCGCTGCTGGACCGCGCGCGCAACAACGAACTCGTGCTGCGCAAGGACATGATCGACACGTTCCTCGAAACGAAGGACGTGCTCTCGGGCCAGCTCGCCGATTACCGCGCGAGCGCCGAGCCGGATGCGGCCGTCGCGGCCGCGATCTGCGCGAAGCTCGAACGGCTGCACGCGGAAAGCCGCGGCGAGGCGCCCGCGCAAGCCGCCGCTCCAGCATCGGCGGCACCGGCGGCACCGGCCGTCTCGCAACCGGCCGCGAACGGACATGCACCCGAACACGTGGTCGAACAGGCAGTAGAAGCCGCAGGCGAATGGGCAGGTAACGAACCGGCAAAGACCGGCGCTGCGTCATCCGATGCGGTCGCAGGACCCCATCTGAAAATTACGCTACGGGGCGTTGGGGAAAAGGACCAGGCACTCCTGACCGAAGAGTTGGGCAACCTGGGCCGAATCGTCGGGCAGGTGAAGACAGGCGGCGACATCACGCTGTGGCTGGAATCCGATGTGTCGTCCGACGATATTGTCGCCGTGTGCTGTTTCGTGATCGACGAAAGTCAGATCGAGATCGGCCGCGGCGCGGCGCCGGCCAACGGCGCGGAACAGGACGCGCCTCGCGCGCCCGAAGCCGCGCCCGTTGCGCAGGCGTCTGCGGGGGGCATGGCGAGCGGCGGCGCGGGGGCGCCTGCCGCAGTCGTGCAGCCGGCCGTTGCTGTTGCGACGGCTTCTGCAGCGGCGGCTTCTGCAGCGGCGGCTTCTGCAGCGGCGGCGCCTGCCGTGGCTGCGCAGCCCGTCGCTCAACCCGCTGTCGAGCAGGCCGTTCAGCCTGCCACCGCCGCAATCGTTGCACCCGCTGCGGAGGCACCACAGCCGGCAGCGACCGCATCGAAGGCCGCGCACGCATCCGCCGAAGGCGATCGCAAGGCGCGTCCGGCGGCTGCCGCGAATGCGGGCGAAGGCAGCTCGATCCGCGTCGGCGTCGAGAAGGTTGACCAGCTGATCAATCTCGTCGGCGAACTGGTGATCACGCAGGCGATGCTCGCGGAAACCACCAGCACGTTCGACCCGGCGCTGCACGACCGCTTGTTCAACGGCATGGCGCAACTGGAGCGCAACGCGCGCGACCTCCAGGAAGCCGTGATGTCGATCCGCATGATGCCGATGGATTACGTCTTCAGCCGCTTCCCGCGCCTCGTGCGCGATCTGGCGGCAAAGCTCGGCAAGCAGGTCGAACTCGTCACCTTCGGTCAGGCGACCGAACTCGACAAGAGCCTCATCGAGCGCATCATCGATCCGCTCACGCACCTCGTGCGCAACAGCCTCGATCACGGCATCGAAACCGTGGAAGCGCGCAAGGCGGCGGGCAAGGATTCGACGGGCCAGCTCGTGCTGTCGGCGGCGCATCACGGCGGCAACATCGTGATCGAAGTGAGCGACGACGGCGCGGGCCTGCGCCGCGACAAGATTCTCGCGAAGGCCGCGAAGCAGGGCATGGCCGTTAGCGACACGATGACTGACGAAGAAGTCTGGAACCTGATCTTCCTGCCTGGCTTCTCGACGGCCGAGCAAGTGACGGACGTGTCGGGCCGCGGCGTCGGCATGGACGTGGTGAAGCGCAACATCCAGGCGATGGGCGGCCACGTCGAAATCACGTCGCACGCGGGCAAGGGCAGCACGACGCGCATCGTGTTGCCGCTCACGCTGGCGATTCTCGACGGCATGTCGGTGAAGGTGGGCAGCGAGATTTTCATCCTGCCGCTGAACTTCGTGATGGAGTCGCTGCAACCGCGCGCCGATGACATCTATACCGTCGCGAACGGCGAGCGCGTCGTGCGCGTGCGCGGCGAATATCTGCCGCTCGTCGCGTTGCACGAAGTGTTCTCGGTCGACGACGCTCGCACCGATCCGACTCAGGGCATCGTCACCATCATGCAGACGGAAGGACGCCGGTTCGCGATGCTGATCGACGAACTGGTCGGCCAGCAGCAGGTGGTGGTGAAGAACCTCGAAACGAATTACCGCAAGGTGCACGGCATTTCCGCAGCGACCATTCTCGGCGACGGCAGCGTCGCGCTGATCGTGGACGTGGCGGCACTCAATCGCGAATCGCGGGCATCGCACGGCGCGTCGCTCGCCTTCGCCTGATATTCAACTCATCCCAACTGTTTGGGGGCTAACGTGGCAGAAGTCCAATCCATCAATTCGAGCGGCGTGGCCGGCTCGAACGGCCGCCGCGACGCGCAGGCCGACGCGGGCGGTCAGGAGTTCCTGATCTTCACGCTCGGCGCCGAAGAGTACGGCATCGACATCCTGAAGGTGCAGGAAATCCGCGGCTACGAGAGCGTGACGCGCATCGCGAACGCGCCGGATTTCATCAAGGGCGTGATCAATCTGCGCGGCATCATCGTGCCGATCGTCGACATGCGCATCAAGTTTCACCTCGGCCGCGTCGAGTACGACCATCAGACCGTCGTGATCATTCTGAACGTCGCGGGCCGCGTGGTCGGCATGGTCGTGGACGGCGTGTCCGACGTGCTGACGCTGGCCAACGACCAGATCATGCCCGCGCCGGAATTCGGCGCGACGCTGACGGCGGAATATCTGACGGGCCTCGGCACCGTCGATGGCCGCATGCTGATCCTGATGGACATCGAAAAGCTGATGACCAGCCGGGAAATGGCGTTGATCGAAACGCTCGGCTAGTCGCGCGGGCCGCAGGAACGTTGCAAGAACGACAGCCATGCGTGGGGCGAGAGCAAGCGCTACAGCGCCGGCTCTGATCGACAACCATGCATGGGACGGGGGCAAGCGCCAAAGCGCTGCCTCCGGTACAGCAAAATCAGGGAGCAGAAAATGCTGAGCAGATGGTCGATCCGGACGACGTTGACGGTCGTGGGGATCATTCTCGTTGCACTGACCGTGATCGTCGGGGCGCTTGGGCTTACGGCACTGAGCCACTCGGGCGACGCGCTGGACGGCATGGCGCACGGCGACATCGTGGCGATCCGTACGCTGAACGATTCGTCGTCGTATCTGCTGCGCGCGCGCGTCACGTTCGACCGCGTCAATGGGCTGACCGCACAGGGCGAGATCGAGCAATCGAAGCAGGCCATCGACCGCGCGGCCTTCCTGCTCAGCAAATCGAACGAAAACTGGCAGGCGTTCCTGAACACCCCGAAGAAGGGTGTCGATCAGTCGCTGATCGACGCCGTGGTCGCGAAGCGCGCATCGCTGATGAACGACGGCGTGACGCCCGAACTGGCCGCGTTGCGTGCAAGCGATCTGTCCGGCTATCACGCGATCGCCGACACGAAGATCAGCCCGATGTTCGTCGCGTATGACGACGCCGTCACCCCGATGATCAAGGCATTGCAGGCGCATGCCGAGCAGCAGCAGGCGAGTGCCGCCGAGCAGATCGCGACGATGCGCGCGCTGATCATCGGCGTCGTGGTGCTTGCTTTGGTGCTGGTGATCGGCATCCGCTTCGCGCTGCGCGGCATGATCGTGCAGCCGCTGAACGACGCGATCGCGTGCTTCGAGCGCATCTCGAAGGGCGATCTCACGCAGCAGGTGAACACGTCGGGCACGAATGAAATCGGCCGACTCTTCCGGGCAGTCGGCCAGATGCAGGAAAGCCTGTCGGCGATGCTCAAGTCGATGCACGCGAGCGTCGAGTCGATCGACACGGGCGCGCGCGAAATCTCGATGGGCAACACCGACCTGTCGCAGCGCACGGAGCAGCAGGCGGCGTCGCTGCAGGAAACGGCATCGAGCATGGAGCAGCTGACGGGCACCGTGCGCCAGAACGCCGAAAACGCGCGCCAGGCGAGCCAGCTTGCCGTGAACGCGTCGGACATCGCGACGCGCGGCGGCGAAGTGGTGAGCCAGGTGGTCAGCACGATGCAGGACATCGCGACCAGCTCGAACAAGGTCGTCGACATCATCAGCGTGATCGAAGGCATCGCGTTCCAGACGAACATTCTCGCGCTGAACGCGGCCGTCGAAGCGGCGCGCGCGGGCGAGCAGGGCCGCGGCTTCGCGGTCGTCGCGGGCGAAGTGCGCAGCCTCGCGCAACGCAGCGCGAGCGCGGCGAAGGAAATCAAGGAGCTGATCGGCGACTCGGCCGACAAGGTGCAGAGCGGCTCAGCGCTCGTCGGGCGCGCGGGCACGACGATGGACGAAATCGTGCAGGCCGTGCGCCGCGTGACGGACATCATGGGCGAGATCAGCGCGGCGTCGGAAGAGCAATCGGGCGGCATCGAGCAGGTCAATCGCGCCGTCGTGCAGATGGACGCAGTGACGCAGCAGAACGCGGCGCTCGTCGAGCAGGCGGCGGCAGCGGCGGCGTCGCTCGAAGAGCAGACGCGCTCGTTGCAGACGGCAATCGGGCATTGGCGCGTGAACGGCGCGCAAGCGGCACAAGCGGCACAAGCAGCGCGCGCGGCGGCCACACCGTCCGCGAATGCGGCGAAGAGCCGTGTGAAGGCAGCCGTCGCGCAGGCGGCGAAGCCCGCGCAGGCTGCCGTCGCGAAGCCGGAAGCGGCAGCGCACGCGCCGTCGCGCGTCGAACCGGCCGTCAGAAAGACACCCTTGACGTCGGCTGAACCCGCCGCGCGTCAGACGGCGAGCGCAGCGTCCACGTCCGACGCCGACTGGGAGACGTTCTGACGAACGGCACATGGATAGATCAGACTGCCGGCACGTCACGCAGTGCCGGCGACAACGCAGGCAACATTGAACGCAACAGCGGCAAGAGCAGGATCGACGGGCGGTGCGGCGCTCGCTGTGGCAGACGGAAAACATCATGATGGCAACGCGCGCGCAACCGCGCCCTGAACGGGCAGAGCCGGCGAAACCCGGCGAACAGGCTCGCGATTTCGAATTCACGTCGGCGGACTTTGCCCGCATTCGCGAGCTGATTCACCGCAGCGCGGGCATTTCACTGTCGGATCACAAGCGCGATATGGCGTACAGCCGGCTCGCGCGGCGTCTGCGTGCGCGCGGGATCGATTCGTTTCGCCAATACCTCGATCTCCTCGAATCGGACAACGATCCCGCCGAGTGGGAAGCGTTCACGAACGCGCTCACGACGAACCTCACTGCGTTCTTTCGCGAAGCCCATCACTTTCCGATTCTCGCCGACTTCGTCGCGCGCCGGCCGGGGCCCGTGTCGGTCTGGTGCTCGGCGGCATCGACGGGCGAGGAGCCGTATTCGATCGCGATGACGCTGATCGAAGCGCTCGGCGATCAGGCCGCGCGCCAGGCGAGCGTGCTCGCGACCGACATCGACACGCAGGTGCTCGCCAAAGGCGAGGCGGGCATGTACCAGTTCGACCAGGTCAAGCATCTGTCGCAGGAGCGGCTCAAGCGTTTTTTCCTGAAGGGCACGGGCGCGCATGCGGGCATGGTGAAGGTGCGTCCCGAGCTGCGCGCGATGATCCGCTTCGAGCAACTGAATCTGACCGAGCGCGACTACAGGCTCAACACGCAGTTCGACGCGATCTTCTGCCGCAACGTGATGATCTATTTCGACAAGCCGACGCAAGGGCAGGTGCTCTCGCGCTTCGAACCGCTCGTGAAGCCGGGCGGCCTGCTGTTCGCCGGCCACTCGGAGAACTTCACCTATGTCACGCAGGCGTTCCGTCTGCGCGGACAAACCGTCTACGAATTGACCCGCGATGCAGGCGCTACGCGCACGGCTCATCGTGCGGCGAGCCACGGTGCGACGAGTGGGGTGCCCGCATGAGCAGCACCCTGCCGATCGCAACGAATCTCTATTTCGACAATCACTTCAAGCGCCCCGGCGTCAAGCTGCTGCCGAACGAGTTCTATACGACGAACGAGGACATGGTGCTCGTCACGGTGCTCGGCTCGTGCGTGGCGGCGTGTATCCAGGATCGTACGGCGGGGATCGGCGGGATGAATCACTTCATGCTGCCCGACGATGGCGCCGACGTCGCTCAGGCCGCTTCCGACTCGATGCGCTACGGCGCCTACGCGATGGAAGTGCTGATCAACGAGCTGATCAAGGCGGGCGGCCGCCGCGAGCGTTTCGAGGCGAAAGTGTTCGGCGGCGCGGCCGTGCTCGCGGGCATGACGACGATGAACATCGGCGACCGCAACTCCGCGTTCGTGCGCCGCTATCTCGCGCTCGAAAAGATTCGCATCGTCGCCGAAGACCTGGAAGGCAACCATCCGCGCAAAGTCGCGTTCATGCCGCGCACGGGCCAGGTGATGGTCAAGAAGCTGCGTCTGCAACAGGAAGCCGGCGTCGCGGAACGCGAGCAGGCGCTCGCGCGGCAAACGGCCGAAGCGCGCGCCGAGCGGCTCGCAAGGGCGCGTGCGCGCGTCGAGCTGTTCGCGGCGCCCGCTGCGGGCAAGCCGCGCATCGAGCTGTTCGGCGCGAGTGCATCGGCTGGGGCAAATCCGGCGGCAGGCCCGAATGCGGGCACGGCACGTCCGGCCGGCGCGAAGCCGCGCATCGAATTATTCGGCGCGTCCGCGCGCCCGACCCAATCAAACAACGCCAGGACAGTTGAGGAGGCGTGAGCGCTGTGCAAAAGATCAAGGTACTGTGCGTCGACGATTCGGCGCTGATTCGCAGTCTGATGACTGAAATCATCAACAGCCAGCCCGACATGACGGTCGTCGCCACCGCGCCCGATCCGCTCGTCGCGCGCGAGCTCATCAAGCAGCACAACCCGGACGTGCTGACGCTCGACGTCGAAATGCCGCGCATGGACGGTCTCGACTTCCTCGAAAAGCTGATGCGCCTGCGCCCGATGCCTGTCGTGATGGTGTCGTCGCTGACGGAGCGCGGTTCGGAAATCACGCTGCGTGCGCTCGAACTGGGTGCCGTCGATTTCGTCACGAAGCCGCGCGTCGGCATTCGCGACGGCATGCTCGAATACGCGGAAAAGCTCGCCGACAAGGTGCGCGCCGCTGCCCGCGCGCGCGTGCGCCAGGCGGCGCCCGCGCATCAGGCGCCCGCAGCCGGTCAGGCCGCTGCGGCCGCCGCGACGCACGCGCCGCTCTTCAACAACCCGCTCGTGTCGACGGAAAAGCTGATCATCGTCGGCGCATCGACGGGCGGCACGGAAGCGATCCGCGAAGTGCTGATGCCGCTGCCGCCCGATGCGCCCGCCGTGCTGATCGCGCAGCACATGCCGCCCGGATTTACAAAATCTTTCGCGCAACGCCTTAATGGTTTGTGCCGGATTACCGTTAAAGAGGCTGAGCACGGCGAACGCGTGCTGCCGGGGCATGCGTATATCGCGCCCGGCCACGCTCACCTGCTGCTGGCCCGCAGCGGCGCGAACTATATCGCGCATCTGTCAGACGACCCGCCCGTCAACCGGCATCGTCCGTCTGTCGATGTGCTGTTCCGCTCGGCCGCGCTGCATGCCGGGAAGAACGCCGTCGGCGTGATTCTCACGGGCATGGGGCGCGACGGCGCGGCGGGCATGCTCGACATGCGCAAGGCGGGCGCGTACACGCTCGCGCAGGACGAAGCGAGCTGCATCGTGTTCGGCATGCCGCGCGAGGCCATCGCGATGGGCGCCGCGGACGAGATCGCGCCGCTGTCGGAAATGAGCCGGCGCGTGATGGCACGTCTTGCTGCAATGGGTGATCGCGTTCAGCGCGTATGATGCGGCCTCGGCCAAATGATTGAGATGGGCCAGTGACCGCACCATCTGGATTGGAAAAAGGAACAGGACATGGATAAGGGAATGAAGATTCTGGTTGTGGACGACTTTCCGACGATGCGCCGGATCGTCCGCAATCTGTTGAAGGAACTGGGCTACTCGAACGTCGACGAAGCGGAAGACGGTGCAGCGGGCCTCGCGCGTCTGCGCAGCGGCAGCTACGAGTTCGTGATCTCCGACTGGAACATGCCGAACCTCGACGGCCTCGCGATGCTCAAGGAAATTCGCGCCGATGCGTCGCTCGCGCATCTGCCCGTGCTGATGGTCACGGCCGAATCGAAGAAGGAAAACATCATCGCTGCCGCGCAGGCGGGCGCGAGCGGCTATGTCGTGAAGCCGTTCACGGCCGCGACGCTCGACGAGAAGCTCAACAAGATCCTCGAGAAGATGGCGAAAGCCGGGAGCTGATGTGAACCCATCGATCAACGAGCAAGGCGCCAGGGAAGACGGCACCGACCTCGCGACCGACCGCATCCTCGCACGCATCGGACATCTCACGCGCACGCTGCGCGATTCGATGCGCGAGCTTGGGATCGACAAGCACGTCGAGCGCGCGGCCGAAGCGGTGCCGGACGCTCGCGACCGTCTGAAATACATCGCGACGATGACCGAGCAGGCGGCCGAGCGCGTGCTGTCGTCGATCGAAGTCGCGAAGCCGATGCAGGAGCAGTTGCAGCAGGACGCGGCCGCTCTCGACGCGCGCTGGGAGCAGTGGTACTCGGCACCCATCGAGCGCGAGGAAGTGCGCGCGCTGATGAACGACACGCGCGCGTTCCTGCGCGGCGTGCCCGAAATCACGTCGGCGACCAACGCTCAGCTGCTAGAGATCATGCTGGCGCAGGACTTCCAGGATCTGACGGGGCAGGTCATCAAGAAGATCACGGACGTCGTGTACCTGATCGAGCAACAGCTTCTCGGTGTGCTGATCGACAACATCGCGGCCGAGCGGCGCGAGCAGTTCGCAGCGACGGCGGCGCAACTCGCGGCGGAATCCCAACACGACCCGATCTCGCCGACAGGCAGCCCGCAAAGCCTGTTGAACGGTCCGCAGATCAACCCGGAAGGAAAAGCCGACGTGTTGCAGGATCAGAGCCAGGTCGACGATCTGCTTGCCAGCCTCGGCTTCTGAGGCACTCGTTTTCCAAGGCGCCCGGCTTCTTCCGAGGCCGGCCCGGACACGGCCGGCCTGCCCGCTGCGGCGGCGCGCGCGTCTTGCCGCGCCGCTCAAAGCGTTTCTCCGTGTCCTTTGTGGCCCAATACGAGCCTGGTCTTTCTCTGGATCTTGTCCGCGAACACCCATCCGCGCGTCCGCTTCGGGCCTCGCGCGAGACCGTGAGCGTCTTCTCGATATCTTCCGCGTGGATGCTCATTGCATCGGCGCGCGCCCGTTCGTGCGGCCATACACCGCTGCGCTTTATCAACCGCTGGCATACTTACGGCCGGGGAGGATGGTGTGGGACGGCGCCCGATGCCGTCTGACGCACGGCGCTCGCGTATGCAGACGCGCCGTTTCGTCCTGAATGAACAGACCGGGTCCGTGAACTGCTGGCACTGTCCGGTGTCGATTGGGAGGAATAGAACCATGTCGATTAGCTTTAGCCGTGCCGCTGTCTTTTCAGCGTTTGGATTGTGTTGTGCGCTGCCGTGCCTGCTCGTCTCGCAGCCTGCCAGCGCCGCCTTGGGCGGCAGCCCGATGACGCCGCCCGCCGGCGCGACGACCCAGACGGTGCCCGCGCCGTCAGGCGTCGCCGTGATGCGCAGCGCGTCGGCCGGCTCCGCCGCGTCTGCTTCGTCTTCTTCCGCCAGCACCTCCGCGTCGTACACGGTACGCGAGACCACGCTCGGCAACGGCACCGTCGTGCGCGAGTACATCTCGACGGCGGGCAGCGTCTTCGGACTCGCATGGCGCGGGCCGCAAATGCCCGACCTCTCCGACCTGCTCGGCAGTTATTTCCCGCAGTACGTGGCGGGCGTGACGAATGCACGCCAGTTGCGCGGCGGCGGACACGGCCCCGGCGTCGTGCAGGAGAGCGGGCTCGTCGTGCATTCGGGCGGCCATATGGGCGCTTTCTCCGGCCAGGCTTACCTGCCGCAGGCACTGCCGGCCGGCGTGAGCGGCACCGATATCAAGTAACGACGGGAGACGAACCATGCGATTTGCGAAGATCGAGAAGTCCATTCACGTCGTAAAGGCCGTGCTCGCCATCTGCGTCGTCTCGATGACGGCATTCGTCGCGGGATGCGGCGGAGGTGGAGGGGGCGGCGATGGCGGTGGCGGAAGCTCGTCGTCCTCGTCGGGCGCCAACAACGGACCCAGCCAGCAGCCGATTGCCGCCAACGCGCCTAACACGGTGGCCGTGACGGTGGACCGAGGTGTCGCGAACCTGATCAACATACCGACGGTCAGCGTGACCATCTGCCAGCCGGGCACCACCAACTGCACGGTCGTCGACCATGTGCTGCTCGACACGGGCTCGTTCGGCGTGCGCATCGTCAATTCCGCGCTCGGCTCGCTCGCGAGCTCCCTGCCCATCCAGCAGGCGACGGCAGGCGGCCAGCTCGCCGAATGCACGCACTTCGCCGACGGCTTCACATGGGGCACGACGCGCACGGCGACGGTGCAGATCAGCGGCGAGGTGGCGAGCAACATTCCCATCCAGGTGATCGGCGACCTGGACGCTTCGACGATCCCCTCGGGCGGCTGCGTGAACGGCGCGGCGGAGAACACCGCTCAGGCGCTGGGCGCAAACGGCATCGTCGGCATCGGCGTGGCGCCCATCGATTGCGGACAGGCCTGCTCGGTCCAGGCGAACGTCGCGCAGTTCAGTAACTACTACGCGTGCAACGGCACGAACTGCGTACGCACGCTCGCGGAACGGGAAAAGCAGGTGGCTAACCCGGTGCCGAACTTCCCCGTCGACAACAACGGCGTGATCGTGCAGATGGCGCCCATCTCGGCGAGCGGCCAGGCGTCGGCGACAGGGACGGTCGTGTTCGGCATCGGCACGCAGTCGAACAATGGCCAGGAGCAGGGGATAACGATCTTTACGACCGATGCGTCCGGCGACCTGGTCAACAGCAAGTTCAACAACGCGACGACCAATACGTTCCTGGACAGCGGCTCAAACGGCTACTTCTTCCAGGACGGTTCAATACCGTTGTGCACCGGCAATCTCGCGTCGTTCTATTGTCCGGGCACGACGCTGCAACGCACGGTCACGCTCGTCGGCGCGAACGGAGCGAACGGCAACGTGCTGCTCAACGTCGCGAATACGCAGAACCTGTTGAGCGCCGGGAGCAACTTCGCGTTCAACGACCTGGGCGGGCAGATCGGCTCGTTGAGCGCGTTCGATCTGGGCCTGCCGTTCTTCTTCGGCCGCCACGTCTACTACGGGATGGACAAGCGCCCGTCGGGGCAGGCGCCGTTCGTCGCGTTCTCGTTGTGATCGCGTGCCGGCCCGCGCCTCGCGGGCCGGCGCATCGAACGGAAGCGGACGTTCCTCCGCTTCCCGTTCCCAGGCCGGGCGCACGTTCGTGCCGCCCCATCGTTTGAAATACCCCCCTTTCCCCGCCTTTATCCGCCAATCGCCGCTCGACTTCTGCGGGAATAATCGCTCTGACTGAAAAAGGGCATGGTGCCCTCGCAGCCGGAGAGCACGTTGGCAGAGGATAGCGACCTCGAAAAAACCGAATCAGCCACCCCCCGGCGCCTCGACAAGGCGCGGGAGGAAGGGCAGGTCGCGCGTTCGCGGGAGCTGGCGACGTTCGCGCTCGTCGCGGCCGGCTTTCTCGGCGCATGGGCCATGTCGGGCATGATCGGCGACCATGTGCAGACGATGCTGCGCGCGGCCTTCACGTTCAATCACGAAACCGTCTTCGATACGAAGCGCACGCTGTCCGACGCGGGCGTGGTCGCGCGCGAAGGCTTTTACGTGCTGCTGCCGATGCTCGTGCTGACTGGCCTCGCCGCGCTGCTAGCGCCGATGGCGCTCGGCGGCTGGCTGCTGTCGACCAAATCGCTATCGCCGAATTTCGAGCGCCTGAATCCCGTGACGGGCCTTGGCCGCATCTTTTCGATCAACGGCTCGATCCAGCTCGGGATGTCGCTCGCGAAGATCATCGTCGTCGGGCTGATCGGCGGACTGGCGATCTGGCACAAGCGCGACGACATGCTCGCGCTCGCGACACAGCCGCTGCACATCGCACTGTCGAACGCGGGCCACCTGGTCGCCGTGTGCTGCGCGATGACGGTCGCGGGGATGTTCGTGATCGCAGCGCTCGACGTGCCGTATCAGCTGTGGAACTTCCACAAGAAGCTGCGCATGACGAAGGAAGAGGTGAAGCGCGAGCATCGTGAGAGCGAAGGTGATCCGCATGTGAAGGCGCGCCTGCGTTCGCAGCAGCGCGCGATGGCGCGGCGCCGGATGATGGCCAACGTGCCGAAGGCCGACGTCGTCGTGACGAACCCGACGCACTTCGCGGTCGCGCTGCAATACACGGACGGCGAGATGGGCGCGCCGAAGGTCGTCGCGAAGGGCGTGAACCTCGTGGCCGCGCGCATCCGCGAGCTGGCGACGGAGCACAACATTCCGCTGCTCGAAGCGCCGCCGCTCGCGCGCGCGCTCTATCACAACGTCGAACTGAATCGCGAGATTCCGGGTGCGCTGTACGGCGCCGTCGCGGAAGTGCTCGCATGGGTCTATCAACTGCGCCGCTTCAAGGAAGACGGCGGCGTCGCGCCCGTCGCGCCGACGGAACTCGACGTTCCGCCGGAACTGGACAAGGGCGGCGTGCCGGACGACGAAGCGCACCAGGAAGCTGCCGACGCGCTCGGCGGCGACAATCAAGGTAACGGAGCATCAGCATGAACGCCCGCGCGGGTTTCCTTTCACGACGGCCGGAAGCGCTGAACGGCACCAACCTGCGGGCACTGGCGGGCCCGCTTCTGATCTGCATGATCCTCGGCATGATGATCCTGCCGTTGCCGCCGTTTCTGCTGGATCTGCTGTTCACGTTCAACATCGCGCTTTCCGTGATGGTGCTGCTCGTCAGCATGTACACGATGAAGCCGCTCGACTTCGCGGCGTTCCCGAGCGTGCTGCTTTTCTCGACGCTGCTGCGGCTGTCGCTGAACGTCGCGTCGACGCGTATCGTGCTGCTCGAAGGCCACACCGGGCCGGGCGCGGCGGGCGCGGTGATCGAGGCGTTCGGCCACTTTCTCGTCGGCGGCAACTTCGCGGTCGGCATCGTCGTGTTCGTCATCCTGATGGTCATCAACTTCATGGTGATCACGAAGGGCGCGGGACGTATCGCGGAAGTGTCCGCGCGCTTCACGCTCGACGCGATGCCCGGCAAGCAGATGTCGATCGACGCCGACCTGAACGCAGGCATGATCAACGAGGAACAGGCGCGCAAGCGCCGGATGGAAGTCGCGCAGGAAGCCGAGTTCTACGGCTCGATGGACGGCGCGAGCAAGTTCGTGCGCGGCGATGCGATCGCCGGCCTGCTGATCATGGTGATCAACATCATCGGCGGGCTGATCGTCGGCATCGTCCAGCACGGCATGGATTTCGGCGATGCAGGCAAGACCTACACGCTGCTCACGATCGGCGACGGCCTCGTCGCGCAGATTCCGTCGCTCGTCATTTCGACGGCGGCGGGCGTGATCGTGTCGCGCGTCGCCACCGACGAAGACATCGGCACCCAGCTGACGGGCCAGCTCTTCACGAACCCGCGCGTGCTGACGATCACGGGCTCGATCCTCGTGCTGATGGGCCTGATCCCGAACATGCCGCACTTCGCGTTTCTGCTGCTGGGCGGCGGCGCGATCCAGCTCGGCCGCACGATGAAGAAGCGCGCCGCGCAGAGCAAGTCGGCTGCCGCGCTCGTCGATGTCGTGCCGCAGGCGCTCGCGCCGACGGAAGCGGCGGAAGCCAGCTGGGACGACGTGACGATGATCGACGCGCTCGGACTCGAGGTCGGCTACCGGCTGATCCCGCTCGTCGACAAGAACTCGGACGGCGAACTGCTCAAGCGCATCAAGAACATCCGCAAGAAGTTCGCGCAGGAAATCGGCTTCCTGCCGCCCGTCATTCATATCCGCGACAACCTGGAGCTGCGCCCGAACGGCTACCGGATCGCGCTCAAGGGCGTCGAAGTGGGTGTCGGCGAGGCGTATCCGGGCCAATGGCTCGCGATCAATCCCGGCCAGGTCACGGCCGCGCTGCCCGGCACGCCCACCCAGGACCCGGCGTTCGGCCTGCCCGCGACCTGGATCGACACGAACCTGCGTGAACAGGCGCAGGTGTACGGCTACACGGTGGTCGATTCGAGCACGGTCGTCGCGACTCACCTGAATCACCTCGTCGTCACGCACGCGGCGGAACTGCTCGGCCGCCAGGAAGTGCAGGCGCTGATCGAGCGGATGCAGAAGGACGCGGCGCCCCTCGTCGACGATGTCGTGCCGAAGGTGATTCCCGTCGCGACGCTGCAAAAGGTGCTGCAGAACCTGCTGGAAGAAGGCGTGCCGATCCGCGACATGCGCACGATCCTCGAAGCGCTGTCGGAGCACGCGCCGAAGCTCACCGATCCGCACGATCTCACGGCGGCCGTACGCCTTGCGCTGGGCCGCGCGATCACGCAGCAGTGGTTCCCCGGCAATGGCGACATCCAGGTGATGGGACTCGACGCGCATCTGGAGCGGCTCCTGAGCCAGGCGCTCAACACGGGCGCGAACCCCGGCCTCGAACCGGGTCTCGCGAATACGCTGCTGATGGAGACGCAAAAGGCGATGACGCGTCAGCAGAACATCGGTCTCGCGCCTGTGATGCTCGTCCAGCATTCGCTGCGCGCGATGCTCGCGCGTTTCCTGCGACGCAGCCTCCCGCAGTTGAAGGTGCTGTCGTACGCAGAAGTGCCCGATACGCGGCATGTGCGGGTCGTCAACGTGATCGGCATGCAAGGGTGAGTCTGGGCGCGTTCGCGTGCCGTTCTCACGGCGCGCACGCGGCTCCTCGCGATGATCGCCATGGCAATGCCCGCCGCTGTCTCGCGGAGAGTGCGTCCGATTAAGGCCGGTCCGCTTCGCGCAGCATGCCTTTTTGACTGGCCCGCACGGCGCCTTGATGCGCAAGGCTTCGCGCCCGTTGGCGCCGGTGAGTTGTGCGCGTTGCCGATTGGATCGGCCGGCTTCAATGATTATTCCCGGCGTTCAGAGCGGGCGCCGAATGCGTGAATTGCCAGCGTTTCACCGTCTTTATTGCCCGATGGGCGGTGGACGTCTTTCGCAATAATTCATCTCATCGGGAAACGGTATATCGCCAGTCCGCGCTGCTCATCGGAGAACCAGCTTGAACATTCGTAAATTTGTCGGTGCAACGAGTCGTGACGCGCTGCGTCTCGTCCGCGAGGCATTGGGCTCCGATGCAGTCGTATTGTCGAATCGCACGAATGAAGATGGAACCGTCGAAATCGTCGCGGTCGCCGACCGGGACCTGAACGCAATCGCGCCGCGCGCGCAGGAAAGCGCCGCGATGACCATGACGGGCGCAAGCGCGTCGGCAGGCACGGCGCTGATCGCCGGTCCCGCGATGAACGCAGGCGCCGCCACGCGCGCGCCGATGCCGTCGATGCCCGTCAACCCATACGCGAGCGCGATGCCCGACGTGTTCTCGTCGGTGTTCGGCGCGAGCCCGGAAGCGGGCACCGAGCGCATGCCGGCCGCGAGCGAAGAGAAGGCCGGCCCGCAAGGCACGACGATCGCCGCCGGCGAAAACCCGGCAAGCGACAGCAAGCCGATGGGCGCATCGAACGCTGCGCGCGCAACCGATGACGTACGCGTCGAACTGCGCGCGGATGCATCGGCTGCGCCTTCCGTGGCAAGCAAGCCTGCGATGCCGGAAGTGCCCGTCCGTCCGCGCACGATGGCCGAAACGAATCCGTGGCTGATCGATCACGCGCGCCGCATCGCGGCCAAGGACGTGGTCCCCGCCGCCAATCCGACGATGACGCCCGCTGCCGCGATCGCACGCGGCCTGGGCACGCCCGTCGATCCGCGCGAGCCGGCCGTCAACGAAGGTGCGACGCCCGAGTGGGCGCGCGAAGCCGCGCAACTTGCCGCGCGCCGCGCATCGCAGAAGAACACGCCCGCCGCGTACGACGTCGCAGGCGACATCACCCATTCGGCGGATGCACGCCGGAACGCAGCCGCCGAAATGACGCCGAAGTCGGCCGCCGAGCTGATGGAATCGGTGAAATCGCGTATCGAGCAGATGGTCAACGAGACCGTGATGAACGAGCTCACGTCGATGCGCGGCATGATGGAAGAGCAGTTCGCGGGCCTGCAATGGGCCGATCGCCAGCGCCGCAGCCCGACGCATGCGGCATTGACGAAGCATTTGTTCGCAGCCGGCTTCTCGGCCCAGCTTGTGAAGATGGTGATCGACAATCTGCCCGACGTCGAAAGCATGGACGAGGGCCTCGATTGGGTGAAGACGGTGCTCGAATCGAACGTGCCCGTGATGGAGAACGAAGACGCGCTGATGGAGCGCGGCGGCGTGTTCGCGCTGATGGGTCCGACGGGCGTCGGCAAGACCACGACGACCGCGAAGCTCGCGGCGCGTTGCGTAATGCGATTCGGCGCAAGCAAGGTCGCGCTGCTCACGACCGACAGCTACCGGATCGGCGGCCACGAGCAGCTGCGCATCTTCGGCAAGATCCTGGGCGTGTCGGTGCATGCGGTGAAGGACAGCGCCGACCTTCA
Organism: Paraburkholderia diazotrophica; assembly: GCF_900108945.1. Classification (GTDB taxonomy): domain Bacteria; phylum Pseudomonadota; class Gammaproteobacteria; order Burkholderiales; family Burkholderiaceae; genus Paraburkholderia; species Paraburkholderia diazotrophica. The sequence continues at coordinate 2,800 of NZ_FNYE01000025.1, read as the reverse complement.
GCTCGCGCTCTCCGAGCTGCGCAACAAACATATCGTGCTGATCGACACGATCGGCATGAGCCAGCGCGACCGGCTCGTCTCCGACCAGATCGCGATGCTGTGCCGCGCAGGCCAGCCCGTGCAGCGCCTGCTGCTGCTGAACGCGACGAGCCACGGCGACACGCTGAACGAAGTCGTGCAGGCCTATCAGAACGCGCCGGACCAGCAGCCGCTCGCCGGCTGCATCCTGACCAAGCTCGACGAAGCGACGAATCTCGGTGCGGTGCTCGATACGGTGATCCGCTACAAGCTGTCCGTGCATTACGTGTCGACGGGACAGAAGGTGCCCGAGAACCTGTACGTCGCGACGAAGAAATTCCTCATTAAGAGCGCTTTCTGCATTCCGCGTGACAACTCGCCGTTCGTCCCGCAGGACGAGGACGTGCCGGCGCTGCTGTCGGCGCTGTCGGCCCGTTCGACCGCCGATCTGCATGAGGTTCGCTTTGGATAAGTTTGTGCAGGATCAGGCAGAAGGACTGCGGCGGCTGCTCGCGCGCGCCGGCTCGCGGGTCGTTGCGGTAGCGGGCGGCACACGCGGAGTGGGCGCGACGACGACGGTGGTGAATCTCGCGGCGGCGCTCGCGGAGCAAGGCAAGGACGTGCTGGTGATCGACGAATGCCTGGGCGATCGCTCGGTGAGCGCGACCCTCGGCGGCGTGCGGGGCGCGGGCAATTTCTCCGCGGTGATGCGCGGCGAGATGACGCTCGAAGACGCGGCGGGACGGCATCCGCTCGGCTTTGCAGTGCTGGCCGCGTCGCGGGGCAATTGCGAGAGTTGCACGAAGGAGCAGCTGGGCGTGGTGCTGAGCGGATCGGCCGATGTCGTGCTGATCGATGCGCAGGTGGACCGCGAGGGCGCGTTGTCGGCGCTCGCGAGGCAGTCGCATGACGTGATGGTCGTCACGCGCGTCGCGGCGCAGGCGATCACCGATGCGTATGCGTGCATGAAGCGTCTGCATTTTTCGCATGCGATTGCGCAGTTTCGCGTGCTGATGAATCACGTGCAGAGCATGACCGATGCGCATGTCGCGTTTGAAAACCTGGCGGGCGTGGCGGGGCGCTACCTCGCCGTATCGCTGGAGGAGGCGGGCTGCGTCTCATCCGAGCCTTTGATGGCGAGAGCCATGGAGTTGTCGCGCTGCGTCGTCGATGCGTTCCCATCGGCACCTGCTGCGCGCGACTTTCGGCATATCGCAGCCGAACTGCAGTACTGGCCGATGCGGCCAGCGATTTCGTCACGGGCGCACAGTGTGCCGCCGGCGGCGGTGACAGCGGCGCAATTCGCCGATCAACCGTCCGCGCAGCACGCCTGAAGGCGGCAAGAACAAGGGGAGCACGATGTACAACGCTCAAGGAAAGATTTCGCAGGCCGACGTTTTGACGAAATACGCGCCGCTGGTGCGCCGTCTCGGCTTGCAGCTCGTCGCGAAGATGCCGGCGAGCGTGGACCTCGACGATCTGATCCAGGCGGGCATGATTGGCCTGCTGGATGCAGCGAGCCGCTACAAGGAAGACCAGGGCGCGCAGTTCGAGACGTACGCGAGCCAGCGGATTCGCGGCGCGATGCTCGACGAGCTGCGCAGCAACGACTGGCTGCCGCGCAGCTTGCGCCGCACGTCGCGCGAGGTCGAGACGGCCGTGCACAAGGTCGAGCAGTCGCTGGGCCGATCGGCGAGCGAGGCGGAGATTGCCGAGCATCTGAAGATGCCGCTCGAAGAGTATCAGTCGATGCTGCAGGATCTGCACGGCAGCCAGCTGATCTACTACGAGGACTTCGATCGTTCCGCGGACGATGAACCGTTTCTGGACCGCTATTGCGTCGATCACTCCGATCCGCTGTCGGCGCTGCTCGACGAGAGCTTGCGCGGCGCGCTGGTCGAGGCGATCGACAGGCTGCCGGAGCGCGAGAAGCTGCTGATGTCGCTTTACTACGAGCGTGGGTTGAATCTGCGCGAGATCGGGGCGGTGATGGAGGTCAGCGAGTCGCGGGTGTGTCAGTTGCATTCGCAGGCCGTCGCACGGTTGAGGACTCGCTTGCGCGAGCAGGCTTGGGCTTCGGCGGAGACTAATTGATTTTTTGTTTTTGCCCTTGCGGGTGGTTTTTTCTTTCTGTCAGAGCCGATCTTTTTTAAGGTCGGCTTTTGTTTTTTGTGTCTGCGACGCTAGTTTTTTTAGGCTGCCGCTGGCATCCGCTTATGCGCCTCGCGGCGCGGGCGTTGCCCCTGTGCGGGGCGGCACTCACTTTCTTTGCCGCCGCAAAGAAAGTAAGCAAAGAAAGCGGGCTCACACCGCCAGTGCTTGACGATTACCCACGGGCTCTCAACGTCCCCATCCTTCATACGGCAAAGTACTGGTCAATGTGTGTTGCCATCGCGTTGATCAAACGCCTCACCCGCTTCATGCACCCTTGGCATCGCCAAGTGTATCGGACGTTTCAGCGCCGCATGTCGGTAGTGAATGAGGTCGCTGCGTCGTACAGGGCAACGCCCGCACTTGAGCCGCATCGCGTAGCGAGGGTGTCCTGTGCGGTGCGAATGCCTACACACAGTTTGCCGCAAAGGGGCCGAGAATATTCGATGTCGCGGGCCGCGATGCACGCGCACGAAGCGGGTGAGGCGTTTGATCAACGCGATGGCAACGCACATTGACCAGTACTTTGCCGTGTGAAGCGTGGGGACGTTGAGAGCCCGTGGGTAAAGGTCAAGCACTGGCGGTGTGAGCCCGCTTTCTTTGCTTACTTTCTTTGCGGCGGCAAAGAAAG
>NZ_FNYE01000029.1 GCF_900108945.1 Paraburkholderia diazotrophica | reverse complement strand
CGCGATGGCAACGCACATTGACCAGTACTTTGCCGTGTGAAGCGTGGGGACGTTGAGAGCCCGTGGGTAAAGGTCAAGCACTGGCGGTGTGAGCCCGCTTTCTTTGCTTACTTTCTTTGCGGCGGCAAAGAAAGTGAGTGCCGCCCCGCACAGGGGCAACGCTTGCGCCGCGAGGCGCATCGCGGATGCCCGCGAAGGGCAAGGCAAACCAACGCATCGCGGATGCCAGCGACAAAGGCAAAAAGCCAACAGCGTCGCAGACAAAAAAACTACCTCATCCCCGCCGCCACGCGCCCCATCTCATCAATCCCGCTCTCAAACAGCCGTGAAAAGAACGGCATCATATTCGGCAGCATCAACTGGATCAGCAGCAATCCGGTAATCACCGTCACCGGCAAGCCGACCTGAAACACGCCGATCTGCGGCGCAGCCCGATTGAGAATACCCAGCGCGAGATTCGTGATCAGCAGCGCCGTCACGACGGGCAGCGACAGCAGCAGCCCCGCGCTGATCACCGTGCTGCCCCAGCCGACAAGCACGCGCCAGCCGTTCGCGCCCAGCACATTTGCCGCGACGGGCAGCGATTGAAACGTCTGGATCAGCGCCGACAGCATCTGCAGATGTCCGTCGAGCGCGAGAAAGGTCAACAGCGCGATCATGTTCAGGTAGCGCGACATCACATCCGTCGAGCCCGCCGCATGCGGATCGAAGAATGTCGCGAAGCCGAGCCCCATGCTCATGCCCATGAAGGCGCCCGCGGCCTCCACCGCCGCGAACACCATCTGCATCGTAAAGCCGAGCGCCGCGCCGATCAGGAACTGGTTGACGATGATCCAGACGCCCTGCGCCGAAAACACCGTCACCTGCGGCATCGCGCCGAGCGTCGGCGCGACGATGATCGTGACGAACGCGGCGACGCCGATCTTCACGCGAGTCGGCAGCGACTTGTCGCCGAACGCGGGCGCCGTCGCCATCAGCGCAAGAATCCGCATGAACGGCCACAGGAACGCGGTGAGCCAGACGTTCAGCTGCTCGTAGGTGACGGAGAACATCGTGCGTCGAAGAAAAAAAGAAGCGCGCTCAGTTGGCGAGCGTCGGAATGCTCGTGAACATGTGGCGCATGTAGTCGAGCATCTTCGCGAGCATCCACGGGCCGATCAGCACGAGCGTCACGGCGATCGCGAACAGCTTCGGAATGAACGACAGCGTGGCTTCGTTGATCTGCGTCGCGGCCTGGAAAAGACTCACGACGAGACCGACGATCAGTCCCACGAAAAGCGGCGGTGCGGCCAGCAGCAGCGCGATGTACATCGCATCGTGCGCGAGCGTGGTGACGGTTTCGGGTGTCATGGCGTCAGTCTTCCGGGTATCAGGTGAAGCTCTGCGCAAGCGAGCCGACGATCAGCTGCCATCCGTCGACCAGCACGAACAGCATCAGCTTGAAGGGCAGCGAGATGGTCGCGGGCGAGATCATCATCATGCCCATCGACATCAGCACGCTCGCCACCACCATGTCGATGATCACGAACGGAATGAACACGGTGAAGCCGATCTGGAAGCCCGTCTTCAGCTCGCTCGTCACGAACGACGGCACCAGCAGCGACAGCGGCACGTCTTCCGGGCCTTGCATCGGCGCGGCGTGCGAGATGCGCGCGAAGAGCGCGAGATCGCTCTCGCGGGTCTGCTTCAGCATGAACGCCTTGAACGGCGCGACGCCGCGCTTCACCGCTTCGTCCATCTGGATCGTGCCTTCGGAGAAAGGCTTGTAGCCATCGTTATACGCCTTGTCCAGCACGGGCGACATCACGAACAGCGTCAGAAACAGCGCGAGCCCGACCAGCACCTGGTTGGGCGGCGTCGTCGGCGCGCCGAGCGCCTGGCGCAGCAGCGACAGCACGATGATGATGCGCGTGAAGCTCGTCATCATCAGCACCATCGCGGGCAGGAACGACAGCATCGTGAGCAGCAGCATCGTCTGCACGCTCAGCGAGTAGGTCGTGCCGCCGTTCGGGCCGGGGCTCGTGTTGAACGCGGGCAAGCCCGCCGTCTGCGCGAACGAGAGCGTCGGCAGCGCGAGCATCAGCGCGGGCACGGCGAACGGCGCGGCACGCGACGCAACATGCGCTGCACGTTTCACGAAGGGAATCGACATCGAAGCGGGCGCCGAAGAAGTGGCGCGGGAAGATACATGGAAAGGGGCGTGGAAACCCCGAGCGCAGCCGCGCTGCGCGTCAGATCGGTCGTACTGCATTTACTGTTCTCCGCTCGCGCGCCGCTGGAAACGTCTGCTGGCTTCGTGTTTGAGCGCGTCGCGAAAGCGTTGTCCGAAGGTGCCGCTCAACTGGACGGGACCGCCGCCGAGGGTCGAACCGGCTGCGCCAGGCGCAGCGGCCGGGCCGGTGAAAGGGATTCCGCCCGTGGCCGAGCCGGCGGGCATCGTGTGCAACAGACGCACATTGCCGGGCGCCGCGCCGAGCACGAGCCACGTGTCGCCGATCTCGACGACGGCCACGCGCTCCTTGCCGCCGAGCGATGTGCCGCCGATCGTCTTCACGATGCCGCCGCGCTGGCCCGGTTGCAGGCCGAAGCGGCGCGCGAGCCATGCGCAGCCGAACACGAGGCCGATCACGACGGCAAGCCCTACGATCGTCTGCAATACGGCGCCGACGCCGAGCGACGGCACCGCCGTGCCCGCGCCGACGTTCGAGGCGATCTTCGCGGCATTGTTGACGGCGTTCATGTCGGCGGCGTGCGCGAGGTTCGACGCGCTTGCGTAGAGCGCGACACCTGCCAGCACAACCGTCGACACGAAGCGGGCGCGGGCAAGCGATACGCCGCCTGCAAAAAACGCGGCCCGGTGTACAGCGTGTTTCATCGATTCAGTTTCCGGATACGCTCGGACGGCGTAATGATGTCGGTCAGGCGAATGCCGAACTTGTCGTTCACGACGACCACTTCGCCCTGCGCGATCAGGCAGCCGTTGACGAGCACATCCATCGGCTCGCCCGCGAGGCCGTCCAGCTCGACGACGGAACCTTGCGCGAGTTGCAGCAGGTTGCGGATCGCGATCTTCGTGCGGCCGAGCTCGACCGTCATCTGGACGGGAATGTCCAGGATCATGTCGATGTCGTTGCGCGTCGTGGTCGGCTCGACCTTCGACAGCGGCTGGAACACGCCGGCCGTGCTCGTGCTCACGGGCGGATTGTTGTTCTGCTCGGCGAGCGCGCTCGCCCAGTCGTCGAGGGCGGTTTCGTCGGCGCCGACGACCGCCGCCGGATCGTTGACCTTGGATTCTTCCGGCATGTCCATTTCGGGTGTCGAGTTCAGCTCAGTCATATCCCGCTTCCTTCATCGTGTCCGCTGCGCTGATCATCTTCTGGACCCGCAACGCATATTGACCATTGAAAATTCCGTAGCCGCATTCCATCACCGGCACGCCGTCGACTTTGGCGGTGATGTGCTCGGGGACGTTGATCGGCAGCACGTCGCCCGCCTTCATGTTGAGAATCTCCTGGAACGTCACGGGGATCTGCGCGAGATCGGCCGTCAGCTCCACTTCGGCGGCCTGCACCTGCTGCGACAGCACGCGCACCCAACGGCGGTCCACTTCGAGCGCTTCGCCCTGGATCGGCGACGAGAGCACGTCGCGGATCGGCTCGATCATCGAGTACGGCATGCAGATGTGCAGCGTGCCGCCCGTCGGGCCGAATTCGATCGAGAACTGCGTGACGATCACGATCTCGTTCGGCGTGGCAACGTTTGCGAACTGCGTGTGCATCTCCGAGCGCACGTATTCGAACTGCAGCGGACGCACGCTCTTCCACGCCGTCGCGTAGTGCTCGAACACGAGGCCGAGCAGCTTGCTGATGATGCGCTGCTCGGTCTGCGTGAAGTCGCGGCCTTCGACGCGCGTATGAAAGCGCCCGTCGCCGCCGAACAGGTTGTCGACCACGAAGAACACGAGGTTCGGATCGAACACGAACAGCGACGTGCCGCGCAGCGGCTTCACGTGGACGAGGTTCAGGTTCGTCGGGATCGGCAGGTTGCGCGTGAATTCGCTGTACTTCTGCACCTTCACCTGGCCGACGGAAATTTCCGCCGTGCGCCGCATGAAGTTGAAAATGCCGACGCGCAAGAGTCGCGCGAAGCGGTCATTGATGATTTCGAGGCCGGGCATCCGGCCGCGGACGATGCGTTCCTGCGTCGCAATGTTGTACGGGCGGACGCCGCCGTTGTCGGCCTCGCCGGAGTGCGAGTCGGATTCGCCCGTAACGCCCTTGAGGAGGGCATCGACCTCCTCCTGGGACATGAACTCTTCGTGGCCCATTCCTATTCCTCGTGCGTCCCTTCGCGATGGATGGCGCGGTTCAAGATCAAGTCAGTCAGCGCGACGCGCCGTTACTGGACGACGAATTCGGTGAACAGCACGTCTTCGACGCGCACCTGCTGGCCATTGGGCTCGGTCGGCTGTTCGACCAGCGTTTCGAGTTCCTTCGCGAGCGTCTTCTTGCCGTCGAGCGTCGCGAGTTCATCAGGATGTTTCGCCGATAGCGCGAGCAGCACGCGGCTGCGGATCTCGGGCATGTGTTCGGTCAGATGCTCCTGCACCCGCTGGTCGGCGAGCTTCAGCGTCAGGCCGATGCGCAGGTAGTGCAACTGGCCGTCTTCGGATTGCAGGTTCACCGTCATCGATTCGAGCGGGAAGAAGATGGGAGCGGCCGCGATCACGGGTCCTGCCGCCATCGCGGCGGAGGGCGCGCGCTTCGACATGAAGAACCAGGTGGCTGCGCCGGCTGCGCCTGCCGCGACCAGCGCGATCAGCAGGATCACCACAATGCGGTTGACGAGGCCCGGGGACGAGGGCTTCGTGTTGGCTTGCTGGGTTGCGGTCGTGGATGCCATGGAATTGATTGCCTCAATGCTGTAGGTGAATTTTCAGGTGTCTGACAGTGCCGCGATGGGTCGAAAAGAAGGGATATTCACGTTTAGCTCGTTTGTTTGCTTCGTTCCGGCCACTTTCGCGATCGTTCATCGACGCGGGGCGCGGCGAGCCGCATGCCGCGCGTGATGTCCCGGCCGGCGACCGCCGTGGCTGCTGCCGTGAGTTCAGAGATGGCTGTGATGCGGATGCAGGCGCGATACCTTGTCTTACCCGTGCATCGCGTGGCCGTGCGCTGAAAGCTCCTGTCGTTTTCATCATCGGCATGCGCGCGCGGGCTTCGCGCGCGACGCATGCCTTCAATCGTTATCAGGGAAGCACGGCGCGGCCGCCGCCCTCACGGCGAGCCGCTTGCGCTGTGCGCGCAGAATCAGGCGAACGTGTCGACGAGTCCGACGGTGCGGCGCACGGGCACGTTCACGGCCGTCGCGCTGTCCGCGACGCCGATACCCGCGTCGCCACGGCTGCCGCCCCGGCCGCCGCGCGCGCTGCCTCTGCGCTCGTCGCCCTGCTGGCCGGTCTGCCGGGCAAAGCCGTCGCTGACGCTTGCGCTTCCCAACCCGATGCCGCCTTGTTCCATCGCTTCGCGCAGTTTCGGCAGCGCGGCTTCGACCGCGTCGCGCACCTGCTGATGCTGCGAAACGAAGAGGGCATGTGCATGGTTATCGGCAACCTGGAGGACGACCTGTAGCGGCCCGAGGTCGCGCGGGTTCAGCGTGAGTTCCGCCGACTGCTGATGCGCACTGGTGAGGAACACGACCTTCTGGCTGAACGCGTCTTCCCAGTCGGACGTGCCGACATGCGGCGCGACCGCGTTCGCCATCGCGGCCGTCGCGGGATTGGAGGCCTGGCTCGCAACCGTCGATGCCGTCGCCGCTGCCGCCTGAGTCGCGGCAAGCGCGTCGTTCGCGCCGGCCGCGGGCGCAGCGGAAGCGTTCTGCGGCGCGCTCGCGGTCGCGGCCGCAAGCGCTTCGGCGGGACTTTGCGGCGTCGCGGTCCCGGTGGAAGCGGCGGCCGTGGTGGCTGTTGAGTTCGTCGATGCAGTGTCGCCCTTCGCGCCGTGGAAATCGCCGATCGTCAGGCCCTTGCCGGCGTTCGCGCCGTGGCCGCCGAGCGTCGCGTCAACCGTAGCAGGCGTGCCCGCCTTCGCGGACGCCGCGTTCATCGCGGGCGCCGCGCCCTGGCCGTTGGACATCGCGGCGAACGCTGCTTGCAGCGCGTCTTGCGTCGCTTTCGGATCGAGCGATGCGATCTTTTTCGACGGCGTCTGGATGACGGGCGTCGTCGTGTTGCCGGCGACAGGCGCGGTGGCGGGTGTCGTCGGCTGCGTGTCGCTGTCGGCTGTGGCCGCTGCGTTTGCTGCATTTGCCGCGCTGCTCGCCTGGGCCTGGGCCTGTGCCTGAGCTGCCGCTGCTGCCGCAGCCGCCGTTTCAGCCGTGGCCGCGCTGGTGGTCGGCGCGTCGCCGTTCTGCTTCGACGCGGAGTCGCTCTTGTCCTTGCCGTTCGCAGCGTCCGTCGATGTCGTCTGCTGCGCGCCGCCCGTCTGGCTCGCGGACTTCGTGCTGTCGGTGTTGTTCGAGCTGTCGGCCGTGCTCGCGTCCTTCGATGCATCGGCGGGCGGCGGCGCGTCGTGCACACTGGAATTGCTCGCACCCGTCGCAGCCGTCGCACCGTTCGATGCCGATGTCGATGGAGCCGCGCTGGGAGCCGGCGAAGCAGACGTGGAAGGCGCCGCCAAGGCGGCTGCCTGATTCTGCGCGTCGATGCTTTGTTGCAGCGTCGTCGAGAAGGGCAGCGCGCTGCTCGCGCTTGCGCCATTCGATGCGCTGCTGCCCGATGTGCCGCTCGTTGCGCCGAGCAGCGAGTTGATCAGTGAAAGAGGCGACATGGTAAATCTCGTTTGGTCGTGTCAGTCCCGTTGCGCGCGATGCGCGGAAGCGCGCTTCATGCGCCTTCCGCCCGCATCCGGAGAATTCGTGCGCCGTGCTCGTCGGCGTCCCGTTGCTCGCGGCGTGCCTCCGCCCGCGCTTGCGCCGCGATGCCGCGCGCTTCGAGCACTTCGTAAGAGCCGAGCTTCTGCTTGCTGCGCTGCCACTCGGGCTTCGCTGCTTCGACGCGCGCCGTCGCGGCGGCCAGCAACTGACGCTGCTGTTCGATCGCGGCATCGAGCGTGTCGATGAATGCCTGGAAATTGCGCATGTTGCCGGCGGGCATCCCGGCCTTCGCCGTTTCCGTAAAGCGGCGGTGATATTCGTCGCGGTACTCGATCAGCGAATTCAGTTGCGTTTCGATCTCGTTGCGCTCGCGCTGCACGCGGCCGAGCTTGCGCGCGGCGGCATCGACGTCGTCTTGCGCGAGGCCGATTAGCGTCTTGATCGGAAAGTGCTTGCTCATTCAGTCTCCTTAACCGAACAGCGAGTCGAGGTGCGCGACGCTGGTTTCGAACCCGGCGCTTTCGCGAAAACCTTGTTGCAGGAACGCTTCCATGCGCGGATACAGCGCGATCGCGCGGTCGAGCACGCCGTCGCGTCCCGCCGAATACGCGCCGACGTTGATCAGATCACGGTTGCGCTGATAGCGCGACAGCATCTGCTTGAACTGGCGCGTGCGGTCGAGATGCGCGTCGCTGATGAGCGACGTCATCGCGCGGCTGATCGACGCTTCGATGTCGATCGCGGGATAGTGGCCCGCTTCGGCGAGCGCGCGCGACAGCACGATATGGCCGTCGAGAATCGCGCGCGCCGAATCGGCGATCGGGTCCTGCTGGTCGTCGCCTTCCGTCAGCACGGTATAGAACGCGGTGATCGAGCCGCCGCCTTCGGGGCCGTTGCCCGTGCGCTCGACGAGCGCGGGCAGCTTCGCGAACACCGACGGCGGATAGCCTTTCGTCGCGGGCGGCTCGCCGATCGCGAGCGCGATTTCACGCTGCGCCATCGCGTAGCGCGTCAGCGAATCCATCAGCAAGAGCACGTGCTTGCCCTGATCGCGGAAATATTCGGCGAGCGACGTCGCGTACGCGGCGCCCTGCATGCGCAGGAGCGGCGACACGTCGGCGGGCGCGGCCACGACGACAGAACGCGCGAGACCGTCCTCGCCGAGAATCTGCTCGATGAACTCCTTCACTTCGCGTCCGCGTTCGCCGATCAGCCCGATCACGATCACTTCCGCGCTCGTGTAGCGCGCCATCGTGCCGAGCAGCACCGACTTGCCGACGCCCGAACCGGCGAACAGGCCCATGCGCTGCCCGCGTCCGACGGTGAGCAGCGCATTGATCGCGCGCACGCCGACGTCGAGCACCTTATGGATCGGCTCGCGGTGCAGCGGATTGATGGTCGGCGCGGTGAGGGGCGCGTCGTTGCGCGCGTCGAGCGGGCCGAAGCCGTCGAGCGGCTTGCCCGACGCATCGACCACGCGGCCGAGCAGCTCCCAGCCGACGGGCAGACGCTTCGCGCCCGCCATCGGATCGGCGATGGGCGCGGTTTCGAGCGGATAGACGCGCGCGCCGGGCAGCAGCCCGGCGACCTCCGTCGTCGGCATCAGAAAGAGCTTGTCGCCGGAAAAGCCGACCACTTCGGCTTCCGCCATCGTGCGCGTGCTGCCCGGCGGCAGTTCAATCATCACTTCGGCACCGACGGCCAGCCGCAGCCCGACGGCTTCGAGCACGAGACCGGCCGCGCGCGTCAGACGTCCGCACGCGCGCAGCGGCCGCGCGATCTGGTTGCGTTCGCGCAAGCCGTTCAGGCGCGCGCGCCAGGCTTGCAGATGCGGATTGCTGGCGAGCGCGGGGTCGGGCGTGCGCTTTGGGGGCGGCGCCGACTCGCGGCTCGCGGGCGCAGCAAGGGGATGCGCGGCGGGATGTGGTGCGCTCGCGCCGGCGCCGGCTGTATCGGACGTGGTCACGTCGGCGCCCGCATGAGCCGACGAAATCGCCGATTCCAGCGCCGCGAGCGACGCTTCCATCTGCGCGACGGTGAGCGCCTCCGCGCCGAACGACGCGAGCGCCAGTTCGCGCTCGAGCGGCGTGAGGTCGCTGTGCTGAATGTCTTCGATGGTCGGCTTTACCATGTGCTTGCCTTGCCGAGCGCGGCGGCGACGCGCTCCCAGCGCGTGCCGATGCCGGCGTCCACTTCGCCCGTCGTGGAAATCGCGCGGCAGCCGCCGCGTTCGATCGCGGGATCGGTGCGCACGGTCCAGCCGCGCGTCTGCAATTCTTCGAGCAGATACGCTTCAACGACGGGCAGATCGGCGGGGCTCACGATCAGAGCGGGCGCGCCGATCAGCGCCGGTTCCGTCTCCATCACTTCACGCGCGGCGGCGATGAGCGCCGTCGGATCGTGCTGCACGTGCTGGCGCACCACTTGTTGCGCGATGTCGAGTGCGAGCGCGACGATCGTTTCGGACAGTTCGTGCTGCGCGTTGTCGAGCGCTGCCTTGAAGGTTTCGGCGAGCGCGGCGAGCTGCGCGGCTTCCGCGCGCGCTTCCGCCTGACCCTGATCGAAGCCCTGCGCGCGGCCCTGCTCGTAGCCGGCCTGATAGCCGAGCGCCTGGCCGGCGACATGGCCGGATGCGACGCCTTGCGCATGCGCCGCTTCGCGCAGGCGTTCCAGCTCGGCTTCGAACGCGCCGTCGTCGACGGGGTCCGGCTCGGGCACCGGGTCGAACGAGGCCATCTCCCAGCGCTGGTAGGCCGGGCGGCTTTCCTCGCGCACGGGATCGTGGTCAGACATACGCATCTTCCGCCTTGCCGCCGATCACGATCGCTCCCGATTCGGCGAGATTGCGCACGACCTGCAGGATCTTGCGCTGTTGCGTTTCCACTTCCGACACGCGCACCGGGCCGCGCGCGTCGAGGTCTTCCGCGAGCAGCTCGGCTGCGCGCTGCGACATGTTCGACAGGAACTTCTGGCGCAGCGCGGGCTGCGCGCCCTTCAGCGAGATGATCAGCGTTTCCGACTCCACTTCCTTCAGCAGCAGCTGGATCGCGCGGTCTTCCAGGTCGAGCAGGTTGTCGAACACGAACATCTGGTCGATGATCTTCTGCGCGAGTTCGGCGTCGTACTGGCGGACGTTGTCGATGACGGACTCTTCGTGGTTGCTCGGCAGGAAGTTGAGAATTTCCGCCGCCGTCCGGATGCCGCCCATCGGGCTGCGCTTCAGGTTGTCGCTGCCCGAGAGCAGGCCCGTCAGCACATCGTCGAGTTCGCGCAGCGCGGCGGGCTGAATGCCGTCGAGCGTCGCGATGCGCAGCAGCACGTCGTTGCGCAGGCGCTCGGTGAAGCAGGAGACGATCTCCGACGCCTGATCGCGGTCCAGATGCACGAGAATCGTCGCGATGATCTGCGGGTGCTCGTTCTTGATCAGCTCGGCGACGGCGCCCGAGTCCATCCACTTGAGCCCTTCGATGCCGCTCGTGTCGCTGCCCTGCAGGATGCGGTCGATGATCGCGCCTGCCTTGTCGTCGCCGAGCGCCTTCGTCAGCACGGAGCGGATGTACTCGTTCGAATCCAGCGACAGGGCGGTGTGCTTGTCGGCTTCCGCGACGAACTCGTGCAGCACCTCGTCGATCTGCTCGCGCGTGATGTTCTTCAGCGACGCCATCGCGACGCCGATCTTCTGGACCTCGCGCGGGCCGAGAAACTTGAATACCTGAGCCGCCTCTTCCTCGCCGATCGACATCAGCAGGAGCGCGCTCTTCAATACGCCTTCAGTGCTCATCGGACACCCAGCTCTTCACGACGGTTGCAACGATCTTCGGATCCTGACGCGCAATCTGACGCGCGTATTCGAGGTTCCGCTCATATCTGGCCTTGTCGCTTTCCAGTGCGACCAGCGTGCCTTCTTCCTCTTCGGCGTCGATCGCGACCGTGGCCGGCAGGCCGTCGAGCACGGGCTCGTCCGGCGACGGCAACGCGGGGGGCGGCTCGGGCGGCGGGAACGCGCGGCGCAGCGCCGGCTTGACCATCACGAAGTAGAGGAACAAGGCGACTACGCCGATGCCCGCATACGTCGCGATCTGCTTGTACAGCGCGATCATGTCCTTCGTGCGCCACCACGGCAGGTCGGCGTCGGGGTCGGGGATCGTCGTGAACGCGCTGTTCACCACGTTGACGGAGTCGCCGCGCGCCTGGTCAAAGCCCATCGCATCCTTCACCAGCTGCGTGACCTGCGCGAGCTTGTCGGCGGGAACCGGCTGCATCGTCGCGTGACCCTTCGCATCGAGGACGCGCATGTAGTTCACCACCACCGCCACGGACAGGCGCTTGATGCCGCCCGTCGCCTTTTCCGTGTGGCTCACGGTCTTGTCGAGCTCGTAGTTGGTCGTCGAATCCTTGCGGTCGCTGACGGGCGTCGTCGTCACGCCGCTTGCGCCGTTCGCGCTCGCGACGATGGGCGCCGACGCCGGCTGCGGCGGCTGGTTCGACAGCGCGCCCGGCACGCCCTGCGCGCCGCTTTGCGTCATCTCCGTGGCCGTGCTCGTCTGCTGGCTGCGGATCGCGGCCTGCTGCGCGTTCGCGTTCGGGCCGTAGTTTTCGGACGTCTGCTCGCCCTTCGTGAAATCGATGTCGGCGCTCACCTGCGAATGCGCGTTGCCTGAGCCGAACAGCGGCGCGAGGATCGCGTCGATGCGCTGCTGCGTGTTGCGCTCGATCTGCTGCACGTACTTCAGCTGCGTCGCGTCGAGGCCGCTGCCGTTGGCGCCCGCCTGCGTGAGCAGGTTGCCGTCCTGATCGATGATCGTCACGTTGCGCACGGGCAGATCGGGCACGGCCGACGCCACCATATGCGTGATCGCGACGACCTGGCCTTCGTCGAGCATGCGGCCCGGATACAGATTGACGAGCACCGACGCCGACGGCGCTTCGCGGTCGCGCACGAACACGGTCGGCTTCGGAATCGCCAGATGGACGCGCGCCGTCTTCACCGTCGAGATCGACTCGATCGTGCGCTGCAGTTCGCCTTCCAGCGCGCGCTGATAGTTCACCTGCTCGGCGAACTGGCTGATACCGAACTTCTGGTTGTCCATCAGCTCGAAGCCGACCGAGCCGCTCTTGGGCAGGCCCTGCGAAGCGAGGCGCAGACGCATTTCATGCACCTGGTCGGCGGGCACGAGAATCGCGCCGCCCGCGTCGGAAAACTTGTACGGCACGTTCGCCTGCTGGAGCGCGGCAACGATTGCGCCGCCGTCCTGATCGGAGACGTTGCTGTAGAGCACCTTGTAGTCCGGCGCGCGCGACCAGAGGATCAGCCCCGCAATGACGGCGACCAGCACCGCCACCGCGAAGATCAGCGGCGCGCGCGGGTTGCCGCGCATCTGCGACAGCGACGCGGGCAGGCCCGGAAAGCGCGTGGGAAAGCCACCGCCGCCCGTGCCGCCGAGGTCGACGCCCGCTGCACCGGCCGTGGCAGCGCCTGCCGTGCCCGGCTGCGCGCCAGCGAGGCCCATGCGGGCGTCGGGGTTGATCAAAGAGTTGGCTGACGAATCCATGCGTCGGGTTTCTCCGGAATGCTTTCGAGTTCTGCGGGCGGCGCCCCGGCTTGCGGCGCGCACCGGCAGAGACTTTCACGCTAGGGATTATCCGCATGGGCTGGCAACCCGATGCTCCGAATAGCGGGGGGTTTCCCCCTTACTTTCGCGGCTTTCGGAAGGGGCCCGCTGCTATGCTTCCTGTCCAATCGGTGCATGGCGCGAATGCTCGCCGCATCCCACTTCTGGAGAGAACATGACTGTGCCCATCAATCCGCTCACGTCGGCGTTACAGCAGATGCAGTCGATGGCCGCCCAGGCTGCGGGCAGCAGCACGCCCGTCGCGAACGGGTCCGGCGCGGCCACGGCGGGCGGCTTCGCGTCGGCCCTGAAGGCCTCGATCGACAAGATCAGCAACGACCAGCAGAACGCGGTCGGCGAGGCTCATGCATTTGAGATCGGCGCGCCGAACGTGTCGCTGAACGACGTGATGGTGGACATGCAGAAGGCCAACGTCGGCTTCCAGTTCGGCCTGCAGGTGCGCAACAAGCTCGTGTCGGCCTACAACGAGATCATGCAGATGTCCGTCTGAAGCGGCGCTCGCGGCCGGCAGCCGCCGTACTGCCGCGCGACGGCACACAGGCGCCCCGCCGGGCTGCCTCTCGTTTCTGACGCTTCCTTTCGGCGGCCTAAAGCTTTATTCGTACGATCCGATAACCTTGGTACAAGGGCTGGCCGGATGGCGGGCTGCACGCCGATGCAGCACGTTTCCCGGCAAGCCTGCCGCTGTCGTATCGATCGTCATCTGCAATTCAGGAGGAGCGCCGATGTTTTCCCCGGGACACTCTGGAGCCAACGCCTACGCTCGCGTCGGCCTGGAGACAGGAGCGATGGGCGCGAGCCCGCACCGTCTGATCGTGATGCTGTATCAGGGCGCGCGTCAGGCAATCGCGCAGGCCCGCATGCATCTGCAGCAGGGCGATATTCCGGGGCGCGGGCTGGCGATCACCAAGGCGATCAGGATCATCGGCGAGGGATTGCAAGCCGCGCTCAACCTGGAAGCGGGCGGCGAAATCGCGGGTCGTCTGGATGCGCTCTATTCGTACATGACGCGGCGACTGCTCGAGGCGAACATCAAGCAAAGCGAAGCAATGCTCGTCGAAGTCGACGGCTTGCTGGCGACACTCGAGGAAGCCTGGCTCGGAATCGCGCCGGAGATCGCGCGGATGGCGACGCAGTCGTCCGCGGAAAGCATGAGATGAATTCGAACGAAGAATATCTTGCCCGCTACGAGGCAATTGCAGTGATTTCGGTGCGGATGGTGGTGGCGGCGCGAAACGCCGCGTGGAACGATCTCGTCCTGTTGCAGGACGACTACCGTCATCTCGTCGACGCGCTGAAGAACGCTGAATCGTCCGTGCGGCTGTCCGAGGACGACCGCGCGCGCAAGTTCGATCTGATCCGTCAGATTCTCGCCAACGACGCAACGGTCCGCGATCTGGCGAATCCGCGCATGGCGAAGCTGCAGGCGCTCTTTGCGCCAGGCCGCCCCGCGATCGTATTGAAGGAACTCTACCAGGCGCGCTGAGCGCTTTTTTTCCGGTCCAGTAACACGGTCCAACATGAGCCGCATGGGCGCACGCGCCGCTAGCGGCCACGCATCGTCAAGACGCGAAAGGAAGCGGGCATGAACGGAATCGACTCGGCGGTGGCAACGCTGCTGGCTAGCCGCATCGACAGCCTCCTTTCCGTCGGCGCGCGCGCCAGTGCGACGGCCTCGCAAGCGGACGCGTCGCTCAACGTCAGAACACCTGCCACGCCCGTTGCGGCCACGCCCGCGCCTTTGCCCGCTTCCGCGCAGACGGCATTGTCCGCCGTCGCGCTGACGCTCGACGCCATCACGCGCTCGGGCGGCGAGGCGACGCCCGCGCTCGTCGGCCAGGCGCCCGTGTGGCCCGCCGCGCCCGCTATCGATGTCGCGCCATTGCCGTTGTTCGATGCGGGGACGGGCGCATCGGGCGCTTCCGCTGTGGCGAACGCGGCGGGGAATGCGGCGTCAATGCAAGGCGCGAAAGGCGAAGGCGCGAACGCGGCGCAGGGATCGAACGCGGCATCGAATGTCGTCGCGGCGCCCGTGCCCGTTGCCGAACTCGCGGCGGCGCTCATGCGCACCGTCGACGAAAGCGGGCTCTTCTACGAATCGCATCTCGCGCAGTGGCTCTCGGGGCAAAGGCCCGTCGAATCGCTCGCCGCCGAGCCGCAGAATCATCTTGCCGACATGGCGTCGCAGTTGCCGCTCGACTGGAGCCACGACGCCGACGATCCGCTGTCGTGGACGCAAGGCCATCCGGCGAGCGGCGCGGGTTCGGGCGCGGCGGCTTCGGCGAATTTCGCTGCGCGCGGCGCGCCCGATGGTCCGCATGCGCAGTCGGCGCGCTTCACGACGTTCGACATGGCGACGCACGACATCATCGACATGACGGACGAGCACGCGGCGCCACATGCGGCTTCGGCCAGTGCAGCGGGCATCGACGACAGCAACGGGCGTCAGCCGCAGTCGATGGCGGCGGCGCTGCATCCCGCGACGATTCCGCTCGTGCGCCAGCAGCTCGATCTGCTCGCGACGGGGCAGTTCCGCTGGACGGGCGAGGCATGGCCCGGCGCGCGGCTCGACTGGACGATCGAGCAGGAAGGCGACGAATGGCGGCGCGGCGGCAGCGGCGCTTCTTCCGCCGACGACGAATATCCGTGGCGCACGCGCCTCACGCTGTCGCTGCCGACGCTCGGCACCGTCGACGCCGAACTCACGCTGACGGGCACGCGGCTCGTCGCGCGCGTGCTCGCGAGCCCGGGCGGCGCGGCGCGTCTGTCGGCGCAGGGCGACGCGTTCCGGCAACGGCTTGCGCAAGCGGGCATCGAGCTGAGCGGGCTGTCGATCCGCGAGATCGGCGGGAATGCGCTTGCGGGCGGCGCGGCTGCGGCGGCCGCTGCGGCATCGGCGTATGCGAGGTCGACGGACACGCGCTCGACGGACGCGCCGGCGGGCAAGCCGCATTCGCACGACGCCGCCGACGACAACTTCGACTGGGAGCTGCAATGAGCCGCACCCATCGCAGGAGCGCGGCGGCGCTGGTCTACGATTCGCACGGTCACGACGAAGCGCCGCGTGTCATCGCGAAGGGCTACGGGCTCGTCGCCGAGATGATCGTGCAGCGCGCGAAGGAAGCGGGACTGTATGTGCACGAAGCACCGGAGATGGTGTCGCTGCTGATGCAGGTCGATCTCAACTCGCGCATTCCGCCGCAGTTGTATCAGGCCGTTGCGGAACTGCTGGCCTGGCTGCATCGGCTCGAAAGCGGCGCGGCCGACGACGCGCCGTCCACCGAACTCACCGTTTCCGCGACGCCGCCATCGGAAGCGGCACGGTAGCCGCACAGGAAAACAGCGGCCACGACTGGGCCTCAGTGCCGCATCATCAATGCAAGCAGTGCCCGCACGCGCTTGCCGTATGGCGGCGCGATCAATTCGCGCCCATTGAAGCGCGACTGCGTGAAAACCGGCTTCATCTTCGAGAACGTGACGAAGCCCTCATATCCGTGATACGCGCCCATGCCGCTTGCGCCGACGCCGCCGAACGGCAGGCTCTCGCAAGCGAGGTGCATCAACGTCTCGTTGACGGACATGCCGCCCGCGATCGTTTCGTGCGTGACGCGCGCGATCGTGGCCTTGTCCTCTTCGTACAGATACAACGACAGCGGACGCGGCCGCGCGTTGACATAGCGAATCGCGTCGTCGATCGAATCGTAGGGAACGACGGGCAGCAGCGGACCGAAAATCTCTTCCTGCATCAGCATGGATGCGTCGGCTGCATGAGTCACGGCGACGGGCGGAAAGCGGCGCGTGTTCGCATCGGCCGTCGAATCGGTGAGCGCGTGCAGTTGCGCGCCCTGTTCGCGCGCTTCGTCGGCGAGACGTTGCAGCCGCGCGAAATGGCGCGGCGAAATGATCGACGTGTAATCGCGGTTGCGCGCGAAATCCGGATACAGGTGTGCCATGCGCACGCGCGCCCGTTCGATGAACGCCTGTTCCTTGCCGCGCGGCACGAGCACGTAATCCGGCGCGATGCATGCCTGCCCGGCGTTGAGCGTCTTGCCCGCGACGATGCTGTCGACGGCATAGTCGAAGCGCGCACCCGGCCCGACGATCGCAGGCGACTTGCCGCCAAGCTCGAGCGTCACGGGCGTCAGATGCTCGGCGGCGGCGCGCATCACATCATGGCCGACCTTCGTCGAGCCGGTGAACAGCAGATGATCGAACGGCTGCGCGCTGAATGCAGCGGCGAGCTTTGCATCGCCATTGACGACGGCGACGTGATCGCGCGCGAAGGTTTGTGCGATCAGCTGTTCGAAGAGCATCGACGTGCGCGGCGTCAGCTCCGACATCTTCACGATCGCGCGGTTGCCCGCCGTGAGCGCGCTGATGAGCGGACCGGCCGCGAGCAGCACGGGATAATTCCACGGCACGATGATCCCCACCACGCCGAGTGGTTGCGGCACGATCTTCGCGCGCGCGGGCAACAGCCATTTATTCGTCGCGCGCCGTTGCGCTGTCATCCAGCGTTTGCCGTTACGCAGCGCGCCGTCGATCTCCTCTTTCACGAGCAGAAACTCGGCCAGCAGGATTTCTTCTTTTGCGCGATTGCCGAAGTCGACATTCATCGCGTCCGCGAGTGCATCGCGATTGTCGAGCAGCACATCGCGCAACGCCCTCAGATGCGCGGCGCGCTGATCCCACGACGGATACGGCGCGCGCAGATACGCGGTCCGTTGTTCGCGCAACAGGCCTTCGAGTGCTGCGACTTCCGGCAGGTCGTTTTTCATCGTTCGTCTCTCGTGTTCTGTGTGTTGTTCTGTGTCGCGCGCGTCGTGCCGCGCAGTCAGCCCGCGAACGCGCGGTCGACGATCGCCGCATGATCGAACGCGGACGGCAGCGTGCCATACACACGGCCGCTCTCGCCGCAGCCTTCGCCGAGCCGTGTCGCGATGAAGGCATCGGCGACGAACGACGGCGCATGCTGCGCGAGCAGCACCGATTGCGCGATCAGCACGATTTGCTGCGCGATGCGGCGCGCGGACGCCTCGCGCGCTTCGGGCGCCGACGTCAGCGCGCTCATCAGCCGTTCGATCGCAGCATTCAGCGCCGGATGCGCGTGCGCCTCTTTGCGCCATGCGGCCAGCAACGCCTGCGCCGCTTCGGGCTCGCGTTCCATTGCACGCAGCACGTCGAGACACATCACGTTGCCCGAGCCTTCCCAGATCGAATTCACAGGTGCTTCACGATAGAAGCGCGCCATCGGTCCTTCTTCGACGTAGCCGTTGCCGCCCCATACCTCCATCGCTTCGCCCGTGAATTCGAGCGTGCGCTTGCAGACCCAGTACTTCGCGGCGGGCGTGACGAGCCGCCGCCACGCGCGTTCTTCGGGCGCGTTCGCCGTGTCTTCGAATGCGCGCGCGAGGCGCATGAACAGCACCGTCGCCGCCTCCGATTCGAGCGCGAGATCGGCGAGCACGTTGCGCATCAGCGGCTGATCGACGAGATGCTTGCCGAACGCGCTGCGATGGCGCGTGTGATGGATCGCCTGCACGAGCGCGGCGCGCATCAACGCCGCGCTGCCGATCACGCAGTCGAGCCGCGTGTAGTTCGCCATTTCGATGATGGTCGGCACGCCGCGCCCTTCGTCGCCGATCATGAGGCCGTAGGCATCGAAGAACTCGACTTCGCTGCTTGCGTTCGAGCGGTTGCCGAGCTTGTCCTTCAGCCGCTGGATGCGCACTGCGTTCTTGCTGCCGTCGGGTGCGAAGCGCGGCACGAAGAAGCACGACAGGCCTGCGTGATCGCCGGTGCGCGCGAGCACGAGATGCGCATCGCACTGCGGCGCGGAGAAAAACCATTTGTGGCCGACGAGCCGATACGCCGCGCCGCGTCCGCCGCCGTTCGCCGCGAATGCTTGCGTCTGGTTGCTGCGCACATCCGATCCGCCTTGCTTTTCAGTCATGCCCATGCCGACCATCATCGAGGTCTTCTGATCGAGCGGCACGTCGCGCGCATCGTGTTCGCGTGAATAGAGCTTGTCGCGCAGCGTGGCGAACAGCGCGGGCTCGAGTTGCAATACGGGGATGCTCGCGAATGTCATCGTCAGCGGACAGAGCGAGCCGGATTCCAGTTGCGCGTGCAGGAAATAGCCCGCGCAGCGCGCGACCATCGCGCCTTGCCGCGGATCGGAAAACGGCAGCGCGTGCAGGCCCTCGCGACGCAGCAGACCGAGCAGCGTGTGCCACGCGGGATGAAACTCGAGCGCGTCGATGCGTTCGCCGCGCGGGTTGAAGGTCGCAAGCTCGGGCGTATGACGGTTCGCGAGATCGGCGAGCGCGAGGATTTCGGGTGTCGTCAGCGCGGCGCCGTCGCGGGCGAGCGCCTCGCGATGCCACGCCGCGCCTTCGCGATCGACGGCGGCGGCGAGTGCGGCATCGCTCGAAAACAGGCTGTAGTTCGCGAGCGGCGGGACCTGATTGGTCACGTTGTGCGTCTTGCCGGGGCCGAACCGTTCCATCGCAAGTCTCCGTTTGGCGGACACGCGCCGTTGGTTTTTTCGAGGCGCTGTTTGATTGGAGCGCGCAAGCCATGCGTGTGGACAGCGGCGCGCAAAAGACCGTGTTTGAACGATGTCCGGGCGCGCGGCATCGCGCGGACGGAAGCTTTCATCATAGGAGGCTGATGCGCGTTGCGCTTAGAGGGATCGCTCTGTCATCGATGCGCCACGAACGGCCCTCGCTCCCTACAAGCGCAGTCAGCACACGTAGACAAGTGTGCATGAGACAGATGCTGCGGGCAACGTCGTGCGGTGCGAGCGGAGGAGGAGCGGATGCAATACGACTATGTGATCGTCGGCGCAGGCTCGGGCGGCCGTTCGCTAGCGGGACGTCTCGCGGAGCACGGTCCCGATGCGACGATCGCACTCATCGAGGCCCGCCCGCACACCGGGCGCAATTTCTTCGTCGACATGCCGCTTGGCGTCGCTGCCATCGTGCCGTTCCGGCTCAAGACCAACTACGGCTATCTGACGACGCCGCAAACCGGCCTCAACGGACGGCGCGGCTATCAGCCGAGAGGACGCGGTTTCGGCGGATCGAGCGCGATCAACGCGATGGTCTACACGCGTTGCCATCCGCTCGACTACGACGAGCGCGCGCGGCTCGGCTGCGAAGGGGCAATTGCGCGTGCGTGACGGGCCTGCGGCTGTGTGGCGTGACGGGCCTGCGCGTGGTCGACGCATCGGTGATGCTGACGCCGGTCGGCGGCAACACGAACGCGCCGACGGTGATGATCAGAGAGCGTGCCGCCGATTTCATCGCTGCCACGCGCGGCAAAATCGCGTCGTCCGTTATCGCGGATGAACCCGCTGGCGCGGCAGCGAAATAGGATTAGTCCGATAAAGCTCAAAATTCAGTCATCGCTTCATTTCTGAGATTTTCCCGCTCCTATAATCGCGCCCCAATGAGGCGCGTGTGGCGCGCGCTCGAAATTCAG
Source organism: Paraburkholderia diazotrophica (assembly GCF_900108945.1). GTDB lineage: Bacteria > Pseudomonadota > Gammaproteobacteria > Burkholderiales > Burkholderiaceae > Paraburkholderia > Paraburkholderia diazotrophica. The sequence goes on along the minus strand of NZ_FNYE01000029.1, from coordinate 79,476 downwards.
GGAAACGAATCGATGAGTGTCAATGTGATTGAACTGATCCGGTCGGCGTTGCCGGAAGCGGTGGTTCGGCAACTGTCGAACTGCCTCGGGTTGCCGCCGGAGGCGACGGCGAAAGTTGTGAACGCCGCTTCGCCGGCGCTCGTTGCAGGTCTCCTGAACCGGTGCGCGACGCTCGACGGCGCACGCGCGCTGTTCGCGACGATTCTCGGCCAGGAAGTCAACGCGGAGATCGGCGAGCAGTTGCCGCGCATCTTCGCGAGCACGACGGGCGTGACGCAATTGTCGTCGACGGGACGCCAGTTGCTCGAGCACACGTTCGAGCGCCGTATCGACGGTCTGAGCGACGCCGTATCGATGCAAACGGGCGTGCCCGCGCACGCGACGCACGCGGTGACGGGCATCGCGGGCAGCATCCTGATGGGCGTGCTGAAGCGTCACCTTCTGGCTCAGCAGGGCAATATCGGTCAGCTGCCGACGCTGCTCGGCCAGCAGTTGCCGGTCATCGCGCCTCATCTGAACGACGGACTGACGACAGTGCTCGGGCTGGGTAGCGCGTCCGCGTTCGTGAACGCCGTTGGCCTGCATGTGCGCGCGGTGTCGGCGCATTTCGAGCGACCGGCTGCGGTGCCCGCGCCGGCCCGCGATCCTGTTGAACCGGCGGCGGCTGCGTCTGCGGCGGCTGCTGCGCCGGCCGCGCAGACGGTGCGCGAAGTGCGCTACGGCGGCCCGAAGGCGAAGCACTGGTTCGGCGCGGCGGCCTTGTCGGCGATGCTCGGCGCGATGACCGCGATGCTGACGTGGATCGCGCTGGCTTATTGCCCATCGGCGGTGAATTTCCTCGGTCGCAATGCGGTCGCGGCGACGCCTTCGACTCCGACGATCACGGCCGCCCGTTCCGCCGACGCGCAGGATGCGGCCGTGCATTCCGCATCGGAAGCGCAGCCGGATGGCGCGGCGAGCACGACGGGCAAGATCGAGCCGCAAGCACTTGCGGCCGCGAAGGATTCACGGTTGATCGTCGCCGTCGACAAGGGCGGCAAGCCGACGATTACGGCAAGCGTGCAGAACGTCGCGGAGAAATCCGTGCTGTTGAACGCGCTGACGGCGAAATTCGGCGCGGGCAACTTCAACGCCGATATCACCGTCGACGACAACACGAAGGCCGCCGACTGGCTCGCGCACATCGACGCGCTGTTGCCGCTGATGCAGACGCCGCGCGCCGAGATGAAGATCGGCGGCACGCGTGTCGAGCTGAGCGGTGCCGCCGCCGACGCGAAGGCCGGCTGGCCGGACCGCGTGAAAGCACTGTTCGGCGCGACGTATCAGGTGAGCGCGTTCGATGCCGCGCGATCCGCAGCAAGCGTCACGCACGAAGCGCGAACACGAGCCGCGCAAACGCAAGGCACGCAGGCACAGGCGGCGAAAGCCCAAGCCCGCGCGCAATAAGCGCCACGCGCCCGCAAGCAGAACAGCATGCCGCCCGACGCAGACCGGGCGGCATTTTTCATTTGAGCGTCGATTTCGGCCGATCCGGCGACGGTGCGGGCACGTCGAACGTGGGTGTGTGCGTGAAGTTGTCGGTGGTCAGTCCCGCCAGCGTCTCGCGCGCGACGTCGAGCCATGCGCGCGCAGCGTGCGACAGATAGCCGTTGCGCCGCCAGCCGATCGCCATCTCCCACGGAATCTCCGGCTCGACGACGGGCAGGCAGGTGAACTGCGCCGCGTCGAGCCGCCTGCAATACGGCGCGGGCAGCAGCGCAATGCCGACGCCCGCCAGCACCAGCGCCGCCATGAAATCCCAATGCCCGCTGCGCCCGACGATGGTCGGCGCGAAACCGGCCGTGCGGCAGGCCGTCAGCACGACGTCGTTGAGTGCGAGGCTCTCGCCGTAGAACACGAACGGTTCGTTCGCGAGATCGGCGAGCGGCACTTCGTGCAGGGCGTCCCAGCGCGAGCCCCGGCGCGCGACGAGCCACAGCACCTGACGTGTCATCGGCAGCACGTCGATCATCTCCGGGTCGACAGGCTGCAGGACGCCGCCCAGTTCGAGTTCGCCCGAAATCAAAGCGGCCTCGATCGCTTTCGAGCCCTGCTCGAACAGCTTCAATTCGACTTTCGGATAGCGCTGCCGGAACGTGGCAATGGCGGGCGTGAAGAGCGAGCCGCCCATCGGCGGAATGCCGATCGTCAGTTCGCCGCGCCCGAGCGTGCCGACATCGTTCAGTTCGGCCTGCAATTGCGCGTAGGCCGCGAGCACGTCCTGGCCGCGGTGATAGACGATCCGCCCGGCGTCCGTCAACAACATCTGCCGGCCGTCGCGCAGCAGCAGCGGCGAGCCGATCTCGTCTTCCAGCGACTTCACCATCTTGCTGATGGTCGGCTGCGTGACGAACATCTGCTCGGCCGCGACGGTGAAGCTTTGCTGCCGGACGACCTCGACGAAATAACGCAACGCGCGCAGTTCCATGTTTGTAGCCCTTGTAGCTCGTGAATTCCAATTAGGAATGGAGCAAATAGTTCTAAGTCATTTTATTTATGTTGCGACGCACCCTATACTGAATTCAATCGAAATGTCACCTAGGGTTTGCCATGATCTCGCCGCTTATCGCTCGTATTGCCGCTTCAGTTCGCGTCGACGCGGCGTCGCCGCTCGCGAGAATCAGCCGGATCGCCGTGCAGAGCGCCGCGATCGCGGGCGTCTGGTTCGCCGCCGATTTCGTCGTGCGCCGCTTCGGCTTGCCCGTGCCGGGCGGCGTCGTCGGGCTCGTCGCGTTGCTCGCGCTGCTGTTCTGCGGCGGCGTCGCGCCTCGCTGGGTGAAGGCGGGCGCCGACTGGCTGCTGTCCGACATGCTGCTGTTCTTCATCCCGGCGGCCGTCGCGGCTGTCCAGTACGGCGGCCTGTTCCGCGAAGACGGCTGGCGCCTCGCGCTCGTGGTCGTCGCGGGCACGCTGATGGTGATGGTGGCCGTCGCGTTCGCCGTCGAGCAGGCCGCGCGCCTCGAACGACGCCTCGCGCTGCGCCGCGTGATGGTCCAGCGGGTCCAGCGTGGCCAGGCCGGGCACGGCCTCGACCGTCGAAGCTTCCGCTAATTCCAGTTGCGAGTCACGCCATCATGAGCGCCCTCTACACGTCCCTTTTCGCCGACGACGCGTCCCGGCTGATCGCCGCGGGCTGCTTCGTGCTGACGGTGGTGCTCTATTTCGCGTCGAAGGCGCTGTACGCGCGCTTCAGGTCGCCGTGGCTGACGCCGCTCGTCGCAGTGCCGGCCGTGCTCGCCGCGATCGTCATGGTCACGCGGATTCCGTACGCCGTCTACTTCGAGGACACGCGCTGGCTGATGTGGCTGCTCGGCCCGGCCACCGTCGCGTTTGCGGTGCCGATCTACGAGTATCGCGCGCTGCTCAAGCGTCACTGGATTTCCCTCACCGTCGGCGTGACGGTCGGCATCGTGGTCGCGGTGGGCGGATCGCTCGCGCTGTCGAAGCTGCTGCATCTGTCGCCGGAACTGCAGCGCAGCCTGATGACGCGCTCCGTCTCGACGCCGTTCGCGCTCGCCGTCTCCGACAAGATTCACGCGCCGAAAGATCTGACCGCGCTGTTCGTGATCGCGACGGGCGTCTGCGGGATGCTGTTCGGCGAAATCGTGCTCGCGCTGGTGCCGCTGCGCACGCGGCTCGCGCGCGGCGCGCTGTTCGGCGCGGCGGCGCATGGCGTTGGGACCGCGAAGGCGCGCGAGCTGGGCAGCGAAGAAGGCGTCGTCGCCAGCCTGACGATGATGATCGCCGGCGTCGTGATGGTGCTGCTCGCGCCGCTTTTCAGCATGCTGCCGCTCTGACGCGAAGGGCACGCGCGATCAAATCGGGATAAAAGGCGGCGCGTCGGCTTTATGATCGACGCACTGTCTTTTCACGGTCGCCCGTCCTCGCGATGCTGCCCATCTCCGTCATCATTCCCTGCTACAACGCCGACAAGACGCTCGCCCGCACGCTCGATAGCTGTGTCGTGCAGCCGGAGGCGGCGCAGATCGTCGTGGTCGACGACGGCTCGCAGGACGCTTGCGCCGAAATCGTTGCGCACTACGCGCGGCAGCATCCGCGTGTCGAGCTTCTGCGCATGCCGCACAACGGCGGCGCGGCTCGTGCGCGGAACTGGGGCGCGATGCATGCGCTTCATCCGCTGCTGGCTTTCATCGACGCCGACGACGAATATCTGCCCGGCGCGCTGGCGAGCGCCGCCGCTTTCATGGCGGAGCATCCGCATCAGCCGTCGATCCGGCTCGACGTCGATTTTTGCGGCTTTCCCGCCGACATCACCGGGCATCCGCAATTCGAAAGCCACGCGGCCGTTCTGAGCAACACGGTGCCGAGCAGTCTCGTGATTCGCCGTTCCGTCTATGCGGCGTTCGGCGGCTTTCCGCTCGATGACGTGTTCCGGCGCCATGGCGGCGAAGACGGCGCGTTTTCGCTGGCGCTGCTGAACATCTTCGGCAATCCGCGCCTCGACGACTGCAAGCGCGTGCGCATGCACTATCACCCGAACATTCACGCCGAGCGCTATTTCCGCATTTCGATGGGCATGCTCGCCGCGCCCGACGAACTGATCGCCGCGACCCGCGATGCTTCGTGGCGCTTCGTGCATCGCGCCTACGCAGCCGTCAAGGAACTGCGCGACGCCGAACTGGCGCCGCAACTGACGCCGCCGCCTGCCGGCGCATCGCCGACAGGACAATCGGCATAGGCCGAAGCGCACCACCGCAAGCCATCTCGTTTTGCTACAATCGCCGTTCGTCTTCGAGGAGCGTTGCGACGGGTTCCGCCCGCCAGGCTCGAAGGCTTTCAATCGGAAGGATTGGACGCGCGCCGCGCTTACAAACCAACCGCATCGAACGGCGCTCACGTCACATTTCTAGTTATTTTTAGAAAGGAGGGCGTGATGAACGCCGCTGTCTACGATTCGAAAGATTCCCAGGATTTTGTCGTTGCCGACCTGTCGCTCGCCGACTGGGGTCGCAAGGAACTCGACATCGCCGAGACGGAAATGCCCGGCCTCGTGCAGATCCGCGAAGAGTACAAGGCGCAGCAGCCGCTGAAGGGCGCGCGCGTCGCCGGCTCGCTGCACATGACCATCCAGACGGGCGTGCTGATCGAAACGCTGAAGGCGCTCGGCGCCGACGTCCGCTGGGCGTCGTGCAACATCTTCTCGACGCAGGACCACGCCGCTGCCGCGATCGCGAAGGGCGGCACGCCCGTGTTCGCGTTCAAGGGCGAATCGCTCGACGAATACTGGGAGTTCACGCACCGCATCTTCGAATGGCCCAACGGCGAATTCGCGAACATGATCCTCGATGACGGCGGCGACGCAACGCTGCTGCTGATTCTCGGCGCGAAGGCCGAGAAGGACCGCTCGGTGATCGCGAAGCCGACCAACGAAGAAGAAGTCGCGCTGTACAAGGCCATCGGCAAGCATCTCGACGCCGACGCGACGTGGTACTCGACGCGTCTCGCACACATCAAGGGCGTCACGGAAGAAACGACGACGGGCGTGCATCGCCTGTATCAGATGGAGAAGGAAGGCCGTCTGCCGTTCCCGGCCATCAACGTGAACGATTCCGTCACGAAGTCGAAGTTCGACAACCTGTATGGCTGCCGCGAGTCGCTGGTGGACGGCGTCAAGCGCGCGACGGACGTGATGATCGCGGGCAAGATCGCCGTGGTCGCAGGTTACGGCGACGTGGGCAAGGGCTGCGCGCAATCGCTGCGCGGCCTGGGCGCGACCGTGTGGGTCACGGAAATCGATCCGATCTGCGCGCTGCAAGCCGCGATGGAAGGCTACCGCGTCGTGACGATGGAATACGCCGCCGACAAGGCCGACATCTTCGTGACGGCAACGGGCAACTACCATGTGATCAATAACGATCACATGAAGGCGATGCGCCACAACGCGATCGTCTGCAACATCGGCCACTTCGACTCGGAAATCGACGTCGCGTCGACGCGTCAGTACAAGTGGGAAAACATCAAGCCGCAAGTCGATCACATCATCTTCCCGGACGGCAAGCGCGTGATCCTGCTGGCGGAAGGCCGCCTCGTGAACCTCGGCTGCGCAACGGGCCACCCGTCGTTCGTGATGTCGAACTCGTTCACGAACCAGACGCTCGCGCAGATCGAACTGTTCACGCAAGGCGGCAAGTACGAGAACAAGGTCTACGTGCTGCCGAAGCAGCTGGACGAGAAGGTCGCGCGCCTGCACCTCGCTCGCATCGGCGCGAACCTGACCGAACTGTCGGCCGATCAGGCGAAGTACATCGGCGTCGACAAGAGCGGTCCGTTCAAGCCGAACCACTACCGTTACTGATCGGCAACCAGGCGGCATGACGGATGCAGCCGCGTGCCACGGCATGCGGCTGCATCGAGCGAAGCACGAAGCAGATGGCCGTTGCGGCCGCACGCATAGCCTCACGCGTGGCCGCATAGGGCGGGACGTGGCCCACGCGATGCGTCGCGCGGGCCGTGCTTCGCGCATGCCCTGGCGTTCAACCCGGACTTCACGCCCGCAAGCGACGAGGAGCTGTAAATGACTGTATTGCTGACCTGGGTGATCAACGCGCTCGCGCTTCTGATCATCACTTACCTTGTGCCGTCGATTCACATCCGCAGTTTCGGCACTGCGTTGATCGTCGCGCTCGTGCTCGGGCTCATCAATGCCGTCTTGCGCCCGGTGCTGATCCTGCTCACGCTGCCCGTCACGATACTCACGCTCGGGCTCTTCATACTGGTGGTGAACGCGCTGTGCTTCTGGCTGTGCGCGTCGCTGCTGAAGGGCTTCGAAGTGTCGGGTTTCTGGTCGGCGTTCTTCGGCTCGATCCTGTACAGCATCGTTTCGTGGCTGCTGTCCGCGCTCATCTTCGGCAACCGCAGCATCGGCTGACGGGACTGCCAACAGGACCATGAACCCCATCGAACTTTCATTCGAATTCTTCCCGCCGAAGACGCAGGAAGGACTCGACAAGCTGCGCGCCACGCGCGCCCAACTGTTGCCGCTCAAGCCCAAGTTCGTGTCCGTCACGTTCGGCGCCGGCGGTTCGACCCAGCAAGGCACGCTCGACACCGTGCTCGAGATGGGGAAGGACGGCGTCGATGCCGCGCCGCATCTGTCGTGCATCGGCTCGTCGAAGGAAAGCCTGCGAGCGATTCTCAACGAGTACCGCTCGCATGGCATCCGCCATATCGTCGCGCTGCGCGGCGATCTGCCGTCGGGCATGGGCGAAGTCGGCGAACTGCGCTACGCATCGGAACTGGTGAGCTTCATTCGCGCCGAGTTCGGCGACTGGTTCCGCATCGAGGTGGCCGCGTATCCCGAGTACCACCCGCAGTCGCGGTCGCCGCGTCACGATCTGGAGAACTTCGCGCGCAAGGTGAAGGCGGGCGCCAATTCGGCGATCACGCAGTACTTCTTCAACGCCGATGCGTATTTCCGTTTCGTCGACGATGCGCACAAGCTCGGCGTCGATGTGCCCATCGTGCCGGGCATCATGCCCATCACTAACTTCTCGCAGCTGATGCGCTTCTCCGAAATGTGCGGCGCGGAAGTGCCGCGCTGGGTCGCGAAGCGGCTCGAAAGTTTCGGCGACGACCGCGATGCGATCCGCGCGTTCGGCCTCGACGTGGTGACGGACCTGTGCCGCCGTCTCGTCGACGCGAAGGTGCCGGGCCTGCATTTCTATACGCTCAACGGCGCGGCGGCGTCGAAAGCCATTTGCGGGCGGCTGGGCTTCTGATTTCTTGCCTCTGATCTTTCGCTTCTGATCTCTTTTATCGGCAGTAAATACGGGCGGCGTGCGCGCAGGCGTACGCCGCCCGTTTCATTTCACGCGCACTGTCGCGCTCATCGTTTCGATTCGCTTTGCTGTCACGAACGCGGAGTGAAAACCCATATTGAATCGCAATATTGGCTGACTATGATCCAAAGGGCACTCGACCCAACTGCCTCGCGGAGAACAACATGTCAATGTCATCGACGCTGTCTGCAGTTCGCCAGTCCTGCCTGCTCATTTTGTCCGCCGTCGCGATTGTCGCTGCATGTGTCGCGCCCGGTCTGAGCGCCGCGGCGTCGCTGCCCGACAAGACGGTCGTGTTCTGTTCCGAAGGCAGTCCCGCCGGGTTCGATACCGCGCAGTACACGACGAGCGTCGAGTTCAGCGCCGGTTCGTACACGATCTATAACCGGCTCGTCGAATTCGGTCACGGCAGTACCGATATCGAGCCCGGCCTCGCCGAAAAGTGGGAAGTTTCCAGCGACGGCCTGCAGTACACGTTTCATCTGCGACACGGCGTCAAGTTCCACACGACGGCCTGGTTCAAGCCGACGCGCGACTTCAACGCCGACGACATCGTCTTCACCTACACGCGGATGCTCGATCCGGAGCACCCGTTCCACAAGGCGTACCCCGTGTCGTTCCCGTACTTCAACGACCTCGGCCTCGCGAAGAACATCAGCAAGATCGAGGCGCTCGATCCGTATACCGTCCGCTTCGCGCTGAAGGAAGTGGATGCACCATTTCTCCAGCAGCTTGCGATGCCGTTCGCGTCGGTCCTGTCGGCCGAGTATGCGGATCAGTTGCTGAAGGCGAACAAGGCCTCCGACATCAATCTGTTCCCCGTCGGCACGGGGCCGTTCATTTTCCGCAGCTACACGAAGGACGATTCGATCCGCTTCGACGGCAACCCGAACTACTGGAAACCGGGCGTCGTGAAGGTGAGCAAGCTGATCTTCGCGATCACGATCGATCCATCCGTGCGTCTGCAAAAGCTCAAGCGCAACGAATGCCAGGTGATGAGCTATCCGAAGCCCGCCGACATTCCGCAGATCCAGGCGGACTCGTCGCTCGCGCTGCCGCATCAGGTGGGCTTCAATCTGGGCTTCATCGCGTACAACACGACGAAAAAGCCGCTCGACAACGTGCTCGTTCGGCGCGCGCTCGATATGTCCGTCAACAAGAAGGCGATCATCGATTCCGTTTATCAGGGCGCGGGCCAGGCCGCGACGAACCCGATGCCGCCGACACAATGGGGCTACGACAAGAACCTGAAAGACGCGCCATATGACGTCGACAAGGCAAAAGCGCTGCTCAAGCAGGCGGGCTACCCGGATGGCTTCGATCTCACACTGTGGGCGATGCCCGTTTCGCGTCCGTACAACCCGAATGCGCGCCTGATGGCCGAAATGCTGCAGGCGGACTGGTCGAAGATCGGCGTGAAGACGAAGATCGTCACCTTCGAGTGGGGTGAGTACATTCGACGGGCCCATAGCGGCGAGCACGAAGCGATGCTGATCGGCTGGACGGGCGACTACGGCGACCCGGACAACTGGCTCGGCGTGCTGCTCGGCTGCGACGCCGTCAACGGCAGCAATTTTTCCAAATGGTGCTACAAACCTTTCGACGACCTGATCAAGCAGGCCCGCAGCACGACCGACATGGCCACGCGCACGAAGGACTACACCGAGGCCCAGGAAATCTTCAAGCAAGAGGTTCCTTTCACTCCCATTGCACATTCGACCGTCTATCAGCCGCTGTCGAAGTCGATCACTGGCTTCAAAATTGACCCGTTTGGCCCGACGCAATTCTGGAACGTCGGCTTGAAGTAACGAATTTGCCGCTTCTTTGCGCAAATTCGCTCTTGTACGGGATGGCTGCCGCGCGGGCCGCGGCAGTCCGCTGCACAGCTGTTTCCGATCGTCAACACAAGGAATTTCCTCCGCTTGTGGCCCCTGGCAAAGCTCAGTAATATCGCGCTACGCTGGTTTTTGCCGGCGCTGAACCTGGAGGAAACATGAAGCAAAACAAACTGTTGCGCGCGGCTCGGCTCACGATGCTGGTCGCGACTGCAGCGGCATCGATGGCGGGAGCCCAACTGGCGAACGCCGCCGATATTCCGAACAAGACCCTCGTCTACTGCTCCGAAGGCAGTCCAGCGGGCTTCGATCCGGCGCAGTACACCACGGGCGTGGATTTCACGGCCAACACGTTCACCGTCTACAACCGCCTCGTCGAATTCGAGCGCGGCGGCACGAAGGTCGAGCCGGGCCTGGCAGAGAAGTGGGACGTTTCGCCCGATGGCAAGACGTACACGTTCCATCTGCGCCACGGCGTCAAATTCCACACGACGTCGTACTTCAAGCCGACGCGCGAATTCAATGCGGATGACGTCGTGTTCACGTTCCAGCGCATGCTGGACCCGAACCAGCCGTTCCGCAAAGCCTATCCGGTGCAGTTCCCGTACTTCACCGACATGGGTCTCGACAAGCTGATCGAGAAGGTCGAAAAGGTCGATCCGTACACCGTCAAGTTCACGCTGAAGGAGGTCAACGCGCCGTTCATCCAGAACCTGGCGATGGAATACGCATCGGTCCTGTCTGCTGAATATGCGGATTCGCTGCTGAAGGCAGGCAAGGCCGCCGACATCAACCAGAAGCCGGTCGGCACGGGCCCGTTCATCTTCCGCAGCTATACGAAGGATGCGACGATCCGCTACGACGGCAACCCGGATTACTGGAAGCCGAACACGGTCAAGCTGTCGAAGCTGATTTTCTCGATCACGCCCGATCCGGGCGTGCGCGTGCAGAAGTTGAAGCGCGACGAATGCCAGGTGATGAGCTATCCGCGCCCCGCCGACATCGCGCCGCTGAAGGCCGATTCGAACATCGACATGCCGTCGCAGCCGGGCTTCAACCTCGGCTATCTGGCGTACAACGTGAGCCACAAGCCCGTCGACAAGCTCGAAGTGCGTGAGGCGCTCGACATGGCGATCAACAAGAAGGCGATCATCGACTCCGTCTACCAGGGCGCAGGCCAGGCCGCGACGAACCCGATGCCGCCCACTCAGTGGTCGTACGACAAGAGCCTGAAGATGCCGGCTTACGATCCGGAGAAGGCGAAGGCGCTGCTCGCGAAGGCCGGCTTCCCGAACGGCTTCGACATCACGCTGTGGGCGATGCCCGTGCAGCGCGCGTACAACCCGAACGGCCGCCTGATGGCGGAAATGATCCAGGCCGATTGGGCGAAGATCGGCGTGAAGGCGAAGATCGTCACGTACGAGTGGGGCGAGTACATCAAGCGCGCACACGCGGGCGAAGACGACACGATGCTGATCGGCTGGACGGGCGACAACGGCGACCCGGACAACTGGCTCGGCACGCTGCTCGGCTGCGACGCGGTGAACGGCAACAACTTCTCGAAGTGGTGCTACAAGCCTTTCGACGAACTCGTGCAGAAGGGCCGCGAAACGACGGGCCAGGATGCGCGCACGAAGTTCTACACGCAGGCTCAGCAGATCTTCGCGCAGCAGCTGCCGTTCTCGCCGATCGCTCACTCGACGGTGTATCAGCCGGTCAGCAAGAAGGTCGTCGATATGCGTATCGAGCCGCTAGGCTATGCGCGCTTCGACGGCGTGACCATGAAGTAAATCTCGCGATGCGGCGGGTTTCGTTGCCCGCTGCGTCCCAGACGCAGTACGCTTTTCGTTCGGTTAGAAGACTGGTCGAAATGGTCCGGCGACCGGGGTCACGAGCCCTCGTCGCCGGTTGCGTTTTTTCTCACCAAGACCATAGGGACGAACCATGTTCCGATTCGTTTTGCGCCGCATCGGGATGGTCATACCGACTTTCATCGGTATCACGATCCTCGCGTTCGCGCTCATTCACCTGATCCCGGGCGATCCCATCGAAGTGATGATGGGCGAGCGCGGCGTCGATCCCGCCATGCACGCAGCCGCGATGCATCGCCTCGGACTCGACGAGCCGCTGCCCATTCAATACATCCATTACGTCGGTCACGCGCTGCAGGGGAACCTCGGCACATCGATCATCACCAATACCAGCGTGATGGACGAGTTCCTTGCGCGCTTCCCCGCCACCGTCGAGCTGTCGTTCTGCGCGATGCTGTTCGCGCTGATCGTCGGGCTGCCGGCGGGCGTGTTCGCGGCGCTGCGGCGCGGCACCGTCGTCGATCACGGCGTGATGGGCACGGCGCTCACCGGCTATTCGATGCCGATCTTCTGGTGGGGCTTGATCCTCATCATGGTGTTCTCGTCGAAGCTCGGCTGGACGCCCGTGTCGGGCCGCATCGCGGTCGAATACGACATCCCGCACGTGACCGGCTTCCTGCTGATCGACTCACTGTTGCCAGGCACCGACGAAGGCTCGTTCCGCTCGGCGCTCTCGCATCTGATTCTGCCCGCGATCGTGCTCGGCACGATTCCGCTCGCAGTCGTCGCGCGGATGACGCGTTCGTCGATGCTCGAAGTGCTGCGCGAGGACTACATCCGCACGGCGCGCGCGAAGGGCCTGTCGCCGGCGCGCGTGATCGTCGTGCATGCGCTGCGCAACGCGCTGATTCCCGTCGTGACGGTGATCGGTCTGCAGGTCGGCACGCTGCTCGCGGGCGCGGTGCTGACGGAGACCTTGTTCTCTTGGCCGGGCATCGGCAAATGGCTGATCGATGCGATCGGCCGGCGCGACTATCCTGTCGTGCAGGGCGGTATCCTGATGATCGCAACGCTTGTGATCGTCGTGAACCTCGTCGTCGATTTGCTGTACGGCGTGTTGAACCCGCGCATTCGCCATACGAGGTAATGAATATGTACCCCCACGCTCACATTCGTTCGCTGCCCCCCAAGGGGGCGCATGCCTCCCTTGAGGCGGCTCGGCGGGAGGCATGATGGCCGACATCCAAAACACCGTCCCCCAGGCCGTCACGCCGCCCAGCGGCCGCGCCATCGCCGCCCGCGAATTCTGGGCCAACTTTTCGCGCAACCGCGGCGCCGTCAGCGCGGGCATCATCGTGCTGGTGCTGATCTTCGTCGCGGTCTTTGCGCCGTTGATCGCGCCGCACAGCCCGATCGAGCAGTACCGCGATTCCGTGAAGATTCCGCCCGCATGGCTCGACGGCGGCAGCTGGAAGTTCATTCTCGGCACCGACGAAGCGGGCCGCGACATTCTTTCGCGTCTGATGTACGGCGCGCGTCTGTCGTTCTGGATCGGCTTCGTGTCGGTGATGCTCGCGCTGATCCCCGGCATCGTGCTCGGCCTGATCGCCGCGTTCTTCGAGAAGTGGGCCGACACGCCCATCATGCGCATCATGGACGTGCTGCTCGCACTGCCGTCGCTGCTGCTCGCGGTCGCCGTCGTCGCCATCATCGGTCCGGGGCTGACGAACACGATGCTTGCCATCGCAATCGTCGCGCTGCCCGGCTATGTGCGTCTCACGCGCGCATCGGCGCTGGGCGAACTGCACAAGGAGTACGTGATGGCCTCGCGCGTCGCGGGTGCGGGCACGCTGCGCCTGATGTTCTCGCAGGTGCTGCCGAACTGCACGGCGCCGCTGATCGTGCAGGCCACGCTCGGCTTTTCGTCGGCGATTCTCGATGCAGCCGCGCTCGGCTTCCTCGGCCTCGGCGTGCAGCCGCCGTCGGCGGAGTGGGGCGCGATGCTCGCGTCGGCACGCGACTACATCGACAGCGCATGGTGGATCGTCACCATGCCCGGTCTCGCCATCCTGATCTCGGTGCTCGCGATCAACCTGCTCGGCGACGGGCTGCGCGACGCACTCGACCCGAAACTCAAACGGTTGGCCTGACATGCAAAACGTGACCAACGGAAATCTGTTGACCATCCGCAATCTCGCGGTCAACTTCAGCGGCATGCCCGCTGTCGATCGAATCAATCTGGACGTGGCGCCCGGCGAAGTGGTCGGCGTCGTCGGCGAATCGGGCTCGGGCAAGAGCGTGACGATGATGGCGCTGATGGGCCTCATCGACGCGCCGGGCATCGTCACCGCCGACGAAGTCACGTTCAACGGCAAGGACCTGCTGAACGCGTCGCCGAAGGCGCGGCGCAAAATCATCGGCAAAGACGTGGCGATGGTGTTTCAGGACGCGCTGACGAGCCTGAACCCGAGCTACACGGTGGGCTATCAGATCAAGGAAGTGCTGAAGCTGCACGAAGGCCTGCGCGGCGACGCGCTGCATAAGCGCGCGGTCGAGCTGCTCGATCAGGTCGGCATTCCCGATGCGAAGAACCGCATTTCGACGTTCCCGCATCAGATGTCGGGCGGCATGAACCAGCGCGTGATGATCGCGATGGCTGTCGCATGCAACCCGAAGCTCCTGATCGCCGACGAGCCGACGACGGCGCTCGACGTGACCATTCAGGCGCAGATCATGCAACTGCTCGTACAGTTGCAGAAAGAGCGCGGCATGGCGCTCGTGCTGATTTCGCACGATCTGGCCGTGGTGTCGGAGGTCGCGCAGCGCGTGGCCGTGATGTACGCGGGCGAGATCATCGAAACGAACCGCGTGCCGGATATCTTCAGCGCGCCTCATCATCCGTACACGGAAGCGTTGCTGGCGGCGATTCCCGAGCACAACGTCGGCGCGGTGCGTCTTGCCGCGCTGCCGGGCATGGTGCCGGGGCGCGACGATCGCCCGAAAGGGTGTCTGTTCGCGCCGCGCTGCAAGTACGTCGTCGACGATTGCAACAAGGCGCGGCCCGCGCTGTCGTCGATGGCGAACCACGACGCCGCAGCCCGGGTTCGCTGCATCAAGCCGCTGAACCTGGTTCGCGATGCCATTCAACACGGAGGCGCACGATGAATGCAGTACCCGAAACGCGGCGCCCCGATGATGGAGCCCGCAAGCCCGCAGGCGATCACGTGCTGGTCGCCGACAACCTCGCGCGCCACTATGACGTGAAGCGCGGCATGTTCGGCCACGGCACCGTAAAGGCGCTGAACGGCGTGTCGTTTCAGCTCGAACGCGGCAAGACGCTCGCCGTGGTCGGCGAATCCGGTTGCGGCAAGTCCACACTGGCGCGTCAGCTGACGATGATCGAATCGCCGACGTCCGGTCGTCTGCTGATCAACGGCGAAGACGTGGCGGGCGCGAATCACGAGAAGATCGCGCAACTGCGCCGCCGCGTGCAGATGGTGTTCCAGAACCCGTTCGCGTCGCTGAATCCGCGCAAGACCGTCGAGCAGACGCTCAACGAGCCGCTCGCCATCAACACGCAACTGAACGCGGTCGAACGCGCGGAGCGCATCGCGCACATGATGCGCATCGTCGGCTTGCGGCCCGAGCATGCGAAGCGGTATCCGCATATGTTCTCGGGCGGCCAGCGTCAGCGCGTCGCGATTGCGCGGGCGATGATTCTCGACCCGCAGATCGTCGTCGCCGACGAGCCGGTTTCCGCGCTCGACGTGTCGATCCAGGCGCAGATCCTGAACCTGTTCATGGACCTGCAGGACGAGTTCAAGACCAGCTATGTGTTCATCTCGCACAACCTGTCGGTGGTCGAGCACATCGCGGACGACGTGATGGTGATGTACTTCGGCGGCATCGCGGAACTCGGCGACAAGCAGCGCATCTTCAGCAAGCCGCGGCATCCGTATACGCGGGCGCTGATGTCGGCGACGCCGTCGATCTTCGAAGCCGATCGCCGCATCCAGATCAAGCTGCAAGGCGAAATGCCTTCGCCGCTCAATCCGCCGTCGGGCTGCACGTTCCATCAGCGCTGCCCGTATGCGATCGAGCGTTGCCGCAAGGAAGAGCCGAAGCTGCGCGAAGTGGATGGCCGTCAGGTGTCGTGTCATCGCGCCGAAGAGGTGGGAGACGACACGAATGCATGACGGGGTGGCGGCGCGTCGTCTTGCGCGCCGTCACGCGCGTCGTTCGCATGTCGATCATGCGCGCGGCGCGCGCGCTGTGACGATGCGGCGGCGGGCTGCGCACGTTTTCGCGTGCGCGGTGCTCGCCGCCGCGCAGCTTTCGTTTCATTGGCTGGATGCCGTCATCGTTCCGGCGCGCGCCGCGGGCGCTGCCGCCAACACGGCCGTTCAAGGCGCGCAGGGCAACCAGGCGGGACGGCCCGCCGTTCCCGTGCCGGGTTCGCGCAACGCTTCGCAGCCGCGCGCTACATTGCCCGGCTTCAATCCGCCGCCGTCGACCGCGAGCGGCACGACGGCAAGCGGCCCGGTGCGCGTGCAACCGGCGCGCATGCCTTTCTATGTCGCCACGCGCGGCACGACCACGATCTATCTGCTCGGCACGCTGCATGTCGGCGATCCGAACGACTATCCGTCCGGCCAGCCGTTTCGTCCGCCGATACTCGGCGCACTCGCCGCATCGCCGACGCTCGCGCTCGAACTATCGCCCGACGATCTGCTCGTCTCGCAGGACGATGTGTCGAAGTACGGTGTGTGCTCGTACCGATGCCTGCCGAAGCTGCTGCCCGAGCCGTTGTGGCACAAGCTCGCGATGCGCCTGCACGGCAATCCCGCGGCGCTCGACGAGATCAGGAAGATGCGGCCGTGGCTCGCCGCGCTGCTGGTGGAAACCTACGATTCGCTGAGCGCCGGCCTGCAAACCGAGTACGGCACGGAGGCGCAGTTGCAGAACGTGTATCTGCGGCAGAAGGGCAGGATCGTTGGACTGGAGACGCTCGGCGAACAGATGCGCGCGTTCACGGGGCTCACGCTCGCGCAGCAGCGCGAAATGCTCGCGCAGGATCTCGTGCAGACGCCCGCTGATAACGTCGCCGATGTGCAGACCTTGCACCGGCTATGGCGCGTCGGCGACGCCGATGCGATCGCCGCATGGGAAGCGGCGAAGTCGGAGAAACTCGCGCGCGACAAGCGCATCTCCGCGCAGGTCGACAGCAAGATCCTGTTCGACCGCAACCGGCGTTTCGTCAACCGGATGCTGCTGATCGCCGCGCCGAACAAGCCCGTGTTCGTCGCGATCGGCGCGTTGCATCTGGGCGGTCCGAAGGGCGTGTTGCAGTTGCTGCGGCAGCGCGGCTTTGTCGTCGACGCGTACTGAACCTGACGTTGCGCGTGCATTCAGGCACGCGGCGCAGGCGGTCCGTATTTCATCGAGAGACCGCCTTGCCGTTTCGCTTCGGCCAGAGAACTACAGCTACAGGAACATCAGGAAGTTCAGCAGGAAAATGTTCACGACGAGCAGCGGCAGCGCCGTCAGTATCTGCACCTTGATCACCGCGTTCTTGTCGGGCAGTTCGAGCAGCGCCGCCGGCACCATGTTGAAGTTCGCGGCCATCGGCGTCATCAGCGTGCCGCAGTAGCCCGAGAACATGCCGATCGCGACCATCACGGCCGGATTGCCGTGAAATACGTTGACGAGAATCGGCACGCCGACGCCGCCCGTCATCACCGGAAAGGCCGCGAAGCCGTTGCCCATCACCATCGTGAAGAGCGCCATTCCGATGCAGTAGACGGCCACTGCGATCAGCCGGTAGTCGAGGCTGATGTAGGCCGTCGTCACGTGCGCGACCGCCTTGCCCACGCCCGCATCCGAGAACACGAGGCCGAGCATGCCGAGCATCTGCGGCAGCACGGCGGCCCATGACAGCGCATCGACGAGACGCCGCGCTTCCTTCATCGACTGGCCGACGGTGTCGCGCGTCATGATGCAGGCGAACGCGAGCGCGATCACGCAGCCGATGCCGAAGCCGATCAGCGTGACGTTCTTCTGCTCGATCAGCGGTGTGCCGCCGAATACCAGATGGCTCGCGCCGAGCGTGATGATCACCGTGACGACGGGAATCGTCAGCGCGGGGAAGAAGAGCTTGTTGCCAAGACGCGCGGCGCTCGCCTTGCGCGCGGCCTCCGACAGCACCTTGGGCTTGCCCGCCGTCACGCCGCCGAAGCCGGCGATCAGCGCCATCGCGATCACGAGCGCACCGACGAGTTCGACAGGCAGCTTGTCGCCGACGAGAAAGATCACCGCATAGATGATCCAAAAGCCGCCTGCTGTGAAGCGGCGCGGATGTTCCTTGTCCGTGACGATCATGCCGCCGATCACCAGCAGCACGATGCCGACCAGCCAGAACAGATAGTTGATGGTGAGTGTCATACTTCGTCCCCGGTTGCTGTTTGCGAGGCGTGCTTGCCTGCCGCGTTCTTGTCGTTGGTGTTCGTGCCCGCTTGCGATGCCGCGTTGCCGCGCAGTTCGCGCTCGAGCTTGCGGTCGAGCAGATAGAGCCGGAAACCGTGAATCAGAAACGCGCTGACGGCCGTCGGAATGCCCCATACGGCGACGTGCATCGGCTCGACGGTGATGCCCGCTTCCTTCAGGAACGTGACCATCAGCACGATCGCGCCGAACGCGACGAAGATGTCCTCGCCGAAGAACAGACCCACGTTGTCCGTTGCCGCCGCGAACGCGCGCAGCTTGTAGCGCACCGCGTCGCTGAACTTGCCGAAGCGCGTTTCCGTCGCGCCTTCCGCCATCGGCGCGATCAACGGACGCACCATCTGCGGATGACCGCCGAGACCTGTCAGGCCGACGGCAGCCGTCAGTTCTCGCACGAGCAGATAGACGATCAGAAGACGACCGGCCGTCGCCGCCTTGATGCTCGCGATCCAGGTCTGCGCGCGCTCGCGCAGCCCATGCCGTTCGAGCAGGCCAATCACCGCGAGCGGCAACAGGATGATGAGGGGGATATTGCGCGTCTTGATGAAGCCGCTGCCGATCGCAGCGAGAATCCTGTCGGGCGGAAAATGCCCGGCAATGGCGGTGATGACCGCTGCGGCGGCCACGATCAGCATCGGGTTGAAGCGCAATACGAACCCGACGATGATGACGGCAACTCCTATGAGCGGCCACAGGTTGACGGTTGACTGCATCTAGATCTCCAGAGGTGGTCCTGCGTTGGGACACCGCGCGTGGCGGCGAACTCTCTTGACTCCCGGCCATATCGGCGCGGATGCCCTCTTTGCCGTACGGCTCTTCGATGGCCGCCTGGCTGACTGCCTGTCGTTGCTGCGCGTACTTCTCGGGTACTTCTCGGGTACTACCGAACTTCTGGTGCTTCAAAAAATCGCCGGCAACCGTTGCCGTTGCGTTCTGGCAAACGCCCCGCGAAGAGCGGGGCGTCGGTTGCTGACGGGTGCGTGCGGTACACGTGCAGGAATCAGATGCGCGCCGCGCTGGCCGCATGCACGCCGATGCCCGCCGCTTCGAGCGCCGCACGGATGCGGCGCGCGAACGCGAGCGCATGCGGGCCGTCGCCGTGCAGGCAGATCGTCTGCGCGTTGATGGGCACCCATTCGCCGCTGACGGCCTTCACGCGCTGCTCGCGCACCATCGTCAGCGTGCGCTCGAGCACTTCGTCTTCGTCATCGAGCAGCGCGCCCGGCTCCTTGCGCGGCACGAGCGAACCGTCGGCGCGATAGCCGCGATCGGCGAACACTTCTTCGACGGCGACGAGCCCCGCGTTGTGCGCGGCCGTCACGAGCCCGCTGTTCGCCAGCGCGAACACGACGACGGACGGATCGAAGTCGTGCACGGCGGAAACGATCGCATCGGCGATCTTCGGA
This sequence comes from Paraburkholderia diazotrophica, assembly GCF_900108945.1. Classification (GTDB taxonomy): domain Bacteria; phylum Pseudomonadota; class Gammaproteobacteria; order Burkholderiales; family Burkholderiaceae; genus Paraburkholderia; species Paraburkholderia diazotrophica. Next base: position 60,085 of record NZ_FNYE01000029.1, on the reverse strand, counting down.
TCGCGCGCGGCCTGGTTGTAGAGCGCGCCGTGCGGCTTCACGTGCGCGATGCGTCCGCCCTCGGCCTGCGCGATCGCCGACAGCGCGCCGAGCTGATACAGCACGCCCGCGTAGATTTCGCTGGCGGGCAGGTCCATTTCCTTGCGGCCGAAGTTCTCCGGATCGTTGAAGCTCGGATGCGCGCCGATCGACACGCTTTTCTGCACCGCCCAGCGCACGCAGTCGCGCATCGCGTTGGGTCCGCCCGCGTGCCAGCCGCACGCGATATTGGCCGAGCTGACGAGATCGAGTAGCGCCTCGTCGGAGCCGCATCCTTCGCCGAGATCGGCGTTCAAGTCGATTTCCATGATGTCCTCCTGGTTAGGCCACTGCGGAAGCGGCAACTCGCGCGCAGCGTTCTTCATGCATGCCGATTGCGGCATCGATCTGCCGCAAGTACTTGCGTTCTTCGATCAGCGCCTGGCGGGCCTCATAACGCGTGGCCGGAATGAAGCGCACCGCGCCGTTCAGGCGCACCTGCGCGAGCTTCCACAGATCCGCGTGAATCACGGCGCCGATCTTCGGATAGCCGCCCGTCGTCTGCGCATCGCTCATCAGGATGATCGGCTGGCCGTTCGGCGGCACCTGGATCGTGCCGGGCATCACCGCATGCGACAGCAGATCGGTCTTCTGCGTGCGCTTCAGTTCGTTGCCCGACAGCCGGTAGCCCATGCGATTGCTGTTCGGCGTGACGAGCCACTCGTCGTTCCAGAAAGCCTTGTGCGCGTCGGCCGTGAAGCTGTCGTACTCGGGGCCGGGCAGCACGCGGATGGGCGGCGCCCACGCGACGCTTGACGGATGACGGCCGCGCCTTACGGGCTCGTCGACGAGCACGAACTTGCACCACGCGGGCGCTTTCACGCCGAACTCGGGTGCGTCAGGCGAGAAGCCCGAACCGGCGGCCGCGCGCGGCACGCCGACGGGCAGCCGGTCGCCGTCGCGCAGCGCGCGGCCGCCGAGTCCGCCGAAGCCGGCTTGCAGATCGGTGCTGCGCGAGCCGAGCATCGGCAGGACGTCGATGCCGCCCGCGACGCACACGTAGCCGCGCATCCCGCGCTTCGCCGTGTTCAACGTCAGTTCCTGGCCGGCCTTCACGGGCAGGCTCCACCACGAATAGACGGGCTTGCCATCGAGCGTCGCGCCGAACTCGGTGCCCGTGATCGCGACGCGCGTCGGGCGCAAAAAGCGCAGCACGGTCGGACCGAACGTGATTTCGAGTCCGGCGGCGTCGGGCCGGTTGCCGACCAGCCGGTTGCCGACTTCGAGCGACAGCCGGTCGAGCGCGCCACCCATCGCGACGCCGAGATGCCGGTGGCCGTGCCGTCCGAGATCCTGGATCGTCGTCAGCAAACCCGCGCGTATCACGTCGATCATGGATGCAGCCCCGCGATGGTGAAGCGGACGCGATCGCCCGGTTGGAGAAGGGTCGGCGGATTGCGCGACGGGTCAAACAGTTTGAGCGACGTGCGGCCGATCAGTTGCCAGCCGCCCGGCGACGTCGCCGGATAGATGCCCGTCTGCGCACCGCCGATGCCGACTGAGCCGGCGGGCACTTCGAGACGCGGCTCGGCGCGGCGCGGCGTGTGCAGCGCCTCTTCGAGCCCACCCATATACGCAAAGCCCGGCTGGAAGCCGAGAAAGAACACGATGTACTCGCCGCTCGAATGCCGCTCGACGACTTCCTTCACCGAAAGCCCAGTGTGATCGGAGACGGCCTTCAGATCGGGGCCGTACTCGCCGCCGTACTGCACGGGAATCTCCACGTCGCGGCCAGCGTTGGGCGCGGCGCTGGCGCGCTCCCAGGCGGCCTTGAGCTTCGCGGCCAGATCGTCGGGATCGGCTTCGAGCGGATCGAAGATCACCGTGAGATTGTTCATCCCGGGCACCACTTCGAGCACGTGCGGCCAGTGGCGCGCGGCCTGCGCGGCCGCCCAGACGCGGCGCTGGCAATCGAGCGTGGCAGGCGGCGGCGCCTCGCAGACGAGCGCGGTATCGCCGAACGGAAAGATGCGGGGTTCAGTCATCGAGATCCTGGATTGGGTAGAGAGCAGCAGATTCGTCGGACGATGTCCGCTGCCCCTCGCGACGGGTAGCGTACATTCTCAATAAAATATCGACAATTTATCAATAAGCGATCTCCCCAGGCTCGCCCGGATGCGGGTGAAGTCGTACACTTCGATCAACCATCACGCTAAAAAAACATCATGGCGCGTCATCCGACCAAAATCGTCTCATCGGAACATCTTGTTTCCGAGTTCAGTGCGGAACTGTCCGAACTGGAATATGGGCTGATCATGGCGAGCAACGCGTTCAACCGCTGGATGGTGCGTTGTATGGCGGCTGCCGGTGACAAGGACATGACGGCCATCGAGGTGTCGCTGCTGCATCACGTGAGCCATCGCGAGCGGCGCAAGAAGATTGCCGACATCTGCTTCGTGCTGAACATCGAGGACACGCACGTCGCGACCTATGCGCTCAAGAAGCTGGTAGCTAGAGGGTATGTAAAAAGCGAAAAGACCGGCAAGGAGGTGTTCTTTTCCGCGACGCAGGCAGGGCGCGATCTGTGCATGAAGTATCGCGAGGTGCGTGAGAACTGTCTGATCGCTACGCTTAAGGAAAGCGGCCTCACCAATGAACAGATCGGCGAGGCCGCACAACTGATGCGCAACGCGTCGGGCATCTACGACACGGCGGCGCGCGCAGCCGCATCGCTTTGAGACTGTCTATGAAATTGCGACCGCGTGCTCAGGCGGTCTCTTTCTCTTTCGGATACCAAGTAGCATCGGTGACGATTGCGTCGAGCGGAATGTCGTGTGCTTCGTGCTGCAGCGTTTCCGTACGGCATGCTTCATACGCAATGCCCACTGTGATGGGCACTTTCCCGGCGTCGCGAAACATCGCGAGCGTGCGGTCGTAATAACCGCCGCCATAGCCGAGCCGATAACCGTCCGCATCGAAACCGACGCACGGCACGAACAGAAGATCGGGCGTGATCGCTTCACCCGACGTCGGTTCATGGATGCGATGTGCGCCGAGTTGCATCCGCATGTCCGGCGTCCACACATGAAACTCCAGCGGCTTTTCGCGGCCCGTGATGACGGGCAGACTCGCGCGGCGCGTGGCGTCCGTCGCGAGCCAGATTGCGATCGCGGCGCGTATGTCGAACTCACCCGACAGCGGCCAATACAACCCTACGCTCTGCGGCGCAAAGCGCTTCAACGCATCGAGCACGCGGCGGTTCAGCGCATCATTGATACCTGGCCCGCGAGCCGCATGCAGACGCGCTTCGAGAAGCGTTGTACGCAGTTCCTTTTTCGATTTTGCGCCGAGGTTGCATGCTATGCTTGAGTTCAATTCGCGCTCCAGAAATAACGATGTCCAAAAGCCTCTTCCGAGTATATCGCGCGGCCAGTCTGGCGCTTGCCGCGGCGGCACTCGTCGCATGCAGCACGGCTTCCGCCGTCAGGCCCATTCAGCTTTCCCCACCCAACAACGACGACCAGATATTCATGCAATTGCGCGAGGCCGCGCGCAATAACGATGCGGGCCGCGCTGCGCAACTCGCGGCGATGATTCCGGATTACCCGGCGCCTTCGTATCTCGAGTACTTCCAGTTGAAGCCGCAGCTGTTCGACAACCAGGGCCATCCGCGCGTCGACGCGCCCGATGCTCCCGTGCTGTCGTTCCTGCAACGCTACGACGGCCAGGCAATCGCAGACCGCATGCGCAACGACTACCTCGTCGTGCTCGGCGCGCGCCACGACTGGCGCAACTTCGATCAGCAATACGCGCGCTTCGTTCTCGACGACGATACGCAGGTGAAGTGCTACGCGCTCGAATCGCGCGCGGCGAAAGGCGAGAACGTCGCTGACGCGGCGCGCGCGCTGCTCGTCGAGCCGCGCAACTATGGCGACGGCTGTGTCGACCTGATCACCGCGCTCGCGATCAACCAGCAGTTCACCAGCGACGACGTCTGGCAGCAGATCCGTCTCGCGTACGAGCAGAATCAGACGAACACGGGCGCGAAGCTCGTCGATGCTCTCGGCAACAACCGTCCCGATCCGACGCTCTTCGATCAGGCCGCGAGCACGCCGCCGCTTCTGCTTGCGCGCGGCGTCGGCCCCGATCAGCAATCGCATCAGCTCGCGTTGCTCGCGATCACGCGCATGGCCCGCAACGATCCGGCGATGGCAGCCGCAACGTTCGGTTCCGTCGCGCCGTCGCTGACCACGCCTCAACGCGCGATCGGCTGGGGCACGATTGCGTATCAGGCGGCCGCGAAGCAGATGCCGGCCGCCGTCGACTGGTATCGCCTGTCGGCGAACGCGCCGCTGTCGAATCCCGCGTACGAATGGCGCACGCGCGTGGCGCTCCTTGCAGGCGACTGGACGATGGTGCGCTGGTCGATCGAACAGATGCCGCCGTCGCTGCGCAGCCAGCCCGCGTGGGTCTACTGGCACGCGCGCGCGCTGAAGCAGGCGGGCGACGTGACGACGGCGAACCAGGAATTCGAGTCGATCGCACAGGGCTACAACTTCTACGGCCAGCTCGCCGCAGAAGAACTCGGCCAGAAGATCATCGTGCCGCCGAAGACGACCGTCTCCGATACGGAAGTCGAGCAGGCGGGCAAGACACCGGGCTTCGCGCTTGCTCAGAAGTTCTATTCGCTGAATCTGCGTCTGGAAGGCAATCGTGAATGGAACTGGCCGCTGCGCAACATGAACGACCGCCAGTTGATCGCGGCCGCCGAGTACGCGCGCCGTATCGAACTGTACGACCGCGCGGTGAACACGGCCGATCGCACGAAGAGCGAGCACGATTTCTCGCTGCGCTTTCTGTCGCCGTTCCGCGATATCGTCGAGCGCGACGCGCAGTCGAACGGGCTCGACGTCGAATGGGCCTATGGTCTGATCCGTCAGGAGTCGCGCTTCATCATGAACGCGCGCTCGGATGTCGGCGCAAGCGGCTTGATGCAGCTGATGCCGGGCACCGCGCAACTGGTCGCGAAGAAGATCGGCCTCGGTCCTATCTCGCGCGCGCAGATGAACGACATCAACACGAATATCCTGCTCGGCACGAACTATCTGTCGATGATCTACAATGAATTCGACGGATCCGCCGTGCTGGCCACAGCCGGCTACAACGCCGGTCCGGGCCGTCCGCGCAACTGGCGCGCGTCGTTGCCGCACGGTGTCGAAGGTGCGATTTTCGCGGAAGCCATCCCGTTCCAGGAGACGCGTGACTACGTGAAGAACGTGCTGTCCAACACGGTCTACTATGCAGCGTTGTTCGAAGGCCGTCCGCAATCGCTGAAGGCGCGTCTGGGTTACATCTCGCCCTTGCAATGACGGTGCGCCAGGCCGCCGCCGCGTGACACGCGCACGCAGCGGCGCCCGACTTTCAGCCGTTGCCGCGGCTTCCTTCAGGGAGTCGAAAAATGCGACATCAAACCATCGCGATCATCGGCGGTTCCGGCTTCATCGGCAGTCACCTCGTCAACGCACTCGTCGAACTCGGCAAGACGGTGCGCCTCGCCACTCGACGCCGCTATAACGCGCGGCATCTCACGCTGCTTCCCATCGACGTGGTCGAAGTCGATGTGTTCGATCCGATCCAGCTAGCGCGCTTCGTCGAGGGCGCGGATGCCGTGATTAATCTCGTCGGCGTGCTGCATGGTCATCGCGGCGACCCGTATGGCCCCGAGTTCGCGAAGGCGCACGTCGAGCTGCCGACAAAGATCGTGTCCGCATGCGAAGGCAAGGGCGTGCATCGGCTGATCCACGTCAGCGCGATCGGCGCCGACCCGCGTGGACCGAGCATGTATCTGCGCTCGAAGGGCGACGGCGAGCGCGCGATTCACGCGTCGTCGATGCTTGCGTCGACGATCTTCCGCCCGTCCGTCGTGTTCGGTCCTGAGGACCAGTTCCTCAACAAGTTCGCGTTCCTGCAGCGCGTGTTCCCGGTGATTCCGCTTGCGAAGGCCGAGGCGCGCTTTCAGCCGATCTTCGTCGGCGATGTCGCGAAGGCGATCGTCAACGTGCTGGATCTCGACGCATCGACGGGCCGCACTTACGAACTCGGCGGGCCGTCCGTCTACACGCTCGAAGCGCTCGTCGACTACTGCGGCTCGGTGATCGGCAAGCACGCGCGCATCATCCGTCTGCCCGATGCGCTTGCGCGGCTGCAGGCGCTGTCGTTCGAACTCGCGCCGGGCGAGCCCGTCCTCTCGCGCGACAATCTCGACTCGATGAAGATCGATGCCGTGCTGAGCGCGCCGCTCGCGCCCGAACTCGATATCGAGCCGGCCAGCATCGAAACGATCGCGCCCGTGTATCTGACGGGTTCGTCGTTCCGCTCGCGCTTCAACACGTTCCGCGAGAGCGCGGGCCGTTGAGTCCATAAACCCGTCGTTTCCTTCAACTTCACTTTTGGCAAAGCATGAAACTCGTTATCGGTGACAAGAACTATTCGTCGTGGTCGATGCGGCCGTGGCTCGTGCTCACGCATTTCGGCATTCCATTCGAAGAGGTGAGGATTCCATTGGCCGAAGAGCAGACGCAAGCGGCCATCCTCGCGCATTCGCCTTCGGGCAGAGTGCCGTGCCTGATCACCGACGATGGCATCACCGTGTGGGACTCGCTCGCGATCTGCGAGACGCTGGCCGAGCGCTATCCACAGCATGCGATGTGGCCGCGCGATGCCGCCGCGCGCGGGCGCGCGCGCAGCATCAGCGCGGAGATGCATTCGGGCTTCGGCGATCTGCGCTCGAACATGTGGATGAACATCCGCGCGTCGTTCCCCGGCAAGGGCGCGACGCCAGGCGCGCTCGCCGATGTCGCGCGCATCGATGCGATCTGGAGCGAGTGTCTTGAAACGTACGGCGGCCCGTTCCTGTTCGGCGAGTTCACCATCGCCGATGCGATGTATGCGCCTGTCGTGATGCGCTTCAACACGTGGCAGCCGAAGCTGTCGGAGGCTGCGGCCGCTTACGCGCGCCGCGTGACGGAGCAGCCGGCCGTGAAAGCGTGGATCAGCGATGCCTTGCGCGAAGGACATGACATCGCCAAGTACGACATCTGCGCATGAATATCTACGCAGTAGGCGGCGCGATCCGCGACGAGCTGCTAGGCATGCCCGTGCAGGATCGCGATTACGTCGTGGTCGGTGCGACGCCCGAGCAGATGATCGCGAAGGGCTTTCGCCCCGTCGGCAAGGATTTCCCCGTTTTCCTGCATCCGGACACGCATGAGGAATACGCGCTCGCGCGCACCGAGCGCAAGACGTCGTCGGGCTATCACGGCTTCCAGTTTTTCTACGCGCCCGATGTGACGCTCGAAGAGGATCTCGCGCGGCGCGATCTCACAGTCAACGCGATGGCCCGCGAAGTGACGCCGGACGGCGATCTGACGGGCCCGGTGATCGATCCGTTCGACGGCCAGACGGACCTGAAGAATCGCGTGTTCCGGCATGTCAGCGATGCGTTTCTCGAAGACCCTGTGCGCATCCTGCGCGTCGCGCGTTTCTCGGCGCGCTTTGCCGATTTCACCATCGCGCAGGAGACGATGGCGCTGATGCGCAAGATGGTCGATGCGGGCGAAGTCGACGCGCTGGTGCCCGAGCGCGTGTGGCAGGAAGTCTCGCGCGGCCTGATGGAGAAGAAGCCTTCGCGCATGTTCGACGTGCTGCGCGAATCCGGTGCGCTTGCGCGCATTCTGCCGGAGATCGACGCGCTATACGGCGTGCCGCAGCGCGCCGACTATCACCCGGAAGTGGATACAGGCGTGCACGTGATGATGGTGGTCGATCACGCGGCCGCGCAGAACTACGCGCTGACGGTGCGCTTTGCCGCGCTCACGCACGATCTCGGCAAGGCGACCACGCCCGAAGATGTTCTGCCGCGCCACATCGGCCACGAAGGGCGCACCGTCGATCTGCTCAAGCCCTTGTGCGAGCGTCTGCGCGTGCCGAACGAATGCCGCGATCTTGCGCTGCTGGTCGCGCGCGAGCACGGCAACATTCATCGCGTGATGGAGACGAGGTCGGCGGGGCTCGTGCGGCTCTTCGAGCGCTGCGACGCGCTGCGCAAGCCCGCGCGTTTCGCGGAGGCCTTGCAGGCGTGTGAAGCCGACGCGCGTGGCCGGCTCGGATTCGAGGCGGCGGCCTATCCGCAGGCCGAGCGCTTGCGCGAGGCGCTCGTCGCGGCGCGCTCGGTCGATGCGGGCGCGGTCGCGAGCGCGTATGCGGACGACCCTGCGAAGATCAAGGAGGCCGTGCATCGCGAGCGCGTGCGCGCCGTGGCGAAAGCGTTGAACGAAGCGTCGCCGGAAGACGCGTGAATCACAGCAGCCGGGCGATCAGCGACAGCAGCATCGACAGTATCAGCGTCGACATGAACGGAAACGGATACTCCTTTCCGAACAGACGCAGCGTCACATCGCCCGGCATCCTGCCGATACCCAGCTTGCGCAGCCACGGCCAGCACGCCGACAGCACGGCCACGGCGACGAACGTGGTGAGCAGCCAGCGGATCATCGTGTTTGCCTCACAGCGTATGCGAACGGTCGCCGCGCGCGAATGCATCGAGTGTGCCGTCGATGCCGCGCGAAAACGCGATCACTTTGAAGAGCTCGCCCATTTCGGCTTCCGATAGCAGCTTCTGTACCGCGTTCGCGGCGGGCAGAAAGTTGGGAATGTCGGACGGATCGATCGCGCTCAACGCTTCCGTGATGCCCGCGTTCATCAGGAAGCGCGCCTGCGACGTGTAGCCGAGCAGATCCGCGCCCGCATCGACGCCTGCCTCGGCGATGCCCGTGAATTCGACGTGCGACGTGATGTCCTGCAAGCCGGGATAGAGAAACGGATCGCCGTGAGCGCGGTGCCGGTAGTGGCACATCAGCGTGCCTTGCGTGCGCTGCGCGTGATAGTACTCTTGACGCGGAAAGCCATAGTCGATCAGAATCGCCGCGCCGCGCGTGAGCATCGTGCAGACGGTGCGCGTGAAGGCGAGCGCGGCTTCGTGCGTTTCTGTCACGTAGTCGCCATCGCCGTCGATTTCCAGATCGCGCAGGAACGCGGCATCGTGCGTCGACTGAACGGGACGGTCTGCGAAGCGCAATGCGCCGTTCTCGAATGCGACGCCGCGCTCGTGCCATTGCCCGCCGCTGCGCGCGAAGAGCCGCACGGGCATCGCGTCGAGCACTTCGTTGCCCACGACCACGCCTTCGAACTGCTCCGGCAACGCGTCGAGCCACCGCACGCGCGAGGCCATTGCGGGCGCCTGCGCTTCGATCGTCTCCCACTGGCGCTGGCGCAATTCGCCCGACAGATCGACGATCGAGTAGCTGTCGAACTGCGCGTCAAGCTTCGAAAGTGCATTGAGCAAGCCGGACGCCAGCTTGCCCGTGCCCGCGCCGAATTCCATCACATGACGCGTGCCGCTCGCTTCCAGCGCCTGCGCGACGGGCCGCGCGAGCGTTTCCGCGAAGAGCGGCGACAGTTCCGGCGCCGTCACGAAATCGCTGCCATCCTCGGCGCGGCGGCCGAACTTGATCGCGCCGCCGCTGTAGTAGCCCAGTCCCGGCGCGTACAACGCGCGCTCCATGTAGCGATCGAACGGCATCCAGCCGCCGTTCGCATCGATCTCCGCGCGAATCAGCGAAACGAGCGCTTCGGACTGCGCGAGCGCGGTCGGGCCGGGAGCAGGTAAACTATCGGGTTGGTGAGCTTTCGGATTCATCCTTGCATTGTAAATGACCGCCTCGAACGACACTTCCGCCGCCAACGCCCGACGCGAGCGCGTCGTCCTCGTCACGGGCGCTTCGCACCGGATCGGCCGGGGGCTGGCCGTCGGCTTTGCGGCGGCGGGCTGGGACGTGGCGGTGCATTACGGCTCGTCGAAGGCGAAAGCCGACGACGTGGTCGCGGAAATCGCCGCGCTGGGCCGGCGCGCCGTCGCGCTGAGGGCCGATTTGTCCGTCGAGGCGGAAGTCGAGCGGCTCGTGCCCGATTGCATCGCGGCGCTCGGGCGTCCGTCGTGCATCGTGAACAACGCGTCGCTGTTCGACGAGGACACCGCGCTCGACATCGGCTACGCGAAGTTGCTGCATCTGACGTCGATCAACGTCGGCGCGCCGCTCGTGCTCGCGCGGATGTTGCACGAAGTCACGCCCGAGGCGGCGCTGCACGACGAGGCGCTGCGCAGTGCCGTCATCAACGTGCTCGACCAGAAGCTGTACAACATGAATCCGGACTACCTGTCGTACACCGTGTCGAAGGCCGCGCTCGGCACGGCGACCGTCGCGCTTGCGCAGGCGCTGGCGCCGAAGGTGCGCGTCGTGGGCCTCGCGCCCGGTCTCACGCTGCAATCCGGCGATCAGACGGCGGAGAGCTTCGCGGCCGCGCACAAGGTCACGCCGCTCGGCCGCGCGTCGCGCATCGAGGATATCGTCGCGGCCGCGCTGTATCTCGCGGATGCGCGGGGCGTCACGGGTACGACGCTGGTTGTCGACGGCGGGCAGCATCTCGTGCCGCTGCCGCGCGACGTAATGTTTTTGACGGGCGCCTGACCACGAGGTCGCGCCCCACCGGCGCGCCGCGAAGCGCGCCCAATTGCAACTGCGTGCCGCACGCACCCTTTTGCGCACGCACCCTTTTGTACTGGAACGAACATGTCTGCCGCTTTGCTTCATCCTCGGCTCGCTGATTGCCGCCGGCTCTTTCTGCGCAACTACGAGGTGCACATCAACATCGGCGTGCATGAGTTCGAAAAGCGCGGCGAGCAGCGCGTGGTGATCAATGTCGAACTGTTCGTGCCGCTCGCGCTATCGACGCCCGTCGAAGACAAGCTGCGCGAAGTCGTCGACTACGACTTCATGCGCGCGACAATCGCACAGCGCGTGAGCCAGGGGCATATCCATCTGCAGGAAACGCTCTGCGACGACCTGGCCAAGGCGCTGCTCGCGCATCCGCAGGTCCGCGCCGTGCGCCTTTCGACGGAAAAGCCCGATGTTTATTCCGACTGCGATGCCGTGGGCGTCGAAGTCTTCCAGATCAAAGAGGACTGAGCGATGAACGCTCCCGAAACGTTGACGGGCGTCGACGCGAATGCCGCCGGAGCCGAAGCGCCAGCTGACGAGCGCAAGCGCGCGCTCACGCGCCGCGAGCAGAAAGAAGCGTACGAGAACAACAAGCTGTTCAAGCGGCTCGCGCGCCAGGTCGGCCAGGCGATCGGCGACTACAACATGATCGAGCACGGCGACAAGGTAATGGTGTGCCTGTCGGGCGGCAAGGACAGCTATGCGATGCTCGATATCCTGATGCGTCTGCGCGAGCGCGCGCCGATCGACTTCGAGATCGTCGCCGTGAACCTCGACCAGAAGCAGCCGGGCTTTCCGGAACACGTGCTGCCCGAATACCTGAGCAAACTGGACATCCCGTTCCATATCGAGAATCAGGACACGTACAGCATTGTCAAGCGCCTCGTGCCCGAGGGCAAGACGACGTGCTCGCTGTGCTCGCGTCTGCGGCGCGGCATTCTGTATCGCGTGGCGGGCGAACTCGGCGCGACCAAGATCGCGCTCGGCCATCATCGCGACGACATCCTGCAGACGCTGCTGCTGAACCTGTTCTACGGCGGCAAGCTGAAGGGCATGCCGCCCAAGCTGCAATCCGATGACGGCAAAAACGTCGTGATCCGTCCCCTCGCGTATGTGAAGGAAACGGACCTCGAAAAATACGCGGAATTGCGCGAATTCCCGATCATTCCGTGCAATCTGTGCGGCAGCCAGCCGAACCTGAAACGCGCGGAAATGAAGGCGCTGATCCGCGAATGGGAGAAGCGTTTCCCGGGCCGCGTCGACAACATGTTCAATGCGCTATCGAACGTGGTGCCGTCGCATCTGATGGACCACAAGCTGTTCCCGTTCACGAATCTGCGCGCGACGGGCGAAGCCGATCCGCAAGGCGATATCGCGTTCGACGAAGAGCCGTGCTCCACCGATTCCGCACCGGACGGCACGCGGGAGAGTGCGGCGCAAACGATCTCATTCGTGCAATTCGACGATCTCTAACAGATTCGTCAGATCCCCGCAAAGCCTTTCAGCACCGGCATTTGCGGGGATTTGTCGGTCTGCCCGGCAACGTTGGCGTCATGCGCAGCGTGCTAGAATCGCCCACTCCAAACTCGTCATAGATGCCCACGTCATGAATATCGTGATTCTGGCGGCAGGCACTGGCAAGCGCATGCGCTCCGCGTTGCCGAAAGTGCTTCATCCCCTGGCCGGCCGGCCGCTTCTCGCTCATGTCATCGATACTGCTCGCACGCTGAATCCGACGCGCCTCGTCGTCGTGATCGGTCACGGCGCGGAACAGGTCCGCACGGCCGTCGCGGCACCCGATGTGCAATTCGCGTTGCAGGAGCAGCAGCTCGGCACGGGGCACGCGGTGCAGCAGGCCTTGCCGCTGCTCGATCCGTCGCAGCCGACGCTCGTGCTCTACGGCGATGTGCCCCTCACGAAAGCGGGCACGCTCAAGCGTCTGACCGATAGCGCGGGCCACGACGGCTACGGCGTGCTCACGGTGACGCTCGACGATCCCACCGGCTACGGCCGCATCGTGCGCGATGCGAACGGCAAGGTCGAGCGCATCGTCGAACAGAAGGACGCGACGCCGGAGCAGCAGAAGATCGCCGAGATCAACACGGGCATCGTCGTGATGCCGACCAGGCGCCTCGACGGCTGGCTGTCGTCGCTGAAGAACGACAACGCGCAGGGTGAGTTCTACCTGACCGACGTGGTCGAGCTGGCGATCGAAGCGGGCATCGATGTCGTCACCGCGCAGCCCGACGAAGAGTGGGAAACGCTCGGCGTCAACAGCAAGCAGCAGCTTGCCGAACTGGAGCGCATTCATCAGCGCAATGTCGCGGACGAATTGCTCGTCGCGGGCGTGACGATTGCGGACCCGGCGCGTATCGACGTGCGCGGCTCGCTCGAATGCGGCCGCGATGTGTCGATCGACGTGAATTGCGTATTCGAAGGCGAGGTCACGCTGGCCGATAACGTAACGATCGGGCCCAACTGCGTGATCCGCAACGCGACCATCGGCGCGGGCACGCGCGTCGATGCCTATACGCATATCGAAGGCGCGCAGATCGGCGCGCAGGTCGTGCTCGGTCCTTACGCGCGCCTGCGTCCGGGTGCGACGCTCTCGGACGAGACGCACGTCGGCAACTTCGTCGAAGTGAAGAACGCGGTGCTGGGCCACGGGTCGAAGGCGAATCACCTGTCGTATATCGGCGATTCGGATGTCGGTGCGCGCGTGAATATCGGCGCGGGCACGATTACCTGCAACTACGACGGCGCGAACAAATTCCGCACGATCATCGAAGACGATGTGTTCGTCGGCTCGGATACGCAACTCGTGGCGCCCGTGCGCGTCGGCCGCGGCGTGACGATCGCGGCGGGCACGACGGTGTGGAAGGACGTCGAGGAAGGCCTTCTCGTGCTCAACGAGAAGACCCAGGTCGGCAAGACGGGCTACGTGCGCCCGACGAAAAAGAAAAGCTGAAGGGAGCCGCGCGCGAAGTGCGCTGCGGACCCTAACTCTGCAAAGGATCATTGATTATGTGCGGCATTGTCGGCGCGGTAGCGCAGCGAAACATCGTTTCTGTTCTGATCGAAGGATTGCGTCGCCTCGAATATCGCGGCTATGACTCATGCGGCGTCGCCGTGCTCGCGGGCGGCGAGCCGAAGCGCGCGCGCAGCGTGGCGCGCGTCGCGGATCTCGACGAGCAGGTGTGCGAGACGCGCCTCGAAGGCGTGACGGGTATCGCGCACACGCGCTGGGCGACGCACGGCGCGCCCGTCACCGACAACGCGCACCCGATCTTCTCGCGCAACGAACTCGCGATCGTCCACAACGGCATCATCGAGAACTACGAGACGCTGCGCGAAATGCTGCGCGGCAAGGGCTACGAATTCATCTCGCAGACCGATACGGAAGTGATCGCGCATCTGATCCACAGCCTGTATCACGGCGATCTGTTCGCGGCCGTGCGCGAAGCGACGGGGCACTTGCACGGCGCTTACGCGATCGCCGTGCTGCACAAGAGCCAGCCGCATACGGTGGTGGGCGCGCGCCAAGGGTCGCCGCTCGTGGTCGGCCTCGGGGAAGGCGAGAACTTCCTCGCGTCGGACGCGCTTGCGCTGGCGGGCAGCACCGATCGCTTCATGTTCCTCGAAGAAGGCGACGTCTGCGAACTGACGCTCGAAAAGGTCCGCGTGTTCGATCGCGACGGCAAGCCGGCCGAGCGCGACGTCCGCCAGGTCGCGGCATACGGCGGCGCGGTCGAGCTTGGCCCGTATCGCCATTTCATGCAGAAGGAAATCTTCGAGCAGCCGCGCGCGATCTCGGACACGATTCCGCAATCCGATGTGTTCGATGCGTCGCTGTTCGGCGAAGGCGCCGCGAAGGCATTTGAGGAAATCGACAGCCTGCTGGTTCTCGCGTGCGGCACGAGCTACTACTCGGGCCTGACGGCAAAGTACTGGCTCGAATCGATCGCGAAGATTCCGACGCAGGTCGAGATTGCAAGCGAATACCGTTATCGCGATTCAGTGCCGAATCCGAAGTCGCTCGTCGTCGTGATTTCACAATCGGGCGAAACGGCCGACACGATTGCGGCGCTTAAGCACGCGCAATCGCTGGGGCACACGCACACGCTGGCGGTGTGCAACGTCGCCACGAGCGCGATGGTGCGCATGACGGAGTTGTCGTTCCTCACGCACGCGGGCCGCGAGATCGGCGTCGCGTCGACGAAGGCTTTCACGACGCAACTGGTCGCGCTGTTCGTGCTCGCTGCGACGCTCGGCAAGCTGCGTGGCCACATCAGCGCGAAGCAGGAAGCCGACTACATCCGCCAGCTGCGCCATTTGCCCGCGGCGCTCAACAGCGTGCTGGCACTGGAGCCGCAGATCATCGCGTGGTCGGAGGAGTTCTCGCGCAAGGAGAATGCGCTGTTCCTCGGCCGTGGCCTGCACTATCCGATCGCGCTGGAAGGCGCGCTCAAGCTCAAGGAAATCTCGTACATCCACGCTGAGGCGTATCCGGCGGGCGAACTGAAGCACGGGCCGCTGGCGCTCGTCACGGAGGCGATGCCCGTCGTGACAGTCGCGCCGAATGACGCGCTGCTCGAAAAGCTCAAGTCGAACATTCAGGAAGTGCGCGCGCGCGGCGGCCAGCTGTATGTGTTCGCCGATGCCGACACGAAGATCCTCAACGACGAAGGGCTGCACGTGATCCGCATGCCGGAGCACTACGGCTTGCTGTCGCCGATTCTGCACGTCGTGCCGCTGCAGTTGCTCGCGTATCACACGGCGTGCTCGCGCGGGACAGACGTGGACAAGCCGCGCAATCTCGCGAAATCGGTCACGGTGGAGTGAGGCTGTTCGCTCTGCGGTGATGTTGCTGTTGCTGTTGTCGTTTCGCAAGCGTTCCCGATGCGGCGCCAGGTTGGCGGTCGTATCGGGAACGCCTCGAATTCAAGCTCCCCCTTCCTCCATTGCCTGACGTTCGCTCGCGAATGCTCAAGGCTTCGCCGCGCTCGCCAGCACGCACGGCATCGGTATCCGAACCTCGCCGGCGCTTTCATATCGCGCAGCCCCTTCGGTGATAGCCTTCTCGATCGAGTCCAGCGCCTCTGGCGTCTGCGCATTCAGGATCGCGGAAATGCGCACGCCGCCTCGCCTCACCATGTCGAATAGCGCGCCCGGCGCTCGCGCGTGCAAAGTCAGCCCGATTTCCTGGAGATGCGGATCGAGAAAGCCTGCGTCAACGAGCACACGCTTGCATTCGTCCCAGTCGCTGAACCGGAAGAAGGGCGGCCCTGGCGGCAACTGAACATCCATCTGACCATGAGCCTCGATCGCCTTCAGCACGATCGCGAAACCGGCTGCCTTGTCGGGCGTCGACCAATTCGTGAAGCCGACCTTGCCTCCGGGCCGCAGCACCCTGAACGCCTCCAGAAGCGCCTGCTCTGGATTCGAGAAGTGCAGCATCCCAAAGTTGATGCCGACAGCGTCGACACACTCGTCGGGAAACGGCAGGTCTTCCGCGCGGCCGAACCTGAACGTCAGCGCGGGATAGATGCGCCGTGCCTGATCGACCATCGATTCGGCAAAGTCGACGCCGACGGCATCGGCGCCGCGCTTCGCGGCCGACGCGGCGAGATAGCCGGGGCCCGATGCGACATCGAGGAAGCGGGTGCCGCGGCGGACGTCCAGCGCATCGAGCAACGGGCCATGGGACTGAATGGTCAAGTTACCGAAATACGTGTGATAAGGCTGCGCAGCCCGTTCCCAGCCTCGATGTTCGAAGGCGCCGAATTCGCTTTCTTCCATATGGCTTTTCTCCAGACGCTTTATGGCGTTCATGACGATAGCGAGCGATGCCTGTCCGCGACGGCGCGATCATCCCGTCGCCGCGATTTCGCGCGATGAATTCCGTTATAGGCTCCTGGTGCGAGAGTGCAACGATCAATCGATCGCCGTCTGAATTCACGCGGGTCTGACATCCGGATGTCCACACGATGCTCTGGACAACATGGGGATATCGCGGAGGCGATTGCTGTGGACGGATTCTGCGTAAACACGCGGAGCACTCAAACGCGGGAAAAGTTATCCAAGGCTGCCGCCACGGGTCCCACGCTTATGCGCATGGGTATCCGTTTCGCAATCGATTGAACGCAATGCGGATTTGATGCTTGTCCACAGAAAACGGCGATGCTTGTTAACTGCTACTACGTATACATATCGATGAGTTAAAAGCGTTGAGTAATGGATGCGTACCGGGTGAATGTGCAGCAGACGATGGAAATTGCCTGTTCGCTGGACAACACTGAATTGATGAGTCTGTCATGCGTGAACAGCAATCCCGCAGTGTCGGTTTGGCAAAGGCAGTGCAAGCGCGTTGTGTGCGGAGCAGGCCAACACTCGTCGGTGTGAGGTTCCCCTCTTGAGTCGCGCGCGAGAGCCGGCATGTCCCGCGCAGCAAGCCTTACGGCCCCGCGAGCGCTTCATGGGCATGCCCATTGCTTTTTACTGCGTGCCCGCCAATGAAGCGGACCTCATCACATATCAGCCGGAGGCGATCGTGCTTGCAGCAAAACCTTGTACTGCGACGTGTGTCATTGATGGAATGGCGGTCACGCTCACTTTTTTTCCTGACACGGGCGTCCTGCGCATTACGGACAGCACGGGCAGCCGTCTGAGAGAAACACGCTGGTCCGCTTCGTGGGACAGCCTCGTCGCGACGTTCCGCGAACTCAGCGAAACGGACGACGAAGACCGCGCCGATCCCGACGTGCTGTTCGGCAGCGTCTACCGTTCGCACGCGGCGAGCACGCGCTTCGCAACGTGAACGTATCGCGCGACGCTGGCCGCCCGCGAACAAACGGGCGAACAGCGCCACGAATCGCCCTCGCTTCAGTCAATTGATTGCGCGCGCCCGCTCCTATACTTCTTTCCATGGAGCAACGATTCAACAAGCCCCATCGATGCGGTTCCCCTCCGCGTCGTGCGTGACCGTAGGTTGCCTGCAGTTCGATCAGCAGTTTGAAGTCCTCGATTGCAATAGCAGTAGGGCAGTACAGCAGTGGCGCAGTACAGCAGTAGCGAAGTAACGCAGTCGGCAACAGCAGTCGTAGCAGCGGCAAACGAGCAGTCGATTTACCGATTTAGCAGAATGCAGTTGGGGTTAGCAGCAAGGAGTAGGCGCGGGGCCAAATCGAAGCAAAAAGAAGCGTGACCAATAACAGCTTCATGTGATGAGCAGCAGTCGGCAAGCATCCACGCGCCTGTACGATATGACTCATCCACCGAGCCCTGTTCCCCCGCGGAACAGGGCTCTTTTTTTCGGCGCAGACGATCCGCAGATTAAGCGCGCTCGACGTCCTGCCACGTGCCTGCCGCCATGCTCTTCACCGAGGCATCGACGAACGCGAGTCCCTTCACGCCATCGCTTACGCCCGGAAAGAGTGTAGGTCTGTCACCCCGTTCACCTTCACTGATCCGCCCGGCGACACGTTCCGCGAACTCCGTATAAAGATTCGCGAACGCTTCCAGATAACCTTCGGGATGGCCGATGGCGATGCGCGTCGAGCGTTGCGCGCCTTCGCTCATCGTCGGGCCGAGTCTGCGCGTGATGATTTGCTCGAAGCCGTCATGCCGGCGATGAATCAGTCGGTTCGGCTCTTCCTGATGCCATTCGAGGCCGCCTTTGTCGCCGTGGATGCGAAAGCTCAGTCCATGCTCGGAGCCCGCCGCCGCATTCGTCACCCAGAGCGAGCCGCGCGCGCCGTTCTCATAGCGCAGCAGCGCGGAAACGTAATCGTCGATGATGCGGCCGGGAATCGCCGAGCCGACGTCCGCGCACACGCGCGTGACGTCGAGGCCGGTGACGTACGCGCCCAGATGAAACGCGTGCGTGCCGATATCCATCAGCACGAGCGAGCGTCCCGCGCGTCCCTCTTCCGTGCGCCATCCTGCGGGCAGATCGTGCGCAGCCAGGTAGCTTTGCACGTATTGCAGATGCACCTGGCGAATCTCGCCGAGCTCGCCAGCACGGACCATATCGCGCGCCTGGCGCACCATCGGAAAGCCAGAGTAGCAGTACGTCACGCAGAACTCCGCGTTTGTCGCGTCGACGCGCGCCGCGATCTCGCGCGCCTGCGCCAGATCGTTGGCCAGCGGTTTGTCGCAGATCACGTGAAAGCCGTTGTCCAGCGCCATCATGCAGATCGCGTGATGCGAGTCGTTGGGCGTCATCACCGCGACCACGTCGATGCGGTCGGGCCGCGCGGCTTCCGCTTCGATCATCTGCTGCCAGGACGGATACGCGCGTTCCTCGTCGATGCCGAGATTCAACGCCGCCTGCCGCGCGCGCTCTGCATCGGAAGACAGCGCGCCCGCGACGATGTCGTAATGGCCATCCAGTCGCGCCGCAATGCGATGCGTCTCGCCGATGATCGAGCCCGGGCCGCCGCCGATCAATCCAAGCCGAATGCGTCTGCCGATGGTGCTTATCGTCATGTCGTCTCCGTGGTTCGAGTGAGTGTATGACTAGTGCGTCGCGTTGCGGGCTTCGAGATCGCGCAGCGCTTCGGCGAATTTTTCGTCGGACCAGTGTTCATCGAGCGCCGTCGCGAAGATCTGTTGCTGGCTCGCGGGCGCGAGTCCGCCGACGGGCGGATTGCGATCGAGATTGGTCGGAAACGCGTAGCCTTCCGCGCACGATGCGATCACGGCCGCGGCTTCCGTTGCGCCGATCCGCTGTTGCGCGCGCATCGCACGCAACGCGGGAAACACGGCATTGCACATGCGCGTGCGATCGAGCGATTCCATCGCGCGTCCATAAGCCGACGACACCTGCAGCAGATTCGCCATTCGCTGCACGTCGCGCGTGCGGTTCGAACCGGCCGCGTGAAAGAGCGCGGGACTGAAGAAGATCGCATCGCCCTTTTGCAGCGGCAGCTGCGCGTAGTGAGATTCGAAATACTCGCGGAAATCCGCGCGGCGCCACGCGACATAGCCCTGCGGATAACGCTGCGAAAACGGCAGCAGCTTGGTCGGCCCGCTATCGACGGGCATGTCGCTGTGCGCGACGGCGCCTTGCAGCGTCAGCAGCGCCGACATCGAATGCACATGGGCAGGAAAGCGCTGCGCTTCATCGACGGTGAGAAAGCCTAGATGAAAATCGCGGTGTGCCTGTTGCGCCTCACCGCCCGGCCGCACGACGTTCACCTGTGATGTCATCTGGTAGCCGGGGCCGAGCCACGCTTCGGCAGCCGCCATCAGAATCGGATTCGCGAAGTAGCGCACGAACACTTCCGGCGCGGCGAGGCAGAGCTTTTCCTGCGCGTTCCAGATGCGGTCGTTCGCGCCGGCCTTCGCGAAGTGATCGGCGCGGCCGCCTGCCTTGCGCTCGCTTCGAATGATCGATTCGAAGATCGCGGTGGCATCGTCGATCGCGGACGTGTCTGCGTAGGCTCGCTTGAGCACGAACACGCCGGCGCCGTCGAGCAATACGTCGGCCCATTCGGCGAGCAGCTCGAGACGGCGCGATGCATCGGCCACGACAGGCCGCAGCGCTTCGCAGTCGTACACGGGAATCGCCTGTTCGATGGCGGCGGCGAAGCGCGGCCGTGCATGCGCTTCGCGCGAAGTGTCGATCAGCGTCGCGAAGTCGTCGACGGAACAGTCCGCTTCGCGAAACCATGCATGCGCGCCCGATGTAAAACGTCGAGGGTTCTGGCTCATGTCGTCTCCCGTCCCATGCAACCTGATTGCCGGATGTTTCGGATCAGCTTATCGCCAAACTCCGGCGCTGCGTTACCATCGAAACATCAAAAACACATCAAATATGGGCGGCACTTTCGCTCGCTGATCCATGAGTCATCCCTTTCTGATCAAGGAAATCGCGTTGCAGGCGGGGCTCGGCACGGCCACCGTCGATCGCGTGCTGAACGGCCGCGCGCACGTTCGCGAGCACACGCGCCGTCGCGTGACGCAGGCGATCAGGGAACTGGAGAAGCAGCAGATGACGATGGCGACGAGCGGGCGCAAGCTCGTCGTCGATGTCGTCGTAGAGGCGCCGCGCCGTTTCGCCGACGAGATCCGCGACGCGCTCGAAGACACGATTCCGAGCCTGCATCCGGCGATTTTCCGGCCGCGCTTTCTGATGCAGGAGACGATGACGACGGCGCAGGTCGTCGATGCGTTGCGCGCGATCGCGCGGCGCGGCAGTCATGGCGTGTTTCTCAAAGCGCGGGATGTGCCCGAGATCGCACAGGCGATCGCCGAGCTGAAGCAGCGCGAGATTCCCGTCGTGACGATGTTCACCGACATCCCGGCGTCGGAACGCATTGCGTATGCGGGGCTCAACAATCGCGTCGGCGGTGCGACGGCTGCGTATCTGATCGGCCATTGGATCGGCAGGCGCGCGGGCAACGTGCTCGTGACGATGAGCAACGAGCGCTTTCGCGGTGAAGAAGAGCGCGAGGCGAGCTTTCGCGCGACGCTTCGCGAACGCTACGCGCATCTGACGCTGATCGACGCGAGCGGCGGGCAGGGACTCGACGCGGAGACGGAAGGCCGCGTGCGCAAGGCAGTCGAAGCGCGGCAGAAGATCGCCGCCGTCTATTCGATGGGCGGCGGCAACGCGGCGATTCTGCGCGCGCTCAGTTCGCTGAACCAGCACCCGAAGTGCTTCATCGGACACGACCTGGATCGCGAGAACGTGCAGTTGCTGCGCGATCGCGCGATCACGGCGGTGCTGCATCACGACTTGCGGCAGGACATGCGATCGGCGTGTCAGCACGTGATGTGCTTTCACAAGCTGCTGCCTGGGTCGGCGGTAAGCGCGTCGTCGTCGGTCGTGGTGGTGACGCCGGAGAATATTCCGCACGAAGTGGCGCAGCGCTTTGCCGGGCGCGATGAGCGCAGCCAGCGCGAGAGCTGGCGGCCAAACTTCCGTTGAGGCGCGCGGCCTGCCTCACCCGTGCTCCTGGTTTCGATCAGAAAAGAAAAACGCCACGGACAAAAGCCGTGGCGCGCAAATCGTCCCGATGATTCCGACTGCGTGGAGAATCATGGAGAACCTGGAGACGCGAACAAGTCTATGTCGACGCCGCGCGTGGCTATCGCGCGAATAGTGAGCGTTTTTCCCCGCAATTCAAGTGCGTTTCACGCGTCGCGGTTCAGGCATGCCGTTTCGCCGGATCAGCATGATCTGCGTGATCGTGGACCTCATCCGTCGGCGCTTGCGCCTGCGTCCATTCCGCCGATTTCACCTGATTGCGCCCAGCCGCCTTCGCCGCATAGAGCTGCGCGTCGGCGGCGGCGACGAGTTCCGGCGGCGTGCCGCCGTCGGCGGGGCGGCATGTCGCGACACCGATGCTCACCGTCAAGCCGCCGTGATCGGGCGGCAGTTGCCTGACGTGCAACGTCTCGACGACGCGGCGGATTTTCTCGGCGACATGGACGGCTGCATTCGACGCCGTGTCCGGCAGCACGACGGCAAACTCTTCGCCGCCATATCGCGCGACCATGTCGACCGAGCGCCGCGCCACCGACGCGATGCAATCCGCGACGGCCGCCAGCACTTCGTCGCCGGCTGCGTGGCCGTAGGTGTCGTTGAGGCGCTTGAAGTAATCGATGTCGATGAAGAGCACCGACAACGGCGCACCGTTGCGCCGCGCGCGGCGCCATTCCTCGTCGAGATGCAGGTCGAGCGTGCGGCGATTGCTCAGCTTGGTGAGCGGGTCGGTGGCGGCCAGCTCGGCGAGGCGCGCCTGCGCGCGCACCTTGTCGCGCAGCGTGAACGCAAGCGTCCAGCAAACCAGCACGACGATCGCACCCAGCATGAAGGTGAGTCCGCCCGCAATCACACTGCGCGTGCGCCATAGCGTGAGCACATCATCGACGGCAGGCGCGACGACTACCACGAGCGGCGTGCCGGGCACATGCTCGTACGAGTAGATGCGCTGCACATGATCGACGGGCGAATAGTCGATATACGACCCCGCTGTTCCCGTCCGCCTGTCAGCGTACAGCGGAATCCCTTTGACGTTGGTGCCGATCAGGCCTTCGACAAACGGCTTGCGCGCGAGCACCGTGCCATCGTCGCGCAGAATCGCGGCCGTTCCCGCGTCCCCCGTGCTGACCTTGTCGAGCAGCCGCTGCAGATAGGCGATGCGCACTGCGAGCAGCGCGACGCCCGCGAACGAGCCGTCGGGTGCATCGATGCGGCGGGAGAGTGCAAACGAAAGCTCATGACCGCGCAGCCGCGACCGGTACGGATGCGACACAAACAGGCCCGCATGCGGATCGCGCTGCTGAACGATGAAGTAGTCCCGGTCGTCGAACTTGACGGTCTTGTTGACGGGGCCTTGCTGCGTCGCCTTGAGCATGCCTTGCGCATCGACGACATAGGCGCCGCCGAGGTACGCGGCCAGTGTCGCGCGATCGAAGAGCATCGTGCGGCGCAGTTCATCGGGCATCTGCCAGACGGCGGGTTCCTGCGCGCGATGGACGATTTCCTGCAACGACAGGTCATAGATCTCGACGTTGCGCGCGATATCGCTCGAAATCAGCAGCACGAGATTCGCCGACGTTTCGCGTGCATGGTTCAGCGCATCGGTGCGTCCCGAGTAAAGCGTGGCCAGCGTCAGACCCGCCATCGCCGTCGCGATCAGCGTGCCCGCGATGCCCGTCAGGAACGGGCGATTGCCGACCGCTTGCGACACGGCCGCGCCGTGCGTGCGCTCGAGATGGCGAAGCCGGTGACGGATGGCCAGAAGCGGATTCAACACAAGAACGGTCTCTGTAGTGAAGATCGATACGCTATCAGGCTAGCGAAGTTTCCAGCAAGCGCCGCGCCGGCGTTCGATGCGCATCGAATGCGTGCCCACTGAACGCACGCTCGCGATGTACAGTGATAGCCCAACCGATTGACACGAACAACGACATGACGACTGGCTTCGCTCGCCGCAGATTTTCGTGGACCCACATCAGCCTCACCGATCTCATTGAACGAGGCGAGCGGCGGACAAGGGATGAAGCGCCAGCCGGCGAAGCGTCGCGCGCCGCGCAGGACGCTCGCCTGCCGCGCCGCGGACGGACGCTGTGGCTCGCCATCAGCTTGTCGATGGGCAGCGCGATTGCGCTTGGGCTCGCGCGCTTTTCGTACGCGCTGCTGTTGCCTTCGATGAAAAGGACCTCGGCTGGAGCTTCGCGCAAGCGGGCGCGATGAACACGGCGAACGCGCTCGGCTATCTGCTCGGCGCGCTGGCGTTTCCCCGACTGTCGCGGCGCTGGCCGGCGGGCGCGCTCTTTATCGGCGGATGCATTGCGACGGCCTTGCTGATGGCCGCGACCGGCACGCTGTCCGATACGAACACGCTGTTCGCGCAACGTGTCGCGACGGGCATCGCGAGCGCGTTCATCTTCGTGAGCGGCGGCGTGCTGGCGGCGCGGCTCGCATCGTCGAGCCCGCGCGATGCAGGGCTCGTTCTCGGCCTCTACTACGGCGGCACGGGATGGGGCATCGCCGCATCGGCGCTGCTCGTGCCCGCGACGCTCGTGCAGACCGTGCATGGCTGGCAATTCGCATGGTTTGCGCTTGCGGGTGCATGCGTTGCGTTGTCGATCGTCGCCGGCATCGCTGCGAAACGCGTCGACAGGCAGCACGTGTTGCGGACGAGCGCGGCAGGCGAAGCGGCCGCAACAACGCGGCCCGTGTCGATCTTTCGCTATGCGTTCGCGCTGTCCGGCTATGGGCTTTTCGGCGTTGGCTATATCGGCTACATGACATTCATCGTCGCGCTCCTGCGTGGCGGCGGCATGAGCGAAGGCGTCGTGACGGGCTTCTATGTGCTGCTCGGCATGGCGACGATCGTCTCCGCGCGCATCTGGTCGCGGCTGCTCGACCGCATGCGCGGC
The DNA here is from genome assembly GCF_900108945.1 of Paraburkholderia diazotrophica. Lineage (GTDB taxonomy): Bacteria > Pseudomonadota > Gammaproteobacteria > Burkholderiales > Burkholderiaceae > Paraburkholderia > Paraburkholderia diazotrophica. The sequence continues at coordinate 35,555 of NZ_FNYE01000029.1, read as the reverse complement.
GGTCAGGCGCTGGCCGTCCTCAATGCGCTGCTTGCATTGGCGACGCTGTTGCCGGCGCTCGTCGCGCATCCCGCCGTCGCGTTTGCGTCTGGGCTGCTGTTCGGCGCGACGTTCCTTTCCGCCGTCGCATCGACGACAGCGTTCGTGCGCCACAACCTGCCCGCCGCGCATTGGGCGCGTGGCATCAGCGCTTTCACGATCGTCTTTGCGTTCGGGCAGATCGTCGGGCCGACGGTGATCGGCTGGGTCTCCGACGGCGCCGGTCTCGAACGCGGCCTCATTTATTCCGCATGTCTGCTTGCAGCGGGCGCAGCGCTTGCGACATGTCAGAGGACATGGGTGCATAAGGCCGATTCGGTCAACTGATCGTTTTCGTCCACGCGCACATGTACGCCGCAACAGCATATTCAATGCCACTTCAGGTGTTGCGCGAGCCGCACGCCGCATGGATTGCGGTCGCCAGCGCACAGACTGCGTGCATCGGCGGGAACACGATGAAAACCGACGAAATGCTCAGTGCTCCCATTCGAATCTGACTGTTGCTATTTCGTCAAAACAACTAGAGAGACGAGAGATCAACGCCTAAAGTTAAAGTGCTTTCTCAAGTCTCTTGTGCAGTGCGGGGGTGCTATGAAACGTAGAAACGCGCGACAACTGGTTCGGCTACTGTCCGACATGCGACACGCGGCGGATTGCAGGGCGCTTCGAGCGGCTGCGACGCAACGGGCGATGGAGCTTGCAGCAGCTGAGGCAGCGGAGGAAGAGCAGGACAAGCCTGACACAGCGCGTGAGGGCTCCCGCGACAAGACGACGTGGAGAACGTCATGAAACCCGCCACCGAGCAGTCGCTGCATTTTCTGGTCGACAAGTGGCTAGGGCCTGTTTCCGCACCTGTGCGCGTCACGCAGGTCGGCCGCACGAAATGGGACAAGACCCGCTACGTGCGCGTCGAGACATCGTTGCCGGACAGCCGGCGCTCGCTCTTCTTCTTTCGTCACGACGACGGCTGCTGGTGCGTCTTTCCGCCGACGCCGAAGAAACGCCGTTCCGACGACGAAAGCTGGCAGAGCGCGTTTGCCGGTCAGGCCGTCGCCTGAGGCGGTTCGTGACTGCACATAATTGCGCGTGAGCGGTCCTGGCTGCCCTTGGGCGTTCGCTCGCGGCGTGATCCCAGCCGGCCGCGCGTCAGGCCGGTTCCGCCGAATCGGGCGACACCTGGCGCCGGCCGCTCCACATCGGCATCACCTGGCAGACGATCAATCCCGCGAGCATCAGCGCGCAGCCGAGCATTGCGCGCGCCGCGAGCGTTTCGCCGAGTACGAGCCAGCCGGCCAGCGCGGCGAATACGCCTTCCATGCTGAAAATCACGGCGGCGTGCGCGGGCGCGGCATCTTTTTGCGCGACCACCTGAATCGTGTACGCGACGCCCACCGACAGCGCGCCGCCATAGAGAATCGTCGGCGCGGCGCGGACGATGTCGGTGAGGCGCAGCGGATCGACGGCGAGTCCGATCACGAGGCTCACGACGCCACACACGACGAATTGCACCAGCGCGAGCGCAAGCGGATCGTGTCGGCGCGCAAAACGGCTGACCAGCACCACCTGGGCGGAAATCACGATGGCACCCGCCAGCTGGAGCCAGTCGCCGTACAGAATCGAAAAATGCTCATCGACGCTCAGGAAGTACATGCCGAGCGCGGCCAACGTTGCGCCGAGCCACACGCCGAGGCCCGTCTGATGGCGCAGCACGACGCCCATCAACGGCACGATGACGACGTACAACGAGCTGATGAAGCCCGCGTTGGCGACTTTCGTGTACTGGAGGCCGATCTGCTGGCACGAAATCGACACGGCGACCAGCAGGCCGAGCAGCGCGCCATCGCGCCACAGCTTGCGTCCGATCGAAACGGCGACTGCAGGCGTCGTTTCCGTCGGGATGCCGGGCTTCCGGCGTCTAGCTAGCGACCAGACGATCAGCACGACGACCGCGCCCAGCAGAAAACGCAGCCCGGTAAAGAGAAACGGTCCGATTGCATCGAGGCTCAGGCGCTGCGCGACAAACGCGCTGCCCCAGATCATGGCGGCGACGAGCATCAGAAGATTCGCGCGCAGGTGTTGGCGGGTGGCGGTTTTCAAGCGGAGATTTCCTGCAAGGCAACTCGTTTCGCGCGATCCACGGCGCATAGGGCGCGCGGTTCTAGAGACGAAACGATGATTCATGACGGCATTGGCGGCAGCCGACATGATACCCAGGCACGCCATTGGCGAAGCGTTGACGGTATGAAAGCATCGAGTAAGCTAAATGTGTCCCCGAAAATACAATCCAACTTTATGGGATGACAAACTGCCTACGCTGCGTGATACTCCCCCGCGGGGAGCCGGGAGGCGCTGCGTGGCCCGGCCGGCTTCACCGTCATGCTGTTCAATTCAACATTTGACTTAAAAGTCGTCAGGTTTTGGGGATAAACACACATGAAGAAGATCATCGCCTCGCTCATCACCGCCTCGCTCGCACTCGTGTCCGTTCAGGCTTTCGCACAGGCATCCGACGCAGCACCGGCAGCCGCTAGCGCCGCCAAGCCGAAGCACGCCCACAAGCAACTGAAGACGCATGGCAAGCGCGCAGGCGTGTCGAGCGCCGCTTCGGCTGCTGGTACCAACGACAAGGGCACGGCGAACTAAGCAGCCCGTTCGTCACGCCAGCCGCGAGCAACTGGCCGGGCGCGCCATCCTGGATGGCCCAGGCCCCTTCGCAGCGCTGCTGGCGTCGCAACAAGAAAGGCCGAAGCGAATGCTTCGGCCTTTTGCATTTTCAGCGCGGGCGGACGTGCCCAAGACGTGCCCACTCACGCAACTGAACGGCTCGCGTCGACCCTTTCGCTTTGCGCCCGTTCACGCGCTCGCTGCGAGTCCGTTGACGAGCAATTCGGCGACCAGCGCGTTCATGCCTTCGGGATGCGTCGCGGCCCGCTCCTTCAACTGATCGACGAGCGCTTGGGGCAGCTTGCACGCAAACGGCACGAGTCCCATCGCCTGATCGAGCTTGCGCTGTTCGCGCCGGTCGAGTTGCGGCTGTTGTGTCGACGCCTTGCCGAAACGGTCGGCGGCGAGAGTCTGTTTCATCTGGTTGCCCAGTTTCAGCGCCTTGTTCTTCTCAAGGTCGAATTTCTTCATTGCCATGCTGAAGGCCTCTAACGAATAAGCAATCCGCCATTGTACGCATCGCGAGCCGCTGAAATGCCGGTTCAACGGCGCCGTGCATGGGCGGCCGGGCGGAAGTCATTGCGCGGCGATCTGCGCGCCCGTCACGCTATCCATCAACGCACGCATTCGCCGCCAGTGCGAACCTTCCCAGAAGACCCGCCGGCAGACGTCGCAAGTCACGAACTGCGAATGCCGCTCGAGCACGCCAGCGGGCGCACGTCCCATCGCTTCGTCCTTTGGAATGCGCCGCAGCGGCGCGTTGCACGTCAGGCACAGGCGAAACGGCCGCGCGCTGCGCGCCAGATCGAGCCGGCCGAAAATCTCGCGCAACTGTGCTTCGGGCTTCAACGCGCGCACATAGCAGCCATGCATGATCGTGCGGCGCTTGAGCAGCTCGCGGTCGCGCGTGAGGACGATGCGGTCTTCGTCGGAGGCGATCGACTCGATGTGCGAATCGGCGTAGTGGTTGTCGTAGAGCGTGTCGAAGCCGGCCAGGCGCAGCAATTGCGCGAGTCCACCGAGATGCGCGTCGGCGACGAAACGCACCACGCGCAAAGGCCGCTCGCGTACGCGCAGCAGCGGCTGGATATCGAGCGCCTCAAACTTCGGATAGACGGCAACGCGATCGCCTTCCTTCAACTGATGCTCGAAGCCGACTGATTCGCCATTCACGAGGATCAGTTCCACTTCCGTGTGCGGCACGCCGAGCGCTTCGATCATATGCTTGGCCGTGGCGGCGCGCGCGCACTCGCAACTGAATGACTGCCGACGCAGTGGCCGCGCCAGGAAGTCGTTCAATTCTTCGTAGAAGCGGAAAGTCGCGGTGACCATGATGCGAGTATCGCACCGCGTCCGTTGCAGTGCCGATGGGCAATTACGAGCACGGCTCGTGCGACTGTGCTCTACTGCGGATTCTGTTGAACAGGAGCTATTGATGGACATCGGTTTTATCGGTCTCGGCGAGATGGGCGCCGCGATGGTCGCAAACATCTTGAAAGCCGGGCATAGCGTGCGCGTGTGGAACCGCTCGCCGGACAAGGCGCAGCCGCTCGCCGGACTCGGTGCGCAGGTGGTCGGCTCGCCCGCCGAGGCTTTCGCCGGAGACGCCGTCTTCTCGATGCTCGCCGACGATGCCGCGCTGCGCGATGTCGTCAGCGCGTCGTTGCTCGAGCATGCGCCGCGCGGATTGATCCACGTGAACATGGCGACGATTTCCGTCTCGCTCGCCGAAGAACTGGCGACAGCGCACGCGAGCCGCGGCGTGCACTACGTGGCGGCGCCCGTGATGGGCCGGCCCGACGTGGCGGCCGCCGCGAAGCTGACGATCGTCGCCGCCGGTCCCGCCGAGGCGATCGACCGCGTGCAGCCGGTGTTCGATTCGATCGGCCAGAAGACGTGGCGCATCGGCTCGCTGCCGCAGCAGGCGAACGTCGTGAAGCTCGCGGCGAACTTCATGCTGGCGTCCGCCGTGGAGACGCTCGGCGAAGCATCGGCGCTGCTGGGCGGTCATGGCGTCGCGATGCAGGATTTTCTCGATGTCATCACGAGTAGCGTGTTCCCCGGGCCGGTGTATCAGGGCTACGGCAAGATGATCGCGGAACGGCGCTATGAGCCGGCCCTCTTCAAGGCGCGGCTGGGCCTGAAAGACGTGCGGCTCGCGCTGGCGGCAGCCGACTCCGTCTCGACGCCGCTGCCGGTGGCGAGCGTCGTGCGCGACAGCCTGATCGAAGCCGTCGCGCATGGAGACGGCGAGAAGGATTTCGCCGTGCTGGGGCAGGTCGCGTCGCGGCGGGCGGGCCGATGACGTTTGATGGCCAGCGGGCCGCCAATCGACTGATTCTGGCTTGAACCGCGTCGCCGCTTGTCGATTGTTGCTGTCATTCGCGGCGGCAAGCGGCGGGCTTCGGCGCGCAACGGGCGGGGCGGGCATAATGTCCGTCCCGCCCGTTTTCCATTTCATCGAGCACGAAGCATCATGAGTCTGCACACCTGGTGGCTGTACGTGGCCACGGTTTTCGTCGTCTGCGCGATCCCCGGTCCGAACATGCTGTTGATGATGACGCACGGCGCGCGCTACGGCATGCGCCAAACGACGGCCACGATGGCCGGCTGTCTGATGTCGCTGATGCTGATGCTGGCCGTGTCCGTCGCCGGTCTTGGCGTATTCCTGAAAGCCTGGCCGGCGATGTTCAACGCATTGCGCCTGCTCGGCGCGGCATACCTGATCTATCTCGGCGTGAAGGCATGGCGCTCGCCCGCGAGCGAAGTCGCGGCGGCGAAAATCGAGTCTTCGCCCGACGATGCCGGCAGCAAGCTCACCCGTTCGCGCGGCTCGCTGTTTCGCAATGGCTTTCTCGTTGGCAGCAGCAATCCGAAGGCGATCCTGTTTTCGGCTGCGCTGCTGCCGCAATTCATCGACGCGTCGCGCCCGACGCTGCCCCAGTTCTCGGTTCTCGTCGCGACGACGGCCGTGCTGGAAATCAGCTGGTACATCGTGTACGCAGGCTGCGGCACGCAGATCGGCGCGAAGCTCAAGAGCAGCAGCGTCGCGAAGGCGTTCAACCGGCTGACGGGCGGCGTGTTCGTCGGCTTCGGCGCAATGATGGCGCTGATGCGCCACTGACGCTTCGCGCTCGCCACGTCGTTCGGCGCGGCGAGCCGGCCACCCATCGTTCGGCGCGCTCGCCCGGTCTTGCGGCGAGCCGCTCAATCTCAATGCCGGGTCCGCCGGGCCGCGCGGTCGACGAATCCGAACAGCAGCACGGCAATCGTGAACGCCAACGCGATCGCGCACACGCCGCTCCATTCAGCCCACGCCCACGCCGTGCCCGCGAGCGCGGCGCCCATCGCCCCACCGACAAAGAAGATTCCCACAAAGAGCGCATTCAACCGACCGCGTGCGGCCGGGTTGATGAGATTGATCGCGCGTCGTCCGAGCGTCTGATCGGTGATGACGCCTGCATCGAGCGCCGCCGCGCCTATGACGAGCAGCGCGAGCGCCACAACGGGATGCGCGGCCGGCGAGAACCCGCCCCAGCCCGCGCCCGCGACACCCAGTAGCAGAACGGCGCCGATCATCACCAGATGCGAGACGATCTGCGTCGCGCGCTCGGCGCCGCGATCGCCGAGATAGCCGGCGAGCGGCGTGACGATCGCGCCCGTGGCGCCCGCCAGCGCGAACGCCGCGATGCCTTGCATGCCGAGCGAAAACGGCGGCTGCGCGAGCCGCAACGCGATGGCCGTCCAGAAGGCGCTGAACGCGCCGAGCGCAAGCGCGGCCAGCGTCGCGCGCCGTTGCAGCACGGGCTCGGTGCGCAGCAGTGTCCACAGTGAGCGCAGCAACTCGGTGTAGCGCGCGTGAGCGAGGGGCGTGTGGTTCGGCAACTGGATGTAGAGGACGAGCGCAAGCAACGCATCGGCGGCCGCTTCGACGCCGTAAAACGTGCGCCACCCGAAGGACCCCGCGATCACGCTCGCAAGCGGACGCGACAGCAGAATGCCGAGCATCAAGCCGCTCATCACGTTGCCGACGGCGCGCCCGCGCCGGCTTTCCGGCGCCATCGACGCCGCCATCGGCACGAGCATCTGGATCACGCTCGACGTGGCGCCCGCCAGAAATACCGACGCCAGAAAGAGCCAGCCCGTCCGCGCGAGCGCCGACAGTGCGAGGAAAACGGCGCAGCACGCGAGCGTCCTGACGATCAGCCGGCGGTTTTCGAGCAGATCGCAGAGCGGCACGAGCAGCAGCAGACCGGCTGCGTAGCCGAGCTGAGGCAGCATCGCGATCAGTCCAGCCAGCTCCGGCGGCAGGTTCAGCGCGCGGCTGACGGGCCCCGTCAACGGCTGCGCCGCCGAGAGATTCACGACGATCACGCCCACGGCGGCGGCAAAAAAGAGTGTCAGCGGCGTGGTCAAGGTCCCCGGCGTTATGGGCAGTCGCGCCGGTGACGGCGAGGGCGGTGTGGTGACGGCACGCGGACAGGAGGTGTCGGCGGGTCGATTCATCGATTGGCTCCGAAGGGTTTCTATCCGACCTATCGTAGGGATGCCGTCGTTATGCGACAATTGAATTATCTCGATAATGTTTATGCGAGGTTGTTTTGAACACGCGAGACTTGCAGGCGTTCGTCGCGGTGGTCGAAAGCGGATCGATGGTGCGGGCGTCGGAAAAGCTGTTTCTCACGCAGCCGGGACTCACGCGCCGCGTGCAGAACCTGGAGGCGATGCTCGGCATCGAGTTGCTCGACCGGCAGAGCAAGCCGCTCAGGCCGACGGCGGCGGGCAACGAGGTGTATGGGCTTGCGCGTACCGTGCTGCGCGCCGTGGACGACCTGATGGCCGTCGCGTCGCCCGACAGTGAGCCGACGGGCGAGCTGAGAATCGGCGTGCCGCCGTTTCTGTCCGAACTCGCGCTGGAGCAGCCCATCGACAGGCTGCGCGGCGCGTTTCCGAAGCTCACGCTGCGCGTGACGGCGGGCTGGTCGCCGGGATTGCTGCAAGGCGTCGAGCGCGCGTCGGCGGATGCCGCCGTCGTGCTGCTGCCGGAAGGCATCCCGTTGCCGGAAGCGCTCACTGCGACGCTGCTCGCGTACAAGCCGACTGTGGTCGTCGCGCCGCGCTCCTTCGGCTTCACCGAGCAGCCGACGACGCTCGCCGAACTGTCGTGTCATCCGTGGGTGCTGAATCAGGATGGCTGCGGGATGCGTTCGGCGCTGAGCCGCGCGATGTCGGCTGCGGGATTGCCGTTCAACGTCGCCGTCGAGGCATTCGGCTCGGAATTGCAGTTGTCGCTCGTCGCGCGCGGCTTGGGCGTGGGGCTCGCGGCGCCAGAAGTGCTCGCGCGCAGCCCGCAGCGCGAGTCGCTGCAAATTCTGGACGTGCCGGATTTTCGCAGCGGCCTGAACGTGTGGCTCGTGCATGGCGCGCTGCCTGGGCGCCTGATCCGGCCGATCGCGTTGATGCGCGACGCGTTGATCGAAAAGCTGGAAAAGGATGCCGCCTGCTCGCCGTTGGCCGGCTCGACGGCATGATGCGGAGCACAATAGATGCACCTGAAGGGTGCAGCGCGGCGCGATGTCGCGAGCGTAGCAGGTAGTGCACCCGCTCTAATTTTGAATGTTGCGTCGCATCACAGGGTTTGCTATAGTTGTTTTTGTCTCCTCCATGTCTCCTCTGATATGGATTCAGCCCGCCAATACGGCGGGCTTTTTTTGCCCGTTTCCTTCGTACTTGCTGCTGCGCGCGCCCGTGCCATCAAAGCCGCTCGCGCGCACACGCGTCGTCAGAATTTGTATGACACCGCGAGGTACGTGATGATCGGATCCGCCTTCAGCTCAGCCTTCGATACGCCCAGTTCCGTGCCGTCCGCCGCTTTGATGATCACCGAAGACGTCGTTTTCAACGGGATATAGGTGACCGATGCCGTCACGCCCCAATGGTCGGTGATGTTGTACATCGCGCCGGCGTTGAAGACGGGCGCCCATGACGACGACGCCTTCGCTTCCACCGACGTCTTGCCCGGTTTGCCCGCGCCCGCGGCGAGAATGGCGCCGAGGTTGTCCTGAGTCGACGTGACGAAGTTGTTGTTCAGCTGAATGTCGCTGAACCAGTTGTACGACACGCCGATGCCGAGAAACGGCCGGAACTTCGCCGTCGCCGACGCGAAGTAGTACTGGAAGATCAGCGCCGGGCTCCATTGCCGTACGCTCTTCACGATGGGATTGACGGCGGGATCGCCGATGTCCTGCTTGCCGAGCGCGCCCGCCGGACCGGGCGGCTGAATCGTGCCGTGCCCGTAGATCTCGAACTTCGGCGGAATACCTGCCACCGACGTCACCGCGATATGGTCCGTGACGAAGTGCGAAAAGACGAGACCGGCGGTGTCGGCATTCGTGGTCGACAGGCTCGTGCCCGGCGACGTGAACGAACTCGGCAGCCGCAACGGCGTGTTGATCGGCACGGGCGCGACGTGTGTCGTGAGCGGCGTGCTCGAATCCTGCGGCATCACGTGGAACCAGCCGAGCGTGACGAGGTTGTCGCCGGCCTTTTGCGCATACGCGTTCTGTGTGGCGAGCGCGACCAATGCGGCAGCCGACGCCGCGACCAAGAGCTTTTTCATTGTCTTCCTCCTGAGCGGGCGGCCTGCCGCGCGGGCGACGGCGTTGTCGGCGCCGTCTGCTCCGCGCCCCGGCCGTCCGCTCTGCCGCGCGGGCAGAGAGACGCGCCGAGGGGCGGTCGCCTCGTTGCGTTTTATGGCGCGCGGCGCGCGCCCATCATTGGACGAAGGCGCCGATCGTGAAGTACGGCGACGACGCGTTCGACAAGTCCAGGAAGCCGAACACGCCCCCCGTGAAGATGAACTTGCCGGTCGGCGCGCTGCCTGCGGCCGCGCTCGCGTAGGTCGACGTGACGACGCCGGGAACCGTCTGCGTGAAGTCGAGGTTCAGCGCCTTGGTCAACGAGGCTTGCGACGGGTTGAACGGATCGAGCAGCGTCGCCTGCGTGCCGACGAGCGCATTCGTCCGGTAGTCGAACTCACTGTCGACGCCGATGTACTCGCCGTTCTGCGAGTTGACGGCGATGCTCGTCTGAGGCGAGAGGATCGAGATACCCGATTCGTCGTCGGCGACGGGACCGCTCAGGCCGTTCTGCGGATTCGGCGTCAGCGACGAATTCGCGACGCCCGTGCGGATCAGGATCGGCACGTTCTGGTTGCGCAGCTTGCCAACGATCATGAAGCCCTTGGCGACGGGCGATGCCGCGAGCGTCGGTTTGCCCTGGCCCTGGAAGTTGTCGGTTTCGAACGCGCCGCTGCCATCGGACGACTGCGCCCAGTTCGCGCCCGGCTGCTGGCACTTGCCGGCGTTGACGCCTGCGTTGTCGCACTCGGTCCAGGTGCCGTCGGCGTTGATCGTGATCTTGGTATCGACGACGGTCGGCGCGAAGTTTTGCGACGGAATCTGGTGATAGCCGAGCTGGTTGTACGTGCCCGCGATGTTGGCAAGATTCGTCTCGATCGACGAGAAGCCGATGAACGGGTAATACGGGAATGTCGTATCCGGCACCTTGCCCTGGCCGAAAATCCCGTCGAACTGGATCTCGGCACCCGGAATCGTGCCGCCCACCACGCCTTCGCCGACGAAGATGCGCGCCGGACGGTTCGGATCGAGACTCGCGCCGTTCAGGCGCAACGCGCACTGGTTGAGCTTGTTGGTGGGCAGCTGCGTTTCCTGGGTGAGCGTGCCGGAGGCCGATTGTCCCTTGCGGGTGGGCGCGACCGTTCCCTTCGTCGCAGGTATCGGCGATTCGACGTAGGTGACTTGCCACGTCATCTTTGTCGTGTCGAGTTGCAGCTTGACGAGTTCGCCGTCGCCGCCGCCGCCCGTGAAGGTCGTGTCGTAGTCGAGTGACGAAGGGCAGAGGCGGGCTTCCGTCGGCGGCGGCCCTTCGCTGCCCGAACCGCCGCAAGCCGCGAGCAACGGCGCTGCAAAAGCGAGCGCCGAAAGAATCTTCCAGTTCATTGTGCCTCCCTGTCTTGTTGTTGGCAGCCGGCTCCCGGTCCAGCCGCCTTTCGGTCTTGTGATCTAGCGGTGCTGCCGTGCTGCGGTCGTTGTGTCTTGCTGCACATGTTGTTGTCGGGTTGCCTTTTGTGGTCGTGTCGCCGCGTCGCTCATTTGCTTCACTTGCTGATCTGCGCGCCGACGCTGAAGTACGGCGAACTGGCCGTGTCGGCGTTGGCGGAAGTCGGCGCGATGCCGCCGTTTTCCGTGCCTTCGATGAAGATCGCGTAGAGTCCGCCCGCGGCGATGGCAAGGCCCGCTTTGCCCTGCGTGTCGGCAACGTTCACGATGCCGGGATTGCCGACGCCGTACTTCAGCGCGAAGCCGCTTTCGGCTGCTTGCGTGGTCGGATTGATGAAGGTACCGAGGCCGCCCTGGATCAGCGACGCGGTGTACCTGAAGTTCGAGTCCGCGCCGACATAGCCGCCGTCGAAGCCGCCCGACGCGAGCGGCGTCGCGCTCGCGAGCATCGCGATGCCGGATTCGTCGTCGACCTGCGCGTCCAGCGGAATGGCGCCCGTGCCGGTGAACACATAGCCCGTGCGCACGACAATCGGGACGGTGGCGCCGTTCAACTGGCCGAGGATCATATGAGCCTTCGATGTGCCCTTCTGGCCGAGCAGCGGCAAGCTGAACTGGTTTTCGATGCGCGGCGCGTTGTTGCTGTCGAAATAGCCGTTGGCATTGAGCGTCAGCGGGTCGCCCGTCGACAGGCATCCCGTCGAGCTCGTGTTGCCTGCGGTGGGTGCGGGATTCGTTGTGGACGAGCACGCGCCGTTTGCGTCGAACGTTTCGGACGTGCTGGTTGCGGCCGCCGCGTAGTTCGCCGATGGCTCGATGTGATACAGCAGGCCGTTGTAGGTGCCGGCGAGCTTCGAGAAATCCGTCGTCGTGCTCGCGAAGCCGAGGAACGGATAGAAGTCGAAGTGCCGGCTCGGCACGGCGCCGACGTTCTGGTAGGTCAGGATGTTCTTGCCGGCGTACGACACGTCCGCGCCGGGAATGCCGCCGCCCGCGACGCCTTTGCCGACGAACACAATCGGCGGGTTCGCCGATGAAAACGATGTGGTGTACGTCGAGCCCGTCGACGGCGCGGTGCCCGTGGCCAGCGTCAACATAAACGCGCAGCGCGTCTGCTCGGCGTTGGGCAGCATGCCTGCGGGCGGATGCATGACGGCGCCCGTGACGGTCGTGCCCGCGCGCGTCTCGTCGACCTGTCCCGTCGACACGGGAACCGGCGATTCCAGAAACGTCAGCGTGTACGTCATCTTCACGGCGTCGATGTGCAGCGAAACGACTTCGCCGCTGCCGGCTCCACCCAGGTAGGTGCTCTTGCCGATGTCGGCATCGGCCGGGCAGAGCGCGCTTGCGCTGGCCATCGATGTGGGCGGCCCTTGCACGCCGCAGCTCGATCCCGAGCACTGACTCGTCTGGATCGAGCCGGGGTTATCCGCTTTCCCTCCGCCACAGGCGAGCAAAAAAGGCGCGCTGGCAATGGCACATGCCAGCCCTCTTGAAATGGCGTACATGCTGTTGTCTCCCTGTTGGCCAGAGTTGCGGCTTTAGCGCGTTACTCCGATCCATGTTTGCCTGCTGATCTAATTTGCGAGCTAATTTCGCTGCGGGATTTAAGGCTGTCAATTGAACGAATCGTCTAAAAAGTCCGATTCAAACAGCGCATTTTTCGCGGAGAGTCGTATGGCGCTTCGAGGCACGCGTTTTAAAACAAAAACGCATTCTTTCGACGGTGGGCGGATTTCTGCCTGTTGTCGCTCCGCCTTTACTGGCGGGCGAGAGGGCAAAATGGCTCCATCATCTTCGAACGTTCGTTCGCAAAAAATCCGGAATTTCCCTATGCGGTAATAGATGCGTAATAGAGAAGGGAGGGGAGCAGTAAGTGCCGGATTTCAGGAGTGCTGGTAATAGTGGGAAAAATGAAAGGAATTACGCCGCGTTTAATTAACCGTTTTAAATCGCGAATCGGCGATCGTAAAAGAAAAAGCCGGCGTTTGAATGCCGGCTTTGTGATGCTTGGGGACGGTAGTGCCGTCCGCGAGCGATCGGTTAGCGTTTCAATCCCGTCGCTTCATCGGCGCCGATCGCGAGATTCATGCACTGGATCGCCGCACCCGACGCGCCCTTGCCCAGATTGTCGAGTCGCGCGACGGTGACGAAGCGCTCCTCGCTGCCGAACACGAACAGGTCGACGCGATTCGTGTCGTTGTTCGCCTGGACGTCGAAGAAGCCGCTGTCGAGATTGTCGTCCGCATTGAAGGGCGCGACGCGCACGAACTGCTCGCCGCTGTAGTACTCCGCGAAGAGCGCCTGCACTCCTTGCGGCGTGGCCGGCTTCGCAAGCTGGCTCGGCGTGAAATACGTCGTCACGGCGAGGCCCTTGAAGAAGTTGCCGACGATCGGCGTGAAGACGGGCGGATGCTTCAGGCCCGTGTGCGCTGCCATTTCCGGCAGGTGCTTGTGCGTGAGGCCGAGCGCGTACGGGCGCGGGCTGTCGAGCTTCGCGTTGCCGCCCGCTTCGTAGTCCGCAATCATTTTCTTGCCGCCGCCGCTGTAGCCGGTGATCGAATAGCTGTGCGCCGCGAAATCCGCCGACACCACGCCCGCCTCGACGAGCGGACGCATCGCAAGCACGAACGCCGATGCGTGGCAGCCGGGCACTGCGATGCGCCTGGCCGTGCGCAGACGCTCGCGTTGCGCGCGGGCCAGTTCGGGAAGACCGTACGCCCAGTCGGCATGAGTGCGGAACGCCGTGCTCGCGTCGATGAGCACGGTGCGGCCGTTCTCGACGAGCGACGCCGATTCGCGCGACGCGACGTCCGGCAGGCACAGGAACGTGACGTCGGACGCATTGATGAGGCGACGGCGCTCGTCGATGTCCTTGCGCTTCGCTTCTTCGATGCGGAGGATTTCAACGTCTGCGCGCTGCGACAGGTATTCGAAGATTTTCAGGCCGGTCGTGCCTTCCTGTCCGTCGACAAAAACTTTCGTGCTCATCTCGATCTCGCTGGCTTACGGAAAACGGGGCGCTCACTGCGCCGGAACGCCATTTTAAGGCTGCTTGGCGGCGCGTGTGCGGCGCGTCTGCAGATTCGGCGAAAAACACGTTGCGCCGCAACAGTGACGGCGGCATGACAGACCGTGCTGCCGGGACGCGATCAGGACGCATCAGCATGCGCGGCGCCCGCCTATGCCGGCTGTCCCGCCTTCCAGCGCGCCGTCACGGCCGCAATGCGGGCGCCGAATACTTTCGCCGTTTCGATGTCGCCGGGCAGCGGCGCTTCTTCGGGCGTGGCGTCGGCGGGTGACTGCGACAGCAGCCCGGTGAAGCCGCCGACGTAGTTCAGATCATTGCGCGTCGCCGCTTTCGTGTTGGACGGCATCATGCCCGTGCCCGCCCAGATCATGCTGTGCTGCATCGCCAGCGTGACGAAATACTGGATCGTCGAGAACTTGTCGCCGTTCATCGTCGCCGAATTCGTGAAGCCGGCGGCAATCTTGTCCTTCCACTTCTGGCTGAACCACGGCTTGGAACTGGCGTCGGCGAATTTCTTGAAGTCGGCGGACGGACCGCCCATGTACGTGGGCGCGCCGAAGATAATCGCATCGGCTGTGTCCAGTGCGGCCCAGCCCGCGTCGTCGAGCTCGCCGACGGCGATCAGTCTTGCGTCGGCTCCGCCGTCGAGCGTGCCGGCGAGAACTGCTTCCGCCAGCTTCTTCGTGTGGCCGTAGCCGCTGTGATACACGATGATGATCTTCGACATGGACAACTCCATCGTTTCAAGAAATGACTGGCAAGGGCAGAACGCTGCAGGCCTATTCTGTCATTACGAGCAAGCTGTTTAGACGCCATGAGAAAACACGGCGTCACCTGATCGCTTTTGAGACCGCCTTGGAAAAGGCTAGCGGCCGTACATGACGGTCATGCGGGCGTAGCCGAGCGTCGCGGTGCTGATCTCGTGGTCGAACATCACCGAAGGGCGTCCCTGCGCGAGCCTGAGATTGGGCGCACTCAGCGCATAGACGGTGATGACGTAGCGATGCGGCTTGCCGGGCGGCGGGCAAGGGCCGCCGTAGCCGTCGATGTCGAAGTCGTTGCGCGCTTCGACGGCGCCGAGTTTCTTAAGAAAGCCAGACCCGCTGGCATTTTCCGGCAGCCGGTCGACATTCGCCGGAATGCCGACGACGGCCCAATGCCACCAGCCGCGTCCAGGCGCATCGGGATCGAACATCGTGATCGCAAAGCTGCGCGTGCCGTCGGGCGGGTTATGCCAGCTGAGTTGGGGCGAATGATTGTCGCCCTTGCAGTCCTCGCGATCGAATACCTGCGCGTTGTTGACCATGCCGCCGGCGCGAAAACTGGTGCTTGTGACGGTGAACGCATTGTCGGCGAAGACCGCGGATGCGTGAACCGCGCACGCGAACGCGATGGTGGACGTGACCCGCGATGGCGCGAAAGACAGAAACGGCAAGAGCGAACGGGACGAAGCAGGCGTAACGACCGGGCAACGCAAGCGCATGTGCCGAATCTCCTGTCAGGCTCGTAAAGAATTGTCCTTACGAAGGATTATTGTCCTTTTTTATACCCAAGCGACAAATCGAGTCTAACATTACATCTTATAAAAGCATTCATGCTTGGTAAGCGGCCAGTATGGCCTGAAATCGGCTATAGTCGCTGCAATCGTCTGCAGTACATGCAAGCAGACAAGTCCTAGAAATTTAGAACTAAGAAACAGTTTCATGACTGAAGTTTCGCAGCGTGGATTGTCAGAACAAGGGAGGGCCATGCAAGATCCCATCAGGGTCGTGGTTGCGGACGACCATCCGGTCATTCTCTTTGGTGCCGAGCAGGCGTTGCTCAAGTTCCAGGGTATCCGCGTGGTCGCGCGCGCGAAGCAATCCACCGAGCTAGTGAAGTTGTTACAAACGACGCCCTGCGACGTGCTGGTCACCGATCTTGCCATGCCCGGCGGGCATTACGGCGATGGTCTTCCATTGATCGGTTACTTGCGTCGGAATTTTCCGGACCTGCCTATTGTGGTCCTGACGATGCTCGAAAACGCCGCGTTGCTTAAGCGGCTAAATGAGCTTGGCGTGACTTCCGTGGTGAACAAGTCGGACGATCTGAGCCATATCGGGCTGGCGGTGCAGCACGTCAGCCGGCATCTCGAATACATGAGTCCGTCGGTGAAGGCGTCGCTCGACACGCTGCGCATGAACGCGGGTGGCAAGAGCGATGAAGTGATCCTGTCGAAGCGCGAGCTCGAAGTAGTGCGGCTCTTCGTTTCGGGCATGACCATCAAGGAAATTTCCGAGCAACTGAATCGCAGCATTAAGACGATCAGTACTCAAAAGAACACGGCGATGCGTAAGCTCGGTCTCGAGCGGGATTCCGAACTATTTCAGTATGCGCAGAGCAACGGCTTGATGAATCTGTCGTCGTATGCGCCGGGCGAGGCCGACGACGGAGGTGCTGCGCCGCAACAGTCTTAGGCGTGTCGTCAGAGGCGTGGGAGCGCTTCTGAATCCGGTCGACGCGAATCTTGGCTTGCCAAAGGAAAAGGCCGCCTGTCTTGCGGACAGGCGGCCTTTTTGTTGGCATCGCCGGTCGCGCGCGGGCCCTCACGATATCGGCCCGGCGCATGATGCGGACAATTACTGCGGAGCAGCCGTCGCACCGCCGTGTGCTGCCGACCACTCGGCGGGCGCGTGCAGGAATTTCTCGACTTCGTCGAGCGTCTTCGTATCGAAGTAGCCCTTTTCTTTCGCGACGCGCAGCACGTCCCACCACGTGGCGAGCGCGTGCAGATCGACGTCGATGTCCTTCAGCACGGACACGCTTTCCTTGAAGATGTTGTAGTGGAACAGCACGAAGCAGTGGTTCACCTGCGCGCCCGCCGTGCGCAGCGCGTTGATGAAGTTGATCTTGCTGCGGCTGTCGGTGGTCAGGTCTTCCACCAGCAGCACGCGCTGACCTTCCGTCAGCAGACCTTCGATCTGTGCGTTACGGCCGAAACCCTTCGGCTTCTTGCGCACGTACTGCATCGGCACCATCAGGCGGTCCGACAGCCATGCGGCGAACGGAATGCCCGCCGTTTCGCCGCCGGCGACGGCGTCGATCTGCTCATAACCGACGTCGCGCAAGATCGTCGCTTCCGCCATCTCCATCAGGCCGCGGCGCACGCGCGGATACGAGATCAGCTTGCGGCAGTCGATGTACACCGGGCTCGCCCAGCCAGAAGTGAAGATGTACGGTTTTTCCGCGTTGAAATGCACTGCCTGGACTTCCAGCAGCATTTTTGCGGTCGTGTCGGAGATCGTCTGGCGATCGAAGCCTGTCATGGGCGAATCCTTGGGTGGTGAGCTGGGAGGCGGGCGCGCGGCCCGATGGCGCAGCAAGCGTGGCGTGACCAGATGTGGCACCTGGCGCCCAGTTGGGCGAAACACGCCGAACAGTTGAAAAACTGACGGGATCACTGCGCGCGTAGCCGGTTATTTTACCCGATTCGGACTTCTCCCAGGGCGCCCGGACGCGCGAGCCGCCGTCGCACTGGCTATCCGGGCGCTTCGCCTATGCTTTTTGGCCAGGTTGTGACGGCAGATCATGGCCTTTACACTCACGCGACATTTCCACCGCAAGTTTCAGCGATGGCCGCGCGGCCAACGGCTCCATCTGCCGTTTGCACCCAGCTACGCCCGCAAGGACCGCCGCACATGAACGTCGCCTCTTCGCCGAATGTCGTCACGCAAGATACACGCCCCGGTTATGCCGTGCGGGCGCTGATCGCGTCGGTGCTCGGCTACGCGATGGATGGCTTCGACCTGCTGATCCTCGGCTTCATGCTGCCCGTGATCGCCGCCGATCTGCAGCTTACGTCGACGCAAGCCGGCTCGCTCGTCACCTGGACGCTGATCGGCGCAGTCGCAGGCGGTCTGATTTTCGGCGTCTTGAGTGACTATTTCGGCCGCGTGCGCATGCTCACGTGGACGATCCTGATCTTCGCGATCTTTACGGGCCTGTGCGCGCTCGCGCAGGGCTACGGCGATCTGCTCGCGTACCGGACGATCGCGGGCGTCGGTCTGGGCGGAGAGTTCGGCATCGGCATGACGCTCGTCGCCGAGGCCTGGCCGGCGGCACAGCGCGCGCGTGTGTCGTCGTATGTCGGGCTTGGCTGGCAACTTGGCGTGCTCGCCGCGGCGTTGCTGACACCGCTGCTGCTGCCGTTGATCGGCTGGCGCGGCATGTTCGCGCTCGGGCTGCTGCCCGCCGTGGTGTCGTTTTTCGTGCGGCGGCGCGTCGAGGAGCCGGCGCTTTTCACCCAGCGAATCGCGCGCGGCATGCGCAAGGCACCTGTGAAACTGCTCGTCGCCGATGGCCGCACGAGGCGCGCGAGCGCAGGCGTCGCGATTCTCTGCTCGGTGCAGAACTTCGGCTACTACGGCCTGATGATCTGGCTGCCGACCTATCTGTCGAATACATTCGGCTACTCGCTGACGCGCTCCGGTCTGTGGACGGCGGTCACGGTGCTCGGCATGGCCGTCGGCATCTGGCTGTTCGGCAACGCCGCCGACCGCTTCGGCCGCAAGCCGGCGTTTCTGTTCTATCAGGCGGGCGCCGTCGTGATGGTGTTCGTCTACGCGCACCTGAGCACGCCCGCCGCGCTGCTGATAGGCGGCGCGTTGATGGGCGTGTTCGTGAACGGGATGATCGGCGGCTACGGCGCGCTGATTTCCGAGCTATACCCGACGGACGCCCGCGCCACCGCGCAAAACGTGCTGTTCAACATCGGCCGGGCGGTGGGCGGCTTCGGCCCCGTCGCGGTCGGCGCGCTCGCTGCGCGCTTTTCGTTCGGCGCGGCGCTCGTCGCGCTCGCGTCGATCTACGTGCTCGATATCTTCGCGACGCTCTTTCTTATTCCCGAACGCCGCGGCTCAGCGCTCGAATGACCGTGTCTGGCGAGCGCCCGCGCGCAAGCTGAAAAGTACTTCCATGTCGCGCCGCAGCACGAGCTGGCGCGGCTCCGGCTTATCCGTCCGGTACAAAACCTGGCCCGAACTGACTCATCCGGGGTGTACACTAACCGACCCGAAAAAGCTCAGCGCCGCCTGCTTTCCGCTGAGGTTTGACGCCGCGCCCAACGGGCGCACGCGAGAAACGCCGCCGTCGGGCACCGACCCGGCGACGGCCAGCGCAGCACGTGACGTAGCGATGTATCGAGCCGGACCCAATTATTAACGTCTCGCAGGTTAGAAAATGGACGAACAACTGAAGCAAAGCGCTCTCGCGTATCACCAGAATCCGAAGCCCGGCAAGATTTCGGTCACGCCGACCAAGCCGCTTTCGAACCAGCTGGATCTGTCGCTCGCGTACTCGCCGGGCGTTGCAGCCGCGTGCATGGCCATCCACGACGAGCCGCTCGACGCACAGAAGTACACGTCGCGTGGCAACCTCGTCGGCGTGGTCACGAACGGCACGGCAGTGCTGGGCCTCGGCAACATCGGACCGCTCGCCGCGAAGCCCGTGATGGAAGGCAAGGGCTGTCTGTTCAAGAAGTTCGCCGGCATCGACGTGTTCGATATCGAGCTGAGCGAATCCGATCCCGACAAGCTCGTCGAAGCGATCGCGATGCTGGAGCCGACGCTCGGCGGCATCAACCTCGAAGACATCAAGGCGCCCGAATGCTTCTACATCGAGAAGAAGCTGCGCGAGCGCATGAAGATTCCCGTTTTCCACGACGACCAGCACGGCACGGCGATCATCGCATCGGCGGCGATTCTCAACGGCCTCAAGGTGGTCGGCAAGAAGCTCGAAGAAGTGAAGCTCGTGTGCTCGGGCGCGGGTGCGGCGGCCATCGCGTGTCTGGATCTGCTCGTGAACCTGGGCCTGTCGAAGAAGAACGTGCTCGTCGTCGACTCGAAGGGCGTGATCTACGAAGGCCGCGGCAATCTGGACCCGTCGAAGGAGCGCTACGCGACGCATACCGACGCGCGCACGCTCGCCGACGCGATCAAGGGCGCCGACGTGTTCCTCGGGTGCTCGAGCGCCGGCGTGCTGAAGCCGGAAATGGTCAAGGAGATGGGCACGCAGCCGCTGATCCTCGCGCTCGCGAACCCGGAGCCGGAAATCCGCCCGGAAGAAGCGAAGAAGGTGCGCCCGGACTGCATCATCGCGACGGGCCGGTCGGACTATCCGAACCAGGTCAACAACGTGCTGTGTTTCCCGTTCATCTTCCGTGGCGCGCTGGACGTCGGCGCGACGACGATCACGGAAGATATGAAGCTCGCGTGCGTGCGCGCGATCGCCGAACTCGCGGAAGAATCCGATCAGGGCGATGAAGTCGCGAAGGCCTACGAAGGCCATTCGCTGGAATTCGGCCCCGACTACCTGATTCCGAAGCCTTTCGATCCGCGTCTGATCATCAAGATTGCGCCCGCCGTTGCGCAGGCTGCGATGGACTCGGGCGTCGCCACGCGTCCGATTCAGGACATGGACGCCTATCGCGAGCAACTGGGCGCGACGGTCTACCGCTCGGGCATGGTGATGCGGCCCGTGTTTGCCGCTGCGAAGGCGCAGCCGGCGCGCATCGTGTTCGCGGAAGGCGAAGACGAGCGCGTGCTGCGCGCTGCGCAATTCGTGCTGCTCGAAAAGATCGCGAAGCCGATCCTGGTGGGTCGCCCCGGCGTGATCGAGATGCGTCTGAAGAAGATCGGCTCGAAGCTCAAGTGCGGCGAAGACTTCGAGATCGTCAATCCGGAAGACGATCCCCGTTACCACAAGAGCTGGCAGGCGTATCACGAAATCGGCGCGCGCGAAGGCGTCACGCCGGAAGTCGCGAAGGCCGCGATGCGCAAGTTCAATACGCTGATCGGCGCGATTCTCGTGCATCTCGGCGATGCGGACGGCATGATCTGCGGCCTGATCGACACGTATCACGAGCATCTGAAATACGTCGAGCAGGTGCTGGGCAAGGCCAGGCACGTCGACAACTTCGCCGCGATGAACCTGCTGATGCTGCCGGGCCGCAACCTCTTCATCAGCGACACCTACGTGAACGAGGTGCCGACGGCCGAACAGCTCGCCGACATGACGATTCTCGCCGCGCGCGAAATCGAGAAGTTCGGCATCGTGCCGAAGGTCGCGCTGCTGTCGAATTCGAACTTCGGCAGCGTTCCGTCGGCGACGTCGGCTCGCATGTCGGCGGCGCGCAAGCTGATCGCCGAACGCGCGCCGCATCTCGAAGTGGACGGCGAAATGCACGGCGACGCGGCGCTGTCGGAAGCGGTGCGCAAGGCGGCCTTCCCGGGCACGACGCTCACGGGCGAAGCGAACCTGCTGATCATGCCGAACGTCGAAGCGGCGAACATCACATACAACCTGCTGAAGATGATCGGCGGCGAAGGCGTGACGGTTGGTCCGTTCCTGCTGGGCGCGTCGAAGCCGGTGCACATCCTGACGCCGGCCGCGACCGTGCGCCGGATCATCAACATGACGGCGATCGCTTCGGCGAATGTCAATGCGGAGCGGCAAGCCGCGAACTGAGCGCTTCCCGCTGGATGATCGCTAGATGAAAAAAGGGCACCGCGAGGTGCCCTTTTTGTTGCTGCCGGTATTGCGTCACCGGCCTGCCCGGAAGACTTCTGCGTTATGCGACGTGCTGCTGCTCGACGCCGCCCGTCGGCGAGCGCCACTTCGCGAGCAACGCAGCCCACTTCGCGCGCACGCCCTTCAGATTGTTCTCCTTCACGTGGCCGTAGCCGCGAATGCCGTCCGGCAGATTGGCGAGCTCGACGGCCAGTGCGCGCTTGTCAGCCGTCAATCCGCCGATCAGCTCACGCACCAGCGTTTCATACTCGACGATCAACGCACGTTCGGCGCGGCGCTCTTCCGTCTTGCCGAACACGTCGAGCGCCGTGCCGCGCAGGAACTTCAGCTTTGCGAGCACGTGCATTGCGTTGAGCATCCACGGACCGTACTGCTTTTTCACCAGATGTCCGTGTGCGTCCTTCTTCGCCGTCGACGGCGGTGCGAGATGGAATTTCAACTTCCAGTCGCCTTCGAAATTCGCCTTCAGCTTCTCGACGAACGCCGGGTCCGAATACAGGCGCGCCACTTCGTATTCGTCCTTGTACGCCATCAGCTTGTGCAGATTCTTCGCGACCGCTTCTGTCAACGGCATCTGGCCGTCGGCGGCTTCGAGCTTCGTTTCAGCGGCCCGCACTTCGTCGACCAGCTTGCGATAACGCGCCGCGTAAGCGTCGTTTTGATAAGCGGCCAGATACTGCGCGCGCTTGTCGATCAGCGTATCAAGCGCCTTCGGCGTATGCAGCGAAATGATCTTCGCGACATTCGACGTATTGTCGTCGTCGACGCGGTTCTGCGGCCGCGCGAGCTTGCGCACGGCGTCGAGATCGTGCGCCGCGCGGCGGCCCCATTCGAATGCCGCACGGTTCTTCTCGACCTGCACCGCGTTCAGTTCGATCGCGCGCATCAGCGACTCGTGCGTGAGCGGCAGCCAGCCTTTCTGCCACGCGTAGCCGAGCACGAACGGATTCGTGTAGATCGCGTCGCCGAGCAGCGCGACCGCGAAATGGTTCGCATCGACAGCCGCGACGTTCTCGTCACCGGCAGCCGCGCGCACGTCCGTGTCGGCGCTCGCGCCAGGGAAGCGCCAGTTCGGGTTCTTGATGAACTCGGCCGTCGGCGTCGGCGCGCTGTTCAGCACGACGTGCGTGCGGCCGTTCTGCATCCGCGACACGCATTCGTCGCCCGCTGTCACGATCGAATCGCAACCGATCACCAGATTCGCTTCGCCCATCGCGATGCGTGTCGCGTGGATGTCGGCGGGCTGGTTCGCGATCTGCACGTGGCTCATCACGGCGCCGCCTTTCTGCGCGAGACCCGTCACATCGAGCACCGTCACGCCTTTGCTTTCGAGGTGCGCGGCCATGCCGAGCAGCGCGCCGATCGTCACGACACCCGTGCCGCCGACGCCCGTCACCAGCACGCCGTACGGCTTGCCGATCGCGGGAATCTCGGGGTCGGGAACGGGCGGCATCGTGTCGCCCGATGCACCTGACGCACCCGACGCCTTCGGCTTGCGCAGCTGTCCGCCTTCGACGGTCACGAAGCTCGGGCAAAAGCCCTTCAGACACGAGAAGTCCTTGTTGCAGGTCGACTGGTTGATCTGCCGTTTCGTGCCGTACTCGGTTTCGAGCGGCTCGACCGACAGGCAGTTCGACTGCACCGAGCAATCGCCGCAGCCTTCGCACACGGCTTCGTTGATCACGACGCGCTTCGCCGGATCGGGATACGCACCGCGCTTGCGGCGGCGGCGCTTCTCGGTCGCGCAGGTCTGGTCGTAGATCAGGATCGTCGTGCCTTCGATCTCGCGCAACTCGCGCTGCACGTCGTCGAGCAGGTCGCGATGGTGTATCGCGATACCCGGCGCGAGGCCGACATTCGCGCTGTACTTCTCGGGCTCGTCGGTGACGATCACGATCTTTTTCGCGCCTTCCGCTGCGAGTTGATGCGTGATCTGCGGCACGGTCAGCGTGCCGTCGACGGGCTGGCCGCCCGTCATCGCGACAGCGTCGTTATACAGAATCTTGTACGTGATGTTGGCCTTCGACGCGATCGCCGCGCGAATCGCAAGCAGGCCCGAGTGGAAGTACGTGCCGTCGCCGAGATTGGCGAACACATGTTTGTCGTTCGTGAACGGCGCCTGGCCGACCCACGCGACGCCTTCGCCGCCCATCTGGCTGAACGTGCTCGTGCTGCGGTCCATCCACACGGTCATGTAGTGGCAGCCGATGCCCGCCATCGCGCGCGAGCCTTCGGGCACGTTCGTCGACGTATTGTGCGGGCAGCCCGAGCAGAACCACGGCTTGCGTTCGGCTTCGACGCGCGGACGCGCCAACGCCTTTTCCTTCGCTTCGATCACGGCGATGCGCGCCGCGATACGCGCACGCACGTCGGACGGCAGATCGAACTTGTCGAGACGCGTCGCGATCGCCTTTGCAATCAGCGCGGGCGACAGTTCGTAGTGCGCGGGCAGCAGCCAGTTGCCCATCGGCACCGACCATTCGCCGCCTGCGCCGTCCTTCTCGTCGAACTTGCCGAACACGCGCGGACGCTGCGCATCCGGCCAGTTGTACAGCTCTTCCTTGATCGCGTATTCGAGAATCTGGCGCTTCTCTTCGACGACCAGAATCTCTTGCAGTCCGCGCGCGAACGCCTGCGCGCCTTGCGCTTCGAGCGGCCACACGCAGCCGACCTTGTACAGGCGAATGCCGATGCGCGAGCAGGTCTCGTCGTCGAGGCCGAGATCGGTCAGCGCCTGGCGCACGTCGAGATACGCCTTGCCGCCCGTGATGATGCCAAAGCGCGCATGCGGCGAATCGATCTCGATCCGGTCGAGCTTGTTCGCGCGCACGTAGGCGAGCCCGGCGTACCACTTGTAGTCGAGCAGACGCGCTTCCTGCACGAGCGGCGGATCGGGCCAGCGAATGTTGAGACCGCCTTCGGGCATTTCGAAGTCGGACGGCAGAATGATTTGCGTGCGGTGCGGATCGATATCGACGGAAGCCGACGACTCGACCACGTCGGTCACGCACTTCATCGCGACCCACAGGCCGGAGTAGCGGCTCATCGCCCAGCCGTGCAGGCCGAAGTCGAGATATTCCTGCACGTTTGACGGAAACAGCACGGGCAGGCCACATGCCTTGAACAGGTGTTCCGACTGGTGCGCGAGCGTCGATGATTTGGCGGCGTGATCGTCGCCGGCGAGTACGAGAACACCGCCGTGACGCGACGAGCCGGCCGAGTTGCCGTGCTTGAACACGTCGCCCGAGCGATCGACGCCGGGGCCCTTGCCGTACCACATCGAGAACACGCCGTCGTGTTTGGCGCTGGGATAGAGGTTGACCTGCTGCGAGCCCCACACGGCTGTCGCGGCGAGGTCTTCGTTGACGCCGGGCTGAAAGACCACTTGATGCCCGGCGAGGTGCTTCTTCGCCTTCCACAGCGCCTGGTCGAGGCCGCCGAGCGGTGATCCGCGATAGCCCGAGATGAAGCCGGCGGTATTGAGTCCGGCGGCCTTGTCGCGCTCCTGTTGCAGCATCGGCAGACGCACCAGCGCCTGAATGCCGCTCATGTACGCGCGGCCGCGTTCGAGCGTGTATTTGTCGTCGAGCGTGACGGAAGTCAACGCGGCTTCGAGCGAGGCTCGCTGACCAGCGTCTAGCGGGGCATTCATTATGTGTACTCCTCCAACCCAGTTTGGGATCGCCAAAACCTTCAGGGCCTCGGCATCTTGTGAATGCTCTGGCCGGGGTCGCCATATTGACGGCTTTTTTGCGATGGTAGCACTGGTAAAAACCCGCCGCTAATCGTTGAAAACACCACAGTGCGGGATGGCTCACGCAGGAAAATGTCGCGCGTGTGACGTGGCGGAATCTTTTTGGTGTGCCGCTGTAACAGCGTGTAAAAGCTTGAAACGACAGGAACGGGGCTTGAAATGCCGGTCTAAACTCCCCACCTGCATGAATCGCAACGTTCCGCATGCCGCGGAGCTTCGCTGTGCAGGAGTCGAAAAAGGAGTACGCATGAACACGAAACACATCCAGACCTTCCTGATGGTCTCGGCAGCATTCTTCGCGATGAGCGCGCCCGTGCACTCGAGCAGCGCCAGTTCGCTGGTGAATGCCATCACGCGCACCGCGCCGGTGGCTGCGGCAACGGTCGCCGTGAACCGGCAGCGCTCATCCGACGACGACACGGAGCAGCGTGGCTGACGCGCGATGGCGAGCGGCCGGCTGGGCCGCCCGCGTCTGAACGAACAGCGGGAGTCGGCGGACCGAGGGGCACCGACTCTTAAATCCCAAAATGAAAAAGGCGAGGATCGTACGATTCCTCGCCTTTTTCTTTGTCCGGCGTGAGCCGCCAGAACGTGCGTTACGCCTTGTCCTGCACGACCCCGCGACGAATCTGATCCAGCTCGATCGATTCGAACAGCGCCTTGAAGTTACCCTCGCCGAAACCCTGGTTGCCCTTGCGCTGGATGATCTCGAAGAAGATCGGTCCGATCTGATTCTCGGTGAAGATTTGCAGCAGCAGGTCGTCGTGCGCGCCGTCAATCAGGATCTTGCGCTTGCGCAGTTCGTCCAGCGGCTCGCCGTGGTTCGGCACGCGGCGGTCGACGAGCTCGTAGTATGTGTCGATGGTATCGAGCAGCGAGATGTTCGACGCGCGCAGGCCGTCGACCGTCCTGTAGATATCGCTCGTGCCGAGCGCGATGTGCTGAATGCCTTCGCCGTGGTACGCGTCGAGATATTCCTGGATCTGGCCAGCCGTCTCCGAGCCTTCCTCGTTGATCGGAATGCGGATCTTGCCGCACGGCGACGTCATCGCCTTCGACTTCACGCCCGTCACCTTGCCTTCGATGTCGAAGTAGCGCACTTCGCGGAAATTGAACAGGCGCTCGTAGAACTCGGCCCACTCCTGCATGCGTCCGCGATGCACGTTGTGCGTCAGGTGATCGATATAGGTGAGGCCATGGCCGGTCGCGTTCGGATCGGCGCCCGGAATCGGCTCGAAGTCGACATCGTAGATGCTGATGTCGCCGATGCTGTGCGGCGCCGCGCCGTTCTTGCCGCGCCAGCGGTCGACGAAATAGATCAGCGAGTCGCCGATGCCCTTGATCGCGGGGATGTTCAGCTCCATCGGGCCCGTCTTGTTGTCGAAGCCCCATGCGCCCAGATCCAGCGCGCGCTTGTAGGCCTTGGCGGCATCCTGCACGCGGAACGCAATCGCGCAGATCGACGGGCCATGCAGGCGCGCAAAGCGCTGCGCGAAAGAATCCGGCTCGGCGTTGACGATGAAGTTGATGTCGCCCTGGCGGTACAGCGTCACGTCCTTGTGACGATGCTTCGCGATCGCCGTGAAGCCCATGCGCTCGAACAGCTTGCCGAGCGCGACGGGGTCGGGCGCGGTGTACTCGATGAATTCGAAACCGTCGGTGCCGACGGGATTTTCCCAGGTGGGAACCTTCATATCTGTCTCCTCAAATGCGGATTTCCGATGCGCGTCGCGCGATTCGATGAAGAACAGTGTAGTTGCCGATGCCCGAAGAATGCTTGCGAATTTAAGCGTCGTTCACTACGCTGACGCTACTTTCTGGCTCTTTGCCGGCTTGGGATAGCAGAAGATGGCTCAAATTGAGATAGATGCAATCGACCGGCGAATTCTCGCGATTCTTCAGGAGAATGGACGGCTGTCGAACCAGGAGATCGCGGATCGGGTGAATCTGTCGCCGAGTCCGTGTCTGCGCCGCATTCGCAGGCTGGAGGAAATCGGCGTGATTCGTGGATATGTTGCGCTCCTGGATGCGCAGATGCTGGGGCTGGATCTGCTCGCCTACGTCAACGTGCGGCTGGAAAAGCGCGGCGGTCCCGCGCTCAGCGCGCGCGCCGACGGCACGCCGGGGCGCGCGGGCGCGACGCATTCGGAACTGTTTCGGGCGGCGGTGCAGGGTTGGCCGGAAGTGGTCGCCTGCCATGCGATGACGGGCGACATGGACTATCTGCTGCGCGTGCAGGTCCGCGATATGGCGCATTTCTCGCGATTCGTGCAGGACCAGTTGCTGCGGCATCCGTCGGTGATCGACGTAAAGTCGAGCTTCTCGCTGGAGAAGTTCAAGGAGACCACTTCGTTGCCGCTGTGAGGGACGGCGCGCGAAAACAAGAAGGGCGGCTCGTTGAAGAGCCGCCCTTTGGGATTTCCCGGTTCTCGACGCCTACGCGGCAATCGCGGTCGGAATGAACGATTCGATGAGCTTCGAGGTGCTGCGCGCCTGGCGCTTGAGCACGTAGTCGAAGACGGCTGCCTGTTCCTGCAGCATTTCCGCGATGATGCTGTTCTGGTCGGCGGGCGCGAGCGTCAGATATGCGTCCGCTTCGCCGTATGCGTATTCGATCTTCATGCCGGCTTTCTTGGCGATGTGCATCATCGTCGTATTGCGCGACAGACAGTGGATGTACAGCGTCGTCACGCGCGTGTTGCGGCTGCGGATGGCGGCGCGCTCGAAGAGCTTCGTGCCGATGCCTTGACCGCGCACGCTTTCCGACACCGACACGCCGAATTCAGCAGTGCGTGTGTCGCCCTCGGCGGGCAGATAGGCCAGATGGCCGACGCCGACCAGTCGCAGATGGCAGTCGAACACGCCGAACACGGTGTCGCGGCCGAAATCCAGCGTGCGGACATAGTTCTCGATCACGTGGTCCGGCGTGATCTGGCCGAAGCGCAGCAGGCGATCTTCTTCGCCCAGTTCGAGGAAGTGGGCGAGCAGGCGCTTGCGGTCTTTCTCGCCGAGCTCCCGGACCAGAACAGGCGCGCGGCCGGCGACGGTCATCAAGCGATCGACGACGATCGGCTCGGTGGCGCGGACAGTTTGCTTATTCACGGTGGGTTCTCCTTTAGCTAGGCGGCATGACGCGCCGCAATAAGCATTCTAATGGAAAACCCGGAGTCGACCTAGGGAAAACCCGGAAGGAAATCGAGTGCGCGGTCTAAAATTGCATTGCTTATTTTTATAACTTATTGATATTTAAGGATAATTCATAGAATGAAGGTGCGGCAGCGATGCGTCGCCTTGCCGCAACGAGGGCACGTATATTGCTGCGTCGCGACATCATTTTTTCAATGCCAATGGGTGCGCGCGTCTTGGCAGGCGCGCGCATCGGAAGTGCTGAAGCCGCTGTCTTCGTGAACGCAACGGCCGTGCGTCAGTTGCGATCCGCGCCTGCGGCCTTCGACTTGAGCAGCCCGTGGTCCACCATCTCGACGACCTGCTCGGCGAACTCCTGGTAGCCCATCCGGCCGCCCGGCTTCAGCCAGGTGAAAGTCCAGTTGATCATCCCGAACACCATCATCGTGAGCGCGGTCTGGTTTTCGCGGTTGACACGCTCGGGATAGGCGCGCGCCAGTTGCCGCGCGAACGCGGCGACTACGTCCCGCTGACGGTTCAGGATGATTTCGCGCTGCGCTTCGACCAGATATTTGACGTCGTTCAGCAGCGCGACGTGCCGGCTGTGCGACGTCTCGTATTCGGAGAGGAAGGCGCGGATCAGTTCGGCGAACGCATCGCGTTCGGTGAGTCCGCGCCGCTGGCTCGCGCCCTCGACCTCGGCAATGATCAGCATCAGCCGCTTTGTGTAGCGGTCGAGCAGATCGAAGAGAATCGCTTCCTTGCTCTCGTAGTAGTGGTAGAGGCGCGCTTTCGATGTGCCGCTCGCTGCGGCGAGGTCGGCCATCGACGTGCTCGGATAGCTTGTTTGAGCGAATTTCGCAGCGGCCAGTTCGAGAATCTGGTCGCGCTGGCTCTCGTGATCTGGGGCTCGTGTACGGGCCATAATTGTTCTGGTTTGTCTCAAGCAGGAGAAAAGGAGTCGCGCACGACATTCATTTCGAGCGATCGCCAGACGGTCGGATCGCCGCGTAGTTGCAGCTGGCCGTCAGCGGCGAGCTCGCGTAGACGCCAGAGCACGATGACGTCGCTGACCAGCAAGCCGTTGTTCGCCGTCATCACGGCAGCGGCGACGCGCCCGGCGGATTGCCAGCCATCGGCGGCGTGTTCGAGGATCGACGCGTCCAGTTCGGCGAACGTGCCGCTCGAAAACGTGTTGTCGTGCCATCGGCGCAGTTCGGCGTTGGCCTGCTTCACCTCCTGCCATTCGAGCGCGAGACGCCCGATGCGCAGCACCGAAATCGGCGCGGCCGTAGCGAGCCGCTGTTGCAGCACGGCCGGAGCGAACATGCCGACGGACGTTGCCCGGTCGGCGCGGCGGTGCGCGGCGCGGTCGCCCGTCAGATCGTCGATGCAGACACGCGCTTCGTTCAGCCGTTGCGGCATCTCGCGCAGATGGAAACATACGCGGCGCAGCGTCAACTGATCGGCGCAGCTTTGGCCATGCCATACGACGACGTGCGTTGTCGCGCCGACCACCGCTTCCAGTTCGCTCGCCTGCGCGTCGAATTCGGCCGCGAAATTGCGTGTGATGTCGCCGGTGACGCGTCGCCAGAAGTCGGCGCGCAGATGAGGCGCTTCGTCGATGTCGCGCAACGGACCGACGGCCAGGTCGTCGCGCAATGCGAGCACGGCGTCGGCGCGGCCCGCGTGGCTGAGCGCTTGACGCAGGGACTCGGCGGCAACGTCGCCGTTGGTAATGTGAATCGTGCTCATCGTGATTGACGGGGCGGTTCGATCGCCGCTCGATTTCAGTTCAGGCGTGTGCTTTGCCCGGACAACGGAAAAGGCCGCTCGTCGAGGAAAGGACTTTCCTGTGACGAGCGGCCCCTAGTGTAAGCGGATCGCGGATGTGCCGAAAGCGACTGGCGTGCGCACACCATGCGCGGCGCGTGCACGGCAGGCGCGGCCGCGCCGCGCTTCGCGTAACGGTCAGCGTTCGTCGTAGCTGACCACGATCTTGTCGCTGACGGGATGGCACTGACAGGTGAGCACGAAGCCGTCGCGGATCTCCTGTTCCTCCAGCGTGTAGTTCTTTTCCATCTTCACTTCGCCTTCCAGCACCTTCGCGCGGCAGGTGCAGCAGACGCCGCCCTTGCACGCATACGGCAGCGCCAGTCCGGCTCGCAAGCCCACATCGAGCACGCTCAAGCCCTGATACGGCAGACGCAGCTTGCGCTTCTTGCCGTCGAGGACGATTTCGAGGTCGGCTGTCGGCGTGTCGTCGGTGATTTCGGCGGCGGGTACGCCAGCCTGAGGCAACGGCGTCCCGAAACGCTCGACGTGCACCTTTTCCTGTGGAATACCCGCGGCCTTCAAGGCGGCTTCGGCGGCGTCCATCATCGGCGCGGGACCGCAGATGAATGCTTCGTCGATCGCGCCAGGCGGCACCAGTGTTTCGAGAAACGACGCGCACTTCTGCTGATCGAGCACGCCATTGAACAGCTCGACGTCCTGGATGTCATCTGACAGCACGTGGTACAGCACGAAGCGGTTCATGAACCGGTTCTTCAGATCTTCGAGTTCCTCGGCGAACATGATCTGGTCGATGCTGCGGTTGCCGTAGATCAGCGTGAACGTGCTGCGTGGCTCGATCTCCAGCGTCGTCTTGATGATCGCGAGCACGGGCGTGATGCCCGAGCCGCCCGAGAACGCGACGTACTGCTTGCCGTGGTCTGCGTTCAGGTGCGTGAAGAAGCGGCCGTCGGGCGTCATCACGTCGATCGTGTGGCCGGGTTGCAGCGTGTCGAATGCGAAGTTCGAGAAGCGGCCGCCGCGCACGCGCTTGATGCCGATGCGCAGTTCGCCGTCGCGGTCGTAATCGGTGACGCCGACGCAGATCGAATACGAGCGGCGCGTCTCTTCGCCGTCGATGTGTGTTTTCAGCGTGACGAACTGGCCCTGCGTGAAGCGATACTGCTCGCGCAGTTCGACGGGGATTTCGAAGGCGACGGAGACCGCGTCGGCGGTTTCAGGCCGCACTTCCCGGATGCGCAGCGGATGAAATTGCGGAGTGGCCATATCAGTAGGGTTTGAAATAGTCGAAGGGTTCGCGGCAGTCGACGCAGCGATACAGCGCCTTGCATGCCGTCGAGCCGAATTGCGCGAGGCGTTCGGTGTGCTTCGAGCCGCAGCGCGGGCAGGCGGGCCCCGGCAGCGAACGCGGAACGAAGCGGATCACTTTCTGTTGCGCGCCCGCGCCTGCATTGCCGGTGGGCCCGGCGCTGCCGCAGTTGCCCGTCGGCGGCGCGATGCCGTAGGCGTGCAGTTTTTCGCGGGCATCATCGGTGATCCAGTCGGTCGTCCACGCGGGCGCGAGCACGGTTTGCACGCGGTACGGCGCGAGACCGGCGGCGTCGAGCGCATGGCCGATGTCTTCCGCGATCTGCGACATCGCCGGGCAGCCCGAGTAAGTCGGCGTGGTGACGACTTCGAGCGCGCCATCGGCGGCGCGGCGCACGTCGCGCAGAATGCCCAGTTCGCGGATCGACACGACGGGGATTTCCGGATCGGGCACCGCTTCGAGCACGGCCCACGCCTCGCCGAGCGCGCGGTCCGTTGCAATGGCTGCTGTTTGGGCGGTCGAAGTCATCGTCTCACTCACCTTTGGATTACCAGCTTGCGCCCGGATGCTGGCGCGCGAGGCTTTGCATTTCCGCGAGCAGGAAGCCCATGTGCTCCGAGTGCTCGCCGTGCTTCCCCGTCGTGATGTGCTTGACGGGCTCCGGCAGCGTGAGCGTCGCGTCGTCGAGCGCGCCCCGCACATCTTCGAGCCACACCGCTTCCAGTTCGGCCGTTTTCGGGCCGATGCCGGCGGCGGCAATTGCGTCTTCCGTCGTGTCGGCGCTGAAGAACTCGCGCGTGTATGGCATCAGATAATCCAGGGCAGCCTGCGCGCGGCGATGCGATTCGTCCGTGCCATCGCCGAAACGCACGAGCCATTCGCGCGAGTGATGCACGTGATACTGCGTTTCCTTGATCGACTTCGCAGCGATCGCGGCCAGTTGCTCGTCCGACGAACCCGTCAGCGCGGACCAGACGTGCAGCATCAGCGTCGAGTACAGGAAGTTACGCACGATCGTGACCGCGTAGTCCTTGTCCGCGTGCGCCGTGCCCGCGAGCGGACCGACATGCGGCAGCTCGACGAGCGTGTAGTTCGCGAACTCGCGCTCGGCGCGGAAGAACGCGAAGTCGTCTTCCGTGCGGGTCTTGCCGGTGAGCGTCTTTTCCAGTTCGGCGGCGTGCGTATACAGCAGACGCGCCTGACCGATCAGGTCGAGGCTCATGTTCGACAGCGCGATGTCTTCTTCGAGAATCGGGCCGTGGCCGCACCATTCCGCGTTGCGCTGACCGAGGATCAGCGCCGTATCGGCGAGGCGCAGTACGTAGGCGAGGTGTTGGGGCGTGATATTCATGACGCGCGCTTACATGTGGTTGACTTCGTCGGGGAGCTGGTAGAACGTCGGATGACGATAGATCTTGTCGCCAGCCGGTTCGAACAGTTCGGCCTTTTCGTCAGGCGCCGATGCTGTGATCGCCGACGACGGCACCACCCAGATGCTCACGCCTTCCTGGCGGCGTGTGTAGACGTCGCGCGCCATGCGCAGCGCCATCGCGGCGTCGGCCGCGTGCAGGCTGCCGCAATGCTTGTGGTCGAGTCCCTGCTTGCTGCGCACGAAGACTTCCCAGATCGGCCATTCCTTGTTCATCGCTATCTCCTTCCTGTCCTTCCAGATTCGGGGGCGCCGCTCAGGCGGCGTGTTGCTGCGCGCGCTGGCGCTGTTTTTCGGCATGGGCGAGGGCGGCTTCGCGGACCCAGGCGCCGTCGTCATGCGCCTTCACGCGCGTGGCGAGGCGTTCCCGGTTGCACGGGCCGTCGCCGTTGACGACGCGCCAGAATTCTTCCCAGTCGAGATCGCTGTAATCGTAGTGGCCGCGTTCATCGTTCCACTTCAACTTCGGATCGGGCAGCGTGACGCCCAGCACCTTGGCCTGCTCGACGGTCGCGTCGACGAATTTCTGGCGCAGGTCGTCGTTCGTGATGCGCTTGATGCCCCACTTCGCCGACTGATTGCTGTGGACGGAATCCTTGTCACTCGGACCGAACATCATCAGAACGGGCCACCACCAGCGGTTGACCGCCTGCTGAACGAGTTCGCGCTGGGCGTCGGTGCCCTTCATCATCGCGAGCAGCGCGTCGAAACCCTGGCGCTGATGGAACGACTCTTCCTTGCAGATGCGGATCATGGCGCGCGCGTACGGGCCGTACGTGCAGCGGCACAGCGGAATCTGGTTCATGATCGCCGCGCCGTCGACCAGCCAGCCGATCACGCCGACGTCCGCCCAGGTCGGCGTCGGGTAATTGAAGATGCTCGAGTATTTCGCCTTGCCTGAATGCAGCGCGTCGATCATCTCGTCGCGCGACACGCCGAGCGTCTCGGCTGCGCTATATAGATAGAGGCCGTGCCCGCCTTCGTCCTGCACCTTGGCCAGCAGGATCGCCTTGCGCTTGAGGCTCGGCGCGCGCGTGATCCAGTTGCCTTCCGGCAGCATGCCGACAATTTCAGAATGCGCGTGCTGCGAAATCTGGCGAATCAGCGTCTTGCGGTACGCGTCGGGCATCCAGTCTTGTGGCTCGATCTTGCCGTCGGCGGCCATCACTTCATCGAAGCGCGCCTGTTCGGAAGAGCCGTTGGCCGCGTCGAGCGGCGCGACGTTGCCAGGAATGTCGAGGGATTGCGTGTACATGTCGAACGCTCTCGTCCTAGTGGTATGTGTTCGGCAGTATAAACCAACCGTCCGGTCGGTTAATCAATTTTTCGAGATGAATTGGTAGGGGTTTGCACTATGCGATCGTGCACAATGGGCGGCTTGCGTCCTCAACCCGTTTTCCAATAATCAGTCGAAATGATCACTCGTCCTCTCGCGGTTCTCTGCGGCGCCGTTGTTTCTTCGCTTGTGTTCGCCTCGGCGCCAGTCTTCGCGGCCGGCGCGCAGACGCCATGGGTCACGGTCTGGGCTACGGCGCTCCAGCCGATTCCGCAAATGTCCAATCCGCCCGCGCTGTACCGGACGCCCGACGTCGCAGGAGGCACGGTTCGGCAGATCGTCTATCCGACGCTGTCGGGCGACGTTGCGCGCGTCCACATCAGCAACGCGTATGGAAAGACGCCGCTCGTGATCGAGGATCTGCGGATTGCGCGCTCGGGTGTCGGGGCCGGCGCGGCCGTGCAGAGCGGTACGGACGCGCGGGTGATGTTCGGCGGAAAAGCGGCGGTGAGCGTGCCTGCCGGCGGGGAGATCGATAGCGATCCCGTGCGGATCGGCATCTCGGCCGGCGTAGCGTATGCCGTCAGCAGTTATATGGGGCGTGAACAACGGATCGTCGCGTGGCATCGGGTTTCGAATCAGGTCAACTATGTGTCGATGCCCGGCAACCATGCGGCCGATGCGTCAGCCGACGCTTATCGCCAGCGATTTACCCAGTTCGCATGGGTGACGGGGTTACAGGTGGAGGCGCCTTCGTCGGCGACGGTCGCAGCAATCGGCGATTCGATCACGGACGGGATGCGCTCGAGCCTGAATCAGAATCGTCGCTGGCCTGACGCGTTAGCGCGCCGGCTGGTTCAGAGCGGCGACACGACGACGGCGGTCGTCAATCTTGGGATCAGCGGAAACCGGCTGCTGAGCGACTCGCCTTGTTATGGAGACGCGCTCGCGTCGCGCTTCGGCCGCGATGTGCTGGCCAAGCCAGGCGTGAAGACCGTGATCCTCCTGATCGGCATCAACGACATCAACTTTGCTGCGATGCCGGCGCGCGCTGGACTCGATTGCGACTTTCCGCATACGGCCGTTACATCGGAGAGTCTGATTGCAGGCTACAAGCAGGTCATTGCGGCGGCGCACGCGCGCGGCATGCGCATTTTCGGGGCCACATTAACGCCGGCGGATTTGCCGCCGCAGCGCGAGGCAATCCGTTCGGCGGTCAATCAATGGATTCGGACGGGCAGGGCGTTCGACGGCGTCGTAGATTTCGATGCCGCGCTGCGAGATCCTGCAGAGCCGACGCGCCTCCAGCGTCCATTCGACAGCGGCGATCACATCCATCCCAGCGATGCAGGTTATGCGGCAATGGCCGCCGCGATTCCGCTACCGGCGGTGCTGGGCGCGCCTCAAAGGTGAATTGTTAAAAAACTTCCATCACACCCTTGTCATTGATCCGTGGATGACCTAAGATTCGCGTCCTTCGTTCGGG
>NZ_FNYE01000001.1 GCF_900108945.1 Paraburkholderia diazotrophica | reverse complement strand
ACGCCGACGAACGCCTGGCGGCTGAACATCAGGTTGCTCGTCGACATCGCGCCGCTGTTCGCGCTGAAGCCTTCCTCCAGCGTGAAGATCGCCTTCGTGCCGCCGCCCAGATCTTCCGCGCCCTTCAGGCCGAAGCGGCTGCCTGCCCACACGCCCGTGATCATCTTGAACGCCGAGTGGCCGCCCGATGTCGAGCCGAGCGTCGTCGAGCTCGACTGATAACCGATGCCGTTATCGACGATGCCGTACAGCGTCACGCTGCTTTGCGCGAACGCGGGGATCGAGGCCAGCATCGCTGCGCCGGCCAATGCCGCTTTGACTTCGGGGTAACGTCTTTTCATCTCCAGGTCCTTTATGTTTGACTGTTATGACGATGCTTTGCATTGCCTGTCGGCGGCGAACAAACGAACGGACAAACGAAGACCGTCGCCGCCAATGCTGCGTGGTGATGCGGGAAAGCTGAACTAATGCGGGAAAACAGGGGTATTGCGAGGACCGCTAAGGGTTACTGCCAATGCGCACCGCTTTCATGCCGTCGAGCCGTTCTTGCGCTGAGCTTGTGCAGCGAGCCGCACGGGTGCATTGACTGCGCCGTATCCGTCGTATCCGCCCTTGCGCTGGACGACTTCGAGAAAGAAGCGGCCGTCCATCTGCTCCGTGTAGACATGGAAGAACTCGCCGCCTTGCGCATCCCTGTCGTAGAGGACGTGGGTATCGCGCATCCTGGTCACCAAGCCATCGGGGAAATCGTAACGTGCTTCGAGGTCATCGTAATAGTTTGGCGGGATCCTCAATAGCCGAACGTCGCGTGCGCGCAACTGTTCGACGGCGGCGAAGATGTCGTCGGTGACGAAGGCCACGTGACTCAGGCCCGAGCCGCGATACGTATGCAACGATTCCGCAACGGACGTGTGCCCGTCTTGCGATGCGTTCAGTACGATGCGCACGGAGCCGTCGGCGCTGCGCACCGCGCGGCTGCGCACGAGTCCATAAGGATCGGGAAGCAGCCATGCGGGCTCGGCCTCGAAGCCGAATACGGCCTTGAAGTACAGCACCCACGTGTCGAGCGCATCGGCGGGCAGGTTCAGGCACACGTGATCGATGCGACGGAGTGCGCCCTGCTCTGCCTGCAAATGCGCGGCATCGGGCGCGGGCGGGTTCAGAACGAAGTCGGCTTCGTAGAGCGTCGGCTCGTCGGGCCGCGCATCGACGAAATAATGCAGGCTGCCATCGGGCGCACGCACGCTGGGCACGACGCGCTCATTCGGGCCGACACGGCCCGAAAACGGTGCATAGCCGAACGACGTCGCGCGCTCGAACACACGCGCTGCATCGTCGACCTGAAACGCCGACGCGCACAGCGACAGTCCATGCGTATGAAAGAACTCGCTGGCGAACGAATCGGTCTCGGCGTTGAGTACGATCGACGCACCGCCCTGCTGATAGAGCGTCACGTCTTTCGAGCGATGCCGGCCCGCCGTATGAAAGCCCGCTTCGGCAAAGCGTTGCGCGAGACGCGGCGCGCTCGTCGAATCGACGGCGAACTCGATGAACTGAAAACCCGAATGCGACGGCGGCGCGGGCGGCGTGAACAACGGCTGCTGTGCCGCAGGCGCGACGCGTCGCTGCGCGGCCTGCTCTTCGAGATACAGCAGCGAGCGATAGCCGTCCGCGGCCGTCGCGGCTGTCGGCGCGGCACGAAAGCCGTCGTTGAAAATCTCCAGCGAAAACGGCCCTCGATAACCCGTTGCGAGCACGCGATCCGCGAAGCCCGCGACGTCGAAGTCGCCTTGCCCGGGAAAGCATCGATAGTGGCGGCTCCATTCGAGCACGTCCATCTTCTGCAACGGCGCGTCCGCGATCTGCACGAATGCGATGCGGTCGCCCGGAATGGCGGCGATGGGATCGATCGGGTCGCCGATCGACAGCGTATGGAAGCTGTCGAGTATCACGCCGAGGCTCGGATGATCGACGGCATCGACGAGCCGCCATGCGTGACGATACGAATTCACATGCTTGCCCCAAGCGAGCGCCTCGAAGCCGACGCGCACGCCTTCGCGTTCGGCGAGCATTGCAAGCTGGCCGAGCTGATCGACGATCAGTGCATCGTCTGCAACCACGTTTGCATTGACGTTGCTGCACACGAGCACGAGATCGGTGCCGAGCTCATGCATCAATTCGAACTTGCGCTGCGCGCGGTTCAGGTTCTGCGCGAGCCGTTCCTTCGATACGCCCTCGAAATCGCGAAACGGCTGGAACAGCATGATTTGCAGGCCGAGATCGGCGCAACGCTTGCGGATGTCGGCGGGCGAGCCGTCGAAATACAACAGGTCGTTCTCGAAGATCTCGACGCCGTCGAAGCCCGCTGCGCGAATCGCGGCGAGCTTCTCGACGAGCGTGCCGCTGACCGACACGGTGGCAATGGAGCGAAGCATGGGTATGACGTCAGTGAAGATTCGTTTCTATGCAGCGGGCTTGAGCGACAGCATCTCGCGAGCCTGTTTCGCAGTCGCGACGGGACGGCCGAACTCGTCGCACAGCTTCGCGACGCGCTCGACCAGTTGCGCATTGCTCTTCGCAAGCGTGTCCTTGTCCCAGCGCACGTTGTCTTCGAGACCCGTGCGGCAGTGACCGCCCATTTCGAGCGTCCAGTAGTTCACTTCGAGCTGGTGACGGCCGATGCCTGCTGCCGTCCACGTCGCTGTCGGCAGCAGCTTGTGCAGTTGCGCCACTTCGAATTCGAGAATCTCGCGCCGCGCGGGCAACGCGTTCTTCACGCCCATCACGAACTGCACGTGCACGGGCTCTTTCAACAACCCTTGTTGAACCAGATCGACGGTGCTGTACAGCATCGCCAGATCGAAGATTTCGATTTCGGGCTTCACGTCGTAGTCGAGCATCGTCTGCGCGAGCGCGCGAACGAAATCGGGCGGGTTCTCGTACACGGTCGTCGGAAAGTTCACCGAGCCCGTCGCAAGCGAGGCCATGTCGGGGTGCAGGTCGAGCATCGCGCCGCGCTGCTCGAACGAACGGCCGCGGCCGCCCGTCGAGAACTGGATGATGATGTCCGGGCAGTGCTTGCGGATGCCTTCCTGAAGCTCTGCGAAACGGTTGCGGTCGGAACTCGATCGCTCGTCTTCGTCGCGCACGTGAAGATGCACGAGCGTCGCGCCCGCTTCATACGCTTCGTGGGTGCTTTCGATCTGCTCGGGCACCGAGATCGGCACGGCCGGGTTGTCCTTCTTGCGCGGCACGGAGCCCGTGATCGCGACGGAGATGATGCAAGGCTGATTCGGATCGTGATTCATGGCAAAACCTTCTTCAATGAAACGCGTGATGCTGTACGCCGCGTTCTACCCGTCGTTCGCAAGCCGCGGCGCGATGCATGCGAACGATAGCTGCATGCGGTATCTGGGTGATGCTCGCGTGCGTTGGGAAGCGTGCGGCTTAGCGCGTCTTCATCTTCCACGCGACGAGCACCGACAGCAGACAGCCGATCGCCAGATACGCGGCGACGGGATGCCACGAGCCGCCCGCTATGCTGACCAGCGCGACCGCGATGAACGGCGTGAAGCCGCCGCCGACCACGCTCGCCACCTGATAGCCGACGCCCGCGCCGCTATAGCGGAATTCGGTGCCGAAGAGTTCGGTGAACATCGGTTGCTGGACGCTCACCACCATGTCGTGCGCGATATTCGCGAGCATCACGGCGAAGACCACGATCCACAGCGTCGAGCGCGCGTCGAGCGCGAGAAAGAACGGCACAGCCGACAGCATGCCGATCACGGCGCCCGTGATATAGACGCGTCGACGGCCGAAGCGATCGGCGGCGAGCGCGAAGAGCGGGATCGTCACGATGCTGACGGCGCCGACCAGCAGACCGATGTTCAGGAAGAACTGGCGCGGCATACCGAGGTTGCTTGTCGAATAGCTGAGCGCGAAGGCCGTCACGATGTACATCGTGAACAGCTCGGCGAGACGCAGCGCGATGATCAGCAGGAACGCCTTCGGGTTTTCGCGCAGCGCATCGAAGATGGGCAGGCGCGCGCGGTGATGTGTCTTCTCGACCTTCTCGACGAACTCCTTCGACTCCTCCATGCTCGATCGCACCCACAGGCCGATCAGCACGAGTACCACGCTGAATACGAACGGAATGCGCCAGCCCCACGCCTTGAATGCATCGTTATCGAGCGTCGACGTGAGGATCGACACGATGCCCGTCGCGAGAATCAGCCCGACGCCGTAGCCGACCTGCACGCCGCTGCTATAGAACGCCTTCTTCTTTTCGGGTGCGCTCTCGACGGCCATCAGCGCCGCCCCGCCCCACTCTCCGCCGACCGCGAAGCCCTGGATCGCGCGCAGCAGCACGAGCAGCACGGGCGCCCACCAGCCGATCGAAGCGAAGGTCGGCAGCAAGCCGATCAATGCAGTGGAGAGGCCCATCATCATCACGGTCAGCACGAGCATGCGCTTGCGGCCCAGGCGGTCGCCATAGTGGCCGAACACCAAGCCGCCGAGCGGACGAAACAGGAAGCCGACGCCGAACGTGCCGAACGCCGCGAGCGTGCCCATCGCGGGACTGATGTTGGGGAAGAACTCGGTGTTGAAGATCAACGCGGCGACGATGCCGTACAGCAGAAAGTCGTACCAGTCGACGACGGCGCCGACGAAGCTGCCGAGAGCGGCCTTGCGCGCGCGGCTCTTTTCGGCGCTCACATACGTCGGGGATTCGGTGGAACGAAGGGCGAAAGTCATGACGGATGTCTCGGATATCGTGTTTGCAGCGCGGGTTGCGGAGCCGGGCGCTGAAAGTGGCTCAAGAATAGGCAGGCGTCAGTGGGCGGGCAATGCTCCCGATGACGAAAGCGTTCGATAATCGCACGCTCCTGTGCGCTCAGCGCGCGCTTTTCGGGTTAGCACCAGGCGGGACATCGGGGCGGTCATCGTGTGTCTCCAAGGATTTGTTGTCGTCCGGCGCGCCGGCGGTGTCCCGGCGCGTGATTGGATGCTATGAGGGAAACGTCCGCCGACCCAAGAACAAAACGCATCGTTCGCGCGATAATCGCGCGTACAGATGCGTTAAACGCGCAGAATCAGGGTAATTGCTATGAACCGACCGCCACTGGACAAACGGGACTGGATCGCCGGGCTCGAAAAAGGGCTCGCCATTCTCGAGTCGTTCGACAGCGAGCACGCGCGCCTCACGCCGAGCCAGGCCGCGCAGCTGACGGGCATGACGCGGACGGCCGCGCGCCGCTATCTGCTGACGCTCGAACATCTCGGCTACGTGCAGGGCGACGGCAAGCTGTACGGATTGACGCCGCGCGTGCTGCGCGTCGGCTGGTCGTATTTCGACTCGGCGCGTCTGCCGAGGACCGTGCAGCCCTATTTGCAGCAACTGAGCGCGGCGATCAACGAGTCGGTGTATGTGAGCGTGCTCGACGGCTGGGAACTGGTGTTCATCGCGCGCAACGGCACGTCGCGTGTGATGACGACGGGCTTCGTGCTCGGCGCGCGCGTGCCTGCCCCGCTCACGTCGCCGGGCGTCGTGCTGCTCGCGTATCACCGCGATCAGGAAGCGATGCAGACGTGGCTCAACGAGACCGAGCTCGCGCCCTTCACGCCGCACACGGTGACGAACAAAACGGGGCTGCTTGAAAAGATTCGCCGCGCGCAGGCCGACGGCTTCGCGGTGATCGAGCAGCAACTGGATATCGGCGTGCGCGGCGTGGCCGTGCCGATGAAGAACCGCCATGGCGAAGTGGTCGCGGCGCTCAGCACGAACATGCCGATGGGCAAGGAAACGACGGAAGTCGCGTTGAATCGCGTGTTGCGTCCGTTGCAGGAGTCGGCACTCGCTATGCTCAACGTCCTATAGTGAATGAACGGATTTGTAGCGGACGTGGGAGCGAATCATGTTCTGTCGATTTGCCGATCGTGCCGACGCGGGCCGCGCGCTCGCCGATCAGCTGAAGCAATACGCGCAGCGCGATGATGTGGTCGTGCTCGGGCTGCCCCGCGGCGGCGTGCCTGTCGCGTATGAAGTGGCGCGCGCGCTCGGCGCGCCGCTCGACGTGCTCGTCGTCAGGAAGCTGGGCGTGCCCTGGCAACCGGAACTGGCAATGGGGGCGATCGCATCGGGCGATGCGCTTTATCTGGATGAAGAATTGATGCGCGAGACGGGCGTTTCGCAGGAGGAGTTGGACCGCGTGCTGGCGGACGAAAAAGCGCAGCTCGCGCGGCGCGAGGCGCTCTTTCGCGATCCGCAGCGCGCGAGCGTCGACGTTGCGGGCCGCGTTGCCGTCATCGTCGACGATGGATTCGCCACGGGTGCATCGATGAAGGCGGCCGCGCGCGCGTTGCGTGCGCGCGGCCCGGCCAGGATCGTCGCCGCGTTGCCCGTTGCGCCGTATGACGCGGCCGAACGCATCGCCGGCGATGTCGACGAATTCATCTGCGTGGCGTCGCCGGAACTGTTCTTCAGCGTGAGCCAGTTCTATGCGGATTTCGGCGAAACCACCGACGACGACGTGCGCGCAATACTCGCACGCACCTCGCCGGCGAGCGGGCACGCGTGAAGCGGCTCACGCGTGCACTCGCGCGCACCGATGCACAAGGCGACAGCGGATAGAGGCGATGGCGCTGCCATAGACGCTGCTTTCAGGCGGCGGCTGCCGTCAGATGCATCGGCAGATAGCTTTGCAGATAGTCCTCGAACTCCGCGCGCACTTCCGGGTGACGCAGCGCGAATTCGACGGTTGCCTTCAGATAGCCGAGCTTGCTGCCGCAATCGAAACGCGTGCCGAAGTAACGGTAGGCCAGCACCTGCTCTTCCGTCAGCAGCGATTCCAATGCGTCCGTCAGCTGCAGCTCGCCGCCGGCGCCTGGCTTCAGCGCACGAATGTGGCGGAAGATGGTCGGCATCAGCACATAGCGACCGACCACGCCGAGATTGGACGGCGCCTTCTCGGGCGCAGGCTTCTCGACGATGCCCGACAGCTTGATCACGTCTTCTTCCCATTCCTTGCCGTCGACGACGCCATACGAACGGCTCGTCTCGCGCGCAATGGTTTCGACGCCGACGACCGAGCTGTGATAGTGGTTGAACACGTCGACGAGCTGCTTCATCACAGGCTGTTCGCTGTGCAGCAGGTCGTCCGCGAGAATGACGGCGAACGGGCTTTCGCCGACCAGTTTTTCCGCGCACAGCACGGCATGGCCCAGGCCGAGCGCTTCCGCCTGACGCACGTAGAAGCAGTCGACGTTCGAAGGCTTGATGCTGCGCACGAGTTCGAGCAATTGCTCCTTGCCGCGCGCTTCAAGCTCCGCTTCGATCTCATAGGACTTGTCGAAGTGATCTTCGATTGCGCGCTTGCTGCGGCCCGTGACGAAGATCATCTCGGTGATGCCCGCGGCAATCGCTTCTTCGACCGCATACTGGATCAGCGGCTTGTCGACGATGGGCAGCATCTCCTTCGGGCTCGCCTTCGTGGCGGGCAGAAAACGTGTTCCGAGACCCGCAACAGGGAAGACGGCTTTGGTGACTTTCAGCATGGTGTGCATTTCCACTCGGTTGATTGAATGTATGCAATCGCCAGGACAGGCGGCGCGATGTCGTGCCCAGAAAAGACTGGCGCAAAATTAGTCGAAATGAGCCGTCAATACGGCTCCACAATTATTTATTGATTCATTTCGCGGGCCAAACCATTATATGAAATACATTCGGAAATAATGACGCGACTGATTCAATCAATTTACATGTGCGACGTAAATGTTGCTTATGGCACGTGGTCGCACGTGCGCATCCGGGCGCGCGACGCTCACTCGTTGTCCTCGAATTGCGGCATATTTTCCGGAGTCATCCGGATACGGCTGATCGGCTCGTTGCGCAGCGCCTCGCGATATGCGGAAACGCCTATTAACAGCAACAGCACGGCGACGCCGGCGAGCAAATGCAGGTTCATGACCCTACCCCTGTCAAAAGTTTGCCGGCATTAACCTAACATGAAAAAAGCGTCAAATAATTTCATCGGCTAACCGAATTGCGCCATTCTCTCCACATCGAAAAACAATCCTGGATTATTGAATCATTTCTTATCGATTTTTTGCACGCCCGTTCCTCTACGATAGGCAATCGGCGTGCTGCGTCGGGAAAGGCCGCGCGTCATCCGTTGATCAACGACCGAGGATCGCGCATGAGCGATACAGCACTGGATGCCACCCACTCGTCCCGTTCATTGGCGACGGCGGCGCGCAGCGAGACGAAAGCCGTCGACAAGGAACACGTCGTCGATGCGATGCGTGGGGTCGCTGCGCTGCTGGTCGCCTACTTTCATTGCCGCCAGGTCGAGTGGGTCGGCATGCAGAGCTTTCATCACCTCACGAGCAGGCCGCTCGACCTGAATACGGTCGTCGCCTATCTGACGCTGCCGATTGCGTGGGGCTCGGCAGGCGTGCCGATTTTTTTCGTCATCAGCGGCTACTGCATTCATCGCGGCGCGGCGCAACGGCTCGCGAACAATCCCGCTTACCGGCTCGATGCGGCGAATTTCTGGGCGCGCCGCTTTGCGCGCATTTATCCCGTGCTGTTCGCTGCGTTGCTGCTCACGTTGGCGCTCGACTGGACGAGCCTGCACTTTCCGCCCGTCAATCACAAGATCCTCG
This sequence comes from Paraburkholderia diazotrophica, assembly GCF_900108945.1. GTDB lineage: Bacteria > Pseudomonadota > Gammaproteobacteria > Burkholderiales > Burkholderiaceae > Paraburkholderia > Paraburkholderia diazotrophica. The sequence goes on along the minus strand of NZ_FNYE01000001.1, from coordinate 578,099 downwards.
ATATCGGACCGACGGCTTTTCTCGTCAACCTGTTTTCGCTGCAAGGCGTAGCGGGCAAGACGTATGGCTCGAACGGCGCGCTGTGGACGCTTTCGCTCGAAGTGCAGTTCTACGCGGTCTATCCGCTGCTGTTCGCGCTGCGTCGCAGGCTCGGCATGCAGCCCGCGCTGGTGGTGGTCGCGCTCGTCAATGTCGTTTCCGCGTTCGTGTTCGAGCGCAATGACCTGCAGTTCTTCACGTCGTTCTGGTTCTCGTGGACGCTTGGCGCGTGGATCGCCGAGTTGCAGGTGAAGCGCGACGCGTCGCGCAAGCGCATGCCGTGGCGGATGTATGGCGCGGCGTTGATGTTCACCGCGCTTGGCTGTGCCGCGTTCCACTTCGGTCAGTACTTCGCATTTCAACTGTGGGCGCTCGGCTTTGCGTGCTATCTGGCGGAAGCGCTGAAGAGCCATCGTCAAAACCGCGGTGAGAAAGATGCGCCCGTTATTCGCTTGCTGTCGCGCTTCGGTGACTTCAGCTTTTCGCTGTATTCGATCCACCTTCCCATCTTCGTGCTGCTCTCGTCCCTGCTCTATCGCTCGACGCTACAAACGTCGATCTTTCCGACCTTCGGTTTCATGCTCGTCGCGATTGCGGCCGCGTGGGTCTTCTATCGTTGCGTCGAACTGCCCGCGATGAAATGGTCCGCAAACTTGAGGCCTGCCGCTGCGCGGGCGCGTTGATCGATACGTTCAATATCCCATAGACAGCGATTCATTCGAGCTCGAGCGAAATGGCCGGCGTGAACTTGATTGCGCCGGCCTTTTTTCAGCTTGTCAGTCGAGCCTTCGCGCCCGCGACGCTCGTCAGAATTCGCTCGACGCCTTCCACATAAGCCTGCGTGCCGAACTTGCGTACGGCCGTCTGATAACCCTGCGCGACGAGCCGCTCGCATAGCGCCGGATTGGCGCGCAGTTCGGCGAGCGTATCGGCGAGCGCGTGCGCATCGCCCGGCGTGCACATCAGGCCGTTCACGTTGTCGTCGATGATCTCCGTCACGCCGCCCGCGCGCGCGCCCGCCACGGGCCGGCGCGCGAGCATCCCCTCGACGATCACGCGGCCGAATGGCTCCGGCGTGATCGACGTATGCGCGACGGCATCGACGGCGCACATGCACGCAGCGACATCGTCCTGGAAGCCGAGAAAATGCACGCGATCATTCAGTCCATGCGATGCGACGAACGCGTGCAACTGCGCTTCGTACGCGTTCTCGCCGAAGAGCGGCGCGCCGACCAGCACCGCGTGCATGCCGGGGTTGAGCACCATTGCTTCAAGCAGCACATGCTGGCCCTTCCATTGCGCGAGCCGGCTGAACGAGCCGACCAGAAACGCATCCTGCGGCAGATTCAGCCGCGCGCGCAGCACACTTTGCGGCACGTCGCGCAACGCGTCGAACGGCGCGGCCGGGATGCCGTTGAACACCACATCGATACGCCTGTCGCCGAAATTCGTCAGCTCCGCAAACGCGCGCGCCGATGCCGCCGAGTTCGCGATCACGTGCGCGAGCCCAAGCTTCGCGCACCACTTGATGATCGCGAGCTGCCTGCTGCCGAAGTGCTCGCGGCTCACGATGTCGCGCAGATGCCAGACCACCGGGCGCCGCGCGAAGCGGCCCGCGAGTGCGCCGATCACCATCGCGCGCTGCGTGTTCGCATAGATCACATCGCTATGACGCGCACGCTCGACCGTTTCTCGCACCAGCGACGCGACGCCCTTCACCGCTTTCATCAACGGCGGCGTGCCGCCCTGCTTGCGGATATCGCGTGTCGCGCCGGGATCGAGCACATCGACTGCGACGCCTTCACGACGCAGCGCCGCGCGAAACGGTCCGTCGTCGAACAGCACGACCTGGACGCGCGCCTTGAGCGCCTTCACGATTTCGAGCAGCGACAGTTCGGCGCCGCCCATCACGCCGCTCTGGTCGATCGCAAGCACGCGCAATGCGCTCGATGTCTGATCGTGCACCGCGCTGCCGACGGGGACATCATTCGAGGGCAGCGACGTGCGCTGCAATGCGGGCACCGTCTCACGCACGAAGCCGAAGAAACGCTCGCGGAAATGCCCGATCGAAAAGCGCTCGGCATTCGCGCGGCAATCGGCCGGCCTGAAGCGCGCGGGATCGTCGGCGAAGCTCTCGACGGCCGCGATGATCGACTCGACCGACTGCTCGCTGAAGAAGAGGCCCGTCGGATGCGGATCGTATTCGTCGCGCACGGTTTCGAGCGCCCCGCCCTTGCCGTATGCGATCACAGGCGTGCCGCACGCCTGCGCCTCGACGACGGAAATGCCGAAGTCCTCTTCCGCCGCGAACACGAACGCCTTCGCGCGGCGCATGTGATCGCGCAGCACTTCGAATGGCTGATAGCCGATGACCTGCACATTGGAAGCCGCCTTCTCACGCACCTTCTCGCGCACCTTCTGCATGTCCGGGCCATCGCCGATCACGACGAGCTTGCGCTGCGGCATGTTCGCGAACGCTTCGACGATCAGATCGATCTTCTTGTACGGCACCATCCGTGATGCCGTCAGATAGAAGTCCTCCTTCGCTTCGCAAAGAGAAAACGCATCGACATCGACAGGCGGAAAGATCACTTCCGCTTCACGCTGATAGACCTTCCTGATGCGGCGTGAAATGAACCCGGAGTTCGCGACGAACGCATCGACGGAATTGGACGTGCGGATATCCCAGTTGCGCATGTAATGCAGAATGAGCCGCGCGAACGCGGACTTCGGGCCGCGCGTGAGCTTCGACTGCTGCAGGTACTGATGCTGCAGGTCCCACGCATAGCGGATGGGCGAATGCACATAGCTGATGTGCACCTGGTCCGGGCCCGTCAGCACACCCTTCGCGACGGCGTGGCTGCTCGAGATCACGACGTCATACGCGGATACGTCGAGCTGCTCGATCGCGAGCGGCATCAGCGGCAGATACGCGCGGTACTTCGTGCGCGCAAGCGGCAGCTTCTGGATGAACGAGGTCGTCACAGGCTTGCCGCGCAGGAACGCGCGATCGTCGACGTCGAGAAAATCGACGAGGCTGAAGATGTCCGCATCCGGGAAGCACGCGACGATCTGTTCGAGCACGCGCTCGGCGCCTGCATACGTGACGAGCCAGTCGTGAACGATCGCGATGCGCGCGGGCCTGTCGCTACGCGCTTGCCGTCGTTTGACAGGCGGCTTCGCGACCGGCGTCGTGATGAGATCGGCGGCTGTATCGCGCGTCATAGGGCGACGCAACAGGTCTTCTTCGACGATATCGTGGTTCATGCGCTATTCCTCGGATTGAGTCGCAACTTCAGACGCGCAAGCAGCGAACGCGCAAGATCGCGCAATGCAGGGGTCATCGTGAGTGACCATGCGACGTTCGCGCCCACGATGAGCGCGCCCGCGGCAATGGCCATCGGCAGGCTCGGGAGCAAGGTGGCGAGCCACAGCGTGCCCACCAGGAAGGCGAGATGCGCGAGCATGTCGAGCACGATCGGACGCGCGTGAATGGCGGACAGACGCAGCAGCGCGACGTAGTCGAACAGGCCGCGCGCGGCGACGACGACGGCGGCACCCACCAGTCCGAAATGCGCGATGCCGTACCACAGCGCGAGCGCATGGAACGGCAGTTCGAAGAGACCGAGGCGCGCGGCCGCCGCCGGATGCACTTGCGACTGGATCAGGATGCGCGCGAGATTCGCCTGACCGACGAGCCACACGGAAACGATCAGGATGCGTCCCACGGGCCCTGCGGCATCGGCGACTTCGCTGCCCACCCACACATGCAGGAACGGTTCGAGCACGACGATCGCGACGAGCGCAACGGGCGTGAACACGCCGTTCAGAAATTCGAGCGACTGCCGCATGATCACGTCGGCATCGTCGCGACCCACGGCGGACAGGCGCGGAAACAACGTGCGCAGCATCGCCGTCGGCACGATGTTCATACGCGTGACGAGGTTCTGCGGCACCGCGTAATACGTGACGAAACGCGCGCCGAGACCTGTGCCGAGCATCACGCGATCGAGCGATTCGGCGACTGTGTTGGTAAGGCTCGCCACCAGCATCCAGCCGCCGAAACTGAACAGCCCCTTCGCAACGTTGAATTGCGGCGCGCGGATGTGCCGGATGCCGAGCACGTTGAACGCGGAGCGTGCGAGCAGAATCGCCGCGGCCAGACGCGCGACGACGGCAGCCGCGAGCACGTTCTGCAACGTCGGCCCCATGATCCATGCGGCGGCGAGCGGCAGCAGCTGAAACAGAAACGTGCCGAGCGTCTGGTTCGCGTTGTAGATGCCGAAGCGTTCTGCACCGTTGATCGCGCCAGCGAAGACCCACGACACATTCGCGAGCGGAATCGCGGCCGCGAGCCACGGCAGCGCGCGATACACCTCGTGCTGCAACCCGGGCGAGACCTTCGAAAAGTACGCGGTATAGAGTGCCGCGCCGAAGTAGATCACGAGCCCGCCGATGATCCCCGTCGCCAGGTTGAGCCATGTAGCGCTCCAGAACACCTGCTCGCACGCGTCTTCATCGTTCGATGCGCGCGCCTTCGAGATGTGGTTCTGCGCGGCCATGCTCATGCCCAGATCGAGAATGCTGAAATAGCCGATCAGCGTCCACACGAGGCTGATCACGCCGTAGCGTTCGACGCCGAGCAGCCTGATGTACGACGGCACCGTGACGAGCGATACGAACGTCGGCAAGATCAGTCCGATCAGATTGATCACCACGTTTCTGAGGATGCCTTTATCCATCGGATAGCTTTGGATCGGTGCGTTATCGGTGGGTAGCGTGCGGGTGGAGAAGCGGCGTCTCTTCATGCGCGAGGCGCTGGTTTCCAGCGGTACATCATCACTTTCCCGCGCGCGTCTTCTTCGACGAACACGAGGTACTCGCCGTCGTTGCGGCGATATGCGCTGATGCCGTTCGGCACGTCGACCCAACCCGATGCATGACCCACTTCCCGTCCGGGCTGCATCGTGCCGATGGGTGTGCCCGTGTCCCTGTCGAACACGTGGACCGTGCCGACGGGTTCGACGGCGAACAGGTATTGCCCTTCGACCGTGAGGCCGATCAGCGTCGAGACGGGCTTGCTCTTCGTGTCCCATGGCAGCGGCAGCGTGTAGCGCGGCACTGCGTTGCCGCTCGACCATTTGTCGTAGCGCACCAGCACGCGCCCTACCTCTTTCCAGAAGCCCCGGTCGAACGGCGCGTCAGGTGTGTAGCCCGTCACGTACATCGAATCGGTCTGCGGGTCATAGAGCGCGCGCTTCACTTCGCTGAACGGCGGCGGCACCGGATAGGCCGTCATATCCGCGTACGAGTAGATCGGGTTGCCCTTCGCATCGAGACCGCCAAACCGGAAACGGTTGATGCCCTTCGAGTCGCGTGCGCGCCAGATGTCGCCACGGGTATCGACCCACCAGCCCCAACCGCCCGCGAGGTGTGTGCCCGATGTATTCGGCGTGAATTCATTGGCATCGAAGCGGCCATTGCCGTTCGTGTCGCGCCAGATCCAGTCGCCGCCCGAAGGGGCGTTCGGCACTTTCAGCACGGCCCGCTCGCGGCCCGCGATGAAACCCGAAGGCGTGGCCGTCTCGCCGTCGCGGCCACCGTCGAAGCGATAGATCTTCAGATGGTCCGCATACATGTCCGTGAGAAACAGGAACGTGCGGGCCTTCAGCTTGCGGGCAATGGGAAGGCCCGGCCACTGGTCGATGTTGAGCACGGGATCGTCGGGGTACTTGAAGCGGTTGGTCAGAAAGCCCGCGTACTTCCATTGCTGACCCGGCGGTTTCGACAGATCGAGTTCGAAGCGCTTGTTGCCCGTGTAGACGCTGTCGGGCCGCGACGGGTCCATCCACGCGCCATCGACGAACAGCAGTCCCTCTACCTGCCACAGACGCCTGCCGTCGGGCGCGTAGCTTTCGAGCGTCGCGCCGAGGCCCGCTCCCGTCGGCTCGAAACGCGGACCGATGCCATTGGTCGCCACATAGACGTTGCCGCGCGCGTCGACGCCCACGCCCGTCAGTCCGTTGAAACGCTGCGGCCCCGGACGCCCCGCGACACCCGCGAAGATGCCGCCGCGTTCGCCGAGCGTCGAAGTGAGCGAGTATTGGCCGTCGCGCTTGCCGAAGAACAGCACTTGCTGGCGCGGACCGTTATCGGCGATGAGCACGCGGCCTTGTGGATCGATCGCGATATCGACGGCGACGGTATCGGCGGGCAACGGCAATCCGTCGTTGAGAAGCTGACCGTCGGCGTCGAGATGCGCGACCTTCGGCCTGTCGCCGAGCGTATCCGTCAGCACCCACAGCGTGCCGTCACTCGCACGCGCGATCCGGCCGGGTTCGTGCACGCTCCATTGCGCCTTGGGCTGCATCGATTCGGTGTCGTACACCTCGATGCGATCGCGCGAAGTATTCGATGCATAGAGCCTCGTGTCGCTTGCCGCCAGACCGTTGACGTCGCCGCGCGTGCCCGTCGGCACGTCGTTCACCCGCATGAAGGCGGCGGCCGTCTTCGCATGCGGATCAATGCTGTTCGCGATGGGCTGAAATGCGGCGACACGCTTCGTGTCGCCGATCTCCCGCCGCGAGATGCCGTACCACTGACGCCCCTTGTCCGGCCACACGCCTGCGCCGACGAGGTGTCCCTTTTCGTTGCCGACGCCGACGGCCACATACGCGTAGCGCCTGTTGACCGCGATCGCGTTTCCGCCGCTGTTGCCCCAGCCGTGCGTGCCGCCCGCGAAGCCGAGCATCTTGCCGTTCTGATAGACGCTCGATTCCGCGCCGCTTTCGTCCCACGGCGCGTTCGTATACACCTTGCCGTCGGACGACACGGCGATCGCCGTGATGTTGATCTGCGTCCATGTGCCGTCGCCGAAGCCGGACGTATTGCCGATCCACGACGTCTGCACGTTCAGCGCGGGCTCGGCGAACGCATGCAGGGTCGCGAGAAAGGCAAACGCGCACATCGCGCGGGCAAGCGTGAGTCGGGACAATGCAGGTTCTCCCGTCGAGGCGAAGCGAAGGCGAGCATTTCCCATCCGGATTGCAAAAGAGACGGGAAACGGCGAGGCGCCGCAATAGAGCAATGCGCAATGATCCAATCAGCGCTTTACGGTACGTGCAAACAATCGTGATGAAATGCTCAAATAATCCAAAATTATTCGCTCATTGAAATGATTGAAAAAGAATCCGTAAATAATTCGATGCGCATGGGTTGCGGGCGATCTGCCACACGAAAGAGCCTGTATTTGCCGGTACGGCCCTTATCGCCGCACTTCTTGATGCGCATCGTTCCGTGTCCGTGAGCGAAGCGCAACCCGTTGCAAACGATAATAAAAATCCAATTCTTTTTATTCGAATCAATTCATTTATTTGATTCGCGTTTTTTAGGCATTTTATTTACCTAGAATCAAACGCACTTTGCGGTCTTCATGGCGAGCGGATCGCGGCGCCATGCCATCGCCCCTCGAATACCGGATCAGGCGCATACACGGACGCTCATGACAGCCAGCACACCGCCCGCCTCTCTCGCTCACAACGGGCGCATCGTCCAGCTCGACGGACTGCGCGCGATTGCCGTGCTCGCCGTGTTCGCGCAGCACGCGCTGAAGGCGCCGCTATGGATGGGCGTCGATCTGTTCTTCGTGCTGAGCGGCTTTCTGATCACGGGCATCCTGCTCGAACGCAAGACGCGCAAGCAGTCGTATTTCGGCTACTTCTATGCGCGCCGCGCGCGGCGCATCCTGCCGCCCTGGCTGTTGCTGATGGCCGTGTCGTCGCTGCTGTTTGGTTTCGGTTGGGCACAGCACTGGGAGTGGTATGCGTTTTTCGCGACGAATATCGGCGATGCGCTCGGACAGAGCGGACATGACAGCCTCAACGTGCTGTGGTCGCTTGCCGTCGAAGAGCAGTTTTATATCTTCTGGCCGTTCGTGATCCTGCTCGTGCCCGAGCGCGCGCTCGGCTACGTGGCGCTTGCGCTGATCGTGCTCGTGCCGGCGCTGCGCGCCGTCGCGACGCCATGGTTCGATTCGTTCTGGCCGATCTACTATCTGACGCCGTTCCGCATGGATCTGCTCGCGGCGGGTGCGCTGCTCGCCGTCGCCGTGCGGCGCGACGCCGACGCACTGCAACCCTGGAAGCCGTTCGCCGTGCTTGGCGTGTGCGCGTCGCTCGCGGTGCTAGCCTGGCTGCATCTGCACTTTCCGCGTTTTCGCGCGGCCAATAGTCCGCTGTCGAACGCGGGGCTGTATAGCGTGTCGCTCGTGCTATGCACGTCGATCGTCGTGATCGCGTTGCAGAGCAAGGGCATCGTGAAGCGCGTGTTGTGCAACCCGCTGCTCGTCTATATCGGCACGATCAGCTACACGATCTACCTGATTCACCTGAGCGTGCTCCACGCGCTGTGGCCGCTGCATGACAACCGCTATGTGACGGCCGCGCTCGCGCTCGCGATCACGCTCGTCTACGCGAGCATCACATGGTTCGCGTTCGAGCGGCGCCTGATTCACGGCAATGCATCACGCAGCCGCCGACGCGAAGACGCATTGCACGCGGCGCGCGAAGCTTCGAGGACGAGCGCATGAATAGCGTTCGTTCGCCAAGCGCCGCAGCGTGCGCGCTGGCCCTTATCGCGGCGGCTCTCGCGCATGCGGACGACAACGCACAATCGCAAGTGCTGATCGAGGCCTATGGCGATTCGACGACGCTCGGCATCTCATGCAACGACGGCCGTTGCGGACCGCGGCCCGACAACGCGGTGACGTATCTGCAGAACGCACTGCGCGCGAAATACGGCGCGCGCGTGATCGTGGCGAATTTCGGCGTCGGCGGCACGATGGCGTCGCAACTGCGCGACGGCACGGGCCCCGGACGCAACGGAACCTGGAAAGCGCGCCTCGCCGCGTCGAATGCGCAGATCGTCACGATCAACTACGGCATCAATGAAGTGATGCACAACCAGACGCCCGAGCAGTTCTACGAAGCCGAGACCGATCTCGTGAAGACGGCGCAGACGCTCGGCAAGCTGCCCGTGCTGCAGACGTCCAATCCGATGCCCGACGGCCGCCTGAACGCGCGACTCGCGGCGATGGCCGCGATGACGCGCCGCGTCGCGGCCGAGCAGCACGTGCCGCTCGTCGATCAGTACGCGGCGATTTCGTCGATGGCCGACTGGAAGACGCAGATGTCCGACGGCGCGCATCCGAAGCCCGAGCTGTATCGCGTGAAGGCCCAGCAGGACTTTCGGGTGATCGATCCGCTCGTGCAGCGGTTGCTCGGCGTCGCCGCCGCATCTGCGCAGAAGCCACAGCCGCCACGGCAATCGCAGCGTCAGCGTACTGACTCTCCTCTTCATTCAACCGCAGGCAACCCGACGAAAGGCAACTCATGACCCATCAGCGCAAGGCCATCATCACGGGCGTATCCGGCCAGGACGGCGCCTACCTGACGAAACTGCTGCTCGGCAAGGGCTATCAGGTCACGGGCACGTATCGCCGGACCAGCTCCGTCAACTTCTGGCGCATGGAAGAGCTCGGCGTGATGGGCAACCCGAACCTGCAACTCGTCGAGCACGACCTCACGGACGCCGGCTCGACGCTGCGCCTGCTCGATACCGTGCAAGCCGACGAGCTGTACAACCTCGCTGCGCAGAGCTTCGTCGGCGTGTCGTTCGATCAGCCGTCGACGACGGCGCAGGTGACGGGCGTCGGCGTGCTGAATCTGCTCGAAGGCATTCGCACGGTGAACCCGAAGATGCGCTTCTATCAGGCATCGACGTCGGAGATGTTCGGCAAGGTGCAGGCCGTGCCGCAGCGCGAGGACACGCCGTTTTATCCGCGCAGCCCGTATGGCGTCGCGAAGCTGTTCGCGCATTGGTCGACGATCAATTACCGCGAGTCGTATGGTCTCTTCGCGACGAGCGGCATTCTGTTCAATCACGAATCGCCGCTGCGCGGCCGCGAGTTCGTGACGCGCAAGATCACCGACACCGTCGCGAAGATCAAGCTCGGCAAGTCCGACGTGCTCGAGTTGGGCAACCTCGATGCGAAGCGCGACTGGGGCTTTGCGCTCGAATACGTCGAAGGCATGTGGCGCATGTTGCAAGCCGACGAGCCCGACACTTACGTGCTAGCGACGAATCGCACGGAGACGGTGCGCGATTTCGTGAAGATGGCGTTTGCGGCGGCCGGCTATCAGCTCGAATGGTCGGGCCGCAACGAGCGCGAAACAGGCATCGATGTCCGGACGGGCAAGACGCTGGTCCGCGTGAATCCGAGGTACTACCGCCCCGCCGAAGTCGATCTGCTGATCGGCTGCGCGGACAAGGCGCGCGAGAAGCTGGGCTGGGCGCCTGGGACCTCGCTCGAACAGCTGTGCAAGATGATGGTCGATGCGGATATCGTGCGAAACGAGAATGGGGTGTCGTGCTGAAAGACTGAGGGGCGCCGGGGTTTTCTAAAGCAGGTTGCGGTTGACGCGTGGGACCATCGGCGCGAGATGCAGCACGCGATCGGCCTGCGTGCAGACGAAGTCCGAGATCGTCCGGACCATGCCGCGCTCGTCCCCCACGTAGACTTCCGAACGTGCCAGCTCAGGTGCGAGCGCTTTTGCGGCCTGCGCCATGCGCGTCATTTCTCGCGCGAGATAGCGGGGAACCGTGCCGGTGCGCTGCGCGAAATCTGCGAGCGCAAACGGCGTGATTTCCTCCAGCCTGAATGCGTCGCCATACCCCATCGCCATGTCCTGCTCGACTTTCTCTCCATAGGCGTTGACCGAAACCAGGTCATAGAGCGGTGCGGGCTCCAGGCCGCCTCCATGCACGAAGAACGACAGATTTTTTCCGTGCGCGTCGCTATTGCCGATCAGCAGTTGAAATAGCGCCCATCGGATCATGAACGTACGCGCCGCAGCCGGATTGTCCAGATACGGGGCAAGCGAGAACAGCTTCTCGAAGCTCGCGCCCTCGCGAATATTGCGCACGTCCGGCGTATTGCCGAAATTTCGCTCGTACTTGAACGTCACGGGAAGATCGAGAGCCTGGCAACCGTCGATCACATGCCGGCGGCGTACAGCCTGGACGGACTCGCCATCCGATGGGTCGCGCACGATCGACCTGTCGAATCGTTCGATGAGCAGGACAGGTTCAGGAATGCGCCGAATGGAGACAGGGGCCGCCTGCAATCCCATGTGCGTCGCAAGCGTCATGCAGTAGTGTTCGTTTGCCACCATGCACGGGGTCACGGGACTGCGCGATTCCGGCTTCAGGATGTGGGTGGAACTCAGCGGCCCGTCAGCCAGAGCGATCCGCTCGCCTTCCACCAGCACTTGCAGTTTGTCCTGGTAGCCGGCCACCGACAGGCGGACCTTGTCATCCCACACCGGGAACGGAATCGCTTCACGGTCGCGGATACGCTCACTCAATTCTTCAACCGAAATTTCCCGGCGTGCGCGCGGCGCTTCGCCTGGCTCAGCCGGCTCGCCCGTTTCGCTCGCAGCAAGAAAGCTCAATGCGCCTACGGGCTCCTTCCCGAGCATCCGGATGAGCCCGTAGGTGTTGTCTTTCGAAACCTGATACATCACGGACGCCACATCCAGCGCCCGTCCTTCAGGCAGCAGGTTCGCGATGAACCGATGCACGGCGCCGGCTCGCGGCTCTTCACCCGAAAGCGGAATATGCGGAGACAGCGGAAACGCACTGCCGTGTGCAGGCCAGGTTTCGTCGTACTGGAAGCGGTAGAGCCCCTCTCGAGCCTCGAAGTCCAAGCGGCCCACGGCCCCTTCGTGCGTGATGACATGCAGCGTGTGACGCATCAGGACTTCTCCGCCGGACGACGGGAATCAGCGGATGCGTCGTCCGCCCGCACAGAGACCGGCTCGATACGAGCGAGCGCTGCATTGGTTTCCTGATTCGTCAAGACCAACACCTTGAGGCCAAGTCCGTCCAGCACCTTGAATACCTTGTCCAGACTCACCGATCGTCCGTTTTCCAGGCGGGAGAGGACATCCTTGGAGACACCCAGCATGTCGGCCGCGTCGTCGATGCGAAGGGCGCTTTGCGCGCGCCGGTTCCGCACGAGACGGCCCAGTGCGGCCATGTCCCGAGCCAGTGGGTTCAGGATTGCGGGTTGAGGCAAGGTGCGAGCCATAGTTCCGATAGACCAGGAATAAACCCGCCCGAGGTACCAGCAAGGCGGATAATTACGAGAATACCGGAATTATTCGTTCATGCGGTCGCACATGTCAATAGTTCCGATATTGTCGGAATTGTCACCCAAGCACACCACTGCACCGCGATAATTCCTGAAATATAGGAATTAAGACCGACGCGTTATCGGGCGACGTGAGCCGCGCGCCGCCTATGCCTCCTACGCTGCCCGAATCGCCTCCGCATACACGGCAGCCACGCGCTTCGCGATCACCGGATTGTCGAAATTCGCGCGCGCATACGCACGGCACGCTTCGGCATCGGGCAGTTTCGTCGACCCGTCGAGCGCCTTGCCAAGGCCATCGGCGATCGCATCCGCGCCCGTCGAAGACAACACGAGATCCTGCGAAAGCCCCGCCACTGCCTCAGGCAATCCACCGACGGGCGTGACGAGAACAGGCGTCCCCGAGGCCAGCGATTCGACCGTGATCAGGCCAAAGCCTTCGAGCGCGACGGTCGGCACGACGCTGATATCGGCCGCGCGATACAGCGACGCGAGATGCTCGTCGGGCACGAAGCCGAGCAGCTTCACGTTGTCGCCGAGACCCGCATCGTCGATGCGCTGTTGCAATTCCTCCTGCAAGCGGCCCTTGCCTGCAATGAGCAGCAGCACATCCGGATTGCGGCGCTTGACGATCTTCACGGCATCGATCAGATCTTCGAGTCCCATGCGCCGCACGAGCCGCCGCACGGCCAGCACGATCGGACGGCCTGGCGGCAGTTGCAGGCGCATGCGCGCTTCGTTGCGCGTCAAAGGCAGGTTGAACTGATCGACGTTCACGCAGCCCGGCACGACGCGAATGCGCTCCGCGGGAATGCCGTAGCGCGACGTGAGAATCCTGCCGAACGCATCCGACAGCACGATCAGCCGCGACGAGCGCGCATAGACGGCTTGCTCCAGATAGCGCTTCGCGCGCTGTCCAAGCGAGTCCGCGCCTTCGACATGGCTCTCGTCCGCCCACGGCCCCTGAAAATGCGAGACCTGCGGAATGCCGCGCGTCACATCGAGCCCCGGAAACGTGTACAGCGCGAAGTGCGACGAGATCACGTCGGGGCGCTGCGCGCGAATCTCTCGACGCAGCGCGCGGCGAGCGGCCATCAGGCGCATCGGCAGCGATTGCGCGGCGGAACCGAAGCCCTGGATCGCGCCGTTGGTGTCCTGCGCAACACGCTCCGAGCCCGCCACCACGCCGCGCACTTCGACGCCCGCGCCAGGCAGCGCGCCGATCAGCGAGTAGTACATGCGGTCGAGTCCGCCCGCACGCTCGGGAAACCAGTGCATGCCGATTTGCAGCGATTTGATGGAACGAGTGGTCATCATGTGTGCCGTCCTTTTCCTGGTTGATGACATCACGCGCGATCGGCGCGTTGCGGGCCGGCGAGCACGTTCGCGGTCAGCGTGTCGGTATCGTTTGCATCGGGTTTCCGCGCGCGGCGGCGGTCTTCGCGTTGCCCCGCGATCTGTCGATACAGCGCGATGTATTGCTGCGCCATGCGCGCCCAGCCGAAGCCCGTCGCGAGTTCGCTGGCTGCTTTACCCATCGCAAGGCGCTCGTCATCGTTCGACGCGAGGCGCGCCACGGCTTGCGCCAGCGTGTGCGGATCGTCGGGGTCGTCGAGCACGATCCCGCATTCGGGCGTGATGATCTCCGCCCCGCCCGCCGTGCGCGCCGTCACGACGGGCAAGCCGGCCGCCATCGCTTCGAGCAGCGACAGGCTCATCGCTTCGTAGCGCGACGGAAACACGAACGCATCGACGGAATGCATCAGCACGGGCATCTCCTTCACGAGCCCCAGAAAATGCACGCGATCCGCGACGCCGAGCGCTTTCGCTTCATCCGGATACGGGCTGCCGGGGAGATAGCCCGCCACGGCGATATGCACGCGCTCGGGCAAATGCTGCAACGCCTTCAGCACCGTGCCGAGGTTCTTGCGCGGCGTGCGCAGATCGCCGACAAAGAGCAGCAGGAACGCGTCGTCGGGCAGCTTGAAGCGCGCGCGGTCGCCTTGCGCCACAGCGAAGCCCTGGGTGTCGACGCCGTTGTAGATCACATCGAGCCGGTTGCGCGGCGTGAGCCCGATCGCCGCGATCTCCGTCGCGACCTTCTGCGAGACAGCAGCGATCACGCGCGAGCGTCGGTACGCCCAGCCTTCGAGCACGGCGTTCACTCGCGTATAGACGAACTGATACGCGGACCACCATCCCTTGCTAACGCCGAACGGGTAATGCGGGCTCTTGAACCAGCCGCTGTGCACGAAGTGCGCGGTGTTGACATCGGCGGGCGTCCATGTGATGAAGCCGTTCACGTGCAGCACGTCGTATTCCGCGCGATGCGTGCGCAGCCACCATGCGCTCTTCAACGCGAACACCTGCTGGCGCAGCAGATTGGTCGGCCAGAAGCGGCCGATCCTGATGGGCACCCAGCGCACGAGCGGGTCCGCGAGCAGTTCGGGCGCGACGTGCGACGCGACCAGCGTGACCGCGATGTGCTCATCGAGCGCCGCGCGCGCGATCTCGTGATTGACGCGGCCCTGCCCGTCGTTATGGCGCACCACGTGCGTGACAATGGCGACTCTCAATCAGTGGCCTCCATGAAGAAAGGAATCGCGGCGGCGGTTCAGCTTCTGCCAGTGCGCCGCGGAAAGAATCGAAAACACGCCCATGAAAAGCAGCAATCCGCCTGTGCCGACGAGCGAGTTGGTGAACACGAGCATCGCAAAGATCGCAAGCGAAAGGGACATGGATGCCGACGCGAACTTGTCGTCGGTCAGCCGGAACGATGCGCGCAGCGCGCGCACGAGCAGCCAGATCACGCCCGACATGTACAGCAGCGTGCCGGGCCAGCCGAGCACGAACGGAATGTTCATCACGCCGCTGTCGAAGTTGCCGTACTGGCCGAGTTGGCCGCCATCGTTCGAGAGCTTCGTCGACGTGCCTGTCGCGCCGAGTCCTTCGCCGGACACATCGGTGAATGCCGTTTTCGCGAACGTCGCGTAGAACTGGTTGCGCGCGGCGTAGCTTTGGTCGTCATGCAGATTGACGATGGTGTCGAGGCGCGCCTGCATCCGCTCGGCGACGGGGCCGACGGCAAGCAGCGGCACGCACAGGCCCGCGAGCACCACTGCGCTCGCGACGATGCGAATGCGCACCTTGTTGTTCGACTTCACCAGTTGAATGAGCATTGCGATGACCCAGCCGCCCCATGTCGAGCGCACGAGCGACAGGCAGAACGACAGGAAGCCGAACGCGCCCGCGAGCCAACGCACGCGATGCGTCGCGGCCATCACGTAGACCATCGCGCCCATCATCGCGAGCGCGAACGGACCCGACGAGTTCATCGTGCTGAACACGCGCACGCCGAACGGCACAGGGTCGCCCTGCGAGTTCATCTGCGAGCCGAGCATCCACAGCGCGTCCCACTGCGGCATGACGAAGAACTGCACGAGTCCGTAGCCGCCCATCAGCAGCATGCCCCAGATGAACGTGCTCACGATGGTGTCGCGGTAATCGGGGTACTGCCGCGAGTGCGCCATGATATGAAAGCCGATCAGCACGGGATACACCCAGTTCGCGAGGTCGTACAGCGCGGCCAGCGGGCCGCTCGCGACGACGCCGACCATGAACGCATACGCGAGCCCCGCGAGCACCAGCAGGACGGGCAAGCCGCGTTTTTGCGCGAGCACCGGGTAGAAGCGGATCAGCGACAGCCCGCTGATCATCGTGACGGCGAGCGGTGCGATCTGGATCAGGCTCGTCGGCGTGAACGCGCCTTTCGACCAGTCGGCAAGGCGCCGGACTTCGGGACTCAGGAACCACAGCCACCACATATAGCCGACGTACTTCGCGGGGCTCTTGAAGTACAGCCAGAAGCCGACGCCGATCGACAGCACCGGGAACGCGAGCGTGAGCAGCGTGCCCTGGTGCGCGACGATCAGCATCGCCGTCAGCAGCCACAGCAGCGCGGGCGGCATCCACTCGCTGCGATCGCCGTTGACGATGCGCGCCGCGCTGTCGATACCGGCTCGTGCAATCGACGACATCGCTCACATCCCTCCGCGGCCTTGCGACGGCATCTGCGCGCGGGCATTCGCGTTCGCACCCGCCTTCGGCTTTGCAGTCGCCTTTGCAGCGGCATGCCCATTCGCATGCGCGGGCGAAGGCGCGGCGTCGCCGTGCTGCGCCGTCTGCGCGCGACGGCGCAACAGCTCGCGCGTGATCCGCACATGCTGCTGCGCGTAGTGCTGCGTCGTGTGATCGCGCGACACGAGCTGCAACGCGGCCGCCTGCGCCTGCTGCAGCGCTTCGTCGGGCGATGCCGCGAGGCCGATCAGCGCATCGCGCAATGCGTCGGCGTCGAACGGCGGCACATACGCGGCGGCGCGCGCCGAAAAATAGTCCTGCAAGCCGCCGACGTTCGTGACCACCATCGGCTTGCCGACAGCGGCCGCCTCGAGCATCACCGTGATACCCGACGCATGCGAATTCAGGCGCAGCGGCACGACGACCACATCGGCCCAGTCGTAAAGCTCGCGCTGTTTCGCGAGCCCCGCAGCGGGCGCGACATTCACGTTCAGCGCGCGCAGCGAGCGCGGAATGCGCCGCCGCGTCGCGAGCCGCACGGCAAAGCGCGGATCGTTGCCGACAGCCTTGATCAGCGTTTCCCAGTCGCGGTCGCGGTCGTTGCCGATCGCGGCGATGCGCAGCGGCATGTGCGGAACCCATTGCTTCGGCTGCCGCACGGGAAAATCGCGCGTGTTGAGGCCGTAGAAGAGTTGCGTCGCATCGCGGCCGAAGTATCGGCTGCATAGTTCGGCGTTGTCGCGTGCGAGCGTCGTCAGCAGATCGGCGCGGTCGATCAGCTTGCGATAAAACCAGCGACGCAGCAGGCCATAATCCGGCCACTTGTCGAGCAGCCATACGCTTTGCGCGACGAGCAGCGGCTGCCTTTCGCGCTTCATGCGAGCGCCGTTCATCAGCAGCATCAGCGCGACGGACAACCATTCGTGCTCGGTGTGCGTCCAGATCACGTCGGAGCGCAGCATCGCGTCGCTGTTGCGCAGCGTGTGGATCAGATCGAAGCCGAGCATCGCCTTCAACGCGCGGCGCACGAGCCGCAACGGCCTGCTTTCCTTCGCGTCCTGCGAATAGGTGAGCTGGAACTCGTCGGACTCGGCATGGTGATAGCCGTACAGGCAGCCGATGTTCTCGCCGTTGCGATAGAAGCGCGGATCGGCGCCATAGAAGAGATGCACATGGATTCTGGTCGTCATGCGTGCACTCCCTGGCCTGTGCCTGTGCCTGTGCCTGTGCCTGTGCCTGTGCCTGTGCCCGTACCGGCGCCCGTCCCACGGCTCTGCGCAAGCGCGCGGCGCGCCTCGCGCGCGCCCTTGCGCACCGCTCGCCAGCGCGCGAGCTTCACGCTTCCCTTTTTCGATGTCAACGCAAGCAGCGCATGCACGGCGCCCGGATAGACGCGCGTGCCGATCAGCGCATACCACCACCACGCCACTTCGCGATGCACGGGCGGCAGATGATCGCGCAAGATCAGATGCAGGTTGTACGCGGCGTTGCGCACAGCCGTCATCGTCTGCACGTCGCGGCGATCGTCGTCGAAACGCTCGGCGGGGAAATGATCGACGGCCACGCCCGGATCGTAGACGAGCTTCCAGCCCGCGTTCTTCACGCTCAGGCTGAATGCCATGTCGTTGTGCACCTGTGCGCCCGCGCCCCGCAGGCGCGCGTCGAAACGGATATGGCGAATCGCGTCGCGCCGGTAGCTCATGTTCGCGCCCTTGAGCAGATCCACTTCGCGCGCTTCACCCACGCCAAGATGATGATTGCCGATGATCTTGCCCGATGGCGTCAGCTTGCCGACGAGACCGCGCGAGCCGTCGAGCACGCCGCCCTTCTGATGCACCCAGTCGCGTCCGCCGAGCGCGCCCAGGCGCGGATCGCTTTCGAATGCGGCGCCGATGCGGCGCACCCAGTCCGCGTGCGGCGCGGCGTCGTCGTCGGTGATCGCGATCACGTCGCCCGTCGCGGCATCGAGCCCGCGATTGAGCGCGGCCACCTGGCCCGGCACGTCGACGAGCGCGACGATCAGCGGCAGCACGTCGACTATCCGCGGATCGCGCAGACACGCATGCGTCGCGTCGTCGTCGAAGCGCGCGACCACGACAACCTCGTCGGGAAGGCGCTCCTGTGTTTGCAACGCCGCGAGACAGCGCGCGAGATCCTGTGGCCGGCGATACGTCGGCACCAGTACCGTTATCTTCATCGTTGTCCTCTCCGTGGCTGGGTTGACGGCATCGGCTCCGCATGCACAACGCTCATGCGTGCGCGTCAGGTGCTCAGGTATTCCTGCACGGCCGCGTAGCTGCGGTCGTAGTTGCCGCGCGCGCGCGGCGGCATCGCGTTGAAGATCGCGCCCTGCACGTGCACGCCCGCCGAATGCAGACGCTTCAATGCATCGGCGAGCTCGCCTTCGCTGTGCATGCCCGAGCGCACGACGAAGAACGTCGAGCCCGCATAGCCGCCGATGATCGACGCGTCGGTCACGGCGAGCACAGGCGGCGTGTCGATCAGGATCACGTCGTAGCGCCGCGCCAGCCCGTCGAGGTATTGCGGCAGGCGCGGCGACATCAGCAGCTCCGATGGATTCGGCGGACGATGGCCGCACGAGATGAACGCGAGGTTGTCGATCTGCGTTGCGCGCACGGCTTCTTCGAGCGAGATCTGGCCGCTCAGCAGTTCGGACAGCCCGTTCTCCTGCGTGCCGCCCAAGTGTTTTTCGAGCGCGCCGCGCCGCATGTCGCCGTCGATCATCAGCACCTGCTTGCCCGAATGCGCGAGCAGCACGCCGAGATTGATCGTGAGAAAGCTCTTGCCGACGCCAGGCATCGGGCCCGTGAACATCACGATGCGATTGCGCGCGTCCTGCAGCGTGAACTGCATCGACGTGCGCAGGCTGCGCAGGCTTTCGATGCACACGTCCTTCGGCTTCGCGTTCGCGAGCACTTCACGCTGCTCTGTACCACCGCGCGCCGCGGCGCTTTCGAGCACGGCCTGCTCCGCCGATAGCGGAACAAGGCCATACACGGGCAGATGAAATGCGCGCTCGACTGCCTCGGGGTCGTCGATGCCCTTGAACATATTGCGGCGCAGGAACACGAAGCCCGTGCCGACGATGAGCCCGAGTATCGTCGCCGCGGACAGGATCAGCACCTTCTTCGGCTTGACGGGCGAACCGGGACGCAGCGCCGCGTCGACGATATGCACGTTGCCGCCCGTGCCCGCCTTCTGCACGGCGAGTTCCTGCACGCGATTCAGCAGCAGCACATAGATGTCCTCCGCGACCTTCGCATCGCGTTGCAGCTGCACGGCCTTCACTTCCGTCGCGGGCAGATCGCGGAAGCGGTCCGCGTATTTCGCGCGCTGCGCCTGCAACTCGGTCATCTGTTCCTGTGCGGCCTTGATCATCGGATGATCGTCGCCGTAGCGCTGTTCGAGCTGCGAGATCTGCAGGCGCAGCGCCGAAATCTGCTGCTCGTACTGGATGCTGCCTTCCAGATAGACCTTTGCCTCGTCGCTTGCGTTGATCGAGCCGCTCTTGCTCTGGTACGCGGTGAGCGCGGCCTCGGCGCGTTCGAGATCGCCCTTCAGGCGCGGCTCTTCGCTCTTCAGGAAGTCGAGCATCTTGCTCGCGTCGGCCTGCTTCGTCTTGATGTGCTCGTGCAGATACGACTGCGCAAGCGCATTCGCGACGGCGGCTGCGTGCGCCGGGTCCTGGTCTTCGAGCGAGATCGAGATCACGCCCGTCTGCTTGCCCTGCTCCTGCACGTTGATCGCCGACTGGAACGCGCCGATCGCATCGAGATCGTTTGCGCGCATCACGATGAACTGCGTGCCGGGCCGCGCGACCAGCCTGTTGACGAGCATCGATACGCCGCCGCCCTGCGCCGGCTGGCCCGCCGCGCCGCGCAACAGCAATACGCCGTCGGGCGACATCAGCGCGTAGCGTCCGTTGTCGAGCGCGGTGAGGACGAGCTTCTTGCCTTCGAGCGCGGGCGTCACGTCGATCGAATCGATGTTGGCGACTTCGCCGCCCCACGCATACGAGCCGAGCCCGAGCCACGCATTTGCGGGCTCGCCCGGCGTCGCGAGACGCGCGGCGAGGCTGCCGAGAATCGGGATCTTCTTCGGCGTCACCGAGATGTTCAGCTTCATCTGCTGAACAACGGGCGCGACCACGCCGCGGCTCTTGATCATCTCGATCTCGGCGTCGGTGGGAATGGTCGTCTGCCCCGTCGAGATCGTCGCGCCCGTCTGCGTCTGCGTGAGGGCCTGCGAGGTGTTGTCCGATGCTTCCACGCGCACGTGCGCATCGGCCGAATACACGGGCCGCGCGACATAGCAGTAGAAGCCGGCGATCGCGAAGATCGCGAATGCAATGCCGATCAGCCACCAGATGTCGTCGAGGATCACCTGCAGCAGTTGGCCGAGGACCACGTCCTCTTCTTCGGTCCTGGCCTGCATGGCCAGATGGGGATTCGCTTGAGTGCTCACTTGGGTGCTCGCTCGAGTGCTCAGGGTTGTGACCCGGATCGGGTCGCCGACGGACATCCGGCGCGTTGCACCCGTTCGTGTTCCGGATGCGAAGCGTCGGGACGCCGTCGGCGGTTCAGGCGTTGCTTCAGGCTTGCTTCAGGTGTCGCTATTGCGACCAGATATCAGCGCGTCAGCTGCTTCAGATAGAACACGGTCTGCACCGTCGGCAGGATCTGCTGCAGCACGCGATTGAAGGTCGTCGATGCCGCGGTGCCCACGTACACCACGTCCATCGGCTGCAACTGGAATTGCGACGACAGCATGATCGCGTCGGGCTGCGTCATGTCGAGGCGATACACGTCGGGCGTGGCCGGCTTGTCCTTCATGCCGCGCATCACGTAGATCTGGCGCGGGTTCGCATCGGTATCGAGAACGCCGCCCGCCTGCGTGAGTGCATCGGCGATCGTCAGCGTGCCCTTGATCATCGTGACGGGCATCGGCGTCTTCACTTCGCCCATCACGAAGATGCGGCTGTCGGTTCGGTCCGGCACGTTCACGATGTCCCCCGCTTCGAGCATCACGTTCTGTGTCGTGTCGCCGCGATCGAGCAGGCCGTTCGCATCGAGCACATAAAGCCGGTTCTTGCGCGTGAGGCGCACGCGCTGCAGATCGGCGTCGGCCGTCGAGCCGCCCGAACGCGTGATCGCGTCGACCAGCGTGAGCGGCACATCGGACATCGCGAGCGGACCCGGCGACTTCACGTCGCCTGTCACCTGCACCTTCTGGCTGCGATACGACAGCACGCGCACATCGACTTGCGGATTGCGGATATACGGCACGAGCTTCGTGGCCAGCTCTTCGCGGATCTGCGCCGTGGTTTTGCCGCTCGCACGAATGCGGCCGACGAACGGGAAATAGATCGTGCCGTCGGGCGCGACCGTCTGGCCGTATGGATCGGCCTGGCCCGGCAGCGCCTGCGTGTACGGCTGCTGCAGCGCGCCGCCGAGCGTCTGCGTCGTGTTGCCGCCCGCGGACAGCGTGCTGCCGTTCGGCGTCGTCAGCTCCGGGTGGTCCCACACGGTGATGCCGAGAATGTCTTGCGGCGCAACGCGATAGACGTACTGCGTCGGATCGGCGAACGGACCCGGCGGCGGCAGCACCTGTGCCGCCGTTTTCGCCTGGGCCTGCTGCACGATCAGGTCCGAGTCGATCAGCCTGACGGGATACGTCTCTTTCGGCGCGCTCTGCGGCTCGTCCCTCAGACGCGACGTGTCGAGGTAGTTGCCCGGCGCCGTCGCGCAAGCCGACAGAAAAGTCGTCAGCAGAATAGATGCCGTGATGTTTCGCTTCAGCATATTTTTTTCAGCCATCCGATGACGAGATGTTCGATGTGCGCGAGGCTCTCGCGATAGACGCCTTCGTCGAGACCGTACGGATCGACGACATCGGTGTTCTCCCACTTGCCGAGCGGATAGACCTTGCCGCGCGAAGTGGGCTCGAGCGCTTCCACGTCCTTCACTTGCCGCTGTTCGGTGACGAGAATGAGATCGGCTTCGCGCACGATGCGCCCGTCGAGCCGCCGAGCGCGATGCATGCCGCTCTCGACGCCGCGTTCTTCAAGCAGACGCCGCATCACGGGGTCCATGCCGAGTCCGTCGATCGCGCGCAAGCCCGCCGAGCGAAACGCGATGGACAGCGCGCCGCGCTCGTGCTGACGCGACCTGAAGAGCCGCTCGGCGGCGGGCGAGCGGCACACGTTGGCATGACAGACGATCAGGACGTTCGCGAACATGAGCGGCCTCTCAGGAAAGTCGACGACGTTGGCCGATCACAGCGCGGTGGCCGCGAGCGAAACGAGACCAGGCGCAGCGGGCTCAGGCTGCGCACGCTGACGTCCGATCGCGTGATACTCGATGCCCAGTTCGCGCAGCGTTTCCGGTTCGTACAGATTGCGGCCGTCGAAGATCAGCGGCGCTTTCAATAGCGCCTTGAGGCTGTCGAAGTCCGGGCTCTTGAACACCTTCCATTCGGTGAGGATCACGAGCGCATCGGCTTGCTGCGCTGCCTGCATCTCTTCGTGCGCGAACGCGAGCCGCGCGAGATGCTGCGGCTTGCCGTGCAGATCGAGTGCGAATACACGCTTCGCTTCGTCGATCGCGACGGGGTCCCACGCAACGACCTTCGCGCCGCGAGCAAGCAGTTCCGCGATGAGCGGACGGCTCGGCGCTTCGCGCATGTCGTCGGTGTTCGGCTTGAACGCGAGCCCCCAGACGGCGAACGTGCGGTCCGACAGATCCTCGCCCATGCGCGCGACGATCTTCTGCGCGAGGATCTTCTTCTGCGTTTCGTTGACGGCTTCCACCGCTTCGAGAATGCGCAGCGTGTGGCCCATTTCGCTGCCCGTGCGGATCAGCGCCTGCACGTCCTTCGGAAAGCACGAGCCGCCATAGCCGCAGCCCGCATACAGAAAGTCGTAGCCGATGCGCGGATCGGAGCCCATGCCGCGGCGCACGGCTTCGATGTCGGCGCCCACGCGATCCGCGAGATTCGCGAGGTCGTTCATGAACGAGATGCGCGTCGCGAGCATCGCGTTGGCCGCATACTTCGTGAACTCGGCGGAACGCACGTCCATGTAGAGCGTGCGCTCGTGGTTGCGGTTGAACGGCGCGTAGAGGCGCTTCATCAGTTCGCGCGCCTTTTCGCCGGGCACGTCGTCGTCGCAGCCGAGGATGATGCGATCGGGGCGCGTGAAGTCGTCGACGGCGGCGCCTTCCTTCAGGAACTCGGGGTTCGACACGACAGAGAACATCTGCTTCACGCCACGCTGATCCAGCTCTTCCTGCACGGCCTGCGCGACGCGGCGTGCCGTGCCGACGGGCACCGTCGACTTGTCGACGATCACCTTGAAGCCCTTCATGTGGCGGCCGATATTGCGCGCGGCCGCGAGCACGTATTGCAGATCGGCGGAACCGTCCTCGTCGGGCGGCGTGCCGACCGCGATGAATTGGATGTCGCCATGCGCGACGGCCGCTTCGATGTCCGTCGAAAACTTCAGACGCCGCGCCTTGCGGTTGCGCGCGATGATCTCCAGCAGGCCAGGCTCATGGATCGGCACGCCGCCGTCGTTCAGCACGTCGATCTTGCGCTGATCGACATCGAGGCAAAGCACGTCGTGCCCGATGTCGGCAAGACAGGCGCCCGTCACGAGGCCTACGTATCCCGTTCCAACGATCGTCAGGTTCATGAATCACACCTCGGAGATTGAATGGTTCAGTGAATGAAGAACGCGCGGCGTTGGGCCTAGTACGCGTTGCTGCCCGCGAAGCCCTTCCATAGCGTGAGGCCGACGATCTTGATGTCGAGCCAGAAGCTCCAGTGCTGCATGTAGTAGAGATCGAGCTTCACCCGGCCCATCATCTTTTCGATGCGGTCGGTTTCGCCGCGATAGCCGTTGATCTGCGCCCAGCCGGTGATGCCCGGCTTGATCCGGTAGCGGTGCATGTAGCCCTTCACCAGGTCCTTGTAGATGTCGTCATGTTCGAGCGCATGCGGACGCGGACCGACCACGGACATCTCGCCGCGCAGCACGTTGATGAACTGCGGCAGCTCGTCGAGGCTCGTGCGGCGCAGGAACGCGCCGACGGGCGTGATGCGCGGATCGCGGCGCGTGGCCTGCGTTAGCCTGCCCGCCTCCTCCTTGTGCAGCTTCATCGAGCGGAACTTGAAGATTTCGAACTCGCGTCCGTCGATGCCCTTGCGCCGCTGACGGAAGAACACGGGGCCCGGCGACGACAGCTTGACGGCCGCCGCGATTGCGAGCATCAGCGGCGCGAGTGCCGTCAACGCGGCAAGCGCGAACAGGCGGTCGAACACGCGCTTGGGCAGCACGCGCAGATCGGTGATCGGCGATGCGGCGAGGTTGATCGCGGGCACGCCGAGCAGATCGACCATCGGCTGACTGAAGAGCGTGAGGCTGCGCACATCGGGGATGAAGCGGATGTTCACGAAGTCGTTGCGGAATTCCATCACGAAGCGATGGATGAGCTTCTCTTTCGACATCGGCAGCGCCATCCACAACTCGCGCACCGAGCGGCGGCGCATCTCGTCGATCATCGCCGCGTAGTCGCGCCTGACGGGCACGCCTGCGATCGTTTGCGGCCCGTCGGTGTCCTCGTAGTGGCTGCGGCTATCGTCTTCGTCATACACGACGACGGGGCTGAAGCCCGCCTCCGGACGGCTGCGCATCTGCTCGATCAGGAACTTGCCATACGGCGCGCCGCCGACGATGGCCACCTTCTTCTGGTTGTAGCCCTCGCGACGCAAGCCGCGCAGCACGGCATGCACGGCCGCTTTCGACACGACCAGCAGCACGACTGTCGCGATCGCCCAGTAGGCGAGCCACAGGCGTGACAGCATGTCCGAGCGGTGCAGGCTGAAGCCCATCAGGATGCCCGTCACCTCGACCATCAGCCAGCCCATCGACACGCGCCACAACAGGTCGTAAATCGGCTTGCCGCGCCACGACTGATAGATGCCGAGCGCGGGAAAGAACAGGATCACGAGCAGGCAGTCGAACGCGAGCGACACGCTTTGCATGTCGTCGAGCCACACGAAGCGTCCGCTGTGCACGGCGGACGCGATGAGCGCACCGAGCGCCACCATGCCGATGTCGATGATTCTCGATAGAACGCTCAGCATCTGCCGCACCTCGCCTTGTCTGTCAACATCTGTCCACGGTTCCGCCGCCGATCACGCGCGACGTTTGCCGCGCGGCTATTGGCCGATAGGTCATGGGTATTTACCGACGCGACGCGTATCGCTGCATTGCCGCGCCTCTTTTATGGTGAATCGCAATCGGCATTGCAATCTCTATTGGAAAGCGATTGGAAAGCGATTGCGGCGATGAGTGAATACCCTCGTTCAAGCCTAGATAAAGCGGCATTAAAATTCGCGCCGCAAGACGGCAAAAAATCTCGAAATGTATCAGCAGGGATTACATTATTTTTTCTATTTTTGTTCGGTAACTCTTGCCGGAGCGTGCGGAATCGCATATTTCTGGCGGTTTTTTGACTCTTTTTCTGCTTGATTTCTCCCGGCTATGCACGTTGGTTATAAAGCCATGCCGCGCCACTCCCTTTTATTTTCGTCGGCGTGATTCATGTCACGCCGATTTCGACCGTATTTGTTTTTTGATTTTTGAATATTCGCGAATCTGAAATTTAGCGCGCATTCAACATTTTCAATTCCGATCAGCAAAAGAAATCCAATATTGAATTATTGCGTTTTTACGACGTGATAAAACGAGGCCATTTCCCCCGCTTCGAGGAGTTATCACCATGACTGCTACGGCGTCGGCCGTCGACAATCGACAGGCGAATCAAAACCGGCTCAATGTGAAGCTCAAGATTCATCCCGTCATCCTGGCCGGCGGCTCGGGTACGCGTCTGTGGCCGATGTCGCGCGAACAGCATCCGAAGCAGCTGATCGGCCTGCTCGGCGAAGACTCACTGCTGCAATCGACCACGCGCCGGCTCGAAGGACTCGACGCCGGCTATCCTGTCGCGGAACAGATGGTTGTCGTCTGCAACGAAGAGCACCGCTTCACGACAGCCGAGCAGTTGCGCGTGAGCGGCAAGGCGAGTCGCCTCATTCTCGAACCGTGCGCGCGCGACACCGCGCCCGCACTGACTCTTGCGGCGCTGACGGTGCTCGCGCAAGACGAGGACGGCATCATGGTCGTGATGCCCGCGGATCATGCCGTCGCCGATCTCGACGGCTTTCGGGCGGCTGTTGCGGCCGGCGTGCGGCACGCGGCGAACGGCCCTGTCGTGACGATGGGCATCGTGCCGGCGCGCGCGGAAACGGGCTACGGCTATATCCACATCGGCGCATCGTTGCCCGCGATCGGCAACGAAGACAACGGCGCCATCGACGCGCATCAGCTCGACCGCTTCGTCGAAAAGCCGCATCTCGAACTCGCGCAGCACTACGTCGAGTCGAAGGAGTACTGGTGGAACAGCGGCATCTTCATCCTGCGCGCGTCGACGTGGCTCAAGGCCGTGCGCCACTTCCAGCCCGCGATTCATGACGCCTGCGAAGCCGCGCACAAACAGGGCGCGGCCGACGGCGACTTCTTCCGCGTGCAGCGCGATGCGTTCGGCGCGTGTCCGTCCAATTCGATCGACTACGCGGTGATGGAGCAGTTGAGCGGCGACACGTCGGTGTGCTCGGGCGTCGTGGTGCCGCTCGATGCCGGCTGGTCTGACGTCGGCTCGTGGGACGCGATCTGGGACATCCTGCCGAAGGACAGCGACGACAACGTCGGCCGCGGCAACGTGATGTTCGAAGGCGCGGCGTCGACGTTCGCGCACTCGGAAGGCCGCCTGATCGCGTGCGTCGGCACGCAGGATCTCGTCGTCGTGGAAACGGACGATGCGATTCTCGTCGCCGACAAGCGCCGCGTGCAGGAAGTGAAGAAAGTGGTCGGCCGTATCCGCGAAGCACACCGACGGGAGGCCGTGATCCATCGCAAGGTGCACCGCCCGTGGGGCCACTACGATTCCGTCGACGTGGGCGAGCGCTTTCAGGTCAAGCGCATCGTCGTGAAGCCGGGCGCGCAGTTGTCGTTGCAGATGCATCATCATCGCGCCGAGCACTGGATCGTCGTGCGCGGCACGGCGCTCGTCACGCGCGGCGACGAACGCTTCATCGTGTCTGAAAACGAGTCGGCGTATATCCCGCTCGGCATCACGCACCGACTCGAAAATCCGGGCAAGATGCCGCTCGAAATCATCGAGGTGCAGTCAGGCTCGTATCTCGGCGAAGACGATATCGTGCGCTTCGACGATAGCTACGGACGTCGAACATAGTACGGATGGCGTGCGGTACCCGCCATGTATGTTGCGTGACCTGGTTCGACGAGACCCACGCGCAATATCGAAGATGAATCCGCGCGCGAGCGGCCCGCGCGGATGCAGAAGCCACCCGTTTCTTCGCTTTGGCAAACGTTTGCGCACGGGCGCCGCAATTTCAGACGTGCGTGATCAATTTCGGATTCGACGGATAACGCTCGACAGCGGTGTCCTTCGTCGTATCCGTGGACGGATAGCGGCGCAACGGCATCACACGCGGATTCAGCGGCTGCGGCAGATGCGGATTGCCCGACGACGCAACGGACGACGCAACCGGCGATGCGCCAGGCGCGGCTGCATTCGACGTTATCAGCGCGGGCGTCGGCGTGAGTTCGGGGATCGCGCGCGCCACCGGCCTGACGTCGGCCGTGACGCTCAGCGGCGCAATCACACTCGCCTTCTGTTTCGCTTGCTCTTCCGCCGCTTCGTGGACACGGCATTCGCGATCGATCCACTGACGCGCCCAGTCGAGCGCGAAACGATGCGCGGCATCGGCATCGGCGAAACGCGGACCGATCAGTCCCGAACGCTCGACGCGCTTACCATCCTTCATGATCTCGGCCCACGCGCGGAACATCTCGTTGGGCACGCGCTCCGCCGCGACATAGACCACGTACCCGTGGCGGTCGGCGAACTGCAGGCCGCGCGGTTCCGTGTGGCCGATCCATAGTGGCGCGTGATGGACGCTGGTCGTCGGCGCGCTGTCGTCGCGGGCTTCGTAGCCTTGTCCTTCGTGCCCGTGAGTTGCGGGTGCGGGTGCATCCGGCTGCATGCGGGCCGTATCGAGCGTCAGAGGCGCCCTCGTCGGTGCGCCGAGGACCTGCGGTTTAGTCAACGCATCGTCCGAAGGCACAGGACCGATCGTGTGCGCGCGCGAATCGATGAAACCCGTCTCGACGGCCGCCGAGCCCGCGAGCTGACGCGTGATGTCGGCCATCGGCGCGAGCGCGTGCCAGCCGAACGACGAGCCGTTCGTGGCGCCCGGCTCGTCGGCAGCCGGTTTCCACGTCTCGGGGCTCTTCCAGTAGACGCCGCGCGCAAGCTCGTCGCGCGGCTTCGGCGCTTCCGCAACGTGTATGGGTACGGGTGCGGGCTTGGGCGGAGCAGGCGGCGTGGGCTCGGGAATGTAGGCGAACGCGCGCCCGTTTCGCGTGAGGCGGCGGATCATCTCGGCCAGCGTGCCGTTGGCCAGCCATTCTTCGAATCGTCGCCGGCACGTAGGGCCTGACGGATAGCGACCGGGAAGCTTTGACCAGGGTTCGCCAGTGGTCAGGATCCACAGGACGGCGTTTGTCACGATGCGCGGTTCGGCGCGGGGCCGTCCGCGTCGGTTCAGACGGACGGCTGGCTCGTCGGAAACGAGCGCTGCCAGTTGAGCCCATTCGTCATTGCTTAGCTCATCGAAAAACATTGAGTTCTCCACGCAGCCTGGCCTGGCCGCGGCTTGGACATTCACGAACTTCATCGGACGGTTCGTGTCGTGCCCCGGTTGCACAAATATGCTTATACGTTCTTGCGCCGGTATTAGGAAACCGCACATCGATAGTGCGCTGTTTCACCCGTACGACGCACAAAACGTGGTCTCACTCGTGCATGGGAGAATTGGTGCACGAAGCATACCATCGCCAAGGTTTGTCTGAATATGACTGAATGCAAGTGTTACGGATAGAAACAAACTTGTCCTTTTTGCTCTGTCCTTTAAGGCTCCACTGTCACGGAAACGACGTCGGCGATGACGTGTCGCGCAATGCATGAACGGCGCGCGACACCGTATCAATGCTCGCGCCGACGCGATGACAAATGTGTGTGAACGTGGAAGGCGCGCAACAAAACAGGCGCAGGTGGATTCAACTTAATGAGCCAGGCATAAAACGACATCGCGCAGACGGATTTTCTATTTGAGCCGCATATTTTCCGCTGCGCGAGGCGCTCTTGACCGCTTCGGCAAGCCGTCGTTTTGTCTTCCGCGATGCACTCGCAGTGTGCAAGCGAAGGATGCGCGATCAACGAACGGGCGTCGACGCGCGTTCGCCGACGACGGTCGTCCAGGGACGCACGCGCCATTGCGTGACGAGCCCATTGAGCACGTACGGGTCCGCTTTGGCGAACGCTTCGGGCACTTCGGGCGAATCGGCTTCGAACAGCAGCACGGCGGTATCGACGGGATCGGCCAGCGCGCCCGCCAACAGCAACTCGCCGCGCCCGGCGGCCGCCCACGCGAGCTTTAGATGCGCGCCACGAAATTCAGCGCGGCGTTCGAGATAATCGGATGACACATCGTAGATCAACAGATAGTGCATAGTGAAAACTCCTGGATGGTTACGATTCAAGCATAGCGGTACCGACTATTTGCGCTAGCGGTCCTGGGGAAATACCTGTGCATTCCGAACGGTGTGCCGGTCAACCGATTGCCCTGTCCGTTCGTTCTGACAGGCACCATGCGAAGCAATGGTGACGGCCAATCACAGCGAAGGCGGCGACCCGCCCGGCTCGAAGCCCGTCTCACGAGAATCAACAACATCCACAACCCGTGATGGAGTGTCCCATGAAGATGCAAGCCATTATCACCGCCCTCGCCCTGACGGGCTTGCTCGCGTCGCCGGCATTCGCCGCGAACAGCCAGCAAACGAAGATGGCCGATTGCAACAAGCAGGCCGGCGACAAGAAAGGCGACGATCGCAAGGCGTTCATGAAGAGCTGCCTGTCGGCCACGCCGGCGGCTGCTTCGACGCCGATGTCGCAACAGGACAAGATGAAGATGTGCAACACGCAAGCCGGCGACAAGAAAGGCGACGATCGCAAGGCGTTCATGAAGACCTGTCTGAGCAACAAGGGCTAACGAAGGTTCGGTTCGCTGTCGTTCTCGTGGCGTCATCCTTAAGCGGGGCGAAGCGCAATCGAACAGCAAAGCGCGGAAAGCGGCGTCCGTTGGTGTGGGCGCCGGTGTTCTTTTTGCGCTCGGTCCGTGCGCATTGCCGGCGTCACGCGTCACGTCACGCGCCCGCGATTTGCGCCCTTGGGACGCCGCGCACCTATCAACGCTGCCCGGTGCATCGCGCCCTGCACTTTGCGGGCCATTTTCTTCTATGATGGCTGCACACAGACGGCCCACCCCTCCTAAAACAAGTCCCGCGGGCCGCCAGCTTGTCGTTGATGCCCCTCGCGCATCGCACGGAGGCAAGGATGGTTGGGAGACACAAGAATCGCTGGCTGCGTCGCTGGCTGGTGGTGATCGTATTCTGGGCGGTGCCCGTGGCGATCGTCGCCGTGCGCGAGATTCAGGAGGAGATGGCCTATAACCGGGTCGACCTGAACAACGCGCTCACGACCTGGCAGCTCACCGACGCGCAACGCGCCGCCGGCGCCGCCGCGCGCTGCCGCGGCAAGCCCGACGATGCGCGCGCGGCCGGCTGTCCCGCCGACGTGCTCGCGGCCAACGCGCCGCGTCAGCAGGACGCGCTCAACGAATACGAGGTCCGCAAGAGCACGCTCGCGAGCTACCTGTGGCATGCGTTCGTCGGCTATTGGGTCGTGCCGGCCGCAACGATCTTCGCGATCGGCTTCGTCATCGGGATCGTACGGCGCGCGCTGCGGCGGCCGCCCGTGAACAACAGCACGGCGAATCACTAGCGCACTGCCTGGCTCGCGTGCTCGGAGCGCGCTCGCTCGCCACTGAAGTTGTGGCGATGCGGCCCGCATGTGGATGCGTGGAGCAACAGATGCTGATGCGGCATTCCCGCAACACTTTCCATTGGCTTTCGAGCCATTTTTTCGCGCTGCAAAAACCGGTAAATACGCCCTGCTTTCCGGGTAGCCGGATGGCACGGAGAGCGCGGCGAAGCGAGCCATTCGTATGACGTCGCGCGATCGTTCGACACTGCCCGGCCGCGATTGCGGTATACGGCCGCCGACCGGCCAGAATTACCCAACGATTCGCTGCCATCCCCGGAGTCCCCGTCGCACAAGGGTTTGCGCGGTGTTCGCAAGACTTTTGCTTTCTTGTGCGTGTGATATAACTAAACAGGCAACCCGCGTGAACTGAGGCTGCACCCCGGAACCACGATGGAGAAAAACGATGCAAAGACGAAACTTCATTCTGAAGAGTACCGCCGCGCTCGCTTTCGGAAGCCTTGCACTGGCCGGCTGCACCACCACCAAGAGCAGCGGGGAATCGGCCGCTACCGACATGTCCAAACGCCAGTCGATCGACGCCAGCGTCGACGGCACGATGTCGCGCCTGTACACCTCGGTCAGCGGGTCGCGCGAGCTTGTTTCGAAGGCGCGTGGCGTACTCGTATTCCCGTCCGTGCTGCAGGTCGGCTTCGTCGTCGGCGGACAGTATGGTGAAGGCGCGCTGCGCGTCGGCGGCCACTCCGTCGGGTACTACAGCACGGTCTCCGGCTCGTTCGGCCTGACGGCGGGCGCGCAGTCGAAGGCAATCATCTTCCTCTTCATGACGCAGGACGCGCTCGACAAATTCCGCAATTCGGATGGCTGGTCGGCGGGCGTGGATGCGTCGGTCGCGCTCGTCAAGATCGGCGCGAACGGCGCCGTCGACACGACGACGGCCACCGCCCCCGTCCAGGCCTTCGTGCTGACGAATGCCGGCCTGATGGCGGACGTGTCGCTGAACGGCACGAAGGTATCGCGGCTGAAGATCTGACGATGTGACGCCGCGGCCCGTCTTCCTCCGTGCATCGAGGCCGGGCCGCTCTCGCGCACGACGACGGGACGCGGACGCAAATCCGCAAGGCAGCCGGTGTTCCGGCAGGCTGTCATCAACCGTGCGGCGTCGCAGATCGCCGGCGGCGAATAGGACGAAGGGCGATGCAGCTAATTACTGCATCGCCCTTTCTTTTTGCGTGATTTTTGTCCGCGATCCTTTGCGTCTGCCGACGTGGACTGTGCGGACACGCGTCAGGTGGTGCTCGACGACGCGTCGATCACCTTGAAGCGAGAGCGCTTCTGCGCGCGGATCACGGATTGATACGCCTCGATGTACTGCCGCGCCATCCGGTGCGACGTGAAGCGTTCTTCGAAGCGCTTGCGCACGAGCGCGCGCGGCAGCTTGTGCAGACGATTGATCGCGGCCACCGCGCCGATTTCGTCTTCGACAATGAAGCCTGAAATGCCGTCGTCGACGACTTCGGGCACCGCGCCGCGATTGAACGCGATGACGGGCGTGCCGCACGCCATCGCCTCGATCATGACGAGCCCGAACGGCTCGGGCCAGTCGATCGGAAACAGCAGCGCATGCGCGCCCGACAGGAATTCGGCCTTTTGATCGTCGGCGATCTCGCCGATGTATTCGACATACGGCAGATCGAGCAGCGGCTTGATGTCGCGTTCGAAGTACTCGCGGTCGGCGGCGTCCACCTTCGCAGCGATGCGGATGGGCAGCCCGCAGCGGCCCGCAATGCGGATGGCCGTATCGACACGTTTTTCAGGCGAAATGCGCCCGAGGAACGCGAGGTACTTCTGCTCGACGGGCTGCGGCATGTAGAGTTTTTCGGGCAGCCCGTGATAGACGGTGGAAAGCCATTTCGCCTGCGGCAGCGGATGACGCTGCGCGTTCGAGATCGAGATGACGGGTGCCGTGTTGAACGTATCGAACACCGGCTGCTGCTCCGGCAGATCGAGACGTCCGTGCAACGTCGTCACGAACGGCGTGTCCTGGCGCTTGAACACCGAAAATGAGTAGTAGTCCATGTGGAAATGGAGCACGTCGAAATCTTCGGCCTGACGGCGCACGAGTTCCATCAGCAGCATGTGCGGCGCGATGCGGTCTCGAATGCCCGGATCGAGCCGCAGCGCGCGCGGCCACACCGCTTCGAGCTTCGCGCTCGTGACGGAGTCGCCGCTTGCAAAGAGCGTCACATCGTGCCCGAGGTCGACGAGCGCCTCGGTGATGTACGACACGACCCGTTCGGTGCCGCCATACAGTTTCGGCGGCACGGATTCCGTCAAAGGGGCGATCTGCGCAATTCTCATGTGTGTCTCCAGGCGGACAACGATGCGGGCCCGCTGCGGCGAGTCGGTGGCGAACGAGTATGCCAGCACGCAGACGGCCGATCAAACACGGGGCGACGGTTCAATGGACGCTCACGCGTCGATGCGCCGCCCGGCTCGGGTCGAACGCCGGTCAACCCGGACAACCCCTAAGCGGCGCCGTTGGTTCGGCAGAGGAAGGTGCGCTTCGCCGCCTCTTCACCCGGCACCTCTCGTTTCCATCTACGGATTATTGCCTGGCGTTTCTCTAAAGACTGTGGGGTATTTCAATTGCATGTCGCTGTTACAGTCGGGAAACACTCGATTACGGTGCCAGGTTCGTCGCGCATCACGCGCATTTCGTGTAGCCCTTCGCGATGCACGGCGTTATCGCGCAGGCCGCTTCCCGTGCGGGCAGATCGCTCGCGCGAGCGACGCAATGACACTGCCGCGCGCCGTCGCGGCCAGCACACGCAACACGCGGCGAACGCTCGACTTGCCGCTTCGAATGGGTCCCGTGACGATGTTCAGCCGAAGCGGAACGATCAGATCGCGAAGCGACCGATAATTAGCGATCGCAAGCGTGCTCAGCATCCGCGCTCCGAACGACGGGCATTTCCTTCGGAACGGTCGAGATTGATCCGGATCGCGAATGAATTCCTGCGACGCATCATGTATCCCTCGCCTGTTTCGCCGACGACCAGCTCTCAGGAAATTCAGCGGGCGCCGGCACATTGCGCAGATCGCGCAGGAACGAGTCGCGCCACACGCCGAGATCGTTCTTGCGCAATGCCTCCATATCCGTTTCGTGGCGCTGCTGGCGCTCCGCGAGCGGCATCGCCAGCGCCTGCTGCAACGCTTCGCACATGCCGATCGAATCGTGTGGATTCACGATCAGCGCGCCCTTCAGTTCCGCCGCCGCGCCCGCGAACATCGAGAGCACCAGCACGCCCGGATCGTCGGGATTCTGCGCGGCCACGTATTCCTTTGCGACCAGATTCATCCCGTCGTGCAGCGGCGTGACAAAACCGACCTGCGATTCGCGGAACAGCGACATCAGTTTCCAGCGGTCGTATTGCTGGTTCAGATAACGGATAGGCGTGTAGTCAAGACCTGAGTATTTTCCGTTGATACGCCCTGCTTCATATTCGAGTTGCTGACGAATGTCCTGGTATGTCGTGACATCGGAGCGCGTCGGCGGCGCGATCTGGACGAGCGAGACATTGCCGCGCCACTCGGGCGAGCGCTCCAGCAGCGCCTCGAACGCGCGAAATCGCTCGACGAGCCCTTTCGAATAGTCGAGCCGGTCCACGCTCATGATCAGCTTGCGCCCTTCGAGGCTCTGCTTCAGGTCGAGCACATGCTGACGGCTCTCGTACCGCTTCGCCTGCTCGGCGATTTCATCGGGGAGCACGCCGATCCGGTACACACCCGTGCGCAGCTTGCGGCCGAACGCTTCGACATGCCCATCGTCCGATACGGTGCCGCGCGCGTGCCTCGACAGATAGTCGTGAAACGCAAGCTCGTCGTTTTGGGTCTGGAAGCCCAACAGGTCGTAGCAGCACAACGACTTGACCAGTTCTTCGTGCGGCGGGATGTTGAGCAGAATCTGCGGCGATGGAAACGGGATATGCAGGAAGAATCCGATGCGATTCGACACACCCTCGGATCGCAGCGCTTCGGCGAATGGAATCAGGTGATAGTCGTGAACCCAGATGATGTCGTCGGGCTGGAGCAGCCTGATCAGCTTGTGCGCGAGCCATGCGTTGACGCGCCGGTAGCCCGCGTACTCGTCGCGCTCGTAGCGCGCGAGATCGTTGCGGTAGTGGAAGACTGGCCACAGTGTCGCGTTCGAAAAGCCGCGATAGTACTGGTCGTAGTCCTTGCGCGTGAGCCCTGTGGTGGCGAACGTCACGGGGCCGTCCACTTCGAGTGTCGGCCCGGCGTTGGCGACCGTTTCGCTGACGACGTCGCCGCTCCATCCGAACCAGACCCCGCCCGTGTCCTTGAGCGCGCCGAATACGCCGACGGCCAGCCCGCCCGCCGAGCCCCTGGTTTCCGTCGGCGTTGCCACGCGATTCGACACGACGATCAGTCGGCCCATGTTGCTGTCCCTCCACTTTCGTTGAGGCGGCCGGTCGTCGTGGCCGGCGCGCGTTGTTCAGTGTTGGTTCGACCGCGGTTGCACCGGATCAGTTGCACATTTGTGCACATCCGGAAGGCATAGGCAAAAAGACCGGCCGCATCGGCGCTGCCCGCCGTTACGGGGGGAAACAGCGATGAACAGAGCATGAGGCGCGCGCAAGCAACGAAAAACGGCGCAGTAAAGCACTCACAATCGAAGCGTAGATGAAGAGCGAAACGCCAATAAAGCACACGCGCCGCAAGCGCAAAAACGCGCGCCGTGCATGCAACACGGCGCGCGTCGGAATGTGGCGTGGACGGGCGCAGCGGGCGCGATGCCCGCCGCCGGTCAGCTACCCGACTTGCAGGGGAACGCCTTGCCGAGCCCGAGCGAGACGGCCGTGCTCGCGTTGTAGCCGGCGACGTTCGGATTGTCGGCGATGTACTTGCGCACGGCGTCCGTCAGCTGTTGTGAGCGTGCGTCCGGCGGCAAGCAGAAGTACTGGCCGACGCGCGGGCCCGTCGTCCCGCCGATGGCATCGATCGTGTTGAAGACACCGTCCGCGGCGCCTTCGATGTACGCTGCGCACGCGCTACGGGACGCAACGTCCGTCTTCGTGCACAGCTTGTTGAGGTCGCCCCCCGTGAACGCGGCAGCCGTCAACGGCACAGCGAGCGCGCCGGCGCAAATCAAAACCCGCAGCATGTTTTTTTCCTTCCTCGTATGAGCCCGGCAACGTGGACGGCGCCCGGCTGTCTTTGCCGCCAAACCGACATGGCTGCAATTCGGGCGCGTGGTGACTCGCGCCGAAGCCGCTATTTTGCACTGTTTTGCGGCGTTGCAGGCGCGCCGGCGGGCGCCTGTTTCTGCGTCTGCTGGATGCGCGCCGTCAGCCCCTCGACGACGTCCGGCTCCTTGTACTGCTTCGCGAAGTCGAGCGCCGTCAGTCCGATCTGGTTCTTCACGTTCAGGTCCGCGCCGCTGTCGAGCAGCAGCTTGACGGTCGACACGTGACCGCCGCGCGCGGCCATCATCAGCGGTGTCGTCCCGTTCGGCGAACCCGCGTCGATGTATGCGTCGTGATCGAGCAGCAGCTTGACGATATCGTCGTGACCGTTCGCGGCCGCGTAATGCAGCGGCGCCCAGCCCTTCTTGTTGACCTCGGCGTCCTTCGCAACCAGCAGCTTCACGATGTTGATATCGCCGTTCAGCGCGGCCATCATCATCGCGTTCTCGCCCGCCTTGTCGAGAATTTCGACGTCCGTCTTCGGGTTGTCGATCAGCGCCGCGACCACCTTGTCGGACTTCTCGCGCGCGGCGATCACCAGGAGCGGCATGCCCTGGTTGTCGGCCATGTTCGGGTCCATGCCGTTCGCGAGCTGCTTCTTCACTTCCTTCACGTCGTCGAACTTGACGGCCTTGATCATCGTGTCGGTGGACGCCGCATGTGCAGGCAGCGCGCCGAGCGTCGCGAACGCGACACCCGCTGCCAGCGACACGGCCGCGAAACGCCGGCGCAGACGCGTGGCGCGGGCGATGGTCGGACGAAGATGCACGCCGTTATGGCCCTCGATCATGTATTTTTTCATGCTTTACTTTAGGAAAATTTCCTATCCCATTGATATTGCTGACTTCACGACTCAAGCACCTGCCGGCGCCGGAATCTTGAACAGGCGGAAGAAGTTCTCGGTCGTTGCAGCGGCGAGCGCTTCGTCCGGCATCTCGCGTTGCTGCGCGATGAAGCGTCCGACATAGCTCACGTACGCAGGTTCATTCGGCTTGCCGCGATACGGCACGGGAGCGAGGTACGGCGAGTCGGTTTCGATCAGCAACCGATCGAGCGGCACGCGGCGCGCGACATTCTGCACGTCGGTCGCATTCTTGAACGTGACGATGCCCGACAGCGAAATGTAGAAATTCTGCGCGAGCGCCTGTTCGGCAACGGCCCACGGCTCGGTGAAGCAGTGCATCACGCCGCCCGGCTCGCTCGCGCGCTCCTCGGCCATGATCCGCAGCGTGTCAGCCGACGACGAGCGTGTATGGATGATCAGCGGCTTGCCCGTCCGATGCGCGGCGCGGATGTGCACGCGAAAACGCTCGCGCTGCCACTCCATGTCGTCGATCGAGCGGCCTTCGAGCCGGTAGTAGTCGAGCCCCGTTTCGCCGATCGCGACCACCTTCGGATGCTGCGCCAGCTCGACCAGCTCGCCGACGGTCGGCTCGCGGGCGTCCTCGTGATCGGGATGCACGCCAACCGACGCGTACACGTTGTCATACGCGCTCGCGATGTCCAGTACGGACGGCAGCGTTTCGAAATCGACGGATACGCACAACGCATGCGTCACGGCATGCGAGCGCATGTTCTCCAGCACTTGCGGCAGGCGGTCGCCGAGCCCCTCGAAGTTGATGTGGCAATGCGAATCGACAAACATGGTGAAGTCCTGCGAAAAATCCGATGGCGAATCGGAGCGCCCTTAGTGTGAACGGTCCAGACGCTTGCCGAGGATGACGAGATCGCGCTCGACGCCATCCAGCACCGCGACGCGCGGCAGCGTGCCCCACGCGGTAAAGCCGAACGATTGGAAAAGCCGCACGCTCGGCTCATTGTGGCCGAACACGAAACCGAGCACCGTATCGATGCCGAGTTTCGGCGCCGCTTCCAGCGAAGCTGCAAGCAGTTTCTTGCCCAAGCCCTTGCCGCGCGCCGCTTCGTGCAGATAAATGCTGACCTCGGACGTGCGCTGATAGGCTGGACGGCCGTAGAAATCAGAAAAGCTCAGCCATCCGATGATGCGCCCCTGGTCCTCGACCACCCACAGCGGACGCTTCTCGGGGCCATGCGCATCGAACCACGCGCGGCGGCTGTCGATGCTGACGGGCTCGAGATCGGCCGTGACCTGCCGCGACGGCACGGTCGAGTTGTAAATGGCGACGATTTCGGGCAGATCGTCGAGCGTGGCGTCGCGGTACTGAAAGGTCATGTCGATGTCGTTCAATGAAATGGGACAGGAAGCACGGCGAAACGGCAGGCGCGCGCCGCTCCGTGCGGGCTACACGAACAGGTCGCGATAGCCGAGAAACAGTTCCTCGAACACGAGCCGCGCGTTGAGCGGATGGTTTTCGACGGCTCGCTGCCGTGTGACCGTCCGCATAAAACGCGCGAATGCGTGCGCATCGGCCAGCGACGCGCAGCGCGCGAGCGCCGACGCAGCCGCCGGGAAATAGCGCGGCGTGCCCGCCGTGGCCTGCGCGAGCAGGTCGTACATCCAGCGCTGCAGCCAGCCGAGCACGAGCGGCACAGGCAGCTTCTGCAGCGTCTCGCCGCAGGCGAACGCATCGCAGTCCGGACCGGCCGCCAGTTGCTTCAGCGTCCAGTCGCGCAGCGGCCGGCTTTCGTCGCTCGCCAGCGCGAGCGCCGTCAGTGGCGCGCCGCCCACTTCCGCGAGCAGGCCCAGCGCATCGTCGATGCCCTGCGCCGCAAGCCAGGCCGTGGCGGCTTCGGGCGAAGGCGTCGTCATCGGCCACTGACGGCAGCGGCTAATGATGGTCGGCAGCAGCCTGTCGATGCGCGCCGACACCATCAGGAACACGACGCCCGCCGGCGGCTCTTCGAGCGTCTTGAGCAGCGCATTGGCGGCGGCGACATTCAGCGCCTCCGCGGGGTACAGCACGACGACGCGCATGCCGCCGCGATGCGAGCCCACGCCACAAAAGTCCAGCAGCGCCCGCACCTGTTCGATCTTGATCTCTTTGCTCGGCGTACGCGTTTTCTTGCCGCCGTCGTCGGCGTCCGCCTTGTCGGCTTTCTCCGCTTTTTCATCGCCCGCGGCGTTGACGAAGCCCGCTTCGGCGGCAAGGGCCTCGGGTAGCACGATCCGGTAGTCCGGATGATTGCCCTGGCTGAACCAGTTGCACGCCGCGCACTTGCCGCACGGCTCGCCGTTCGGCAACGCCGATTCGCACAGCAGCCCCTGCGCAAGATGCTGGGCAAAGCGCAGCTTGCCGATTCCGGCCTGCCCATGGAGCAGCAACGCATGCGGCCAGTGGGCGCGCAGCTGCTGCAGGCGGTTCCAGTCGTCGGTTTGCCACGGATAAATCATTGTCTTTTGATTCAATGGGTTGAAGAGATTTTCTCACGTGTTGACCCAACATCTCTGCAGGCCATACGTACGCTTATAATGCTTTTAAATCATAACGGTGCAATCAACTTCTCAAGTTGTTTCTGAATATCGGAGATGCTGCGCGTCGAGTTGATGATAGCGAATCGATAAGGCGCTTCCTCGGCGCGGCGCAGATATTCGGCGCGGGTGCGGGTAAAGAACGCGTGCGATTCGCTCTCGAAGCGATCCGGCGCGCGCGCCGCGCTGCGGCGTTCGCTGGCCGTATCGGGCGGCACGTCGAACAGTACCGTCAGGTCCGGCTGAAAGCCGCCCTGCACCCAGCGTTCGAGCGTCTCCAGCTTGTCGCGCGGCAGGCCGCGCCCGCCGCCCTGGTACGCGAATGTCGCATCGGTGAAGCGGTCGGACAGCACCCAGTCGCCGCGCGCCAGCGCCGGCTCGATCACCTGGGCGAGATGTTCGCGGCGCGCGGCGAACATCAGCAGCGCCTCGGTTTCGAGGTCCATCGGCTGATGCAGCAGGATGTCGCGCAGCGTTTCGCCGAGCTTCGTGCCGCCCGGCTCGCGCGTCATGACGACGGCGCGGCCCGTTGCCGCAACCTTCTGCTCCAGCCGGTCGCGGAACCAGCCGAGATGCGTGGTCTTGCCCGCGCCGTCGATGCCCTCGAACGTGATGAATTTGCCCCGCGCCATCATTGCCCTCGAATGTATTTGTCGACGGCCTTGTTGTGATCGCCGAGTGTGTCAGAAAAAATGCTGCTGCCGTCGCCGCGCGAGACGAAATACAGCGCGCTGGTCGGCGCGGGGTTGAGCGCGGCCTGCAGCGACGCGACGCCCGGCAGCGCGATCGGCGAAGGCGGCAGGCCCATCCGCGTGTAGGTATTGTAGGGAGTGTCCGTCTGCAGATCCTTTTTGCGCAGATGGCCCGTGTAGCTGTCGCCCATTCCGTAGATGACGGTCGGGTCGGTCTGCAGCGGCATGCCCGCGCGCAGACGGTTCGCGAACACGCCCGCGACCATCGCCCGATCGGAGGCCTTGCCCGTTTCCTTTTCGACGATCGACGCCATCGTCAGCGCCTCATACGGCGTCTTGTACGGCAGGCCCGGCGCGCGCCCGGCCCATGCGTCGTCGATGCGCAGCTTCATCAGCCGGTACGCGCGGCGGTAGACGTCGAGATCGCTCGTGTCTTTGTCGAACAGGTAGGTGTCGGGGAAGAACAGCCCTTCGCCCGTGCCCGTCGGCGTTTCCGGCGCGCCGATTGCCTTCAGGATATCGGCGTCGGACATGGTCGCTGTGTCGTGCTTCAACGCCGGATTCGAATCCAGTTCCGAGCGCATGTGCCTGAACGTCCAGCCTTCGATGATCGTCGCGACATACTCGTTGACGTCGCCGCGCGCGATTTTCTGCAGCACTTCGTACGGCGTGATGCCCTGCTTGAACTCGTAGTTGCCCGATTTGAGCGCCGTCTGCAGCCCGAGCACGCGCGTCATGA
The DNA here is from genome assembly GCF_900108945.1 of Paraburkholderia diazotrophica. Classification (GTDB taxonomy): domain Bacteria; phylum Pseudomonadota; class Gammaproteobacteria; order Burkholderiales; family Burkholderiaceae; genus Paraburkholderia; species Paraburkholderia diazotrophica. Next base: position 536,672 of record NZ_FNYE01000001.1, on the reverse strand, counting down.
TGACGAAAAGCTCGGGCTCGACGGGCACGCCGCCCCGGTTGAGCTGCGCCGTGACGCTGCGCAGGCTGCTATGCGGCTTGATCGTGACGTCGAGTTGCGGGGTGGCGAGTTGGACGGGTGTGTTGGCCCAGTGATACGCGCCGAAGGCCGCGGCGACGGTCAGCATCGCGAGCACGACGCAAGCGATGAGACATTTCTTCAAAAAGGTCATGCGAAACATGGCAGGAGTGAAGCCAATATAATACTTGCTTGCCTCCGCCAAAGTCAGATTTGACTGTTCACCGAATCCATGAACGTACCGCTCGCAGCTCCCGGCACCGCTGTCCCCGCTTCCGTTTCGCTTCCCGCGTTCCCGCGACCCGCGCGCGACGAGTTCGACGCCGTGCTTTCGCGCGGCGCTTTCATGCCGCTTCCGCAGTTCGGCGTGATCGATACGAAGGGCGACGACGCCGCCTCCTTCCTGCATTCGCAGCTCACCAACGACACACAGCATCTCGACGCGGCCACCGCGCGCCTTGCCGGCTATTGCTCGGCGAAAGGCCGCCTGCTCGCGTCGTTGCTCATGTGGTGCAGCGGCGAGACGATCCGGATGCTGGTATCGAAGGACGTGCAGGCCGCCGTGCAAAAGCGCCTGTCGATGTTCGTGCTGCGCGCGAAAGCGAAACTGTCCGACGCGACGGACGAAACGCTCGCGATCGGCCTCGCCGGTGACGTGCGCGCCGCGCTCTCCGGCGTGTTCGACGCGATTCCCGACGGCGTGCACGTGAAAGTCGACGGCCCGGCAGGCTCACTCGTGCGTGTGCCGGATGCGGCGGGACGCCTGCGCTATGTGTGGGTCGGCCCGATTGCCGAAGTCGAAGCGCGCCTGCCCGCGCTCGAAGCGAAACTCGCGCGCGTGTCGCCTGCCGTGTGGGACTGGCTCGACATCCGTGCCGGCGAACCGCGCATCACGCAGCGCGTGACCGAGCAGTTCGTCCCGCAGATGGTCAACTTCGACGTGCTCGGCGGCGTCAATTTCCGCAAGGGCTGCTATCCAGGCCAGGAAGTGGTCGCGCGCAGCCAGTATCGCGGGACGATCAAGCGGCGCATGGCGCTCGCGAACGTCGCGGGCGAAACGGAAAACGTCGTGCCGGGCGCCGAGCTCTTCCATTCGGACGATCCCGGCCAGCCGTGCGGGATGCTCGTCAATACGGCGGCGGCGCCCGACGGCGGCGTCGATGCGCTCGTCGAGATCAAGCTCGCCGCGCTCGAAAACGGCACCGTGCATCTGGGCTCGGCGGACGGTCCGGCGCTCGCTTTCCTGCCGTTGCCTTACGCGCTCCCGGCGGAAATCTGAGCCAAAGCGATACCTGCATGCTCAACGCGCTGCGCCTTTTTGTTCGGGCGCGGCATGGTCCCGCCGTGTTCACGCACTCTCGCTACCTAGACTTTTTCCGATGTGTCTGATCGTGTTCGACTGGCGCCCCGATGCGTCCGACGGTCCGCTATTCACGCTCGTTGCGAATCGCGACGAATTCCTCAAGCGCACAGCCGAGCCGATGCACTGGTGGGACGATGCGCCCAATCTGCTCGCGGGACGCGATCTCGTCGGCGGCGGCACGTGGCTCGGGATGACACGCGACGGACGCTTCGCCGCGCTCACCAACTATCGCGCGCCAAGCGAAATGCGCGCCGACGCGCCGACGCGTGGCACGCTGGTCAGCAACTGGCTGTCGAATGGCCACGGCATCGAACGCGGCACACCGCCGCTCGACTATCTGCTGCAAGTCGCGCAAGACGGCGACATGTATAACGGCTTCAATCTGCTGGTGGGCGACTGGAAGCGGCGCGAACTGGCCTGGTACTGCAACCGCTCGCCCGCCGAGCCGACGCTGCTCGCGCCGGGCACGCACGGCATCTCGAACGCGGTGCTCGACACGCCGTGGCCGAAGCTCGTGCACAAGCGCGCCGAACTCACACAAGTGCTCGCCGGTGATGCGCGCGCACCGCTCGCGACGCTGGTCGGCCTGATGCGCGATCCGCACGTCGCGCGCGACGACGAACTGCCGGCGACGGGCATTTCGCTCGAGCGTGAACGCGCGCTGTCGGCGGCCTTCATCGATACGCCCGACTACGGCACGCGAGGCACCACGGCGTTGCGGGTGCTCGCACAAAACGCGCGCCTCAGCGTGTCGGCGCTCGAACGCAGCGACGACAACGGTTCGCACCGCGTGGTGCGTCCCGGCGATTACGAGCGTTCCTTCACGTTCGATATTGCGTAGCGCAACGCCGCGCCAGAAAACACGCGCCCTATTCGACGCCGAACGCTGCGCGCAATGCCGCCGCGGCGTCCGCATGCGCGCGGGCGACGTCGGGCACGTAGCCGCCCATCTTGAAGAACTCGTGGATCATGCCCGCGTAGCACTTGAACGCGACGGCATTGCCCGCTGCGCGCAGCTTGTGCGCATAGGCCTCGCCTTCGTCGCTCAGCGGATCGTACTCGGCCGTTGCAATCCACGCGGGCGCCACGCGATGAAAATCCGGCGCGCCGCGCGTGCCGTCGAGCGGCGCGAAACGCCAGTCATGGCGATCGTCGTCGTTGCGCAGGTATTGCTCGAAGAACCATTGAATCGTGTCGCCGGACAGCAGGTAGCCGTCCGCGAGGCGTTCGTGCGAATCGGTCTGCTGGTGGCCCGTCGTGCCGGGATAGATCAGCAGTTGCAGCGCGAGCTCGATATCCGCGTCTCGCGCAAGCACGGCGCAGACGGTGGCGAGCGTGCCGCCCGCGCTATCGCCGCCGACGGCGATGCGGCGCGCGTCGATGCCATAGAGCGCCGCGTTCTCATGCAGCCACTTGAGCGCGTCGAACGAATCGTCGACGGCCGTCGGGAACTTGTGCTCGGGCGCGAGCCGGTAATCGACCGACATCACGACGCACTGCGCGTCGCGCGCGAACATCCGGCAGATCGCATCGTGCGTGTTCACGCTGCCGACCGTGAAGCCGCCGCCGTGATAGTAGACGAGCGCGGGCGCGGGATTTGCCCACTGAGGCTCGGCGGGATGATAGAGACGCACGCGGATCGGCACGCCGTCGCGCATGGGCACGTCGATGTCTTCGACGGAAAACATCGGCGCAGCGGGCACTTCGAGTATCGGCGCGCTCTTTTCGTATGATGCGCGCGCTTCCTGCGCGCTCAGGTCATGATACGCGGGGCGCTTTGCGCGCGCGATCATGTCGAGCACCTGCTCGATCTTCGGGTTCAACGGCATGTTCTGTCGGCGGCGCACACGCGCCCGTCGGTTGAGTGAGCGCCGTATGATGCCACGTGATGCCACGAAGCACTTACGTTACCCATGCCAGCGATGCGCGCGCTAACGGGCTTCCTTCACCTCGGGCTTCAGCGATAACGGGTCGGTCGGATTGCGCTGCTGCTCGATATCCTCGTGGCGCAACCGCACGGTCGCGAGAATGGCGGGATGCGTGAGGATATAGAAGCGCCGCTCGGCGATCGCGTCGAACGTCAGGTTCGCGACATCCGCCGCGCTCAGCTTGCCGGAACGCACGGCGCGCTGTAGCTGCTTGTCGGCGGCGAGTTGCGAGCGAGTCGGTTGCGCGCCGTTGCGCAGCGATTCTGGACGCGAGCGCTCGGCGTCCGCGATGCCTGTCGGCACGAACGCCGGACACAGCAGCGAGCAACTGACCTCGCCGCCCGCGTTCCGCAAGTCGTGATACAGCGTCTCCGTCAGCGACACGACCGCATGCTTCGACGCATTGTAGATGCCCATCGACGGCGGCGACAGCAAGCCCGCCACCGACGCCGTATTGACGATATGCGCGGGCTCGTTCTGCGCGAGCATGATCGGCGTAAAGACGCGCACGCCATGCGCGACACCCATTACGTTGACGCCGAACACCCACGCCCAGTCGTTCGCCGAGCTTTCCCACAGGAAGCCGCCCGCGCCGACGCCCGCGTTGTTGAAGAGCAGATGGACCTTGCCGAAGGCCGCGAGCGCGGCATCCGCCAACGCCTGAACCTGCGCGCCATCAGAGACGTCCGTGCGCACGCCGACGACTTCCGCTCCCGACGCGCGCAGCGCGTCGACCGTTTGCGCGAGCGCGCCTGCATCGACATCCGCGAGCGCGAGCTTCATGCCGAGCGACGCGCCCTTTTCCGCGAACGCGCGGCCAAAGCCGCTCGCCGCGCCGGTGATAACGGCAGCCTTGCCGTCGAACTGGAACATGCAGACTCCCTTAGTGGACCAATGCGCGCAGTCAGTATCTGACGACGCCCCTCTCAAATCAGCTTGACGAGCTGCTTGCCGAAGTTGCGCCCCTTCAGCATGCCGAGAAACGCTTCGGGCGCATTCTCCAGACCGTGCGCGATCGACTCGCGATAGTGCAGCTTCTTTTGCGCGACGAGCGTGCCCAGCTCCTTCAGCGCAGCGGGCCATACATCCAGGTGTTCGGTGATGATGAAGCCCTGCACGAGCAGACGCTGCGTGAGGATCAACGACGGATGCTTGAGCGGCACGGGCGCACCGTCATAACCGGCAATATACCCACACACTGCGATGCGGCCGAACGCGTTCATCCGCGCGAGCGTCGCGTCGAGCCCGTCGCCGCCGACGTTCTCGAAGCAGCCGTCGACGCCGTTAGGCGTCGACGCCTTCAGGTCCTCGTATAGGTTGCCCGCCTTGTAGTCGACGCACGCATCGAAGCCGAGCGTCTCGACGACATAGCGGCATTTCTCCGCGCCGCCCGCAATGCCGACTGCGCGCGCGCCCGCGAGCTTCGCCAGTTGCCCGACGACGCTGCCGACGGCCCCGCTCGCCGCGCTGACGACGACCGTCTCGCCCGCCTTCGGCGCGATGATCCTGTTGAGCCCGTACCAGCCCGTCGCGCCCGGCATGCCGACAGGTCCGAGATACGCGGATAGCGGTACGTGTGTGTCGTCGACCTTCTGCAAGCCCTTGCCGTCCGACGTGCCGAACTCCTGCCAGCCGAACATGCCGATCACCTTGTCGCCGGGCTTGAACGCCGCGTTCTTCGACTCGATCACTTCGCCCGCCGTGCCGCCGATCATCACCTCGTTCAACGGCTGCGGCGGCGCGTACGACTTCGCGTCGTTCATGCGGCCGCGCATGTACGGATCGAGCGACAGGTAGTGATTGCGCACGCGCACTTCGCCGTCGGCGAGCGGCGCGAGCGGCGCTTCGACGAGCTTGAAATTGTCTGCAGATGCCGCGCCCTGCGGACGCGACACGAGGAGGATCTGACGATTGACTTCGGCCATGACGGTTGTCTCCGTAAATTGTTCGGTCATCGATGAAAGCGCCGGGCCGCGCGTTCAGCCGTCGCTGGGACCGGGTCTCGCGGATGGATCGCTGCGCAGCCGCTGCTGCCTGACCTCGCGGCCGACGGCAAGCCGCCGCATGTACTTGAATGTGCCGAGCGCCTTCGCGACGAAGTGGCCTTCGCTGTCGCGAATCTCGCCTTCGCAATAGGCCATCGTGGTCGAGCGGTGCAGCACGCGGGCCGTTGCGCGCAACTCGTCGCTGCCGGGCTGCATGAAGTTCACTTTCATTTCGACGGTCACGACGCCGATGCCATCTGCGGCGAGACTGCGCGCGGCCATCGCCAGCGCGCAATCGGCAAGCGTCATCGTGATGCCGCCGTGCGCGACGGCCCATGTGTTCAGATGCTCGGGGCGCAGCGTCAGCACGACTTCGCTCGTACCGTCCGTTGCCGACACGAGCTGCGCGCCGAGATGATCGATGAATGGACTTTCGATCACCATGTGATTGGGTTGATGGGTCATCGGTATTCAAATTTCATAGTCGACTGCCTCGCGCGATTCGCGGATGGGCGCGAGAAAACTCTTCACGAGCTGGTGCACGGGATGAACCTGATAGGCGTCGAGGGCCGCCTTGTCCGTGAAGTCGCAGACGAGCACGATGTCACAGGTCGAAGCAAGGCCTGGCGTCGCGATGCCTACATCGAGACGCACGATGCCCGGCACGGCATCGCGGCATGCTTCGAGTTTTTCCTTCAGCTGCAGCGCGTTCTGTTCGCGCGTCGCGCCTTCTGCCGCTTTGAGCTTCCACATCACGATATGACGAATCAAGGGTTCACCTTTGCTGTTGACTGTGCGATGACTGCGCATGCCCGGTATGCGTTGCATCATAGACGCGTCGTCAGATGATACGCGCACTGTGCGCATGCATGGATCGGGCTGCGCGGCATAGGACAAAAGTACATCGGCGCTTGCAATTGGCTCCTTCGGACGCGCCGCGTCGCCTATACTTTTCTGGCAGTCAGCCCGGCCGTGCGCGGCATCCGCAAGGCAGTCGCAACGCAGTCGCACAGCAGTCGAAAACAGCGCGCAACGCGAAACCGGGCGTCAACGATCCGCGGCCTTTCCTCTCCCGAGCACCCATCCTCTCGTACTGTGGCCGCCTTGTCTTCCTTGCTCTTTGCGTCTTTATGCACGCATAGAAAACGGCCCGCGCGCCGTGCCGCGTTCGTTCGTCCGTGCGTCGCGAACGACGTCACGGCACGCGCGCGGCAGTTCCACTTTCCCATCACGAGGACAACATGGCCACTTACATCATGCTAGCCAACTGGACCGATCAGGGCGTACGCACCGCGAAAGACACGGTCAACCGGGCGCGCGCATTCCGCGAAATCAGCAAGGCGATGGGCGTAACGATCGGCACCGTGAACTGGACGCTGGGCGCGTACGACGTGGTGATCTCGTTCGACTCGCCCGACGACGAAACCACGACCCGCCTCGGCCTTGCGCTCGCTGCGCAGGGCAACGTCCGCACGGCGACGATGCGCGCGTTCGGCGAAGAGGAGATGGAACGAATCGTCGGCGGATTGAAGTAGACGCGCGACACGACCGGCAGAAGGCGCGGCGCCCAAGGCCATCGACCGATGTGCGGGCGCTGCGCCGCCAAATACGCCGGAGCATGGCGTTCTACTGTTGACGTCTACTTTTTTGACGCCTGCTATTCGCATCGGTCGCACAGACTGCGCTCAGATTCGCGCGCGCGGCAGATGCCATCCATGCGTGGCCGCGACGACGCGCAACACGAAGCACGCGACGCCGCCCATCACGCCCGCCATCGCAGGCGAAAGACCCATGCGACGTCCGATCAACACGACAACCGCGCCGAAGAACGCAGCCGTAGCATAGATATCGGCGACGAGGACGGACGGGATGCGCGCGAGCAGCACGTCCCTGATCACACCGCCGCCGACGCCCGTCACTGCGCCCATCAGCGCCGCCACGAACGGCCGGATTCCGAACAGGATCGCCTTCTCGACGCCTGCGACGGCGAACAGCGCCAGCCCCGCCGCGTCGAGCACCATGAGCCAGGACGCGGGAAAGCCTTCGGCGTCGGAATGAAAAAGGAAAGTGAGCAGGCCGGCGACGAAGGTCAGCGCCGGATAGCGCCAGTCGCGAATCGCATTGGGCGGGCTCGCGCCGATCAGCAGATCGCGCGTCACGCCGCCGCCCAGCGACGCGACGAATGCGATCACCATCACGCCGAGCAGATCGAGGCCGCTGTGCATCGCCGCGACCGCGCCCTCGATCGCGAAGATGAACGTGCCGAGAAGATCGGCGGCGAGGACAATGGTTTCCATTTTTGGTTTCATGCAGATCGTTGCAATCGGGACGAGCCGGGCGGCATCGCGAAACGCGCGGTGATGGCGTCGTTCATGCGCGCCGCCTTCTGCGCGAAACAGGTCGGCGCGAAACAGGTCGGCGCGAAACAGGTCGGCGCGAAACAGGTCGGCGCAAAACAAGGCGCGCGACGGGCGGCGCGATTGTCTCATCGCGGCGGGAATCGGAAAAGCGGGGGCACTGGGGCGCGTTGGTTCGCTCGCCGCCTCACTCGCCGTTGCGCTCGCTCGGGCGCGCCGTCCGTCGTGCGCCCCGCTAGAATTCATCCGATGCACGCCGTTTCGCGTGCTTCCTTGATGAGGTGCATGACCATGGCCATTCAGCGCGTCTGGCGCTCCCTTCGCGTGTTGTTCTTCGTCGTTGCCATGCTGTCGGTGGCCGGTTGCGCGGGCATGTTCGGCCACGATCCGCTGCGCGTGAACGTCGCGGGCATCGAGCCGCTCGCGGGCGAGGGCATGGAAATGCGCTTCAGTCTGAAACTGCGCGTGCAGAACCCGAACGACGCGCCCATCGACTACAACGGCGTTTCCGTCGAACTCGATCTGAACGGCAAGCCATTCGCGAGCGGCGTCAGCGATCAGGCCGGCAGCGTGCCGCGTTTCGGCGAAACAGTGATCAGCGTGCCGTTGACGGTGCCCGCGTTTGCCGCCGTGCGTCAGGCGTTCGCCTTCGCCGACAGCGCACAGACGGGCAACCTGCCCTATGTGCTGCGCGGACGCCTCGCGGGCGGCATCACGGGCGGCACGCGCTTCATCGATCAGGGCACGCTGTCGCTGCCGATGGGCAATATGAGCGGGCTGTAGCTGTCGCGGCGGGTTCGTGCCCGGCCGCTGCGGCGACGTCATGTGCGGCGCGTTCGCCGTTGATCAGGCGGCGTGAACGCGCCGGGATTGGCGGCCGATGAGTGCGCTTCGGTGCCGCGAGACGCTCAGTGGTTCGTGATGGGCGGGCCTTGTCCCGGCGTCGCGCCTGACGGCCTCTGCGCATTGTGTTCCCCTTGCCCCGCTGGCGGCCCGGTTGGACGCGCCACCGCCGGGCCGGGTGGCGGCCCCGACGGATGCCCGCCGCCCTGGGCAGGCGGCGGCCCTTGTGGACGCCCACCACCCTGCACGGGCGGCGGACCCGCCGGACCTCCTCCCTGCATCTGCGGCTGCTGAGGCCGGGGTCCACCGCCCTGCATCGGCGGTTGCCCCGGTCGTGGCCCACCACCCTGCATCTGAGGCTGCCCGGGTTGCGGCCGACCGCCTTGCATCGGAGGTGGTGGAGCGGCACCTTGCGGCGGCCCCGCCCGATGTCCGTGTTCGGCACCGAGCGGCTGCGGACCTTGCTCGGGCGGTGGCGGCTGATTCGGCGATGCCGGCGGCGGCCGGTTCGCGCCCTGCGGCGGAGGCGGCGGCCGGTGTGGCGGCGGCGGATGATGTTCCCAGCGCGAACGGTCCGGATACCACGGGCGCTCGCGATAGTAATGGCCCCAGTAGGTGCCCAGCGAGAACGTGACGAGGGGCAGACCGATGACTTCGCCGTAGTTCATCACGGGGACGCTGCTGCCCTGATACGGATACGTCAGATAGCCGCCGTAGACCCAGCCGCGCGCGTCCGCAATCTCGACATCGCACCACGTATAGCCGCTGACGCAGCCGTAGACGGTCACGGGCTGTCCCGATGGCAGTTGCGCGACGACGGGATAGTCCTGCGCCGGTCCCGCGTACAGATAGACGGTCTCGTTCGTGTAAGCCTGCGATTGCGCCGACGCAGCACCCGATGCGACCGACAGCGCCACCGTCTGCACAACGGCGACGCAAGCAACCCGCATTCGCATGATTTCCTCCTGTCGACCAGAGTTGGCGCTTTAGCGCCTTACTCTGGTCCCATGCAAAGCTATCGACCAGAGTTGGCGCTTCAGCGCACTACCCGATCCCATGCAAAGTTGGAGCCTCAGCACCGTACTCTGTTCCCATGCAACGCCGTTTGCAGCGAACTTCGCTGCCCGTCTTCGATGATGGTGGTCGAAGCCATCGCCATGCGTGCATTCCAGACCCGTTTAAACCGGGAGCGTGTCGACGTTCGCGAGCGAATCCTGTGCCTGCCGCCGCGTCGTCGTTGTCATCGGCATGCGTTGCACGAACATCGGATCAATCGCCGCGTCGAACGTACGATCAATCGCCGCATCATCAACGCACGCAAAAAACGCCGACAACAAAAAGCCCGCGTGCTTTCACACGCGGGCTTCCACCAGCCGATGCCAACGCGATCAGGCGATTTCGAACAATCCCGCCGCGCCCTGGCCGCCGCCGATGCACATCGTCACCACGACGAACTTCGCGCCGCGCCGCTTGCCTTCGATCAGCGCATGGCCCGTCAGGCGCGCGCCCGACACGCCATACGGATGCCCGACGGCAATCGCGCCGCCGTTGACGTTCAGGCGTTCGTTCGGAATACCGAGCTTGTCGCGGCAATACAGCACCTGCACGGCGAACGCTTCGTTCAGCTCCCACAGACCGATATCGTCGACCTTGAGTCCCGCCTGCTTCAGCAGTTTCGGCACGGCGAATACAGGGCCGATGCCCATTTCGTCCGGTTCGCAGCCCGCGACCGCGAAGCCGCGGAAGATGCCCAACGGCTGCAGCCCTTCGCGCTCGGCGACCTTCGCGTTCATCACCACGCACGCCGACGCGCCGTCCGAAAACTGGCTCGCGTTGCCCGCCGTGATCACGCCGCCCGGCACCGCCGTGCGGATCTTCGACACGCCTTCGAGCGTCGTATCTGCGCGGATGCCTTCGTCGGCGGCGATCGTCACTTCCTTCGTGAACATGCGCCCGCTCGCCTTGTCGGCGACACCCGCGAGCACCGTCATCGGGACGATCTCATCGTTGAAGCGCCCTGCTTCCTGCGCCGCCGCCGCGCGCTGCTGCGACTGCACGCCGTATTCGTCCTGACGCTCCTTCGAAATCGAATAGCGTTTCGCGACGGTTTCGGCCGTCTGCAGCATCGGCCAGTAGATCTCCGGCTTGTGTTCCATCAACCAGCCTTCACGCAGCATGTGCAGATTCATTTCGTTTTGCACGCACGAGATCGACTCGACGCCGCCCGCGACGAACACATCGCCCTCGCCGACCATCACGCGCTGCGCGGCCAACGCGATCGTCTGCAGCCCCGACGAGCAGAAGCGGTTGACGGTCATGCCCGGCACCGTCACGGGCAGCCCCGCGCGCAGCGCGATCTGCCGCGCGATGTTCGAGCCCGTCGCGCCTTCGGGGTTCGCGCAGCCCATGATCACGTCCTCGACGCGCGCCGGGTCGATCTTCGCGCGTTCGACGGCGGCCTGCGTCGCGTGTCCGCCAAGCGTCGCGCCATGTGTCATGTTGAACGCGCCGCGCCACGATTTGGCAAGACCCGTGCGGGCAGTCGATACGATTACGGCATCAGTCATCTACGTCTCCAGCTTTCCAAAGAATATGTGAGGTTCGCTTTGCGCTGGACGACTCAGGCCAGCACATCCGTCGATTGCACGCGGTCGACACCCGCAGCGCGCATGTCGCGCCACGCATTGTCCAGCGAACCGTTCAGATCGATTGCGCGGGTCGCGTCTTCGATGACGGCGGCCTCGAAACCCGCCGCGCGCGCGTCGAGCGCGGACCACGCGACACAATAGTCGGTCGCCAGCCCGCAGCACCACACGCGCGTCACGCCCGTGTCGCGCAGGTAGCCGGCGAGGCCCGTCGGCGTCTTGCGGTCTGCTTCGAGAAACGCCGAATAGCTGTCGACGTCCGCGTGATGGCCCTTGCGGATCACCGCGCGCGCATGTGGAATGTCGAGGTCCGCGTGCAGTGCGGCGCCAGGCGTGTCCTGCACGCAATGCGTCGGCCACAGCACCTGCTCGCCGTACGGCAGCGCGATCGTCTCGAACGGCTGGCGCCCCGCGTGGTTCGCCGCGAACGACACATGCGACGGCGGATGCCAGTCCTGCGTCAGCACGACGTGGCTGAAACGCCGCGCGAGCCGGTTCACGAGCGGCACGATTTCGTCGCCGCGCGCGACTGCGAGCGCGCCGCCTGGCATGAAGTCGTTCTGCACGTCGACGACGAGCAGAACTTCGTTGGCACTTTTCATCGCTGTTCCTTCCGCGCTGTTGCGTCGAAGCTATTCCTTCGACGCCGTGCTTCGATCCAGTCAGCGGCCCGTTCCCGTTCAGCCGTTGAAGCCGCGCCCTTGCGCCGCGCGTTCGACGATGCCGGGAGCAATCTGCCAGGCGTCGCCATTCGCTTGCGCCGCATAACGGCGGATCGCGCGCTCGACGTTGTAGAGCCCGACGGTATCCGCGTAGAGCATCGGACCGCCGCGCCACAGCGGAAAGCCGTAACCCGTCAGATAAACCATATCGATGTCCGACGCCTTCGACGCGATGCCTTCCTCGAGAATCTTCGCGCCTTCGTTGACGAGCGCGAACACGAGTCGCTCGACGATCTCGTCGTCGGAAATCTTGCGGCGCTCGACGCCGAGTTCCTTCGAATACGCGACGATCATCTCGTCGATCTGCTTCGACGGGTACGCGTTGCGGTCTCCCGCCTTGTAGTCGTACCAGCCGCCGCCCGTCTTCTGCCCGAAGCGGCCCGTCTCGCACAGCCGGTCAGCAACCTTCGAATAATGCATCTCCGGATGTTCCTGATAACGCCGCTTGCGAATCGCCCAGCCGATATCGTTGCCCGCCAGATCGCTCATGCGGAACGGGCCCATCGCGAAGCCGAATTTCTCGATCGCCTTGTCGACCTGCGCGGGCAGCGCGCCTTCTTCGAGCATGAAGAGCGCCTGACGGATGTACTGCTCGATCATCCGGTTGCCGATGAAGCCATCGCACACGCCCGACACCACCGCCGTCTTTTTGATTTTCTTCGCGACCTTCATGACGGTGGCGAGCACGTCCTTCGCGGTCTCCTGGCCGCGCACCACTTCGAGCAGCTTCATCACGTTCGCGGGGCTGAAGAAATGCATGCCGACCACGTCCTGCGGACGCTTCGTGAATGCGGCGATTTTGTTCAGATCGAGCGTCGACGTATTCGACGCCAGGATCGCACCCGGCTTCGCGACTTCATCGAGACGACCGAACACCTGTTCCTTTACGCCGAGCTCTTCGAACACGGCTTCGATGATCAGATCGGCGTCCTTGAGATCGTCATACGAGAGCGTCGGCGTGATCAGCGCCATGCGCTCTTCGAGCGCCTCCGTCGTCAGCTTTCCCTTCTTGACGGTCGCCTCGTAGTTCTTGCGGATCGTCGCGACGCCGCGATCGAGCGCTTCCTGTTTCGTTTCGAGCATCATCACAGGCAGGCCCGCGTTGACGAAGTTCATCGCGATGCCGCCGCCCATCGTGCCCGCGCCGATCACGGCCACTTTCCTGATGTCGCGCGCGGGTGTATCGGACGGCACGTCGGGAATCTTGCTCGCCGCGCGCTCGCCGAAGAACGCGTGACGCAGCGCCTTGCTCTCAGGCGTCTGCACGAGCGCGAGAAAGCATTCGCGCTCGACCTTCATGCCTTGCTCGAAGCCCTTCAGCACGCCCGCTTCGATCGCGTCGATGCACTTGTGCGGCGCCGGAAACTGCTTTGCGACGGCCGCGACGCTGTTGCGCGCGAACTGGATGAAGCCCGCCGCATTTGGATGCTCGATCTTGCGGTCGCGGATCTTCGGATACGGACCGCTTTGCGCGCCGACCTTGCGCGCAAACGCAAGCGCGCTTTCAAGCAGATCGCCTGTGATCAGCTCATCGAACAGGCCCGTGCCCGCGAACTTCTCAGACATGACGGGCGTACCCGACACGATCATGTTGAGCGCCGCTTCCAGTCCGAGTGCGCGTGGCAGACGCTGCGTGCCGCCCGCGCCCGGCAGAATGCCGAGCTTCACTTCGGGCAATGCGATCTGCGCGCCGGGCGCCGCAACGCGATAATGCGCGCCGAGCGCGAGTTCCAGCCCGCCGCCCATCGCGACGCTGTGAATCGCGGCGACAACCGGCTTCGCGCTGCCTTCGACGGCCTTGATGACCGTCATCAGCGTCGGTTCCTGCAGCGCTTTCGGCGTGTTGAATTCGGTGATGTCGGCGCCGCCCGAGAAGGCCTTGCCCGCGCCCGTCAGCACGATCGCCTTGATGGCGGGATCGTGCTGCGCGCGGTCGATGCCCTCGATGATGCCCGTGCGCGTCGACAGGCCGAGGCCATTGACGGGGGGATTGTTCAGTGTGATGACGGCGACGCCGTCGTGTGTCGTGTAGTCCACTGCCATCTGCCTGCCTCCATGCCATGCGGCCGCGATTCGGGTACGCGGCCATGATCGGAACATGCGGACCATTGTCCGCCGTTTTAACGTTCCTTAACGATAGCAGGCAGGATACACAAAAAAGCACGCTCGTTCAATTCACGCGATGTGCCTTTTCCGTGGGGGTAAACCCGCTCTACGACGGATCGCTTTTCGCGTGCGCTTCGTCGTCGAAGGGGCAGTTTTCGATTGCGAGCGCGGACGGCAGCACGTGATCGCGAAACCGTTCGCGCAGCTTGAGCTTCTGCAGCTTGCCCGTCGCCGTGTGCGGCAGTTCGTCGACGAACACCACGTCATCGGGAATCCACCACTTCGCGATCTTGCCTTCGTAGAACGCGAGCAGTTCGTCGCGCGTCACGTCGGCATCGGGGCGCTTCACGACGACGAGCAGCGGCCGCTCCGTCCACTTCGGATGCGAGCACGCGATACACGCCGCTTCCGCGACGGCGGGATGCGCGATCGCGATGTTCTCGACGTCGATCGAACTGATCCACTCGCCGCCCGACTTGATCACGTCCTTGCTGCGGTCGGTGATGTTCAGGAAGCTGTCCTTGTCGATGGTCGCGACGTCGCCCGTCGGGAACCAGCCGTCGACGAGCGGCGATGCATCGCTGCGAAAATACCGGTCGATCACCCACGGTCCGCGCACATGCAGATCGCCGAATGCGACGCCGTCCCACGGCAGTTCGCGGCCGTCGTCGCCGACGATCTTCATGTCGACGCCGTACATCACGTGTCCCTGCTTTTCGCGCAGCTTGCGCTGCTCATCGGGCGAGCGCTGCGTCTGCTCCCACGTGAGCTTCGACAGCGTGCCGAGCGGCGACATCTCCGTCATGCCCCACGCGTGGATCACCTCGACGCCATATGTGTCCTGGAACATCCTGAGCATCGCGGGCGGGCACGCGGAACCGCCGATCACCGTGCGCGTCAGCGACGAAAAACGCACGCCCGCTTCGCGCACGTGGTTCAGCAGCCCGAGCCAAACGGTCGGCACGCCTGCGGAGTACGTGACGCGCTCGGCTTCCATCAGTTCATACAGCGACTTGCCGTCGAGATCCTTGCCAGGAAACACGAGCTTCGCGCCCGTCAGCGGTGCGGCATGCGGGATGCCCCATGCGTTCACATGGAACATCGGCACGACGGGCAGCACGCAATCGCGCGCGGACAAGCCCATCGCATCCGGCAGCGACGCGCCGAACGCATGCAGCACCGACGAGCGATGCGAGTACAGCGCGCCCTTCGGATTGCCCGTCGTGCCCGACGTATAGCAAAGGTTGGACGCGCAACGTTCGTCGATGAGCGGCCAGTCGAAGTCACCGTCGTGCTGCGCGAGCAGTGCTTCGTAGCTCGATGCGGCCGTCGACATGCGCGGCATGTGCGCCTCATCGGTCATCGCGATCCAGCCGCGCACGTTCGGACATTGCGGCGCGAGCACATCGACGAGCGGCGCAAACGTGATGTCGAACAGCACGTAGCGGTCGTCCGCGTGATTGATGATCCACGCGATCTGATCGGGAAAGAGGCGCGGATTGATCGTGTGACATACGGCGCCGAAGCCCGTCGTGCCAAAGTACGTTTCCAGATGCCGGTAGCCGTTCCATGCGAGCGTGCCGATCCGGTCGCCCATTTCGACGCCCAGCGCGATTAGCGCCTGCGCTAGCTGCTTCGCACGCTTTTCGCAGTCGCGGTACGTGTAGCGATGCACGTCGCCCTCGATGCGCTTCGACACGATCTCCGTCGTGCCGAAGTGGCGCGATGCATGCGCGAGCAACGAAGAGACCGTTAGCGGCACGTCCATCATCTGTCCATAGAGCGGCGTCGTCATACGCAGGTGTCTCCCAGTTTATGTATTCGTTCGAATGCGTGAGCGCGGCCGCGCCGCCGAACGATCAGGCATTCGATATGCGCCGCAGACGCGCGCCCTGCAGCGCGGCAGGCGCGCAATTACAATATCGGTTAATAAAGAGGCGCTCAACATGTCGTTTTCCCCATGCAATGAAGGGCCATCCGTCGGCTTGTCCGGTCCGATGTCGACGGCGGCAGGCACCATCGACAATCTGCGTGAAGGCAGCTTCGCGGCACTCGGCACGGTCTTTCTGACCCGTTTGCCCGCAGCGCCGTTGCCTGCGCCGTATGTCGTCGGCTTCGCGCCCGATGTCGCGGACATGCTCGGCTTCGATCCCGCTCTCGCGGGCACGCCGGGCTTCGCGGAATTTTTCTCGGGCAACACCACGCGCGACTGGCCGTCCGATTCGCTGCCGTATGCATCGGTGTATTCGGGGCATCAGTTCGGCGTGTGGGCCGGTCAGCTCGGCGATGGCCGTGCGCTCACGCTCGGTGAAGTCGAGCACGCAGGCGAACGGTTCGAGCTGCAGCTGAAAGGCGGCGGACGTACGCCCTATTCGCGCATGGGCGACGGCCGCGCGGTGCTGCGCTCGTCGATCCGCGAATATCTGTGCTCCGAGGCGATGCATCACCTCGGCATCCCCACGACGCGCGCGCTATGCGTGACGGGCTCCGATCAGCCCGTGCGCCGCGAAGAAATGGAAACGGCGGCCGTGGTTACGCGCGTGTCGCCGAGCTTCGTGCGCTTCGGGCATTTCGAGCACTTCTACGCGAACGACCGCGTCGATGCGTTGCGCTCGCTCGCGGATCACGTAATCGACCGCTTTTATCCGTCGTGCAGGCAAGCCGAAGACCCGTATCTCGCGCTGCTGAACGAAGCCGTGCTGTCGACGGCTGACCTGATCGCGCAGTGGCAGTCCGTCGGCTTCTGCCATGGTGTGATGAACACGGACAACATGTCGATCCTCGGTCTTACGATCGACTATGGTCCGTTCGGCTTCATGGACGGCTTCGACGCGAATCACATCTGCAATCACTCGGATTCGCAGGGCCGCTACGCGTACCGGATGCAGCCGCAGATCGCGTACTGGAACCTCTTCTGTCTCGCGCAAGGTCTGCTGCCGCTCTTCGGCGAGCGTTACGACGAAGCGCAGCGCGGCGAGCGCGCGGTGCAGGATGCGCAGCGCGTGCTCGAAGGCTTCAAGACGCGTTTCGCGCCCGCGCTCGAAACGCGGATGCGCGCTAAAGTCGGCCTCGAAACCGAGCGCGAAGGCGACGATGCGCTCGTCAACAAGCTGTTCGAGATCATGCACGCGAACCGCGCGGACTTCACGCTGACGTTCCGCAATCTGTCGAAGCTGTCGAAGCACGATGCAAGCGGCGATGCGCCCGTGCGCGACCTGTTTCTCGATCGCGCCGCGTTTGATGCATGGGCGAACGACTATCGCGCGCGGCTGTCACACGAAACGCGCGACGACGCCGCGCGCGCCGACGCGATGAACCGCGTGAACCCGAAATACGTGCTGCGCAATCATCTGGCCGAAACGGCAATCCAGAAGGCGAAAGAAAAAGACTTCTCCGAAGTCGAGCGCCTTGCGGGCGTGCTGCGCCATCCGTTCGACGAGCAGCCCGAGTACGAAGCGTATGCGGGGCTGCCGCCCGATTGGGCTTCGTCGCTGGAAGTCAGCTGCTCGTCGTGATGGGCGGCTTGGGCCGGCTTGCGCGACCGCATCAACCGGCCTGCGTTACAATTCGAGCCCAGATAGCGTCGCTCGCGCTCGGCATTTTTTCGCGGGCGTGCGAGCGCGGGCCAATGCACGCAGTCGCGGACAAGATCGACGGCAAGCGTTTTTCGGACCGCCCGGACTGGCCTTTGCCGCCATTCACGTCACGTCATCCGAAACGATCGCTGACTGCGCGCAGGATGCGCCCAACTTCCCCGGACTCCCGACCCCGATAATGAAATTCCTGTTCGATCTGTTCCCGATCATCCTGTTCTTCGTTGCGTACAAGGTGTGGGGCATTTTCACGGCGACGGCCGTCGCGATTGCCGCCACGCTGGTGCAGATCGCCTGGGTCGCGTTCCGTCACCGTAAGGTCGACCCGATGTTGTGGGTGAGTCTTGGGGTCGTCACCGTTTTCGGCGGCGCGACGCTCGTGCTGCACAACGACACCTTCATCAAGTGGAAGCCGACCGTGCTCTACTGGGCATTCTCGGTCGTGCTGGTCGTATCGGCGATTGCGTTCAACAAGAATCTGATCGAAGCGATGATGGGCAAGCAGATCCAGTTGCCGCATCGCGTGTGGGGTCAGCTGAATATCGTGTGGGCCGTGTTTTTCGTGCTGCTCGGCATCCTCAACCTGTTCGTCGCATACAACTTTTCCACCGATGCGTGGGTCAACTTCAAGCTGTTCGGCGCAACCGGCTGCCTTGTCGTGTTCATTGTCGGGCAGAGTCTGTGGCTGTCGAAGTATATGAAGGAAGAGTGACATGAGCGACGACGTTTCACCTGACGTTTTTCTGCGAGCAAGCCCCGCCGAGCGCATCGCGCTGATCGAGTCGCGCATCGCGGCCGCGCTCGCGCCCGTCGATTCCATCACCGTGCGCGACGACAGCGCGCAGCATGCGGGCCACGCCGGGGCGTCGGCGGGCGGGCATTACGCGGTGACTATCGTGGCGGCCGCGTTCGCCGGCAAGGCGCGCGTGGCGCGACATCGCATGGTGTATGATGCGCTGGCCGATGCCATGCAACGCGGCATTCACGCTCTCGCCATCACGGCTTATACGCCAGAAGAATTCAATTTGCTGTCCCGTTAGGAAACTTCCGATGACCTTGAAAAAAACCCGCTATTGGGTCTTGCTGGCTGCTTGCGCGGCCGCGCCTGCATTCGCACAGAACATCGCCGTCGTAAACGGCACGCCGATTCCGAAGTCGCGTGCCGATGCGCTGATCCAGCAACTCGTGCAGCAGGGTCAACAGGATTCGCCGAAGCTGCAACAGGCCGTGCGCGAAGAACTGGTGAACCGCGAAATCCTGATGCAGGAAGCGGTCCGCGAAGGCATTCCGTCGAAGCCCGAAGTGAAGGCACAGGTCGCCGTCGCGCAACAGACGGTCGTGCTCCGCGCGCTGATCGAAAACTACCTGAAGCACAACCAGCCGTCCGACGCCGAAGTGAAGGCGAAATACGACGAACTGGTCAAGCAGATCGGCGGCAAGGAATATCACCTGCACCATATCCTCGTCGAAAACGAGCAGCAGGCGAAGGATCTGATCGCGAAGATCAAGGGCGGCGCCAGCTTCGAAGACCTCGCGAAGCAGTTCTCGAAGGACCCGGGCTCGGGCAAGAACGGCGGCGACCTCGATTGGTCGGACCCGAAGGCGTACGTGCCGGAATTCGCCGACGCCGCGCAAAAGCTGCAAAAAGGCCAGATGACGGATACGCCGGTGCACACGCAGTTCGGCTGGCACATCATCCGCGTCGACGACGTGCGCGAGACGCCGCCGCCGCCGTTCGAGCAGGTGAAGAAGCAGATCATGCAGCAGATGCAGCAGGAAAAGCTGCAAGCGTTCGAAGAGGACCTGCGCTCGAAGGCGAAGATTCAGTAAGCGTCGCCGTCTTGCTTGCTGGCAGTGTTGGCTGTCAGCCGGATATGGAAAAGCCGCCCTCGGGCGGCTTTTCTTTTTCCATCGTCGACGTGCAATCAGCGGGTTTGCGTCGTCGCGAACATAGCGGCAAAACAAGGACGCGCCGTTCGACAGTTTGACCCGTCGAACCGTGCCCCGCTACCTCAGCCCAGCCACTTGCGCGCGTTCTGGAATACGCGCATCCACGGGCTGCCGTCGGTCGCGCTGTCCTTCCACGCCTGCGGATGCCAGCTCATCTGCACGTTGCGATGCACGCGCTCCGTGTGCGGCATCAGCACGGTGAAGCGGCCGTCCGGCGTCGTGACGGACGTGATGCCGGCAGGCGAGCCGTTCGGGTTGAACGGATACTGCTCGGTCGGCTGGCCGCGGTGATCGACATAGCGCATCGAGACGGCGACACGCGACGCATCGCCCTGTTGCGAGAAGTCCGCGAAGCCCTCGCCGTGCGCAACCGCGACGGGAATGCGCGAGCCTTCCATGCCGGCGAAGAAGATCGATGGCGACGACTGCACTTCGACCAGCGAGAAGCGCGCTTCGAATTTCTCCGATTTGTTGCGCGTGAACTTCGGCCATGCGTCCGCGCCGGGGATCATCGATGCGAGGCTGCTCATCATCTGGCAGCCGTTGCAGATGCCAAGCGCGAACGTGTCGCTGCGGCCGAAGAACGCCGCGAACATATCGGCCAGTTGCGCGTTGAAGCGGATCGTCTTCGCCCAGCCTTCGCCCGCGCCCAGCACGTCGCCATACGAGAAGCCGCCGCACGCGACTGCGCCCGCGAAGTCGGCGAGCGTCGCGCGGCCCGAGAGCAGATCGCTCATGTGCACGTCGTGTGCATCGAAGCCCGCGCGGTCGAATGCATACGCCGTTTCGAGGTGCGAGTTCACGCCCTGTTCGCGCAGGATCGCGACGCGCGGACGCGCGCCCTTGCCGATAAACGGCGCGGCGACGTCCTCAACGGGATCGAACGACAGATGCGGCTGAATGCCGGGGTCCGAAGCATCGAGCAGTGCATCGAACTCGGCGTCGGCGCACGCGGGATTGTCGCGCAGACGCGAGATGCGCCAGCTCACTTCGCTCCACGTGCGATGCAGCTCGGTACGTGGCGCTTCGTAGATCTTCTTCGCGTCGCGCCAGATTTCGATCGTGTCGCGCTCGTTCGGCTTGCCGATCACATGCGAGCACGCCGACAAACCATGCTCGCGCAGCGCGCCGAGCACGGCATCGCGATCGGCGGCACGCACCTGAACCACCGCGCCCAGTTCTTCGTTGAAGAGCGCGCGGATCGTGCGGTCTTCGCGACGGCCGCTGGTCTGCTTCGCCCAGTCCTTCGCGTCGCCGTAGTCGAATTCGTGATCGGGATCGAGCGTCAGCATGTCGACGTTCACCGACACACCCACGTGGCCCGCGAACGCCATTTCGCAGACGGTCGCCCACAGGCCGCCATCCGAGCGATCGTGGTACGCGAGCAGCTTGCCATCCGCGTTGAGCGTCTGAATGGCTGCGAAAAAGCGCTTCAGGTCTTCGGGATCGTCGACATCGGGCACCGTGTCGCCGACCTGCTGCGTGACCTGCGCGAGGATGCTGCCGCCCAGGCGCTGCTTGCCGCGGCCGAGGTCGATCGCGATCAGCACGGTGTCGCCTGCTTCCTTGTGGCTCAGCAACTGCGGCGTCAGATGGCGGCGCACGTCTTCGACGGGCGCGAACGCCGAGATGATCAGCGACACAGGCGCGATCACTTCCTTCGCGACGCCGCCGTCGGCCCACTTCGTGCGCATCGACAGCGAATCCTTGCCGACGGGAATGCCGATGCCGAGCGCCGGGCACAGCTCCATGCCGATCGCCTTCACCGTGTCGTACAGCGCGGCGTCTTCGCCGGGGCTGCCGCACGCGGCCATCCAGTTCGCCGACAGCTTCAGCCTGTCCAGCGAAGCAATCGGTGCCGACGCGATGTTCGTCACCACTTCGCCGACGGCCATGCGGCCCGACGCGGGCGCGTCGATCACGGCGAGCGGCGTGCGCTCGGCCATCGTCATCGCCTCGCCGCGGAAGCCCGCGTAATCGACCGTGGTGATCGCGCAATCGGCGACGGGCACCTGCCACGGGCCGACCATCTGGTCGCGCGCCGTCGTTCCACCCACCGAGCGGTCGCCGATCGTGATCAGGAACGACTTGCTCGCCACGGTCGGGTGACGCAGCACGTTGACGGCTGCCTCATGCAGCGCGAGATGCGTGACATCGACGGGCTGCAGCGGCGTCGACGCGCGCTTCACGTCGCGGTGCATGCGCGGCGGCTTGCCGAGCAGTACTTCCATCGGCATGTCGACGGGCTGGTGCGCGTTGTCGTTTGCGTTGTCGTTTGCATTGTCCGTGTCGATCAGCTTCAGCTGGCGCTCGGCCGTGGCCGTGCCGACCACCGCGAACGGGCAGCGCTCGCGGTCGCAGATCGCGGCGAATTCTTCGAGGCGCGACGGCGGAATCGCCAGCACGTAGCGCTCTTGCGCTTCGTTCGACCAGATTTCGCGCGGAGACAGGCCACTCTCTTCGAGTTGAACCTTGCGCAGTTCGAACAGCGCGCCTTTATCGGCGCCGTCGACCAGTTCAGGAAACGCATTCGACAGGCCGCCCGCGCCGACGTCGTGAATGCTCAGGATCGGATTGCCCTCGCCCATCTGCCAGCACGAGTTGATCACTTCCTGCGCGCGCCGCTCGATTTCCGGGTTGCCGCGCTGAACCGAATCGAAGTCGAGCTCGGCCGTGTTGGTTCCCGTCGCCATCGAGCTGGCCGCGCCGCCGCCCATGCCGATACGCATGCCGGGACCGCCGATCTGGATCAGCAGCGAGCCCGCGGGCAGATCGTGCTTGTGCGTGTGCTGATCGGCGATGTTGCCGAGGCCGCCCGCGATCATGATCGGCTTGTGATAGCCGCGTACGCGGCCCGCGACGTTCTGCTCGTAGGTGCGGAAATAGCCGCCGAGGTTCGGGCGGCCGAATTCGTTGTTGAACGCGGCGCCGCCGAGCGGTCCGTCGATCATGATCTGGAGCGGCGATGCGATGCGGTCCGGGCGGCCATACGTGTCGAACTGGTCGGCGCTGTTGCGATGGCCGACGGGCTGCGTGGCATCGCGCGCGTTTTCCCACGGCTCGCGTGCATCGGGCAGATCGAGGTTCGACACCGTGAAGCCCGTCAGACCGGCCTTCGGACGCGCGCCGCGGCCCGTCGCGCCTTCGTCGCGGATTTCGCCGCCCGCGCCCGTCGCGGCGCCTGGGAAGGGCGAAATGGCTGTCGGGTGGTTGTGCGTCTCCACCTTCATCAGCGTGTGCGTCATCTCGACGTGACGGCCATAGCGTTCGCCTGGCTCGCCGTCGCTCACCGCCTTGCGCGGGAACCAGCGCTCGGCCATGCCGCCCTGCATGATCGACGAGTTGTCCGAGTAGGCGACGATCGTGCCTTGCGGATTGAGCTTCTCGGTGTTGCGGATCATATTGAACAGCGACATGTCCTGCGCCTCGCCGTCGATCGTCCAGCTCGCGTTGAAGATCTTGTGGCGGCAGTGCTCGCTGTTGGCCTGCGCGAACATCATCAGCTCGACGTCGGTCGGATTGCGGCCGAGCTTCGTGAATGCATCGACGAGATAGTCGATTTCGTCGTCGGCGAGCGCGAGGCCGAGTTCCGTGTTCGCCTTTTCCAGCGCCTTGCGGCCGTCCGTCAGCACGGCGACCGTCTGCAGCGGCTTCGCGGGCAACTCGTCGAACAGATGCATCGCGTGATCGCGCGACGGCGCGACGCTTTCCGTCATCCGGTCATGCAGCGCGGCGGCGACGGCGGCGCGCGCCTCGTCCGACAACGCCTTCTTGCCGCCCAGCAGCCCGCCCTTCAACACGACCGTGTATTCGACGCCGCGCTCGATGCGGCGCACGTGCGTGAGGCCGCAATGATGGGCGATATCCGTGGCCTTGCTCGCCCACGGCGACACCGTGCCGAAGCGCGGCACCACGAGAAAGCTTTCGACAGCGCCTTTATCCTTGCCCGCGTCGAACGGGTCGCCGTAGTGCATCAGCGCTTCGATCTTCGCGCTGTCTTCCGTGGAAAGCGGCGTCTGCGAGTTCACGAAGTGCAGGTACTGGCCGCGCACGCCGACGATGTTGGCGTCGATGCGCGACAACGTATCGAGCAGGCGGGTTTGACGGAAATCGGAAAGGGCCGAAGCGCCGGGGAAACACGAGAAGTGGGCCATGGACTTGACGTTGCGTCGATCGGTTGCGTCGCCGGATGCCGCGTGCGATTGCTTTCACAATTGCTCGGACAGTCGCGCGTGGAGGCGACGTGAGGCGTAAGGAAGTCCGAGATTATAACCCGGGAAGGCCCGGCAGACCTGGCCTGGTGGCGCGCCTCACACGCTCTGCGCGTGTTTGCGCCACCGGCGCGCACTGCCCGGACGATGCACGGCCATTTCAGGATGCGTTCCCGTCAGATTGTGGTAGGCGTCGCGCAGTTTTGCCGAAAGCACCACGCCGAACCGCGGGCGGACGTCGTGCCTATCCCAACGGCACGATGCCGGGCGACTCGTTTGACTGCTATCATTCCGCCTTTCATCAGATCGGCGCAGCATGGGCAGCCATTGACGCTGCGCCGCATGTCACGCATACGGAAAACGCCTGGCCTCACGCGCGCCGCGGGCAACTCGAATCAATCATGGATGTCATTGTCATCGGCGGCGGGATCGTCGGCGTCGCCACCGCCTACCAGCTTCGCGCGGCGGGTCATCGGGTATGCGTCGTCGAGCGGCACGCCACCGTCGCGCAGGGCGCCACGTATGGCCACGGCGGCACGCTGCTGCCCACTCCCCTCGACGTCTGGTTCGGCCCGACCTTCATGCAGCATCGCCAGGCGGCGAAAAGCGGCGTGATCAGAAAGACGGGCTTCAACGGCCCGGTGCGCGAATTCATCCGCAAGCTCGCCACGCTCGCCGAGCCCGACGCGTTCAAGAAGCAGTTTGCATTGCTGCGTCCGCTGGTCGAATCGGCGCGCGAGTCGCTCGCCGACATCGAACATCACTTCAACCTCGAATTCGAGCAGTCGAAGGGGCAGTTGTACCTTGTGCGCAGCGCGCGGGACTGGGAGCTGACGGAGCCGGCGCTCGAACTGCTGCGGCAATTCGAAGCGCCGCACCACGTGCTGAGCCCGCAGGAATGCCAGGACATCGAGCATTCGATTCCGCTCGAGCCGCACTTCGCGGGCGGCGTACTGATCGAGGACGAAGGCACGGCGAACTGCCCGCTGTTCGCGAAGCTGCTCAAGCAGACGCTCGACGCGCAAGGCGGCGTGCAGTTCCAGTGCGGCCGCGAAGTGACGGGCATCCGGCTCGACAACCAGCGCGCGGCCGTCGAACTGGCGCCAGCAAACGGCGAATCGGCGCGTTCTTCGCGCGAAGTCGACGTGATCAGCGCGGATGCCGTCGTCGTGGCGGCGGGTGTCGGCAGCCTCGCGCTGCTGGAGAAGCTCAGGCTTAATCTGCCGCTGCATCCGCTGCGTCTGCACAACCTCGTCGCGCCGATCGCACGCGAGGAGTTCGCGCCGCATACGACGGTGATCGATGCCGTCAAGCGCATCACGATCACGCGCAGCAATCACCGGTTGCGCATCGCGGGCGGCGCAGTGCTGCAAAGTGCGAGCCAGACGAAGCAGCCGCTGCCCGAACCGCTGACGAAAGAAGCGCTCGCGCTGCTCGGCCAGGCGACGCACGACTGGGTGCCGGGCTCCGCGCGCATTTCGGCGGCGCTGCCTTGGGAAGGCGCGAAGCTGTTATCGCCGGACGGCTTGCCCGTGACGGGCAACGCGCTGCATCCGCGCCTCTTCGTGAACGCCGGGCATGGCCCCGTCGGCTGGGGTCTCGCGTTCGGGACGGGCAAGCTGATCGCAAACCTCGTGTCGGGCGCACCGTCCGAACTGTCGCCCGATACGATCGCGGCGCTTCGCCCCGAACGCTTCCGCGAATAATCGGGACGGTCACTCGTCCTATGCCATTGCGCGTGCTGGCATCGGCACGCGCAATGCCACTACCATGAACGTACTTCGTCGCTATCGACGCTCTCCTACGTTCCGACAGGCTGCCATGACCGATGCCACCTTGCCCCCCGTGCCCGTCCCGCATCCGATCCTTGTCAATCCCCATGACCGGCCGCTCGCGCTCCTGAGCGTGGCCGAGCTGCGCGAGCTCGAAAAAAGCGCCGAAGCCGCCTTGCCCGCCCATACGCTGATGGGCCGCGCGGGGCACGCGGCCGCCCGTTTTCTGCTCGAACAGTTTGCGCATGACGGTTCCGTCGATACGCGCCATCCTGTGTGGCTCGTCGCGGGCCCCGGCAACAACGGCGGCGATGCGCTCGTCGTTGCGGTGGAGTTGCAGCGGGCGGGCGTCGCGGTGGAAGTCTGCATGCCCGTCGACGTCAAGCCCGACGACGCCCGCTGGGCGTTGGCCGAAGCGCGCGCGGCGGGCGTGCCGATTTCGGGCGCCGTGCCTGCCTCGCTGGACGGCTACGGCTGGGCCGTCGACGGGATGTTCGGCATCGGGCTCGCGCGGCCGCTGGAAGGCATTTACGCGTCGATCGCTCAACAGCTGTCGGCGCGCGCGAAGACGCATGGCCGCGTCCTCGCACTCGATGTGCCGAG
Source organism: Paraburkholderia diazotrophica (assembly GCF_900108945.1). Classification (GTDB taxonomy): domain Bacteria; phylum Pseudomonadota; class Gammaproteobacteria; order Burkholderiales; family Burkholderiaceae; genus Paraburkholderia; species Paraburkholderia diazotrophica. Next base: position 510,537 of record NZ_FNYE01000001.1, on the reverse strand, counting down.
CGGGCTCGACAGCGATACGGGCAATGCCGTCGAAGGCGGCATCGCCGTGCGCGCCACGCATACCGTCACGTTCATCGGCGCGAAGCCGGGGCTTTTCATGGCGTTCGGACGCGATCTCGCAGGCGAGGTGACGGTTGCGCCCATCGGCGTCGAAGCGCCGCGTGAGCCCGGCGCCCGCCTGAACGCGCCCGCCCTGTTCGTTCCGCATTTCCCGCCGCGCGATGACTCGACGCACAAAGGCACGTTCGGCAGTATTGCCGTGGTGGGCGGCGACACGGGCATGTGCGGTGCGCCGATTCTCGCGGCGCGCGCCGCGCTGTACGCGGGCGCGGGCAAGGTGCATGTTGCGTTTCTCGGCTCCGGCAGTCCGCCGTACGATCCGCCTCACCCCGAACTGATGCTGCATCCCCTCGACGATCTGCCGCTCGACCAGATGGACGCGTTGTCGATCGGCTGCGGAATGGGCAAGCGTGAGCGGGCCGTCGAGGTACTGCGCAACGTGCTGCCGCTCGATGTGCCCAAGCTGTTCGACGCCGATGCGCTGAATCTCATCGCCGCGCACGCCGATCTGGCGGATGCCGTGAAGCAGCGCGGCGCATCCAGGACTGGACCGGCGACGGGACCGGTGGCCGATCCGTGTGTGCTGACGCCCCATCCGCTCGAAGCCGCGCGCCTGCTCGGCGTGGACGCGAAAACCGTGCAGGCCGACCGCCTCAGGGCCGCGAGCTCGCTCGCCGCGCGTTATGCGAGCGTCGTCGTGCTGAAAGGCACGGGGACCGTGATTGCTGCGCCCGATGGCCGCATCGCAGTCAATCCGACGGGCAATGCTGCGCTGGCAACGGGTGGCACGGGCGATGTGCTCGGCGGCCTGATCGGCGCGCTGCTCGGCCAGCGTCTGCCGCGCTACGAAGCGGCGCTCGCGGGCGTCTATCTGCACGGACTCGCCGCCGACGCGCTCACCGCCCGCGGCGAAGGCCCGGCCGGACTGACTGCGGGCGAACTCGCGCCGATGGTGCGCAAACTGCTGAACCGGCTCGTGTATCCGCGACGGGACTGATCGTTTGCGCGTGGGCTCCAGCGTCCCGCGCATGCGTCCGGAAAACATCCCGCTCATGCTTCCCTTTATCTGGCGTACCGGCCCTATGGATGCCGGCTGTCATCCTGGACCGCTATACTGATTGACTGCGTCGGTCGGCCGGGCTTCGGCCACGACGCTAACTGCAGACGCTCGCTGACGGGGCACGAGGCGCGCCGCCGCGCATCCGGCGACCGTACCGCTCAGCCGACTGCGCGTCTGCAGACCCCTTCCGGCACGCACGATGCGCGGCCGGCCATTCGTTTTCCTTCGTTAGACGGACGGTTATGACTCTCAACTCGCTCCCCGCCTGGAACTCGCTGAAAACACACTACGGACAGATTCGCGATGCGCGCCTGCGCGACTGGTTTGCTCCCGAGAACGATCCCGCGCCGACGCGCGCCGAACGATTCACGCTTGCCGGCGGCGGTCTTGCAGCCGACTTCTCGAAGAACCGCATCACTGATGAGACGTTGCAACTGCTCGTGCAACTCGCGCGCGAGGCCAACGTCGAAAAGCGCCGCGACGCGATGTTCGCGGGCGACATCGTCAATCCGACGGAAGGCCGCGCGGTGCTCCATACGGCGCTGCGCGCGAGCAGCCCAACGGCGCCGTTCTACGGCAAGGTACAGGCCGAGCGCGCCAAAATGGCCGCTTTCGCCGACAAGGTCCGCAACGGCGACTGGAAGGGCTACACCGGCAAGCGCATTCGCCATATCGTGAACATCGGCATCGGCGGCTCGGACCTCGGGCCGAAGATGGTCGTGCACGCGCTGCATCATCTCGCGACGCCAGACATCTCGACCCATTTCGTCTCGAACGTCGACGGCGCGGATCTGTATCGCGTGCTCACGCAGATCGATCCCGAAGAGACGCTCGCGATCATCGTCTCGAAGACATTCACGACGCTCGAAACGATGACCAACGCCAACTCGCTGCGCGACTGGTTCATCGAAAAGGGCTGCCCGCAAAACGAGCTGGCGAGGCACTTCGTCGGCGTCTCGGCAAATCCGGCAGAGGTCGTCAAGTTCGGCATCGCGCAGGACAACGTCTTCGAGATGTGGGACTGGGTCGGCGGGCGCTATTCGCTGTGGTCGGCCGTCGGCCTGTCGATCATGATCGCCATTGGCCCGAAGCAGTTCGACGAACTGCTCGCGGGCGCCAACGACATGGACGAGCATTTCCGCAGCGCGCCGCTCGAGCGCAATCTGCCCGTGCTGATGGGCATGATCGGCATCTGGTATCGCAACTTCTTCGGCTCGCAGAGCTATCTGGTCGCGCCGTATTCGGAAGCGCTGCACTATCTGCCGTCCTACCTGCAGCAGCTCGAAATGGAAAGCAACGGCAAGCAGGCGTGTCTGGACGGCTCGTTCGTCAGTTACGATACCTCCGCCGTCACGTGGGGCGAGCCGGGCACGAACGGCCAGCACGCGTTTTTCCAGATGCTGCACCAGGGGCCGACCATCGTCCCGATCGACTTCGTCGCGGTGCTCACACCCGAGCATCCGCTCGCCTCGCATCATCCGAAGCTGCTCGCGAACTGTTTCGCGCAGAGCGAAGCGTTGATGCTCGGCCGCACGCGGGAAGAAGCCGAGAAGGTCGCGGGTCCGGACAAGCCCGAACTCGTGCCACACATCATGTTCCCCGGCAACCGTCCGACCACGACCCTGCTCGTCGACGCCCTCACCGCCCGCTCGCTCGGCGCGCTGATCGCGCTGTACGAACACAAGGTGCTGGTTCAGGGCACGGTGTGGAACATCAACTCGTTCGACCAGTGGGGCGTCGAGCTCGGCAAGATTCTCGGCAAGGTCGTGGAGGCCGATCTCAACGCCGCGAGCATCGATGAGAAGAAGCACGATTCGTCGACATCGGCGTTGATCGCGCGTGCGCGTTTGGCGTTGAAGCGCTGATCGGGCGTCGCCAGGCGCACAAACGCAGGCCTTCGTTCTCGAAGGCCTGTTTTGCTTTTGCACCTCAGTCGACGTACGTTTTGAAGCCGTTGCGGCCCGCGCTCAGATCAGGCGTCCTGCTTCGATCGTTATCGTCGTATCGCAGCGGCGCGCCAGTTCGACGTCGTGCGTGACCAGCACGAGCGTCGCGCCGTTTGCGCGATTCATCTCGAACATCAGATCGATGACGGCGTGGCCCGTCGCGGCATCGAGGCTGCCCGTCGGCTCGTCAGCGAAAAGAATCGCGGGATGGGTTGCGAACGCGCGTGCCAGCGCCACGCGTTGCTGCTCGCCGCCCGACAGCAGCTTCGGATAGTGACGCATCCGCTCACCCAGCCCGACTTGCGTGAGCAGCGTCCGCGCGCGCGCGTTGACGTCGCGTGGAGAGAGGCCGCCTTGCAGTTCGAGCGGAAGCGTGACGTTTTCAAGCGCCGTCAGATGCGGCATCAACTGGAACGACTGGAACACAAAGCCGACCGAACCGTTGCGCAGCGCGGCGCGGCCGTCTTCGTCGAGTTCCGTCAGTTCGCGGCCGAGCAGACGAACCGACCCCGACGTCGCGCTGTCCAATCCGGCAAGCAGTCCAAGCAGCGTAGACTTGCCCGAGCCCGATGCGCCGACGATCGCCACGCGGCTGCTGGCTCGAATCGACAGGTCGATGTTATCGAGGATCGTCAACTCGCCTGTAGCGTCCTTAACCCTCTTGCACAAACCCCGCACTTCGATGACTGGATCGGTTTTCTTTGGCATGGTGAAGCGTAGGTTGAAAGTGCGCGCCGCTGCGTCGAGCGCGGCAGGTATTGCGCTCGCCTTCGCCGCGATGTTTTGCGCGTGCGCCCAGGCGGCCAATAGCACAGACGCCAGCGCCAACTCCGCCGCGACGGCAGCGACGGCGGCGACGGCCGCGACAGCGGCAGGCACCAATACGCAGCAGTCGAAGCCGACGATCGTCGTGCTCGGCGACAGCATCTCCGCCGAATACGGGCTGCCTCGCGACACCGGCTGGGTTTCGCTGATGCGTCAGCGTCTGTCGAGTGAGCGGATCGATTATAACGTTGCGAATGCGAGCATCAGCGGCGACACCACGAGCGGCGGGCGCGCGCGTCTGCCCGCGTTGATGCAGCGTCTCAAGCCCGCCATCGTAATCGTCGAACTCGGCGCCAACGATGCGCTGCGCGGTGTCCCGCTCGGCACGACAGAGGACAATCTTCGCACGATCATCAAGGAAGCCCTGCAGGGTCACGCGAAGGTCCTGCTGATCGGCATGTACGTGCCGCCCAATTACGGCCTCGACTACACGCAAAAGTTCCACGGACTGTACGGCGAGTTGTCGAAGCAATTGCGCGTGCCGCTCGTCCCATTTCTCCTCGCCGGGATCGAAAACAAGCCGGACATGTTTCAGTCGGATCAGATCCATCCGACGCAACAGGCACAGCCCCTGCTCCTCGACAACGTGTGGCCGGCGCTGAAGCCGCTGCTCCACGCCACGTCCCAATGAACGCGCGGCCGCTCATGCGGGTCCGTGACGGCGCGCCGACAACTCGTCTCGAATAACGGGAAACGTGATCGGGCACGTCATCGGATGGACACGCCTGACTTTGATTACCGGCTCGACCCGATCGATTTCTGGAAGGAGATAACATGAAATACTTACCGCTTGTCGCTATGGCTGTCGCCATTTCCGCTTGCGCCGCGCAGCCCGCCGGCGTGCAGTCCGTCGGCACCAGCCAGCAGCCACCGAGGGCTGTCGGCCAATGCATCGCGAAGAAGTGGGCGGACAAGTCGCAGCAGCAGGTCGTGGCACAAGATACATTGGCCAACGATCAGGCGCTGGACGTCTACGTCCCCGGCCAGCAGCCGCCGAACGGCGCCGCCGCGATTGTGCGTCCGAACTATCGGGGCACGGGCACGTGGGTCGGGTTCCGTGCGGCGGGCGGCGCAGGCAGCGACGCAACGAGCGATATCAGCGCCTGCCTGTAACGCCGGTGCGACGCTCGTCGCAAAACAAAAAAGCCCCGCATGTGCGGCCACATGTGCGGGGCTTTCCGATGTCTGCATGAAGCCGCCGGGAACGGCCTCATGCGTCGATCGAAGCGGGCTTACTCGCCCGACTGGCTGCTTTCGAGCGAGCCGTACATCTTCACCTTCGAACGCTCGCGCAACGCGTCCAGATAGGCTTCCGCTTCGGCCTGCGCGTTCACCGATGCAATCTGCTGCTGCGCAGCCGCGAGACGCTTCGAATCGGTCGGAGCCGGCGGAACCACAGCGTTCACGCGATAGATCACGTAGCCGTCCGCACCGAGATCCACACCGACGTAACCCGGCAACTTTTGGGCATCGGCCTTGTAAATTGCACCCAATGCGGCAGCCGGCACGCCTTGCGCGTCGTTGCGCGACACCTTCAGCGAGGACGAGAAGCCGTCCGTCGACTTCGACTTCTGCAGATCCGCCAGCTTCGCTTCGCCTTCTTTGCGGGCCAGCTCGGCGGCCTGCTGTACGACGAGCTTCTGACGCACGGCATCCTTGATTGCGGCGAGCGCGGGCACGGCGGCCGGCTTGTAGTCGGTCACGTGCGCGGCGACCAGCGTGTTGCTGCCGACGTCGATGGCTTGCGTGTTGTTGCGGTCCTTCACCGAATCGTTCGCAAAGACGGCAGCGAGGAACTTCGCGCTGTTCAGCGGGCTATCCGGCGCCAGAGCGGTGTTGGCCTTCGGCGTGACCGTCGCGGTCTGGATCTGCAGCTTGTACTTGTCCGCGGCCGGCTGCAGGCTCTTCGCCTGTTCGTAGACGGTCGACGTGAAGCCTTCCGAATCGTCGCTGAACGCCTTGGCCGCAAGCTGCGTCTTCAGATCCTTCGCAATCGAGTCCTTCACTTCGTCGAAGGGCTTCGTCACCGACGGCTTCACGTCCGTCACCTTGACGATGTGATAACCGAAGTCCGACTGGATCAGGTCGCTGATCTCGTCCTTCTTCATCTTGAAGACGGCATCGTCGAACGCTTTGCCGCCCGCGATCATGCCCGGGCCGAAATAACCCAGATCGCCGCCCTTCGATGCCGAGCCCGGATCTTGCGAATCCTGTTGCGCGAGCTGCGCGAACTGATCCGGATGCGCCTTGACCTGCGCGAGGATCTCTTGCGCTTTCTGCTTCGCCTTGTCCTTGTCGGCAGCGCTCGCGTCCTTCGGCGCCGCGATCAGGATGTGGCTCGCACGCACTTCGGCCGTCGTGCGGAAGTGCGCGATGTTGTCGTCGTAATACTTCTTGAGATCGGCGTCGCTCGGATTCGTCGACGCAGCGAGCGTGGCCGGCGACATCACGAGGTACTGGATCGTCGCCGTCGCGGGTGTCGCGAAGTCGTTGCTGTGCGCGTCGTAGTACGCCTGGATCTGCGCGTCGGTCGGCTTCACCTTCGACTCGTACTCCTTCGCGTGGAATGCGAGACCCTGCACTTCGCGCTGCTGCTCGGCGAGTTCGGTCAGATGCTGAGCGAGCGTCTTGGGCGTGAACGACGTCTGCGTGATGACGGCGGGCAACTGCTGCATCGCCATGCCGTAGCGGACCTGCTCCTGATATTGATCGGGCGTGAGGCCCTGCATCGCAAGGAGTTCTTTATATTTGTTGAGGTCGATCGATCCATCGGGGTTCTTCAACGAACCGATCACCGGGTCGGCCAGCAGCGCGCGGCGCAGCGCATCGTCAGAGACCGTCAGATGCAGGCGTTGCGTTTCGTCGGCGAGCACGCGCTGTTGAATCAGACCGTCGAGCATATCCTTGCGGCGCTCCGGCGTGTCGAACACCTTCGAGTCGAACTGGGCGCCGAGCATCTGACGCGCGCGGTCCATCTGCTGGCGCCACGCGTTGTCGAATTCGCCGCGCGTGATCTTGTGACCGTTGACGCTCGCGACGTTCGAGCTCTCGTCAAAGAAACCGCGGAAGCCCTGGATACCCACAAAGCCCAAGCCCGGAAGAATGACCAGGATGAGCATGAACATCATCAGACGTTGGTGATTGCGGAAGAAGTCGAGCATGCTTGAAGAGGCAATAGTCAGGTGCCAAAAACGGAACGCCCGATAGTACAACAGCGGGCAATAAAAAAGGCGAACCGGAGTTCGCCTTTCTAGGATACTGGCGGAGTGGACGGGACTCGAACCCGCGACCCCCGGCGTGACAGGCCGGTATTCTAACCGACTGAACTACCACTCCTTTTGCTGCATATGCTGCAGCGTGTCACTTCAATCTGGAACTGGTGGGTGCTGAGAGGCTCGAACTCCCGACCTACGCCTTGTAAGGGCGCCGCTCTACCAACTGAGCTAAGCACCCGCTCCGAGATCGCCGCCGCCTGATTGCTCATGCCGATTTTCACCGGCAATCTCATCAAGCAGCGAGCCCATTAGTTTAACGCATCTTTCAGCGCTTTGCCAGGCCTAAATTTCGGGACCTTGGCTGCCTTGATCTTGATCGCCGCGCCCGTGCGAGGATTGCGGCCCGTGCGAGCCGTGCGCTTGCCCACGGCGAACGTGCCGAAACCGACCAGCGTGACCGAACCACCCTTTTTCAACGTGCCTTTGACGCCACCGATCACGGCATCCAGTGCGCGGCCCGCTGCCGCTTTCGAAATGTCGGCTTGCTGTGCGATGTGATCGATTAATTCCGTTTTATTCATTTAAAGCCCCCGAGTGTGTAGTTGGGCAATCATGAAAGCGCTTAAGCGCCCGGTTTATCTGCGGCACGGCATTATTTGCCGGCCACTCATTAGAATGGGCCGAAACCCTTGTGTCAAGCGGGGTTGGGCCTGATTCGAAGGGTGCATCGAATGCTTGTCGATGACAAAATCTTGCAAAGAGACCGATGCGGATGCAACAAATTGTGCCGGTTGAAAACGGTATTCACGAGAGCGCATACGAAAAAACGTTTGCGCGTTTCTTCGGCATATGCAAATAAAAAACCCGCGGACCAAGCCGCGGGTTTCCACTTGCTGACACGGCCGGCTGCCGCCGGCCAATCAGATGCTTAGTGCTTCACGACATCGCTGGCGCCGGCATCCTTCGATTCGCCGACGGGCGCAGCTGCCTTCGGCTCTTCTTCGGGCAACGGCGACGGCACGCGTTCGAGTGCCAGTTCGAGGACCTTGTCGATCCAGCGGACCGGGACGATCTCGATCGCGTTCTTCACGTTGTCCGGAATCTCCGTCAGATCCTTGACGTTTTCTTCCGGGATCAGCACGAGCTTGATACCGCCGCGATGTGCTGCCAGCAGCTTTTCCTTCAGCCCGCCGATCGGCAGCACTTCGCCGCGCAGCGTGATTTCGCCCGTCATCGCGACATCCGCGCGCACGGGGATGCCCGTGAGCACCGACACCAGCGCCGTCGTCATCGCGATGCCGGCGGACGGACCGTCCTTCGGCGTCGCGCCTTCCGGCACGTGGATGTGGATGTCCTGCTTCTCGAACGCTTCGTCCTTGATGCCCAGACGGCGCGACCGCGAGCGCACCACCGAGCGCGCCGCTTCGACGGATTCCTTCATCACGTCGCCAAGCGAACCCGTGCGAATCACGTTGCCCTTGCCCGGCATCACGGCTGCTTCGATCGTCAGCAGATCGCCGCCGACTTCCGTCCACGCGAGGCCCGTGACCTGACCGATCTGGTTTTCCTTCGCGGCCAGACCGAAGTCGTACTTGCGCACGCCGAGGAACGTGTCGAGGTTGTTGCCATCGACCGTGACCACGTTGTCCGCCTTCTTCAACAGAAGCATCTTCACGACCTTGCGGCAGATCTTCGATACTTCACGCTCGAGCGAACGCACGCCCGCTTCACGCGTGTAGTAGCGAATGATGTCGCGGATAGCAGCTTCCGTGACTTCGATCTCGCCAGCCTTGAGGCCGTTGTTCTTCTTCTGCTTCGGCAGCAGATAACGTTGCGCGATGCTGACCTTCTCGTCTTCCGTATAACCCGACAGGCGGATCACTTCCATCCGGTCGAGCAGCGGCGGCGGGATGTTCAGCGAGTTCGACGTCGCGACGAACATCACGTCCGACAGGTCGAAGTCGACTTCGACGTAGTGGTCAGCGAACGTGTGATTCTGTTCCGGGTCGAGCACTTCGAGCAGCGCCGACGACGGATCGCCGCGGAAATCCATGCCCATCTTGTCGACTTCGTCGAGCAGGAAGAGCGGATTGCGCACGCCGACCTTGGTCAGGCTCTGCAGAATCTTGCCCGGCATCGAACCGATGTACGTACGACGGTGGCCGCGAATCTCGGCTTCGTCACGCACGCCGCCCAGCGCCATGCGCACGAACTTGCGGTTCGTTGCGCGCGCAATCGACTGGCCCAGCGACGTCTTGCCGACGCCCGGCGGCCCGACGAGGCACAGGATCGGCGCCTTCACCTTGTCCACGCGCTGTTGGACGGCGAGGTACTCGAGAATGCGTTCCTTGACCTTTTCGAGTCCGAAGTGGTCTTCGTCCAGCACGCGTTCCGCATTCGAGAGGTCGTTGTTGACCTTGCTCTTCTTGCGCCACGGCAAGCCGATCAGCGTATCGATGTAGTTGCGCACGACCGTCGCTTCCGCCGACATCGGCGACATCAGCTTGAGCTTCTTCAGCTCGGCGTCGGCCTTCTTCTTGGCGTCCTTCGGCATGCGAGCGGCTGTGATGCGCTTCTCGAGTTCTTCGAGATCGGCACCCTCTTCGCCTTCGCCTAGTTCCTTCTGGATCGCCTTGACCTGTTCGTTCAGGTAGTACTCGCGCTGGCTCTTTTCCATCTGACGCTTGACGCGTCCACGGATGCGCTTTTCGACCTGCAGGATGTCGATCTCGGCTTCGAGCTGCGCGAGCAGATGCTCAAGGCGCTCGATGACCGGGAACATTTCGAGGATCTGCTGCTTCTGGTCGAGCTTGAGCGGCAGATGCGCGGCGATGGTATCCGCGAGACGGCCTGCCTCATCGATACCCGACAGCGACGTCAGAATTTCCGGCGGGATCTTCTTGTTCAGCTTCACGTACTGGTCGAACTGCGACACGATCGCGCGGCGCAGCGCTTCCGTTTCGGCGCTGTCGGCGTGGTCGGGCTCGAGCGGCATGACCTCGCACGAGAATTGCGTTTCCTGCTCTTCGACTGTCAGCGTTTTCGCGCGCTGCAGGCCTTCGACCAGCACCTTCACGGTGCCGTCGGGCAGCTTCAGCATTTGCAGGATGTTCGCGACACACCCTACTTCATACATGTCCTTTTCGGTCGGCTCGTCTTTGGCCGCCGTTTTCTGGGCGACAAGCATGATGTGCTTGCCGCCTTCCATCGCGGCTTCCAACGCCTTGATCGACTTCGGGCGACCCACGAAGAGCGGAATCACCATGTGCGGGAAGACGACTACATCGCGCAGCGGGAGCAGCGGAAGTGTGACGCGTTCCGGCGGGAGGAGTTGGGTTCCTGACATTTCATTTCCCCATGAGTGGAATCAGTTTGTTCGGTAGTTGAGGCCGCATAAAACGATTGCAAGCCTTCGCGTGTGGGAAAAGTTCAGTGACTCCAGAAAAACATTCCGTCCTGACGACACGATAAACGAAAAAAGCCGTTCACGCGCCATGAACGGCTTTTTTTCAACAAATCGGAAAGCCGATCAATTCGAGCCCGCCACCTTCGGAGCGTCTTCGTAGATCAATAGCGGCTTTCCGTCACCATCAATGACATTGTCGTCAATAATGACTTTGCTGACGCCCTTCATTGCCGGCAGTTCGTACATCACGTCGAGCAACGCCTGTTCCAGAATCGAACGCAAGCCACGTGCCCCCGTCTTACGGCGGATCGCCTTGCGCGCAACGGCCTGCAATGCGGCCGGGCGAATCTCCAGTTCGACGCGCTCCATGCTGAACAGCTTGTGATACTGCTTCACGAGTGCGTTCTTCGGTTCGACCAGAATCTTCATCAGCGCGGCTTCGTCCAGCTTGCCGAGCGTCGCCACGACGGGTAGACGGCCGATCAGTTCCGGAATCAGGCCGAATTTGATGAGATCTTCCGGTTCGACTTCGCGCAGCACCTCGCCCGCGTCGCGATCCTGCTTACTCTTGACGCTTGCGCCGAAACCGATCCCCGTTTTTTCAGTACGATCGACGATGACTTTTTCGAGGCCATCGAACGCGCCGCCGCAGATGAACAGGATGTTGGTCGTATCGACCTGGATGAAATCCTGGTTCGGATGCTTACGACCACCTTGCGGCGGCACCGACGCCATCGTGCCCTCGACCAGCTTCAGCAGTGCTTGCTGCACACCTTCGCCCGACACGTCGCGGGTAATCGACGGGTTGTCCGACTTGCGGCTGATCTTGTCGATTTCGTCGATATAGACGATGCCGCGCTGCGCCTTGTCGACCTCGTAATTGCAGTTTTGCAGCAGCTTCTGAATGATGTTTTCGACGTCTTCGCCGACGTAGCCGGCTTCCGTCAGCGTGGTCGCGTCGGCGATCACGAACGGCACGTTCAGAAGGCGCGCAAGCGTCTGCGCAAGCAGCGTCTTGCCGGAGCCCGTCGGGCCGATCAGCAGAATGTTGCTCTTCGACAACTCGACCTCGTCCTTCTTGTCGAGATGCTTGAGACGCTTGTAGTGGTTGTAGACCGCGACCGCGAGAATTTTCTTCGCGCGTTCCTGCCCGATCACGTATTGATCGAGGATTTCGCGGATTTCCTGGGGACTCGGCAGATCGGACTTGGACAGACCTGTTTCCAGGCCCGCGCCCGCTGCTTCGTCGCGAATGATCTCGTTGCAAAGGTCGATACATTCATCGCAAATGAATACCGACGGGCCAGCAATCAGCTTTTTGACTTCGTGCTGACTCTTACCGCAGAACGAGCAATACAACAGCTTTTCGCTGTTAGAACCTTTTTTGTCCGCCATAGATGTGTGAGCCTCCGGACACTCGAATGACATGATACGCCGTTTGCCCACCCCGTTCAGTTCGGGGTAGGACGGATGCGCAAAAGCTGTGACGGCGTTTGCCGCAGGCGTTCAGACGGGTCTTATTATTTCACAAGGTTTTGCGCCGGCGCTCTTCCCCCAATTTGAAGGAAAAGCGCTCCGGATCAGTCATGTTTCAGCGAATCTTTATGGACGCTTATGCAGGACCTGATCGACGAGACCATACGCCTGCGCGTCGTCGCCAGACATGAAGTTGTCGCGATCCGTGTCGCGCTGGATCCGCTCGACAGGTTGACCGGTGTGATGCGACAGCAACTGGTTCAGACGCTCTTTCAGGTACAGGATTTCGCGTGCCTGAATTTCGATATCCGACGCCTGGCCGCGTGCGCCGCCCAGCGGCTGGTGGATCATCACGCGTGCGTTCGGCAACGCAAAACGCTTGCCCTTCGCGCCCGCTGCAAGCAGGAACGCGCCCATGCTGGCCGCGAGACCCATGCACAGCGTCGAGACGTCCGGCTTGATGAACTGCATCGTGTCGTAGATCGCCATACCCGCCGACACCGAGCCACCCGGGCTGTTGATGTAAAAGCTGATGTCCTTGTCCGGATTTTCACTTTCGAGGAACAGCAACTGTGCGATGACGAGGTTCGCGGTCTGATCGTTCACTTCGCCGACCAGGAAAACCACGCGCTCCTTCAGCAGGCGCGAGTAGATGTCATAAGAACGTTCGCCGCGACCGCTCGTTTCGACGACGATCGGCACGAGGCCGAGCGCTTGCGCTTCGAGATCCCGATCCCGTGACGACTGGGAGGTCAACGTGTCCAGCATTTGAGCGCGAAAGGTCATGCAATGGATCCTTGTCAGGAAATGTTCTGATAGCCGATTCTGGACAATTGGGTGCGGCCACGCACTTCTTCAAGTGCAAAAACCGCCGACAAGCGTTCTTTTAGCACGAATCGGCCATCGGTACGGTTTCTCAGCACGTAAAAACGGCGTGCGGGCCGTCGTTCGGACAGCCGGCACGCCGTTTGAGCGATGCTTAAGCTTGCGCGGTCGCGCTTGCCAGCTCTTCGAAGCTCACTTCCTTGTCCGTCACCTTCGCCTTGCTCAGCACGAAATCGACGACGTTGGATTCAACGACATACGCTTCCATTTCGGCAAGGCGTTGCTGGTTCGAATAATACCAGCGGACGACTTCCTTCGGGTCTTCGTAGCTCTTCGCGAATTCGTCGACTTCCGCGCGAATCTGCTCGGGCTTCGCCTGCAGGTCGTTGGCCTTCACCAGCTCGGCCAGCACGAGGCCCAGCTTCACGCGGCGCTCGGCTTGCTCGGCGAACATTTCGGCGGGAATCGGCGCGTCCTTCGCGTTCGGCACGCCGCGCTGCGCCAGGTCCTGGCGCGCCATTTCGACGAGGCGCTGCTGGTCCTGCTCGATCAGCGCCTTGGGGACGTCGAGTTCGGAGATCTTCAGCAGTGCGTCCATCACCTGGTTCTTCACGACAGCCTGCGTGCGACGCTTCGCTTCGCGCTCCAGGTTGTCCCTGATTTCATTGCGCATCTTCGTCAGGTCGCCGTCTTCGATGCCGAGCGACTTGGCGAACTCGCCGTCGATTTCCGGCAGGTGCGGCCACTCGATCTTCTTCATCGTGATCGTGAATTGCGCGGTCTTGCCGGCGACTTCCTTGCCGTGATAGTCCTCGGGGAAGTTCAGGTCGAATTCCTTCGACTCGCCGACCTTCAGGCCGAGCGCAGCCTTTTCGAATTCCGGCAGCATGCGGCCTTCACCCAGGACAAACGCGAAGTCGTCAGCGCTGCCGCCCTGGAATGCTTCGCCGTCGATCTTGCCGACGAAGTCGACCGTCACGCGATCGCCATCCTTCGCAGCCGTGTCCGCGCCGCCGTCGCCGTGCTCGCCGGCTTCGCCGCGAGCGTGGAAGTGCACGCGCTGCTTGCGCAGGATGTCCAGCGTGCGGTCGATTTCCGCGTCGCTGATCGTGGTCTTCGTGCGTTCGATTTCAGCCGTCGCCACGTCACCCAGCTTCACTTCCGGGTAAACCTCGAACGTGGCGTCGAATGCGTAGGCACCTTCCGTGGCGTCCGTCTTCGGGCTGAAGCTGGGCTGGCCAGCGACGCGCAGGTTTTCCGCGCGGCTGATGTCGAAGAACTCCTTGCCAACCTTGTCGCTCAGCACTTCGGCTTCCACCTGACCCGCATACTGCTGCGTCACCATCTTGAGCGGCACCTTGCCCGGGCGGAAACCCGGCATGCGCACGTTCTTCGCGAGTTGACGGATGCGCGCGTCCACTTCCTTCTGCACGGTGTCCTTCGGCAGGGAAATCGTCACGCGGCGTTCGAGCTTGCCGAGGTTTTCAACAACGTTAGCCATGGCTTCAATCGTCCTAAAATTATTCGAGCGAATCAGTTATCTTGTCTGCGCCACCTGTCGATGTCCGCTTTGCGTCTTGCGCCCGACACTGCGTTTTGCATTCGCTTTAGCGCAGGGCCGCCGCGTCGCTTCGCTCACTCACGTGTGACATCGATCGCGTGCCTCTCGCCGCGGGCTGCGAGGCCGCCGGCAGCACAGTTTGGGTCAGAGAGCCAAATATTCTAGCAAACTATTTGCACGCCTAGCCGCGATTCGCGGTTTCGCAGATTTCGAACGGCTCCCGTACGCTGATCTGACCTGTCGCGCAGGTCGCTGCATGCGCCTTTGCCTCCTCCTCACGCACGCAGCACCTGTGAAGCAAAGTCAATTCTGCCTATACCTTCCGGTATATTCAGTCGCGAACCGCATGCTGATAAGCTTCTCCACAACCTGATACGCTGCTGCGCGCAGAAGCGTTCCGGCCGCTCAACATCGCATCGCGTGATCGCGTCGATGGCTTCCATTCCAATTCAACAGAGACACCATGCCGAATACGCCGCCCGCGCCCATCGTCGTCATTGCTCCCGACTCATTCAAAGGCTCGCTCTCGGCCGAGCAGGTCGCGCAGTCCATCGCGACGGGCATCCGGCGCGCGCGAGCCGATGCGACCATCCGCGTCTGCGCGATGGCGGACGGCGGCGAAGGAACGCTCGACGCCATGCTCACGCGCGGCGGCGAGCGCCGCATGCTCACGGTGCGCGGCGCGGCGGGTCCATCGCGTGAAGCCGCAACGGGGCTCCTCGCCGATGGCAGCGCGATCATCGAAACGGCGGAGATCGTCGGCATTACGGATCCTGTCGGCATGGGCGTCCCCGTCGAAAAACGCAGCACGCGCGGCATGGGCGAAGCAATCGGCTCGTTGCTCGACGCAGGCGTGCGGCGCTTCTTCGTCGCGCTGGGCGGCAGCAGCACGAACGACGGCGGCGCGGGCTTGCTCGTCGGCCTCGGGCTCAAGCTGCTCGACGCGCAAGGACATCAACTCGACCCGACGCCCGAGCAGCTTGCGCAACTGGCGCGCGTCGACGCATCGGGGCTCGATGCGCGTTTGCGCGAGACGACGTTCATCGGCATGTCGGACGTCGATAATCCGCTGACGGGCGACCATGGCGCGACGGCAATCTTTGGTCCGCAGAAAGGCGTGACGCCGGAGCAGGTTGCGATCATCGACGCCGCCCTCGCCCGCTTCGCGGATCTCGTCGAACCCGCGATGAATCGTGTCGCGCGCAACGAGCCGGGCGCGGGCGCGGCGGGCGGCCTCGGCTTCGCGCTGCATATGCTGGGCGCCGAATTCGAGCCGGGCGCGGAAGTGGTTGCGCGCGAGATCGGTCTCGATGCGGCACTCGAAGGCGCTAACTGGCTGATCACGGGCGAAGGCCGCTCCGACGTGCAGACGCTGCATGGCAAAGCGCCGTTTATCGCCTGCCGCCATGCTCGTGCGGCGGGCGTGCCGGCGACGCTGCTATCGGGTGCCGTCGATCCCGCCGCCTTGCCGAAACTCGCCGAGCACTTCAGCGGATGCTTCTCGCCGGCGCCCGGTCCCATCACGCTCGAAGTGGCGATCCGCGACGCGGCCACCCTTCTCGCGAACGAAGCCGAGCAGATGACGCGACTAAGGTATGGCCCGCGTTGACCGCGCGAGCGGATGCAGCAACAATCACATCGCGGGACTGCATCCACTCACAACAGGAAGACCATGAAGGCCTCCGATAAAGCCGGACTCGAACAGTTTCTGACGTATCGTCTGCACGTGCTGAATAAACTTTCCGAGCGGGGCATCAGCGAACGGTATATGGCCAAGCTCGACGTGACGCTGCCCGAAGCGCGCGTGATTGCCTCGGTCGGATCATTCGGGCCGTTCTCGATCATGGACCTCGCGCGCCACGCGAACCTCGACAAGAGCCAGGCGAGCCGCGCAGCCGAAGCGTTGATCAGACAAGGACTCGTACAACGCGAAGCGAGCGCACAGGACGGCCGTGTCGTGCTCGTCTCGTTGACGACGGAAGGCCGCGCCCTGTACCGCAAGATCATGCCCATCGCGCGCAAGTGGAACACGGATCTGTTCGACTGCCTCGACGACCGCCAAAAGATCGCGCTCAGCGAGGCGCTGGACAAGGTGATCGAAAGCGCGATCGCGCGAAACGCCGAATAGCAGCCGGACGAAGCGCTCCCGTCAGACTGCGGGCTTCGAGCCACTCGATCGACGGCGCATTGGCTGCGCCGTTGACTTCGCGGTTTCGTAATTCCTTAAACACTCATTCACAAGCCATCGGTCATAGATGGATGCCCCAATGGCGTTGCCTTCGTGCGCGCGAAACATGGTCGATGCTGAAACGCCAGGCGGGATCGATCTTGTCGATCCGCCGCAGCCAAGGTTCGCAAGCAGGCGCGTACCGTACGTAGTGCATTCGAAGTCGTGACGCGAAATCATCTCGTGCAGTCGCGCCCGAATAGTAGTCGTCGAGTTCAAGGCGCGCTTGCAAACGGGCAACGGCGAGGCCCGCAACCGTATGCGCGTGCATCACCCGATGTAAATCGGGCTGTGGGCTGTGGGCTGTGCGCGATAGATGCTGATTGCGGAGTGCACGAACAAGCCGATCGAGTTCACATGATTCACAACGTGCTGTCGGCATATTGCCGCTTACGCCCCTCGCCTTTTCCTGCACATCGGTCGGATCACGCGCATTGCATCTGCGCAGAACAGAAGAATCTCGTTGCACGCGCAACCGGATGCCACGACCTGCGACGAATCGCCCTGTAAATGAAGCGCGAAACGCGTTGCATGGCACACAGATTGAAGGAAATCGTAATGCTGGCTTGCTACGATGACGGCTCGCTTTTTCTCTGACTTCGAGGAT
Organism: Paraburkholderia diazotrophica; assembly: GCF_900108945.1. Taxonomy (GTDB): domain Bacteria; phylum Pseudomonadota; class Gammaproteobacteria; order Burkholderiales; family Burkholderiaceae; genus Paraburkholderia; species Paraburkholderia diazotrophica. The sequence continues at coordinate 493,329 of NZ_FNYE01000001.1, read as the reverse complement.
CGAAAAATGAAGAAGGTTGTTCTGGCGCTGATCGCCGCAGCCGCTGGTTTTGCCGGCATGTCGCCGGCATTCGCGTATGACCATCATCATCCCGTGTGCCACAAGGTACACGTGCATCATCACTGGGAGAAGCACTGCCACTAAGCAGCGGCGAACCGTCAGTGCGATGGCCGATGCCCCGCCCTCGTGCGGGGTTTTTTGTGCGCGCCGATTTCAGTGCGAAGTGTGATTGTGATCGATGCGCGTCGCGTGCAGTCTTGCGGCGAAATGCGCATCGCCGAGCGCGGTGCAAAAACAAAAAACCCCGCTGGTCAGCGACGAGCGGGGTTTCTATAGGGTGCTGCGTAAAAACAAGTGGTGCGAGGAAGGGGACTCGAACCCCTACACCCTTGCGGGCGTCAGGACCTAAACCTGGTGCGTCTACCAATTTCGCCATCCTCGCAGCCGGGCGTTGCCGCAAATCTCCGGCGCCCGATATTTCGCCAGCGGCCGAACGCTGCCTTTTCACCGCCATGTCATCCGCGCCGAGGACTCTGAAGCGACCCGCCGAGCCGCGAACGTCTGCATTGAAAATGCGCGCCCGAAAGCGTAAGCGCGAGATTCTAACCGATTGGTCTGCGCTTGTCTGCATCTGTCGAATACCGTCGATGCTACAATTTTCGGTCTTTTGCGCACGGCCGCGTGCGCCCGCATTCCCCAAGCGAATCCAGTGAATTTCGACGAATATTGCCTGCAAAAAGCAGCGCCTCCCGGTTCGAGCACTTACTACGCGCTGCGCCAGGCGCCCATCGCGCGACAACCGCTGCTGACGGCGCTGTTTGCGCTGCGCCGCGAGTTCGAAGAAACGGTGAAGGAAAGCACCGACCCCACCGTGGGCCGCACGAAACTCGCCTGGTGGCAGAAGGAAGCGGCCGCGCTCGCCGCCGGTGAGCCCACACATCCCGTGTCGCAAGCGCTCGCCGCGCACTTGCCCGACGTGCAGGCCGAGTACCCGGCGCTACAGGCGATGATCGCTGGCTTCGAGATGGATCTCGACCAGGCCCGCTACCTCGATTACCCGAATCTGCGCCGCTATATGGGTGGCGTCGGCGGCACGTTCGCGTCGGTGGTTGCGCGCGCGACGGCGCGCGATCCGTCGCAGGCCTCATCGTGGGCCGCGCCCCTCGGCGAAGCGCTGATGCTCGCGCAGATCGTCGTGGAGCTCGGCAACGACGCGCGCCACGGACGCATCTACATCCCCATCGATGAAATGCAGCGCTACAACGTGACGGCTGCCGATCTGATCAACCGCAAATACACCGACGCGTTCACCGAACTGATGCGCTTTCAGACGACGCGTGCCCGCGACGCGATTCGCAAGGCGCTCGACGGTCTGCCCGCGGGCGAGCGTCATTCGCAGAGCACGCTGCGCGCGTTGGCGGCGTTGGCGCTGGCGCTGCTCGAAGAAATCGAGCGCGACGGTTATCACGTCCTGCATCAACGCATTGCCCTTACGCCGATCCGCAAGCTGTGGGTCGCGTGGCGCGCGGCACGCAAGCGTTGACATCGACGCTTATCAGGCACGCAGCAACGGCAGCGGTTTCACGTCGTCCTTCAAGATGCCTCTTGCGTCCAGCCCCCAAAACGGGCCGAGCACGGTCGCGTACAGCCGTCTGAAGTCGATATCGACAGGCAATTGACCTGTTGCGTCGAGTCGCGCGAGATCAGGGGGTCGTCCATACAGGCCACCCGTCACCCGTCCGCCCATCACGAAGTGTGCGGCAGCGCCGCCGTGTTCGGTGCCACGCGCCATGTTCTCGCGCGCGGACCGGCCGAACTCCGAGTACGTGATGATCAGCGTATCGTTCCAACTGCCGCGCAGCGCGAGTTCCGCGTGAAGCGTCGCGCAACCCTGTGCAAGCTGTTCGAGCAGCGCCGCGTGGCGCTCGGGCTGGTTGGCGTGCGTGTCGAAACCATCGAGCGTCACGCGGATCGCGCCGCATGAACCCGGTTGCGTGCTGACGAGCGCAGCGCGCAACGCGGCGTCAATCGAATCGGGAAATGTCGCCGGGCGCGATGGCAGAGCAATCGGGGCATCGACAAAGGCGTCGTGTCTCACGCGATCATCTTCTGCCAGATTCACGTTGCTTCGATTAAAGCGAGGCGCGTCGTCCCGGTTAAGGACATGCGCCCAGCAGTCGCGCGACGCGTGAGTAAACGATAAACCCGCAAACGGGCCCGCCTCGACGCTGCCGAATGCAGCAGCCAAAGCGCGGACCGGCGGCACCCGCCACTGTGAGAATGCGCGAGCCAGCCAGCCGTCGCGCCGATACACATCGCCGCGCGAGCCCGTGTCCCAGATTTCCATCGACCGGAAATGCGACGCGTTCGCCTGCACGCAGCCGACGCCTTGCACAACGGCCAACTGCCCGCCGCGCCACAACGGCAACAGAGGATGCAACGACGGATGCAGCGCCATCCGCTCGTCGAGCGCGATCACCCGATCGCGCGGGATGGCGATGTGTCTGCGCAGCGCGTAGTAAGCGGGATCGGCAAACGGCACGACAGTATTCAATCCGTCGTTTCCGCCCTTCAGTTCGATCAGGATGAGCAGATTGCCGCGACGGCGCGCGGCCGTTGCGCACGCATCCGGTTGCGGCACTACGCCGCTCGTGGGCACTGACGCACTGAACGCGCGTGGCATCGACAGTGCAGCGCCCGTTGCAGCCGCCATCGAAAGAAACTCGCGTCGTTTCATCCACACCTCACGAGAGGTATCGCGTGCTTTGCCAAGGGCGAAGCCGCCGCGCGAGAACGCGCACGGTCGCACAGCAGGTGCAAGGCAAAAGCTTGTCAGCGCTTGTACAGTTCGCGTACGGCGTCTTCGATGTGCTGCCGCAGCAGACGCCGTTCTTCTGGCGTCATATGCCCGTCACGCCGGCGTTGATCGAGATCGGGCGGCACGGCGGTGGCGCGGACGATGGCGTCCGATGCGGGATGATCGACGTTGGGATTGCGCGGTTGACGCACGGTGCGCATATGCGGACGCTGGACTGGGCGCGCTTCGGTTGTACGTTCCGTCGAAGATTCGGCATGGGCAGAGATGGGACCCGCAGCGCTCACGAACACGATCGCAACTGCCACTGCGATCACGCTCAGGCGCATGTTCGGCCAGACCCCTCCCTTCATCTTGTTCCCTTCGTGGCGCGGCAACCGGCAACCTCAGATACGTGTAATGACTCCGGCTTGAAAACCGGGCGCAAGAGCCTTATTCGAGTGAAGTATCTACCGAACTGGCGCAAACAGTAAAGGAGTGTAAGCGCCAAGGCTTTACGTCGTGCCACCGGCCCGGTAAATTTTGTAACTGACTGTTACGCGATAATTGGTACAAACTCGCTCCCTATTCTAATCGCGCTAAGATGCCGACCATGGAAACCAAAAACCCTTCGAAAATCCTCGTCGTCGACGACGATCCGCGTCTGCGTGACCTGCTGCGCCGTTATCTCGGCGAGCAGGGTTTTAACGTTTATGTTGCAGAGAACGCACCCTCGATGAACAAGCTGTGGGTGCGCGAGCGTTTCGATCTGCTGGTGCTCGACCTGATGCTGCCGGGCGAAGACGGTCTGTCGATCTGCCGCCGCCTGCGCGGCAGCAACGATCGCACGCCGATCATCATGCTCACCGCCAAGGGTGAAGATGTCGATCGCATCGTCGGCCTCGAAATGGGCGCCGACGACTATCTGCCGAAGCCGTTCAATCCGCGCGAACTCGTCGCGCGCATTCACGCGGTGCTGCGCCGCCAGTCGCCTTCCGAGCTGCCGGGCGCGCCGTCCGAGACGTCTGAAGTGTTCGAGTTCGGCGAGTTCGCGCTGAACCTCGCGACACGCACGCTCACCAAGGCCGGCCAGGAAATCCCGCTGACCACGGGCGAATTCTCGGTGCTCAAGGTGTTCGCGCGCCATCCGCGTCAGCCGCTGTCGCGTGAAAAGCTGATGGAGCTTGCGCGCGGCCGCGAGTACGAAGTATTCGACCGCAGCCTCGACGTGCAGATCTCGCGTCTGCGCAAGCTGATCGAGCCCGATCCGGGCAGCCCTCGTTTCATCCAGACAGTCTGGGGTCTGGGCTATGTCTTCATCCCCGACGGCGCAGCCTAAGTCTGCCGTTGCAGTTCCTCCTCCTCGTCGACAAGAAGGTCGCATGCGGATCGACCGGCGCCTCCTGACGCTCGCGTTCGGCGGCCTTTTCTGGCGTACGTTCCTGCTGATCGCGCTGCTGATCGCGGTCAGTCTCGCCGCATGGTTTCAGAGCTTTCGCGTGATCGAGCGCGAGCCACGCGCACAGCGCGTGGCGCTGCAGCTCGTCGCGATCGTGAAGCTCACGCGCACCGCTCTCCTCTATTCCGATCCCGATCTGCGGCGCGCGCTGCTGCAAGACCTGGAAAGCAATGAGGGCGTGCGCGTGTATCCGCGCGAAACCACGGACAAGTACAAGCTCCAGCCCGACGAATCGCTCAATCGGCTGATCGAGCATGACATACGAGGCCGGCTCGGCGACGACACGATCATCGCGCAGTCCGTCAATGACATTCCGGGCGTATGGATCAGCTTCAAGATCGACGACGACGACTACTGGGTCGCGCTCGACCGCGATCAGCTGGATAACGTGACGGGCCTGCAATGGGCCGGCTGGGGCATCTTCGCGCTCGCGCTGTCGCTGTTCGGCGCGGCGTTCATCACGAGTCTGGTGAACAGACCGTTCGCGCGGCTGGCGCTAGCTGCGCGCAAAGTCGGCTCGGGCCAGGCGCCCGAGAAGCTGCCTGAGCGCGGCATGGGCGTCGCTGCGGAAACGAACCGAAGTTTCAACCAGATGGTGCAGGATCTTGAGCAGCTCGAAGCCGACCGCGCGCTGATGCTTGCCGGCATTTCGCATGACCTGCGCACGCCGCTTGCTCGTCTACGTCTGGAAACCGAAATGAGTCCTTCGGACCAGGCGACCAAGGACGCGATGATCGACGACATCGAGCAGATGGACATGATCATCGGACGCTTCCTCGATTACGCGCGCCCTGTTCAGAGAAATCCAGAGCCTGTCGATCTTTCCGTGATCGCGGGAGAACTGGCCGCGCGCATGTCGAGCGAAGACGGCATGCGGCTGGTCACGCGGCTTGCTCCTTCTGCTGTAATCGAGGCGGACGAGACGGACATCCGGCGAGTCGTGGGGAATCTGATCGAGAACGCCCGCAAATACGGTCTTTCCGAGGATGACGGCATTCCGCGGGTGATTCTCGAGACGCGGGTCTCGCATTCGCGGGTCGAACTGTCGGTCGTCGACGAAGGTCCGGGCATTCCCGAGGACCAGCTCGCGCTCGTCACGCGGCCGTTCTACCGCGTCAATTCGGCGCGCACGCAGGCCAACGGCACGGGTCTCGGCATGGCGATCGTGCAGCGCCTCGTGGGACGGTATCGCGGCGCATTGCGGCTGCGCAACCGCACGCCGCTGCCCGGCCTCGAAGTGACGATCGAGTTTCCGCTCGCGAAGAGCGTCTGACACGCTTCGGGTACGTCTCTGTCGGGGAGGCGGCAGTCAGACGGCGCCCCAGTGCCGTTTTACGCTGCCGCTTTTTTGGGCGAACCTGTTCCCGAATCCGTGCAAAACGCTCGTTCCAATATGGGCTATCGGCGTCTTCGAGAAAATCTATCCAAACCATTAGACAAAAACTATTGATTCGATCGCCTAATAGAGTTATAGTTTAGTTTGTGTAACGCGTTCGTTACAGCCAGCAGGTAGTTTGAGCAGGTTGTCTTCGAATCTCATTTGCCAATTCACAAGGAGCAAGCGCATGAAAACTGTCGGCGATAAACTCGAAGCTTTCACCGTCACCGCTGCAAAGCCGGGTTTCAATAACCACGAAGAAAACGGCGTGTCGGCGTTCGAAGAAATCACCGAATCGTCGTTCCCGGGCAAGTGGAAGATCATCTATTTCTACCCGAAGGACTTCACGTTCGTTTGCCCGACGGAAATCGTCGAGTTCGGCAAGCTGCAGAAGGACTTCGCAGAGCGCGACGCCGTTCTGCTGGGCGGCAGCGTGGACAACGAATTTGTCAAGCTCGCATGGCGCCGTGAGCACAAGGACCTGAACAAGCTGAACCACTACGCGTTCGGCGACGTGAAGGGCGAGCTGATCGACCAGCTCGGCGTGCGCGACAAGGAAGCAGGCGTTGCACTGCGCGCGACGTTCATCGTCGATCCGGACAACACGATCCAGCACGTTTCGGTGAACAACCTGAACGTCGGCCGTAATCCGGAAGAAGTCCTGCGTATTCTGGACGGTCTGCAAACGGACGAACTGTGCCCTTGCAACCGCGTAGTCGGCGGCGCGACGCTGTAAGCACGTGCAGTCGAAAGCCCGCTAAGCTTGAAAAGGCCGGCGGGCTTTTTTATCGGCAGAATGATAGGAGATATCAATGGAATTCATCGCAGCGATTAAGGAACACATCCCCGACTACGCTAAAGACATTCGCCTGAATCTCGATGGCACGATCGCGCGCTCGTCGCTGGAAGGCAACGATGCCGTCGGCGTCGCGCTGGCGGCCGCGTTCGCTGCGAAGAGCCCGAAGATCATCGCCGCGATCCGCGAAGCGGGCGTGCTCTCGCCGGAAGAAGTCAACGGCGCGCTGACGGCTGCCGCGCTGATGGGCATGAACAACGTCTGGTATCCGTATGTCGAGATGACAGGCAACGCCGATCTGAAATCGCAGCCGGCCGGCTTGCGGATGAACGCCTACGCATCGCACGGCGGCGTCGACAAGCGCCGCTTCGAGATGTACGCGCTTGCCGCGTCGATCATCGGCAAGTGCCATTTCTGCGTGAAGTCGCACTTCGATACGCTGATCAACGAAGGCATGAGCTCGACGCAACTGCGCGACGTTGGCCGTATCGCGTCGGTGATCAACGCGGCTGCGCAAGTGATCGTCGCCGAAGGCAAGTAAGGGCACGCGAATCGTAAGCGCTTGTGCATAAAAAAACGCCACCCGATGCGTGGCGTTTTGCGTTTCTACGTATGGCTATGACGTACGCGTCATCAGCCCAGGCTCAGCCGCGCAGCAGCAGCACAGCGGCTTGCGCTTCGATCCCCTCGCCTCGCCCGAGATAGCCGAGCTTTTCGTTGGTCTTCGCCTTCACGTTGACGCGCTCGATGGGCAGGTTCAGGTCTTCCGCGATATTCGCGCGCATTCCGTCAATATGCGGCGCGAGCTTCGGCGCCTGCGCGATCACCGTGCTGTCGATGTTCTGGATCGCGAAGCCCGCCTTCGCAATGCGTGCCGCGCACTCGCGCAGCAGCACGCGGCTGTTCGCGCCTTTGAACTCGGTCGCGGTATCGGGAAAGTGACGGCCGATATCGCCGAGCGCGGCGGCGCCGAAGAGCGCATCGGTGATCGCATGCAGCAGCACGTCCGCGTCCGAGTGGCCGAGCAGCCCGCGCTCGTATGGAATCGTCACGCCGCCGATGATGAGCGGCCGTCCCGGCACCAGTGCGTGAACGTCGTAGCCTTGTCCGATTCTCAAATCCATATGCGTGGGGTTCCGTGATGTCGTGAAAGCGTTACTGCGATGAAGCTCCGATCAGGCGACGGCGCACGCCGCTCAGCCTGCGGTGCCGCGTCCGAGAATCGCCTCGGCCAGATCGAAGTCTTCGGGATACGTGACCTTGAAATTGCGCAAGCTGCCCTGCACCAGTTTAGGCGCATGGCCGGACCATTCGATCGCGCTCGCTTCGTCGGTGAGATCGTGGCCGTCGCTTTGCGCGCGCAGGATCGCCTCGCGTAGCATGCCGATGCGGAACATCTGCGGCGTCTGCGCCTGCCACAGGCCGTCGCGCGGCTCGGTGTGATCGATGCGATTGTCGGTGCCGTGCGCGACACGCTTGAGCGTATCCGCGACGGGCAGCGCCATGATGCCGCCCACGGCATCGTCCTTCAGCACGCTGACGAGCACACGGATCAGCGCGGGCGTGATGCCGGGACGCGCGGCGTCGTGCACGAGCACCCAGTCGTCGTCGCGCGCGCCGAACTGCGCGAGCGCATGCAGCCCGTTGAGCACGGACGCCTGCCGCGAAGCCCCGCCGCAGCGCTGCACGGCAAAGCGCAGCCCGCCGAAGCGGCGCGCGTCGAAATGCTGGTCGTCGGGCGCGAGGACGACGAGCGTCTGCGCAAACTCGCTGCATGCATCGAACGCAGCGAGCGAGAAATAGAGCATGTCGCGGCCCGCGACGGTTCGATATTGCTTGGGCATCGGCGCGCCGGAACGGCTGCCGGTGCCGGCGCACGGAATCAGGGCAAACAGACGGGAAGTCACGGAAAGGACGCGGCGCAGTTCAAAGTGAAGGACGGATTTTATAATAGGTCCTCGGCACGCATGCCCCGACACGCGTAAACTTGCCGCTCATGTTCCGCCGGCGACACGCCTTCGAGGTGTCCGCTGGCGCAGTCCATTGGCTGGGCGCGTCGCGAGCCGATGGTCTCACGCTGGTAATCGACAGGTTGCTCATTCGCGTCACCCTTCGCGTCACCCCAAAGGCCGTTTTCCTTTTATGCCCGACATCGCCGCATCCACGCAGTCCTCCGCTGAACCGCCCGTCGCGCCGGTCAAGGCCGGCCAGCGTTTCGTTTTCGACGGCACGCACGGCTCGTCCGACGCGCTGCTGATCGCCCGCTATCACCTCGCCTATCGGCAGCAGATGCCGCTGCTCGCCGTCGTCTGCGCGAGCGCCGTCGATGCCCAGCGGCTGTCGCAGGAACTCGCGTTCTTCGCGCCGAATGCGCGCGTCCGTCTGCTGCCCGACTGGGAGACGCTGCCTTACGACTCGTTCTCGCCGCACCAGGACCTCGTGTCCGAGCGCCTCGCGACGCTGCACGATCTCGGCGAAGGCCGTTGCGACATCCTGCTCGTCCCCGCGACGACGGCGCTCTACCGGATGCCGCCCGCGTCGTTCATGGCCGCGTACACGTTTTCGTTCTCACAGGGCGAGCGGCTCGACGAGGCCAAGCTCAAGGCGCAACTGACGCTCGCCGGCTACGAGCACGTGAGCCAGGTCGTGCGGCCGGGCGAATACTGCGTGCGCGGCTCGCTGATCGACCTGTTCCCGATGGGCTCGCCGCTGCCGTACCGGATCGACCTGTTCGACGATCAGGTCGACTCGATCCGCGCGTTCGATCCCGACTCGCAGCGTAGCCTCTATCCCGTGAAGGACGTGCGCCTGTTGCCCGGCCGCGAGTTTCCATTCGACGAAGCCGCGCGCACCGCATTTCGCAGCCGCTGGCGCGAAGTGTTCGAAGGCGACCCGAGCCGCGCGTCGATCTACAAGGACATCGGCAACGGCGTACCGTCGGCGGGCATCGAATACTATCTGCCGCTGTTTTTCGAAGAGACGGCGACGCTCTTTCACTATTTGCCCGAAGGCGCGCAGCTCGCGTTCGTCGGCGACCTCGACGCCGCGATACGGCGCTTCACCGCCGATACGAAGCAGCGCTACAGCTTCCTGTCGCATGACCGCGACCGGCCGATTCTCGAACCGCAGCGGCTCTTTCTGTCGGACGAAGATTTCTTCGCGTTCGCGAAGCCCTTCGCGCGCCTCGCGCTGCCTGGCAACGCGGGCGGCGGCTGGGCCGCGCCGCTGCCCAATCTGGCCATCGACCGGCACGCCGAAGACCCCGTATCGGCGCTGCGCGCGTACCTCGACACGACGCCGAACCGCGTGCTGTTCGCGGCCGAATCGGCGGGCCGCCGCGAGACGATCGCGCAACTGCTTGCGGAAAACGAACTGCGCCCCGCTTCCGTCGACAGCTACGAAGACTGGCTGACCTCCGATGCGCGGTTCACGCTCGGCGTCGCGCCGCTCGCGAACGGCTTCGCGATTCCTGGCGAAGGCGCGGCGATCATCACCGAAACGGAGCTCTACGGGCCGCTCGCGCGCCGCGCGGGACGCCGCCGCCAGGAACAGGCGAGCAACGTCGACTCGATGGTGCGCGACCTGTCGGAGCTGAAGGTCGGCGACCCGGTCGTGCACTCGCAGCACGGCATCGGCCGCTACATGGGCCTCGTGACGATGGATCTCGGCGAAGGCGAAACCGAGTTCCTGCACCTCGAATACCAGGGCGACAGCAAGCTCTACGTGCCCGTCGCGCAGCTGCACGTGATTTCGCGCTACAGCGGCGCCGATCCGGAAAGCGCGCCGCTGCACGCGCTCGGGTCCGGCCAGTGGGAGAAGGCAAAACGCAAGGCCGCGCAGCAGATCCGCGACACGGCGGCCGAGCTGCTGAACCTGTACGCCCGCCGCGCGGCGCGCGAAGGCCACGCGTTCAAGCTCGATCCACGCGACTATGTGAAGTTCGCGGAGAGCTTCGGCTTCGAGGAAACGCCCGACCAGGCGGCCGCGATCGCCGCCGTGATCGGCGACATGACGAGCGGCAAGCCGATGGACCGCCTCGTATGCGGCGACGTCGGCTTCGGCAAGACGGAGGTCGCGTTGCGCGCGGCCTTCATCGCGGTGATGGGCGGCAAGCAGGTGGCGCTGCTCTCGCCCACCACGCTGCTCGCCGAGCAGCACACGCAGACCTTCACCGACCGCTTCTCCGATTGGCCCGTGCGCATCGCCGAGCTGTCGCGCTTCAAGACCGGGAAGGAAGTCAGCACCGCTATCCAGCAGATCAACGAAGGCAGCGTCGACATCGTGATCGGCACGCACAAGCTGCTGTCGTCGGATGTGCAGTTCAAGCGGCTCGGGCTCGTGATCATCGACGAAGAGCACCGCTTCGGCGTGCGCCAGAAGGAAGCGCTGAAGGCGCTGCGCGCCGAAGTCGACGTGCTGACGCTCACCGCGACGCCGATTCCGCGCACGCTCGGCATGGCGCTCGAAGGGCTGCGCGATTTCTCGGTGATCGCGACGGCGCCGCAGAAGCGCCTCGCGATCAAGACCTTCGTGCGTCGCGAAGAAGACGGCGTGATCCGCGAAGCGATGCTGCGCGAACTGAAGCGCGGCGGCCAGGTGTACTTCCTGCACAACGAAGTCGAAACGATCGAGAACCGCCGGCAGATGCTCGAAGCGCTCGTGCCCGAAGCGCGCATTGCCGTCGCGCACGGCCAGATGCACGAGCGCGAGCTCGAACGCGTGATGCGCGATTTCGTTGCGCAGCGCGCGAACGTACTGCTGTGCACGACGATCATCGAAACGGGCATCGACGTGCCGACTGCGAACACGATTCTGATCCATCGTTCGGACAAGTTCGGGCTCGCGCAACTGCATCAGTTGCGCGGACGCGTCGGCCGCTCGCATCACCAGGCGTACTCCTATCTGCTCGTGCACGATCCGCAGGGCTTGACGAAGCAGGCGCAACGGCGGCTCGAAGCGATCCAGCAGATGGAAGAACTGGGCGCGGGCTTCTACCTCGCGATGCACGATCTCGAGATTCGCGGCACGGGCGAAGTGCTCGGCGACAAGCAGTCGGGCGAAATTCACGAGATCGGTTTCCAGCTCTACACCGACATGCTGAACGACGCCGTCAAGGCGCTGAAGAACGGCAAGGAGCCGGATCTCACATCGCCTTTGGCCGCGACGACGGAAATCAATCTGCACACACCCGCCATCCTGCCCGCCGACTATTGCGGCGATGTGCAGGAGCGTCTGTCGCTGTACAAGCGCCTCGCGAACTGCGAGCACAGCGATTCGATCGACGGCATTCAGGAAGAGCTGATCGACCGCTTCGGCAAGATGCCGCCGCAAGCGCATGCGCTCGTCGAAACGCACCGTCTGCGTCTCGCCGCAAAGCCGCTCGGCATTTCGAAGATCGATGCGGGCGAAGCGGTGATCGGCTTGCAGTTCGTCCCGAATCCGCCCATCGACGCGATGCGGATCATCGAGATGGTCCAGAAGCACAAGCACATCAAGCTCGCGGGCCAGGACAAGCTGCGCATCGAGACGCGCAGCCCCGACTTCTCGGTGCGCGTCGCGACGGTCAAGGAGACGCTGCGCGCGCTTGGCGCGCCGGCGAAGGGCGCGGCGGATCAGCGCGTCGCGTCCTGAGCGGACGCCTCGCATGACGGCCACGAGCGACACGGCATCGGTCGTCGATCTGCTGACGGCGCTCGTGCGCATTCCGAGCCGTGGCGGAATCGATGCGCGTGCACCTGTGCTGGGCTGTATCGAAGCGTGGTGCAGCGCGCATCAGGTGGCCACGCGCCGGCTCACAGGCGATGACGGCGAACCGCTCGCTCTTTACGCGGAGACACGTGGCACGGCGAACGCGCCGCGACGTCCGTACTATCTGCTGAATGCACCGCTCGACACCGCGAGCTTCGGCGACGAATCCGCGTGGACGTACCCACCGCTCAGCGCGCGGATCGCGGACGGCTGGCTGCACGGCCGCGGCAGCGCGGACAGCAAGGCCGCCGTCGCGATCTACGCGCATCTGGCCGCCGCGCTCGCACGGCGCACCGACGAATTCGCCGGCACGCTCGGCGTGCTGTTCGATCTCGACGAACACACGGGCCGTTTCGGCGGCGCACGCGCCTTCTTCGATGCCGTCGACGCGCCCCGGCCCGACGGCGTGTTCATCGGCTATCCGGGCATCGATCGCATTGTCGTGGGCGCGCGCGGATTCATCCGGGCACGGCTTGCTGTGCGCGGCATCGCTGCGCATTCAGGCGGCAGCAGCACGCGCGGCCTCAATGCGGCGATACGCGGCGCCCATCTCGCAGCCGCGCTGAACGACGCGAAGCTGCCCATCGACCACGCATTCGAACGCCCCGCGCAACTCACGGTGACGGGCATCCGCGCGGGCGACGGCACGTTCACGAGCGTGCCTGATCGTTGCGAGTTGAGCGTCGATTGCCGGCTCACGCCGCGCTTCGATCAACGCGAAGCGCAACGTTGTATTGCTGAGATCGTCCGCGTTCACGATGCGCGCTACGACGCATCGCTCGCGACGACGATCGAGTGGATCGCGGGCTGGGCCGCGTATCGCGTGGACGCATCGCATCCGATCGTCATGGCGCTATATCGTGCGGCACGAGACGAATTCGGTGCGGAACTGCCGTGTGCCGTCGCGGGGCCGTCGAATATCGGCAACTATCTGGCGTCGCTGGGCGTGCCCGCGCTGTGCGGATTCGGCGTGCGCTGCGAGGGCATCCACGCAGCCGACGAACGCATCGAACTTTCGAGCATCGCGCCCGTCTATCGCGTCTACGAACGCGCGTTGCTCGCGCTGCTGGGCTGACCGTCGACGCGCCTGAAAACGTCGAAACCGGTCGAAGCCCAACGCGCCGACGGAAGCGCTTCCATTACTCGCCAAAGGATTGCTGCATCGCGCAAAGCCAAGCCCCGCAAGCACCTGGCCGCATCGAGCTTTGGATTATTAAGTGCTTTTTGGGTATCATCGAATGACACACAAGCTGGAGCCAAGGTCATGTCACAGGTCGCTGATAAAGCGCTGTCCGCACAAACGTCTTCCTCTTCCGCTGTTGCCTCCAACGCCGCATCTCCTGCTTCGCTTCCCTGGGTTGAACGCCTCGTGTCGATGGACACGGTCAGCCGCAATCCGAATCTCGGCCTGATCGAAACCGTGCGCGACGCGCTGCGCGAGCGCGGCATCCAAGCGACGCTGACGCATGACGAAAGCGGGAAATGGGCGAACCTGTTCGCGACGATCCCGGCGCACGACGGCGAGACGAATGGCGGAATCGTGCTGTCGGGTCACACGGACGTGGTGCCCGTCGACGGCCAGCAATGGGACAGTGATCCGTTCCGGCCCGAAGTGCGCGGCGACAAGCTCTACGGGCGCGGCACCTGCGACATGAAGGGCTTCATCGGCGCGGCGCTGACGCTGGTCCCGCAAATGCAGCAGACGAAGCTCGCGAAGCCGATCCATCTCGCCTTCTCGTTCGACGAAGAAGTGGGCTGCGTGGGCGCGCCGCTGATGATCGCCGACCTGATGAAGCGCGGCGTCAAGCCGGACGGCTGCATCGTCGGCGAGCCGACCAGCATGCGGCCCATCATCGCGCACAAGGGCATCAACGCGTACCAATGCTGTGTGCGCGGCCAGGCGGCGCACTCATCGCTTACGCCGAAGGGCTTGAACGCGATCGAATACGCGGCGCGGCTTATCTGCTTCATCCGCGACATGGCCGACCAGTTCCGCGAGCAAGGCCCGTTCGACGAGCTCTACGACGTGCCGTTCACGACGGCGCAGACCAGCACGATCAAGGGCGGCAATGCAATCAATACGGTGCCCGCCGAATGCAGCTTCGAATTCGAGTTCCGCAATCTGCCGACGCTCGACCCCGAGCCGATCTTCGCGCGCATCGACCAGTACGCGCGCGAGACGCTGCTGCCGAAAATGAAGCGCGAGCACGAAGCGGCCGCGATCGAGATCACGAAGATTGCCGCGGCGCCCGGACTCGACGCATCGGAGCAGGCAGCCATCACGCAACTCGTGCGGGCACTCACGGCCGATCAGGACAAGCGCAAGGTCGCCTACGGCACGGAAGCGGGCCTGTTTTCGCGGGCGGGTATTCCGAGCATCGTGTGCGGCCCGGGCGACATCCAGCAGGCGCACAAGGCCAACGAGTTCGTCACGCTCGACCAGCTCGTGCAGTGCGAACGCTTTCTGGGCAAGTTCATCCATAGCATGTCGGTCGACGCGCACGCGCATTGACGCAAGCAACGCATAACAACAAGCGACCACAACCGACGACAAGACATCGAACGCGGACCTCCCCCACAGACGAGTAACGCACGCCATGTCCACTGCCACGCAGCACTCCGACCGCACGATCGACGGCGAGCCGATACCGACGCTCGACGACATCGCCTCGCAGCATTTCGCGTTGACACCGTGGGTCGTGCGAACGCCCGTGTTCGACCGGATGGATTTTCCGACGCTCGAAGGCACGCTGCTCAACTTCAAGTTCGAGCTGCTTCAAGCGGGCGGCAGCTTCAAGGCGCGCGGTGCGTTCACGAATCTGCTCGCGCTCGATCCGGCGCAGCGCAGCGCGGGCGTCACCTGCGTGTCGGGCGGCAATCATGCCGTGGCCGTCGCATATGCGGCGATGCGCATGGGCATCAGCGCGAAGGTCGTCGTGATGCATGCGGCTAATCCTGCGCGCATCGCGTTGTGCCGCAAATATCGCGCGGAAGTCGTCGTCGCGGAGAACGTGACGGAAGCGTTCGAGATCGTGCGGCGCATCGAAGCCGAGGAAGGCCGCTACTTCGTGCATCCGTTCAACGGCTATCGCACGGTGCTCGGCACCGCGACGCTCGGCTACGAATGGGCGACGCAAACGCCGGACCTCGACGCGGTGATCGTGCCCATCGGCGGCGGCGGGCTCGCGGCGGGCATCTCGACGGCGCTGCGGCTCGCCAATCCGCGCGTGCATGTGTACGGCGTCGAACCGGAAGGCGCCGACGTGATGAACCGCAGCTTCGCTGCGAATCACACGGTGCACATGAGCCACATGCATTCGATCGCCGATTCGCTGATGGCGCCGCATACCGAGCAATACAGCTACGAGCTGTGCCGCCGCCATATCGACCGTCTCGTCACCGTCACCGACGACGCGCTGCGTGCCGCGATGCTGACCCTCTTCACGCAATTGAAGCTCGCGGTCGAGCCTGCGTGCGCAGCGGCGACGGCCGCCCTGCTCGGCCCGTTGCGCGAGCAACTGCAAGGCAAGCGCGTCGGCGTGCTGCTATGTGGGACGAATACCGATCCCGTGACGTTCGCCGCGCAAATCGAACAGGCGCGGGCCGCTCAAGTTTGACGGGCCTGTCGATATAACCGCCTCGTTGCGCGCGCTGCGATCGCGTGTTCTCGCTGCGCGCTTTCTTTCGTTAGCGCTTCAATGCGCATTCCTTGCGCCTGATTTTTGCGCCTGATTTTTGCGCCTGATTTTTGCGCCTGATTTTTGCGCCTGATTTTTGCGCCTGATTTTTGCGCCTGATTTTTGCGCCTGATTCTTGAACCTGATTCTTGAACCTGATTCTTGAACCTGATTCTTGAACCTGATTCTTGAACCTGATTCTTGAACCTGATTCTTGAAGCTGGTTCTTGCGCCTGGTTCTTGCGTCCAGTTGTCCGCGCGCTTGTCGAACCGACATGTCGCACGGCGCGCTATAGCCCGTTGCGTGCCAAGCTTCGGCAGTCAGTGTTATTCAACGTGCACGGGCACGACAATCGCTTCCTGCGTTCTGCCGTGGCGCATTGCGATTAATCCCCAAATGATTTCCCGCTGCGCCGAACGTTGGCTATCATGTCGCCATCGACTTCAAGGAGAACTGCCCGATGAGCCTAGTCACGGAATTCAAGGAGTTTGCCCTCAAGGGCAACGTAATGGACCTCGCTGTCGGTGTGATCATCGGCGGCGCGTTCTCGACGATCGTCAATTCCGTCGTGAAAGACCTGATCATGCCTGTCGTCGGCATTGCGACGGGCGGCCTCGACTTCTCGAACAAGTTCGTCCTGCTCGGCCACATACCGCCAAACTTCAAGGGCAATCCCGATTCGTACAAGGATCTGCAAACGGCGGGCGTCGCTGCATTCGGCTATGGCTCGTTCATCACGGTCGCGATCAACTTCGTGATCCTCGCCTTCATCATCTTCATGATGGTCAAGTTCATCAACAAGCTGCGCACCCCGGCGCCCGCCGCGCCCGAAGCACCGCCGCCCACGCCGGAAGACGTGCTGCTGCTGCGCGAGATCCGCGACTCGCTGAAGAATTCGCCGCGTAGCTGACCGCGTGCGAGTGAGGCGGCGCCGTTTCGGCGTCGCGTGCAAAGAACACATCACGCGAAGGGCCTGTTGCGTACGTTAGTGCGCAACAGGCCCTTCGCTTTTTGTCGAATGCCAGCTATCGAATGCCAGCTATCGAATGCTTCATATCGAATTCGTATCCGACACACGCACCTAGTCCGCTCTCCCCTCGCCTGCATTCCTCTGCGCTTTCGCTGCCGCCGCGCCTTCGATCACCTGTTCGAGCTGTGAGAAGTTGACGGGCTTCGTCAGATGCGACGTGAAGCCCGCTTCGAGGCATCGGCGAATATCCTCGTCACTGCCGAAGCCCGTCAGCGCGACAGCAGGCGCATCATCGCGCTCGCGGAACGCCTTGATGAAATCGAGGCCCGTGCCATCCGGCAAGCCGACGTCGCTGACGATCAGATCGAACGGCGCGCTCTGCGTCGCGGCAAGCGCATCGGCGACACGCCCGACGACGGTCACTTCATGGCCCAGCGTGCGCATCAGCTGCGCCATCACGTCCGCCGTGTCCGCGTGATCTTCGATCAGCAGAATCGTGAGCCCGCCTGCCGGCTGCACACTCTCGGCGACGGGCGCGGCGGGCTCGGCGAAACGCTCTTCGGCTGTCGGCAGCGTGATCGTGAACGTCGCGCCGCAATGTGCGCCCGGACTCTGCGCGGTGACGGTGCCACCATGCGCATCGGTGAGCGCCTTCGTGATCGCGAGCCCGAGTCCCAGGCCGCCGAACTGCCGCGACATGTTCTCGCTGCCCTGCTCGAATGCGTTGAAGAGCTTGCCGATCTGCTCGGGCTCGATGCCGACGCCCGTATCCTCGACCGATATCTGCACATGCATTCTTTCGTCGCGCGTGCGCACGAAAATATGCCCGCCGTCAGGCGTGAACTTCGCGGCATTGCGGATCAGGTTCCATAGCATCTGCTGCAAGCGCGCGCGATCGGCCAGCACGTAGTGATTTTGCGCCGTCTTGCTGACGTGCACGTCCTGCTGCTTGGTCTGAATCTCGCTGCGAAACAGATCGAGCACGCTGTCGATCACCTCGTGCACATCGACCGTTTCCAGCGACAGCCGCAGCTTGCCATTCGCCACGCGCGTGAGATCGAGCAGATCATCGATCAGGCGCGCTTCCAGTTCGACATTGCGGCGAATCATCACGACGCCCGAGCGCACCGCTTCAGGCAGCTCCGGCATCATCTCGAGCATGCGCGCGCCCGCGAGCACGGGCGTCAACGGCGTGCGCAATTCATGCGACAGCATCGCGAGAAAACGGTCCTTCGAACGGTTCGCTTCTTCCGCCGCCTGGCGCGCGGCCTGCTCGGACGCGAGCAGGTGTTCGCGTTCCTCGATGGCTTCGCGCTGCGAATGGATGTCCGTGCAACTGCCGAACCACTTGCTGAGCGTGCCGCTCGCGTCGCGCACGGCGGCAATGCGCGCGTCGAACCAGCGATACGCGCCGTCCTGGCGGCGAATGCGCAATTCGTGGCGGTAAAAGGTGGCTTCGCTGCGCACCGTCTTGAGCCACGTGCGGCGCACGTCTTCACGGTCGTCGGGATGCACGGCGTCGAGCCACGCCAGCCCGAGCGCATTCGCGCCGTCGAGGCCCGTGTAGTCGACCCACTGCTTCGACAGAAAATCGCAGTCGCCATTCGCGTTGCAGGTGAGCACGAGATGCGGCAGCGCTTCCGACAGCGTGCGGTAGTGCGCCTCGCGCTCGCGCAGCAGCAGCGCTTCCGCGGACGCACGCTGCAGCCGCACTTGCGACAACACGCGTTCGACGGCTTCGGGCAGATAGTCGAGATAGTCGCCCGCTTTGGGTACGACATCGGACACGCCGGAACGCAGCGCTTCGATCACGCGCGATTCATCGGTGAAACCGGTGACGAGTATCGCGGGAATGCGCACGCCTTCGTGGCGCAGACGTCTGAAAAAATCGAGCCCCGTCTCCGCGCCATCGAGCTGATAGTCGAGCACGATCAGGTCGGGCGCATTCCCGGCGATCGCGCGATGCGCGCTTTCGACGCTATTGCATAGCTCGACGCGGCAGCCGGCGCGCTCCAGCGATTTGCGCGCAAGCCGCAAGATGCCCTCGTCGTCGTCGACGACGAGCACGTGCGCGGCGAGCGGCGTGGATCCGTCTTCAGTCATGCCAGATGATCAATCGTCAATTGGACTGCTTGCGGCACGGACTCGCCATGATGAGCGAGCACCGCGTGCCCCTTCGTGCATTCATGCAGACGCGTAGCGTTGTCCCGGCGGCAGCTTTACGACCTGCAGGAAGAAGCCGAGCCGCCGCACGGCTTCGATGAACGCATCGTATTCGACCGGCTTCGTGATGTAGACGTTGCAACCCAATTCGTAGCAACGCTCGATTTCACGCGGATCGTCGGTGGTCGTGAGCACGATGACGGGCATCGACGCCGTCGACGGTGTGTCCTTCAGACGCCGCAGCACTTCAAAGCCGTCCACGCGAGGCATCTTAAGGTCCAGCAGCACGACGTAATTGGCGAGATCGCCGCGCGATGGACGACCGCTCGTTTGCTCGCCAGGCGTTCGCTCGCCGAAGAAATAGTCGAGCGCCTCCTGGCCGTCCGCAAAGCGTATGAATCCGTTTGATATGCCGGCACGCCGCAGATTGCGCTCGACGAGCGTCGCGTGTCCGTCATCGTCTTCGATCAGCACGATGCCAACCGACTTACCGACCGCTTCCCCGTGTGACATTGTTCCCTCCGGCGCGCCTGCATTGCGCATCGCGCGTGTGTCACGACCTTCTCCGATTCCGCGTCAACCAGCACGACCCGATGCACGCCATTATGCGTTGTTCAGCTTACGACTTCTTGCACCGCACTTCTTGCACTGCGCCATGCAGCGATGCCGCGCTGCGCGCATTCACGTATTCATCAGGCCCGCAATGGCTGATCGGGCAGCGTGACGAAGAATGTCGAGCCCGCGCCTTCCGCCGATTCGACCCACACGCGCCCGCCATGGCGCTCGACCATGCGGCGCACCAACGCGAGGCCGACGCCCTCGCCGTGCGCGACATCGCCATGCGGCCGCTGAAACGCGCGAAATACTTTCGACATATACGCGGCTGGAATGCCCATGCCATTGTCGCGCACAAAGTAAGTGCGCGTTCTTTGCGGCGGCGCGATCGCGCTGTTTTCGTGCGCGGCGTCGGCCACATCGAGCGCGCCCACTTCGATATGTCCTGGCCGCGCCGGATCGAGAAAACTGAGTGCGTTACCGATCAACTGGCTGAACACCTGCTCGATCGCGGCAGGATCGCCCCATGCCGCCGGCAATTCGCGCACGACGACCACGGCCTCGCGCTCGTCGATCCGCTTTTGCAGCGCATCGACGGCCCGGGCGACCGCACGGCTCACGCTCACGCGCTGCCAGTGATATTCGAGCCGCCCGGCGCGCGAGATGCGCAGCAGCGCATCGATGATCGCGGCCGCGCGCGTCACCGACGAGCGCACGAAGCGCAGCGATTCCTGCACGTCGCCGTCGAGCACATCGGCGAGCCGTTTGTGTTCGTCGGCGGGCAGGCGGGCTTCGAGGATCGTCGCGCGCAGTTCATCGCACGAAACCTGCAGTTCTTTCGAGAAGCCCTGCATGTTCACGAGCGGCGAACGCAGATCGTGCGACACGCTGTAGATGAACATCTCGTTGTCCTGCGTCTCCTGGCGCAATGTTTCGTTGACGCTCGCCAGTTCCGCCGCGCGCGTCTGCAACGACGCCTGGAGCGCCGCCTGATTCAGATCGGCGGCACGCAGCAGCGCGCTCGTGCGGTGCAGCGCGGCATCGAGTGCCGCGATTTCGTCGTTGCCCGCAAGCGGCGCGGGCAACGGCATTCCGCCGCCGAGCCGTCGTGCGTTCGACGCGAGCACATCCAGCCGCCGGCCGATGCCGCGCGCGAACGCGAACGCCGTCGCGGCCCAGATCAGCATCGACCCCAGCACGGCGCCGACCAGCGCGATTTGCTGATGCGTGCGCGTTTGCGCGAGCGTGGCATTGTGTTCGGCTTCGAGCCGCATCGCTTCGTCGACGAACGCGTGCAGCACGTCGCGAAAGCGCACGGCTTGCGCGGGCAATGCGCCGCCTTCGAGCGTCGCGAAGGGCTTCATCGTCGCGCCCGTGCGCAGCGATTGCGCAACGGACACCGCCTGCTGGCGATAACTGTCGACCGCTTCGCGCATCTGCCGCACGCGCGCAGCCTGCTCCGGTGTGTCCGCAACGGCCTCTTCGAGCCGCGCCAGCCGGTCGGCGAGATCGCCCCATGCTGCATGACGATCCATGAATGACGGATCGTCCGTGACGATGCCCGCACGCACGCGAGCCACTTGCCGCAGCATCGGGTTTTCGAGGGATGCAGCCTGATACACGATCTGCCTGCTGTCCGACGCGCGTTCGACGGCCTGCGCGGTTTGTGCCTGCATATCGGACACGACGCCTAGCAGCGCCAGCTCGACGGCGCTCGGCAATGCGATCAGCAACAGGCCCTTTGTGAACAGTTTCATCTACGCATCGTGCGATGGCGGCGGAAACATCGAGAACGGCGGAAAGCAGCGAGCGCGGCGCACGAGCAGCGCTACGTTTCGCGCATCGAACTGTCAGCACGGCGCTTGCCTTGCGGGCGACTGCGCGTGCAGACATACACGGCAACGAACGCACGTCCTGACATGCGGAACCGGCACGAATCATGAAACGCACGCATGCATCATCGCGGCATGTGAAGCGTGGAACGTCGACACGCACCATGCGCCATTGATGATTTCACTCATGCGCGCCGCTCATCGATTCGACATGGCGCCGTGCACTGCGTCCGAAGCCGCGCCGCAACTGGGACCGGGCCATTATCGACGGGCACAAAAGATATTTCAACGTACGCACAGAAGGGGCTGGCGCACACAAAAATGTCTTTTTTTACGGTGCCGGAAACACGTCGCGCGTGGGTGAGTCTATTATTGAGACCAGATGCACAGGGGATGCGAAAGCGCACGGCGACGCGATTCGGCCTGGTTCGCACGGGACGATGGAGTGAGACAGACGAATCACCGTGTATCCGGCATTTTCGTATGCTATAAAAGATCGACGTGCGGCGCGCGAAGCCGGGAGTGGTCGCATGAGGACGCTGCGTTTCTTGCAATTCTTTTTCAGGCGAGTTTTTATGTCCTTCCCGAAAAAGCGCAGGCGCGCGAAGGTGGACGGCGACGAGTCGTTCCTCGCTGTGCTGCGGCACTTCAAGCCCTTCGGTCAACTCGATACCAAGATTGCGCGCGCTCGCGCGCAAGACGAGCCGGTGCTCTACGCACATGTGCTGCCAGGACTCGACGTCCTGCTGTGCAGCGTGCGCGGCGCGCAGCCGCCCTATCCCGCTGTCGCCGAGTTGCGCCGCCGCTGTATCGAATCCATTGCGAACGCGCTCGAACAGCCGCTGGACGGACTGGAGAACGGCGGCTACTGGTACGAGGCCGACGGTTTCGGTTTCCTCGTGTTCGCGAGCCGTGCGCGAGCGCGCATCCTGCCGGAATTTGGTGCGACGCGTGCTACGGCTGCGGGCACGCGGCGCGGCGTGCGGCGTCAGGATGCCGCCGGCGACGCGACGCCTCGTTCGCTGCGCTAGATCTGCAGAACCCATGAAACACGGCCGCGAAATTCGCGGCCGTGGTGTTTTCGCGTGCTGCGCTGCTGCTCTATTGCATAGCGCTCAATGGCTTTCGCCGCATCGAACATGCGGATGTGTTTCACCGCCATGTCGACGGCTAACGTTCAACTTCCCTTGTAGTCGGCAGCATGGCCGGGCCCCGGCAGCGACGCGCCGCTAGCGGGCGCAGCGGGCTTCTTCGATGACCCGGAAGACTTCTTCGATCCCGATGTCGCAGGCGCGGACGGCTCGACGGCCGATGCACCCGGCGTGCCCGGCGGGAGTACAGGACCCTTCGCTTTTTCGCGCTGTCCCGGCGACGGCGCGGTCGGGGGCTGCGCCTGCAGCGCCGTCAGCAATTGATGACACGGCAGCGGCTTGTTGTTGCTCGGCGCGATCAGCGGAATCAACGCGGCAAACGGATTGATCAGGCCGAGGCCGACCATTGCGCCGCCGCGCAGTGCGAGCGCCGCCGCGTTCACGCCCACGCTCGGGTTCTTGAACGTGCCCTTCACGTACAGCGGCGAGCGCAGTGTAAAGACGCGAAAGCCCTTCGTGTGCGGATGCACGCCGAGGTCCATCGACTCGTCCTTCATGCTCACCGTGCCGTCGATATTGATCACCGCGTCCTGCGTATCGAGCGCGAACACGCGCGAATCGAGCACGCCATTCGTCACGACGAAATCGCCGGCTGCGCAATTGATCTGCACGTCGCGGTTGCCGAAGAGCTTTTCATAGACCACGTTCGCAACGTTCAATCCTGCGGCTTCCATCAGCAGGCGGCTGATCGTGCCGTCGGTGACGAGCAGCTTCACTTCGCCGTTCGACGTGCCCGCGAGTGCCGCCGGCGAATTGCCCGTCGCCGACAACGCGGCATCGCCGTTGATTTCGCCGAGCGCGTTCTGCATCGTCTTCACGGTCGGCAGCAACTGCTTGAGCTTCAGGTGGCGCGCTTCCGTCGAGAAGCGGCCCTTGAGCGGCGTCCCGCTGCCGTCGAGATGAATGTTCGACGCAAGCGAGCCGCCCGCCACGCCGAACTTCAGCGGCTCCAGCGACAGCACGCCGTCCGTCATCACGACGTGCGTGTCGAGATCGGTGATGGGCAGCGCCGGGTCCTTGACGATGCGTCGGCCCGTGAATCTGACATCGGCATCGATGGCCTTCCAGCGGTCGGTCTTGAACTCTTCGGTCGGCAGCGCCTTGTTCGAAGGCTGGCGTGCCGTCTCGCCGCGCTTCTTCTTGCTCGCGTTGGTGTCCGCGCCGATGACGGGCGCGAGATCCTTGAACTGGAGCAGGTTCGACACGAGCGTGCCCTGAAGCAGCGGACGTGTTTCGCGCTGCGTGTAGACGACCGTGCCGCTCACATCGCTGCCGCCGACACGGCCTGTAAAATTTTCATACCTGAACACGCTGCCGCCCTGCTTGAAGTTACCGATCAGATGGCCTTCCGTTGCATAGGGCGGCGTCTCGGGCAGCGTGATGCCCGTCAGCTGATACAGATGGTCGAGACTCGTGCCTTGCAGCCACAGACGCAGATCGACAGCGGCAAGATGCGCGGGATCGGTAACGGTGCCGACCATCGCGATGCGCAAGTCGCCTGCCTTCACATCGGCCTGCACCGGGAACGGGCGCGACGCGTCCTGCAACGCGAGCACGCCGCCGAACTTGCCGCTGCCCGATACGGGCGAGCGGTTGTACGTGCCCTTCACGGTCCAGCCGATTCCATATTGCGGCGCGGTTGGATGTTGCGCGACGGCCGTGCCCGTTGCGCTGGCGGGCGCGCTGCCCGATGCTGCGATGGCCGTCGAGCCACCCGCGCTGGCGCTCGCGCTCGCGAGACTCGATGCGCCCACGCCCGCGGGCGCGGCAGACGCCGAAGCGCCTGGTACAGCCGATGCACCCGATGCACCCGGCAAGGCAGGCGCGCCAGGCGCGGCCGATGCAGCGGACGCAGCAGCCGCCTCCGAAGCGGCCCTCTGCTGCACCTGCGCATTGAGCCGTTTTGCGCCCTGCTTGCCGACCACGTCTGCTGAAGCGTTGCGTGACGCCTGCTCCTGCTGCCTGAGCGCTTCGCCGATCGGAATCGGCTGGCCGAG
Source organism: Paraburkholderia diazotrophica (assembly GCF_900108945.1). Lineage (GTDB taxonomy): Bacteria > Pseudomonadota > Gammaproteobacteria > Burkholderiales > Burkholderiaceae > Paraburkholderia > Paraburkholderia diazotrophica. The sequence goes on along the minus strand of NZ_FNYE01000001.1, from coordinate 468,808 downwards.
CGTATCGACGACGGCTTGCATGTCGATCTTCTTCTGCTGATCGTTGAACGCGATGTTGCCTTTGTTCAACTGGATGTCGTGCAGATCGAGCTTCCATTCCGACGGCCCCGCCGACTTCAGCTTGAAGGTCCAGTTGTTGCGTCCATCGACGAGCCGTTCGAGATCGACGGACGGATTCACGAGATTGATCGCCGGGATCACGATGTCGTGTGTGAGCAGCGGCAGCACCTTCACCTGGAAGTCGATTTCGTCGAGCGTCGCGAAGTGCTGTTGCTTCGTCCAGTCGGGATTGGCGACTGTGATGTTCTGCGCGGAAAAGCGCGGCCAGGGCACCCATGCGCGCCAGCCGTTTTCGCCGACGGGATGCCGCCACCCGACCTTCAGATCGCCCTCGATCGCGAACGGCCGGCCGATGGCTTCGCTCACCTTGTCGTTGACATACGGACGCGCGCGATTCCAGTCGAATGTGAGGATGAATACCGCGAGCGCGGCGATCAGAATGATCAGCACGGCGATGAGCCACGCGAGGATCTTGCCTATCGTTTTGCCGATGGATAATCCAGTCGGGTGCAGCGCAGCCATGAGGGCTCCGTGGGGGAATACGACCATCGATAGTCAGCGCAGCATGAGATGTGCCCGCCCCACGCGCCCGCTATGATGATGCGCTGCGACAGCTTCCATTTGCCCATGCCCCACAACACCTACCCCACGGACGCACCGCTCGTCCATGCGAACAACATCGTGCGGCGCGACGCGACGCGCGGTGAGACGCTGTTGCATGCGACGAGCGTCGCCATCGATGCCGGCGCGCGCATCTCGATCACGGGCCCATCGGGCTCGGGCAAAAGCGTGTTCATGCGCGCGCTTGCGCTGCTCGATCCGCTCGACGGCGGCGACGTGCTGTGGCGAGGCAAGCGCATCGCGCGCGCGGCGATTCCGCGCTACCGGCGGCATGTCGCGTATATCCGGCAACGACCCGCGTTGCTCGACGGCAGTGTCGAAGACAATTTGCGCTATCCGTACACGCTGCACGTCTATCGCGACGTGCGCTTCGATCGCCAGCAGGCCGCCAAGCTCGCATCGCAGGCCGGGCGCGCGAACGATTTCCTCGACCGTCGCGCAAGCGAGCTGTCGGGCGGCGAAGCGCAGATCGCCGCGCTGATCCGCGTGCTGCAACTCGCGCCCGATGTGCTGCTGCTCGACGAACCGACGGCATCGCTCGACCCCGAATCGGCGCGCGCGATCGAAGCGCTGCTGCGCGGATGGTTCGACGCTGCGCCGGATGCGCGCGCGTGGCTATGGGTATCGCATGATCTCGCGCAGGCCGCGCGCGTGAGCAACCGCCATCTGACGATGCGCGCAGGCGTGCTCGGCGAAGCGCAATCCGATGCGCAAGCGGCCACTCACGTGAACGCGTCCGCCGACACCACAACGGGGATCAAGTGATGACGCTGCAAAACCTCAGTCTGTGGGACGTCGGGCTCGCGGCGCTTTTGATCGTTGTGAATGGCGCGGTGTCGGTGGCGCTGAAGCTCGATCTCGAACGCAAGCTCGCGTGGGCCGCCGTGCGCACCGTCGCCCAGTTGCTCGCGATCGGCTACGTGCTCGCATGGGTGTTCGCGTACGACCGCTGGTACGTCGTGTTGCCGCTGATGATCGTGATGACGCTGATCGCGGGCTTCGCGGGCGCGGGACGCGGCTCGCGCACCTATGCCGGGCAGCGCGCCGACAGCATCGCGTCGATCTGGGCAAGCGCATGGCTCGTCGCGGCGATCGGCCTGTTCGCGGTGATCCGCATTCGCCCGTGGTACGAGCCGCAATACGCGATACCGATTCTCGGGATGATTCTCGGCAACACGCTGACGGGCGTATCGCTCGGCATCGAACGGATGACGGAAGAACTGACGGCGCGCCGAGACCGCGTCGACATGGCGCTCGCGCTCGGCGCGACGCGCTGGGAAGCGGCGCAAGGACCGGCGCGCCAGGCCGTGCGCGCGGGCATGATCCCGACGCTCAATGCGATGGCCGTGGTCGGCGTCGTGAGCCTGCCGGGGATGATGACGGGCCAGGTGCTTGCAGGGCAATCGCCGTTGCAGGCCGTGCGCTATCAGATCGTGATCATGTTCCTGATCGCGGCGGCGTCGGCGCTCGGCACGGTGGGCGCGGTGCTGCTCACCTATCGGCGGCTCTTTTCGCCGGAGCACCGCTTTCTCGCATCGCGGCTCGTCGAGCGCGCTTCGGGGCGAAGCTAGACGTCAGCCGGGCCAGCGCGCGCGGTCGTGCGCGCGGGCCGTCGCGAGACGATGATCGTCGATACGTGCACGCCGCATGCAATCGTTCAACGCATGCGATCGATGCGGCGCGCGAACGGTCAGATCGCTGATGCCGCTGATGCCGCTGATGCCGCTGATGCCGCTGATGCCGCTGATGCCGCTTCTACGCTAACGCTTCGCCGTGACCGACACCTGAGAGCCGTCGCTCAGCGTCAATGTCTTCGTGCTGCCGTTGGTCGGCATCGTGAAGCGCAATACCTGGCTCACGCTCGTGTAGTTCGGACACTTGAGCGACTTGCCGTTGTTCGTTACCGTCTTCGTGCCCTTCGGCGTCTGCGCCTGGAAGTTCATCTGCACGGTCGCGGTGCCGTCCTTCGCGACGACGGGCGCGAAGCGGATCTGCGTCTGGCGGATCATCGCGCCGTTCGTATCGACGGGCAGCGACGACATGTTGGGACAGTCGCCATCGGCAGCGACGGGGCCGCCGGGCGGCACCGTTTTCCACGTGAAGTCGTCGGATTCCCCGGAGCGGATCGTGCGCGTTTCCTGCGAGTTGCCGAACTGCTTCGACGTCACCTTGACGGTATAGCGGATGGGACCGTCCGTGGGCGCCTGCGACGTCACGGTGATCGGCGTCGCCGCGCGCGCGGGCGCCGGCATCGCGGCAAGCACGAAAGCCGCGCATGCGAGAGAAGTCACAACAGAAACGGCGGGAAGTTTGACGCTGATGCTCATACTGTCACCTCGTTGTTGTGCTGCCACGCGGCCATGCGTTGCGGGCGCGTCGAAGGCGCGCGGCAGGTTTGCATGATGCAGAAGCAGTCTAACGCCAAGCGGACGGGCGCGGGCTTTGCTGTGATCGGGTATTACCCCGCTTGCGCAACCGCGCGTTTTTGCGTGCGCAATCCGTCCGTGATCTGTCCGTGATCTGTCCATTTGACGCTCACGGTGCGCAGGGATTCGATCCGGCATCGGGACGTCGGATGAATGGCTGGACATCTCTGGTGCCTGTCCAGCGGATGAAGGGCGCATGACGGTTCATGCGCCCTTCACTTGCAGCGGCATTGTGACAACGACGTCAGGCGCGCGGCATCAGAAGCCGCTCAGCACCAGCTTGCCGATCGCGCGCCCTTCCTCAAGCAGCTTGTGCGCGCGGCGCAAATTCTCCGCGTTGATCTTGCCGAGGTTTTCGCCGACCGTCGTGCGCAGCGTGCCCGCGTCGATCAGGCGCGCGACTTCCGTCAGCAGCTTGTGCTGCTCGATCATGTCCGGCGTGCCGAACATCGAGCGCGTGAACATGAACTCCCAGTGAAACGCGGCGCTCTTCGCCTTCAGCAACTCGATGGGCACGGGCTTCGCGTTCTCGACGATCGTCGCGATGCCGCCCTGCGGCTTGATGACGGCAGCGGCGGCCGGAAAGTGGCGGTCGGTGTCGTTGAACATCAGCACGTAATCGACCTGCTCGAAGCCGAGTTGCTTCAGCTGCGCGGGCATGTCGCCGAAGTGGTCGACGATATCATCCGCGCCGAGCCCGCTCGCCCATTTCGCCGATTCGGGGCGCGACGCCGTCGCGATCACGGTGAGCTTCGCCAACTGCTTCGCGAGCTGAATGCCGATCGAGCCGACGCCGCCCGCGCCGCCGATGATCAGCACCGACTTGCCCGCGTCCGCGCCCTGCGGCGACACGCCGAGGCGATCGAACAGCGCCTCCCACGCAGTGATCGCCGTGAGCGGCAACGCGGCCGCCTGCGTGAAATCGAGCGACGCGGGCTTGCGTCCAACGATGCGCTCGTCGACGAGATGGAACTCGCTGTTCGCGCCCGGCCGCGTGATGCTGCCCGCGTAGAACACGGCGTCCCCCGCCTTGAACAGCGTCACGTCCGGGCCGACGGCCTCGACGACGCCCGCGGCGTCCCAGCCGAGCACGCGCGGCGCCTTCTCGACGGTGTCCTTCGGCGCGCGCACCTTGTAGTCGACCGGGTTCACGGAAATCGCTTCGATCTTCACGAGGATGTCGTGCCCCGTCGGCTGCGGCTTGTCGATTTCAATATCGACGAGCGACTCTGGATTGTCGATGGGCAAGTAACGGGTAAGGCCTACGGCTTTCATGACGGCTCCTTGATTCGTGTGAAGTCTTTGATGGGATTGAGCTTCGGCGGCATGCGCGGGGCGCCGCTCGCATTGACCGAATCGTAGAAAATTCTTTACCCTCTGAAAACCAGCGCAATGACTGAAACATTTTATGGATTTTCCGAAGAATCGATGAAGCCGAACCCTGCCGCGTTGCCTGTTGCATCTTCCGCCGACGAGCGCCACCGGCTCGATCTGCTCGACGTCGCGCTCTTCGTGCGCGCCGCGCTGCTCGCGAACGTGTCAGCGGCGGGACGCGAGTTCGGACTGTCGCCCGCCGTCGCGAGCGCGCGCATCGCGAGTCTCGAGCGGCTGCTGGGCGCGCGCCTCTTGCACCGGACGACGCGCCGCGTCAGCCTCACGCAGGACGGCGAAGTCTTCATGGCGCGCGCCGAGGCGCTGCTCGACGCGGCCTCGGCCGCGCGCGCGTCGGTGGGCCGTGGGCAGGCCGAGCCGCAGGGACGGCTGCGCGTGTCGATGCCGTCGTCGTTCGGCCGGCAGCACGTGTCGCCCGTCATCGCGCAGTTCTTGCGCCGCTATCCGGGCGTGAGCGTCGACTTGCGGCTCACGGACACCATCGTCGATCTCGTCGATGCGGGCGTCGATGTCGGCATCCGTCTGGGCGCGCTGAAGGATTCGTCGCTGGTCGCGCGGCGCCTCGCGATGAACCGGCGCGTGATCTGCTGCGCGCCGTCGTATCTCGCCGAACACGGCACGCCGCGCCATCCGTCCGATCTCGCGCAGCACGAATGCGTGATCCTCTCCGGTCAGCGCGACTGGTCGTTCGTCACGCCGACGGGCCCGCTGACCGTGCGCGTCGGCGGCCGGCTCGCGACCGACAACGGCGAAGTGATCCGCGATGCGCTGCTGGCAGACTTCGGCATCGCGCTGAAATCGACGTGGGACGTCGCGCCGTATCTGCGCAGCGGCCAACTGGTGACGGTGCTCGACACGTATCCGCTCGCGGAGACGGTCGCGATCTGGGCGGTGTATCCGTCGCGCGCGTTCGTGCCGCCGAAGACCGTCGCGTTCATCGATTTTCTCGCCGCGCATTTCGGCGATCCGCCGTACTGGGATGCCGATCCTCAGTGAAGTGAAGCGAAGCGATGCGGCGCTGATGTCACGCCACGGCGCGCGCATCGCATGCCGTTCGATCAACGGCGCCTGGTTGGCGTCGCGGACTTGTCCTGCTTGCCTCGCGTCGCCGAATTTTTGTTCGCGTGCGCGTCGTTCTGCGTGCGCGCCTGATAGTCGCCGCCGCCGCGCAGGTCCGTGTCTTCGAGACCGTGTTCAAGATCGCTATGCGCCTGCTTGCCGACGTCGCGCGGCTCATGCTCTTCCTGCGATCCGGCGCTCTGATCGTTCTCATGCGGCAATGGCGCGGCCTTCTCCTCGAACGGACGATTCGGCACGTTCGAATTGTCGTTGCCCTCCGGGCGCTCCGACTGCCGTTGATGATCGTCGCCTGTCGCGTGTTGCTGCGATGTCTTCATGATGCTCTCCATGATTCAGGTGCGGTGCCTCTTCGTGCATGCGCGTGCATGAGCACATTGCGCGCGTCGCTGTCGTTCGCTGCGATGAGGTCGTTCACTGCGATGAGGTCATTCTCTGCGATGAAATCGCTCGAAAACGCAGCGCTCATTCATGCTCCGCTGTATCGAGCCTGCGCCGCATCTCCGCGGTGATGCGCTGCTTCGTCTTCGCGTAGGCAGCCCACGGATCGCTCTTCAACGCGTCGAGGCGTTCATGCACGTTGGCGATATTCCACTGATCGCCTGCCGTCGTATCGGACACTTCGTCCCACGCAAGCGGCACCGATACGCCCAGCCCCGGACGCGCGCGCAATGAATACGCGCACACGGTGCTCGACCCGCGGTTGTTGCGCAGATAGTCGACGAAGATCTTGCCCTTGCGATTCTGCGCGCCCATCTTCGCGGCGAAGTGCTTCGGCAGCGCATTCGCCATGTGCTGCGCAACGGCTTGCGAAAACGCCTTGACGTCGTCCCAGCCGAGCTGCTTCGCGATCGGCACGACGACATGCAGCCCCTTGCCGCCGCTCGTCTTGCAGAACGACGCGAGGCCCAGCTCTTCGAGCAGTTCGTGCGTGAGCTGCGCCGCCTCGATCATCCGCTTCCAGCCGAGCGCCGGGTCCGGATCGAGATCGAACACCATGCGGTCGGGCTTTTCGATGTTGGCGGCGACCGCGTTCCACGTATGCAGCTCGATCGTGCCCATCTGCGCCGCGCCGACGAGCGCCGCCTCGCTCTCGATCGTCAGCAGCGGCGGATGATCCGGGTCCAGCCCCGGATGCTGCGTGATGTTCGGAATCGACAGCTTCTGGCTGTGCTTCTGGAAGAACAGTTCGCCGCCGATATCCTCGGGTGCGCGCACGAGCGCGACGGGCCGGTCCTTCAGGTGCGGCAGCATCCACGATGCAACCGACTCGTAGTGTTCGACCAGCTCGATCTTGCGCACGCCGGTGCTCTTGTCGATCACGCGCTCGGGGTGCGAGATGCGCACGCCCGCGACTGTCGTCGTTGCGCCCGAGCGCTTCGTCGTCGTTGCGCTTGGGGCTTGCGCTTCCACCTTCTTCGCCGTCGATGTTTTCGATGTCGATGCTTTTGACGTCGACGTTTTCGCCGTTGACGTTTTCGCCGTTGACGTTTTCGCCGTTGACGTCTTCACGTTGCCCGCGTCCCGCTCTTCGTTCGTGTGCTCCACGTCGGCTCCCTTTTGCGGCGTTTCGTGAACGATCTGCTTCGCAGGCTTGTCGCTGCGCAAGCTGACGAACGACGCCTGCCGCACGATGCCGTCGCCCGTCCATTCCGCGAAATTGCATTCGGCGACGAGTTCGGGCTTCACCCAATGCACGGGCGTGCGGCTGCGTTCGCGCGGCTCGCTCGCGAACGGCATCTTCGCCGTTTCGCGCGCATCGAGTTGCTGCTTCACCGAGCGCAGCAAGGCCGCGTTGAAGCCCGTGCCGACGCGTCCCGCGTATTGCAGCTTGCCCTTCGTGTCGTACACGCCGAGCAGCAGCGCGCCGAACGCCTCGCGGCTGCCCGTCGGTTCCGTATAGCCGCCGATCACGAACTCCTGGCGCCGCCGGCACTTGAGCTTGATCCACGACGGCGTGCGGCCCGACGTGTAGTGACCGTCGCGCCGCTTGCCGATGATCCCTTCGAGGTGCATCGCACATGCGCTCTTCAGCAGTTCGCCGGCGTCGTAGCCGAAGTCGTCGGAGAAACGCAGCGTATCGTCGTCGACGGTTTCCATCAGCGCGTGCAGAATCGCGCGCCGTTGCACGAGCGGCACGCCGCGCAGATCGTAGCCGTTCAGATACGGCAGATCGAACAGATAGAGCGTAATGTCCTGCGGCCGGTTTGCGTCGAAGGCGTTTTGCAGCAGCTGAAAGCTCGGGACGCCATTGCTGTCGAGCACCACGGCCTCGCCGTCGAGCCATGCGCAGTCGAGCCCGATGCGCGCGAGCGCCTGCGCCTGCTTGCGAAACTTCGCGGTCCAGTCGTTGCCCGCGCGCGTGAAGACTTTCACGGGCTCTTTCGCGTGATGATCGATACGGGCGAGCGCCCGATAGCCGTCGAACTTGATCTCATAGACCCAGTCGTCGCCGGCGGGCGCGGTATCGACCAGCGTCGCGAGTTGCGGCTTGAGCGTCGCGGGCATCTTCGCCTCGACGGCGCCTTCGATCGACGGATGTCCGGCCAGCTCGCGCAACGACTCCGCACTGCGCGTCGCGACGATGTCGGGATGCCCGTCGGCCGTGCCCTTTGCTCTGCGCGGCGTGGCTGCCTTCGCTGGCCTCGTCGATACGTTCGCGCGTTGTGCCCTGGTTTTCCACTTGCCGGCAGCGGACCTGTCGCTACCGTCGGCACCGCCGCGCGCGCCCGGCGCGTCGGATATCACGCTGCCCTGCATCGCTTCGAGCACGTCGAATTCGGCTTCGCTGCGCGCTTCGTCGTCGCATTCCTTGATAAGCAGCCACTGCTCCTTGCCGCCGCTGCCTTGCATGTGGCTGCGCACGAGCGTCCAGCCGCCGTGCAGCTTCTCGCCGTCCAGATGGAACTTGAGCTTGCCCGCGGCATACGCATCGCGCGCACCCGTTTCGCCGCCGACGGGCTCCCATGTGCCGCGGTCCCAGACGATCACCGAGCCCGCGCCGTAGTTGCCCTCGGGAATGTCGCCTTCGAACGACCCGTATTCGAGGGGATGATCCTCGACGTGAACGGCGAGCCGCTTCACCGACGGATCGAGACTCGGCCCTTTCGGCACCGCCCACGACTTCAATGTGCCGTCGAGTTCGAGACGGAAGTCGTAATGCAGACGACGCGCGTCATGCTCCTGGATCACGAACGACAGCGCGTGCTTCGAGGCCGCCGTTGCCGGCATCTTCGCGGCGCGCTTCGTTTTCGGCGTGCCCTTCGTGCTCTCCGTGCCCTTCGTGCTTTTTGCGCTCGTCGCGCGCGCGGCGATCCCCGACGGTTCAGGTGTCCTGTCGAAACGGCGCTTGCGATGATAGGTCTCGAGCTTGTCCGTCATGATGTGTGTTTGCGCTATACGTGGCGCTGTATGTTGCGCTATACGTTGTTTGCGTCGCGTTCGCCTCGCACTGCGGTGTCACGCCGCGCGACGCTTGCGCGCCGTCGATGACGTACTCTTGCGCGCGGCCTTGCCCGTCGCGTGGCGCGCCGCTTTCTTCGCGGGCGCGCGCGATTTCCTGGACGCTTTTTCGGCGTCTTCCGCCTCTTCGTCGCTGTCCTCGACTTGCGCCTGTTCGGCGTCCTCCGTATTGCGCGCGGCGCGTGCCGCCGGCTTGCCCTTGCCGCGCCCGAGGCTGCGCTTCAACAGATCGGACAGGTCGAGAATATCCGCCGATGGCCGCGCTTCGCGCGGCGTCTCGATGTCCATGACTTCCTCGATCTTGCCCGCGCGCACCTTCTTGTCGACGAGCGCGAGGATGTCGTCGCGAAACGTGTCCTTGTACTCGGACGGGTCCCACGTATCGCTCATGTCGTCGATCAGCTTCTTCGCCATGTCGAGTTCGCGCGTCGTCACGCCCGACTTTTTCGCGCTTTCGTCCGGCAATTTGAATTCGTCGAGGGAACGCACTTCTTCCGACCAGCGCAGCGTGTTGAGCGCAAGCACGGGCCCGACGGGAATTAGCGCTGCGAGATGCTGCTTGTTATGCAGCACGACGCTCGCCACGCCGATCTTGCCCGACTCTTTCATCGCGTCGCGCAGCAGCGCGTAGACCTTTTCGCCCTTGCGGTCGGGCGCGAGGTAATACGGCGTGTCGAGATAAAGGAACGAAATGTCGGGCGCCTCGACGAACGCGAGTATGTCGACCGTCTGCGTCGACTCGGGGTTCGCCGCGCGAATCTCCTCGTCGGTCAGCACAACGTACCGGTCCTTCTCGTACTCGTAGCCGCGCACGATGTTGTCGCGCGTCACTTCCTTCCCCGTGCGCTTGTTGATCTGCCGATAGCCGATGGGATCGATCGTGCGCTTGTCGAGCAGATTGAAGCCGACCTTCTCGGACCTCGTGGCGGGATAAAGTTGCACGGGCACATGCACGAGGCCGAAGCTGATCGCGCCCTTCCAGATCATATGAGGCATAGCGCGCTCCCCGAAGTTGAACTTCATGCGAAGCAGCAAGCGTGCCCAGCCGTTCCGCGAGCCCGCTCGCGTCTGCTTCCACGCATCGCCGCGACAGCGACAGGCGGCGCTGTAAGTCTTGCGTGTGTGCGGCAAAAGCTACGGATGCGCGCCTGATGCTCGCTTGCCGGCTTGCCGGCCTTTGGAATCTTCAGCTCGCTTCTGCTTCAGGCGACGGCTTCACTCGACGGCGCACGGCACTGCTGCGTAGCCGCGAAAGCGCACGCGCCCGCCGCGCGTCGGCTCGCCGCTGATTCTGTACGACGGAAAGCGCCGCACGAAACGTCCGATCGCGATGCGTGCTTCGAGGCGCGCAAGCGACAGTCCCGCGCATTGGTGAATGCCGAAGCCGAACGCGAGATGGCGGTTCGGCGTGCGCCGGATGTCGAAGCGGTCGGGCTCGGGAAACTGCTCGGGATCGCGATTCGCCGCGCCGATGCACAATGTAACGGGCGTCCCCGCCGTCACGCGCACGCTGCCGAGCTCCGTGTCGAGCATCGTCATCCGGTTGCCGAGCTGGTTCGAACTCTCGAAGCGCAGGCACTCCTCGACGGCGCTCTCGATCAGCTCCGGCTCGCGCAGCAACGCATCCCGCTCGGCCGTCCACGCGCTCAATGTGACGAGACCGTTGCCGATCAGATTCGTCGTCGTTTCGTGGCCGGCGTTGAGAATGAAGATGCAGTTTTGCAGCAGCTCGACTTCGGACAGTTGCTCGCCGCCCGCCTCGCCCTGGATCAGGCGCGTAAGCACGTCGTGCTGCGGATCGCCGGGCTTCGCGCGGCGTCGCGCGACGAGATGCTTCAGATACGCGACGAACTCCGTCACTGCGCGGTTGCCGCGTTCGTGCTGCGCCGGCGTGAGCGTCGGTTCGAGCGCGCCGAGAATCGCCAGCGACCAGTCGCGCAACGGCTCGCGTTCGTCGTGCGGCACGTCGAGCAGATTGCCGATCACTTCGACGGGAATCGCGGCCGCGAAGTCGCTGATCAGATCGATCTCGCCGCGCGCAGCCGCGCGATCGAGCAGGCCATCGACGAGACGGACGAGGCCGTCTTCCATCGCGGCGATCGCGCGCGCCGTCAATGCGCCTGCGATCAGTTTGCGCACGCGCGTGTGCAGCGGCGGATCGTTGAACACGAGGCTCGTCGTGTGATGCTCGAAAAGCGGCGTCGCGCCGTACTTGGGCGCGAACTCGACTTTCTTGTCGGAGCTGAAGGTCTTCGGATCTCGATAGACGGCCTGCACGTCGCGATAGCGCGTCAGAAAGAGCGAACCGTCGGGCATGCGCTTGACGGGCTCATGCGTGCGCAGCGCGCGATAGACGGGATACGGGTCGGCGTGAAACGACGCATCGAGATGCCGCAAGTCGAAATCGCGGGCGATGTCGGCATCGGTTGCCGTTCCGTGAAACGGGGTCATCGGTGTCTCCATGTTGTTGTTTTCGCCGCACGTCGCGGCTGAATGCGTCGAGTCGTCAGTATGAAGCATGCCGCCTTCACGAGCATCGCCGCCCCACCCGCCGACCGGCCGTCGCCCACGGAACCGTTACAATAGCCGGATTTCCCGTGCTGTCCCGCTGCACAATTCACGCGCGCATGCCACACGTTGCGCGCCTATTTTCCGCGTCGACATGAATCTCGTCATCCAAAGCCTCGCGCCTCTTGCCGCCGAACACCACAAGCCGCTGACCGCGCTCTCGCGCGGTTCGAACCTCACCGTGATCGATCCGCACGCGGTGCGCATCGACAACGCCGACCTCGCGCAGCGCGCCGACCTCGACGTGTACTGCGCGACGCATTCGCTCGACTACGCGTTCGTCGAAGCAGGCCGCCGGCTGACCGACTTCGGCCTCGTGGCAATGGACATGGACTCGACGCTGATCACGATCGAGTGCGTCGATGAGATCGCGGATTTCTGCGGCCTGAAGGCCGAAGTGGCGGCCATCACGGAAGCGGCGATGCGCGGCGAGATCAAGGATTTCAACGAGAGCCTCATGCGCCGCGTCGCGCTGCTCAAGGGCCTCGACGCGAGCGCGCTCGAAAAGGTCTACGAAGAGCGTCTGCGTCTGTCGCCGGGCGCGGAAAGGATGCTGGCGGGCGCGAAGGCGGCGGGTCTTAAAACGCTGCTGGTGTCGGGCGGCTTCACGTTCTTCACCGAGAAGCTACAGGCGCGGCTCAACCTCGATTTCACGCGCGCGAATACGCTGGAGATCGTCGACGGCAAGCTGACGGGCCGCGTGCTCGGAGAAATCGTCAACGCCGATGTGAAGGCGCGCACGCTGCGCGAAGCATGCGACAAGCTCGGCATCGAACCGTCGCGGGCGATCGCGATGGGCGACGGCTCGAACGATCTGAAGATGATGGCGGCCGCGGGCCTGTCGGTCGCGTTCCGCGCGAAGCCCGTCGTGCGCGAGGCCGCGAGCGTCGCGTTCAATCACGTCGGACTCGATGGGCTGCTGCGGCTGTTCTGAGCCGGCGCGCTTGCATCGCCGGATGGTGTGAAAACGCGAAAGGCCCGCTCGTTTCCGAGCGGGCCTTTCTGCTTGCGTCGCGTTCAACTCGAAAGCAGGCGGCGAATGCAGCCGTCAAGCGGCCAGCGCCGCGAGGCAACGCTCGATATCCGCGCGCAGGTCCGATTCGTCTTCAAGGCCGACATAGAAGCGCACCAGCGTGCCGCGATGCGGCCACTGCGACTCGGTGCGCATCGACGCGACGTTGTACGGCATCGCGAGACTCTGCGCGCCGCCCCAGCTCCAGCCCAGCGAGAACAGTTCGAGCGATTCGCAGAACGTGTCGATTTGCGCGGGCGTATAGCGCTCGTCGAACACGACCGAGAACAGCCCGCCCGCGCCCGTGAAGTCGCGCTTGTAGAACGCGTGGCCCGGGCAGTCGGGCAGCGCCGGATGCAGCACGGCCGCGATTTCGCGCCGCGTCTTCAGCCACTTCGCGAGTTCGAGCGCGCTCTTGTCATGCTGCTCGAAGCGCACTTTCATCGACGGCAGGCTGCGCAGGATCAGCGAGCAGTCGTCCGACGACACGCCGATGCCCATGCGCATCCGCGCAAGCTTCAGCTTCAGATGCAATTCGCGGTCGACGGTGATCGTCGCGCCCATCAGCACGTCGCTGCCGCCGGACTGGTACTTCGTGAGCGCCTGCATCGAAATATCGACGCCGTGATCGAACGGACGGAACGCGAGGCCCGCCGACCACGTGTTGTCGATCGCGGTGATGACGCCGCGCGCGCGGGCGACGGCCGTGATCGCGGGAATGTCGGACACTTCCATCGTCACGGAGCCCGGCGCTTCGAGCCAGATCAGCTTCGTGTTCGGCTGGATCAGGTCGGCGATACCCGCGCCGATCAGCGGATCGTAGTAGCGCGCGCTGATGCCGAAGTCCTTCGCGAGCCACTCGGCGTGGTCACGGTTCGGCGAATAGACGTTGTCGGGAATCAGCACGTCGTCGCCCGACTTCACGAGGCCGAAATAGACGTTCGAAATCGACGAGAGGCCGGACGGCTGCAACAGCGCGTGATTGCCGCCTTCGAGCGCGGCGAGGCGCTGCGCGAGCGTGATCGACGTCGGCGTTGCGTGCAGGCCGTAGCGCCACTGCGCGTCGTTGCGCCAGTCGAGCGTGCGCATCGCCGCGAGATCCGGAAAAACCACCGTCGATGCGCGCGCAACGGGCACCGAGAACGATTCGAAACCGGGCGTCAGCTGATCGGCGGGCTGGACGATGCGTGTTTGCAAGCCGTGCTTCGGAGTCTTTTGAGTCATGGTCAGTTGATGTTTGATTCGAAGTGCTTGAGGTAGTACGTCAGTGATGCGCGCGGCGCGCCTACTCTCCCGTCGTCAGATTGCTCACGCCGTTGACGGGCTGGCCGCCCTTGCGCGCCTGAGCGGGCTGTTGCTGGGGCTGTTGCATTTGAGAAGGAGTCTGAACGGGTAACTGAGCCGCCGCGCTCTTGGCACTTACGCCTGCCGCTGCCTGTCCCGCCGCGAGCGGCCGCAGCGAGAACGCTTGCGGATCGGAATCGTCGACGTTCATCCGCTCGCCTTCGAGCGAGCCGTCGGCGGCAAACTTGCCGACCCAGTTGCCCGTGATGTGCGTGCCGTCATTCGACTCTTCGACTTCGAGCGTATCGCCGTCGCGATCGCCTGCGATCAGAATCACCTCGCCCGAATCGGCGAACTGATACTCGCCGTGCACGCCGGATGGGTCGTCTGTCTTCGCGCCCAGGCGCAGCACGATCTGCCGCTTGCCGAGCGTCCCCGCATAGTGCGGAAACTTCGCGAACTCGGGGCTCGGCTTCAACGGCAACTGGATCGGCGGCGGCGCCGCGAGTTGCTTCACGGCATCGCTTTGCGCGTACGTCGCAGCGGGCAGCGCGACCGTGACGGCCAATGCCGCGGCAGCGATCATCGCGGGCCACGACGCCCTCTGTTTCGACCTCATCTTCTGCATCCGTTGTTTCCTTTCAACCGGCCTTTGGTGTCCCGCCTTCGACGTCACGCCTTGACATCATGTTTTAACATCAAGCGCAGCGAGAACCGGCTTCGACCGGTTATACCGCAAGTTCGTTCAGCTAGGGGCGGCGCGATTTTTCGCCGTCCCCTTTTCACGCGTCGCTTCTTCGTCAGATGCGCTCGAAGATCGCGGCAATGCCCTGGCCGCCGCCGATGCACATCGTCACGAGCGCGTAGCGCCCGCCGATGCGCTGCAACTCGTACAGCGCCTTCACCGTGATCAGCGCGCCCGTCGCGCCGATCGGATGTCCGAGCGAAATGCCCGAGCCGTTCGGGTTCACCTTCGCGGGGTCGAGGCCCAGTTCCCGTGTTACGGCGCACGCCTGCGCGGCGAATGCCTCGTTCGCCTCGATCACGTCGAGATCGCCGACCTTCAGGCCCGCGCGCTCCAGCACCTTCTGCGTGGCGGGCACGGGGCCGATGCCCATGTAGTTCGGATCGACGCCCGCATGCGCGTACGCGACGAGCCGCGCGAGCGGTTTTGCGCCGCGCTTCTCGGCGACGCTGCGCTCCATCAGCACGACGGCCGCCGCCGCGTCGTTGAGGCCCGACGCGTTGCCCGCCGTGACCGTGCCGTTCTCCTTCGCGAACACGGGCTTGAGCTTCGCGAAGTCATCGGCGGTTGCGTTCATGCGGACGTGCTCGTCCGTGTCGAAGACGGTGTCGCCCTTCTTCGATGCAACCGTGATCGGGAGAATCTGTTCCTTGAAATAGCCGCCTTCGATCGCCTTCGCAGCACGTCGATGCGACTCCAGCGCGAGCGCGTCCTGCGCTTCGCGCGTGATGTCGTATTTCTTCGCGACGTTTTCGGCCGTCACGCCCATATGGATCGGCTGAAACGGATCGTGCAGCGCGCCCAGCATCATATCGATCATGCTCGCGTTGCCCATGCGCTGACCGAAACGCGCCGCCGGCATCATGTACGGCGCGCGGCTCATGCTTTCCGCGCCGCCGCCGATCGCGACGTCGGCATCGCCGAGCAGCACGCTCTGCGCCGCGGACACGATCGCCTGCAGCCCGGAGCCGCACAGCCGGTTGACGGTCAGCGCGGGCGTGTGCTGCGCGACGCCGCCGTTCAGCGCCGCGACGCGCGCGAGATACATGTCCTTCGGCTCCGTGTGGATCACGCTGCCGAACACGACGTGACCGACTTCGTCGCCGACGACGCTCGCGCGCGACAGCGCCTCGCGCACGATACGCGCGCCCAGTTCCGTAGGCGCGAAGTCCTTCAGGCTGCCGCCGAAATCGCCGATTGCGGTCCGTACGCCGCTTACCACCACCACTTCACGTTGCATCGCTTGCTCCTCTCTCGTGTCTCAGATGAATGCCGCGTGCTTCATGAAGACAACACGCGCGACGATGTCCCGCTGAATCTGTCCGGGTTGCCGGATTGACGCATTGCGCCCTGACGCTATTGTGAGCGAGCATCGTGCGATGCGCTCAAGCGCCCAGGAGTTTTTCGACGGTCCCGCGATCGGGAATCGGCGCGACAGCGCCGAAGCCTTGCGTCGACAGTGCCGCTGCGACGTTCGCGTAACGCGCGGCCTTGAACGGGTCGTCGCCCGCGACAATGCGCGCGATAAACGCGCCGCCGAAGCAGTCGCCCGCGCCCGTCGCATCGACGGCGTCGACGGCATGACCCGGCACGACGCAACGCTCATCGGGCGTCGCGACATACGAGCCTTCCTTGCCGAGCTTCAACGCGACGATACGCGGACCTTGCGCCAGCAGGAAATCGACGATGTCGTCGCGCTTCGAGAGACCCGTCAGTTCGATGACGTCATCCCAGCTCGGCAGGCAGATGTCCGTCTGGCGGATCGCTTCGAGCATCACGGCGCGCGCTCGCGCGAGCGGCCAAAGCTTCAGGCGCAGATTCGTGTCGAAGCTGACGAGCACTCGGTTCGCGCGCGCGTGTTCGATGGCGGCGAGCGCGGCATCGCAGGCGCTCACGCTGATCGCGAGACTGATGCCCGACAGATGGATGACCTTCGCGGCGGCAATCGCGTCGAGCGGCAGATCGCGCGGCGCGTAGCGGCTCGCGGCGGAGCCGGCGCGCAGATAGTCGAACTGATGGCCGGACGGGCCATGCGACACGAAATACACGCCCGTCGACGCCTGATCGTCGATGCACACGAACGAGGTATCCACGTGCTCGCGTTGCCACAGATCGAGCAGCAGACGCCCGAACTGATCGCCGCCGACAGCCGACACGAAGCCCGTCGACGCGCCCTGACGCGCGGCCGCGATGCAGAAGTTCGACGTATCGCCGCCGAAGCCTTGCAGATACGTCGGCCCGTCTTTCTCCGACTGGTTGAACTCGACCATCGCCTCGCCGAGCGCGAGGACGGACGGCGTGCCGGCGGGCGCGTTCGGCGCCATCGCTTAAACCTCGCCCCACAGGTCGTGGCCGTCGGCACCCGTGATCTTCACCGACACGAAATCGCCGACCTTGTAGCGCTTCGATGCCTTCGCCGCGGGCTCGATATAGACGACGCCGTCGATCTCCGGCGCATCCGCCGCCGTGCGGCCGATGCCGCCGTCGGCGTTGATTTCGTCGACGAGCACCTTCAGCGTCTTGCCGACCTTGCGCGCAATGCGCTTCGCCGACACTTCTTCCGCGACTTCCATGAAGCGCGCGCGGCGCTCCTCGCGGACTTCATCGGGCAGCGCGCCGTCGAGCTCGTTGGCTGTCGCGCCTTCGACGGGCGAATACGCGAAGCAGCCGACGCGATCGAGTTCCGCCTCGCGGATGAAGTCCAGCAGCGTTTCGAACTGCTCTTCCGTTTCGCCGGGGAAGCCCGCGATGAACGTGCTGCGGATCGTCAGATCCGGGCAGATCTCGCGCCATGCGCGCACGCGCTCGAGCACCTTCTCGGCGTTGGCGGGGCGCTTCATGCGCTTCAGTACTTCCGGATGTGCGTGCTGGAACGGCACGTCGAGATACGGCAGCACATGGCCCTTCAGCGGACCGTCGGCCATCATCGGAATCACTTCGTCGACGCTCGGATACGGATATACGTAGTGCAGACGCACCCACGCGCCGTATTGCGCGGCCAGTTCGCCGAGCGCGCCGACGAGATCCGTCATGCGCGTCTTGATCGGCTTGCCGTTCCAGAAGCCCGTGCGGTATTTGACGTCGACGCCATATGCGCTCGTGTCCTGCGAAATGACGAGCAGCTCTTTCACGCCCGACTTGAACAGGTTTTCCGCTTCGAGCATGACTTCGGCGACGGGTCGCGAGACGAGATCGCCACGCATCGACGGAATGATGCAGAACGTGCAGCGGTGATTGCAGCCCTCAGAAATCTTCAGATACGCGTAGTGACGCGGCGTGAGCTTGATGCCCGCGGCGGGCACGAGATCGACGAACGGATCATGTGGCTTGGGCAGATGGCTATGCACGGCCTGCATCACTTCGCCGACGGCATGCGGGCCCGTCACGGCGAGCACCTTCGGGTGCACTTCTTCGATCAGATTCGAGCCGCTTGCGCTCTGCTTCGCGCCCAGACAGCCGGTGACGATCACCTTGCCGTTCTCGTTCAGCGCTTCGCCGATTGCGTCGAGACTTTCCTGGACGGCCTCGTCGATGAAGCCGCACGTGTTCACGACGACGAGGTCCGCGCCGTCATACGTACCGGAAATCTCGTAACCCTCCGCGCGCAGTTGCGTGATGATCTGTTCGGAGTCGACGAGGGCTTTCGGGCACCCGAGTGAAACGAATCCGACCTTCGGAATCGAAGCGGTCGGCGCGGCGGGGGTGGAGGTCTGCGACATAGAGAATGGTCCGGCGAGAAGCGATGAGTGGCGCGATAGATGAAGGCCTGGGCGTGCAGCCCGAGCGCCAGACTGCAGCAAACGTGGGTGCACCGTGCGGCGGCGAAAAGAACAACTGCGGAACAACTGCGGGCCGCCGCGAATTGGGACCATGTGAATCGGATTGGTAGCGCGATATGCGGTCGACGCTTGATCGAAATGGCCCGTCCAAGCAACCGCGTATTATACCGTGGGCGGGGGATACGGGGATGGCGCGGGCGAACGCCGACGAGACCCGCCGATACCCGACGCCGCACCGCCCGGCGCGCCGCCGGGCGGACTCATCGATACGTCCTGGCCGGAAAACTCGAAAACAACTTTCCCGCCGGAAGAACCGCTTGCGCCGGCTACTTCTTCTCCGGCTCCGGATTCCCTTGCGGCGCAGGCTGCGTGAACGGGAATGAGCTGAACATCGTCTTCGCCTGGTTCTGCATCTGTTCCTGCATCTGCACGAACATGTTCTTCGACTGCTCGATATAGCTCGTCATCATCCCCTGCATCATCGGGGCCTGCATGTTCATGAACTGCGACCAGACCTCCGGATTCATCGTCTTGCCCTCGTACAGGCCCTTCGACTGATCCGCGAGTTTGTTCTGAATATCGATGAACGCCTGAATATTCTTTTCCAGGTACGTTCCCATCATGCCCTGCATCGCATGCCCGTAAAAACGGATGATCTGCGACAGCATCAGCGAAGAGAACATCGGCAGACCGCCGCTCTCCTCTTCGAGAATGATCTGCAGCAGGATGCTGCGCGTCAGGTCTTCGTTGCTCTTGGCATCGATGACCTTGAAATCCTCCTGATCCAGCACGAGCTGCTTTACATCAGTCAACGTAATGTAAGTGCTGGTCTCTGTATCGTACAGTCGACGGTTCGGATATTTCTTAATGAGTCGTTCGGCTGTTTTCTTTGTAGTAGTGGTCATGTAAAGCCTTTGAGCGCGAATGAAGCGCAGAAACGGCGTCCTGTCGCACGCGCAGTTTGACACTGCACGTGCAAGACGCCGCCAGAAACATCTGAACCATGCAACGCCCTGCTTCGTCCGTGCTGCGACAAAGCGGAACGCCCACGGATCAGCCCATATGCAGGCCGCCGTTCAGCGAGAAGTCGGCCCCCGTCGAGAAGCCCGACTCGTCCGACGCCAGCCATGCAACGATCGACCCGATTTCATCCGGCGTGCCGAGACGGCGCACCGGAATCGTCGCGACGATCTTTTCCAGCACATCAGGGCGGATCGATTTCACCATGTCCGTGCCGATGTAGCCCGGCGAAACGGTGTTGACCGTCACGCCCTTGGTGGCCACTTCTTGCGCGAGGGCCATCGTGAAACCGTGAATGCCCGCTTTCGCGGTCGAGTAGTTCGTCTGCCCGAACTGCCCCTTCTGGCCGTTCACAGACGAAATATTGATGACACGGCCCCAGCCGCGCTCGACCATGCCGTCGATCACCTGCTTCGTCACGTTGAAGAGGCTGGTCAGGTTGGTGTCGATCACGGCCGTCCAGTCTTCGTGCGTCATCTTGCGGAACACGACGTCGCGCGTGATGCCCGCATTGTTGACCAGCACGTCGATCTCGCCGATTTCAGCTTTCACCTTGTCGAACGCGACCTTGGTCGACTCCCAGTCGCCGACGTTGCCTTCCGATGCAACGAAGTCAAAGCCCAGCGCTTTCTGATCTTCGAGCCATTTCACGCGGCGCGGCGAGTTCGGGCCGCAGCCCGCGATCACTCTGAAGCCATCCTTGTGCAGACGCTGGCAAATGCTCGTGCCAATGCCACCCATGCCGCCCGTTACGTACGCAATTCGTTGTGACATAAAACACACTCCATTATCGTTTTACGAGACGCCAGCCGCCTCGTGCTTCGCCTTTCGCGATATCCCGGCCATGCGGAGGATTGCACCGCCCGCAAGGCCATTGGACCGCGCCACGCACCGGCCGCCCTCTGGCGAACGCCGGCCTGCGTGGCGGCCTCCTTGTGAAGCAGTCCTGCTTACGGACGCTCGACAGCCAGCGCCACGCCCATGCCGCCGCCGATGCACAGCGAGGCCAGACCCTTCTTCGCATCGCGCTTCTGCATTTCGTGCAGCAGCGTGACGAGAATACGGCAGCCCGACGCGCCGATCGGATGGCCGATCGCGATTGCGCCGCCGTTCACGTTGATCTTCGACGTATCCCAACCCATCTGCTTGTGCACGGCCAGCGCCTGCGCGGCAAACGCCTCGTTGATTTCCATCAGGTCGAGATCGTTCACGCTCCAGCCCGCGCGCTCCAGACAGCGTCGCGACGCCGGCACAGGGCCCATGCCCATCACCTTCGGATCGACAGCCGCGTTCGCGTACGCCTTGATGCGCGCGATCGGCGTGAGTCCCAGCGCCTCGGCCTTCTTCGCCGACATCACGACGACAGCGGCTGCGCCGTCGTTGATGCCCGACGCGTTCGCGGCCGTCACCGTGCCTTCCTTCGAGAACGCCGGCTTCAGGCCCGCAAGCGATTCGGCCGTCACACCATGGCGCACGAATTCGTCGGTCGTGAACGACAGCGGATCGCCCTTCCTCTGCGGAATCTGGATCGGCACGATTTCATCATCGAAGCGACCCGACTTCTGTGCGGCTTCCGCCTTATTTTGCGAAAGCGCCGCGAACTTGTCCTGGTCTTCGCGCGTGATGCCGTATTCCTTCGCGACGTTCTCCGCCGTCACGCCCATGTGGTACTGGTTGTACACGTCCCACAGGCCGTCGACGATCATGGTGTCGATCAGCTTCGCGTCGCCCATGCGGAAGCCGTCGCGCGAGCCCGGCAGCACGTGCGGTGCGGCGCTCATGTTTTCCTGGCCGCCCGCGACGACGATCTCCGCGTCGCCTGCGATGATCGAGTTCGCTGCCAGCATCACGGCCTTCAGGCCCGAGCCGCATACCTTGTTGATGGTCATGCCGGGCACGGCCATCGGCAGGCCTGCCTTGATCAGCGACTGGCGCGCCGGATTCTGACCCGAACCCGCCGCCAACACCTGACCCATGATGACTTCGCTCACCTGCTCGGGCTTCACGCCCGCGCGCTCCAGCACGGCGCGGATCACCGTGGCGCCCAGTTCCGGCGCCGCGATCTTCGCCAGCGACCCACCGAATTTGCCGACAGCCGTGCGGGCCGCCGATACGATCACTACGTCAGTCATTTCGATTTCCTTTGGGGCTGCGGCGTGTCACTCCACAGTAGCCCGTCAAGTTGTTAATCCGGTCAGTCAGCGTTACTGCGATACAGCGTCTGTCTCACTCCGTCGTCACTCGTTATCTGTTTGCGGCGATCGCTCATTGACTTCGACGGCGACCGCTCGTGAATCTGCTTCGATACCCAAACGATTACTCGCCGATTACTCGCGCACCTGCACGTACCGTCCGGGCGCGGGTTCGATCACCGGGAATTCGGCCGAACCGGGTTCCGTCGGCGCCTTCACCTTCTTGCCGCCGTACTGGTCGAGCCAGTTCGTCCATTCGGGCCACCAGCTGCCCGGCGTTTCCGTCGCGCCTTCGAACCAGTCGTCCGGGTTCGCGGGCAGCGTCTTGTCGTCGCCGGCCACCGACCAGTAGCTGCGCTTCTTCTTCGACGGCGGATTGATCACGCCCGCGATGTGGCCCGACGCGCCGAGCACGAACTTGCGCGGTCCCGTCAGCAGCGGCACCGACGCATACGCCGATTGCCACGGCACGATATGGTCTTCGCGCGAGCCGTAGATGAACGTCGGCACGTCGATGCGCGACAGGTCCACCTTTTCGCCGCACGTCGTCAACGCGCCGGGCTCGCGCAGCCTGTTCTCGAGATACGTGTTGCGCAGATACCAGACATACATCGGCCCCGGCAGGCTCGTCGAATCGCTGTTCCAGTACAGCAGGTCGAACGGCATTGGCGTGCGGCCCTTCAGGTAATTGTCGACGACGTAGTTCCACACGAGGTCGTTCGGACGCAGGAACGAGAACGTGTTCGCGAGCTCGATGCCGCGCATCAGGCCCGGAGGCATACCGTTCTTGCCGCCGATCGTCTGCTCGCGCATCTGCACGTGTGCTTCGTCGACGAAGATGTCGAGCACGCCCGTATCGCTGAAGTCGAGCAACGACGTAAGGAGCGTCATCGACGCGGCGGGATGCTCGCCGCGCGCTGCCGCGACGGCCAGCGCCGCTGCCAGCAGCGTGCCGCCGATGCAGAAGCCGAGCGTATTGATGTGCTCGCGGCCGCTGATCTGGCGCGCGGTATCGAGGGCCGTCAGCACGCCGTCGGACACGTAGTCGTCCCACGTCTTTTGCGCGATCGACTGGTCCGCGTTGCGCCACGAAATCAGAAAGACCTGATGACCCGACTCGAGCGCATGCGCGACAAGCGAGTTATCGGGCTGCAGATCGAGAATGTAGTACTTGTTGATGCACGGCGGCACGATGAGCAATGGCCGCTCGTGGACCGTCGCCGTACGCGGCTTGTACTGGATCAGCTGCATCAGTTCGTTCTCGAATACGACGGAGCCTTCCGTCATCGCGAGATTCTTGCCGACGCCGAAACGGGATTCGTCCGTTTGCGAGATCTTGCCGCGCTGCATGTCGCCGAGCAGGTTCATCACGCCCTGTCGCAGGCTCTCGCCATTGCTTTCGAGCAGCGTCTTCTGTGCTTCAGGATTCAGCGCGAAGAAGTTGCTCGGCGATGCGGCGGCCGTCCATTGCTGCACGGCGAAGCGGATGCGCTCGCGCGTCTTCTGGTCGGTTTCGATCGCGTCGACGAGTTCCTGCAGATAGCGCGCGTTCAGCAGATACCACGCGGCCGTGTACGTGTAGACGGGCGTCGTCTTCCAGGCTTCGGAGCTGAAGCGCCGGTCCTTGAGCTCGATGCCCGTCGACGCCGCCTGCGTCGCCTGCTGCAGCAACTGCATCGCATCACGCGAATAGTCGGACTGCAGCTGCTGAAGCCGTGCGGGCGGAATCGACGCGCTCGGCACCTTCAGCCCCGCGAGCTGCTGCGTGAACTGTTGCGCAAACTGCGGCGCGAACTGTTGTGCAAGCTGTGGGTTGAACGCCTGTCCGAAGAATGCGTTGAACGGCTGACCCGAAGCCTGACCGTCCGGTTGGCCCTGCGCCTGAGCAAACTGCCGGGCGATCTGCTCGACGAACGGATTGGAAAATGGCAGCGAGCCCGCCTGCGCCGTCGCCGCTTTCGCGAAGTCCGGCATGGAAGGAACGCTGAACGGATTGCCATTTGCTGCGGCCGGCGCACCTAGCGAACGCCATGCGTTCATCCATGCGTCGAACCATTGCTGAACCCCTGCCGCATTCGCATCTTGCTGAGTGCGGTCTGACGAGGTGTCCTTGCGAGAAGAATTCGAGGAAGTTTGAGATGCAACCATGCCTGCTTTTGACCGAAGAGTCCTCGCGGACGGGTTGAGAGGCAGGTACTGGCGCGAAGACCGCGATCGGATCGCGACCACGTGGCGCCCTTGCCCTGTGAAGAACATTCTTGCGCCCCATCGCAAGGCATGTCAATGCTTGCTCCCGATTTTGCCGCAGTGCGGGATTTTTTTCATTATCGTTTTCCCGATGTGCATCAAGGCGTTTTCGCGATCTCGGCACGGTCGTGCTGTGCAATGCAAAAAGAGCCCGCTACGACGGGCTCCGATCCTGATCCGCATGGGCAGGGAACGCTTATGCACTGCGCAACCGCGTAGGTCTTCTTACGTTCGCGCAGTGCAGCATAAGAATGCTCGCGAAGCGCCTTCGCGATGTGTCGGGTGCAGCAAAAAGGCCTTTGCGCAGCGGGACTTAGAGCGCCCCGCTATCGTCTGCGAGCCAGATCATCGCGGCCATTCGGCCCGTCTCGTGATCGCGTCGATATGAGTAAAAGCGCTCGCGCTGAGTGAACGTGCAATGATCGCCACCCGTTACTTGCGTCACGCCGAGTTGCGCGAGCCGCAGACGTGCGAGCCTGGGCAGATCCGCGAGATATTTGCCCGCATTCGCAGGGTGATCGGCGAACGAGCTTGCGACCTCATCGCGTTGTGCGCCACCGACACCTTTCATGAAGGCGTCACGCACGTCTGGTCCGACTTCGAAAGCCTGCGGACCGATGCACGGACCCAGGTACGCGTGCAGCGCTGACATGTCAGTGCCCGCGAGCGACGCGACACGCTGCGCCGTATTTTCGACAACACCCGAAGCAAGACCTCGCCAGCCCGCATGCGCTGCGCCGACCGCGCGGCCTTGCGGATCGCACAGCAGGACGGGCATGCAGTCCGCGATCATCACGACGCACAGCGTACCCGTCTTGTCGGTCACGCCCGCGTCGGCCCGAACGGGCGACTCGCCGCGTCTTGCGGCGGCGATCGCGTCGTCGGCGCTCACGACGGTCGCGCCATGGACCTGCGACAGCCACGCCGCTTCGTCGAGCCCGGTAAGCCGCAGCACGCGCGCGCGATTCTCTTCGACATGAGCGAGATCGTCGCCCGACTTCTTGCCGAGGTTCAGTCCACCCGGCCCGTCGACGCCATCGCGCCATGTGCCGAACGGCGGCAGGCTCACACCGCCGTTGCGCGTCGTGACGAACGCATGCACGCGCGGCGATACGCGCCACTCGGGCCGCAGCACGTCGTTCATCGTCAGGTCAGGCAGCGTCATGCGCGATCGTCCTCGTCGTGTGATCCATCTGCTTCGTCCGCTTCGTCTTCGTCGACGTAATCTTCCGCATCGGGAGATGCATCGGTTTCGTCGTCGTAGAACGCTTCGTATTCGTCGTAGTCTTCGGCGTACTCGTCTTCGTGCTCGCGGCCGAGCCCGAGTGCTTCGGACAAGGCAGCAATATCGTCCGGCACGTCGGCGCGCCATTGCATCGTGCGGCCCGTCCGCGGATGAACGAGCGCGAGCCGCCATGCATGCAGCGCCTGACGCGCGAAGCCACCGGGCAGCGGCGTCACCGAGCGCTTGCCGCGCGCGCGGCCATACACCGGGTCGCCGAGCAGCGGATGGCCGACATGCGCGCAATGCACGCGGATCTGATGCGTGCGCCCCGTCTCCAGATCGCAATGGATCGCCGACACGGGCTGCCGCTCCCACAGCGTCGAATCGATGCGCCTGAAGTGCGTGCGCGCGGGCTTGCCCGCCGCGCCCGTCACGACGGCCATACGGGTTCGCTCGCGCGGATCGCGGCCGATGGGCGCGTCGATCGTACCTTCTTCCGGCATATTGCCCCACACGAGCGCGAGATAGCGGCGCTTCACCGTGCGCGCCTGCAACTGCCGCACGAGATCCGTTTGCGCTTCGAGCGTGCGCGCAACCACCATCAGCCCTGACGTCTCCTTGTCCAGCCGATGCACGATGCCCGCGCGCGGCAAACCCGCGGCGGCGTCGCCATAGCGGTGCAGCAGGCCGTTCAGCACGGTGCCGCTCCAGTTGCCCGCGGCGGGATGCACGACGAGCCCGGCAGGCTTGTTGATCACGACGATCGTCTCGTCTTCATAGACGATATCGAGCGGTACGGGTTCCGGCGTAAACGCGAGCTGCTCGGGCAGCAGATCGGGCACGAGCTCGATCGTCGCGCCGAGCGGCACCGGCTGGCGAATCTTCGCGGGCTGTCCGTCGACGCGCACGCGCTGCGCCTCGATCCAGCTTTGCAGACGGCTGCGTGAAAATTCGGGAAAGACCTTCGCGAGCACCTTGTCGAGCCGGTCGCCCGCAAGCTCGGGCGGCACCGTGACGACGCGCGGTGCTTCGTCCGCGCGCGGCACGGCGCTTTCGGCATCGGTGTTCGGGGCTTCGGATGCGAGCGCGTCGCCGTCGAAATCGTCGTCGAGCGCAGCGCTTGCGCTGTCGTCCGGCAATGCGTCGGCGGGGTTGGCGCTTGGGCTATAATCCTTGTTGCTCTTCCGCGCGCCCTGTGCGGGGCGCGGAGTATTGGAACGGGTCATCGAGACTGGGTCACCTGGACGTAAAGCTAGACTGGAAAATGCGAGCCTTGAACATCATTACTCAAACTGTTCGAAAGACGGTGGCCCAACAGATGGCCAGGAAGGTGGCCAGCTATGTCGCTTGCGCGGCAGCCGTGACGCTGGTGGCGGCCTGTCATGGCCTGCCTCAGAAGACGGACGAAACGGCGACGTGGACCAACAATAAATTATATACGGAGGCGCAAGACGCCCTGAACGGCAGCGACTACGGCAAGTGCGCGAAATACTTCGAAGCGCTCGAAGGCCGTGACCCGTTCGGCCACTTCGCGCAGCAGGCACAGATCAACGTCGCATACTGCAACTGGAAGGACAGCGAAACGGATGCCGCCGACCAGGCCGTCAACCGCTTCATCCAGCTGCACCCGGACCATCCGGACATCGCATACGCGTATTACCTGAAGGGCATGATCCACTTCAACGACGACCTCGGTCTGTTCGGCCGCTTCTCGGGCCAGGACATGAGCGAGCGCGATCCGAAGTCGCTGCGCGAGTCGTATGACGCGTTCAAGGTCGTCGTCGACAAGTATCCGCAAAGCAAGTACGCGCCCGATGCGGCGCAGCGCATGCGCTACATCGTGAACGCGCTGGCTTCGCACGAAGTGCACGCGGCCGACTACTACTATCGCCGTGGCGCGTACGTGGCCGCGATCAACCGCGCGCAGCTCGCGATCAGGGAATACAAGAACGCGCCCGCTATCGAAGACGCGCTGCACATCATGATGCTGTCGTATCAAAAGCTGGACCAACCGCAGCTCGCCGACGATACGAAGCGCGTGCTGGCAGGCACGTTCCCGGACAGCCCGTATATCACGGGCCGTGCGCGTCCGGGCAAGGAAAAGGCGTGGTGGCAGTTCTGAGCCGCTGATCGTCAGCCGATACGAAAAACGCCACGGTTCGATACCGTGGCGTTTTTGTTTTTGCGGCCCGCTTTCAGTGCCCGCTTCGGTGCCCGCTCGTTGCCCGCATTGGCGCGCATTCTGGCGCCCCTTTACGCGGACGCGCTTCACGACGGGCGCGTTCCTTTCGCGTCGGTCACGCCCGATCAGTCACGCTCGAAGAGCGCAATCGACTCGACATGCGACGTATGCGGGAACATGTTCACGACGCCCGCGCCCTTCAGCCGATAGCCGGCTTCATGCACGAGCAGGCCCGCGTCGCGGGCGAGCGTCGCCGGGTTGCACGACACGTAGACGATGCGTTTCGGCAACGGCCCTTCGCCGCTTTGCGCGATATCCGCGAGCGCCTTCGATACGGCAAGCGCCCCTTCGCGCGGCGGATCGATCAGGTACTTGTCGAAGTGGCCGAGCGCGCGGATGTCGTCGGCGGTGACTTCGAACAGATTGCGGCACGCAAACGACGTATGGCCGTCGACGCCGTTTTCCTTCGCGTTTTCGAGCGCGCGCGCGGTCAGCACGTCGCTGCCTTCGATGCCCACCACTTCGCGCGAAACCCGCGCGAGCGGCAGCGTGAAATTGCCAATGCCGCAGAACAGATCGAGCACGCGATCGGTCTTTGCGGGCGCGAGCAGGCGCAACGCGCGGCCGACCAGCACGCGGTTGATCTGGTGATTGACCTGCGTGAAATCGGTCGGACGGAACGGCATGCGGATGCCGTACTCGGGCAGCGTGTAGTCGAGCTGCCGGTCGAGCGGATAGAACGGGTAGACGGTATCCGGCCCCTTCGGCTGCAGCCAGAACTGGACGTTGTGCTGGTCGGCGAAATCGCGCAGCAGCTGTTCGTCGGCGGCGTTGATCGGCTCCAGGATGCGCAGCACGAGCGCCGTCACCGACGAGCCGACGGCCAGTTCGATTTGCGGCATACGCTCGCGAATCGACAGTCCCTCGACCAGGTGCCGCAGCGGCACCAGCATGTCCGACACGTGCGGCGGCAGCACTTCGCAGCTCGTCATGTCGGCGACGTAGCTGCTCTTCTTTTCGTGGAAGCCCACCAGCACGCCGCCCTTCTTCACGACGTTGCGCACCGTCAGCCGCGCGCGATAGCGATAGCCCCACGACGGGCCGTGGATCGGCCGGAAGATGGTTTCGGCGCGCAGCTTCGCCAGATGCAGCAGATTGTCTTCGAGCACGCGCTGCTTGACGGCGATCTGCGCGCGCACGTCGAGATGCTGCATCGAACAACCGCCGCACGTGCCAAAAAACTTGCACTGCGGGCGGGTACGGATCACGCTCTCTTTAAGGACATCGACGACCTGCGCCTGCTCGAAACTCGGCTTCTTCCGGTAGCTCGAATAGGTGACACGTTCGCCGGGCAGCGCGCCCTCGACGAAGATGACCTTGCCGGGCGAGCCGTCTTCCGTGACGGTGCGGCCGACGCCGCGCGCTTCCATGTCGAGCGAGTCGATATCGAGTTCGGGGGCCTTGAACGGGCCGGCGGCAGCCTCGTCACGCGCCTGCTTGCTCTTGCGAGGCGAGCGCGTTTTTCCAATGGGGGTAACAGATTCAGACACCTGCGACTTCCTGACAGACTGTGTAAAAGTGGGACCCGAAATGAAAAATCGGCGGGACCAAACCTGAGATTGTAGACGAACGACAAACACCGACGGAGATTTGACGATGCGACTGATCAGCTGGAACGTCCAGTGGGGACGCAGTGCGCACGGGGACGTGAACCTGTCGCGCACGATCGACGAAGCACGGCGGCTCGCCGATTTCGACGTGCTGTGCATGCAGGAAGTCACGCGCGGCTTTTCGGTGCTGGCGGGCCATCCCGGCGACGACCAGTTCGCCGAACTGGCCGATCTGCTGCCCGGCTACACCGTGCTCGGTGCGATCGGCGCTGATCTCGCGCCGCTCAAGCTCGATGCGCCCGCCGCGCCGCGCCGCCAGTTCGGCAACGCGCTCGCGACGCGTCTGCCCATCGAGCGCGTGATCCGTCATTCGCTGCCGTGGCCCGCCGACCCGGAAGCGCCGTCAATGCAGCGCGTCGCGCTCGAAGCCGTGCTGCGCGCGCCCGGCGGGCCGCTGCGCGTGATCGTCACGCATCTGGAGTTCTATTCGGTCAAGCAACGCCTCGCGCAGGTGAACCATCTGCGCGCGATGCAGCAGGAAGCGGCCGCGCATGCCGCGCGCCCCGCACCCGCCGAAAACGCGATCGGGCCTTTCACCGATACGGGGCGACCCGTCAGCGCAATCGTCTGCGGCGATTTCAACAGCGCGTACGACAGTGAAGCGTACCGGCGCATGCTGGAGCCGCTCGACGGCAGCCCGTCTTTCATCGACGCGTGGACGGCGCTGCACCCCAACCAGACTCCGCCGATGACGGCGGGCGTCTACGACAAGGCGCAGTGGTCGGACGGGCCGCTCACATGCGATTTTCTGTTCGTCACGGAAGACCTGCGCACGCGGCTGCGCAGCTGCGAGATCGACGGCGCGACGCGCGCATCCGATCATCAGCCGATCGTGCTGGAAATGGATTGACCTGCCCGGCGTGCACGCGGCGCGCGCATCATCCGCGACGCGTGCACGAGATCGCGCGCAGCGATCAGTTCTCGAACGCGGCCAGATATTCGGCCCAATGGGGCGCCGACTCCTGCGCGAGCGAGTTCTTCACGAACGCGATTTCGTCCGCGTACTCTTCGGGCGAGAAACCGCCGCGCATCAACTGGAAACGGCAGTACAGCAAATACGTGTTGACGACGTCCGTCTCGCAGTAGTTGCGGATTTCATCGATGCGGCCCGCCAGGAATGCGTGCCACACCTGTCCGCCGTCCATCCCCAGCTTGCCGGGAAAGCCGCACAGCTTGGCGAGCGCATCGAGCGGCGCGTTCGCGCGCGCCTGATACATCGCGAGCACATCCATCAGATCGGTGTGCCGCGAGTGATAGCGGCTGATGTAGTTGTTCCACTTGAAGTCGCGGTCGTCTTCGCCGAGGTCCCAGTAGCGGTTCGCACGAATGCCGTTGACGAGCGCGCGGTAGTGCAGCACGGGCAGATCGAAGCCGCCGCCGTTCCAGGACACGAGCTGCGGCGTGTACTTCTCGATGGTCCGGAAGAACGACTGCACGAGCGATGCTTCGCCGTCTTCAGGCGTGCCGAGCGAGCGCACGCGAAAGCCGTTGTTGTCGCGGAACACGCATGAAATCGCCGCGATGCGCTGCAGATGATGCGGCAGGAAATCGCCGCCCGTCTTCTCGCGCCGCGCCGCGAAAGCATGCTCGGCGACTTCTTCATCGGACATCGTGGCGGGAAGACTTTCAAGCCGGCGAATGCCGGCGACATCGGGAATCGTCTCGATGTCGAAAACCAGAATTGGAATCATCTTCTAAAGAACGGCGTCCTTACGCACGCCATTGGAGGCAAAGAAGCGCTTCAGACGCACGAGCGCCTCTTGCTGGATCTGGCGCACACGCTCCCGCGTGAGGCCCATTTCGTCGGCGAGTTCTTCGAGTGTGGCCGGTTCGATGTGATTGAGACCGAAGCGGCGCTCGATCACATGCCGATGCTTGTCCGACAGCCGCGCGAGCCATGCGCGCGTGAGCGTTTCGAGCTCGCGATGCTGGACTTCCGCGTCCGGCGACTGGCTCTGGTCGTCCGACAGCAGATCGAGCAGGCTGCTCGCGGGATCGAGATCGAGCGGCGCGTCGAGCGACGCCGTGTGCTCGTTCAGCGCGAGGATATCGGTCACTTCGTCCGTCGTCTTGCCCGTCAGGTACGCGATATCGTCGATGCTCGCGTCGCGGCGGTCGGCCGCTTCGCCCGAGTTCATCGAATTCTTTTCGAGGTGGCGCTTCGCGCGCAGCACCTGGTTAAGCTCGCGGATCACATGCACGGGCAGCCGCACCGTGCGCGCCTGATTCATGATCGCGCGCTCGATGCTCTGGCGGATCCACCATGTCGCGTAAGTCGAGAAGCGGAAGCCGCGCGTCGGATCGAATTTTTCGATCGCGTGCATCAGGCCGAGGTTGCCCTCTTCGATCAGATCGAGCAGCGGCACGCCGCGATTCAGATAACCCTTCGCGATGCTGACCACCAGCCGCAGATTGCGCTCGATCATCACCTGACGCGCTTCGAACTCGCCCGCTTTCGCAAGACGCGAGTAGCGCTGCTCTTCCTCGACGGTGAGCAGCGGCTTCACGCTGATACGGTTCAGGTAGTGCTGGATCGTGTCGGCCGTGAGCTCGGCCTGCAACAGCGCGCGGAAATCGTCGGCGTCGGGAGCGGAATCGTTTGCACCTTCGCGCGACTCCGATTCTTCATCGGAACCCGATGCGCGTTCGTCGAGATCGTTAGAGCTTTCGAGATCGTCGACCGCGTCGTCCTCGACGTCGGCAGCGCCAGCGTCGTCCACCGAAACATGCGTGGCACGGCTGAGTGACTCAGTCTCTGCTTGCGGTGTGCGGCGCTTCGGTTTCGGCATGGTCGTATCGCTTCGCTTATTGCGGCGGCAAATACTTCAATGGGTCGACAGGCTTACCCTGGCGGCGAACTTCGAAATGCAACATCACGCGGTCCGAATCACTATTGCCCATTTCGGCGATCTTCTGACCTTTGGTTACCGCGTCACCCTCTTTTACCATCAAAGCACGATTATGTGCATACGCTGTGAGATACGTTGCGTCATGCTTGATGATAATGAGATTGCCGTAACCGCGCAGCCCATTTCCTGCATAAACCACCCGGCCATCAGCGGAAGCCTTTACCGGTTCGCCCGCTGAGCCCCCGATGTTCACGCCTTTGTTCTTCGAGTCGTCAAAGCCGTTGAGCAGCGGCCCTCGAGCCGGCCATACAAACGACACGTTTCCATTCGACGCCGTCGTATCGCTGGCAGCCTGCGGCGGGATCGTCGTCGCCTGCGTGCCCGACGCGCCCGGCGCCGCACCGAAGAGCGGCGGCTGATTCGGCTGCGCGGCCTGCGGCGCTCCGTTCAGCGGCGCGCTCTGCACTGCACCACCGCCGATCGGCGCCGTCGCGACACCCGGCACGACAGGCGCACCGTTCGCGCCCGGCGGCGCCACGCGCAGCAACTGGTCGACCTCGATCTGGTTCGGGTTCGTCAGGTTGTTCCACGTGGCGATGTCACGATAGTTTTGACCGTTTTCGAGCGCGATCCTATACAACGTGTCGCCCGGCTTCACTCGGTAGTAGCCCGGAGGCGGCGGACCGAGCGGCACGGCGGGCTGCGCGCCGGGCGCACCGCCCGCTTGCGTGACGGTGCCGAGGGTGCCGGAGCGATCGACGACGGGCGCCTGATCGAGGCGCGTGGCACATGCCGCCAACACGGAAAGCATGGCTACGCAAACGCTGCGCTGAACGATGGTCAACGGGACATTCTGGCTGGTTCTTTGCATCGCGCGAAACATACTCATCAGGTTCAAATCACTCCGGATTTTAAGGGGACAAAGAAAACGCGATCAAGCCGCGATTCGCGCCATTGCGCGGGCCCCGTGCGCTCGACGAGCGTGAGCACCTGCGACTGTCCGTCCTGCGATCCGACGGGCGCCACGAGCCGCGCGCCGATGGCGAGCTGCTCGAGCAGCGCCTGCGGCACATCGAGTCCCGCCGCCGCGATCACGATCGCATCGAACGGCGCCGCCGACGGCAAACCGACGCGTCCGTCGCCGTAATGCAGACGGATGTTCGGGATGCGCAGCGGACGCAGGTTCGTCTTCGCGCGCTCGTAAAGCGGTTTGATGCGTTCAATCGAATAGACGTCGCGCGCGACCTGGCTCAGCACGGCAGCCTGATAGCCGCAGCCTGTGCCGATTTCGAGCACGTTCGCGAGCGTGCGGCCCTGCGCGGCCAGCTCGATCATCCGCGCGACCACGGACGGCTTCGAGATCGTCTGGTGATGGCCGATGGGCAGCGCCGCATCCTCATACGCCTGCGTAGCGAGACCGGGGTCCACGAACATGTGGCGCGGCACTATCGCCATCGCACTGAGCACACGCGGGTCCGACACGCCGTTCGCACGCAGCCGTTCGACCATCCGCTCGCGCACGCGTTCGGAGGTCAGCGTCAGCGCGCTGCTGAGCGCAACGTTCGGCGCGCCCGTGCGATCCGCCGATGTCGTGACGGGACGCGGCAACTGGTTGCGCGCGCCGTCGTTGCGGATCGCGGCCGTGCTCTTTGTATTGACGATTCCCGCCGCGTTTTTTGCAATCGAAGGCGTGCGCGCGGACGCGCCGGCGCTCGCGTTCTTCGCACCCGCGTTGAGCACGCCCACAGCGCCCTTCGCGCCCACAGGCGACTTCACGAGCGCCGTGCCGCTCACGCCGCTGTGCGTGCGGCCCGCCTGAGAGGTGGCGTTCGATGCCGCCGGTTTGACGGGCGTCTTCGCGCCGCGCGCATCGCCTGCGCGCGCGTCGGCCCGGCGCGGCTCGCGCACCAGGTCTTCGAGTCCAAGCGGGAAGCGCTTTGCGCGCTCGCCGGTCATGAAGTGCCGCTCCCGGCGCGCACCCAGTCGCACGCCGCGGGCAGCATGGCCGTATCGGTCAGATCGAGTTGCAGCGGCGTGATCGACACGAAGCCGTTCGCAACTGCATGGAAGTCGGTGCCTTCGCTGGCATCGCGCGCGCCGCCCGACGGACCGATCCAGTAGATCGGCTCGCCGCGCGGATTAGTCTGCCGGATCACCGGCTGCGACGGATGCCGCTTGCCGAGACGCGTGATGCGCCAGTCGCGCAACTGTTCGTAAGGCAGGTTCGGTATGTTGACGTTCAGCAACGGATGGCCGGGCAGCGGACGTTCAAGATAGTGCGCGACGATTTCGGCGGCGACGCGCGTGGCATCTTCGAGGTGCACCCAGTCTTTATCGACGAGCGAAAACGCGATCGCGGGCACGCCGAACATGATGCCTTCCGTCGCGGCGGCGACCGTGCCCGAGTACAGCGTGTCCTCGCCCATGTTCTGACCGTTGTTGATGCCCGATACGACGAGGTCCGGCGTATGGTCGAGCATGCCCGTCAGCGCGATGTGAACGGAATCCGTTGGCGTGCCGTTCACGTAGTAGAAGCCGTTGGCCGAGCGCAGCACCGACAGCGGGCGCGAGAGCGTCAGCGAGTTCGACGCGCCGCTGCAATTCTGTTCGGGTGCCATCACGGTGACATCGGCGAGCGGCTTCAGCGCTTCGTAAAGCGCGGCAAGGCCGGGCGCCAGATAACCGTCGTCATTGCTGAGTAGGATTCGCATGCGCCGATTGTAACCGAGGAAACAAGGCACGCGAACGACACGCTGGCCCGCCGCATGCCTATGTCTGAATGCATGGCTTCACGGGCTTCGTGCCGCAACGGAAGCGCACGGTCGTTCGCGCTTGCTTTACACTGCTTCGCTGCGACGGTTCGCAGCGACGGTTCGTTTTGCTGCCGACGTTTTACTGTCGACACATGGTTGCTGACCAGGCGTGAAGATCGCCGCAGCATGCTGATCGACAGCACGCTTATGACCCGTCAATCTTGCAATGGACACTTATCGATTGGAGACACGATGCGCGCAATCCGCTGCAACCACTATGGTCCGCCCGAGACACTCCGCATCGAGGAATTGCCCGATCTTCAGCCGCAAGCCGGCCAGATCGTGATCGACGTGAAAGCCGCGAGCGTCAATTTTCCTGACGTGCTGATCATCCAGAATAAATATCAGTTCAAGCCGCCCCTGCCATTCACGCCTGGCGCGGAAGTCGCGGGCATCGTGCGCGTTGTCGGCGAAGGCGTCACGCAATTCAAGCCGGGCGTGCGCGTGGTCGCCTATACGCAGCAAGGCGGCTTCGCGGAGCAGGCGCTCGCCGATGCCAGCGCGTGCGTGCCGCTGCCCGACGACGCCGACCTGGAGACGGCCGCCATCTTCACGCTCGCATACGGCACGTCGCATCATGCCGTCGTCGATCGCGCGGCGTTGAAAGCGGGCGAAACGATGCTCGTGCTGGGCGCGGCGGGTGGCGTCGGACTCGCAGCCGTCGAGATCGGCAAGGCGCTCGGCGCGCGCGTGATCGCGGCGGCGTCGAGCGACGAGAAGCTCGCGACCTGCGTCACGCATGGTGCCGACGCGATCATCAACTACACGACGGAAGACCTGCGCGAACGCATCAACGCGCTGACGGACGGCAAAGGTCCCGACGTGATCTATGACCCGGTCGGCGGCAGTTATGCGGAGCCCGCATTTCGCAGCATCGGCTGGCGTGGACGCTATCTCGTCGTCGGCTTTGCGAACGGCGAGATTCCGAAGCTGCCGCTCAATCTCGCGTTGCTGAAAGGCGCGAGCATCGTCGGCGTGTTCTGGGGCGATTTCGCGCGCCGCGAACCGCAGCGCAACGCAGCCGCGTTCCAGCAGATGCTCGGCTGGATTCGCGAAGGCAAGCTCAAGCCGCTGGTGTCGGCGCGCTACCCGCTCGAAGATACGCCGCGCGCGCTCAACGACATGGCGCACCGACGGGTGCTCGGCAAGATCGTGATCACGCCGTAAGCACGAACGGGCTACTCGACGACAAAACGACAAACGGCGCGTGCCCCCTGCAGGTCACGCGCCGTTCTTCTTTCGATACACCGGTAGTCAGATCTTTTCCGTCTCGCCGCTCTTCGGCTGCCATTTCATCAGGCGCCGCTCCAGCATGCCGACGATCGCATCGAGTAGCAGCGCGAAGGCCGTCAGCACGAGAATGCCGGCGAACACGGTGTTGATATCGAACGTGCCCTCGGCTTGCAGAATCAGGTAGCCGACGCCGCGCGCCGAGCCCAGGTACTCGCCGACCACCGAGCCGACGAACGCCAGCCCCACCGACGTATGCAGGCTCGAAAACACCCAGCTCATCGCGCTCGGCAGATAGACGGCGCGCAACAACTGCTTGCGGTTCGCGCCGAGCATGCGTGCGTTCGCGAGCACCACGGGGCTCACTTCCTTCACGCCCTGATAGACGTTGAAGAACACGATGAAGAACACGAGCGTCACGCCGAGCGCAACCTTCGACCAGATGCCCAAGCCGAACCACACGCCGAAGATCGGCGCGAGAATCACGCGCGGCATCGAGTTCGCTGCCTTGATATACGGATCGAACAGCGCGCTCGCGAGCGGCGACAGCGCAAGCCACAGCCCGACGCCGAGCCCCAGCACCGTGCCGAGCGCGAACGCGAGCACCGTCTCGATTAGCGTGATCCACAGATGCAGATAGATCTCACCGGACGCGAACCACTCCCAGATCCGCACGAGCACTTTTTGCGGCTCGCCGAAGAAGAACGCGGCCTTGTTCGGGTCATCGAAATAGAACGCGGGCAACAGCGTCGGGCTGGTCAGCACGTACCACAGCAAGAAGGACAGCACGAGCAGCAGCCACTGCCAGATCACGAGATTCGCGCGGTTCGGACGCAAGACTTTCCACATCTCAGTTGCTCTCCTGCACAGCCGTCAGTTGCTGCTGATAACCCTTCAGCACTTCGTCGCGCAGCACGCTCCAGATCTGCGCATGCAGTTCGACGAAGCGCGGATGCGAGCGCACTTCGGCGACGTCGCGCGGACGCGGCAGATCGATCTTGAACTCGCCGATGGGCCGCGTGCCCGGCCCCGCCGACAACACGACGACGCGATCCGACATCGCGATCGCTTCGTCGAGATCGTGCGTGATGAACAGCACGGCCTTGCGCTTCGCGGCCCAAAGATCGAGCAGCTCGTTTTCCATCAGCTGGCGCGTCTGGATGTCGAGCGCGGAGAACGGCTCGTCCATCAGGATGATGTCGGGATCGAGAATCAGCGTCTGCGCCATCGCAACCCGCTTTCGCATGCCGCCCGACAGCTGATGCGGATAACGGTCCCCGAAGCCGCCGAGGCCGACGCGCTTGAGCCATTCCTCAGCACGCGAGCGGGCTTCGGCGCGCGGCACGTCATGGAACGACAGGCCTGCCGTCACGTTGTCGAGCGCCGAACGCCACGGCATCAGCGCATCGGCCTGGAACATGTAGCCCGCGCGCCGATTGATGCCCGACAACTTCTCGCCGAACACCGTCACCGCGCCCGACGACGGTTCCAGCAGCCCCGCGCCGACGTTCAGCAACGTCGACTTGCCGCAGCCCGTCGGTCCGACGACCGATACGAATTCGCCCGGCGCGATGCGCAAGGTCGTATCCTTGACGGCGGTGTATCGCTGGCCGCGATTCTCACGCGACGCAAATGTGCAGGTGATGTTTTCGAGCGCCAGGGCGGCAACGGTCATCGTTCGGCTCGCTTCTTCGATGCTGTGATGATTCGAGGTTTTGGACAAGGATGTGACGGCTTGAACGGCGAGCGCGACGCGAGCGCTCGCCCTTACTGTCAGTGCGTTACGCCTTGACCGTCGTGAGCGCTTTCTTCACGAAGTCGTTCGTCCAGCTCTTCGACAGATCGATCGGCTTGCCCTTCACGGTGTCGTCGAAAGCCTGCAGCGTCTTGAGCGACGTCGCGGGGCCGTCGGCGGGCATCAGGCCATCGGGCGACATCGCCTCTTTCACGTGCTGCCACGAATCCAGATACAGCGCGCGGTCGCCGAGCAGATACGATTCGGGCACGGTGTTGATCAACTCGGTGCCCGTCGCCGTCTGCAGCCACTTCAGCGCGCGGACCATCGCGTTGGCGAGCGCCTGTGTCGTGTTCGGATTCTTGCTGATGAACGCTTGCGATGCATAGAGACAGCCGGCAGGCATGTTGCCGCCGAACACCGTGTGCGTATCGTTGAGCGTGCGCGCGTCGGACACGACGCGAATCTCGCCCGAGCGTTCGAGCTTCGTCATCACGGGATCGAGATTGGCGAGCGCATCGATCTGCCCCGATTGCAGCGCGGCGATCGCCCCCGCGCCCGCGCCGACGCCGATGAACGACACGTCTTTCGCGGTCAGCCCGGCTTTCGCGAGCACGAAGCTCGCCATGATCGATGTCGACGAACCCGGCGCCGTCACGCCGATCTTCTTGCCCTTAAGGTCCGCGATCGACGTGTAGTTCGCCATCGTCTTCTTCGACACGGCGAGCACGATCTGCGGCGCGCGCCCTTGCAGCACGAATTCGCGGAAGTACTGGTTCTTCGCCTGCAGCAGCAGTGTGTGTTCGAACGCGCCGGACACGACATCGGCGCTGCCGCCGACGGCCGCCTTCAACGCCTGCGAGCCGCCCGCGAAGTCGGAGATCTCGACTTCGAGCCCTTCGTCCTTGAAGAAATTACGGCGCTCGGCAATCGTCAGAGGCAGATAGTAGAAAAGATTCTTGCCGCCGACGGCGATCGCGACTTTCGACGTCTCCAGCTTGCCTTGCCCGAACGCGAGCGGCGAGCCAACGAGCGATGCGCCCGCGAGCGCCGCGGTGCCTGCGAGAAAGCTTCTTCGTTGCATGGTCCTGTCTCCGTATCTTCTGTCGTTGTTCTGTTGCCGGCATGGTCGGCCGGTCTGCGCGTGCTTTGTGCACGCTTCGTACGCTTTATACGCGCTTCGCGCACGCTTTCACGCGCTGGCCTGTTCCCCGCTCAGACGATCTGTTGCGAGTGCAACCTTGCGATGAGGTCCGCATCATAACCCAGCGATCGCAGAACTTCATCCGTATGTTCACCCAGTTCGGGCCCGAGCCAGCGCGTTTCGCCGGGCGTTTCGGAGAGCTTGGGCGTGACGCCCGGCAGCGTGATGTCGCGGCCGTCCTGCCATTTGAAACTCTGGATCATCTGGCGCGCGGCGTATTGCGGATCGGTGAACATGTCGGCGACGCTGTAGATGCGGCCCACGGGCACGTCGGCGGCATTCAGCACGTCGAGCGCCTCGTCGATCGTGCGATGCGCGAGCCACGCCGCGATCGCGCCGTCGATCTCCTGCGTGCGTGGCACGCGGCCGTCGTTGTGCGCGAGCGCCGGATCGTTCGCGAGGTCTTCGCGGTCGATCGCGATCATCAGCCGCTTGAAAATCGGATCGCTGTTGCCGCCGATCACGATGCTGCCGTCGCGGCACGGATAGGTATTCGACGGCACGATGCCTGGCAGCGAAGCGCCCGTGCGCTCACGCACCATGCCGTACACGCCGTACTCGGGCACGACGCTTTCCATCATGTTGAAGACGGCTTCGTACAGCGCGACATCGACGACCTGCCCTTTGCCGCCGTTCACCTGACGGTGATGCAGCGCCATCAGCGCGCCGATCACGCCATGCAGCGCCGCAATCGAATCGCCGATCGAAATGCCGATACGCGGCGGCGGCAAATCCGGATACCCGGTGATATGACGCAGGCCGCCCATCGATTCCGCGATCGCGCCGAAACCCGGGCGGTCGCGATACGGCCCCGTCTGCCCGTAGCCGGACAGGCGCACCATCACGAGGCCGGGGTTCTCCTTCGACAGCACGTCGTAGCCGAGCCCAAGCCTTTCGAGCTGCCCGGGGCGGAAGTTCTCGACGACGATATCGGCTTCTTTCGCGAGCTTGCGGACGATTTCCTTGCCTTCGTCGGCTTTGAGGTTGATCGTTACCGATTTCTTGTTGCGTGCCTGCACGGCCCACCACAGCGATGTACCGCCCACTTCGGGATAGAGCTTGCGCCATTTGCGCAGCGGATCGCCGCCCTTCGGGTCTTCGATCTTGATCACGTCCGCGCCGAACTCGCCGAGAAAGCGCGCGGCGAACGGCCCGGCGATCAGCGTGCCGAGCTCGAGCACCTTGACGCCCGCGAGCGGGCCCTGGGTTGGTCCTTTGTGTTGTTGCTCTGGCGTTGCAGTCGATGTGCTCATGTGTCTCCCGATCTTCTTGTACTTGCCAGACGCGGCCGATGCGTCCGTGCGCTACGCGTTCGATGCGCGCTCGATGTTCATTGGCTGCTACATCGAGCGCCTGTCGAGCATCGCGCGCGCGATGGTGCCCGCATCGACATACTCGAGCTCGCCGCCGACGGGGACGCCGCGCGCGAGACGCGTCACCGACAGGCCGCGCGCCTTCAGCGTTTGCCCGAGGTAATGCGCGGTGGCCTCGCCTTCGTTCGTGAAGTTGGTCGCGAGCACAACTTCCTTGACGACGCCATCCGATGCGCGCTTGACGAGCCGGTCGAAATGGATTTCCTTCGGGCCGATGCCGTCGAGCGGACTCAGCCGCCCCATCAGCACGAAATAGAGCCCGCGATAAGTCATCGTCTGTTCGAGCATGATCTGATCGGCGGGTGTTTCGACGACGCATAGCAGCGTCGGATCGCGCTCAGTGTCGCTGCAGACTTCGCAGATTTGCGCTTCCGTGAAGGTGTTGCACTTCTCGCAGTGCTGCAGATGCTCGGTCGCGAACAGCAGCGAGCGGCCGAGCTTTTCGGCGCCGTCGCGATCGTGCTGCATCAGGTGGTACGCCATGCGTTGCGCGGACTTCGGCCCGACGCCGGGCAAAACGCGCAGCGCTTCGACGAGCGCCGACAAGGCGGAAGGTTGTTTCATGCTGGAACGGCGACGTCGATGGTGGGTTCGGCGAGGCGCGCACGGGCTGCGGGCGGAGCGCCCGACGCCCGCGCGCGAACTCCCCGTGCGATCAGAACGGCAGCTTGAAGCCCGGCGGCAGCGGCAGGCCCGAGGTCATGCCGCCCATCTTCTCCTGCGCGGTGGCTTCCGCCTTGCGCACGGCGTCGTTGAATGCAGCCGCCACGAGATCTTCGAGCATGTCCTTGTCGTCGGCGAGCAGGCTCGGATCGATCGACACGCGGCGCACGTCGTTCTTGCAGGTCATCGTCACCTTGACGAGGCCCGCGCCCGACTGCCCCTCGACTTCGATCTGCGCGAGTTGCTCCTGCATCTTCTTCATGTTCTCTTGCATCTGCTGGGCTTGTTTCATCAGCCCGGCGAGTTGACCTTTCATCATGGACTTGCTCCTTCGTAATGGTGAATTCCGGTTGACGCACGTTCATCCGACGCGCGCCGGAATCAGTGGCTGGCGGCGTTGTGGCCGCCGTCGGCGCCCGGCGTGAGGGGACGCACCGAGCCCGGCACGATGCTCGCACCGAACTCGCGGATCAGAGATTGCACGAACGGATCGGCGCCGATTTCGCGCTCGGCTTCCTGTTGACGCTGCGCGCGCTCGATTGCATCGAGCACCGCGGCCGTGCGCTGCACGGGACCGACTTCGACCCGCACGTCGATCTCGTTGCCGAGCCGTTCGGCGAGCGCCGCTTTCAGCTTCGCGATCTGCGCCGGCTCGGCGTAGAGCTGGACCGCGACGTTGAGCTTCAGCGTCTTGCCCTCGACGGCCATCAGTTCGCTGTTGAACGCGAGCTGATACGAGATGCCCTTGAGCGGCAGCGTGACGGCGAGCGCCGGCCAGTCGCCGTCGAACCCGATCGCGCCGAGCGGCACGGCGGGCGGCAGCGTGCGGATGTCGACGACAGGCGCGGCTGCGGGCGCCACGGCGGACGCACTGCCTCGGGCGACGACCACGTCATCGTGGCCGCTGTCGAAAACGGGAATGAAGTTGTCGTCGGAGGGCGCGAAGAACGCATCGTCCGATGAAGCGGGAATGTAGTCGTCGGGCGGAATGTCTTCCCACGGCGGAACCGACGAGCCGCCCTGCTGTTGCGCGGCACGCGACGGCTGGACGCGCGCGGTGGCCTCCTGTTGCGCGGCGGCTGCGGCGCGGCGCGCGGGATCGGGCGTCGGCACGCGAACGGCGACGCGCGGCGACGCGGGCTTCGCCGTCGGCGCGGGAGACGCGGCTGCGGCGGACGTAGCGGAAGCCGAACGGGCCGAAGCGCCGCGATCCGCCGATACTTTCATGCCCGCGTTGCGCAGCACGTCGAGCGCGGCGCTGGCGCCACCCGCGCGGCGCGATGCTTCTGGCTGCCGTTGTGGCGCGGCTGCGGCCGAGGCTTGTGCGCGAGGGCTGTCGTCCGGCCCGGCGGGTTCAGTTGGCGAAGCTTCCGGGGCGTTCGAGACGCCAGGTGGTTCGTCGACGTCCTTCGACCCGGCAGCGGACACCATCGGTGTCACGCCGACATCGACCGTTGCTGCGGCTGCGATTTCAGGGGCTTCGCTGACTGCTTTCGGCTGAGCCGGCACGGATTCGGGTTTTGGCGCAGCCGCAGGCGTCTCGATTGGCCGAGCCTGTGCCTCGCGCGCAGGAGCCGCCGCGACGGGCGCACTCGCGCGCTTGGAACCAGCCGCAGCCGGAACCGTCGAGCGTCCCGCTGGCGTCACGCCACCACCACCGCCACCATTCGGCGCCGGCTCGAACGCGAGCATCCGCAACAGTGTCATCGTGAAGCCGGCGTATTCGTCGGGCGCGAGGCCCAGTTCGCTTCGGCCGATCGTCGCGATCTGATAGAACAGCTGAACCTGCTCGGGGCTCAGCGCATCGGCGAAACGGCGCAGGTCGGCGGCCTCCGGCCACTCTTCCAGCACCGACGACGGCGCGAACTGCGCCCACGCGATTTTGTGCAAAAGACCCGCGAGGTCTTGCAGCGCGGTCGAAAACGACAGGCTGCGCAACGCCATCTCGTCGGCAACCGACAGCACCGCAGCGCCGTCGCCCGCGACGAGCGCATCGAGGAGACGAATCAGATAGCTCTGATCGAGCGCGCCGAGCATGCCGCGCACGGCTTCCTCGGTGACCTGATTGGCCGAGTACGCGATCGCCTGGTCGGTCAGCGACAGCGCATCGCGCATCGAGCCGTCCGCGGCGCGCGCGAGCAGGCGCAACGCCTGCGCCTCGTGCGGAATGTTCTCTTCACCGAGGATGCGCTCGAGATGCGACACGATATGCCCTGCGGGCATCTGCTTCAGGTTGAACTGAAGACAGCGCGACAGCACCGTGACGGGAATCTTCTGCGGATCGGTCGTCGCGAGAATGAACTTCACATGCGGCGGCGGCTCTTCCAGCGTCTTCAACATCGCATTGAACGCGTGGTTCGTGAGCATGTGCACTTCGTCGATCATGTAGACCTTGAAGCGCGCATCGACGGGCGCATACACCGCGCGCTCCAGCAGCGCGGCCATTT
Organism: Paraburkholderia diazotrophica; assembly: GCF_900108945.1. Lineage (GTDB taxonomy): Bacteria > Pseudomonadota > Gammaproteobacteria > Burkholderiales > Burkholderiaceae > Paraburkholderia > Paraburkholderia diazotrophica. The sequence continues at coordinate 425,532 of NZ_FNYE01000001.1, read as the reverse complement.
CGTCGACGCCACGGTTGCTCGCCGCATCCATCTCGACGTAATCGACGAAGCGCCCTTCGTCGATCTCGCGGCAAGCGCGGCAGACGCCGCACGGCGTAGCCGTTACGCCCGTTTCACAATTGAGCGCCTTCGCGAAGATACGCGAGAGCGTCGTCTTGCCGACGCCGCGCGTGCCCGTAAACAGATAGGCGTGGTGCAGACGGCCACCGTCGAGCGCGTGCGTGAGCGCGCGCACCACGTGCTCCTGTCCGACGAGCGAAGCAAAATCCTTCGGCCGCCATTTGCGTGCGAGAACTTGATAGGTCATGCGGAAATTGTATCAGCAACGCTGACGCGAAAAGACGAATCGATCGTGCGCGCGCGCAAGGCGTGACAACGCTCTGACGGTTCATTGAATTCACGACGCAAGCGCCAGAACATGCCGCGTTTGGACCAACGCAGATGACGACAAATACGGGAGAAGTGAGACAGATGGGAAGAAAGGAAGGTGACGAGCCCGACCCTCGGCACTGGCGGAAAACGGCTGTGGCTGCTTCGTTCCCGACCTGACCAGGTTGACCGCCCCTCCATGCGAGGAGGCCCGTCACGTCGTATTCTAACATCGCTTGCTGCGCTGCGCGAGAGGCATCGGGACAAAAGCCGCCGCGACGGAACGGCAACTTCGGCGCTGCTGCCGCTCTTGTCTTCGCACATACGATCGCCAAATAGGGTTTGTCACGACGGGTTGCAGCGCGGACGACATGCGCGCGCGAGGCATTCGGGATATGCGCCGAAGCCTTGCCAGCGCTGCCGTGCGCGGCGTGAGACCCTACCGCCCGAAGGCGTACTATCACGGCGGGCAACGCATAGCAATTTAGGCTAAACTGGCGTTCAAGTGACCCGCAAAGCCAAGCCAGGTCGCCTTCCCGAAACTGTCCCCACAGTGCTTCGCGCGTCGGCTTTCATGGTTTGCCCTGTGGTAAAGCGAACGGAAAGTTTTCTGATTTTGTTGTATCGTGGCGGGCAATCAAAGCAGGCCTCGAACCGAAAGAGGTATTCACACAATGAGCGAACACATCAAGCATATCAGCGACGCATCGTTTGAACAGGACGTCGTCAAATCCGATAAACCCGTGCTGCTCGACTTCTGGGCGGAATGGTGCGGCCCGTGCAAGATGATCGCGCCGATCCTCGACGAAGTTGCGAAGGACTACGCTGATCGCCTGCAGATCGCGAAGATCAACGTCGACGAACATCAGTCCACGCCCGTCAAGTTCGGCGTGCGCGGCATCCCCACGCTGATCCTGTTCAAGAACGGCGCAGTTGCTGCACAGAAGGTAGGCGCACTGTCGAAGTCGCAACTCACCGCGTTCCTCGACGGCAATCTTTAATCGGTCACACGCAGACACGGCGCGCATGCATTGCATGCACGCCACCCGGCTCGCATAACTTGCAGTGAGTTGATGCATCGAGCGAGCCGCATGATTCTTGTTGTCCCCCGACAACAAGAATCATGCGTCAAGTCTAACCAGCCGCGCAGGCTGGAATTGGCGTGTGCTATGCTAGAATCTATAAAACGTCTAAAAGACGAGTAAGTCCCTGAGCGGTTCCGCTCACTTCTCCTCCCAGATTTCATTTCAGGTCGCACCTTCTCTGCGGGTTCTCCGTATGCATTTATCCGAGCTCAAGACGCTACACGTGTCCCAATTGATCGAGATGGCCAATGGTCTCGAGATCGAAAGTGCGAACCGCCTGCGCAAGCAGGAACTGATGTTCGCCATTCTAAAAAAACGCGCCAAAACGGGCGAAACGATCTTCGGTGACGGCACGCTCGAAGTGCTGCCTGACGGCTTCGGCTTCCTGCGCTCGCCGGAAACCTCGTATCTCGCAAGCACGGATGACATCTACATCAGCCCGTCGCAGATTCGCCGCTTCAACCTGCATACGGGCGACACCATCGAAGGCGAAGTCCGCACGCCGAAGGACGGCGAGCGCTATTTCGCGCTGGTGAAGGTCGACAAGGTCAACGGCCAGCCGCCCGAGGCCTCGAAGCACAAGATCATGTTCGAGAACCTGACGCCGCTGCACCCGAACAAGGTGCTGCTGCTCGAACGTGAGATGCGCGGCGAAGAGAACGTCACGGGCCGCATCATCGACATGATCGCGCCCATCGGCAAAGGCCAGCGCGGCCTGCTCGTCGCGTCGCCGAAGTCGGGCAAGACGGTGATGCTTCAGCACATCGCGCACGCGATCAAGCAGAACCACCCCGACGTCATCCTGTTCGTGCTGCTCATCGACGAGCGTCCGGAAGAAGTGACGGAAATGCAGCGCTCGGTGGCAGGCGAAGTGATCGCATCGACGTTCGACGAACCCGCCGCGCGTCACGTGCAGGTCGCCGAAATGGTGATCGAAAAGGCGAAGCGCCTCGTCGAAATGAAGAACGACGTTGTGATTCTGCTCGACTCGATCACGCGTCTTGCTCGCGCGTACAACACGGTCGTGCCGGCTTCGGGCAAGGTGCTGACGGGCGGTGTCGATGCGAACGCGCTGCAGCGTCCGAAGCGCTTCTTCGGCGCAGCGCGCAATATCGAGGAAGGCGGCTCGCTGACCATCATCGGCACCGCGCTGATCGAAACGGGCAGCCGCATGGACGACGTGATCTACGAAGAGTTCAAAGGCACGGGCAACATGGAAGTACACCTCGAGCGCCGTCTCGCGGAAAAGCGCGTCTATCCGTCGATCAACCTGAACAAGTCCGGCACGCGTCGCGAAGAACTGCTGATCAAGCCCGAGATCCTGCAAAAGATCTGGGTGCTGCGCAAGTTCATCCACGACATGGACGAAGTCGAAGCGATGGAATTCCTGCTCGACAAGATCCGCCAGACGAAGAACAACGCCGAGTTCTTCGACATGATGCGCCGCGGCGGCTGATCGCCGCCAGCGCCTCGAACTGTCGAACACGAGAACGCCTGCCATCGCGCAGGCGTTTTTTTCGTCCGCACGCCTTGCACTCAATACTACGTTCACACCGCCACCTGTACGTGAACGTACACGTTGATCTATAATGCTTCGCATCATGACCGATATGTGAAGCATCGCCATGCCGAACGACGACTCCCCCACTCTGCTGACCGTGCGCGACGCCGCCGAACGTCTGAACGTCACGCCGCGCACGCTCAAGTACTACGAGGAACGTGGCCTCGTCACGCCCAGCCGCAGCGAAGGCCGCTATCGCCTGTACGACGAAGACGACCTCGAACGCTTTTCGCGCATCCTGCGTTTGCGCGCGCTGGGCTTCTCGCTGGCTGGCATCACAGAAATGCTGAAACGCCCGCTCGAAACGACGGAAGGCGGACGCAACCGCTACTCGATGGACTCGCTGCAGCAGATTCGCGACGGCCTCGCGCAACAGATCGAATCGCTCGACGCGCGCATCGAATCCGTGCGGCGCGAACTGAAAGAAGTGCAGAAGCTCAAGTCCGAACTCGCCGACGACCTGAATTACGTCGAGCGGCGTCTCGCCGGCGAAAGCGCCGATGAACTGATCCGGCAGCGCCGCGCCGCGGCTGCCAGCAAACGTGCCGGGAGCAAGGGCACGAAAGCATGAACGCAGGCGTGCCGCGCGCGCATATCTTCAGCGCGGAGAAACTGCGCGGCGATTTTTTCCCGTGGGTGCTGGCCGTCGTCACCGGCCTCGACTACTTCGACAACGCGATCTTTTCGTTCTTCGCCAGCTACATCGCGGGTGGCATCAATGCGTCGCCGGACGAACTCGTGTGGTCGTCGAGCGCGTATGCCGTCGCCGCCGTGCTCGGCATCCTGCAACAGCAATGGTGGGTCGACCGTGTCGGCTACCGGCGTTACGTGGCCGGCTGCATGCTGCTCTATGCGGCGGGCGCCGTCGCGGCCGCCCTGTGCGATACGTCGTTCGGCCTGCTGTTCGCGCGCGGCTTTCAGGGCTATTTCATCGGTCCGATGATGGGCACGTGCCGCATCCTCATCCAGCTGAGCTTCACGCCACAGCGGCGGCCGGCTGCAACGCGCGCCTTTCTGATCCTGATCGTGCTGTGCAGCGCGCTCGCGCCGCTCATCGGCGGACAGCTGGTCGCGCATTTCACGTGGCGCGCGCTCTTTGCCTGCACCGCGCCGTTCGGCGTGCTGTTCGCCGTGCTCGCGATGTTCGCGCTGCCCGATTCCGGCGGCCGCACGCCGGGAGAACGCGGCGCGACCCATTTCTGGCCGTACATCATCTTCGCGTTCGCGCAAGGCGCGCTGCAGATCGTGATGCAGCAGGTGCGCTTTCAGCTCTTCAGCACATCGCCGAATCTGCTCATTCTGACCGCGGCGGGCATCGCGGCGCTTGCGTGGTTCGTCCGGCATCAATGGCATCATCCGTCGCCACTCGTGCGGCTGCACGCGCTGCGCGAAAAGACCTTCCAGGTTGGGCTCGTGCTGTACATGTTCTACTACTACGAATCGACGGCGTTCAGCTATCTGATCTCGCGCTTCCTCGAAACCGGCCTCGGCTATCCCGTCGAGAACACGGGCCAGCTAGTCGGCTTCACGTCGCTGATTTCGGCGACGGCCCTCTTCGCCTATCTGCGCTACGCAAAGCTGCTGCTGCGCAAAAAGTGGATCATCGTGCCGGGATTCGCGGTCGCGGCGTTCGCGGCCGCGTGGATGACGCGCATGTCGCCCGCCGTCGGCGAACCGGCGCTGATCGTGCCGCTATTGCTGCGAGGTTTGCTGCTGCTCTTCATCGTGCTGCCCGTCGCGAATCTGACGTTTAGAATCTTCGCTATCGAGGAGTTCTCGCACGGCTACCGGCTGAAGAACATCGTCCGGCAACTGACGATTTCATTCGCGACGGCGTCGGTGATCATCGTCGAGCAGCATCGTCAGGCACTGCATCAGACGCGGCTCGCCGAGTTCGCGAATCCGTACAATCCGGCTTTCGAAAACACGATCGCGGCGCTCACGCACGGCTTCGCGGCGGCCGACGCGCATGCGCTGGCCGTCGTCGAGGTGAGCCGGATGGTCGCGCAACAGGCGAGCTTCCTCGCATCGCTCGACGGGTTTTACTTTCTGATCGGCGTGGCCGTATGCGGCGGCATTTTCGCCGCATGGCAAAAGCAGATCGACTAGATTCGTATCGGTAACGCTAACCAAAATGGGCAACTGCGAGGCAACCGCGCGATGCTTTCGAAATTCACCCAATGGCTCGACACGCGCCGCCGCGACCGCGCGCTGCGCACCCACGCGATCGACGACGCGCTCTGGCAGGCGACGCTCGACGGCCTGCCGTTTCTCACGCGCCTCGGCGCCGCCGACCTCGCGCGCCTGCGCGACATGACGAGCCTCTTCATCGCGCAAAAGGAGTTCTCGACCGCGCATGATCTCGAGCTGACGGATCAGATCACCGTCGCGATTGCCGTGCAGGCGTGCCTGCCCGTGCTGAATCTCGGGCTCGAACTGTATCGCGGCTGGGTCGGCGTGATCGTCTATCCGGGCGAGTTCGTGATCCGCAAGACCGTCGAGGACGAGGACGGCGTCGTCCATGAAGTCGAGCACGATGCAAGTGGCGAAGCGTGGGAAGGCGGCCCCGTGATCCTGTCATGGGAAGACGCGCAGATGACGGACGGCTCGGACGCATACAACGTCGTGATTCACGAGTTCGCGCACAAGATCGACATGGTGACGGGCGAAGCCGACGGCCACCCGCCCCTTTTCCGCAAGCTGCATGCGCCGCTCGATTCCGCGCAGTGGGCGGACGTGTTCGACCACGCATACGACCAGTTCTGCGCGAAAGTGGAGGCCGTGCCGGAGCGGCGTTGGGCCCGCTTCGAACGCGAGTCGCTGATCGATCCTTACGCCACCGACCATCCGTCTGAATTTTTTGCCGTGTGCAGCGAGGCGCTGTTCGTAAAGCCCCGCGAGTTCGAGGCGGAATATCCGGAGCTTTACCAGCTGCTCGCCCGTTACTATCGGCAGGACCCGGCGCATACGGGCGCACTCGAACAGACCGACGCGTAGCGCATCGCAAGAAGCGGGCAGCCGCCGAAGCTTGCGAAAAAACCTCCACGAACCTCGTCAAACGACTGATTTTCTGGCATAATCCCCGTTTTTCGACCTTAGGCAAGTGGCTCGCGGTTGCGGAATTCTCCGGCTCCCGGGTTGGCTACCGCCAGATTAAAGGAAAGACCATGAAAGAAGGCATCCACCCGAATTACCGCGAAGTCCTGTTCGTCGATATGTCGAACGACTTCAGGTTCGTGACGCGCTCGACCATCCAGACGCGTGAAACGGCCGAATTCAACGGCAAGACGTACCCGCTGGCGAAGATCGAAGTCTCGTCGGAATCGCACCCGTTCTACACGGGCCAGCAAAAGATCATGGACACGGCAGGCCGCGTCGAGAAGTTCAACAAGAAGTTCGGCGCCCGCGCTTCGGGCAAGGCCGCGAAGTAACCGGCAGTACACGTTGCAGGCCCCGACTTCCCTCCGGGCCGCCACGATGCAAGAAGGGCAGCGCAAGCTGCCCTTTTTTGTCGGCGAAAGGTTTGTTGGGCTGGGTTAGGCTCGCTGGCCGCATGCCGCCGCTTCGCCCGATACGGCATTGCGCCGCGTTATATGCGGGTTGCATCCATTTCCACTTCAATTGATGCCTGTTCGCGAGAACAATTGTCGGCGCGACGGCTGGCATTGAAGCAAAACCCGCCGCGAGACGCCCGCCGCAACGCCCGCCGGGTCCACGTCGAACGGCCACCCCGAAAGCCCGCTTCCTTGCCCTTTCGCTGCGCTGCTTCTATCCGCAGCGTCGGTGCGCGTTTGTGACGGGCACCGTGCCGCGCGTCTACAATGCCGCATGCTGGTTCAGAGACGCCTCCTGCGCTCCATCAATAACTCATGGCTGCCGCCCGCGCAGCCTCACACGAACACCGCATGAGATCTGTCGTTCGCCTCACTGCTTCCGCCACCAGCGCGCTGCCGCGCTGGCTGCTGCTCACCATCTGCGTCGTGTACGCGTCGTTTGGCCTGTTCGGCCGCGACCCGTGGAAGACGGAAGACGCAGCCGGCTTCGGCGTCATGTGGACGATGGCCAACGGCACGCTGCACGACTGGATGCTGCCCAATCTCGTCGGCAAGTACATCACGTCGGATGCGCCGCTTGGCTACTGGCTCGGTGCAAGCGCGATCCGCGTGCTGGACCCGCTCGTCGACGCGAGCAACGCATCGCGCGTGTTCACGGGCCTGCTGTTCTGCGCGGCCTGCGCGTTCGTCTGGTACGCAGCCTATCTGCTCGGCCGCCGGCCCGAGGTGCAGCCGTTCAAGTACGCATTCGGCGGCGAGCCCGAGCCGCGCGATTACGGGCGCACGCTCGGCGACGGCGCGCTGCTGATCCTGCTCGCGATCTTCGGTCTCGCCGAGCGCGGCCACGAAACGACGCCGCAGATCGCGCAATTCGTCTGCATCGCGATGCTCGTCTATGGCCTCGTGCGGATGGTCGACAAGCCCGTCCAGGGCGCGCTGATCTGGGGCTGCGCGATCGGCCTCGTCGCGCTGACGAGCAATCCCGTGCTGGTGGGCGCGCTGCTCGTCGGCACGTTCGCGATGCTGATCATCGTGCACGAAACGCACTGGCGCACGCTGATGCTCGCGGGTCTGCCCGTCGCGCTGGCGCTCTCGGTCGCGTGGCCGCTCACGGCGATCGCGCTCTTCCCCGACGACGCCGTCTGGTTCCTTCATCAATGGATGCGCACCAGCCTGCACGCGTTCGCCGGCCCATACGGCTCGACGCTGCGATATGCCGTCAAGAACCTGCCGCTCTTCGCGTGGCCCGCGTGGCCGCTCGCGATCTGGGCGTGGTTCAGCTGGGCGGGGCTGCGGCGCGCGCCGCACATTGCGATTCCGCTGTCGGTAATCGCGCCGCTGCTGATTCTCGTCGTGCTGCAAAGCCAGGGGACGAACCGCCTTTTCACGCTGCTGATGCCCGCGCTCGCGGTGATCGCCGCGTTCGCGCTGCCGACGCTCAAGCGCGGCGCGATCAACGCGATCGACTGGTTCGCGGTGCTGAGCTTCACGGTGCTCGGCACGTTTGTGTGGCTCGTGTGGCTCGCGGGCATGACGGGCTTTCCGCATCAGCTTGCGCGCAATCTCGCGCGGCTCGCGCCGGGCTTCACGCCGCAGTTCAAGATCCTGTCGTTCCTGTGCGCGGTGGCCGTGACGCTCTGCTGGTTCGCGCTCGTGCAGTGGCGCGTCGCGCGCCATCCGAAGGTGCTGTGGCGCAGCGTCGTGCTGTCGAGCGCCGGCACGACGCTGATGTGGGTGCTGCTGATGACGCTCTGGCTGCCCGTCGTCAACTACAGCCGGACGTACAAGGACGTGGCCGAGCAGATCTCCGCGCACCTGCCATCGGACTACAACTGCATTGCGCCCGTGCGTCTCGGCGACGCGCAGATCGCGACATTCGCGTATTTCGGCGATATGCATTTTTCGTTCAATGAAGACTGCGACGTGATCCTGCGCCAGGACACGCAGGACTTCGGCGAGCCGAGCTCGATGTCGAACTTCGTGTGGAAGCTCGTGTGGGAAGGCCGCCGCGCCGCCGACCGCGACGAACGCTTCCGGCTGTACGTGCGCATCGACCGCCCGCAGCCGCCCGTCAAGCGCCATCCGTGGCGCCCGAAGAAACACGGCTGACAATGTTCGCCGACGTGCGGAAAATCGCCGGGCTCGCTTGGCCCGTGCTGATAGGCCAGCTGGCGATCATCGCGTTCGGCGTAATCGATACGGCGATGGTCGGCCGCTACTCGGCGACGGATCTGGCCGCGCTCGGCCTCGGCTCGTCGATCTACATCTCCGTGTATATCGGCTTGACGGGCATTCTGACGGCATTGCAGCCGATTGCGGGCCAGCTGTACGGCGCCGCCCGCTACGACGAGATCGGCGAGGAAGTGCGCCAGGCGCTGTGGCTTGCCTTCGCGCTCGCCGTGCTCGGCTTTCTGGTTCTCTACTTCCCTCACCCGCTGCTGCAGCTTGCGCGCGCGCCCGAGGCACTGCGCGAGCGCACGGTGTCATACCTGCAGATCGTCGCGTTCGGCTTGCCGGCGAGCCTTGCGTTTCGCGTCTACAGCTCGCTGACGAACGCAGTCGGCCAGCCGCGGCTCGTGATGATCCTGCAGATCGGCGCGCTGATGCTGAAGCTGCCGTTCAACACATGGCTGATCTTCGGCGGACTCGGCGTGCCGGCGCTCGGTGGCCCGGGCTGCGCGCTCGCCAGCACGCTGATCAACTGGACGCTCGCCATCGTCGGCATGCTGGCAATGACGAAGCTCGATGTGTTCCGGCCGTTCGCTATCTTCGCGCATTTCTGCTGGCCCGTCTGGCGCCGTCAGGCCGCGCAACTGAAGCTCGGCATTCCGATGGGGCTCTCGTATCTGATCGAAGTCACGTCGTATACGTTCATGGCGCTCTTCATCGCGCGTTTCGGCACGACGACGCTGGCGGGGCATCAGATCGCGGGCAACATCGGCGCCGTGCTGTACATGACGCCGCTGTCGATCGGCATCGCGACGTCGACGCTCGTCGCCCAGGCGCTGGGCGCGCATCGCTACGAAGCGGCGCGCACGCTTGCGCGGCACGGCATCGCGATGGCCGTCGCGATTGCGTGCTGCTACGGCGTGATCGTGCTCGCGCTGAGGCCGCTGATCATCGCGGGCTATACGCCCGATGTGCGGGTCGCGGCGGCGGCGATGCCGCTGGTGCTGATCGTCGTCTTCTACCATCTCTGCGATGCGCTGCAGATTACGTCGGCATTCGTGCTGCGCGCGTATCGCGTCGCCGTCGTGCCGACCGTGATCTACGCGGTCGCGTTGTGGGGCGTCGGACTCGGCGGCGGCTATGCGCTCGGCTTCGACGTCGGCGGATGGGTGCCCGCATCGTTCACGGGCGCACGCGGCTTCTGGCTCGCGAACACGGCAAGCCTGGCGATTGCGGGCGTCGGTCTCGCGTTCTATCTGCGCTGGATCAGCAGGCGGTCGCTGCGGATGGGCGAGCAGATGCAGGCAGATAGCGCGGCCTGAACGCATAGTGGCTTTTCATGCGGGCCGCATGCGCGTCGATGTTCGATCAGATGCGCTGGTTCGATCCGCGCGCTCGCGCCGCGCGCTCGCCTCCGTTTCGGTAAAGCAGGAAACGCATTTCCGAAAGCAACGACATCCCGCTAAAGACGAAGCATCGGTGCGTGCCGTTCTCGCCGTGTGGCAGTGAGCAGTGAAAGCAGACCGTTAGTTGCGCCTTAACCCTTCCCTGAACCCGCAATCGTCGCAGATATCGCCTACGCAGCCGCCTCTTCCTCGTCGCGCTGCTCGAACACTTCACGTGCCGCGAACAACGCATTCAACGCCGCCGGAAAGCCCGCATACACGGCCATCTGCATGAATACCTCGACGATCTCGTCGCGCGTGCATCCGACATTGAGCGCCGCCTCGATGTGCACCTTCAGTTGCGGCTGCGCATTGCCGAGCGCGGCCAATGCGGCGATCGTCGCGATCTCTCTCGCGCGCAGGTCCAGTTGCGGACGGCTGTACACATCGCCGAACGGAAACTCGATCAGCATCCGCGCGAAATCCGGCGCAATGGGTGCCAGCGACGCGATCACCTTCTCTCCCGCCGTTCCGTCGATTTCCTTCAGCTTGTCCCAGCCGCGCGCATAGCGATCGCCGCGTGCTTCCGCTTGTTCCTGTGCTTGCTCTTGTGCCGTTGCATATGCGTCATTCATTGCGAGTCCTCAATCAAGTCTTGCGTTTCCGATATGTCCTGCCGATGCCGCCTCACGTTCGGCCGCTTCATAGACCGCGATCTTGTCGGTGATCGCGTCGAGATTGGTCTGCAGCTCCGCGATGCGCGCCAGCACGGCCTCGCGATGCTCGACCAACATCTCGCGCCGCGCGCCGATGGTCGCATCGCCCTCCGCGCGCAGCGCGGCGAACGCCTGCATGCCGGCGATCGGCATCCCCGTCGCTTTCAGACGCATCACGAAGCGCAGCCAGTCGAGATCGGCGGGCGAATAAAGACGGTGGCCCGCGTCCGTGCGGCCGACGGGACGCAACAACCCCGCCTGCTCGTAGTAGCGCAGCGTATGCGCGGAGACGCCGCTCGTCGCGGCGACCTGACCGATGGTGAGAGCTTTCGACATGACGAAACTCAGGTTAGGACTTCGAGTGAACTCTAAGTCAAGCACGATCTGTTGATCGACAAAATTCAACGAAATCCTACATTGCATCCGGGCTGAAACGCTGGGTGCATCGGCTAGAATCGGCAGCGGCAATCCGAAAGAAAAATGAAACCGGGAGCGCAGTCGATGCAAAGCGGCACCATCAAACGTCAATGGATAGGGGCAGCCGCGACGGCTGTGACACTCGGCCTTCTCGCCACGCTCGCATGGCGCGCCGATGCAGCCCGCATCACACAGGTCTCGCCGCAAGGCAAGGTCGCGCAGGTGCGCCAGGTCGTCGTCAAGTTCGACGAATCGATGGTCGCGTTCGGCGCGCCGAATCTGCCCGCGCCCGCGCGCATCAAGTGCAACGATGCGTCCGCGAGCGCCGGCCAGCCGCGCTGGATCGACGACAAGACCTGGGCGTGGGACTTCGCCGCCGATCTGCCGCCAGGTGTCGCATGTTCCGTCGATCTGAACGACGGGTTGAAATCGTCGGCAGGCCATGCGCTGACGGGCCCGCACCACTACGCGTTCGAAACGGGCGGCCCTATCGTGCAGAGCATCGAGCCGTACGGCGGCGAAATCGAAGAAGATCAGGCCTTCGTCGTCCGACTGAACGGACCGGCAACGGAAGCCTCCGTCAGTCAGAACGTATGGTGCGAATCGAGCGGACTCGGCAACCGCGTCCCCATCAGGAACGTCGATGCCGCCACGCGCACGGCGCTGCTCAAACTCTTCAGGCTGCAAAAGGACGCGGCGCGCGTGCTGACGCTGCAATGCCAGCAGGCGCTGCCATCAGGCACGAAGGCGCAGCTCGTCTATGGCAAGGGCGTCGCAAGCCCGAGCGGTATCGTCAACGACGTCGAGCGCCGCTTCGACTTCACCGTGCGCGAGCCATTCGCCGCGAGCTTCAGCTGCGAGCGCGAAAATGCAAAGGCGCCCTGCACGCCCTTGCGTCCGCTGCGTGTGCAATTCAATGCGCCCATCCTGCGCGCGGATGCCGAGAAGATCCGCATCAAAGGGCCGGACGGCGAGATCAAGCCGTCGTTCTCCGCCGACGACAAAGACCCGCAGACCACCGCTGTCGAATTCGCCGCGCCGCTGCCCGAGCGCGCCGATCTGACCATCGACATTCCGTCGAATCTGAAAGACGCGAGCGGCCGCGCGCTGACCAACGCGGACCTGTTTCCGCTCAAGACAAATACGGCCCCGCTGCCGCCGCTCGCGAAGTTTTCGTCGGGCGCGTTTGGCATCATCGAGCGCTTCGCGGAACCCGACATGCCCGCGCTCGTGCCCGTCACGCTGCGCAACGTCGAGGCGGACCTGCATATCGCCGGGCTCAACGCGGGCAATGCGCAGTTCACGAAGCTGCGCGTCGATGCCGATAGCGACATCCGGCGCTGGATGCGCAACGTCGACCGCTTCGACGGCTTCATGATGGATCGTCAGTCGATCGATCAGCAGATGCCGCAACTGCTCGCACACAATCCGCACCCCGTGATCGTTCCGCGCAATGCAGAAGACGCCAACGCGACCGAGGACCGCAAGAATCCGCTGATCGACGTGCGCTCGCTGTCGTTGCTCGCGGGCCAGCCGAAGGTCGAAACGCTGGCGCTGCCGAAGGCCGATCCGAAAACGCTGCGTCCGTTCGAAGTGGTCGGCGTGCCGGTGACGAAGCCCGGCTTCTATGTGATCGAACTCGCGTCGCCCGCGCTCGGCGCTTCGCTGCTCGGCAAGCACGCGCCGATGTACGTGCGCACGGCCGTGCTCGTCACGAACCTCGGCGTGCACTTCAAGCAGGGCCGCGAGAACAGCGTCGTGTGGGTGACGACGCTCGACAAGGGCCAGCCCGTACCGAACGCCGACGTGCACGTAAGCGACTGCAACGGCGATGAAGTCGCGTCCGGCAAGACCGACGCGCACGGTGTGCTGACGATCAACCAGGCGCTGGCTACGCGCCGCGAATGCAACGAAGGCAGTTTCGAAGGCTTTTTCGTGTCCGCGCGCATCGACGATCCGAAGACGGGTCACGACATGGCGTTCGTGCGCTCCGACTGGAACCAGGGCATCGAAGCGTGGCGCTTCAACGTGCCGACGGATACGAGCGTCGAACAGACCGTGCGTGCGCATACCGTGTTCGACCGGACGCTGCTGCGCGCGGGCGAAACGGTATCGATGAAGCACATGGTCCGCATCGAGACGATGCACGGTCTCGCGTTTCCGAAGGCGTATCCGACGCGCATGACGATTCGCCATCTAGGCAGCGGACAGACGTGGCACATGCCGCTCAAATGGGCCGCCGATCACACGGCCGACTCGACGTTCGCGATTCCCGCATCGGCGAAGCTCGGCGAGTACAGCGTGTCGCTCGACGACGGCGATGCCGCCACGGCCTCCGCCGAAAGCACGACCGAAAGCAACGACGACAGCGACGCCAACAACACCGCCACGCCGCGCCACAGCTATGCGTCCGGCAGCTTCCGCGTCGAGGAATTCCGCCTGCCCGTGTTCAAAGGCACGATCGCCGTGCGCGACGCGAAGACCCATCCGCTCGTCGCCGCGAAGGAAGCGCCACTCGCGTTGCAGATCGACTATATGTCGGGCGGCGGCGCATCGGGCTTGCCCGTGCAGTTATCGGCGCTGATGAAGAACACGACGCCCGCCTTCGCCGGCACGTATCCGGAATTCAGCTTCGCGCCGTACAGGAAGCGCAACGAGAGCAGCGAATCATCCGCTTCGGATGACGAAGAAAGCGAGCCGCAATCCGATGACGATACATCGAAGCTGATCGCCGACAAGGAACCCGTCACGCTCGACCGCAACGGCGCCGGCAGCCTGACGCTGAAGAACCTGCCGCATGTCGATGCGCCGAAGCGCCTCGCGCTCGAAGCGACCTTCGCCGATCCGAACGGCGAAGTGCAGATGATCAGCGGTGCCGCGACATTGTGGCCCGCTGCCGTTGTCGCGGGCGTGAAGTCGGGGCGGTGGGTATCCGTGGGCAGCACGGTGCCCGTGAAGGCGCTCGCCGTCGATCTGCAAGGCAAGCCGCGCGCGGGCGTGCCGCTCGAAGTGCGCGGCGTCGCGCGCATCACGATCACGTCGAGAAAACGCATGGTCGGCGGCTTCTACGCGTACGACAACCACACGGAAACAAAAGACCTCGGCACGCTGTGCAGCGGCAAGAGCGACGACCACGGCCTGATGAGCTGCGACGCGAAGCTCAAGGAAGCGGGCAACGTCGATCTCGTCGTGACGGCGAAGGACGGCGACGGCAATCTGTCGACGGCGGCGACCTCCGTCTGGGTCACGCGCGAAGAGGACCTGTGGTTCGGAGGCGAGAACACCGACCGCATCGACGTGCTGCCCGAAAAGACGGCTTACGAGCCAGGCGAGACGGCGCGCTTCCAGGTGCGCATGCCCTTCCGCTTTGCGACGGCGCTCGTCGCTGTCGAACGCGAAGGCATCGTCGAAACGCACGTCGTGAAGCTGGACGGCAAGGACCCGACCGTCGAGCTGAAAGTGAACGAAGCGTGGGGGCCCAACGTATATGTGTCGGTGCTCGCGCTGCGCGGGCGGATTCGCGAAGTGCCGTGGTACTCGTTCTTCACGTGGGGCTGGAAAGCGCCGCTCGAATGGGCGCGTGCGTTCTGGTACGAAGGCCGCTACTACGAAGCGCCGACACCGCTTGTCGATCTGTCGAAGCCCGCGTTCCGCTATGGCCTCGCCGAAATCAAGGTCGGCACGGCGGCGCACAGGCTCGCTGTCACGGTGACGCCCGATGCGAAGTCGTACACGGTGCGCGGCAAGGCGCATGTGAAGCTGCGCGTACAGATGCCGGGCGGCAAGCCCGCGCCGGCCGGCACGCAGATCGCCGTCGCGGCCGTCGATGAAGCGCTGCTCGAACTGATGCCCAACAACAGCTGGGACGTGCTCGACGCGATGCTGCAACGGCGCGCCTACGGCGTCGAAACGGCGACCGCACAGATGGAGATCGTCGGCCGCCGACACTTCGGACGCAAGGCGGTGCCCGCGGGCGGCGGCGGCGGACACAGCGCGCAGCGCGAGCTGTTCGATACGCTGCTGCTGTGGAATCCGCGCGTGACGCTCGATGCGAACGGCGAAGCCTTCGTCGACGTGCCGCTCAACGATTCGCTGACGAGCTTTCGCATCGTCGCGATAGCGGCAGTCGGCGACGGCCAGTTCGGCACAGGCAGCACGTCGATTCGCAGCACGCAGGACCTGCAGCTGATCTCCGGCCTGCCGCCGCTCGTGCGCGAAGGCGATCAGTTCCGCGCGCAATTCACCGTGCGCAACACGACGACGCGCGCGATGAAAGTCGTCGTCACGCCGAACGTGGCGGGGCTGTCGTTGCAACCGCAAACGGTCGACATCCCAGCCGATTCGGCGCGCGAAGTCGCATGGACGGTGACGCCGCCCGACGGCCTGTCGGAGGCCGCATCCGCTGCGCTCGCGTGGAGCGTCGGCGCGACGGCGCAAGGCGCACCACATGCGGCGGACGCGCTGAAAGTCACGCAGCGCGTGACGGCCGCGATTCCCGTCAACGTTCAGCAGGCCACGCTCACGCAGGTCGACGGCACGTTCTCGCTGCCCGTCGCCGCGCCGCCCGACGCGACCATGACGCAAGCAGGCGCGCTGCGCGGCGGCATCGCGGTGTCGCTGCAATCGAAGCTCGCCGACGGCATGCCGGGCGTGCGCCGCTGGTTCGAGCGCTATCCGTATAGCTGCCTCGAACAGCAGACGTCCGTTGCGCTCGGCTTGCGCGATCCGGCGCGCTGGCAGGCCGTCGTCGCGCGCATGCCCGTCTATCTCGACAAGGACGGCCTCGCGAACTACTTCCCGCCCGCCGACGACAGCGGCAACACGGGCAGCACGGCGCTCACCGCGTATCTGCTCTCCGTGACCGACGAAGCCGCGAAGCTCGATCCGCGTTTTGCGTTGCCCGACGACCTTCGCGCGAAGCTCGAAGGCGGCCTCGCGAATTTCGTCGAAGGCCGGCTCGCGCGCGACGTCTGGGCGCCGCGCAAGGATCTCGATCTGCGCAAGCTCGCCGCGCTCGAAGCGTTGTCGCGTCATGGCGCGGCGCGCGCCAGCATGCTCGGCTCGATCGAGATCGCGCCGAACCAGTGGCCGACGTCGGCGGTCCTCGACTACTACGCGGTGCTGTCACGCGTGAAGGACGTTCCCCAACGCGCAGAAAAGCTCACGCAAGCCGAGCAGATCATCCGCTCGCGGCTCACGTACCAGGGCACGCGCCTCACCTTCTCGACAGCCGATAACGACGACCTCTGGTGGCTGATGACGGGCACCGAAACGAACGCCGCGCGCACCGCGCTGATGTTCGTCGAGACGCCCGGCTGGAAGGACGAGATGCCGCGACTCGTTGCGGGTCTGCTCGCGTTGCAGAAGAACGGCGCATGGCAGACGACGACGGCGAACCTGTGGGGCTCGATTGCCGTGCAGCGTTTCTCGCAGGTCTTCGAGAGCGTGCCCGTGACGGGACAGACGAAGCTGCAACTCGGCGCGACGGACAAGGCGATCTCATGGAGCCAGCCCGCGTCCGCTGCAACGAACGATGCATCCGCGACGTCCGTCACGAAGACAGCCGACGTGCGCAGCCAGTTGCTGCCGTGGCCGACGGGCGCACGCAACGCGCCCATCCCGCTGACGCTCGCGCACGACGGCACCGGCAAGCCGTGGGCGACGATCGAAAGCCTCGCCGCCGTCGCGCTGAAAGCGCCGTTGGCCGCGGGCTACAGGATCACGAAGACGGTCACGCCGATCGACCCCGCCGTCAAGGGCGTGAACACGCGCGGCGACATCGTGCGCGTGCATCTCGACATCGATGCGCAGACGGACATGACGTGGGTCGTCGTCAACGATCCTGTGCCCGCAGGCGCGACGATCCTCGGCTCGGGACTGGGCCGCGATTCGGAAGCGGCGACGGAAGGCGAAAAGTCGAAGGGCTATGCGTGGCCGTCGTTCATCGAGCGCGGCTTCGATGGCTATCGCGCGTACTACGACTATGTGCCGAAGGGCAAATTCTCAGTCGAGTACACGATCCGGCTGAACAACGTCGGCACGTTCGGCCTGCCGCCGACGCGCGTCGAAGCGCTCTATGCGCCATCGACGTTCGGCGTGCTGCCGAATGCGGCCGTCGTCGTGAAGCCCGCGGCGGCGGCGAAGTAACGAGGCGCGCATGACGATGGACCGCACGAACGCGATGAAACGTAATCGCCCGCTAAACGGGCGGTGGCGCAGCGCGTGCGCGCGCGTCGTGCTGTGCGCGCTGCTGATCGCCATACCGCTCGCCGCGCATGCGCTGCCGACGTTCGACGACGTCCACACGCAATGGCGCACCTCCGACTGGCTGCTGCTGTCGCGCGACGGCGTGCCGCTGCAACGCACGCGCATCGACAACACCGAGCGGCGCGGCGACTGGGTCGCGCTCGCCGATGTGTCGCCGGCGTTGCGCGAAGCGATCGTCGTGTCGGAGGACAAGCGCTTTTACGAGCACAGCGGCGTCGACTGGCGCGGCGCGGCGGCGGCCGCATGGGCGAATCTGTGGAACACGCGCACGCGCGGCGCATCGACGGTCACGATGCAGCTCACCGGTCTGCTCAACGACGATCCGCAGCGCTCCGGGCAACGCTCGATCACGCAGAAGGCGAGCCAGGCCGTGAGCGCGCTATGGCTCGAACGCACGTGGCGCAAGGACCAGATTCTGGAGGCGTACCTGAATCTCGTACCGTTCCGCGGAGAGACGATCGGGTTGTCCGCACTGTCGATCACGCTGTTCGGCAAGGCGCCATCCGGCCTCGACGAACGCGAAGCCGCCGTTGCCGCCGCGCTGATCCGCTCGCCGAATGCGTCGTACACGAAGGTCAGCGATCGCGCGTGCCGGATTCTGCGCGACATGAAGGCGCCCGAGCGCTGCGCGAATCTCGCGAGCTTCGTGCAGCTCGCTTTCGCGCGCCCTGCTCCCGCGCTGCTGTCGGTGTCGCCCGATGCGCCCGTGCTTGCGCCGCATTTCGCGCGGCGCATTGCGAGCGAAGCGCATCCGACGGCGGGCGCGCGTGTCACGAGCACGCTCGATGCGAAGCTCCAGCGCTTCGCCAGCGACACGCTTACGCGCACGCTCATCGAGCTCAACGCGCCCGCGCATCCGCGCAACGTGCACGACGGCGCCGTCGTCGTGCTCGATAACGCGACGGGCGAAGTGCTCGCGTGGGTCGGATCGTCGGGTGGCCTGTCGGGCGCGCGCGATGTCGATGCCGTGCTCGCGCGCCGCCAGGCCGGCTCGACGCTCAAGCCGTTTCTCTACGCACAGGCCATCGACGAGCGTCGGCTCACCACAGCCTCGCTGCTCGACGATGCGCCGCTCGATCTCGCAGCGGGCGGCGGCCTCTATATTCCGCAAAACTACGACAAGGACTTCAAGGGCTGGGTGAGCGTGCGCACGGCGCTCGGCTCGTCGCTGAACGTGCCCGCCGTACGCGCGCTCGTGATGGTCACGCCGCATCGCTTCGCGAAAACGCTCACCGCGCTCGGCCTGCCGCTTTCGCAAAGCGGCGACTACTACGGCTATTCGCTCGCGCTCGGCAGCGCGGACGTGACGCTGCTGTCGCTGACCAATGCGTATCGCGCGCTCGCCAACGGCGGAGTCGCGTCGCCGACTTTCGACGTGCCGCGTCATGCGCCTGCATCGAGCCTGCGCGAGCCTGCCGCGAAGCAACGCGTATTCACCGCCGATGCCAGCTACATCATCACGACCGTGCTGTCGGACAACAACGCGCGCACGCGCACGTTCGGCTTCGACAGTCCGCTCGCGACGCGCTTCTTTTCGGCCGTCAAGACGGGCACCAGCAAGGACATGCGCGACAACTGGACGATCGGCTATACGTCGCGCTATACGGTCGGTGTATGGGTCGGCAACGCAGACGGACAGCCGATGTGGGACGTATCCGGCGTGACGGGCGCGGCGCCCGTCTGGGCGGCCATCGTCGGCTATCTGCATCGGCGCGTGCCGAGCGTCGCGCCGCGCGCGCCAGTGGGCGTCGTGCAGACGCGCGTGACCTTCGACCAGAACATCGAGCCCGCGCGCAACGAATGGTTCGTGAGCGGCACGCAAACGCCCTTGGTCGGACTCGCCGCGAACGCGAGCAATGCGGACGGCGCGCGAACCGTCTCGCGGATGCCGCGTTCAGCGGCGCTCATGCGCGCGTCGAACGGTTCCGGCAAGTCGTCATCGAACGGAGCGCCGCGCATCGGCTCACCGACTGACGGCACGCTCTTCGCGCTCGATCCCGACATCCCCGCCGCGCGCCAGCGCATCGTGTTCGAGCGCGCGAGCGGCTCGTCCGCCAGCAGCACGTGGCGTCTCGACGGCCGCTCGCTCGGCCACGACGAACGCGTGCTGTGGCTGCCCTGGCCTGGGCGTCACGTGCTGGAACTCGTCGATGCGGATGGATCGGGCGCCGATTCCGTGCGTTTCGAAGTGCGCGGCGCGACGGCGCGTGGCCCTGTGAAAGCAGGCGCGACCAAAGCGGGCACAACGGGAGGGAGCACAACCGCGCAGCAAACAGCGCCCCCCCGTCCCGCCCCATCCTCCGTCAAACTCCCCTGACATCCGTACACGATGCCAGCCCCGCGAGTGCGCAAAAGCTTCAAATTTGGTGCGAGCCGATTGTGTTGTCACGGACGCACCGGTATAAATCGGCCGATTCGCGCAACGTCGCGCGCCCTTCGGCGAAAGAGAACAGTAAATGTTCTATGCTTGAACGCAGTGCTTGCTAACGTGAAAGCGTCGTCCGTTCCGGCTACCTGTTTGCCCTCAATGGAGTGATTGCCATGTTGAAAAAGCTGTTGATGCTTTGCGCCGCGCTGATCCTGTCGTTGTCGGCGGGATTCGCGTCCGCCGTCGAAGTCAATACCGCCGACCAGGCGGCGCTCGAATCGGTCAAGGGCATCGGCCCCGTCCATGCAAAGGCGATCATCGACGAACGCACGAAGAATGGCCCGTTCAAGGATGCCGACGACCTTGCGAATCGCGTCAAGGGCATCGGCGAGAAGTCGGTGAAGAACCTCGAAGCCGCGGGCCTCACGATCAACGGCTCGTCCACGCCGCCGACGGGCGCAACCACCAAGCCCGCCGCGACGACGTCGAAGCAGACGGCTGCGCCCGCAACCACGGCGCAACCCACGCCTTCCGCGCCTGCCGAAGCCGCATCGGGTACGAAAGCCTCGAAGTCGAAGAAGAAGAGCAAGGCGGACGCCACTGCAGCATCGGCGCCCGCTGCTACCGCGGCATCCGCGCCTGCGATGGCGTCGGATACGACCGCCCCGAAGTCGAAGAAATCGAAGAAGAGCAAGGCCGCGTCCGCTGCATCGGGCGTATAAGGACTCGGACGGGGACGCACTTCGCTGTGCGTCCGATGGCCTCACTGCTTCACGTCTACGTCTGTCAAGCCTGTCGGTGCCGCGCTCGCGCGGCGTTTCCGACGTTTCCGGCGTTTCACCTACCCGCCGGCGCACGCTTTCACGAGTATCGCGCCGGCCTCTACAGAGAGATTGTCATGAGCCTACTCGACACCCTCGGTTCCATGCTCGGCGGCGGCAATACGCCCGAAGGCGGCGGCCAGCAGGCGCTGATCGCCGCTGCACTCGAATTCATCAACAACCAGCCGGGCGGCCTGAACGGGCTGATCCAGCGCTTCCAGCAAAACGGCGCAGGCGACATCATCAACTCGTGGGTCAGCAACGGCGAGAACCAGCCGATCGCCGCCGACGCACTGCATAACGTGCTCGGCTCGGAAGCCGTGACGAACATCGCATCGAAGGTCGGCGTCGAACCGTCGGCGGTGACGGGTCTGCTGTCGCAAGTGCTGCCGCACGTCGTCAACGCCGCGACGCCGAACGGCGAAGTCCCCGCCGACGGCAAGGTCGACACGGGCGGCCTCGCGAGCGCACTCGGCTCGCTGGGCGCGCTGGCCGGCCTGTTCGGCGGCAACAAGAACGCGTGAGTGCGCTGCTTCTGTGCTACTTCTGCGTCACTTCCGCGGCGCTTTTGCATTGCTTCGACATGCGTAGCGCCTGAAGCGCCGCGCACAAAAACGAAAAGGCAACGAATCGCTTCGTTGCCTTTTTGCTTTTTTTCTTTCTTGATTTCGATCGGGAGCGGATACGCCCGTTGTCAGCGCATCCGTTTCCATGCCGCTCAGGCTTAGTGCACCACCCGCTCGAACACGAGCTTGCCGTTTTCCACCTCGACGGGGATCACGTCCTTCGGCCCGAACTTGCCGGCCAGAATCAGCTTCGCGACCGGGTTCTCGATCTCCTGCTGGATCGCGCGCTTCAATGGCCGCGCGCCGAACAGCGGGTCGTAGCCGACCTTGCCGATCAGCTCCAGCGCCGCATCCGACACGACCAGCTGCATATCGAGCTTCGCGAGCCGGTCGTGCACGCGTTCCAGCTGGATCTTCGCGATCGACTGGATGTTGTCGCGGCCGAGCGCATGGAACACGACGACGTCGTCGATCCGGTTCAGGAACTCCGGCCGGAAGTGCAGCTTCACTTCTTCCCAGACGGCATCCTTCACGGCTTCCTGCGACTCGCCGACCATCGCCTGGATCACCTGCGAGCCGAGGTTCGACGTCATCACGATCACCGTGTTCTTGAAGTCCACGGTGCGGCCCTGGCCATCCGTCATCCGGCCGTCGTCGAGCACCTGCAGCAGCACGTTGAAGACATCCGGGTGCGCTTTCTCGATTTCGTCCAGCAGGATCACGCTGTACGGCTTGCGGCGCACCGCTTCCGTCAGATAGCCGCCTTCTTCGTAGCCGACATAGCCCGGCGGCGCGCCGATCAGGCGCGCGACGCTGTGCTTCTCCATGAACTCGCTCATGTCGATGCGGATCAGATGATCTTCCGCGTCGAACAGGAACGCCGCGAGCGCCTTGCACAACTCGGTCTTGCCGACGCCCGTCGGCCCAAGGAACAGGAACGAGCCATACGGACGGTTCGGGTCCGAGAGCCCGGCGCGCGAACGGCGGATCGCATCGGCAACCGCGCTGATCGCTTCGTTCTGGCCGACCACGCGCTCATGCAGCTTCGTTTCGATCTGCAGCAGCTTCTCGCGTTCGCCCTGCATCATGCGCGACACGGGAATGCCCGTCGCGCGCGACACGACTTCCGCGATTTCCTCCGCGCCGACCTGCGTGCGCAAGAGGCGCGGACGCGTCGGATTGTTCTGCTCCTGCGCCTCGGCCTGCGTGACCTGCTTCAGTTGCGCTTCGAGCTGCGGCAGCTTGCCGTACTGCAGTTCGGCGACCTTTTCGAGCTTGCCTTCGCGTTGCAGACGCGTGATTTCCGCGCGCGTCTTCTCGATTTCTTCCTTCAGCTGCGCGCTGCCTTGCACGGCCGCTTTTTCCGCCGTCCAGATTTCTTCGAGATCCGAATATTCGCGGTCGAGCCGCTCGATTTCTTCCTCGATCAGTTGCAGGCGCTTCTGCGACGCTTCGTCCTTCTCCTTCTTGACGGCTTCGCGCTCGATCTTCAGCTGGATACGGCGGCGATCGAGCCTGTCCATCTCCTCGGGCTTCGAGTCGATTTCCATCTTGATCTTCGACGCCGCTTCGTCGATCAGGTCGATCGCCTTGTCCGGCAGGAAGCGATCTGTGATGTAGCGATGCGAGAGTTCCGCCGCCGCGACGATCGCCGGGTCGGTGATGTCGACGCCGTGGTGCAGCTCGTAGCGCTCCTGCAAGCCGCGCAGGATCGCGATGGTCGCTTCGACCGTCGGCTCGTCGACGAGCACTTTCTGGAAGCGGCGCTCCAGCGCGGCATCCTTTTCGATGTACTTGCGATATTCGTCGAGCGTGGTCGCGCCGACGCAATGCAATTCGCCGCGCGAGAGCGCCGGCTTCAGCATGTTGCCCGCGTCCATCGCGCCTTCGGCCTTGCCCGCGCCGACCATCGTATGAATTTCGTCGATGAAGACGATGGTCTGCCCTTCGTCCTTCGCGATGTCGTTCAGCACGGCCTTCAGACGCTCTTCGAACTCGCCGCGATACTTCGCGCCCGCGAGTAGCGCGGCCATGTCGAGCGACAGCACGCGCTTGCCCTTGAGCGTCTCCGGCACTTCGCCGTTGACGATGCGCTGCGCGAGACCTTCGACGATCGCCGTCTTGCCGACGCCCGGCTCGCCGATCAGCACCGGATTGTTCTTGGTCCGGCGTTGGAGGATCTGAATCGAACGGCGGATTTCGTCGTCACGGCCGATGACTGGGTCGAGCTTGCCTGCACGGGCGCGCTCGGTCAGATCGATCGTGTATTTCTTCAGTGCTTCGCGCTGGCTTTCGGCGTCCTGGCTGTGCACCTGCGAGCCGCCGCGCACGGCAACGATGGCGGCCTCCAGCGACTTGCGCGACAGACCATGCTCGCGCGCGAGACGGCCGGCATCGCCCTTGTCGTCGGCGACGGCAAGCAGGAACATTTCGCTCGCGATGTAGGTGTCGTTGAGCTTCTGCGCTTCCTTGTCGGCCTGGTTCAGGAGACCCGTGAGATCGCGGCCGATCTGCACGTTGCCGTCCGTCCCCCGCACTTGCGGCAAGCGCGTAATCGCGTCGTTCAACGCGGTTTGCAGCGCCTGGACGTGGACGCCGGCGCGCGACAGCAGCGAACGCGCCGAGCCGTCCTGCTGCGCGACGAGAGCCGCGAGGAGGTGAACGGGCTCGATGTACTGATTGTCATGGCCGACGGCAAGGCTTTGCGCATCGGCCAGCGCTTCCTGGAATTTAGTGGTGAGTTTGTCGACTCTCATCAAGAGACCTCCAATTTCGATTACCACCAAAATGAGGCGTTTTAGGCAGGTTTCAAGCGCTTTTTTGCATCAGGGGGAGAGAATTCGCACGGCGGCTGCGTTGTCGCGTCCAGCGCGGGACACAGCGCAGTTTAGCCCCGCGTACAGCACGGTGAAAGCAAAGGCGGAGATGGCGCACAGCGGCTCGCAGCGGGCGCCGGCGAACGGGCGCGGGCCTGCCCGCAAGCCGTTCATATGCGCAGAGTGCGACGTCGAATGACGGCCGCACGGGCGACCGATCGTGCGGTCGGCTCAGGTGCCCGTCGGTAGGGCGGGCGTAATGGGCACGATCGGCACGACGGTGGCCGACGGCTTGAGCCCGAGCAGTGACATCAGCGGCGACGCAGGCTCGGCGATATCGCGGATCGTAAAGCCGTCGAGCTCGCGGAAAAACGCTGCGCGCGCCGCTTCGAGCACGCCCTTCAGCCGGCATTGCGACTGAATGACACACTCGCGATGCGAGCCCGGATCGCTGCCGTTGAAACAGCTGACCAGCGAGAAGTCGTTCTCGGCAGCGCGCACCACTTCGCCGATGGTCAGCGCCGACGAATGCTCGAACAGCCGCAAACCGCCGTTGCGCCCGCGCACGGTCTCAACCCAGCCGAGTTCCGCAAGCCGCTGAACCACCTTCATCAGATGGTTCTTCGATATGCCGTACGCGTCCGAAATGTCCTGGATCGTAGCCAGTCCTTCGGAACGGACTGCGAGGTAAAGCAACACGCGCAGCGAGTAATCGGTATAGTCTGTCAGTCTCATTGAAAGGCAAGTCGCGACGGGGATGACGTGCGGAATGTTCACGCCCTCCCATAAACGCCGGTGCTGCAGCGCGCAATATCATGCGTCGAAAACGCTTCTTATTGCCGCGTTTATCTCGTTATTTCGCGTAACTATAAACGCTAACTTTCGTCTGAAGCGCACTTTTTCTGACTTTAGATGAGCGCGCCCAAAGTTTGCGATGGAGTTTGCGCCAGGTTTGCGTCGGAGTGCTTGCCGCGTCTTACTTATTTCAGCTATGAAGTCCGAAATTTCTTCCACTATTCCCGCTGCCGAACACCTCGCCACGCGCTACGCCGAACCCGACGAAGAGAACATCCACGAGCTCGTTTACGCGTTCTACGACCGCGTGCGTGCCGACGCGCTGCTGGGTCCGGTGTTCGAAGAGAAGCTGGCGGGACGCTGGGACGAGCATCTGCCGAAGATGTGCGTGTTCTGGGGATCGCTGGTTCTGGGCGCGAAGCAATATCGCGGCAACGTACAGCATGCGCATATGCCGCTCGCCGGCGTCGAGCCGCGGCACTTCAGCCACTGGCTCTATCTGTTCCTCGATACCGTCGAGTCGCGCTATGAACCGGCCGCCGCCGTGCGTTTCATGGAGCCCGCGCTGCGCATCGCACAGAGTTTGCAGTTGAGCCGCTTCGGCTGGGACTATCAGATTCCCGCCGAACAGCAGGCGCTGCTGGAGCGGATCGCGCCGCGCCGCCGTTCGCGCGAAGAGCATGAGGCGGAACATGCGCGTCCGCGCGGCGAGCCGTTTCCGGCCAAAATCATCGGCAAATCGCGCGACGACGATTGAGCCGTTCTTCGCTCAATCCGCGTTTGAGTTCGCCGATTTCAGCCCCCATCGCGCGAGCGCTTCGTCGTCGGTCACGCGGGCGTCGACCCAGCGCTCGCCGCTTTCCGTCTTTTCCTTCTTCCAGAACGGCGCCTGGGTCTTCAGGTAGTCCATCACGAATTCGCACGACGCGAATGCGTTCGCCCGATGCTTCGACGTCGTCGCAACCAGCACGATCTGATCGAGCGGCATCAGCTTGCCGACGCGGTGCACGATCAGCACATCGGTACCCGGCCAGCGCTCGCGGGCCGCGTCGACGATCGCTTCGAGCGACTTCTCCGTCATGCCCGGATAGTGCTCGAGCTCCATCGTCTCGACGGCTTCGCCCTCGTTGATGTCGCGCACCGTGCCGACGAAGCACGCCACAGCGCCGACCTTCGGATTCTGCGCGCGCAATGCGGCGACTTCCGTCGTCAGGTCGAAGTCTTCTGTCTGGACGCGGACCGTCATCGTTCGCCCTCCCGCTTCATTGGCCCGATTCAATGGCCGGACTCAGCCGCCCGTGACGGGCGGAAAGAACGCGACTTCGCAGCCGTCGGTGATGCGCGTGCCCGCGTCCGTCATTACGTGGTTGCAGGCCATGCGCAGCGCGCGGCCTTCCGCGAGCGTCTCGGCCCACACGCCGCCGCGCACGCGCAGCCAGGCGCGCACGTCGCCGACCGTCGCGATGCCTTCGGGCACGTCCACGGATTCGTCTGACCGGCCGAGCGCTTCGCGCACGCTCGCAAAATATTTCAGCTGGATCTTCATTCTCGGTAGCGGCCCGATAACGGCCGCGCTCAGTTCAGCAATTCGGAAAACGGGATGAAGCGCACGGTCTCGCCGGCGCTGATCACATGATTCGGCGGATTGTCGATCAGGCCGTCGCCCCAGACCGTCGACGTCAGCACCGCCGAACTCTGGTTCGGGAACAGATCGAGACCGCCCGCGGCGTTCACGCGCGCGCGCAGGAATTCGTTGCGGCGGTCGCCCTTGTGCTGCGTGAAGTCGGCGCGCAGCGACAGTGCGCGCGGCGTCACTGTCCGCACGCCCGCGAGGCGCAGCAGGAACGGACGCACGAACAGCAGGAACGTGACGAACGTCGACACGGGATTGCCCGGCAAGCCGATGAAGAACGTCTCGCTCGCCGCACCCGCCGCCGCGCTTTCGCCCTGCGCCGACGCGCGGCGAATCGCGCCGAACGCGAGCGGCTTGCCCGGCTTCATCGCGATCTGCCACATCGACAGGCGCCCTTCAGCCTCGACGGCGGGCTTCACGTGGTCTTCCTCGCCCACCGACACGCCGCCGCACGTCAGGATCAGATCATGCGCCTGCGCGGCGTCGCGCAGCGTTTGCCGCGTCGCGTCGAGCTTGTCGGGAACGATGCCGAAATCGGTGACTTCACAGCCGAGTTTTTGCAGCAGGCCCGTCAGCGTGAAGCGGTTCGAGTTGTAGATAGCACCGGGCTTGAGCGGCTCGCCGGGCATCGTCAGTTCGTCGCCCGTGAAGAACACCGCGACTTTCACGCGGCGCACGACCTCCAGATTCGCACACCCGACGGACGCCGCGAGTCCCAGCGCCTGCGGCGTGAGCCGCGTGCCCGCGGGCAGGATCGTCGCGCCCTTGCGGATGTCGGCGCCCTGCTGCGTGATCCATTCGCCCGCTTTCGGCGTGTGCAGGATCGCCACTGCGTCGCCGGCTGCTTCCGTTTGCTCCTGCATCACGATCGCGTCGGCGCCGGGCGGCACCGTCGCGCCCGTGAAGATGCGCGCCGCCGTGCCTTCCGCCAGCGGCTGCGGCGCGTGGCCCGCCGGAATGCGCTGCGAGATGGGCAAGCGCCGTTCGCCTTGCGACAGCTCGGCGACACGCACCGCATAGCCGTCCATCGCGCTCGTGTTCATCGGCGGCACGTCGAGCGGCGAGATCACGTCGGCGGCGAGCACGCGGTTGGTCGCGTCGAGTGTCGGCAGCGTTTCGGTGCCGCCGATCTGCACGGCGGCGCCGAGCAGCGTGGCGAGCGCGTCGGCCGTCGACAGCATCGGCGCGCGTGGCGCGGACTGCGGAGGCGTCGGAGGCGTAGGTGTGGACATCGATCGGAAATGAAGCGATTCGAAAACAATCATTGTAGCGGGCGCAGCCGCGTCGCGTTGATGGGCGCTTTTATCCGGGCCGTGACGAATGGCTGCTGGAGAGCTAAGCGCATCGGCACGCGCCGCAAAACAAAACGGCGCACGTCGATGAACGTGCGCCGTCTGCGTGACCGGGCTTCTATCGCGCTGACTGCCCGCTCAAGCCCCCGTATGCGCCGCGACGAAGTCCTTCACGCGCTGCGCGTCGTTCGGCAGCACCTCGAAGCGCTGCGGCAAGTCTTCGAGCCCGCTGAACGCCGCGGGACGCTCCGGCTCGCGCTCGAGCGCCTCGCGGATCGTCTCGCCGAACTTGATCGGCTGCGCCGTCTCCAGCACGATCATCGGAATGCCCGCCTGCAGATGCTCGCGCGCGACCTTCACGCCGTCGGCCGTGTGCGTGTCGATCATCGTGTCGTAGCGCTGGAACACGTCGCGAATCGTCTCGACGCGGTCGTCGTGGCTACTGCGCCCCGATACGAAGCCGAACTCCTGCACGCGCGCAAAATCGCCGCTCGCCTGCAGATCGAAGCCGCCTTTTTCTTCGACGTCGCGGAACAGTTGCAGCACGCGCTTCGGGTCGCGGCCGAGCAGATCGAACACGAAGCGCTCGAAATTCGACGCCTTCGAGATGTCCATGCTCGGACTGCTCGTGTGATACGTCTCCGACGACTTGCGCACGCGGTAAATGCCCGTGCGGAAGAATTCGTCCAGCACGTCGTTTTCGTTCGTCGCGACGACGAGCTTTTCGATGGGCAGACCCATCATCCGCGCGATGTGTCCGGCGCACACGTTGCCGAAGTTGCCCGACGGCACCGTGAACGACACGCGCTCGTCGTTGCGCTTCGTGGCCGCGAAGTAGCCCTTGAAGTAGTACACGACCTGCGCGACGACGCGCGCCCAGTTGATCGAATTGACCGTGCCGATCTTCTGCTGCGCCTTGAACGCATGATCGTTCGACACGGCCTTGACGATGTCCTGGCAATCGTCGAACACGCCATCGATCGCCACGTTGAAGATGTTCGGGTCTTGCAGGCTGTACATCTGCGCAGTCTGGAACGCGCTCATCTTCTTGTGCGGCGACAGCATGAAGACGCGAATGCCCTTCTTGCCGCGCATCGCGTATTCGGCGGCGCTGCCCGTATCGCCCGACGTCGCGCCGAGAATGTTCAGCGTTTCGCCGTGCTTCGCGAGCGTGTACTCGAACAGATTGCCGAGCAGCTGCATCGCCATGTCCTTGAACGCGAGCGTCGGGCCGTTCGACAGCTCGAGCAGCGACAGCGACGCGCCGTCTTCGACGCCGAGCGTCTTCAGCGGCGTGATCTGCGCGGCGTTCTCTTCGTCGCGCACATGGCAGTACACCTGCGCGGTGTACGTGCGGCGCGTCAGTTCGCGCAGTTCTTCAGCGGGAATGTCGTCGCTGAACTTGCGCAGGATCTCGAACGCGAGATCGGCGTACGGCAGCGCGCGCCAGCGCGCGAGTTCATCCGCCGATACCTGCGGATAGTCGCCCGGCAGATACAGGCCGCCATCCTTCGCGAGACCGCCGAGCAGGATGTCGGAGAACGTGTGGCGCTCGCCGATGCCGGCGCCGCGCGTGGAAATGTAGTTCATGAGCTTGCCTCGTTGCGAGTGTGCGTGTCGTGCGTCGTGTGCTTTGCGTGCGTCAGTTCAGCGCTTCCATGCGCAGCTTCGTCACCTTCGACACGACCGTCTTCAGCGCCTCGATATTCGCGATCGCCGCGTTGACGTTCTTCTCGACCGTCTCGTGCGTGATCAGGATGATGTCGGTCTCGCCCTTCTTCGACACGTCGACCTGCTCCGATTCCTTCTGCAGCAGCGCGTCGATCGAAATGCCCGTGTCCGCGAGGATGCGCGTGATGTCGGCCAGCACGCCCGTCACGTCGGCGACCCGCAGACGCAGATAGTAGCCGCTCGTCACTTCGTCGATGGGCAGGATCGGCGTGCTCGACAGACGGTCCGGCTGGAACGCCAGATGCGGCACGCGGTGTTCGGGGTCGGCCGTGTGCAGGCGCGTCACGTCGACGAGATCCGCGACCACTGCCGACGCCGTCGGCTCCGCGCCCGCGCCCTTGCCGTAGTACAGCGTCGTGCCGACGGCGTCGCCGTGCACGACGACCGCGTTCATCGCGCCTTCGACGTTCGCAAGCAGACGCTTCCCGGGGATCAGCGTCGGATGCACGCGCAACTCGATGCCCTTGTCGCTGCGCCGCGTGATACCGAGCAGCTTGATCCGGTAGCCGAGTTCTTCCGCATACCGGATGTCGATCGCGGCGAGCTTGCTGATGCCTTCGACGTACGCCTTGTCGAACTGCACGGGTACGCCGAACGCGATCGCGCTCATGATGGTCGCCTTGTGCGCGGCGTCGACGCCTTCGATGTCGAAGGTCGGGTCCGCTTCCGCGTAGCCGAGTTCCTGCGCGGCCTTCAGCGCCGTCGCGAAGTCGAGGCCGCGGTCGCGCATCTCCGACAGGATGTAGTTCGTCGTGCCGTTGATGATGCCCGCGATGTACTGGATGCGATTCGCCGTGAGGCCCTCGCGCAGCGCCTTGATGATCGGGATGCCGCCCGCGACGGCCGCTTCGAACGCGACCATCACGCCGTTCGTGCGCGCCGCCTCGAAGATCTCCGTGCCGTGCACGGCGAGCAGCGCCTTGTTGGCCGTCACGACGTGCTTGCCGTTTTTGATCGCGCGCAGCACGAGATCGCGCGCGATGCCCGTGCCGCCGATCATTTCCGCGACGATGGCGATCGACGGATCGTCGACGACCGAACCGAAGTCGTCGGTGATCGAGACCGTGCCCGCCTCGCTGCCGAGCGCCGCCGTGGCCTTCGCGGGATTGCGCACGGCAATGCGCGCGATCTCGATGCCGCGACCCGCGCGTCGGTTGATTTCTTCCTGGTTGCGGCGCAGTACCGTGAAGGTGCCGCTGCCTACCGTGCCGAAGCCCAGCAGTCCAACTTTGATCGGTTCCATGCAGCGTGTGTGTCTAGTGAGAGATTGAAAATCGGTTCGGGCGCCGATGCGCCCTCAGGCCGCGTGGCGTTTGCGATAGCCGTCGAGGAAGCGCGCGATCCGGTGAATCGAATCGGCGAGATCGTCGACGTTCGGCAGGAACACGACACGGAAGTGATCCGGCGCCTTCCAGTTGAAACCGCTGCCCTGCACGAGCAGCACGCGCTCTTCCAGCAGCAGATCGAGGATGAACTGCTGGTCGTTCTCGACCGGATACAGCTTCGGATCGAGGCGCGGGAACATGTACAGCGCTGCCTCCGGCTTCACGCAGGTCACGCCCGGAATGGCCGTCAGCATGTCGTACGCGAGCTGGCGCTGCTTGTAGAGCCGCCCGCCCGGCGCAATCAGATCGTTGATGCTCTGATAGCCGCCGAGCGCCGTCTGGATCGCGTACTGGCCGGGCACGTTCGGGCACAGGCGCATCGACGC
Organism: Paraburkholderia diazotrophica; assembly: GCF_900108945.1. Lineage (GTDB taxonomy): Bacteria > Pseudomonadota > Gammaproteobacteria > Burkholderiales > Burkholderiaceae > Paraburkholderia > Paraburkholderia diazotrophica. The sequence continues at coordinate 394,276 of NZ_FNYE01000001.1, read as the reverse complement.
GAGAATGCCGAGGCCTTCGAAGTAGTCTTTCGCGCGGCGGCGATTTTCGCCCGTCAGTCCCGACACCCACATCCAGCCGGCGCGATAGCCGCACGAACGGTAACTCTTCGACAGGCTGTTGAACGTGACCGTCAGCACGTCCTCGGACAGCGCCGCCATCGACGTATGCTTCTTGCCATCGTAGACGATCTTGTCGTAGACCTCGTCCGCGAAGATGACGAGGCCATGCTGGCGCGCGATCCCGATCAGCGCGAGCAGCAGTTCGTCGGAGTACAGCGCGCCCGTCGGGTTGTTCGGGTTGATCACGACGATCGCCTTCGTGTTCGGCGTGATCTTCGCGCGGATGTCGTCGAGGTCCGGCATCCACGCGTTCGATTCGTCGCATACGTAATGCACGGGCGTGCCGCCCGAGAGGCTCACGCCCGCCGTCCACAGCGGATAGTCGGGCGCGGGCAGCAGCACTTCGTCGCCGTCGTTGAGAAGCGCCTGCATCGCCATCACGATCAGCTCGGACGCGCCGTTGCCGATATAGATGTCGTCCAGCTCGACGCCCACGACGCCCTTTTGCTGCGCGTAATGCATGATCGCCTTGCGCGCCGCGAACACGCCCTTCGAGTCCGAATAGCCCGACGACTCGGGTAGATTGCGGATCATGTCCTGGATGATTTCGTCAGGAGCGTCGAAACCGAACGGCGCGAGATTCCCGATGTTCAGCTTGATGATGCGATGGCCTTCTTCTTCGAGGCGCTTCGCGTGTTCGAGAACGGGCCCGCGAATGTCGTAGCAGACGTTCAACAGCTTGTTTGATTTGAGTATCGGTTTCACGACGGGCACTTCATCCTGGGTAAATGAGCGGGACCACGGGGCTGCGCCCCATGCAGCGGGCAAGCCATGAGGACGGGGTTTGCGCAGCCGGCCGTCGGGCCGGCGCAGGGCATCATGCGGAACGCGGGCGGCGCGGCGCGCAAGGCCATCGAGCGGCTGAGCGGGCGCGGGCATGCCGCCTGATGCGTCGTCGCGTATGGCATGGGCACCGCGCGTGTTGCTGGCGCGTTCTGCTCGCGCGTCGCTCGCATATTGCTGGCCGTTCCGCTGGCTATTCGGCTATTCGCGCGCTGCCGGCAAATCGGACGCTTCGGCCGACACCCCAGTCGACGCGCGGGCGGGCGTCTCGTTGACGCCTGTGCCGGCGCGTTCCGGGCACCCCACCGCGGACGGCGGGCGCAGTCGCCAGCCTTGCGGGCGCGGCTTGTGGCAGCGCGCGGACCTCGAGGGGAGCCGCCGGGCGGCTAAAAAGTTATAATTTAGCGGATATTGGCTAACTTCCGCAATGCACCACGCAAGGCCAGCATGCCCGCAGACGAGGCATCGAACGGCATCAACCGGCATTGAAGCCGCGAGCTGAACTCACGCATCGAGCCCGCGAGTTGGACCCGCGCATTGAACGCGTCGTCGCGCCTGCCGGTCGAAACGCGACATACGACGCACGCGGTGCATGCCTTACGACGACCACGGAAAACCAGTTTGAAATTACACCAGGATTCAAGCGGCGCCCTGAACACCGTCACGGGTTACGGCGTCGACTATGTCGAAATCAATCTCGAACGTCATACGGGCAGCATCATCGTGCTGCCGCAAGGACCCGTCATGAGCTGGCCGGTGTCGTCGTTCGAGGCCCTCTCGCCCGAGCACTTCGCGCTCTTGATCGAACCGGCGCCGGAAGTCGTCATCTTCGGCAGCGGCGAGCGCCTGCGCTTTCCGCATCCGCGCCTCACGGCCGCCCTCGCGGCCCAGCGGATCGGCGTCGAAACGATGGACTTCAAGGCCGCCTGCCGGACGTACAACATTCTGATGGCGGAAGGCCGCAAGGTCGCGGCCGCGCTGCTGATCGAAAGTTAGCGGCGCTCGCGGCGCATCGGGCGGAGGGCTGAACGGCGTTTTCGCACGGCACACCGGCACCTTTTGGCGGGCGCGTCACGCGGATCAAGTACACTGCGCGCCTGCCCGCGTTCCGGCAGCCTAACTGCATCGGATGGCGCGCTCGCGAAGGCCCGCCCGCAAATGGGAGCGCGCACTTGCCGCAAAGCGGCGGCATAAGGGTGTTGTAAGGGGTGTCGTAAGCGTCGCCGATGGACAATCGGCGGCTGCTCCGCGTCACGGGCCCGGCCTCACGTGCCCGATAACGGGCCAATAACGCGCGCCGCCTGGCAACCGCCGGCGCACCGGCCGGGCGCTGCGCATCGGATGCCCGCTGGACGCACCGTAACAACCGGACCCTTCGTCCGGTGGAAATAAGAACGAAGCCGCGCGAGCGGCGCCGAGAAGGGTTGAACAACACATGAACGACAAGCCGTCCGGGCTGACGCTCAATCGCACGACGGTCCTGCTGCTCGTGCTCACGCTGGCTGTGATCTGGTTCGTGCCGCTGGGCTGGCGCCATCTGCTACCGAGCGACGAAGGCCGCTACGCCGAAATGGCGCGCGAAATGTTCGTCACCGGCGACTGGATCACGCCGCGCTACAACGGCTACAAGTACTTCGAGAAGCCGCCGCTTCAAACCTGGGCGAACGCGCTGTCGTTCGCGTGGTTCGGCATCGGCGAGTGGCAGGCGCGCCTCTATACGGCGCTCACCGGCTTCGCGGGCGTGCTGCTGGTCGGCTATACGGGCGCGCGTGTGTTCAACGCCGCGACGGGCCTGTTCGCCGCCCTCGTGCTCGCCAGCGCGCCATACTGGAACCTGATGGGCCACTTCAACACGCTCGACATGGGCCTGTCGTTCTGGATGGAACTGACGCTCTTCAGCCTGCTGCTCGCGCAGCGTCCGGGCCTCGCGTCCCGCGAGCAGCGGCTGTGGATGTGGGTCGTGTGGGCGTCGATGGCACTGGCCGTGCTGTCGAAGGGCCTCATCGGCCTGATCCTGCCGGGCGCCGTGCTCGTGCTGTACACGCTGATCGCGCGCGACTGGGCGATCTGGAAGCGCCTCTATCTCGTGAGCGGCCTGATCGTGTTCTTCGCGATCGTCACGCCGTGGTTCGTGATCGTGCAGGACCGCAACCCCGAATTCTTCAACTTCTTCTTCATCGTTCAGCAGTTCAGGCGCTATCTGACGCCCGAGCAGAACCGCCCTGGCCCGTTCTATTACTTCGTGCCCGTGCTGATCGTCGGCTTCCTGCCGTGGCTGTCGGTGAGCGTCCAGAGTGTGCGCAACGCGCTGCGCATGCCGCGCCAGGCAAACGGCTTCTCGCCCGTGACGATGCTGTTCGTGTGGACCGTCTTCATCTTTCTGTTCTTCAGCGCGTCGCATTCGAAGCTGATTTCGTACACGCTGCCCATCGCGCCTCCGATCGCGCTCGTGATCGGCCTGTATCTGCCCCTCGTCACGCGCGAGCAGTTCCATCGGCACCTGACGGGCTACGCGGTGTTTCTGGTCGCGGCGGGATTCGGCGCGGTGTTCCTCGGGCATCTGGGCGACAAGCGCAACCCGAATGCGCTGTACCTCGAGTTCCGCGTCTGGGTGTTCGCGGCGCTCGCCGTCGGCCTGGTCCTCACGCTTGCGGCGATCTGGCTCAACTGGCGCACGCGCCGCGCCGCGAACGGGTCGTCCGGCGCCCTGCAGGCGGGCGCGCAGAACAGCGTGGCGCGGACCTCGGGCGCGGGCCTCTTCGGCGCCGCCACGATCTTCGGCTTCGGATGGCTGCTGCTCGCCGTGATCGCCGGCACGGGGCACGACGCGTTCGGCCGGCTGTCGTCCGGCGCGCCGCTCGCCCCCGCCGTGAAGGCCGAGCTAGCGAAACTGCCCGCCGACACGCCGTTCTACTCGGTCGGCGTGCTCGATCATACGGTGCCGTTCTACATTGGCCACGCGATGATCATGGTCGAGCACTCGGACGAACTGGCCTTCGGCGTGACGGTCGAACCGCAAAAATGGGTGCCGACAGTCCCGCAATGGATCGAGCGCTGGAAAGCCGACCGCTACGCGATGGCGCTGATGTCGCCGGAGCGCTACGAGCAACTCAGCGCGCAGCACTTGCCGATGACGGTCGTCGCGCGCGACGCCCGGCGTGTAATCGTCGAGAAGCCGGGCTCCGAACAGGCGGGCGAGCAGCAGCAAGGCGCTGCCGCGCAACCCGGCGCTGCGCAGGCGGCCTCCGGGCCGCAGCAAACGCAATGAATGCGGCGAGCGCAGCAGCCATGACCGCCTCCATCATCCAAACGTCTATTCGATGAATCCGATTTCGCTTTTCTGCATCCTCGCGGGCGTCGCGCTGAACGCGACGGCCCAGCTGCTTTTGAAGGCCGGCACGAACGCCGTCGGCCATTTCGATTTCACCGTCGCCAACATCATCCCGATCGGGTTCAGGATCGCGACGCAGCTGCCCATCATCGGCGGGCTCGCCTGCTATGTGCTGAGCGTCGTCGTGTGGATCGTCGGACTGTCGCGCGTGGATGTATCGATTGCCTATCCGATGCTGTCGCTGGGCTATGTTGTAAACGCGTTTGCTGCGTGGTATCTGTTCGGCGAAGTGCTGTCGGCCCAGCGTCTCGTGGGCATCGGCGTGATCCTGGTGGGTGTGTTCCTCGTCGCACGCAGTTGATCGACAAGTCGATGAACACGGGGCGTAAGGCGCGGCGAGTCGGCGTGATCGCGCACGATGGGGATCATCGGTGCGATCGACGTCGCCCCGCCGCAGAATATCCGCTGGCAAGCCCGTTCGCGTCTGCTAATGTCTCTTGAATTGTTTCGGGCACTGGACATTGGTGCAGAAGTCGCACATTATCGCCGCCGCATCGAGGCACCGATCAACGTAGGCGCGGAAGATTAAGCTTGAATTAAGCAGATTGTCAGTATTGTGTCAGACCGTGCCCTTTTTATTTCGAGCAAATCCATCCATGACCGAGTCATCCGTTCCGTTCCTGCCGTTCGTTCGTCCCGAGATCGATGAAGAAACGATCCGCGGTGTTGCCGACGTGCTCCGCTCCGGCTGGATCACGACGGGCCCGCAGAACCAGGCGTTCGAAAAGGCGTTGTCGGAATACTGCGGCGGCCGCCCGGTGCGCACGTTCAACTCGGGCACCGCGACGCTGGAAATCGGCCTGCGCATCGCGGGCGTCGGGGCCGGCGACGAGGTCATCACGACGCCGGCGTCGTGGGTCGCGACGAGCAACGTGATCATCGAGGTCGGCGCGACGCCCGTATTCGTCGATATCGACCCGGCGACGCGCAACATCGACCTGGATCTGATGGAAAAGGCGATCACGCCGCGCACGAAGGCGATCATTCCCGTCTTCCTGTCGGGCCTGCCCGTCGACATGGACCGTCTCTACGCGATCGCCCGCGCGCACAAGCTGCGCGTGATCGAAGACGCCGCGCAGGCGTTCGGCTCGACGTGGAAAGGCGAGCGCATCGGCAAGCTCGGCGACATCGTGTCGTTCAGCTTCCACGCGAACAAGAACCTGACGTCGATCGAAGGCGGCGCGCTCGTGCTGAACAACGAGGAGGAAGCCGTCCTCGCGCAGAAGTACCGCCTGCAAGGCATCGTGCGCACGGGCTTCGACGGCATGGACTGCGAGCTGCTCGGCGGCAAGTACAACCTGACGGACGTCGCCGCGCGCGTCGGCCTCGGCCAGTTGCCGCACATCGAGCGCTTCCGCGCGCAGCGCCACGCGCTCGCGCGCGCCTATTTCGCGGGCTTCGAAGGCGGCGCGGCCGCGAGGCTTGGCATGGGCCTGCCGCTCGCCGACTTCGAGAACACCAACTGGCACATGTTCCTCGTCACGCTGCCGCTCGCGCGCCTGTCGATCAGCCGCGCCGGCTTCATGGAGCAGCTGAAGGAGCGTGGCATCGGCACGGGCGTGCATTACCCGGCCATCCATCTGTTCTCCCTGTACCGCGCGCGCGGCTTCAGGGAAGGCATGTTCCCGTATGCGGAGCACTATGGCGCGAGCACGGTCACGCTGCCGCTCTTCACGCAGATGACGGAAGGCGATGTCGAGCGCGTGTGTCGTGCGGTGAACGAGATTTGCCAACAACACGGTCAATAAAGCGGAAACCCAGCGGAAATGAATCACACGGACCCACGCCCGGTCGCCCCCGAACTCTCGGTCATCATCCCCGTGTACAACGAGGAGGAGGGACTCGGCGCGCTGTTCTCGCGCCTGTACCCGGCCCTCGACGCGCTTGGCACGAGCTACGAGGTGATCTTCATCAACGACGGCAGCCGCGACCGGTCGGCGGCGATGCTCGCGGAGCAGTTCCGCGCGCGCCCCGACACCACGCGCGTGATTCTGCTGAACGGCAACTACGGGCAGCACATGGCGATTCTCGCGGGCTTCGAGCAGTCGCGTGGCGAGATCGTGGTCACGCTCGACGCCGACCTGCAGAATCCGCCTGAAGAAATCGGCAAGCTGTGCGCAAAGATGCGCGAAGGCTTCGACTATGTCGGCACGATCCGCATGCAGCGCCAGGACAGCCTGTGGCGGCGCAAGGCGTCGCTCGCGATGAACCGCCTGCGCGAGCGCATCACGCGCATCAAGATGACCGACCAGGGCTGCATGCTGCGCGCGTACAGCCGCCATATCATCGACACGATCAACCGCTGCGGCGAAATCAACACGTTCATCCCCGCGCTCGCGTACACGTTCGCGCAGAATCCCGTCGAGATCGAAGTCGCGCACGAAGAGCGCTTCGCGGGCGAATCGAAGTATTCGTTCTACAGCCTGATCCGCCTGAATTTCGACCTCGTGACAGGCTTCTCGGTCGTGCCGCTGCAATGGCTGTCGTTCATCGGCGTGATCCTGTCGATGGGCTCGGCGGCCCTCTTCGTGCTGCTGCTGATTCGCCGCTTCATCATCGGCGCGGAAGTGCAAGGCGTGTTCACGCTCTTCGCGATCACGTTCTTCATGCTCGGCGTGATCATCTTCGCGCTCGGACTGCTCGGCGAATACATCGGGCGAATCTATCAGCAGGTGCGCGCGCGTCCGCGCTACCTGGTGCAGACCATTCTCGAGCTGCGCGAAGGCGACCCCATGCCGCCGCAGCCTCGCCAGCCGGCCGGACAGGGCGCGCAAGGCATGCAAGGCGGGCCGTCGACGCAATCGGCGCAGGCCATCAGCGCCGATCAGGGGCCGAGCAAATGAAGCCGCGCGCCGTCGTATTCGCTTACCACAACGTCGGCGTGCGCTGCCTGCAGGTGCTGCTCGCGCGCGGCGTCGACGTCGCGCTCGTCGTTACGCACGAAGACAGTCCGACCGAAAACATCTGGTTCGGCAGCGTGGCCTCCGTCGCCGCCGGGCACGGCATCCCCGTCGTGACGCCCGCCGATCCGAAGAGCCCGGCGTTGCGCTCGCTCGTCGTCAAAGCGCAGCCCGACTTCATCTTCTCGTTCTACTACCGGCACATGCTGCCCGTCGATCTGCTCGCCGTCGCGCCGCGCGGCGCGTACAACGTGCACGGGTCGCTGCTGCCGAAATATCGCGGACGCGTGCCGACGAACTGGGCCGTGCTGAACGGCGAAACCGAAACGGGCGCGACGCTGCACGAAATGGGCGCGAAGCCCGACGCGGGCGCGATCATTGCGCAGACGCCCGTTCCCATCCTGCCCGACGACACGGCCGCGCAGGTGTTCGACAAGGTGACGGTCGCCGCCGAGCAGACGCTGTGGCGCGCGCTGCCCGCGCTGCTCGCGGGCGAAGCGCCGCATCTGCCGAACGACCTCGCGCACGGCAGCTATTTCGGCGGACGCAAGCCCGAGGACGGGCGTATCGACTTCAGCCAGAGCGGCCAGCAGGTCTACAACCTGATTCGCGCCGTCGCGCCGCCGTATCCGGGCGCGTTCACGGACATCGGCGGCGAGCGCTTCGTCATTGCGCGGGCGCGACTGGCGCAGCCCGGCGCGGCCGGTGCGGATTTGCCGCCCGGCGTCCACGTAGGCGATAATGCCTTTTTTGCGACATGCGGCGACGGCCGCGTCATCGCCATCCACGAATTGCGGCATCAGCGCGACGGCAACGAGCGCGTCGTCTCCCCCGCCGAATTCACCCAGCTCACTCAATCTTCCCGTAACGCATGAAAAAAGTCCTGATTCTGGGCGTGAACGGCTTCATCGGCCATCACCTGTCCAAGCGCATTCTCGAAACGACCGACTGGGAAGTGTTCGGCATGGACATGCAGACGGAGCGCCTCGGCGATCTCGTCAACCACGAGCGCATGCACTTCTTCGAGGGCGACATCACGATCAACAAGGAGTGGGTCGAGTATCACGTGAAGAAGTGCGACGTGATCCTGCCGCTGGTCGCCATCGCCACGCCCGCGACGTATGTGCAGCAGCCGCTGCGCGTGTTCGAGCTCGACTTCGAGGCAAACCTGCCCATCGTGCGTTCGGCCGTGAAGTACGGCAAGCACCTCGTATTCCCGTCCACTTCTGAAGTCTATGGCATGTGCGCGGACGAGCAGTTCGACCCGGACGCGTCCGCCCTCACCTACGGCCCGATCAACAAGCCGCGCTGGATCTACGCGTGCTCGAAGCAGCTGATGGACCGCGTGATCTGGGGCTACGGCATGGAGGGCCTCAACTTCACGCTGTTCCGTCCGTTCAACTGGATCGGCCCGGGCCTCGACTCCATCTATACGCCGAAGGAAGGCAGCTCGCGCGTGGTCACGCAGTTCCTCGGACACATCGTGCGCGGCGAGAATATCAGCCTCGTCGACGGCGGCGCACAGAAGCGCGCGTTCACCGATATCGACGACGGCATCAGCGCGCTGATGAAGATCATCGAGAACAAGGGCGGCGTCGCGACGGGCAAGATCTATAACATCGGCAATCCGAAGAACAACTTCTCGGTGCGCGAGCTCGCGCACAAGATGCTTGCGCTTGCGGCCGAATTCCCGGAGTACGCGGATTCGGCGAAAAAGGTGCAGCTCGTCGAGACGTCGTCGGGTGCGTACTACGGCGCGGGCTATCAGGACGTGCAGAATCGCGTGCCGAAGATCGACAACACGATGCAGGAACTCGCCTGGGCGCCGCAGTCGACGTTCGACGAAGCACTGCGCAAGATTTTCGAAGCGTACCGCGGCCATGTCGCCGAGGCTCGCGCGCTCGTCGAACAACAGTAAGGGCTGGCGCTCTTGGCCTTGATCGTCCTGAAGATCGACGTCGATACGCTGCGCGGCACGCGTGAAGGCGTGCCGAATCTCGCGCGCATCTTCGACCGCTACAAGGCGCGCGCCACGTTCCTCTTCAGCCTCGGTCCCGACCACACGGGCTGGGCGATGCGGCGTGTGCTGCGGCCGGGCTTTCTGAAGAAGGTGTCGCGCACTTCCGTGGTCGAGCATTACGGCGTGAAGCAGCTGATGTACGGCGTGCTCTTGCCCGGACCGGACATCGGCGCGCGCGCCCGCTCGGAAATGCGCGCGATCCACGAAGCCGGCTTCGAATGCGGCATTCATACGTGGGATCACGTCTACTGGCAGGACAACGTGCGTTCGCGTCCGCGCGACTGGACCGTCGCGCAGATGCAGAAGAGCCATGACCGTTTCGTCGACATCTTCGGCATGCCGCCCGTCACGCACGGCGCGGCCGGCTGGCAGATGAACGGACACGCGTTCGAGCAGATCGACGCATGGGGCATGCATTACGCGTCAGATGGGCGCGGACATACGCCGTACTTCCCCGTCGTCGGCGGCCGCACGCTCTCGCATGTACAGATGCCGACCACGCTGCCGACGCTCGACGAAGTGCTGGGCATTGACGGCATCGACACGGACAACGTCGCCGCGTGGCTGCTCAAGCGCACCGAGAACAACCCGCACGACCAGGTGTTCACGCTGCACGCGGAACTCGAAGGCCAGAAGCTCGCGCCCGTGTTCGAGCAGCTGCTTGCCGGCTGGCGTGCGCAAGGCCACACGTTCGCGACAATGGGCGATTATCACGCCGCGCTAGACCATGACACACTGCCGTCGTACCCTGTGACGTGGGGCGAGATTCCGGGCCGCTCCGGCGAGCTGATCGTTCAGCCCGACTAGCCATGCGACGAGGTGCGCATCGTTTGTCGTCTGCCGATTGCGCGCCTACGTGATTTGCAAGCCCGTTTTGCAAGCCTGCGACCGCCAGCAGAAACCGGCCGGCACGTCACGCAGCGCTCCTGTCCGGGAGCCGCCCCGAAGCACCCAAGCAACCCAGAAGAAAGCGTTCAGGCAGACCGCGTCATCGCAGCTGCCGATCACGATAACAACCGGAGGACCACGTGCCCATCGCAGTCGATCAATCCGTTCCCGACTTCACCGCCCCCGCAACGGGCGGCGACTTTACGCTGTCCGGCCTGCGCGGAAAGAAGGTCGTCGTGTATTTCTATCCGAAAGACAACACGCCGGGCTGCACGACGGAAGGCCTGCAGTTCCGCGACCTGTATCCGAAGTTCAGGAAGGCGGGTGCGGAGATCGTCGGCGTGTCGCGCGACAGCGTGCGTTCGCACGATAACTTCAAGGCCAAGCTCGAGCTGCCGTTTACCTTGGTATCGGACCCTGACGAAACGCTGTGCACGCTCTTCGGCGTCATGAAAATGAAGAAAATGTATGGCAAAGAAGTACGGGGTATTGAGCGCTCCACATTCGTCATCGACGGTGAAGGCGTGCTGCGCCGCGAATGGCGCGGCGTCAAGGTGCCGGGCCACGTCGACGAGATTCTGGAGGCTGTACAAGCGCTTTGAGGCGCGTTATATTGGGCCGCAATGAGTGCCTGTTCATCTAATTTTTCGCGCAGTTGCGCTGCAGATCGCGTCTTTGTCGTCGCTGACGGCACGGCAATGAGGCGAGTCATCAGGCGTGATGCGATCACCCTAGTCGAGCCGCTTGCCCCGTTTGTCGGGGCGGCGGCTTTTTTAATTGCGCGCAGCAGTTCGCGTCGTTCGCAGCGCACTTTCGTCAAGGAGCCGATCGAAAATCAGGCGAACCGGCATTACTAATCCGACACGCGCCACCGGACGCAAATTGCGAGCACACGATGCACGACAGTTTGCGGCAGGCGGCGAAGAACTGTGACCCGATTTACTTGAGGGAAACCATGCCTTTGCCTACCCCACCCAGCAAGCTCGGCAATCTGTTGCCGCCTGATGAATACAAGGCCAAGCCTGCCAAACCTGCTCGAAAACAGGCGCATGAAGGGGAGCAAGCCGCATCGGCCGAATTCGGCCGCGCCAATGTCGCCACACCGATGACGCACGCGGCCAACGCCGCAACCACCCTGCGTCCCGTCCCGCCGATCGCCGCGTCTTCTGCCTCCGCGTTACCCGAGGCTGCGCCGTCGCGCAGCCGCAAGGCAAAGCAGACGTCCGCGTTGCTGCAGCCGGTGCCGTCCGTGTCCGCTGAAGACGACGAGGCGATTGCGCCCGTCGTCGCGCGCCGCGGCAAGGGTTCCGCCGAAGCCGAAGCGCAAACCGCCGCGCCTGCGACTCCAACGCGCGCCGGCACGAAAAAACGCGTGACGCGTGGCGCGGAAGCCGAAATCCGCAAGCTGTTCGTGCTCGATACCAATGTGCTGATGCACGATCCGACGTGCCTCTTCCGCTTCGAGGAACACGACGTCTATCTGCCCATGATGACGTTGGAGGAGCTCGACAATCACAAGAAGGGGATGTCGGAAGTCGCGCGCAACGCACGCCAGGTCAGCCGCACGCTGGATTCGCTCGTCGCGAACGCGGGCGAGATGGCGGAAGGCATCCCCCTCGCGCGCCTGGGCAGCCTCGAAGCGTTGGGACGCCTGTATTTCCAGACCAAGCTCACGGACATCGAGCCCGTCGAAGGCCTGCCGCAAGGCAAGGCCGACAACCAGATTCTCGGCGTCGTGCGCGCGCTGCAGCGCGACCGGCAGGACCGCCAGGTCGTGCTGGTGTCGAAAGACATCAACATGCGGATCAAGGCGCACGCGCTCGGCCTGCCCGCTGAGGACTACTTCAACGACCAGGTTCTCGAGGACAAGGACCTGCTCTACTCGGGCATCCGTCAGCTGCCGCAGGACTTCTGGACGAAGCACGCAAAGGGCATGGAAAGCTGGCAGGACACCAAGACGGGCACCACGTACTACCGCGTGACGGGCCCGCTGTGCGCGTCGATGCTCGTCAACGAGTTCGTCTATCTGGAACCGCAGAACGGCGAACCGGCGTTCCACGCGCTCGTGCGCGAGCTGAACGGCAAGACGGCGCTGCTGCAGACGCTACGCGACTACGGCCACCACAAGAACAACGTGTGGGGCATCACGGCGCGCAACCGCGAGCAGAACTTCGCGCTGAATCTGCTGATGAACCCGGAAATCGACTTCGTCACGCTGCTCGGCCAGGCCGGCACGGGCAAGACGCTGGTCGCGCTCGCCGCGGGCCTCGCGCAGGTGCTCGACGACAAGCGCTACAACGAGATCATCGTGACGCGCGCGACGGTGCCCGTCGGCGAAGACATCGGTTTCCTGCCCGGCACCGAAGAGGAAAAGATGCAGCCGTGGATGGGCGCATTCGACGACAACCTCGAAGTGCTGCAGAAGACCGACGACGCGGCGGGCGAATGGGGCCGCGCAGCCACGCAGGAGCTGATCCGCTCGCGCCTGAAGATCAAGAGCATGAACTTCATGCGCGGACGCACGTTCGTCGACAAGTATCTGATCATCGACGAGGCGCAGAACCTGACGCCCAAGCAGATGAAGACGCTCGTCACGCGCGCGGGCCCAGGGACGAAGATCATCTGCCTCGGCAACATCGCGCAGATCGATACGCCGTATCTGACGGAAGGCAGCTCGGGCCTCACGTATGTCGTCGATCGCTTCAAGGGCTGGGCGCACAGCGGCCACGTGACGCTCGCGCGCGGCGAGCGCTCGCGGCTTGCGGACTACGCCTCCGACATTCTCTGACGCGCTTCGCTGGATTTCGAAGCCGCGGGGTTTAAGCCGTTTTCGAAGCCGCTTCCGGTTGCTGCCGGAAGCGGTTTTTTCTTGGCTTTCTTTGCTTTCCTGGCTTTTTCCTGGCGAGTCGCCTGCGCGGGTACGCGCGTTGAATCCCCGGTTGTTGGGCAATCTGAGCGCATGCCGTTCGCGCGACGCAACATTTAGCGCGTAAACTTCAAGTCATTTCTCAAGAATTCTTGCCGGAGGCCCGTAGCAAGGGCTACCATCGGGCATCGTCGGCCATTGCCGGGGCGTCGTCGCCCGGCTTCGCTTTCATGCTCCGCCTCGCGCTGTCACTGCTCATCGCCGCCCTGCTCGCCGCCTGCTCCGGCGCGCCGCAGAAGACCGTGCGCGGCTCGGGCGGGTCGTATGCGTCGTCTGGCGATGCGTATCGGACCACGCCGCCGGGCCTCCCTCATTTCGTCGATCACAGCATCGGGCGCGAAGAAATCTCGATTCAGGCGATGGGCCTCGTCGGCGTGCCGTACCGCTGGGGCGGCAATACGCCGGATAGCGGCTTCGATTGCAGCGGCCTCGTGCATTATGTGGTGCAGCGGGCGGCATCCGTGAATCTGCCACGCACGACGGCCGACATGAGTTCGCGTGGCGAATCCGTCGAGCCGGATGAGATCGCGCCTGGCGACCTGATTTTCTTCAACACGACGGGACGGCCGCATTCGCACGTCGGGATCTATGTCGGCAAGCTGCGCTTCGTCAACGCGCCATCGACGGGCGGCACCGTGCGGCTCGACTATCTGACCAATCCGTACTGGGCGAAGCGCTTCGACGGCATACGGCGTGTCGCGCCGGCGCTGAGCAAGCCGACGACGCCGTTCGATGCGCCGGGCTATCAGGCTGCAGCGCCTGCGCCCACTGCACGCACCGTTGCGACTGTCGCGCCGTCGAAGCCGGCGGCGGTTTACGACACCGCGAGCACGCAGCGTGAAGCAGCGAGCCCCAACGCCGCCGCCAATGGAGACAAGCCGGGTAGCGCGTATGCCGCGCAGCAGCCCTCGCAGTCGAGGAACATGGCCGTCGCGCCGCCCACGACGGCCGCCGCTTCCGCCGATCCGTTCGAACCGCCGCCTCCGGGGATGAGCGCGGCGCAGAGGCAGGCGCGCGCGGCAGGCGCGGTATCACCGGCTGCCGCCGCTTCGACGGCGCCCGCCGACGCTCAACAAGCGCCCGACGCGATCGACATCGCCGCCGATGCCTACGAACCGCCTCCGCCCGCCGCCATCGCGGCGCGCCAGGCCCGCCAAGCCCGCCAGGCCAGCGACATACAACCGTCGACGGATTCGGGCGGCGTGCAGATCATGCGTGCGTCGACCGCTTCGCGCCCCGTTCCAGCCCCGACGCACACGAACGACGACCCCATCGCAGGCTTTGCCAACGGCAGCTACTGATCGCACTTGATCGCGTGTCTGACGGGCGCCCACCAGCCGTCACAGGCACGCGATTGATCGCGAATCCCACAATGTGACCAAACCGCCGCCGGCCGATTCGCCACCCGCCTCGCCGCACCTCTGCTATCGTTTTTGATATTTCTCTGATGGCGGGTGACGACGATGGATCTCGGACTCAAAGACAAAGTGGTCCTGGTGACGGGCGGCAGCAAGGGCATTGGTCTCGCATGCGCGCGCGCGTTCGCGATGGAAGGCGCGAAAGTCGCGATCGTTTCGCGCGACCCCGCCAATCTTGCCCGCGCCCGCGAGCAGCTTGCGAGCGAAGGGCTGCACATCCATCTGACGCGCGCCGACCTTCGCGAACCGCACAGCGCCACCGATGTTGTCGAGGAGGCGACGGGCGCCGTCGGCCCGATCGACATCCTGATCAACAGCGCGGGTGCCGCGCGCCGCTACGATCCCGAAACGCTGGACGCCGACGCGTTCAAGGCGACGATGGAAGCCAAATACTTCCCGTACATCTACCCGCAGCAGGAAGTGCTGAAGCGCATGGCCGAGCGCGTGAAGTCCGGCGCGGCGAAAGAGCCTGGCACGATCGTCAATATCATCGGCATGGGCGGCAAGATCGCGAGCGACATTCACATCGCGGGCGGCGCGGCGAACGCGGCGCTGATGCTCGCCACCGTCGGCCTCGCGCACTATTACGCGCGCTATGGCATACGCATCAACGCGATCAATCCGGGGGCGACGCTGACGGATCGCGTCGAGGAAGCGCTGAAACTGGAAGCGTCGCGCGAAGGCATCCAGCCCGCCGAGGCGCTATCACGCGGCGAAGCGCGCGTGCCGCTCGGGCGCTTTGCAAAGCCGGAGGAAATTGCGGATGTCGCGCTCTTTCTGGCGAGCCGCCGCGCGAGCTATGTGACGGGCGCGATCGTCCCGATGGACGGAGGCAACGCGCCGCTGATCTGAGCGCGGCGGCGCGCCCGTCGCGGCGCGCCGCTTTTGAAGGCCCGCTTTCGAAGGCCCGCTTTTGAAGGCCCGCTTTTGAAGCCTTACAGGAAGCGGTGACCGAGCCACCAGCCGGCCGCCGCGAGCACAGCCGACGCCGGAATCGTCAGCACCCACGCCCAGACGATATTGCCCGCCACGCCCCAGCGCACGGCCGACAGCTTCTGCGTCGCGCCGACGCCGACGATCGCGCCCGTGATCGTATGCGTGGTGGAAACAGGAATGCCGAGGAACGACGCGAGAAACAGCGTGATCGCGCCACCCGCCTCCGCGCAAAAGCCGCCGACGGGCTTGAGCTTCGTGATCTTCTGTCCCATCGTCCGTACGATGCGCCAGCCGCCGAACAGCGTGCCGAGACCCATCGACAGATAGCACGCGCCGATCACCCACAGCGGCGGCGCGTCGCCCGTCGCCGAAGCATAGCCGGTTGCGATCAGCAGCATCCAGATGATGCCGATCGTCTTCTGCGCGTCGTTGCCGCCGTGGCCGAGACTGTAGAGCCCCGCCGACAGCAGCTGCAAGCGGCGGAAGCGCCGGTCGACCTTGCTCGGCGGCGTGCGGAAATAGAGCCACGACACCATCAGCATGAAGAACGAGCCGAGCACGAAGCCGAGCAGCGGCGACACGATGATAAACGTGATGGTCTTGAGCAGCCCGTCCCAGTTGAGCGCGCTCCAGCCCGATTTCGCGAGCGCCGATCCGACCAGCCCGCCGATCAGCGCGTGCGACGAACTCGACGGAATGCCGTAGTACCACGTGACGATGTTCCACCCAATCGCGCCGACCAGCGCGCCGAACACGACGTAGTGATCGACGATCGCGGGATCGATCGTGCCCTTGCCTACCGTCTGCGCAACTTTCAGGTGAAAGATGAAATAGGCGATGACGTTGAATGCGGCCGCGAACGCGACGGCCTGTTGCGGCTTCAGCACGCCCGTCGAAACCACGGTGGCGATCGAGTTCGCCGCGTCGTGAAAACCGTTCATGAAGTCGAAAACGAGCGCGACGACGACGAGCGTCGCGACCGCCCAGATGGCGAGTTGTATCGAATGCATTACGCGTTTTCCAGCACGATGCCTTCGATGATGTTCGCCACGTCCTCGCACTTGTCGGTGATCGACTCGAGCAGCTCGTAGATCGCCTTCAGTTTGATCAGCGTCTTGACGTCGTCTTCTTCGCGGAAAAGCTTTGACATCGCCGAGCGCAGCACGCGGTCGGCTTCCGATTCCAGACGGTCGATGTCTTCGCAGGCCTTCAGGATTTCGCGCGCCTGTTTCATGTCCGACAGCATGCCGACGGCCGCCTGCACGCGTTCGCAGGTCGCCGTCGAGATATGAGCGAGCTGGCTCGCCTCCGACGTGACGGCGCGCACGTCATACAGCGAAATGGCTGTCGCGACGTCCTCCATCAGGTCGAGGATGTCGTCCATCGTGGTGATCAGCTTGTGGATCTCGTCGCGGTCGAGCGGCGTAATGAAAGTCTTGTGCAGCAGATCGATCGTTTCGTGCGTTAGTTTGTCGGCCGCTTTTTCGGCCGTCTGCACGTTTTGCTTGTGGATCTCGGCATCGCCGAGGTTATCGATCAGGAGTTCGAGTTCCCGGCTACCCGAGACGATGTGCTTCGCGTGAGCGTTGAAAATTTCAAAAAATTTGCCCTCGGTGGGCATGAATCGACCAAACATTGGGTCCCCGGAAAGTGGTCACGGTGAGGCTGTCATAAAACGGCAATATTGTACCGTTAGGGACCACTTTCAGTGCGGCGCGTCGCCGCGTTTTAGGCGCGCGCGCAACGGGAAGTGCAACCCGGTTTTCCCGTTCGCGCGAAGTTGTGCTACTCGCCGCCATAGAAGTTCTGTGGACCCGCAAAATTATCGAACTTCGTGAATTGGCCATGAAACGTGAGGCGAACGGGTCCGATCGGACCGTTACGCTGCTTGCCGATGATGATCTCGGCGGTGCCCTTGTCGGGGCTGTCCGGGTTGTACACCTCGTCGCGGTAAATGAAGAGGATCACGTCCGCGTCCTGTTCGATTGCACCCGACTCGCGCAAGTCCGACATCACGGGGCGCTTGTTCGGACGCTGCTCCAGACCGCGATTCAGCTGCGACAGCGCGATCACGGGCACGTCGAGTTCTTTCGCGAGGCTTTTCAGCGAACGCGAGATTTCCGAAATTTCCGTTGCGCGGTTTTCGCCCGTCGACGAGCCGCTCATCAGCTGCAGGTAGTCGATGATGATCAGACCGAGCTTGCCGCACTGGCGCGACAGGCGCCGCGCGCGCGAGCGCAGTTCCATCGGGTTCAGGCCGCCCGTTTCGTCGATGAAGATCTGCGCCTCGCTCATCTTTTGCACCGCGTGCGTGAGCTTCGGCCAGTCTTCGTCGGTCAGGCGGCCCGTGCGCATCCGGTGCTGGTCGAGCCGGCCGACCGAGCCGAGCATCCGCATGATCAGCTGCGTGCCCGGCATTTCCATCGAGAACACGGCGACGGGCAGCCCGTACTCGACAGCCACGTATTCGCCGACGTTCATCGAGAACGCCGTCTTACCCATCGACGGACGTCCCGCCACGATGATCAGCTCGCCGCCGTGCATGCCGGACGTCATCCGGTCGAGATCGACGAAGCCTGTCGGCGTGCCCGTCACGTCGCTCGGGTTGGCCGTGTGGTACAGCGTGTCGATGCGCTCGACGACCTGCGTGAGCAGCGGCCCGATTTCCAGGAAGCCCTGCGTGCCGCGCGCACCGTCTTCCGCGATCGAGAATACCTTCGACTCCGCCTCGTCGAGCAGCTGGCGGACCTCTTTGCCTTGCGGGTTGAAGGCGTCGGCGGAAATCTCGTCCGCCACCGACACGAGCCGGCGCAGCACCGCGCGGTCGCGCACGATTTCGGCATAGCGCCGGATGTTCGCGGCGCTCGGCGTGTTCTGCGCGAGCGCGTTCAGGTACGCGAGCCCGCCGACCTCCTCCGCCTTGCCGGACGTGGTCAGCGCTTCGTAGACGGTCACGACGTCGGCGGGACGCGTCGCCGCGATCAGCCGGCCGATGTGCTCGAAAATGATGCGGTGGTCGTAGCGGTAAAAATCGCTTTGCGCGAGGAAGTCGGCGATGCGGTCCCATGCGCCGTTGTCGAGCAGCAGACCGCCCAGCACCGATTGCTCGGCCTCGATGGAATGGGGCGGGACTTTCAGCGACTCGAGTTGAGGATCTTTCGACGGTGCGTTCATGGGGTGGAATTATCAAGCAAATGGAGAACAGCAGCAAAGCGTTCGACAGCGAACACCCGGGCGCGTAAACAACGATTGCGAACAATAAAAAAGGCAGAGGCCGGTTTCCCGGCCCCTGCCCTCGTCGCCGGAAACTTCCCGACGACCTCACATCCTGTCTACGCGTGCAGCTTAGACGTGCTCGCCCAGCACCGACACCGTGACGTCGACGGTGACGTCCGTGTGCAGCGAAACGTGCACGGGGTGGTCGCCCACCAGCTTGAGCGGACCTTCCGGCAGACGCACTTGCGCCTTTTCCACGACGAAGCCTTGCTTGGTCAGCGCGTCGGCGATGTCGGCGTTCGTCACCGAGCCGAACAGACGGCCGTCGACGCCGGCCTTCTGCGCGATCTGCAGCGTCAGGCCAGCCAGCTTTTCGCCTTGAGCCTGGGCAGCCGCCAGCTTTTCAGCGGCGTTCTTTTCCAGTTCTGCGCGGCGAACTTCGAATTCGGCGATCGCTTCCTTCGTTGCGCGGCGAGCCTTCTTGTTCGGGATCAGGAAGTTACGTGCATAGCCGTCCTTCACCTTGACGATGTCGCCCAGGTTGCCGACGTTCGCGACTTTTTCGAGAAGAATGATTTGCATTCGGATGCTCCTTGTGGCGTCGTCGGGTTAGGCCTTGTGCTGGTCGGTGTACGGCATCAGCGCGAGGAAACGCGCGCGCTTGATAGCCGTGTCCAGCTGGCGTTGGTAGTGGGCCTTGGTACCCGTGAGACGCGCCGGCGTGATCTTGCCGTTTTCGCCGATGAAGTCCTTCAGCGTATCGATGTCCTTGTAGTCGATCTGTTCGACGCCAGCTGCCGTGAAGCGGCAGAACTTCTTGCGCTTGAAGAGCGGGTTTTGTTGCTGACGACGCTTGTCGAATTTCTTACCAGTGGGGCGGGCCATGTTCAGTCCTTTCCAATGTCCTGCAATTCTGTGATGTGAAACACCAGAGTTCTCGCGTTGCGGCTTTTCTTCGCCAGGAAGCCGGTGAAGAGCGTATCGACGCCCATTTCAATCCGTTCCAGCCTGCCGCTCGCTTCGCCGGCCGCTACTGCCTGCATGGTCAGCTCGACAGTTCGGGCAATGCCCGCTTCGACGACCTGCGTGCGATGTTGCAACGTACAGCCTGCAATCGGAACGCCGGCGGGGGTGTACCGCACCGGTTCGCGTTCGACGACGCTTGCCGTGAGTTGCAGCCGGTTCATCGGTTCCTTCCGGGATGTCCGCGTAGCGTACCAATGAGCGGCGCGTGACTCTGATGGCTTAACGGTTCTGCTTTAAGCCTGCGCTTCCGTCGACTGCGCTGCAGCCGCCTTCTTGGCTTCTTCGCGCTGCACTTCCTTCATCATCGGCGACGGGCCGGTTTCGGCCTTCTTCATCTTGACGATGAGGTGACGCAGAACGGCGTCGTTGAACTTGAACGCGTGTTCCAGCTCGTCGAGCGTGGTCTGGTCGCATTCGATGTTCATGCAGACGTAGTGAGCCTTCGCGAGTTTCTCGATCATGTAGGCCAGCTGGCGACGGCCCCAGTCTTCGATACGGTGGATCTGGCCACCGTGCGACGTGATCGTGGCCTTGTAGCGCTCGATCATTGCGGGCACTTGCTCGCTCTGATCGGGGTGCACGATGAATACGATTTCGTAATGACGCATTACACACTCCTTGTGGATTGAAGCCACCCGGGCGTCGGAACCGGTGTGGCAAGTGAGAAGCCGGAAACTATAACCTGAATCGACACTGTTTGCAACATAAAGCGCGCAGTGCAGTGCCGATTCAGGCGTGTTTTCAAGGGCTTAGGGAATCGGACAGTCCCCGGTTGCCTGCCAGGCCGGCGCTCAACTGCCCGGATACGGCGCGCCGGGCGCTTCCCCGTGCAGACGTGCGCTCAGCGCCGCTTGCAGCGCCGTTAGCGATTCGGGCGTGGCGTCGGTGACGGCCCACCACATCATGCCGTCGTCGCGCCAGCGGGCAAGCGCGTACCCGTCGCGCACGAGCGCCGGGCCGGGCTTGCCGGCCGCCGGATCGTCCTCGGGAAACACGTAGACGTCGATCACGTGCTTCGCGTGACGGTACGTGAGCACCGCCACCCGCCGATGTCCGATGTAATCGAGCCGTCCGCCCGCCAGCGGAAACCCGCTCGCCGCCAGATCCTCGACGGGCGGCGCGTAGTCGAGCTTGCCGTTGAACCACGGCTTCACCGTGTGCTGATCCGACGATACGACGTCGATATCGTGCCCCGACAGTTGCGCGCGCACATGGCTCGCGACCAGTTGATCGACGAACGGCGTCGCGTCGCCCGCGCGGTGCAGCGTCACGGCGATTCCCGCCGCGACAAGCGCGCACAGCGCGAGCGCGAAACCGCCGCGCCAGGCCGTGCCCGCGTGCCACCCGATTCCACTTCCGGCGCCACTTCCCGCACCACTTCCCGCCCGGCCGCCAGCCAGATTCCCCGATCCGTTCACACCGCCCTCGCCCGCCAGCGCCCCGAAGCCGCCGCCCTGCGGCAGCCGCAGCCAGTCGAGCCAGCCTTTGCGGCGCCTCGCGCGCGGCTCCGCTTGCCGGTCGCTCTCGCGCGCCCGCCATTGCGGCTCGGCGACGTCAACGGGAGGCAGCGCCGCCGTGATCCTGGCGCGCAACTCGTCGGGCGCGCGGTGATAGGCCGCCGTGCGCACCGCGCCCTTCATCGCCCGCACCATTTCGCTTTCCCTCCGGCAAGCCTCGCAGCTTTCGATATGCCGCTGCACGTCAAGCGATTGCGGCGGCGTGAGTTCATGGTCCGCATTCGCATCGAGAAGCGGCCGCGCTTCGTTACAGTCCATCTGGCGCCTCCTTTGCGATTCCGCCCGGCAACGCGCCGGGAGCGTGCGGCAACCAGCCGCTTTCGGTTTTGCGCGGACCGTCGGGCGCACCGGCAGAAGCGCCGCCCTGTGCCAGACCCGCCAGGCCCGCCGGCCCCGCCGGCTGAGCCGACGAGCGCAGCGCGGGCCGCGCCCCCGGCACATCGCCGGCGCCGTCGGGCGTACGCCGCGCGGCGCCGCCCCCGCGCGCGCCGCTTGCCGTCCGCGCGCTGCCCTGCGCGAGCAACGACGTCAACACCGTCGCGAGCTTTCGACGCCCTCGCGCGAGCCGCGACATCACGGTGCCCACGGGCAAGTCCGCAATCGTCGCGATCTCGCGGTAACTCAACTCCTCCAGTTCGCGCAAGATCAGCACCTCGCGATATTCGACGGACAACTGCTCGAGCGCTTCGTGCACGAGCCGCGTGTCCTCGTCGCGGATCATCAGCGTTTCCGGATCGGGCGAGTTCGCGCTCCAGCCCTCGAACGTCTCGTCGTCGAGGTTCTCGTCGAATTCGACCGTCGCGTGCACGCCCGAGCGCCGCCGCCATTCCGTGTACCAGGTGCGCCGCACGATCGCGAGCAGCCACGGCCGCGCCGTCTCGCCGTGGAACGTGTCGAAGAAGCGGAACGCGCGCATGAACGCTTCCTGGACGACGTCATCGGCGTCGTTCGGGTTGCCGCATAGCCAGCGCGCCAGGTTGTACGCGGCATCGAGATGCGGCAGCGCCATCTGCTGAAAGCGCAGACTGCGCGCCGCCTCGGCGCCCGCGTCACATGTATCGCCGGCATCGCCTGCGGCAGCAGGTTTTTCCGTCTCAGTCACCGATCCCTCCAGGCTCGCCCAGACCTCACGGCTGCAATACCCGTCTCCAGTCCAGTTTATTCCCGGCTTTTGATTCCTGGCTTTTTTCGCGCGCCGAAAAAAATGAAACCGGGAATAGAAAGCGGTGCCGCGCGGTACAGCAGACGAGTCCCTAACTCACGAGGTTCCCCATGCAAAACGATCTGAAAGACCCAAACCGGCGGGAAGGCTTGAGCCGGCGTGATTTCCTGCGGCTTGCGGCCGTCGGCGGCGCGGCATTCGCATCGGCGCTGCCCGGCTTCACCTACGGGCGCGACGACGATTTCTACTTCGTCCAGCTTTCCGACGCCCACTGGGGTTTCGAAGGCCCCGGCGTCAACCCCGATCCGAAGGGCACGCTGCCCAAGGCGATCGCTGCCGTGAACGCGCTGCCCGCGCCGCCCGATTTCGTGATCTTCACAGGCGATCTCACCCACACCACCGACGACCCCGCCGTGCGCCACGAGCGCATGCGCCAGTTCCAGCAGATCGTCGCGCAATTGAAGGTGAAGCCGCTCTATCTGATGCCGGGCGAACACGACGCGAGCCTTGATGCGGGCGCCGCGTACAAGGAGCATTTCGGGCAGACGCACTACACATTCGATCACAAGGGCGTGCACTTCATCACGCTCGACAACGTGTCGGACCCGGCGGGCCGCGTCGGCGCGGAACAGATCGCGTGGCTCGCCGCCGATCTCGACCGCCAGCCGCAGGACGCGCGCATCGTGCTCTTCACGCACCGGCCGCTCTTCGATCTCGCGCCGCAATGGGACTGGGCGACGCGTGACGGCGCGCAGGTGATCGATGTGCTGAGCCGGCGCAAGTACGTGACCGTGTTCTACGGGCACATCCATCAGGAGCATCACATGATGACAGGCGGCATCGCGCATCACGCGGCGCGCTCGCTGATGTTCCCGCTGCCGCCCGCGATGTCTCAAGCGAAAAAGCTGCCCGTGCCGTGGGACGCGTCGGAGCCGTATCACGGGCTGGGCTGGCGGCGCGTGGAAGTGGCGCCGCAATCCGGCGCGCTCGCGCTCAACGAGATGCCCATCAAGACGGCATAAAGAGGAGACCACCATGCAATCGCTTGCCATCGACAGGAAACGACGGCGACTCTTCACGCTGATCGGCATGGGCGTGGCGCTCGCCGTCTCGGGCCGTTTCGACGCCCAGGCCGCCGAGCCGCGCGTGATCAGGATTCACGCGCGCAGATTCGTCTTCACGCCCAATCAGATCAAGCTCGCGCCCAATGAGAAGGTCGTGTTCGAGCTGACCGCGCAGGATACGGTTATGGGTTTCTCGATCCCGCAGTACAACGTGCGCGCCGACGTGCCGCCGGGCGCCGTCGTACGTGTGCCGGCGCAGGCGGGACCGGCGGGCAACGTCGATTTTCTGTGCGATATCTTCTGCGGATCGGGACACGAGACGATGAACGGGATGATCGTCGTCGGCTAGCGCGCGATGCGTTGGCCCTACGCGTTGGTGCCACGCGTTGGTGCCGCGCGTTGGTGCCACGCGTTGTGCCACGCGTTGGTGCCGCGCGTTGCCCCTACGCATTCGCCCAGTAGTCGGGCCGCGCGTACACCTCTTTCAGATAGTCGATGAAGTAGCGCACTTTCGCGGGCACGTAGCGCTGCTGCGGATACACGGCGAGGATGTCGTAATCGGGCAGCGCGTATTCGTCGAGCACGGTTTCGAGTTCGCCGCGCGCGAGCTGCTGATCGATTTCCCACGTCGAGCGCCAGCCGAGCCCAAGTCCTTCCGACACCCAGCGGTGCAGCAGTTCGCCGTCGTTGCAATCGAGCGTGCCGCCGACGCGCACCGTCGTCAGCTTGCCGTTGCGCCGGAAATACCAGCCACGGTTCTGGCCGCCCTGCAGGTTGAACGCGAGACAGTTGTGCTTCGGCAGGTCTTCGAGCGTCTTCGGCTTGCCGTGCTTGCGGAAGTATTCGGGCGTGCCGCACACCACGCGCCGGTTCGTCGCGAGCTTCACGGCGACGAAGTTCGGATCGACGGCGCCGCCGATGCGGATCGACAGGTCATAGCCCTCCCGCACCAGATCGACCACACGGTCGGTGAGATTGAACGAAACCTGCAGTTCCGGCTTGTCCTTGAGGAATTCCGGCGCGAGCGGCGCGACGTGCTTTCGTCCGAACGCGGCGGGCGCCGACACGATCAGATGCCCGTTCACCGAGCGCCGCCCCGCCATCAGCTCGTTTTCCGCCTGATCCCATTCGCTGAGCAGTCCCCGGCAACGCTCGAGAAATGCGGCGCCCTCTTCGCTGACGACGAGCCGCCGCGTCGAGCGGTACATCAGCTTCACGCCGAGCCGCTTTTCGAGCGCGTCGATGCGCCGCCCGAGAATCACGGGCGACACACCCTCTTCGAGCGCCGCCGACGCGAGGCTGCCCGCGTCCGCGACGCGCACGAACGTTTCGATCTGTTTGAAGCGGTCCATTCTCGTCTCCTGTCGGCCGGAGTTAGCGCTTCAGCGCTTACTCCGACCCCACGCAACGCGAGTCGGCCAGAGTTAGCGCTTCAGCGCTTACTCCGGCCCCACGCAACGCGAGTCGGCGGAGTTGGCGCTTCAGCGCTTACTCCGGCCCCACGCAACCCGGGCCGCGAGCCCGTGCCACGGCCATTTCCCGGCACCGCCCCGCGAGTGGCGCCTCGTCTACATTCCATACTTTTTGTTTTGGAATAAGCGACCGTGGATGATCTTATCAAACCTTGGATGCAGTCTTAAAGTGTGCCCAACACCCTTTGACACATCGGCAAGACAGACTTCAGGAGACACACATGGCCAAGATGAGAGCCGTCGACGCAGCAGTGCTCGTGCTCGAAAAAGAAGGCATCGACACGGCTTTCGGCGTTCCGGGCGCCGCCATCAATCCGTTGTACTCGGCCATGCGCAAGGCGGGCAACATCAGCCATGTGCTGGCGCGCCACGTCGAAGGCGCGTCGCACATGGCGGAAGGCTATACGCGTGCAGCGCCCGGCAATATCGGCGTGTGCATCGGCACGTCGGGCCCCGCGGGCACCGACATGATCACGGGCCTCTATTCCGCTTCCGCCGATTCGATCCCGATCCTCGCGATCACCGGCCAGGCGCCGCGCGCGCGTCTGTACAAGGAAGACTTCCAGGCCGTCGATATCGAATCGATCGCGAAGCCCGTCACCAAGTGGGCCGTCACCGTGCGCGAGCCGGCACTCGTGCCGCGCGTGTTCCAGCAGGCCTTTCACCTGATGCGCTCGGGCCGTCCGGGCCCCGTGCTGGTCGATCTCCCGATCGACGTGCAGCTCGCCGAAATCGAGTTCGATATCGACACGTACGAGCCGCTGCCTGTTTATAAGCCCGCAGCGACGCGCAAGCAGATCGAAGCCGCGCTCACGATGCTCAACAATGCCGACAAGCCGTTGATCGTCTCCGGCGGCGGCGTGCTCAACGCAGCCGCTGAAGACCTGCTCGTGCAGTTCGCCGAAACGATCGGCGTGCCAGTGATTCCGACGCTGATGTCGTGGGGCGCGATTCCCGACGATCACCCGCTGATGGCGGGCATGGTCGGCCTGCAGACGTCGCACCGCTACGGCAACGCAACGATGCTCGCGTCCGACTTCGTGCTCGGCATCGGCAACCGCTGGGCGAACCGTCACACGGGCAGCGTCGAGGTCTACACGAAGGGCCGCAAGTTCGTGCACGTCGACATCGAACCGACACAGATCGGCCGCGTGTTCGGTCCGGATCTCGGCATCGTGTCCGATGCGAAGGCCGCGCTCGAACTGTTCGTCGAAGTCGCGAAGGAATGGAAGGCCGCGGGCAAGCTGAAAGACCGCAGCGCATGGGTCGAGGAATGCCAGGCGCGCAAGCGCACGCTGCAACGCAAGACGCACTTCGACAACGTGCCGATCAAGCCGCAGCGCGTGTACGAAGAGATGAACCAGGTGTTCGGCCGCGACACCTGCTACGTGAGCACGATCGGCCTGTCGCAGATCGCCGCCGCGCAGTTCCTGCACGTGTTCAAGGCGCGCAACTGGATCAACTGCGGCCAGGCCGGCCCGCTCGGCTGGACGATTCCGGCTGCGCTCGGCGTGCGTGCTGCCGATCCGCAGCGCCCGATCGTCGCGCTGTCGGGCGACTACGACTTCCAGTTCATGATCGAAGAGCTGGCCGTGGGCGCGCAGTTCAAACTGCCGTACGTTCACGTCGTCGTGAACAACTCGTATCTGGGCCTGATCCGCCAGGCACAGCGCGCGTTCGACATGGACTACTGCGTGCAGCTCGCGTTCGACAACATCAACGCGCCGGAAATCGAAGGCTATGGCGTCGATCACGTCGCCGTGGCGGAAGGCCTCGGCTGCAAGGCGATCCGCGTGTTCAAGCCGGAAGACATCAAGCCCGCGCTGGAAAAAGCACAGTCGATGCTCTCCGAGTTCAACGTGCCCGTGATCGTCGAAGTGATCCTCGAGCGCGTGACGAACATCTCGATGGGCACCGAGATCGACGCGATCAACGAGTTCGAAGAACTCGCCCTGACGCGCGCCGATGCGCCGAGCGCCGTCAGCCTGCTCGACTGATCGCTGCCTCCACCGTACTCGCTGTATCCGCTTCACCTGGATGGATGCGCTTCGAACGAAGCGCGTCCGTCTGCACCACGTTGTTCAATTTGACCGACCAGAGAGAAAAGCAACATGCCGAAATTTGCCGCCAATCTCACGATGCTGTTCAACGAAGTGCCGTTCCTCGACCGCTTTGCCGCGGCTGCGGATGCGGGCTTCGACGCTGTCGAATTTCTGTTTCCCTACCCGTATCAGATCAACGAACTGTCGGAGCGTCTCGCGCAGAACAAGCTGAAGCTCGTGCTGCACAACCTGCCCGCGGGCAACTGGGAAGCGGGCGAGCGTGGCATCGCTTCGCTGCCGGACCGCGTCGGCGAGTTCCAGGAAGGCGTGGGCCGCGCGATCGAATACGCGAAAGCGCTGAAGGTGCCGCAACTGAACTGCCTCGTCGGCATCCCGAAGGGCATCGATGCCGACAAGGCGCGCGCGACGATCGTCGACAACCTGCGCTTTGCCGCTGCCGAGCTCAAGAAGGAAGGCATCAGGCTGCTCGTCGAGCCGTGCAACTCGTACGACATTCCGGGCTTCGCGCTGAACCGCTCGGCGCAAACGCTCGACGTGATCGACACCGTCGGCTCCGACAACCTGTTCCTGCAATACGACATCTATCACATGCAACGGATGGAAGGCGAACTCGCCGCGACGATCAAAAAGCACTTCGCGCGCATCGCCCACATCCAGCTCGCCGACAACCCGGGCCGCAACGAGCCGGGCACGGGCGAAATCAACTATCGGTTCCTGTTCAATCTGCTCGATTCGCTCGGCTATCAGGGCTACGTCGGCTGTGAGTACAAGCCGCGCACGACGACCACGGAAGGCCTCGGCTGGCTGGAAAGCGTCGCGGGCGTGAAGCGCGCGCATGCGTCCGCGTGAGATGGCGGACTGAGATCGCGGCCTGAATCACGGCCTGAAATCACGGCCCGATCCGTCAGCACACGAGCACATTTTTCGAACCTCATTTCTGGAGACTTATTCAATGGCAAAGATCGGATTCATCGGCCTCGGCATCATGGGCTCGCACATGGCGCGCAACCTCATCAAGGGCGGCCATTCGCTGTTCGTCAACGGCGCGTACCCGGTGCCGGAAGATCTCGCCAAAACCACCACGGTCGTCGCCGATTCGACGGCTGTGGCGCAGGCTGCCGACATCGTCGTGGTCATGGTGCCGGACACGCCCGACGTCGCGAACGTGCTGTTCGCCGATGACGGCGTCGCGAAGGGTCTGTCGAAGGGCAAGCTCGTGATCGACATGAGCTCGATCTCTCCGCTCGACACGCAGGCGTTCGCGAAGAAGATCAACGAACTGGGCGGCGACTATCTGGATGCGCCCGTATCCGGCGGCGAAATCGGCGCGCGCGATGCGACGCTGACAATCATGGTCGGCGGCCCGGAAAAGGCCTTCGATCTGGCTAAGCCGCTCTTCGACCTGATGGGCAAGAACGTCTCGCTGATCGGCGACAACGGCGCGGGCCAGACCTGCAAGGTCGCGAACCAGATCATCGTCGCACTGAACATCGAAGCCGTCGCGGAAGCGCTGCTGTTTGCCGCGCGTTCGGGCGCCGATCCGGAGCGCGTGCGCAAGGCACTGATGGGCGGCTTCGCGTCGTCGCGTATTCTCGAAGTGCACGGCGAGCGCATGACGAAGCGCACGTTCAATCCGGGCTTCCGCATCGAGCTGCACCAGAAGGACCTGAACCTCGCGCTCGACGGCGCGCGCAAGCTGGGCATCGCATTGCCGCACACGGCGAGCGCACAGCAACTCTTCAGCGTGTGCGCGGCGAACGGCGGCAAGGCATGGGATCACTCGGCGATGGTCCGCGCGCTCGAAATCATGGCGAACTTCGAAGTCGCGCAGGCACCCGCTGCCGATCAGAAAGCGGCCTGAGTTTCAGGGCCTCCTTTACCGGGTAGAAGCAGGCAACACAAGCTGCCGTGTCGATATTCACGGCAGCGCACTGGTGGGGCGCCCGGTCCGGCGCGCGGCACGCATCGGATCGGGCAAATCAAGCCGCTCTGGGCTGAGGGCGGCAAGTGGGGTCCGCAGCGGCACCCGGCGATGCCGGGGAAGCCTTGGTCGGTCAGACGTCATCGTCGGGTGTCCTGCTGTCGGATTATCGAACCGGTTGTCGTGCGGGTTGTCGTGACCGTTATCGAGCCGGTTGTTGTTATCGGATTGACCGTCGCACTGGATGCGGGTGAATGGCTGGGGCCTTCACTTCGCGTACGAAATCCGATAGATCGCGCCCGCGTAGTCGTCGGATACGAGCAGCGATCCATCCGGCAACTGCTGCACATCGACGGGACGCCCCATGTACTCGCCGTTCGGCGTGAGCCAGCCTTGCGCAAACACCTCCGTCTCGCCGACGCTGCCGTCATCCTTGACAGCCGTGAACATGATGCGCGCACCGACCGGCTTCGTGCGATTCCATGAACCGTGCTCGGCATCGAAGATGCCGCCCTGGTACTTCGTCGGGAACATCTTGCCCGTATAGAACGTCATGCCGAGGTCAGCCGCGTGCGCCGCGTATTCGACGACGGGGAACACGACGCCTGCGGGCGGCGTGTCCTTCCTGTACTCTTCCGTGCGCACCTTGCCGCCGCCGTACCAGGGGAAGCCGAAGTTCTCGCCTGCCTTCGTCGCGTGATTGAGTTCGCCAGGCGGGGTGTCGTCGCCCATGCCGTCCACCTGGTTGTCGGTGAACCAGAGCGTCTTGTCTTTAGGGCTGAAATCGAGACCCACCGAATTGCGCACGCCGTGCGCATAGATCTCGCGGTTCTTGCCGTTCTGGTCCATGCGGATGATGCCTGCCAGACCGTTCCTGTCGACCTCGGCGAGCTTGTCCTTCGGCGGCACGTTCCACGGCTGGCCCAGCGCGATATAGAGCTTCTTGTCCGGCCCGACGCGGCAGTAGCGCGCGCCGTGGTTGAAGCTTTCGAACTGCGTCGGGATCAGCTTGCCTTGCGGCACGACGACGGCGGCCGCGACGTCGGGCCCGCGTTCGCCGAAGAACTGCGCGGCGGGAAATCCCAGCACGCGGTTCTGCTCGACGATGTACAGCACGCCATCTGCCGAGAAGCACACGCCGTTGGGCACCTTGAAGTTCACGGAACTGGCGAATTGCACGACATCGTCCGCGACGCGCCGCTTCGTGCGGTCCGTCACCTGCCACACGTGATCCTTGTACGTACCGACGAAGACCACGCCCGTCGACGGCTCGATCGCCATCGCGCGCGCCTCGGGCACGACGGCATACAGCTCGATCCTGAAGCCGGGCGGCAGCTTGATCGCCTTCAGGTTCTCGCGTAGCGCTTCGGCGCGCGCGCCTGTCTGCGGCACGACTTCGGCCGGCTTGGTATTGCCCGTCGTCTTGAAGTCCGACAACGCCTGGACGTTATCCTGAGCCGCCTGCGCAGCCGGAAGGACCGCGAGCGCCGCACTGACGACGAGCGGCAGAAGCCTCGGAATTGCGTTCATCGTGATGTCTCCACTCATCGTGATGCCGTTAGTTGGAATTGCAACTACTGGAAAGACATGAACGTTTCGGGCGCTTCAGGTGATGAAGGTTGCGTACCTCAATCGTCTGGATATTGACTGTTATAGGCGATGTTGAAGCAAACGTAGGAACGAATGGCGGCCGGCATCGACGTGACCAGGGTCATCGTCGACACAGATTACGTAGCTTGTGGGAGCGTGAAGGTAAAAGCGCGCGACGGTGCTGACGTCGCGGCAGATGCGAATGATGAACGCAACAAGGCTGACGGAAAGCGACACGCAATGTAGCCGGCTGCCTTCGCGTACGACGGCTCAGTAAGTGTCGAACACGTTCTGCAATGCAGCCGGCGTCGTGTGCCCGCTCGCTAGCGCGAGCATCAGCAGCACGCGCGCCTTGTATGGGTTGAGCGTGCCTGCCGTCACGAAGCCGAGCGCATCGTCGGACGCGGCGCCGTTGCGCATCACGTGCCCCGAGCCGACGCGCGACGAGCGCACGATCGCAACGCCTTTTGCGGCGGCCTCGGCGAGCGCCGTCTGCAAAGTCGCATGGATCGAGCCGTTGCCCGTGCCCGCCACGACGATGCCCTTCACGCCCGCAGCGACGAGCGCATCGACGGCGACGCGCGACGCGCCCGCATAGCTCGTCACGACTTCGACGTCGGGCCATTGCGCGCCGATCGATGCGATCGCGAAAGGCGTCGCCGTCGTATGCGGCCGCACGACGGCACGCTGAAACTCGACGCGTCCATCCTGCACCCAGCCGAGCGCGCCTATTTCCGGCGAGTGAAACGCATCGACGGCATACGTGCTCGTCTTCACGACATCGCGCGCGCTATGGATGCGGTTGTTGAACGCGACGAGCACGCCCTGCCCTTTGGCCTGCGCGCTACCCGCGACCGTCACCGCGTTGAGCAGATTCAGCGGACCATCGGCCGACAACGCCGACGATGGCCGCATCGCCGCCGTCAGCACGACGGGCTTGCTGCTCTTCACAGTGAGGTGCAGCAGGTACGCGGTTTCTTCGAGCGTGTCGGTGCCGTGCGTGATGACGACGCCGTCGATCTCGCCGGACGCCAGCAGCGTGTCGACGCGCTGCGAGAGCGTCGTCCACAGCGCGAGCGCCATGTCCTTGCTGTCGACGCTCGCGACCTGCTCGGCCTGCACGTTCGCGACCGTCGCCAGCGACGGCACGGCCGCAAGCAGTTGCCCGACGCCGACGACGCCCGCCTGATAGCCCGACGTATTGGTCGCGTCGGGCGCGGCGCCCGCGATCGTGCCGCCCGTGGCGAGCACGGCGATACGCGGCAACGCGGACGATGTAGAGGTAGTCGTGGAAGTATTCATGGCGGCGATTGTAAGCGATGCGCTCGCCGCCGCCATCGATGAAAACGCGAGCCTTCGCGCGAGGCTCGCGACACCTACGGCGCCTATAAGGCTTATGCCGCTTCGCGTAACTGGCTCGCGATGTCCGCTTCGTGCAGTTGCGGCGCGAACATCTCGATCAGCCGGTACGCGTAGCCGCGCAGAAACGCGCCCTTGCGCAAGCCGACACGCGTCGTACTCGCTTCGAACAGATGCTGCGTGTCGAGCGCGACGAGCTCCGTGTCGCGCTTTGGATCGAATGCCATCGCCGCGACGATGCCGATGCCCATGCCGAGCTCGACGTAGGTCTTGATCACGTCGGCGTCGATCGCCGTTAGCACGACGTCGGGCAGCGCGCCCGCCTTCGCGAATGCCTGGTCGATATGCGAGCGGCCCGTGAAGTCCTGGTCATACGTGACGATCGGATACTCCGCGATCTCTTCGAGCGTCAGGTTCTCATGGCCCACGAGCGGGTGATCCTTCGGCACGACGACGATGTGATGCCACGAATAGCACGGGAACGTCAGAATGTCGGGATAACGGTCGAGCGCTTCCGTCGATATGCCGATGTCCGCTTCGCCGTTGATGATCATCTGCGCGATCTGCTGCGGACTGCCCTGGCGCAGCGCGAGATGCACCTTCGGATAGACCTCGGTGAACTGGCGCACCACTTTCGGCAGCGCGTAGCGGGCCTGCGTGTGCGTCGTCGCGACGACGAGATGGCCGTTGTCCTGATCCGCGTATTGACGCGCGACGCGGCGCAGGTTCTCCGCATCGAGCAGCATCCGCTCGATCAGCTGATGCACGGCCTTGCCGGGTTCCGTCAGGCCCGTCAGGCGCTTGCCGCGCCGGATGAAGATGTCGACGCCGAGTTCGTCTTCGAGGTCCTTGATCTGCTTCGATACGCCTGACTGCGACGTGTACAGCACGTTCGCCACTTCCGTCAGGTTCATGTTCTGCCGCACGGCTTCGCGCACGAAACGCAATTGCTGGAAATTCATGTTGAAGTCTCCGGTTCGGCCAGAGTCAATTTGTTGTTAGCTGCATCACGGGAAATAAACGCGCGCATCACTGCGCGGGGAACACGCGCAGCGCGCGCGGCACCGCCGTCGCGCCATCGCCGACGGCCAGTTGCAGGCCGCGCCATGCCTCGCGATCGAGTTCCGCTTCGAGCACATGGCCTTCGCGCGCTTCGAGCTCGACGCGCACCGAGCCGCCCAGCGTCACCACGCGCCGCACGCCGACGACGATGCCTTCGCGATGCCCCGCCGACTGCGGATACAGCACGAGATCGTGCGGACGCACATACGCGAAGGCCGGGCCCTCGAAATGCGCGTCGATTGCGATCGGCTGCGCGGCGCCATCGACGACGAAGCCCTTGCCGTCGACGCTGCCATGCAGCCGGTTCGCCGCGCCGAGAAACTCGTAGACGAACGACGTCTGCGGATGATCGTACACGTCCTGCGGGCTGCCGACCTGCTCGACGTGGCCGTGATTCAGCACGACGATGCGGTCCGCGACTTCGAGCGCTTCTTCCTGGTCATGCGTGACGAAGATCGTCGAGATATGCAGATCGTCGTGCAGGCGCCGCAGCCAGCTGCGCAGTTCCTTGCGCACTTTCGCGTCGAGCGCGCCGAACGGTTCGTCGAGCAACAGCACTTTCGGCTCGACGGCCAGCGCGCGCGCCAGTGCGATCCGCTGCCGCTGTCCGCCCGACAGCTCCGACGGATAGCGCTGCGCGAGCCAGTCGAGCTGCACGAGCTTCAACAGCTCATGCACCTTCTCGCGAATCGCGGCTTCCGAAGGACGCTCCTTGCGCGGCTTCACGCGCAGGCCGAATGCGACGTTCTCGAATACCGTCATATGACGGAACAGCGCGTAGTGCTGGAACACGAAGCCGACGTTGCGCTCGCGCGCGCCCACTTCCGCGACGTCCTGGCCTTGCAGCAGGACCTCGCCCGCGTCCGCATATTCGAGGCCCGCGATCACGCGCAGCAGCGTGGTCTTGCCGCAGCCCGACGGTCCGAGCAGCGCGACGAGTTCGCCCGGCGGAAAATCGAGCGAGACGTTGTCGAGCGCGGTGAAGTCGCCAAAGCGCTTTTGCAGATTGCGTACGGTGATGCCCATCTTCGACCACTCTCCTTACTGAACCGAATGTGCCGCCCGCGCGTGCGGCGCGCCGGAGGACTGAACGGGACCGGCATGCGCAGGCACGTCGCGCGCGCCCGACAGTTCCGCCGACAGATGACGCTCGGCGAGCAGCTTGAGTCCGAGCGTCACGAGCGCAAGCAATGCGAGCAGCGACGCCACGGCGAACGCCGCCGAAAAGTTGTATTCGTTGTAGAGAATCTCGACGTGCAGCGGCATCGTGTCCGTCTGCCCGCGAATGTGGCCCGACACCACCGACACCGCGCCGAACTCGCCCATCGCCCGCGCGTTGCACAGGATCACGCCATACAGCAGGCCCCATTTGACGTTCGGCAGCGTGACGCGCCGGAACATCTGCCAGCCCGACGCGCCGAGCACATGCGCGGCCTCCTCTTCGTCGTTGCCTTGCGCCTGCATCAACGGAATCAGTTCGCGCGCGACGAACGGGAACGTGACAAAGATCGTCGCGAGCACGATGCCCGGCACCGCGAAGATGATCTGCACGTCGTGATTCGCGAGCCACGGGCCGAACCAGCCTTGCGCGCCGAACATCAGCACGTAGATCAGACCGGAGATCACGGGCGACACCGAGAACGGCAAATCGATCAGCGTGGTCAGCAGCGCCTTGCCGCGAAACTCGAACTTCGCGATGCACCACGATGCCGCAAGCCCGAACGCGAGATTGAGCGGCACGGCGATCGCGGCCGTGAGCAGCGTGAGCTTGATCGCGGACACAGCATCGGGATCGGCGAGTGATTCGACGTAGTACGCGACGCCCTTGGCGAGCGCCTGATAGAACACAGCGACCAGCGGCAGCACGAGAAAGAGCGCAAGAAACACCAGCGCGACGCCCGTCAGGATCCATCGCACGGCGCGCGGCTCCGTCACCGGATCGGGACGGCGCGCGGCATTCGCATTGCTGACGGCCGCGCGCGAAATCACCGCGGAATTTCGGCTCATTGCGCACCTCCCGTGAGCGCGGCGCCATGCGTCGCGGCGCCCGGCAACGAAGGCGCCGTGCGCGCGCGGCTCGTGCGCCGCTGCAGATACCACTGCAGCGTGTTGATCAACAGCAGCATCACGAACGACACCACCAGCATCACGACGGCGAGCGCCGTCGCGCCTGCGTAATCGTATTGCTCGAGCTTCGTGATGATCAGCAGCGACGTGATTTCCGATTTCATCGGCACGTTGCCCGCGATGAAGATCACCGAGCCGTATTCGCCGAGCGCACGCGCGAACGCCAGCGCGAAGCCCGTCAGCAGCGCGGGAAACACGGCGGGCAACAGGACGCGCCGGAACGTCAGCCAGCGCGATGCGCCCAGGCACGCGGCCGCCTCTTCCTGCTCGCGCTCGAACTCTTCGAGCACGGGCTGCACGGTGCGCACGACAAACGGCAAGCCGATGAACGTCAGCGCGACGAGCACGCCGGCAGGCGTGAACGCGATCCTGATGCCGAGCGGTTCGAGAAACTGGCCGATCCAGCCGTTGCCCGAATAGATCGCCGCGAGCGAAATGCCGGCGACGGAAGTCGGCAGCGCGAACGGCAGATCGACGATGGCATCGACGATCCGCTTGAGCGGAAACCGGTAGCGCACCAGCACCCACGCGACGAGAAAGCCGAACAGCGCATTGATCAGCGCGCCGCCGAGCGCCGCGAAAAACGTCAGCCGGTACGACGCGAGCACGCGCGGCGACGTGACCGCGCGCACGAACTGGCTCCAGTCGAGCGTCGCCGTCTCGAGGAAAGTGGCCGCCAGCGGAATCAGCACCACGAGGCTCAGATACGCCACCGTGATACCGAGCGTCAGGCCAAAGCCGGGAATCGCGCTCGGCTTGCGCAAGTTAAACGTCGTCATGCTCAATGCCCTTCAGGGTTATGCGTCGCGGTGCGTGGATGGCCCATGCATCGCCTGCATATGTGCTACTCGTCTATCGCCAAAAGCGGCCGAAAGCGCCCGGAAGCGCGCCTCGCGGCCGCGCCCCGTTCCAACGTCACAGCCTTGCTACGTCATTGCGGCTGGTAAATCGAATCGAACACGCCGCCGTCGGCAAAGTGCGTCTTCTGCGCATTCGCCCAGCCGCCGAACGAGTCGTCGACCGTGTACAGCTTCAGCTTCGGAAACTTCGCGGTCAGCGCGGCGGGCACCTTGTTCGAACGCGGACGATAAAAGTTCTTCGCGGCGATCTCCTGGCCTTGGTCGCTATACAGGAAGTTCAGATACGCTTCGGCGAGCTTGCGCGTGCCGTGCTTGTCGACCACCTTGTCGACCACGGCCACGGGCGGCTCGGCCAGAATGCTCGCCGACGGCACCACGATCTCGAACTTGTCCGTGCCGAATTCCTTGACCGACAGGAACGCCTCGTTTTCCCAGGCGATCAGCACATCGCCGATGCCGCGCTGCACGAAGCTCGTCGTGGCGCCGCGCGCGCCGGAATCGAGCACACCCGCGTTTTTGTAGAGCTTCGCGACGAACTCTTTGGCCTTCTGGTCGTTGCCGCCCGGCTGATGCGCCGCATACGCCCACGCGGCCAGATAATTCCAGCGCGCGCCGCCCGAAGTCTTCGGATTCGGCGTCACGATCGACACGCCGGGCTTCGCCAGATCGTCCCAGTCCTTGACGTGCTTCGGGTTGCCCTTGCGCACGAGGAACACGATCGTCGACGTGTACGGCGACGCGTTGTCGGGCAGGCGCTTCTGCCAGTTCTTGTCGACGACGCCCTTCGTGGCGAGCGCGTCGATGTCGTAGGCGAGCGCCAGCGTGACGACGTCCGCCTGCAGGCCGTCGAGCACCGAGCGCGCCTGCGCGCCCGAGCCGCCGTGCGACTGCTTGAACGTGACCGACTCGCCCGTCTTCGCCTTCCATTCCTTGCCGAACGCCTGGTTGACGTCCTGATACAGCTCGCGGGTCGGGTCGTACGACACATTCAGCAGCGTCGTATCGGCCTGCGCCTGCGAGGTCATGCCGACGGCCGACGCCACACCCAACGCGAGCGCCGCAATGAACCGCTTCGCGCCGCTGCCTTTCGCCACGCGCGGCGTCGCTCGCAGCGCCTGCACCGTCGTGACTGCATTCGCGAACCCCGTATTCCGATTGCCCATCGACCTTCTCCGTGTTGTTGGTTTGATCTCACTCGGCGGCCCTTCCGCTCCTTGCCGAAATTCGCTGCTTCGCGAGCCGGAAGCGGCTTTTACGCGGCTTCTGCGCTGCTGTTGCATCAGTGGAGGCCAGTCTATCGAAGGGCTTTCATCATTAAAAATAATGTTTCTTCATTTTTTAATATGCAAACGTGGTAAAGAACCGTCTTCCGTTCGTCGTGACGCCGGGCGCGCTGCCACAGCGCCGGTTTTCGACGCTTGCACGTCACCCGCCGCGATGAACTTAAAGTAAAGCTTGAAATGCGCCGAATACTGTATAAAAATACAGTCACCTGTCTATCCATACAGTGGCGCCATGACCAAACTCACCGCACGACAGCAGCAGGTTTTCGATCTGATCCGCCGCGCTATCGAGCGCACGGGCTTCCCGCCCACCCGCGCCGAAATCGCGGCGGAACTCGGCTTCAGCTCTGCCAACTCGGCGGAAGAGCATCTGAGGGCTTTGGCGCGCAAAGGCGTGATCGAACTGGCGGCAGGCGCGTCGCGCGGCATTCGGCTCATCACGGGCTCGGACGACTCGCCGCATCAGTTCACGCTGCCGCACGCGAGCATCATGCAGCTGTCGCTGCCGCTGATCGGCCGAGTCGCAGCGGGCAGCCCGATCCTCGCGCAAGAACATATCTCGCAGACCTACACGTGCGACCCGGCGCTCTTCTCGAGCAAGCCCGACTACCTGCTGAAAGTGCGCGGCCTGTCGATGCGCGACGCCGGCATCTTCGACGGCGACCTGCTCGCGGTGCAGAAAAAGAGCGAAGCGAAAGACGGCCAGATCATCGTCGCGCGTCTGGGCGACGACGTGACCGTGAAGCGCCTGAAGCGCCGTCCGAACGGCATAGAACTGATCGCCGAGAACCCCGATTACGAAAATATTTTTGTTCAGGCCGGCAGCGCGGAGTTCGCGCTGGAAGGCATCGCGGTCGGGCTGATCCGGCCGACGGAATTCTAATTATCTGAACACTGTCTGGAGAGACTCATGGAACGTCTTGCCCGCCTGCTGCCTTTTCGCCAGTTCGGCCGTCTGCGTCATCTGCGCAGCCTCGTCCCTTGCGAGCCGCTCGTCACGCTGGCGTCGAACGCCGCATCCAGCATCAAGGGCCGCACGGCATCGCTGTTCGATGAAGAACCTCAGCCGCTGCCATCCGCGCAACCGGCGTTCGCGCGCGTGTCGCTGAACTCCGCGCTCAATGCAGAGCCCGCGCGGCGCGCGCCAGTGCGGGTCTATCACGGTCCGTCGCGCACGATCATGGTCGGCACGATGGAAGCCGTGTGCCGGATGATCGATCACGCGATTGCCGAGGAAGACGATCGTCTCGCGAGGCAAGCGGCTTGATGCGCGCAAGTGACGTTGTCGTCATCGCGTGGTCGCTCGCTGACGCGTGAGCATCGCGAACTTCGTCGAAACGTCATTCGCCATGCAAGCGCTGCGCGTGCAACATCAAAGCCGCAGAACACGCGTTCGAACGTTCAACTTTGCGGGATCGTTTTGACGTCGATCGGGTCCACATCAAATCGACACTGAAAACGGAGAGTCCCGCGCAATGGCAGGTCTCGTACGTATGAAAGGCCGGGTAAGCCGGCCGCTGCTGATCACGCTGATCGTGATCGTCATCATCGCCGCGTTGGGCTTCGCTTACGCGTCGCCGTATATCGCACTCGACCGGCTCAAACGTGCCGCCGATGCGCGCGATGTCGAAACGGTCAATGAATACGTCGATTATCCGGCGCTGCGTGAAAGCCTGAAGCTGCAGGTGACGGGACTGCTGACGCGCCGGCTCGACGTGCGGCACAACGGCAATCCGCTTGCTGCGATCGGCGCGATGATCGGTGTGGCGTTGATTGGTCCGCTCGTCGATGCGTATGCGACACCCGATGGCGTCGCGGCATTGCTCAACGGCATCCCGCCGCGCGGCGAACCGGGCGAGCGCCCGCCTCCGCCGCCTGCTGCGCCGTCCGCCGCGCCGCCCGGCAATTCAGCGCAGCATCCCGCGCCGAACTCGAGTTCATCCAATAGCACGAACAACAACACGGCCAACGGCGCGCCCCCGCCCCAACCGCCGGAAACCACAGCGGGTTATCGCGGCATCAATGAGTTCGTTGTGACGTATCAGCATGGCGTCGGCGATACGCGCTATTCCGCGATCTTCCGTCGCCAGGGGCTCTTCAACTGGAAGCTGTCAGCCGTCGATCTGAACGGCTGACGCGCAAGCATTCATGCGAACCGCAGAGCCGCAAGCGGCGCTTCAACCGCAAGCGGCGCTTCAGGCTGCCGCTTGCGCCTCTTCGGCGGGCGACGAGCACGCGACGAGAATGCTGCACGACACGCGATCGAGCAGCGGCGTGTTGCCCGCGCCCATCCACCAGCGCGACAACCCCGTGCGGCAACGATGCCCGACGACGACGAGATCGACATGCAGTTCGTCGGCGAGCGACGCGATTTCATCGATAGGATGACCAAACGCGAAATGCCCCGTCGCCCGCACACCGCGCTGTGTGAGCCAGTCGACGCCTTCCTGCAATATCTCACGTGCCGTCTTCTCGAAACTGCCACAGGCGACATCCGTCAGCAGGCCTGCGCTTTGTGCAATGCTCGAGCGCATGTCGACGACCGACAGCAGATGCGTTTCCGCCTGCAGATCGAGCGCCAGATCCGCGCCGCAACGCAGCGCCTTGCGGCCTTCGCGCGAGCCGTCGTAGCACAGCAGAATCTTCTTGTAGCTCGCCATTTCGCTTCCCCCATACCGCGACCATCGCGGTCTCTCTTTGCATCATGGTGCGCCGCAATTCGACATGCAAGGGATGGAAAACGCTAAGTGCGTGGCAGCGCGCAGTCGGGCATGACGCACCGCAAGATCGCGCAACGAGCGCCATCGATGCGTATCCGCGCGCCAAACGCGCCGAGCCTGATGCCCTAAAATAGGCAGCCGGCTTGCGCTTCGCACCACATCGTGCAGCCGTCGCGCACATTCATGGAGCATCGGTCTTCGTATGTCTGAAGCTGCAATCGAGTTTCACAGCGTCCAGAAGCGTTATGGCGGCAAGGCTGTCGTCGACGGCTTGTCGTTTCACGTGCGCGCCGGCGAATGTTTCGGACTGCTGGGTCCGAACGGCGCAGGCAAGACGACGACATTGCGCATGCTGCTCGGCATCGCCGCGCCCGACGCCGGCACGATCCGGCTGTGCGGCGAACCGATTCCAGGCCGCTCGCGTTTCGCGCGCGCACGCGTCGGCGTCGTGCCGCAATTCGACAATCTCGATCCCGACTTCACGGTCCGCGAAAATCTGCTCGTCTTCGGCCGGTACTTCGGTCTGTCCGCCGCGAAATGCCGCGGGATGGTGCCGACGCTGCTCGAATTCGCGCGCTTGGAGAGCAAGGCTGATGCACGCGTCAGCGAATTATCGGGCGGCATGAAGCGGCGTCTCACGCTCGCTCGCGCGCTCATCAACGATCCCGATGTGCTGATCATGGACGAGCCAACCACAGGACTCGATCCGCAGGCGCGTCATCTGATCTGGGAGCGGCTGCGCTCGCTGCTCGGACGAGGCAAGACGATTCTGCTCACTACGCACTTCATGGAGGAAGCGGAGCGTCTGTGTCACCGGCTATGCGTGATCGAAGAAGGACGCAAGATCGCGGAAGGCGCACCGAATGAACTGATTGCTTCGGAAATAGGCTGCGACGTGATCGAGGTGTACGGCCCCGATCCCATCGCGCTGCGCGACGAACTGGCGCCGTTGTCCGTACGCACCGAAATCAGCGGAGAGACGCTCTTCTGCTATGTCGACGATCCGCAGCCGGTTCATGCGCGGCTGAAGCAGCGCGCGGGGCTGCGTTATCTGCACCGGCCGGCGAATCTCGAAGATGTGTTCTTGCGGCTCACCGGCCGCGAGATGCAGGACTGACGTTCATGTCACGATTGCAACGTAACGCATAAGGAAGCGACACCACGACAATGGACGCACGCACATACGACACCCCCGAACATACCGAGCCGATGCGCGAGCGCTTCGCCGCGCTGCCAGCGAACGCCGTCAACTGGATTGCCGTGTGGCGGCGCAACTATCTGGTGTGGCGCAAGCTCGCGCTCGCGTCGATGTTCGGCAACCTCGCCGATCCGATGATCTATCTGTTCGGGCTCGGCTTCGGGCTCGGGCTGATGGTCGGGCACGTCGACGGCGTGTCGTACATCGCGTTTCTCGCTGCGGGCACGGTCCCATCGAGCGTGATGATGTCGGCGAGCTTCGAATCGATGTATTCGGGCTTTTCACGGATGCACGTGCAGCGCACGTGGGAAGCGATCATGCACACGCCGCTCACGCTCGGCGACATCGTGCTCGGCGAAGTCGCGTGGGCGGGCAGCAAAGCCGTGCTGTCCGGCGTCGCGATCATGCTGGTGGCAGGCGCGCTCGGTTACGCAAGCTTTCCGTCGATGTTGCTCGCGCTGCCCGTCATTGTGCTCGCGGGTCTCGCGTTCGCCAGCACCGCGATGATCGTGACGGCGCTCGCGCCGTCATACGACTTCTTCATGTTTTATCAGACGCTGGTGTTGACGCCGATGCTGCTGCTGTCGGGCGTGTTCTTCCCGCTCTCGCAGTTGCCGCCCGCCGCGCAACTGGCGGCGCAACTGCTGCCGCTTGCGCATGCGGTGGACCTGATCCGGCCGGCGATGCTTGCCCGTCCGCTCGACGATGCCGCATTGCATGTGGCCGTGCTGGCCGCGTATGTGGTGGTGCCGTTCTGCGTGTCAGCGGTGCTGTTCCGCCGACGGATGATGCGCTGAGGGCGCCGCACGCAGGCTATTCACCCACGCGCGGCGCCCTCGATCGGATCGGATCAGATCACTCTTCGTCGTCCGACCATGGCACGTCGACGTCGGAAATGAATTCGACGGTCGCGAACGGGCCGCCTTCCTGACGCCCGATCTTGCCGTCCGCGCGATGCCACTCGACGCGGAACATCGTGCCCGGATCGTCGGAGCGCAGGCGGATCGTGCGCAATTCTTCGGGGTCGGCTTCTTCGACGGGGCCATCGAGCGAGACCAGCAACGCCTGCGGCCACAGGCCTTCGACGGGATCGTAAATGCGGTCGCCGTCGGGAATCGACGTGTGCGCCTCGACGCCGATCGTCGCCGATGCGTCGATGATCATCTTGCCCAGTGCACGCAGCACTGCCGTCGCACGCGCCGAGTTAGCCTGACGGATGGCGAGATCCCCGCGCGTCAGCGCCTGCTCGAGTTTCGGATTGGTCTTTTGTTGGGCCATGCGTTGTCCTGGATTGGCTGATTGGCGGTGTTCACCGCTTTGCTGGTGCGCTGCCGCGATGCGATGCCGTGCGATTTACCACACGAATGCCACTCGATCGGCACGCGGCTACCGCGCCATGACCGCACATTGGCGCGCATCGACGCTCGTTCGCGCGCTCGCCAGCTTCAAGGGGCGCCATCGTACCACTCGACGCGCGCCACACACGCCTTACCGTGCAGCAGACTGCGCGCCAGCTCCCTGTTTTCCCAGTTTAGGTCGAGATTCGGCACAACGGCGCCAGGTTTGGTGACAAGCGATTCGTCAGAACTGCAACGCAACGGCCAGCAGTCCCGCGACGATGCCGAAGCCGACCACCGAAACGGCCACGATCGTCAGCACGCGCGGACGAAACGAGCGCGCGAGCATCGCCAGCGACGGCACGCTAATGGGCGGCAGCGTCATCAGCAGCGCGCCGGCGGGCCCGACGCCCATGCCGAGCGACAGCATCGCCTGGATGATGGGCACTTCGCCCGCCGTCGGGATCACGAACAGCATGCCGGCGACGGCCAGCGCGACGATCCACACGAAGTCGTTGCCGATCTCCGGGCCGACATGCGGGAAAAGCCACGCACGCGCCGCGCCGAGCAAAAGGACGAGCACGATGTATTCCGGCACGAGGCGCACGGCCATCCGCACGAAGATCGAGATCCAGCGGGCGAACGGACTGCCCGCGCGCTGCTCGTCGACGAGCTCGATGAGGCGCGCATCGGCCGCTTGCGCTTCGGTAGGCGTGACGAGCCGGTTCACCAGATAGCCGAGCCCGAACACCATCGCGGCGCCGAGCACGACGCGCAGCCCGGCCCACTGCCAGCCGAGCACGAAGCCCATGAAGACGAGCGTCGCCGGGTTCAGCACCGAATTGCCGAGCCAGAACGCGATCGCGCCGCCGGGCGACGCCTGCCGCTCACGCAATCCGGCGACGACGGGCGCCGC
This sequence comes from Paraburkholderia diazotrophica, assembly GCF_900108945.1. Taxonomy (GTDB): domain Bacteria; phylum Pseudomonadota; class Gammaproteobacteria; order Burkholderiales; family Burkholderiaceae; genus Paraburkholderia; species Paraburkholderia diazotrophica. The sequence continues at coordinate 351,001 of NZ_FNYE01000001.1, read as the reverse complement.
GCAGCACGTGCACATCATGCCGGGCAACGAGAGCAAGCCGCCTGCCGCGACGCTGCCGAATCCCGTCTTGCCGAGCAATCGCGCAACCCAGCGCACGGGCAACAGCGCCTGCACGGCCGAGCCGAGCAGCAAACCGAGCACCATCGCCTGCCAGATCGCCTTGCCATAGGCGAGCGCGTAACCGAGCGCCGCGCTCCACGACGGCGTGGGCGGGCTCGCTGCGCTGCCCATCAGGATCGACGCGCCGATCGAGTGCGTCGATGCCGCCGTGAACGCGCGGTTGTAATACGGAAACCATTTGACGTAGAAAAGCCCGGCAATGGCGAGCAGCACGAAAACCGGCCATGTCGAGGCGGCGATCGGAGTGGTGGAGCGCGAGGTGTTCATCGTCGTGTCGGTTCGCTTGGGGGTGCTTGGATGTCGCTTCGGTGTGTCGCCAGCATCGCGCCGATTCCCGTCCGCTCGGCGCATGCGAGGTCAGCATCGTGCATTGTATGCCGCACGCGGCCCATGCACAGAAATGGGTGCGCGGCATCGCGCACGTCATGCGGAGCGGGCAAGCGGCTATCGAACGGAGTTGGATGCGGCGGCCGGTGTGTGACGGCCGGTATCGCCAAGACGCATGAAGGCGCGTGAAGACTCTTGAAATGTGCAAGCGCGCTATCGTACGCGAGTTTGCACGGCGATGTGCCGCCGCGCGTGTGTCTCGCCGCGAAGTCTTGCCCTCAAGCGTTTGCGTCTTGGTCTTGCGATCTATTCGCTCGATTAGCGCGCCGCGACACGCATGCCGCGACGCACTAATACCAAAAGCAAACGAAGCGCTCAGGGCGCCGGATTCGGTTGCAGTTCGTGCAGCGCATCGATCTCGGCGAGCGCTTCCGGCGACAGCTTCACGTCGACGCTCGCAATGTTCTCTTTCAGCTGATCGAGCGACGTTGCGCCGATCAGATTGCTCGTCACGAACGGCCGGCTGTTGACGAATGCGAGCGCGAATTGCGCAGGCGACAGGCCGTGGCGCTTCGCCAGTTCGACGTAGCGCGATGTCGCCTCAATGGCTTGCGGCTTGCTGTAGCGCTGGAAGCGCTCGAACAGCGAGATGCGCGCGCCTGCCGGACGCGCGCCGCCTTCGTATTTGCCCGACAGCCAGCCGAACGCGAGCGGCGAATACGCGAGCAGACCGACATATTCGCGATGCGAGAACTCGGAGAGCCCCGCTTCGAACGTGCGGTTCAGCAGGCTGTACGGATTCTGGATCGACACGATGCGCGGCAAGCCGAGCTTCTCCGATGCGCGCAGGAACTGCGCGACGCCCCACGGCGTTTCGTTCGACACGCCGATGTGACGCACCTTGCCTTCCTTCACGAAGTCGGCGAGCACGGAAAGCGTCTCTTCGATGGGCACGGTGTACGCATCGTCGATCCACGGATACGCGGGGCGACCAAACGTCATCGTGCTGCGATCGGGCCAGTGCAGCTGATACAGGTCGACGTAGTCTGTCTGCAGGCGCTTGAGGCTGTCGTGCAGCGCCTCGGTGAGATTCTTGCGGTCGAACTGGTTGCCCTCACCGCGAATGTGACGCGGGTTGTGCGGCTGGCGCGCGGGGCCGGCGATCTTCGTCGCGAGCACGATCCTGTCGCGCGCGCTGCGATGCTGCGCGATCCATGTGCCGATGTAGCGCTCCGTCGAGCCCTGCGTTTCAGCGCGCGGCGGCACGGGGTACATTTCGGCAGTGTCGATCAGCGTGATGCCCTGGTCGAGCGCGTAATCGATCTGCGCGTGCGCGTCGCGCTCGGTGTTCTGCTCGCCCCACGTCATCGTGCCGAGACCGATCAGGCTGACCTGCACATCCGTATCGCCGAGTCTGCGATATTCCATCGAACGGTTCCCCTCTTCCTTTAATGCTGGTCTTGTCGGGTGACAAAACGGCAAGGGGCGAAATTACCACGTCCGCGCAAAACGCGTGCGTGGCTAGAATGTCGGTTGGCCGCGACGCGATGCGGCCGGTTTCGATGCGCTTACAACCTTCGGAGTGTCATGTCGATGTCAGATACGCCGACTGCGCGGTCCGATGCTGCGGACAGGCGGCAGTCGCTGATCGTCACCCTCGTCGCCGCGGCGTTCTTCATGGAGAACCTCGACGGCACGATCATCGCTACAGCGTTGCCGCAGATGGCACGCTCGTTCGGCGTGCATGCCGTCGATCTGTCGATCGGCATCACGTCGTATCTGCTGACGCTCGCCGTGTTCATCCCGATCAGCGGTTGGGCCGCCGACCGCTTCGGCGTGCGCAACGTGTTCACAGCCGCGCTCGCAGTGTTCACGGCGGCGTCCGTCGTCTCCGGGATGACCAACGGGCTCGTCGAATTCACGGCGGCGCGCATCGTGCAGGGCATCGGCGGCGCGATGATGGTGCCCGTCGGACGCCTCGCCGTCTTGCGCGCGACGCCCAAGGACGATCTGATGCGCGCGATTTCGATCATCACGTGGCCGGGGCTCGTCGCACCCGTCATCGGACCGCCGCTCGGCGGCTTCATCACGACTTACTCGTCGTGGCGTTGGATCTTCTATCTGAACTTGCCGCTCGGCATCGTGGGCATCGTGCTCGCGTGGCGCTTTATCGGCGCGGCGCGCGATACGCAGAAGCGCCCGTTCGATACGATCGGCTTCGTGCTGTGCGGCATCGCCGGCACGGCCGTCATGTACGCGATGGAACTGCTCGGCCGCTCGGACGCGCCGTGGCGCGAAGCGCTCGCGTTTCTCGCGGGCGGCCTCGCGGCAGGCGTAGCGGCGCTGCTTCATTTGCGCCGCAGCCCGCATCCCGTTGTCGATCTTTCCGCGTTTCGCGTGGAGACGTTCGCCGTCGCGATGGGCGGCGGATCGCTCTTTCGCGTGTCGATCAGCGCGGTGCCGTTTCTGCTGCCGCTGATGTTTCAGCTCGGCTTCGGAATGAATGCGTTCCAGTCGGGCCTGCTGACGCTCGTGGTGTTCGCGGGCAATCTGTCGATGAAACTCGTGACGACACCCGTGATGCGGCGCTTCGGTTTTCGAACGGTGCTGCTCGTCAATGGCGCGCTCGCGGCGCTGAGCATTGCGGCGATGAGCCTGCTGACGGCCTCGACGCCGCTCGCGCTGACGGGTATCGTGCTGTTCGCGAGCGGCCTGTCGCGCTCGCTGCAATTCACGGCCGTCAATACGCTCAGCTTCGCCGATGTGCCGAAGCCCCAGATGAGCGGCGCATCGACGCTATCCAGCACGCTCACGCAGATGACGATGGGCATGGGCGTTGCGCTCGGCGCGATCGCGATGCGGCTCGCCGCGTGGCTGCATGGACACGATGCGCGATCGGTGACGACGGCCGATTTCAGCGTCGCGTTCCTGCTGGTGGCTGTCGTCGGGCTGTTCGCGATTCTGGATGTGTTCGGTCTCGAACGCGATGCGGGCGCGCATGTGAGCGGACATCGTCGGGAACGGACGTAGGCGGTGCGCTTTATCTTTATCTTTATCTTTGTCTTTGTTTGAATGCGACGTGGCGATGAATGTCGAACAATTCGAATTGCTTGTGACGCGTGTGATGCCGTACGGCAAGTACAAAGGGCGCGTGATCGCGGATCTGCCGGGGCATTACCTCAACTGGTTCGCGCGCGAAGGATTTCCACCCGGCGAGATCGGGCGGCTGCTGGCGTTGATGCATGAAATCGATCACAACGGCTTGAAGAGCTTGCTGGAGCCGTTTAGGAAGAAGTGAACGCGGTTGAGTGTGACGGGCGCGGGATCGTTTGAAGATCGATGCCCTGCGCCGAATGCGATGGGCCCCGAAAACATGGACCCCAAAACAAAAACGGCACCGCGATTTTCGCCGTGCCGTTTTTCTCGATGCTACTGAATTCTCTGGGGTGGCTGATGGGACTCGAACCCACGACGACAGGAATCACAATCCTGTACATGCATACAGCACTATCAAGGGTTTGCGGTCGATGAATGGGAACGCAAACCGAAAAACACCCTTTGATTATATTGAGTTTTTCCAACTACGTTCCCGTAATTTTCCGCCCGTTCGCGGAGTCGGCGTACCATGAGTACTGTACGAATATACAGGGGTCGAAATGGGCCTACGCGATCCATATGGGACGAAGCACCCATGCCGCGAATGCGAGCATTGGGACGGTGACATGCCGGGGACGTCGCACGCCTACTGCGTGCGGAACAATCGCGTCCAGGTGCAGGCGAACGGGGAATACGGCTGCGTTTTCTGGGTGCGCGCGATCGGCGCCGATGACGAATCGGGCGCGAGCAATCATCGGCGTAAGCCATGGAGGTGAACAATGCACCCTGCTAGACTCGCTCCTCTGGAAAACCACGGGGTGTGGATATGGATTGGTACGTGTACATGCTGGATGGCGGTTCGGTCAGCAGCAGCGGGGCCATCGGCCGCGATGAGTGGACGCCAGCGATCGAAGATCTGTTTGCAAAGGCGAGCGCGGCCGCGAAAGCCAAGGGATGGAATGGCATCGCTTTCAGCCTACCCCAGTATTCCGAGGAGCAATATGCTGTGAATGGCGCGCGAAACGTAACGTTCCACCTGATGACAGACAAGATGAGACCGCTGCTGATCTCTGACAGGCCACTCAATGCCCTGACCTACTTCCTTCTGCCTTAAGCGACTCAGATCGCGCGAGAAGGTCGAAAGTTACTTAATACAGGCCACAGACTGTAAATGCAGAAGACAGCCTGTGGACTGTTTTTATGCAGCAGGTTTAAGCGGCGCCGCCGCCAGCCTTTCGAGACGCTCGACCACCAGATCAATCGAGTGGTCATTGAGGCTCATGCCGCCAGCCCAGTCTGACGTGTCGATGATTTCGAAGCCGAGCGACGTCAGCCATATCATGTCGCCAGGCCGATGCAGCCAGCCGCCTAGACGCGGATACCCGAACCAGATGTCTCGTCCGTTGCCGACGATCACCAGCCCTGCCAGCTCGCGCGCGAACGTCTGGTAGTAGGCGCCGTTCGCGCCCTTCGGCGGCTCGAAGGCGTGCAGAGCGCCGATCTGCGAAGCCGGGATGAACAGCGGCGTGAAGCTCGTGCGCCAGCCGCCCAGCGAGTGCCCGCACACATGGAACACCGCGCCGGCCGGTGCCAGCTTCAGCGCCCAGTCCCAGATTTCCTTCGCGCTCTCGTATGCGCCGCGCGTGACCTTCGCGCCGCCGCCGACGTCGACCGGCGCGAGATCGATGTCGTCGAACAGGTCGCCGAGCTGCCTATCCGAGAATCGCGTACCCGAGATGCTCAGATACGTCGCGGCGCTCGCATCGGTCGATAGAACAGCCTGGCTATCTGCGTCCTTGTATTGGGCAATGAACGTGTGCCCGAGCGCTTCGAACACGGCCTTTGCCTGCGCCTCGTCCATGATATAAGCCGCCTGCGCGCGCTTCGCTGCGGCGAGGATGGGCGTGAAGTCCATCACTGGCTCGCTGCGACAGGAGCCGATGCGGAAGCGGCATCCGATGCAGGATCCGTCGTCGCCGCGTTGCCATACACCGCGAGCGCGTTCGCAACGGTCAACTGAAACACGCCGAGCGCGGCGACGACGAGCGGCTTCTGGTTCGCCGGGATGAGCGTCGATTCCGTCACAGCTTTGTCGATCGCAGGGATGCCCGTCGAGATGAGCGCCTGAACGGACGTCACGGAGATTGCGCCTGCCGTCGCGCAGAACAGGCCATTTGCCGTGGCGGCCGCCGATACGACGGGATCGATCGCAGCAACCGCAACCAGCGTCGGCTGGACGACGACACAGCCGTTGTTCACGACCGTTTGCAGTTGCGCGAGCTTGGCCGATGCGTCGGCCTGTTGCGTGGTCGAGCAACCGGCGATGAGGAATGCGGACGCGACAATGCCTGCCGCGAGCAGCATGAGCTTTTTCATTTCGGGATTTCCTTCAGGGATGCCGCGAGCGCGGCGGGGATTTACTGCTGTGCGGGAACTGCGGGTTGCTTCGATTCCGAGCGGGTGGCGATGCGTTGGCCGACCCAATGCGCGGCGGTGACGATCCCGACCGCGATCGACACTTGCGCGTCGGCGGGAATGTCGATGTTGAAGTGCTTGACGAGCGCGGCGATCACCGTCACGACGGCGGCCGTTACTGCGCCGGCTGCGCCGGTTTTAGCTGGGGAAGTCTGGTTCATTGATGCTCCTACGTTGCGTGGTGGATGACTTCGACGTCGGAGAACTGGTAGCCCTCCTTTGCGTACTTCTGCGCGATGTACAGCGGGAATGGCATCGTATGGATGCCCTCGTCTTTGCCGATGTGATGCGCCTTGCAGAGCAACAGCCCGTTGACGGTCATGTCATCAACGAACTGCGTCCAGTCGGTGAAGCTGTCCCAGTCGAACGCCTGAATGTGCGGACCCCAGTAACCGGACTGCGCATCCTGCTTGAAACGGTCCCAGTCAATCATCTCGGCAAGCGAGCGCTCGATCGGATGGTGATGTGCTTCGAGCGGATGGCCGGATTGCTCAGCCGTCACATTGCAGATGAAGCAGCGCGCGCCTTCACGCTCGAGCAGGATCTTCCGCGTTCGCTCGAATAGCGCCGTCGTCTTTCGGTCCGCGTGCTCAGGGATGTTCACTGCGACGGACAGCGTTTCGCGCTCGGTGTGTGCTTGTGTCATGGCCGTAAACGAAAAAAGCCCCGCGCGGGGCTATCTGAAGTGAGGGATTACGCGGGGAACTGAATCGCGCTGGCTGCGATGGCATAACCAGCCGGGCTCTCGTGAACCCCGTCGCTCGATACCCAGCTAGAACTCCCATACGTGCATGAATTGCGCGCCGTCGAAAGCGCCGTTGCAACGTCGAATGCCCCGTCGAGGAAGCCGCCGACGGAAGCCAGGATGAAGTTGTTGAACGCCGCGCCGATCGTCGTGTACGGCGGGTTCGGACCTTCGGCCATCTGCGTCGTCCAGTAGAACTCCTGCTTCGGGAACATCGCGCGCAGCGCCTGTGCCGACACGGACATCTGCTGCGCTGTCTGGTTGTTGACCACGTCATTGATGCCGTAGTTACAGATGACCCGCGTACAGAAGCGTCGGATGATGTCGGCGCGCTGCGTGTACAAAGTCGTGAACACGCCATTGAGCGTTGTGCTGCCCACCGATGACATCGCTTCGCCAACGATCGCGAGATTCGTATAGCCCGCGCTGCTGCCGATCGCGCGCGCCTGTTCACCCACGTATAGGTTGTTCGCGCCATCGTCCTGCAGACCCACCACGCGGCTGTCGCCGACGCACGCGTATGAGTGTTTGTCGGTCATGCCGAATAGCGCGAGCGGGCGCAGATACGGCGTATCAGTGCTCGCGAACGTGCCTGTATCGCCAGAGCGGTCGGACAGGCCCGTGCCGTACTCGAAGCAGTCGCCCGCAGCAGCGTTCCGTGCCGGATTGCCGGTGTTGGTGACGGGGATTGTGCCGCCCGCACCGACCACGCCGTGTTCGCGCGTCCAGAAGGTCGCCCCCTTCGGAATCGTGAAAGGCAGCGGCGTCAGGTCGCTGAAAAGCGTCGAGAAGTTGTAGCAGGTGCCCACGAGCTGCTGCGGCCCGCCGAATGTCAGGTGTGCGATCTGGCCGTTGTACTCGATGCTGACCTTGCGCTGCGAGTCGGCGCCGATCGCCTTCTCTCCGAATGGCGTGCTGTCGCCGTAGCCGATATACCACCCGGCGACGGCCGCGCCGATCGCGCTGATGTCGACGGGCGCAACGTGCGCGGTACGCGCGTTGAATTCCAGTGCGGTCGTGATCTTGTCGCTCGCGCAGCCGGTGCGGCCCGCCACCAGTCCCAGATAGGGCGTGACGCCATCCCATCGCGCGTATGCACCGGGAATTCCTTGCGGACCCTGCGGACCCGTCGCGCCGTTGGCGCCATTGGTGCCGTTCGCTCCGGCTGGACCCGCCGGCCCTTGCGGCCCCGGTGTGCTCACTTCAATAACGCTCATATATGGGTTCCTTCAGAACGGACGCGTGTAGTCCGGAATGAGATAAACGTTGCCGGTTAGGTACTTGATGAGGCGACCCGATGCGTCCTTGACGAGCAGGTCATAGCCTCCGAGCAAATAGCCGGAGCCCTTCGGACCCAGCGGAATAGGAAGCCCGGCTGGTACGGCGATAGCGGCCGTCTGTGCGCCTGACATGCTCCATTTCAGCTTCCCGTTTGGCCCGTCGAGCGTCATAGATCCATCCGCAGTGGATAGCGAAATGACGGTCTGCGTATTCGCCGGCGCACTGCGAACCTGCAACTGCGCCGTGGCGCCCGCGAGGTTAATGACGGTCCCATCGTCGTTCTTGATGACGACCTGCCGAACCCAATCCGAACCCTGCTCAATGACGAAATGGAAGATGTCTGCGCTCACGTCGGCATCACTCCGGTCTCCATTGCCTTGCAAAGGCGCGCGCCGCGCTGGCCTACCTGCCCATACCACTTCGAGGCCTTCATGCCGGCTGCGGCAACACCATACGAACCGCGCTGCATGGCCGCTAGCGTGTTCTTGAATCCCAGTAGGCCAGTGCCGAGCGCGGCATTGCCGATGCCGAGGTTGAAGCACATGTTGGCGATCACGCGTTGACGCACTTCGTCCATCTGCCGCCACCACGGCAGGTACTTGTCGAGCTTCGCGAGCGTCGTCGACACGTCGCGATCGAGCAACTGGTTCACCTGCGCATCGTTCAGCGGGAACGTCCATCCAGCTGGCGGAGGCGATACGTCCATGTTGTGACCGACGCCGATCGTGCGCTTCGGCGGATCTGCTGTATCGAGGTATGGGACGTATCGAACGCCCTCGTCCCGACGCAGCTCCGCATCGAGTAGAGACAGGATCATTTGCTGCCCCTCTTATGCTTACCCTTCGTGAACAGGCGATCCTTCAACAGGAAGATGATCTGCAGGATCGTGTAGAGAATCGTCGTGACCATGACCCAGTCGGAAAGCTGAAACCCCATCCAATGCATGCCCGCTACCGAAACGGGGAGAGCCGATTTCGCGGCGCTCGCCGCAACGTCACTGCGCGCAATTTCCGCGACCTGGTCGCCAATAGGCATCGAGTTACCCCGTAAAAGAAAAAAGCCGCTCGAGGCGGCTGTTGGTCGATCGTTATCTGATGCTTGACAATCACCCTAGGGGTGATATGCTTCGACGCACTGGGCTAAGCATTTCGCGGTGCCCGATACTCCGAAAGGAACCCATCATGCGACATACTTTTCGCGCGCCCGCGCATCCCATTGGAACGGCCGCCCATGCACTATCAGGCACCCCCGCAGCAAGGGCTTCGGCTCCTCAAAGAGCAACTGTCCTATACGAATACTCAGATGGCCCGTATGTTCGGCGTGGCGACAGGCCGTCAATTCCACAAGTACCTTTCCGACGAGGACAAGCGCGAGATGGGCTTTCATGTCCTGATGTACGGCATGGCCAATTGGCAGCTCATGCATGGCCCCATCACCAGCGTCGAGCAACTTCATGCGCGCGGCCGCGAGATCGGCGCCATCATCGAATTGGAGGATGGAGAGCAGCAGCCGTAATCGGCCTCACTGCCTGTCTTACTGCTTGCGGTGGTGGTGGTCCGTCGACATCGGCTCAAGCGCAAATCGATGGGCCGACGCCGGCCGTCGTTTCGGCGACTCCGTCATCAACGCCAGCGTCAGCGCCGCCGTCCGCGCCGCCGTCCGCATCCGAGCCGATGGCGACAACGCCCGTCATCCAGATTGCTGTCTACGGAGATGATGAAATGTTCGGCAGCACAGTGGACAGTATGGGCATGCCTGTCTCAGTAACGCCGAACGAACCACAAGCGTTGCAATCGCTCCTGCAAAAACAGTTCAGGGACTCCGGCATTACTGTCCAAAACGCCGCGACAGGCGGCCGCGCCAGTTCCCTCATGAACGAACTTGACGGCATGGATGGAGGCGGCCCACCTCTTCCGCAGCGCCTTGCCGAGACTTCTGCCTCGATCATCATTGAAGAGCATTCGGTCAATGATGCGTATGCCGGCGAGACGGTTAGCGATTACACAGGCTATCTTGAACAATGGGTGCAGGCTATACAGGCATCCGGCAAGATCGCCGTGCTCGAAGAGCCATCGCCTCTGTGCGATAGCGATCATCCTCAGTTGCCGCAATATGTAGCCGCAATGGATGCTATCGCAGCCAAGTACAACGTTCCGATCATCAAACAATACGATTACATCAAGTCGATTACAGGATGGCAAAGCCATATGACGCAATGCCTTTATCCGGACGCGTATCTGGATGACCTCAAGGCGAAGCAGGAGCAGGCGCTCGTTGCCGCGCTCGTCAAGGCGAAAATCGAGTAATTGCGACGCCATGTTGTAGACTGGCGTGCGAAGGTACGTCAGCGCTCACCCGGTTCTGCGGAAAACCTCAGAGGAGCTTTACAGATGGCGCAATTTCATTTTGTAGAGGATTACGAGAAATTCGTGTCTCAGTTGGTCAAGACATACCCGATCGATGAAGCGATGGCAATGGCGGTCGGTGGAAATTTTGAGCATACCGGCCGCGTGGAAACCAACCTTCTTCTGCACGCTGGGCTGTGTGATGGAATGAAGGTATTCGATCTGGGTTGCGGAAGCGGGCGACTGGCTGTAAGTCTCTCAAAAAGTGGCATCAATCTTCAGTACATGGGAACCGATGTCGTTCAAGCGCTGCTTGATTACGCCAAATCCAAGACGCCGTCACATTTCGAATTCAAGCGGCATCTCGACATTTCGATTCCAGCAGCAGACGCGTCGATCGACATCGCCTGTGCGTTCAGCGTTTTTACGCACCTTCTTCACTACGAGACCTATCTATATCTCGAAGACATGCGGCGTGCACTGAAGCCGGGAGGCTTGATCGTATTTTCCTTTCTGGAGTTCGCCGAGAAGGGACACTGGCACGTCTTCGAGAGCACCGTAGATGCGCAGCGAGTCAAGCAGGTCGGGCACCTCAACACGTTTATCGAGCGCAATGCGATTCAAGCTTGGGCCGAGCATTTGAAACTGGAGGTCGTGCAGTTCATCGATGGCGGCACGCCAGTTCTTGATGGAGCCCCACTCGGACAAGCGACCGTCATCTTGCAGCGTCCCGTTGAAGGACGAGGATGATACACTCCGCGCCTCAACGGGAGAAAACATGTCGAAACGTGCACAATATATCTGGATTGCGATATTCGGCGCGCTGATCTGCGGCGTGCTCTGGTTCGTCTACCTGTCGGGCGGAACGGGACCGAGCACAGCACTTCCCGATCCGCCAGCAAAACTCACCCATTGAGCTTGCAGAACTTGCCGTCGACGAAGCCGTAAGCACCGAGGCTGTCGGCGGCCTTCGAGAAGCCCATCCATCCCGCGTTTTCAGGCGCACCCTTTACGCTCTTCTCCACATCTGAGCGGCGCTCACCAGAAATCCCATACCCGACGGTTTCGCCATTCCGGACGAGCAGCACCAGCACATCGTTCTTTTGCCGCGGTGACACGACCCACCCGGTCACCGTATATGCTCCAGCACCATCCTTCGAGGCGCCCTCGAACCACCCATGGCAGAATGTCTGGTCGATTCGGTCAGGATCGAACTTCACCTCGCCGGCATCGCGCAGCCATTCACGGTCGTAGATCCCGATCCGACCCTTCGCGCCATAATTGGTATAGACCGAGAATCTGTCGTGCAGCTCTGTCGGAAACAGCATCCCGGAATATTTGGTATTTTCCAGACCGATCTTGGGCCCGAGCACGCCGAGCTTCCAGAAGAACAGATAGTCATTGCTCGAAAAGATTTTTGCCTGTCCGGTGGCGAGAACAAGTGCTACCGCGATGCCTGCCCACATCGTCAATATCTTCCGAGTCCTGAAAACATCGAACAGGAGCAGAAGTACCGCTGCCCACATAACCAGTGCACCGGTCGTGTAACGGCTGGCAAACGCCGCCCCTGCGCCAGCTGCGCCACGCCCATACATTGCGGCGATCGACGAAGCGGCGACGAACGCACACAGGCCGATCAGGAAGGCGCGATACGGCGTCCCGCGGTGCGTCGCGTACAACCAGATCGTCAGCGCGCCCATGGTCAAGGCGGAAACGACGCCGGCGGCAATGCAGACTGAAGCGCGCATCCCAAGAATTGCAAACGGATTGCCCAGGAAGGCAAAGATAAACGCTAGGCGATTCAACAATGGGGAACCGTGCACGACTGGAGGCGGTACATCGGGCTTAACGTACCCAATCGCATAGACAGCTGCGAGACCGATCGCAATCACAAGAGTCAGCGCAACGATCTTCAGAGATTGTCGGGCGAAAATTGCGACCACAACGAGCGCAAAAGGCGCCGCAATACCATTTCCCATCGTGAATTCTGCGCACGCCGCGAGAATAAATCCCACGACGAATCGGCGCACATCACTGGATTCCGGTCGTGTGAATTCGAAAAGTGCCCACGTAGCGAAAAAGTACGCTCCGATGACCTGCGTCTCGAAGCCCCATGTCATGATTTCGGACTGCACCCAGGAAAACATCAGGGCAGCAGCAATGCCGACAACCCACCACATGGAAACGCTATCTTCTGATCGGCGCGCGGCCCGCGCCATTAAGACCACGATTCCCGCATACATTGCCTGTTGCGCGGCAAACAGAATAATGTGATCCCCATGGAAGAAATGCAGGTCCATAAAGAAAAGCGCACGAGACGTCAGGATGCGGTGCTCCATATGCGGGAACCACCATGCATGAAAGCCCTGCCCATCGGTGATAGCCTTGTAAAACCCGATGTATCCATCCCATTCATCCCACCATGGTATGGGCGAATAGAAATGGAATACCCCATAGACCGTCGTTACGGCGATAAAAATACCAATCGCAACAGCGGTCAGCGATGCAAGTTTACTCAAAAATGAACTGGAAACGCGTTCGGCATTCTCAATTCCGGCACGCAAAGCCATATTTTCCGCCACCATTCACCTCTCCTCGGACGACGTGAATCATACCAAAGGGTGTAGGGCAGATCGGTTGAATTAACCTTTTCCGCGCAAGTGTGGCAAACTCGCGCGTCGACCAAACAGGATTTAAAAAATGAAAGCTCTTGACAAATTCAAGCACTTCATGTCTGAGCAACCCTTCATGAGGGCGAACACGATCGCGCTGATCGTGGTCGTTGGACTGACTGCGCTCATTTCAATTTATCTGTTGCCGAGCCCATAAGAAGGCCAGCAATTAATTGCTGGCCTTCATCTTCAGCAGATTCAGGGTTACAGTTTCAGCAGATCCCTGGTTGTTATAGATTGCATAGGCGGTTCCACTCCACGCAATCGACATCTTGCCGGCAGCGGGCGTCGTAGTCGGAGTTACCCAAGTTGAGCCAACGGTGCCAATCAAAACGCATGATCCGACGCTGCACAGGTAGATGGCAGCATTTGAATTGACCGAATCCTCGGCGACGATCAGCCCATTTCCGCCCGGCAGACTGGCATTTCCACCATTTGCGATCGTGACGGTCGAACCCGTCGAATCAGTATTCCATGTAGCCGCCGGATTGGTCGACGTGCGCACCATGCCAGACGGCGACAACTGCCACCCAGTGGCTTGGATTGCATTGCCCGTATAGGTGCCGCTGCTTAGGACAAGCCCGTAAGAATGTGATCCGGCGATATTGATTGCTTGAATGGAACTGGAATCATCCTCGATCGAAGTCGTCTTAATGTCATTCGTGAATGCAATCCCAACATCATACGATGGCGTCGACGATACATTCCCAATCCAGATACCCGCAGTGTTGAGATTGTTGCCGAGGGCCTGCACATGAATTCCAACCAATGCAGGATACGGCGCAAGACCACTATACCCAACGTCTACGCCCGTGTTGTTCGTGCTATCGATCTCCAAACCGAAAGCATGAGTTCCCAGGCTGTTGGCGATCGCATCGAAGAAACCGCCGTATGCAGTATGGCCTGCGTTAGTGCTGGAGTTCGTCGAGTACGCGAACATGCCAACCGAATCACCAGTGCCATTCTGAAAGACATTGGCGGTGATGCCGTTTACCTGCGCGACCGTACTGCCACTTGAAACATTGTTGCCGACGTCTTCGACGTAAAGCGCCGCATTCTGACCACCTTCGGTATCTTGGTTGATGGTCTCATAGCGAGAGATCGCGAAGGTGGGCGTGATCGCAGTAATCGGAGAGGCATTGCTGCCCGCATAGAACCGCGCCAGAGTGCCGTTTGCGTTACCGCCACCAACGGCACCTGCACTCTCGACGTCGAGTACGGCATTGGGGCTGGTTACACCGATCCCCAGAGGGCCGGCCGTGAATGCAGAAACCTGCGCTTGCGCCGAGCAGGAAAGCGCCAGGGCGGCAATAAAAGCAATAAGTTGTCGCATGTCTTAGCAGATGAAGTTAAACCGATGGAGTTGGCAGCACCGCTTGCGCGCTAGGCGGGAACAGATTGACGAGGGCGCCCCATCTTGGATCGGAGGCCTGGACGCTCCCAAGATTCGGAATTTGGGATTCGTCCTGCAGCGAGCCGAAATAAGACACGATGGTTTTCTGCGTTGAATCGGAAAATTGCACGACTAGACTTGCCATGTCTGGTCTTCCTCAGAATTCGTAACCGGTGAAATTGGCGGTTGCTGTGAATGTCCCGGAACCGCTGTACTGGATGCTGTAATAGACGTTTTGGCTAACAAACACATCGACTGCGAACGAGCATGCAGTGCTATTCGTATTGCCAGATGCGGCAGTTCCCAAAGAGCATTCCTGAGCACCGCAGCCGTTCGAATCACCAGCCAGAAAGAGATTGATCGTCCCGTTAGTGCTCTGCGAAACACCCATGTACCCGAAGACACGCTTCGCGTTTTTTGGAATGTCGCCAGTAACCGCAAACGCCGTGTATCCGGCAGTAGTTGCGGTTGTGCTGATTTCCGTCCGACTTTGATAAGAAACGCGCCTACCGCTGAGTTGGCCAGGTATTAACTGGCCGCTCGCATTCGTGAGCCACACTGAGACAAGCGCTGACGCCGTGTATCCGTTCGGCATATTCGCACCGCTATATACCTCTGTCGGGGAAACGGAGGTTGCGTTTTTTGCGAGCAGTGCACTCACCCCCGTCGCCGGGTTGTAAATCGCATAGATCGCCACCCAACCCGAAACCGGAGCCGTCCCCGTATCCATCCCGCCCGCACCAGTCGTCGCGAGGTTGATGGTCTTGTTGAAGCTCGGCAGCATGTACTTCTGGCCGCCCAACGCCGCGCCGACGACAATCTCATCCGCAGTGAGCGTCGCAGTTGCCGATGCCGCCGTTACGCTCATCGCAACATTACGCGCGGTGCCGATGACCGGCGAATACAGTTTCTGGAGCGCGGTATTGACCTGGTTGTAGGTCGTCTTCGATCGCGCAATGCCCGCTGCCGCGAGAATCGCGCACAGCTCTTCCTGAATCATGTTCAGCCACGACCCGCGAACTTTCGTTGCGGGCGTGTTCGTAGCGGGATTGCCTTCGGTGAAGTACCCTTCCGTCCCTGCCGTTTCGGGTGTCGGAATGGAAGTCGCTGCGGTCGCGTCGTCAATACGATACATGTGGCCTCTTACGTGTAAGAGAAGATTGGAATCGTGTGCGCAGGCATCACTGCCTTCATTTCGCACTCAAGAACTGAATTGCCCCACGATGCGAGCGGGTCACCGGCGGCCATCGCTCCGGCCGTGGCGATCGTGACTGTGTTGAGCGGCGCATTTACCTGCCACGCGTATGACCACGCTGTCCCGTTGCAAGCATCGCCCGCTCGCATCTGGCCGGCCCTGGCCTCCACGAACTGCGTGATCGTGACCGTGTAGCCGAGGTTTGCCGCGAACGCCGTCAGACTTTGAATCGTCGGGCCGCCCACCCCAACGAATCGCGCTAGCACTTGCGCCTGCCGCTGCGCGATCGTGGGCGCAACACCTGCACATGGATCCGGAAGACCGAGCGTCGATTCCCATTCGGGAAGCAGTTCATACGTCGTCGCCGGGAAGGCGTCGACGAGCAGGTAGTTCGCGCGCGCAGTCGCGCGCTCGTAGCTCGGCGCTAACCCTGATAGAACCTGCGTTTGCACCGCGTCGGGATCGCGCGGCCAGACTCGCCCGCGCGGCATCAGCCCTTGCAGCGCTTTCAGGAAGTCGGCTGCCTTGTAATTCGGTGCGAGCATGGAGCCTCAGACGTAATTCACGCCCGCGAGAACGGGAAGCTGCCCGAACCCGCTGGTGATGTTCCCTGAATAGGTAGTGGTCGTCACGCCGACGACGCCCTGAATCAGCGTGATCAGGAAGCCGCTCGTGCCAGATACGGAACGGATTGCCGCCGAGATGTCATCTCGATTGATCGTGCCCGCGCGCGGATCGCCGTTGCGAAACAGCACATCAGCAATGGCTGCGGAGATCGCGTTGCGTGTAGCCGTCGATGCCGACATCAGGCCTGAAAGTGTGATCGTCAAGTTGTTAGCGATCGGAGCGCACGAATAAACGAGCGCCGTGACGGGCTGCTTCGTGACTATCGAATCCGCAACGACGAGTTGATCGCCAGTCGCAACAGTTCCGCGCGGCAGGCCGCCGGGCCCCTTGTCGTTCTGCGAAACCCCATCCGTGCCTTGCGGAAAGCCGCCGTGCGCCGCTTCCGCGTTGTCCCACATCGTGTAGACGACGACCGTACCCGCACCGAAGCCATTCGGCGCGCACCAAGCGCGCGTGACGCCAGCAACGGCAAGCGCCCACTCGACATAGTCTTCGACATCGCCGCCTTGCGGCGTGCTCTGATACGCGTCGAGCATGCGACTACGCAGGTCATCGTTGTCCTCGATGTCGGCGCCAGACGATACGGTCCCCGTGATCGTGCCGGCCTGCTGGATGCCATCGACGGCGACGCTCAGCGACACGGTCGTGCCGTTGTCGGCATTGCCCGCCGAACCGGCAACGTCAGCGACGATCGTCACTGACATATTGCCGGTTCCGTCGACGGTGCCCGTCGTCGACGTTGTATATGTCACGCCATCGCCGCGCGCGACTGCGGTCCCTGCGCTGAGCACCTTGCCGACCGTTCCGGGAAACTGCGCCGTCAATTGCGATTTCGTCGCCGCCTTCCGATAGACGTCTTTCAGCGCGGCCCAGCCTTCGAGGTACTCGTCCTCGGCGGTGAATGGCACGGACATGCGCGCTATCCAGTCGAGGTAACCGAACTGGAGATTGCACATCGCCGCCTGAACCTTGCCGACGATGGTCAGCACGGCAAACCTCAGCAGCGCGTCTGCACCCTGCAGCGCCGACGAAATGTCTGCCGCCACCTCTGAGATCAAGGTGGTGAGCGTCTTTCTTTGGAATGGCATGTCAGGAGAGCTGTTGCCAGGCCCACGCGTAGGTCATGGAGATCTGCGTGCCCGTCGGTTGATAGAGCGTGATCTGCGCGCCGAGAAACGTGTCGCGCACCCACTGCGTCTGCACATCAATACTCGCGACCACTCCGTCATCAATTAGCCATTGAAGCGCCTCGTTGATGTAGTCGCGCGCGTTGTTCAGCACTTCCTGCGTTTGCTTCGAGCGGTCGAGCAGCCATAGCCGCGAGCCGATCGGCTTGTCTTCTCCGATGTCACCCCACCAGCCGCGCGGATCGCCCGTGCCGTCGGGAATCACATCGTCGGGATTCGCCGCGCGATCCGTGAAGATGCTGACCAGCACAGCGGTTTGCAGATCGTTGCCGGTCGCAAGAACCGGAGCGACGAATCGCCAGTCGCCGCGGCTGTTGTCGACGTCCCAGATGACGGAGATGTCGGACATGCGTTACTCCTGTTCCGTCGGAACTTCCGACGTGATGTTGCTGCTGCCACTCTGAACGTTCTTCACCACGTGATGGTGGCCGTCGAAAATCGCTCGATCCGCCGCCATGCTGCGCCCCGTCGTGCCCGCGTTGTCGGTGATGTCGCCAGTGCTCTCGATTGGTGCCTCGACGCGCAGCTTCGTGAGGTTCGTCATGCGGATTGGGTTGCCACCGCCATTCACTACGATTCCCGTCGCCGTCAGATAGACGGACTGGCCGTGGTTGTCGTGGATTGCGACCTCGCCGGACGCAAGCCCCGTCATGCGATATTTGGCATTCGACGTAGCGATCACGAACCCGTCATTGCGGTCGCCATTCTTGAAGGCAATGAGCGCCTGCGTGCCGCTCGGCGGATTCGACGTGAAACCGTATTCGGCATAGCGCGGCACGTCGGGGATCAACTCGAGCGCATTCAGACGGACCTGCAGTGTCTGCACGCTCTTCGTATCGTCGACGAGCGCGATCGCGCCGCGCGCCATAAGCAACAGAATCCGGCGCGCCAGCCTGTTCAAATCGCTCAGCACTATTGCTCCGCAGGTGTTTGCGTCGATTCGTCCATCGGAAGGACATCGAGCGCGATCGGCTCGGGCAGGAACCCTTGACGCGGCCCGAATACGAGCTCCGCATGTGTGCCGCTTTTATTGAGGATGAAGGTCACCTCGGCGAGCAGCAGGATCGTGTTCGCCGGAATGCCGTATTTCTCCGCCGACACCGGGTAGTTGACGTTCACGAACCATGGCGAGCCACTCGCGTCGCGCCAGTTATCCACCAGCGCGCGCACGCGCCGAGACCGCCCGTAAGCACGCGAGGCCATCCAGTTCACACGCTTTGTGACGAAATCGCGATCCGTCGCGCTCTGCTCCGATACGAAATACGTCGGCCTGAACCGGAGCGCGTTCGCCGTCGTCGCGTTGTTGACTACCGTTATGACAGGCAGATTCGGAATGCTTTCGTCATCAGCGCCCGCGCTGTATGCGCTCAGCACTGCGTTGTAGGTGCTGAACGTGCCGAGCGTGCTCTTCGTGCAGACGAGCGCCTCGACGTTGTTGCCGACTGCTACACCAGATGCACCAAGCTCCGTTCCCGCCTGAGAGATCGTCAGCTCGCCCTGCTCGCTTTCGAACACGAGAAGGCCGCAATAGCGCGCATACCGCTCGATGACCTCCCACGCTGTCTCAGTGATGCTGATGATCTGACGCGGCAAAGGCTTCAGCTGGTTAAGCGCAGCCTGAGTTCCGTTCGGCGGCACAAAAACGTCAATCGAATACTGGCTCGCGATGCTCTTGCATAGATCCTGCAATCCGACGTTCGCATTGACGCGGTCAATTCGGCACGAGCAGTCGACTAGATCGGCCAGCTTTCCTCGGCCGGTGATCGTGATGTCGTCCGATTCCGGCGTCAGGATGGTTTCGATCGTCTCGACATACCCGGAAAGCACGATGTCATCGCCGATCGAAATCGTGACCGGCGCACCTTCCTTGCCTATCAGCTTCAACGTGTTCGCGTCAGCCGAGCAGGTAAGGATGAACGCCGACGTCGCGACTTCGATCGATCGCGTAATGCGCACCGCCTTCCACCCGGTCAGCACGAGACCATCCTGCGTCATCAGCACACGCACTTCATCGGCGCCGGGCTTCGCACCTACGGCGTCGACAATGCGATCTGCATTCGGCATCAGAAATTACCAGGTGAGAAGGCGTATTGATCGCCCAACGAGGCCTGCTGGCGATCGGTTTTCAGTTGCGTATCCACGTTTGGCGACGACGTGACGTTCGTGCTCGTGCCGGGCGGCGCATTTTTATGGACGATCTCCACCCGAACCTTTCCGGGCTCTCCCGTTCCCTGCCCGAGCTGCTCGTCGAGTTGCCGCGCGATGCCCGCGCGAAGGTTCGCTTCGCCCGAATCCTTCGGCCGCTCATACAGCGACGAGACGCGCGCCGCGGACTCGTCGGCACGCGTAGACGAGAGCAGAGCTTTTCCGGCCGCCGCTTCATTGTTTTGCAGTTCCCAGAGCGACAAGCCCATCTGCTCTTCGCGTGTAGCGAGCGAGAGTGGCCGCCCAAACGTGCGCTCATACAGCGCCTGTCTATCCGGATGCCATTGATAGAGTCCAACGGCCTTGCCGTTATCTCCGATCGCGCG
Source organism: Paraburkholderia diazotrophica (assembly GCF_900108945.1). Taxonomy (GTDB): domain Bacteria; phylum Pseudomonadota; class Gammaproteobacteria; order Burkholderiales; family Burkholderiaceae; genus Paraburkholderia; species Paraburkholderia diazotrophica. The sequence continues at coordinate 331,007 of NZ_FNYE01000001.1, read as the reverse complement.
CTCGTCGAGCCCACTTTCCCGCGTTGCGTTGGCGACCATGCCGATCGCCTGCGCGCGCGAGAGGCCATGATTCATATACCACTCGACCATCGAACGCGCCGTGTCAGACGATGCACCGCCGCCCTGCGCCTCGGACATCGTCACTGCGCCGCGACCGCGCAGCGCGTTGCCGAAACGCTCGAAGCCATTCCAGATCCGCTGCTCTGTGCTATCTGACCCGTTCGGCTGCGCCTTCGGCCTGCCTCGTCCGCTCGCCGCATCGAAAAAGAACTGGATTCCGTTGAGCAACGAATTCAGTGCAGGCTCGACACCGCTCAGGACCGTCGTTTTCAGGCGGTCGTACGTGATGCTCAGCTTCGCCGACGCGTCGGCATATTCACGAGCGCGCTGGATGTCCTGCTCGTCCGGTATGTAAGCCTTTGCGGTCGCGAGATCGGATGCAACCTGTGCCGGCCCGCGATTCAGAAAGTCGACGAGCGAGCCTGCGCCAGCCGCGTTCAGAAAGTTCTGTGCACCGCCATATTTACCTTGCCCGCGAAGCGCTTCCGCATATGCGGCAAGCTTCGTCAGTACAGACTCGATCGACTCCAGCCTGTTCGGATCGGTTGAGATGCCAGCAGCCTGAAAGCGCTTGAGCGCCTCCGGATTGCGGTTGTTGAGCGCATCGCTGTACGTCTGCCGCACCTGCTCGATGCCAGCGTTTGCCTGCTCCGGCGACAGACCGGCGAGGCGTCCCGCGTACTGCACGCCGAACGCGCCTGTCGTCGACAACCCGCTTCGCACCGCGAGATTGCTCATCGATCGCACCGACGATGCCCACTGCGATTCCATCTGGGCGATCTTCACCGTCAGCGCCGTGATGCCGCCGATGATGCCCGCTTTGCCGACGAAGCTGGCAATCTCCGAAATCGCGCCACTGTTCGAATTGAAGCCAGCTGCGATTGAACTGCCGAGGCTATTTAACTTGCCCTTGTTCGCCTGCGCTTGCAGCCTCGAAAGGCTGTTCGTCACCTGCCCGATCGGGCCAGATGCCTGATTCTTCGCGGTGATCGCAATGGAGATTTTGCTTGCCATGAAACCGCTCGAGGATCAGTTTGCCAACGCCTTGAAAGTCGTGGGCATAAAAGCAGGATGCACTGGATTCGCCTGCGCGACGAGATCATCAGCACGCGTCGGATCGCGATAGAGCCGCGCTGCCAACGCGAGAGACGGCATGGGCGCAGGCAAATTGAACGTCTTGATGGACGACAGTCCCGCGCCGCGCTTGTTCAAGTCGGCGACGACCGCCGCGCGCAGCGTCGAGAGCGCCTCATACGTCTCGTCCTCGCCCTGATCACCAGCAACCGTCATCTCGGCGTCGATCAGATCGGTCACGAGATCGCGCACGCGCGCTGCGTCGTCGCTCGACGTCGGCTGATACGTCGACGAGGCCTGCGCGACCGCGCCGATCGACGTGCGTCGAAACAGATCGCTGCACGCTGACTGCATATCGCCCATCGCCGTACCAATCACAGACGTCGTCGTGCCCGCATCCGGAACGAACGTCGAGAGCGACGACAGCAGCCGAATCGAGTCGTTCGGGTCGTTCGTTGCCGCCAGAACGGCAGACGTGACGCCTTGAACCGACGCGGTGAAGGTGTCGACCGTCGTCGCGTCGAAACCTGCTGCGGCGGCCGCCATCGTGTCGGCTGCGGTGCTGACGTTCGCGCGCGCCGTCGTCGCCGCTTCGATCATCGACTGCGTCGTCTGATTCGACTGCACCGACGAGCTTGGATACTTGCTGAACGTCGGCACCGTCGCGCTACCAGCGAAGCGACCGAAGTCGCCGGGCAGGTTGAACAGCAGCTGAAACAGGTTCCGCGCGTCGCCGACGATGTTTTTCGCGTACGTGTACCACCCGAGCGCGGTGTTGACGACGGTTCCGAGCACTGCGGCGCCATACGCGATCGCGTTCAACGCGGTCTTAGCAAAATTCAACGCGGCCGCGACGTTCAGACCCGTCACCGCATTCAGCACCGACTGCGTCGTCGCCGTTTCGGCGGTCGGGTATGTGCGCTGCCCTGCCTCGACGAATTCGAACTGAAATTCGAAGTATCGGCCGCGCTCCCAATGCTCGATGCTGCGGAAGCCGTCCAGGTTGACGTTCAGCCTGCCGAGCGTCGGATGAATCAACTCGCCGTCACCGGCCGTCTCAACTGCCGCGATCATCACATCGCGCTGCATGATGACGTCGTCACCGATGACGAAGCCATACATGCGGATGCGCCGCGCGCCGCGCCCGAGATCTTCGATCCACGGCGTGTCACGCTGCGGATACTGGTGAACCTGATTGCGACGACCGAATGCCGCCTCACTTCCGAGCGATACGAACGGCACACCTCGATATGATGCAGGGCGCAACTGTTCGAAATACGACGCAGCAGAGCCGCCGAGCCGCGCGGCGAGCGAACTCGCCAGATTGCCAATCCCCGAGGCGGTGCTGAGCACGGCGCCTGCGCCGCCACCGATGTTCATGCGCCAACTCCAATGCGTTTGCCCAGGCGCCGTGCTCTTTCGAGCCAGCGCAGGGTCTCGGATTCTGTCATCTGCTCGACCGCGTCCGGAGGCCAACGCATCATGTGCGTCAGCTCGGCGAGACGGTCATCCCACCACTCCGGAATCGAGACCCGTGCGGCGATCAGTCGTCCGAGTCCGGTGATCGCCGAACCTGAAAACCGTTGAAATACGCCGCGGCTTCGAGGAAATCGCGAGCGCATAGCGCTCGCACGGAGCTTTTCGGCACCTTGCCGATCAGGCTGATCAGCGCGACCATGCGCGCGAACGGGCCACCCGCCGCTTCGGCTTTGCGCTTCTGCGCGTTCGTCGGTTCGCTAAGGCTTAGCGAGGCAATGTTCAGAGCGCTGTCTTCCTTCGTGATCTGAACCGCCTTCGTCAACTGAATGACGATCTCGTCAGCGCTTCGCTCGGGATTCCGCGCAGCTTCATGGCCGAACGACGCGATGAAGTCTTCGGCCTCGTCGATCTGACTGCCATACATCTGGTCGATCACATCGATCGGAACGCCGCTGAGCAGCGCGATCAAGGCGATCGAAGTTCCGTACACGCCAGCCGACTGCTCTGCCTTCTCGTAGTCGCCAGCCAGCGGCTCGCGAAGCGTGATCTCGCTGACCACCGTCTCCGCATCGTCCTTGCCGTGCTTCAGAGGCTTGCGCAGGACGATCGTTTTCGTATCGCTCATCGCTTATTGCTCCGTGACCGCGTTCTGCAACCCTTCCCATCGGCACGTGAACTTCGCTTCGACCGTGTCGACTTCCTGCGCCTCCACCGTCCACATGTTGCGGCCGATGACCGTCTTGCCGTTCGCAAGCTCGAGCACGAGCGTCACGTTGCGCATCGCGTTGAACGCGGCAAGGCTGAGGCCGCCGGAGTCGCGGATCGAAGCGCTGATGTAAGGCGGCTTCGGCATTTCGCTGAAACCATGCACCGTGTCCTGGCCGGACTTCGACTCGCGCGTCACGCTGCCGACGTCGTACTTCAGCTCGCCTTCGAGCTGATAATTCACCCCGTCTGCCGTCAGATACGCGGTGCCGGCAATGAGGCCTGTGTTGTTCGCCATCTATGGCTCCCAGAAATGACAACGCCGCCCGGGTTAGCGGACGGCGCTTTGCGTTTGACGGACAGATCAGGACTGCGTGGTCGACAGACGGAACTGCGCCAGCAGCGCGAAGATGCGCAGCTGATTAATGAGGGTTCCCGGCCACAGCACGTCGACGCGATTCGGATTCGATGCGTTCTGCTCGACGATGATCGACTGCGCGAAGATGTCGCTGCCTTGCACGTAGCCCTCGTACTCCATCGCGCGGTATTCCGCGATCTGGTCGGCCTTGATGATCTTCGGCGTGACGATGCCGGAGCCCGGCGCGAAGCGCGTGCCATCGGCCGCGAGCTTCACGCGCGCGTATTTCGTCGTGACCATCGTGCGCAGCCGGCGCAGCACGTAAGTCAGCAGGAACATCGTCTCGATTTCGAGATAGCTGTTGTCCGGCTGGCCCGACGCGTTCGTCTGGTACGTCGTGATCAGGTTTTCGATCGCCACCGTGCCATCGTCGGCGACGGTGAATGTCGAGATGCCGTCATAGAGCAGTGTGTTGCGCTGGCTCAAGTTGAAGCGCGATTGCAGCGGCGGCGCCAGCACGCCTGTCAGCGCGACCGTCTGCATCGGAATACCCGGATCTGCACGCACGCTCACGGCGGTGACTGCGGCGATTGCCGATGCCCACTGCCACGGGGGCGTCGGCGAATCGTTGAAGCCCATCACCGTTTCGTGCTGATTGTTCCGCGCCGTGCCGAACGTCGTCTGATTCGCCCATGTCGCACGGTAGGCATAGAACGCATGCCCGAACACCTGCTGCTGCCAGCTCCAACGACCGGTTGAATCGTTCAGGAATGCCTTGATCGCATCCATCGACGTCGTGTCCGTGAACGCGCAGGCGATGAAATCGAACGGCATGTCGAGCAGATTGCCGAGCGCCGTCGTCAGCGTCGGGTTTGTAACGCCGCCGGACATCGCCGTGATGGTCGCGGCGAATCCGGTCGGGAACACTTCCCCATTCGCTGCGCCCTGATAGTTGAAGCGGATGTCGATGTCGTTGCCGACGAGGCCCTTGTTATCAGCCGTCAGGTTGACCGTGCTGGTCGACGCAACCGCCGTCACAGGCATACCCGGAATCGCGTTGATAGCCGCAGCGAGAGCGGTTGCAACCTGTGCCGTGGTCTGCCCCGACGTCACCGCGACCGAGACGAGCTGGCCTGCGATATACGTCGACAGTGTGCCATTGGCCGTCGGTGCGCCGGTGATCGCGATCGAGCCAGTTGCGGCGGTCGCGCCACCGGCATCAGCCAGCGGCAGACACCACAGCTCGCCGAACTGATCGTTCTGTCGATATGCGGCCGTCATGAGCGCGAGCACGGAGTTCGCGCCGAATTGCGTGTTTGCATCGCCCGTGCCGGCCGACAGCAGCGGCACGTTAGCGGCGGCCGCGCCCGTCGTCATCGGACCGATCAGCAGCGCGCGCTGATTCGCGACAGCGGTGTTCGCATGCGAGTTGTCGATCTCAGCGAAGAACAGCGGCGTGCGCAGGTTCTGCGGGATCTGTTTGAACGGAACGGTCATTGCGCATCACCCCCAGCCTTCTTCGTTGCGGTTGCGGGCGCCGGCGCTTCGATCACGACATCACCGTCGTTCGCTACGCGCGTCCAGAAAATATCGCCATCCGGCACTTCGATGCCTTCGGGCGGCAGAAACTGCTTCGTGACCGGATGCCGCACTTTGAGGCCCGGTGCAGGTTTGACGATCATTCGTCACCTCTTAGGAGAATGTTGCTTTGACGAAGCCTTCAGCCCGTCCATCGGGGCCTTCGGTGCGCGGTGCCGGCTTCACGGCATCGGGGAACGGCGGGTTCGCATACGTGCCCGTCGGGTCGTACACGTTCACGAGGTCGGCAGTCAGATCGATCTCGGCGAGCTGCGCGTTGACGTCCGGATAGAACGTCTCGTACATCTGCACGCCGAGCGAGACCAGCATTCCGCCTATGTGCGTCTCACCATCAGCGCTGACGTCCGTCTGCGTCCGCATGAACGGGAAGTCCTGCGCGAGGTTGCGTAGCGGCACACTCTTGAAGATCGCCGCCTCGATGTCAGCCTGCAGGCCTTCGAGCGCGAGCAACGCAGCCGGACCAGAGATAGCAGACACCTCGACGCGGATCTCGAAGACGCTCGTCGTATCGAAGGCCGTCTGACCAGCATTGCCGAGCGACTTCTTCTCTTCGCCGCCATACCGGACCTTGATCGCCGGCAGCTTCGACGCTGTCACGTTCCAGTCACCAGGCGAATAAAGATGTGCACTCACGGTGCTCAGCGCGGACAGCAGCACCGCGCGGAATTCCGCGCGCGCGGCCTGATCAGACATCGGTTTGCCCCGTTACGTTGAGCATCAGTCGGGCGCCGCCCTTGCCATCCGAATGCACCTCGCGCACTTCCCATTGTTCCCCTGTGCCAACGATCAGAAGCTGATCGCCTTGTTGGGGGAGATAGTTCGAAGGGAATTGCGAAAGCTGCACGCCGAGCGTCGGCTGAGATGTCGAGACCAGCGATCCGGTCTCGACGTTGACGGCAAAGAACGCCTTGTCGTAGACGCCTGTGATCTGGAATGACCCGCCGAGGATCGACGTGTATGACACCGGCTCGCCGAAGACGCCCTGCAGCGGGCCGATGACCACCGCATTCCAGTCAATGGGCATTAAGCCTCCGAGCGGCCGCCGACCAGGACTTCCGGGCGCGTGCAGAGGTACAGCGGATAGGAGTAGACCTCCATCTTCCACCACATGCGACGATCACGATCGATGATCGGCAGCACGTAGACCGGCGCGCCGGGCTGGTTGATGAACTCTGCCGATTCGCCCGGGGCCAGCACCTCCTGAAAGATGCCAGGGGCATTGACCGGGAAGAACTTGACCTTGTCGTCCGCAATCTTGACGGTCGAGTTGTCGTCCGAGCCGCGGTAGTTCACCCAGGTGACACCGTCGAAATCGAACGAACTGAAGGCGTCGCCGAATGCATCGTTGCGGATGTCCTTCGCGCCTTCCCAGTTCAGGAACGTACGAATTACGTCCGGATGGTTCGAGAACTGGTCGTAGAACACGTCGCCGCACAGCGCCATGATCTTCGTCTGGTTCGTGAACGCGCCTTGCGCCTTCCGAGCCATGTAGCGCTTCACACCATTGATGATCGGGCGAAGGCTGTTCGCCGTGCCGGCTGCCAGATTGAAGGCAACTTCCGTCGCCTGCGTGATCTGGAATTCGTCGAACCAGTTGTAGAGAACGCTGCCGTCCTTCGGATCGAGCACCATGCCCTGAACAGCGGCGAGACGCAGATATTCCTTCGTGTACTCGACGCTCGCCAGCAGGCCGGTCGGCCCCGCGAGACGACGCGCAACTTCGCGCTCGAGCTGCATCGGCACAGTCACGATCTGACCCGTCGGGCCTTCCGGAAACTCGCGGATGTTCTGGATTTCGTATGTATGGATCGTGTCGTCATGCATCAGACGCGGCACGTCGAAGTAGCGCATCTTGCGCTTCTCGGTCGTGCGCTGCGTTCCTTCCGTGCCACGCTCGCTGAAGCCGATCAGCTTCAGCGTACCCGTGCGCTCTTCGACCGACACAGCCGTCGTGCGGATAGGGTTCGGATCGAAAATGTTCAGTTGCCCCAGCGCGCTCGGCTGGTAGGGGTTGCGTTGCACACCCTGCGTGAGGGTCAGCGCGCTGAATGCGTCGCCGTTAAAAATATCGATGATTTCGCCAGCCATGGCTTATTCCTTAAAAAAGAAAAGCCGCCTTGGTGGCGGCCTCAATGCATTCACGAATAGCCGCCTCGCGGCGGCGTCTGATCAGGTGGCGATCAGCGCGGGATGATGGTCAGTGCCTTCAGTTGCGCGAGCGCGGCGGTGATCGCAGCGGCACTCATGCCCGTCGGCCACACCAGTTCCGATGCGTTGACTTCGGCGAGACGCACGACCACAGCGCATGGCTTATCCGCGCTCGTGACATCCTTTGTCGCGAACAGGATGCCGCTCGGCACCTGCGAGCCGTCGACGTTGGCGGGATCGAACGGTTTGTACTTGCTCGAACCAGCCGCGACCGTGACCGTGAAGCTGTCGCCGGGCACGAAGGCGGTGCCGCCCGCGGTAATCGTGAACGAGAGACCGCCAGCCTTGAATGCCACTCCCGTCGTGCCGTGGCCGACTTCAGCGCCCGTCGGATCGGTGACGACGAAGTGCGTCGCATCGTCGAACTCGACCGAGTAGACGCCAGCCTTCGCGGCGTAGCCCTGCACACTCAGCGAGCCAATGGTGCCGTTGCCCGTGTTCGTGCCGGCCGCCGAGGCGATCGACGGATTGCCCGGCGTCGCTGTGGTCGTCAGCGTGAACGAGTCGCCTGCCGCGAACGGCGTGCCGCCGGCGGTGATCGTAAAGCCGATGCCGAGGCCGCTGAATGCGCTGCCGACGGTGCCGGTCGCCGTCTGGCCGTCCGGTGCCGTGACCGTGAATGCGGACGAGCTCGTGAGCGACACGAGGTATGCGCCGATCATCGTCGCCGGCGCAGCCTGCGGCGTGATCGCGCCGAACGTACCGTTGCCGGTGTTCGTGCCGAGCGCTGCGGCGACTGCCGTCAGCGCCGACAGGATGGTGCCAAGCACCGTACCTGCCAGGACTTTGACGCCACCGGTCAGCGTGCCCTGCTCGATCGATTGGTGGCCGTTCGCCTGCGAGACAAGAAAGCCACCGTTGTGCCAGTTTTCCTGAAACGGCGTGTAAGTCGGGTTACCCATGGTTCAGTTCCTTTGGGGCAGATGGTTGATTAACGGCGGGACGGGTTTGCAGCCTTGAGGTTCTCGTCCCAGCGTGCCGCCAAAGCCTGCTGACGAGACGGCTTGGTGCCGCCATCGGCGCCAAGGTTCGGGTTCCGCGCTGCGCGGTTCGAATGCGCTGCCGACGCCGGAGCGGGCGTGCCCTCCAGCGTGGCAATCGCTTCGTCGCGCGTCATGCGGGTCTTGAACGCGAGGTTCGCAGCGAGCACCGGGTTGCGTGCGGCAGCCTTCGAACCCATGATCGCAGCGCAACGCGCTTGCTCGCGACGACGCGCGCGAGCTGCAGCGCTCTTGCCGCGCATCTCGCCTTCGTCGTCTTCCGCGTCGGGATCGCTGTCGTCGTCTTCTTCGGCGTCCGGATCCTTGTCGTCGTCTTCGGCGCGCTGGCCCTTCTTGCCTTTGCCCGAGTCTTTTTCGACTTCGTCGTCGTTCTTGTCCTCGGCATCGGGTTTGTCGTCATCGCGCTCTTCAGCGCGCCGACCTTTCTTGCCCTTCGAATCGCCGCTGTCGCGGTCGTCTCGGTCCTGCTCGTCCATCTCATCGTCTTCCGCGCGTTCGTCATCGTCGCGGCGATCGTCGTCTTCGGCACGTGCTGCGCGGGATTTGCTGCCGCCGAGATAGGCGAACGAGAGCCCGCGCGCCGCGAGGGTGCGAATACTCATATTTGAACCTCTTGGGTTTGGGAAATGTCAGCCCAGCTCGGCGAGCAGGGATTGGAACGCCTCATCCGGCGCCATCACAGCGTCAGCGAAGCCGATCTCAACGCCAGCGGCGCCGAGAAAGGTGGTTGCCTGCGTCTTACGAACGACGTCGGCTGAAAGGTTGCGGTTTCGAGCGACCGTCTGGACGAACATTTCGCCCATTTCATCGACGTCGGCCTGGTACCGCTCGAGCGCCTCTTTCGAAAGCGGATTGAACTGGTTGCCATCGGCCTTGCGATCGCCGTATTTGATGATCGTGACCGCGAACCCAGCTTTGTCGATCGCCTTGCTTTGATCGACATGCATGCAGATAACTCCCACACTGCCTGTTCCACCAGTGCGAGGTACCGTGATCTGCTCGCACGCACTCGCCAGCGCGTATGCTGCGCTGTATGCCGATTCGTCGAGAATCGCGAGAGTGGGCTTGATCTTTCTGGATTGGTAGATCAGGTCGGCGGTATCGAAGCACGCCGCGACCTCACCCCCGGGCGAATCGATCTGCAACGCAATCGCCCGGACGGCCTTGTCCGACAACGCCTCTATGAAGTTGTTTCGAATAGCGTTATAGCCTAGCATCCCCGAATAAGGTCGGAGATAGCTACTTTTTTGCACAAGCGTTCCGGACACATCAATCACAGCGACGCCATTTATGACGTCGTATGGTTCGTTCAGATCTTTCTCAAGTGCGCCAGGCTCACCACCCATAAACGCCATCGGCTTGAGCGCGCCGGAATCCTCTCCAGAGAAATTGATTTCACCGACACCGAACCGGTTCGCGAGCACCCTCGCTATCACCTGTCCTTTGGTAGGGTGAATCGCCAGCGGCACGTCAAACACACGCGCCGCTGCGAATGGATAGGTTTTCATTGTGCTTGGGGTTCCTCTTCAGGCGTAGACGCCTCGGTGGCATTCTCGACACCAGACCAGCTCGGCGGCTTCATGCCAAGACGCTCGAACGCCTTGAGTTCGATTGCCCGCTGAGCGAGAACTTCTTCCCAGTCGAGACCTTGCTCAGCGCACTCGCGTTTGAGCGTCGACAAACCGGCATCCATGCCTAGGACGGCACCCTGCTTTTCCTTGACAGGATCGACCCATCCACGTGCCACACCGAGCCAGTCACAACGCGAATACGCAGTGGCGGCTTCGATGAAGTCCGGCGCGCCTGTTGGCAATACGTCGTCAAAGTCGCCGCGCTCCATTGCTTCCTGCAACCACGTCGCGAACAGCGGCGTCGCCGCGCCGACCTTGAATTCAGCATTGCGACGGCTGAGCGTCTTCCAGCTTTCGAGCAGCGCAGCGCGCGCGCTCGAATAGTTGGTCTTGCTCCAGTCCTGAGTGATCTGCTCAGCAGAGACGCCGAGCGCGGCCGCGATCGAGCGCAGCATTTCGTGCGCGAATTCGCCGAAACCACTATGCGGATGCGCTGCGGCGACCTGCTTGATTTCTTCGCCTGGAGCGAGCGTCGGGACACGAACGCCGTTGAGCATCGCGGGGCGCTCTTTCGCCCAGTCAGCGCGCAGTTCCTGGTAGTAGCCCATTTCCTGCTCGCCGCCGTCAGAATCCATCGCGGCTTCGATCATCGCGGGATCGTACGGGCTCGTGACGTACGTGCCGAAAATCGTCGCGACGGTCGCTGCCTGCAGTTCGACGCCGTAATACCGCGCAAGCATCTTTGCGTGCGCGAGCACGGGCGTGAATACGCCGATGCCGCGGTTCTGGCCCGCGCGATCGCGCTCGAAGTCGTGGATTACTCGACGCCAACCGTCCTCATCCTCGCGCTCGACGCGCTCCCATACCATCGACTCGGGTGCGTTATAGGTGTCGTTCTGATGCACCTTGCGGATGTGGTATGCGAGCGGCACGCCGTCGTCATCGATCTCGACGCCGCCGCGCAGATATTTCGTATCGACCATCTGATACGGATTCGAAAGACGGTCGGGGTCGACAACCAGGAACGACGTAGCATACTGAGCGCCGCCCCTTCCAACGCGCTCCGGCTTCCAGTAGGAAACGAGAAGCGCCTCACCGTCGACCAGCTTGTGACGCAACGCAAGCCGCAGTTGCTGAGAAACTGTCAGTTGGCGCGACACGTCGTTGTAGCGGCCGAGATCTTCCGAGTACAGGCGCCACAATGCTTCAACAGCCTGCCGGAAATCGTCAGCCCAAGTTGAATCGAACCCCTTCGCGAATCGGCGCAGCACACGCCAGTCAGGGCTTGCCGACAAGCGCAGTTGCGCGCCGACGGTGTTGTCCAGAATGCGAGTGACACCGCCGCTCGACCAACCATCATTCCGCGCAAGATCGCGCGAACGCGCGACCATGCGGTCGCGCCAATAATTGATTTCCGAGTCCGGCGAACGGATCCACGGATACCAATTGCCCATCTCGGGCGTGTCAACACGCGACGCCTCATAGGGAAAGGCGCTCCCGTATGGCTGCGTCACGCTGCCCGGAATGGTCAGCGGAGTGCCCGATCCAGAATCCGCGCGCGCACGTCCGCCGGCTGGCATGTCCGCAAACGGCTTGCCAGTCGAATCGACGATGAGTGACATCAGAAATAAATCCTGCGAGCGCGTGGATAGTGGCAAATGATCCCGAGAGCCTTTTGGAGCATCAGGATGCTGCGTTGAATCTGTGCAATGTCGCTCAGCTGATACGTGACCGACTTCGCGCCGTCGCCCTGGTTGTAGGTGGCCGTCACGATCTTCGCGCCCGACGACAGGTCGAAATAGGCCGCCTGCAAAGCGGTCAACCTCGCCTGCATGTCCGCAGTGCTCATTCCGTCCGTGATAGCCATTTCGTTCCTAAGCGAGTCGCCCTGTCAGTTTCTTTCGGGCTGGTTTAGCGCCAACTGGTTCCGGTACCGGCGAAGGCTGAGCCACTGGCTGCGCTGCGGGTTGCGGCACCCATGCCTGCTGCGACGCGTCGTAGTCGAGCGGTTGCGCAACGAGATCCGCGCGCCGGTTTAGCTTCAGGCCCAGATGCGTCAAACCGCAAAGCGCCGCGTACGCGTACACGCGGCAGTCGAGCGCTTCGTTCGCACGCCCCGACGGCAGTTCCCAGACGCGATACTTCTGGCCACCAGAGACCTTTACGACGGAACGCTCCGATGTGAGCTGCTCGAAGTAGCCAATGTCGCGATCGCTCGGGAAGTGCATGAATCCCGCGCCAGGCTCTTCGACGTGCAGCCGGTTCCGGATGGTGTCCTTCGCCGCGTTGACGCCGATGATCACCGGCCGAAAAGACGCTTTCGTCTTTCGCGTCGGCCTCTTCACAGGCCAGATCGGATTGCGCTTACCGCTGACCGCCGACTCACCCTTGATCGCCCATACCTTGCGGCCGAGACGGGCTTTCGAGAAGTCGTAGACCTTCTGCGTGTGGTGGCCGCCCGAGTCGATACACACCGCCATCGCTTCGAACGGTCGCCCGTCCGCGCGATGCCATATGCGATTCAGCAACGCGTCGAGCCGCTCCCATGGATCGGGCGTTTCCATGTCGCCTTCGATCACTTCATAAGCGATCGACCAGCTCTCTTCGTTGCGCCCCCAACCCACGACTTCGACTTCGAAGCGATAGTCCTGCGTGTCGACGCCGATCGTGATCACCGCGACGCCATCAGGCACTTCTGCGGCCCAGCGCTCACCACGCGCGACGAGCGCGTCCAGCTTCAACACCTTTCCGGAATTCGGCCGATATGGCATGCCGGCCTGCGTGTTCCACCAGGTCTGTTTCTTCTCTTCGTCGCCGTGCGCCTTCAGCCACTTCGCTGCAATGTCTGAAGGCTTGTCCTTCTGCCACGGGCTATAGAGCTTGCTCGCCTGGAATCCAGCGTGCTCGTTGTCGACCTTCCATTCGCCGCATTCCGGGCACTTGGCGCGATACACCGCGTGGCGGTCGCTTTCCCACCAGTCCCACACCTCGGCGATCGCGGCATCGGTCGTCGCCTGGCGCGAGTCTTCCGGGCCGCGCCACGCTCGCTCATAGGCATCGAGCGGAATATGCCGCGATCCGCAGCACTCGAAAGGCCTCGTCTGATGCCATCGTGCTGTCTGCAGCGCTCGCAGCCGATCACCTTCTGACCAGATCTCACCGCACGATTCGCACGCGATCCGCGCCGTCTTCGGGAAATGCTCAACGACGTTGCCGCTTTCGTCGCGACGCTTGTCCCAGTCGACGTGCTTGAAGAAGTCGGGGAACATGCGATGCCCGCAATGCGGGCATGCGATCGACGCGCGGCGTTGATCCGATTCCTTATAACTAGCCTCGATCCGGCTCTCGTCCTCGACCGTCGGCGAGCACGCGCGGATCGATAGCCAGTTGACGCCGAACGTTGCCGTCCGCTCTTCAGCCAGCGCGATAGGCTCGCCCTCGCGCGTCACAGGATACTTGTCGACCTCGTCCGCGAGGATGACGCGCACCGGGCGACGTGCAAGGTTGTCAGGGCTACCGGCGCCCGCGAGCGCGAGAAAGCCGCCGGGGAACGCCTTGAACAGCAGGGTCTCATCGGCATTGCGTGTCTTGCTCGTGCCCACCAGTTCACGCAGCGCGGGCGTCACGCGGATCAGCGGACTGATACGTTCCTTACTGAACTGCTCGGCAGCGTCCTCTTTCGGCTGAAGCAGCAGAATCGGGCACGGATCGAGGTGTGCAAAGTACCCAAAGACGTTTTCGAGCAACGCAGTCTTCAGCAGCTGCGTGCTCACCATCGTGGTAATGATGTGCACACCGGGCTCTGTCACTGCGAGCATCGGCCCGCGCGCGACTTCCACCGTCGATGTTTCCCAGTTGCCGGACGTGCTCCCGGCCTCCTTCGCCAGCTTGCGGAACTTGTCAGCCCATGCCGGTACGCTGATGCGCGGCGGTGGCGTCCATGCGCGCCGAACAGACGCACGGAGCCTGTCAGCCTTCCCTTTCGGAGAAATTGGCTTCAGGTTCGCCGAGCTGGGCGATTTGCTTGTGGACATGCGCGGTTAGAGCCTCGACAACTCGGTCGGCCTCGACGCCTAGATCGGCCGCCAAGATCGGACCCACTCTGGTCGGCCAGTTAAGCCACGCATCGCGCTGCGCCCGGAACTCCTCGAAGAGGATTGCTGTTGCGGTGTCCAGCTCGACAAGCGAACCGGACTTGCGTTCGTACTCGAGCTGAGCCATCAGCCCGAGGTAGTTCTCTTTGAAGCAGCGAGCCTCGTCGAAATCCATCAGCTCGACGTCGCCGGAAAGGATCTGCTTCGCCATGTCGCCGGCGCTTTCGCCAGCATCGAGAGCTACCCCTTTCGCTGCCTGGGTAACAGGCTGCCGCTTGTTACCCCTCGGCGCTTTCGACGCGGGTTCGGTAACAGCGGGCACGCCGTCGCGGCGATAGCGCTTCAGCAATTTGTTCGACGCCTCGACGTCGACCTGATCGCCCGCAAAGACAAGCCAGCCGCGCTCCTTCCACTTCGTGACCGTCTTGCGACTGACGCCGTGGAGTGCTGCGAACTCGCTCTGATTCATTGCGCGATCTGTTACCTGTTACCCAATTTTGAAAATTCAGCGCTGGTCGAAAACCGCAGTGCGCAGTGCCCGCGCATTCGGAAGGGCGCCGGAAGGACCCGTCGGGCCCCTATCCGGCCGCTTTTCGTTGCTTTTACGCAACATTTGTATCATTTCGTTGCGCGTTCGCAACACCGTCAGAGCTTCGCGGTTGCGATCGCCTGTCGCATCGCGATGTCGAACTCCCGCTCGAACGTTGCGTCTACAACCTCGAAAGCACGCTCGCCGAATTCCATGTGTTGCCGGACCGGACGGGCATCGCCGAACCGGACGAGCAGTTTGAGATGCCCTCGCGGACTGCCTTGCACGACTGAGCCACGCTTGCCTCGCACCTTCGTCACGCGAGCGGATGGAGGGCGGCGCCAAACGCCGCCGATCGTCTCGCCGGACGATGTCTTGATGTTGCCGATGAAGATGTCTGGTCGGGCCTGCAACCGTTTGAGCGCGGTCTTGCTGAAGTTGCCGTATTGGTTGAGCAGCGTCTTGTCTTTCGGATTGAGCCAGGTCCGGCCGGATCCGAGTAGCTTGTGGTTGCCGCCAAACTCAAACGGTTCAAGATATGCCGCGGCGATGTCCTTAATGAACACGCGCGCTTCGACGTCGTTCTTGCGTGCGCCCTTCACCGCAACCGAATTGACGGTGAATGGCGTTGGCCGGTCGAACACTGCCGGCATCGCCTCTTTCTCTGCCGCCTGCGCATTCTTCGCCACGGCAGTCAGCGCTTTCGCTGTCGCAAATGGCAGTTGCTGCTTTTCCAGATCGTTCAGCGACTTTGTCAGTCGCTTCAGGTCGTCCGAAACACTGATCTGGAACACGATTGCCTCAGCGTTTTAGCCAAGCGGCGGGAAGCGCTTCACCGTCTTGCGGACCGTCGTATAACGGCACATCGAGCATCAGACGCGATGGCGCGCCCGCAGGGAAAGCGGTGACCGACACGAGCGCGATCGCCTTCTCAGGCAACAGCGCTGCATCGGTCGTCGCATCGGTGATGATCGCCGCCACCTTCCGCTTGCCGTTCTGCCAGATCGACGAACGCATCAATGCGATCTCGCCCACAAGGGCGTCCGCATCGATTTTCTTGGTGGCACGTGCCATTCAGTCACCGGAAATAAAAAAGCCCGCTGCCGTTGGGCGCGGGCGAATCCGCGACTCTCATCACGGAGGAGACATTCTTTCGACCTCACTCTCATCGAAGCCGACAACCCGTTCGCCGTCTATATTGGCGCGCTCAGCCAGCCTTGCCAGCAGTCTTCGGCTCGGATGAGAGTGCCAGCCCGGATGTGAGCTGCGGCGCCGACCGCCGCGTGGCTGGCTTGAACGGGATTTACTTCTCGGCGGGCGTGAAGTCGACGTAGAACTTGTCGCCGTGCTTGAACTTGCCCCACAACGCGGGATTGGCGATGTGGATCTGCAGCGTGGCGCCGGGCGAATACTTCGCGAAGGTGTTGTCTTCGTCGAGACCCGTTTCGTCGTACGGTGTCGCTTTGCACACGGCGTGCATCGTCAGAGTCTCCGTCGACTTCTCTTTCGGCTGGCCTTCCGGCGCCCACCCGAAGTTTTCTTGCACCATGCTGACTTGCAGCTTTGCGCGCATCGTCGTGCTCATGTCCTGCTCCTTGTTTATTCGTCGCCTTCGATCTGTTCGGCGAGATCCATGTACGTCTTGCTGAAACCGAGGCAGATCGTGCTCAGGAGCAGCAGCCATGCAGTCACGGGGTTCATGCACATTTCGGCGCTCCAATGCAAAAAGCCGCCTCAGTGGGCGGCTTTCTCTACCGACGACTTCGCCTCCCAGTCGGGAAGCGAAAGCTCACGCGCAAGGCGGATTCGGTCATCTGTGCGCGATCATAGAACAAACGGTTCGGGTTTACAACCGTCCGTTCGAATATTTTTGATGATCTGTTGCGCGGACAACGCAGCGATCCGTTTGGAGATTGCCGCGTGCGCTTCGGCGAGCACGATCTCGAAGCGTCGGCCGCGCAGCACCGCGCGATGCGTCTTGCGCATCCTCGTCTGCACCTGCTCAGGCGACATGCGCAAAACGTATGTGTACTTCAACACCCACTTCGACACATGGTCGGGCATCGCCGACCATGCTGCCTCGATCAGCCAGCCGTCTTTCTCGACCGGCGTCACGTTCGACGGTGTTTCCGCTGCCGCATCGCGCATTGCGACGTACATGTGCGCCCATTGCGCGCACACGCCGCTTTGAAATTTCGGGGAGCGCACGGTAAATCCCCAGTTGTCCAGCCGTTCTTCAATGCTTTGAAATTCGCTCATCAAGCCCCCGTGCTGATTTGAATCGTTTGAACGTTCATGCATGCGCCGCCGCGCGAAACTTGGCGTATGGGCCGCGCACATAGCGTTCGAACCGCGCCTTTGCCTCCGCACTGTGATCGAGCTGCGCGCGGCTTTCGATGCAGCATCGCGCGCGGATGAACTCGGCGGCGTCGCGCGGCGTGTTCGCTGGCTGGTTCGTCGAGCGCATCCATTCGAGGAACAGCGGCTCGTTCGCCCAGCGTCCGGCCAGATTGGCGAGTGGTCCACCTTTCATTGGCGCCTGCATTAATGCACCACCACGTAGTTGATCCCGTGATGCGAAAGCCAGTCGCCCAAGCCATGCCGAAGATCAGGGACTTGCGGCCACGGATACTCGATCTGGATTCGGCCGCCGCTCAGCTCCTCAATCTGCCCGACCAGCGGGCAACCGACGAATGCAACAAGCTTTACGGCGCCGTTGTCGTCCATGCGCTGACGGCTGCTGTCGATCAGCGCCTGCGGCACGTCGGCCCATTGGATGTATGCGTGTGCGCTCATCGTCAATTGCCTCCCATCAGAACCACACCAAGGGCGTCCGGGTATTCCGTCATGTTGATCATGATCTTCGGGCGCGAAGCATCGTCGATACCAGTGAGGACGAGGTTCTCTTTGCTCCACTTCCCGAGTGCATAGGCTTCCAGATCGCTCTCGGGCACGATCAGCAGCGCTCCGTTTGCTTGAATCGTCGTTTTCATCGCGCAACCCCATTGCGTTTTTGCACCGCCAGCGCCTTCTCGCAGGCCTTGCAGCGCGGATAGTTACCGGCGAGGAACAGTTCAGAATCGACGGCTGAAACGCGGCCGCAGAGCGAATGCCGATCACCCCAGCGATTCAGATCGCCGCGCATCCAATGAACCTTGTTGCCGCCGAATGCCCTCAGCGCCCATTGCGGGAAGCCGCGCCCTTCTGCCGCGTTGCCGCTGAAGAACCCCTCGCGGATACGACCGTCGACGAATACGGCAGGCTGCATCTCGCCCGGCACAATCGGCGTGAGTCGAATTACGCCCTTCATTCAGCCTCCCTCACATCCCATTCAAGATCGCCGCTCGCGAGAAACGCGGCGAGCGATTTTCTGTTCCAATTGATAGGCGCCTCGACCGTGTACGTGCCGTCCGGATTCGGACTTATGACCGCCTTCGCACTGTATTGCTCAGGCAGGTAGGCATCGGCGTAGATCCACGAAGCACATGACTTCCCAGCGCGCAGCGTGCGAACCGGTCCGCGCACACGAACGACCTGGCATTCGAATGTTTCGTAGTGGTCGACTCGGTGAGTGCCGCGCATCATCGACGCAAGCGTCATCCTTACTGCTAGCCTCAAGCGGCCTCCCATTCCAGTGACCGGGTGCGCGGCGGCGTCGATTCGAGCGTTTCGAGATTCAGGAAGGTAAAGCTCCCGCCGCGCAGCCACCCGCCCGTGTCGATGTGATAGACGTTGCCGAGCGCCGCAGGGCGCCTCAGCGGCGTATGCCCGACAACCACCGCGCGCATGTCCGGGACGCCCGAATGATCTTCCGACTGAATACGATCACGGTTCCAGAGCACATCGTTCGTCACGCGTTTCAGCTTGTTGTTGCTGTCGACGCAGGCGAATGCCTGGACCATGTCGGCCCATGTCTTGCCGTGTATGTCCGCGTGCACGATGCCGACCAAGCCACCATCCGTCTCGACCTCAATCGCATAGGGCAGCGTAGCCATCGCGTCGGCATATTCGACCTGCTGGTGACGCTGCATTCCGATTAGCCATGCGCCACCGTTCATCATGTAGTGGTCACGATCGCGATTGCCCGGCTCCACGTAACGGATCGCCATGTCTTCGTGATTGCCCTGCACCGCGTGGAACCACGGCTTATTGATCCAATCGATGACGGCGCTCGACTGCGGACCGCGGTCGACCAGATCGCCCACAGAAAACAGCCTGTCGATGCACTCATCGAAGCGGATAGCCGCGAGCTCAATCTCAAGCGCAGCGAAACACCCGTGGATGTCTCCGACGACGAAATCGCGGCCGACGGCGTTGCGCGCAAAGCGCTGAACGTATTTCGTGATCAAGCTGCCTCCTGAAGTTCAATTCCCATCTTTCTGGCCCTGACGGGCACCCATGCTTCGAAAGCAATGTCCCACGCTGCGAACTTGTGCTCGCGCAGGCCGGGCCCCTGATCAAGCAGCGAATGACAATTCGCGCATCCGGGCACGGTGAATTCGTGTTTCGCCTTGATCCCCATACCCTTCCCGTGCCTCGCCTGATTCGAGTGGCAAGGCACGACCGTCTCGCCGGCGCCCAGGCAACCGCGCATCCTCAGAAAGCACGGTTCACCTTGGCATGCCGCGAGATACTTCGAACCCTCTGCGACCGTCGGCTTCTTGACTCGCGACTTCATCCGCGATCGCCTCAGCGGCGTATCGGGCAGCGGCGCATCCTTCCGTGACCAGCTGCCGCGTGCCATCGGTTTCGTTCGCGGCTTGAATCCGGAGCGCTTCATGCAGCTTCTGCTTCCGCCGGCGCGATCACATCCGTGCTGAGCACGGGCATGTCTCCAGCCAGGCCGATGATGTTGCGAGCGTCATACACGCGCAGACCGAGCGCGCGAGCAAGGTATTGCTCGATCGATGCGCCGCGCGACTTTGCCCAGCCTTCGAGCAGCGCTATACCGTCGCAGTCGACGAGCTGCTTGATGTCCGCGCGCATGCATTCCAGCCAGCCAGCCGACGGATCGACGTTGATCTCCGCCGGGTTGACGATCTCGTAACCCATTGCGCGCAGACGCGCAGTCTCGGCATGAAACGCCGGAAAATTTAGCTGTGGGAATCCTGTCATCGGCCCAGCCACATATAGGCGCATCAATCGCCCCTCCAAGTATTTCGCAGCTACACGCAGGCGCTGCGGGTCATCAAACATGTTTCCGATCGCCAAATTGCAGTTGCGGCACAGGATTCCTCGCGGTTTTCCTGTCACATGATCGTGATCACCAACCAATTCATGTTTCGACGCGCAGATCGCGCATTGCTTTGGAAAGTGAGCGAATGCGGGAGCGTGTCGCAAGCCATGTCCCTTCGCGGCGCGCCTACATCTGAGCGAGCAAAAAATCGCGTTCTGCGCTGCCGTTAAGAACACAACCCCGCACGCGCAAACTTTCCGGTGTTTTCGCTCCCGCACCTTGCCCGCATTCGCCAAGCTGATCTTGGCTTTTCGTCCTTCGCTATGCGGCTTCCCCTCACGCGCCGCGCTCATCTTCCGTCGCGATTCTTCGCTGTGTTTGAAGCCCTTCGGGACCGGCATCAACCTCGCTCCATCGGGCCTGCGATGTAAAGCTTCATGCAGCAGCCCTCCCGACCATCACCATCGACTTGAATGCGGCCGTGACGACCGCATCAGCGCGCGGCCACCATTCGGCAACCGTGCTGTGACGCCAGTCGAGTTCTTCATCATGCGAGTCGTCGAACGGATCAGATTCCACCTGCTGACGCGCGAGACGACGCATCCGGTGCTCCAGTTGCGTGCGCGATGCCGGGCGTGGAGCGTCTTCGCCCGAGCCTAAAACATAGATCGGCTCTATATAGCGATCGGTCCATGCATGGATGTGCACCAACTTCTCGGCGTGCAGCTCGTTCATCAACTGGCGGATGAACTTCTTTTTGCCCTTTTGCGATGCCGCGAGCTCGCCGCACGATCTCGGCGCGCCACTTTTCAATTCCTCGATGATTCGATCGCGCAGCGGCAACTGCTTGACCTTCACGAGATTCAGGCGACGCGCCTGTGCGCAGACGTCGTTGACTTTTCGTCCCGGCAGCAGGTGAATCTGCTCTTCAACAGACAGTGTCGATGCGTATATCTGCCGCACGAGCTCTTTCTCCGCGTCCGACCATTTGACCCAGTTCATTTGACCTCCACGATGTCGACACCAAGCACCGCCTTCATGAGGTGTCGTTTGATCCTGAATCCCTCTGTGACGCGGCCTTTGACGTCTTCCGTCACGGTCTTGCCATCCTTCTCGTAGACGAAGTCGGCGACGTACCGGAGTGCCGGCCGCTTCCGGCCATTGATGACGACAGCCGGCGCGAGCACGAACGGCACCTGCAGCTCGAGTTCCGTGATCTCGCCGCGCGCCTGCATTTGCACGAGCTCATGCCAGCGCTTCATCTCCGCTCGGCTGTCGAACTTGATGCCGCCCGCCTCGCACTTCTCGTTGCGATACTTCGATGGCTTCTTCGCGGGCTGCTGGCGGATCAGCAACGGATCGAACGGGTCGTCGACGTCGATCGCAGCCGTCTGCGGCGGGACGCCCGTCTTCTCGTAGATGCGGCGCTGCGCCGTCGTCATCGGAGCGCGAACCGACTCCCGCACGCGCGCCGTGCCGACTTGCGTCGTACCTTCCGGATAGCGAAGAGCATTCGCGCGCGCCGTCATTGCTTCGGCTCCCAACGGACCGGCGTCAGGTTGCACGCCACGATCATGCCCGCGCCCTCATCGGCATCGCATCGAGACGCAGGAGCGTCGCCGCTTCATCGCCGCCGGCATGGCCGACTGCCTTCGCAATCAACACGTGCAGCCCCTTGATGCCCTCGCTCGTCCGGATGCCGCCCTCACGTTGCAAGCGCGTCTCGGCGATCGCTCGGCGGGCACGCTGGACCTGTTCGGAGCGCAATGCCTCACTCATCTCCAGTCGCGGCGCTTCTGTACCGGCCGTCCACTGGCGCGGCATCAGTGATTTGCAGATGTCGCGGAACTCAGGCAACGTCGGCGGAAATGTCTTGTGCTTTTCCGTGCACTTCGCCAGCGCCTTCATGACGATCGGTTGCGGGAATTCGCGCAGGCCGTTGAGCCAGACCGAGCGGGCCGACTTCATACCGACGTCCTCGCCGTCATCGTCAACCTGGCCGATCCGATATTTGTCGAGTACCGAGTTGCCGTACATGCCGTGAAGCAGCATGAACAAACGGCGGATCTGCACTTCGTCGATTGCGTCAGACATCGATGTACTCCTGCGTCGTGGTGCGTGTGGGGAAGATCGCGGCTGCGGCGGCGCTCCGGTCATTGCGCGAGCCTTGATGGCCACCGCGGCGCGACAGCTGCGCCCAATCGGCACGAACGGCTTCCATGAACGCGTCATCCCAGCTCGCGTAGCGATAGCCATTTGCGCGCGCCTTGGTGACGAAAGCAGCGAAATGCTGCTCAAGCTGCGTGTGGCCGTTTCCAGCGGCCCAAGCACGAACTCGTTCGCTGATTGCGAAGTCGGTGGGCAGTTCAGTCTTCACCGTCTTCGTCGTCGAACCGCGTTGCGAGCGTGTAGGACGCGCAGCGTCCGTATGCTCTTGGTTAACTGACGGATTAATGGACGGGTTAAAGGACGTATTGGGTGCACGTGGTGCACCCCGTTCTGGAACCACGTGCACCCCGTCTTGGAACGACGTGCACCCCGTTACGGAACCACGTGCACCCCGTTGTTTACGGGGTGCACCAGATGCACCCCGTTTTTCTTCCTGCGGCATTGCCAGATCGTAGGAAATCGGACGGCGATCGCCACGGTCGATATAGGCCTGCACAACTGCCTGATTCCCGCGCGTTATGACGCCGAGTTCTTCCATTTCGGCAAGCTTGTTGCGCACTGCGCGCTCGGACAGGCCCGTTTGACGCACTAGCGTGTCGGCGGACGGGAACGCCGCCTTGCCATTCACGTCGGCGTAGTTTGCCAACACAAGCAGCACGTGGCGCGCCGTCGGGCTCGCGACGATCTCTTGGTCCATCGCCCAGACCATCGCTTGGATGCTCATGCGGCGGCTCCAAGTTTCACTCGGTAAACGATGCCGTCTTCCTGCGCCTCGACGTCGACCAGACCGGCCGCCTGCAACGACTTGATCTGCGCGCGCACAGCCGACGCAGACAGGCCGCACTTCGCGCTGAGCACACGAATCGATGGGAAGCACTCGCCCGTCGATTGCTGCGCGAAGTCTGCGAGCGCCAGCAGCACGATCTTCTGTGCCGCGCGCAGGTCGCGTTGCCACGCGAGATTGACGAGATGGAAACTCATTGGGCCTTTACCGGTTTGGTATCGAGCAGCTGGTGGCTCGTCTGCGTCGCGAGATCCTTGCGGGTCCCGACGACGAACAGGCGCTTTGCGTCGATCAGCTCACGCACTCGGCCGCAGACGCTGCCCATTTTTTTGTTCGTGATCGCAGCGATGTCTTCACGCGTGAGCGGCGGGATTCCCGCTTTGAACGCGTCGAGCACGACCTTCTGGCCCGCAGTCAGATCCTTGACCGAAAGGCCGTGATAGGCGTCCTGCTGCGTGCTCTGGACGCGACGGCCCGAGCGCGGGCTGATGAATTCGGTCTCCATGGCGACTCCGGTCGTTACTTGACGGGGCGAAGCGCGTGCGAGCGCTTGCTGTGTTGCTGCATCGTCGGCGCCGAGCGCATTGCGCCGCTCGGGTGCGTGTCGACCATGTAGAAGCGCTTCGCGCGCTCCTGCTCTTTTTTGCCGATGAACGGGTAACCGTAGCGGTTGCTCGATTGCCTTCCACCGACCGCACGATGGCCGGCGCGACGCGCCTGCTTTGCATACGGCGTAAAGCTCGCGCCAGCCGACATCAGCGCCGAGAGAATCGACATAACTGCACTCTTCATGGGTGATCTCCTGCGGCGCCTGCCGCGTAGGACTACTAATCGGAAACAGAAGGCGGCTGGCTTTCCAATCGCCTTGTGTTGCAGATCAGCTTCTGATCCCCGTCGAGATGACCGCGTATCTCAGCGGCCATCCCTGTTAATGCTTCGTTTCCTGATGTGAATCGAGTAGCAGATGGCCCACAACTCGGAATGCTTCTGCCACTTCGGGCTTTTCTGATGCTTGTTTTTCAATTCCTTTCAACAGTTCGTCTTTGCAATTGCCCCCAACCTGCTGCCGGGCTTCCTCTACGGCCTGTCGGCCTATGCGAAGAGCCTCGTCATGTGTCATTTCATGGCGTCTCCTGTCTGTGAATCACCTCTTCCATCAGCGTCAGCATCGCCATGCGCGACAGCCATTGCGACACCGCGCGATTCCCCACAACACGCTCGAAGTCAGCGACCAGACGCGCTGGCAGATCCTGCCGAGGCTTCCCGTGACGATCGACGGCTTCGCGGTTGAGCATGTTCGACATGTGCGACGGCGGCACGTCGAGCAGTTCGGCACACGTTCTTTGCGTCATGCCGCGCACAGCCCGGTTCTCCCAGGCGAGCACAACGGCATCACGGAAAGACGCGCATGCGGCGATCTGCTCGCGCGACAAAAACCTCGCCGACGCACGGCCTTCGCGCATCATGGGCTCCAGAACAGGTGCAGCGGCCTTATACGGCGTTTGTTCCATCTGCATCGTTTAGGTCCTATAGAAAAAAACAACCGGATTCCAACTGGAATTACGACTCGGTCGAGACTTCAAATGAAGGCGTCGCATTGACGCCTTCATTTCATGACCGAACTACTGAACTGCGCTGGCTCGCGCCAACTTGCTGCCCTTCTTCACTCCACCGACAGGCGGCTGCACATCGTCGGAAGCATCCTGCTTCGCCGGCTCGACCAGCTCCGGCCAGATCGATTGCCAGTCATCGGGGCGCAGCATCTGGCGAGTTACGATACCGTTGGTAGCCTGCTCGATCGGGGTACAGTGTTCGATGGGCACCTTGCGGCCCGGAGACATCCACTGATGAACAGCGCCCTTCGTGACGCCGAGCTTTTCAGCAAGCGCTTTAAAGCCGCCTACTTCGGCTGCGGCAATCGCTACGGGGTGCTTATTCATGTGGAGGTCGGGCAATGAGTGATGTCCGAACCAAGTATAGAGATTCTAGACCTGAAAGTAAAGAAAATCACGACCCGTCGCGTTTAGATTTCCTATACCCTCCGCGCATGGAAATGAGAAACTGGATAAGGTCCGCCCGCAAGAAAGCCGACCTAACACAAGAACAGCTCGGCGAAAAGCTCGGAGTGACCAAGGGAAACGTGTCTGCTTGGGAAAATGGCAGGCACGAGCCGAGCTATGCTCAGATCCAAGAGATTTCGGTCGTTACCA
The DNA here is from genome assembly GCF_900108945.1 of Paraburkholderia diazotrophica. Lineage (GTDB taxonomy): Bacteria > Pseudomonadota > Gammaproteobacteria > Burkholderiales > Burkholderiaceae > Paraburkholderia > Paraburkholderia diazotrophica. Next base: position 305,990 of record NZ_FNYE01000001.1, on the reverse strand, counting down.
AGTACCCGATGCCGGACTCTCAGCCAGGCGCCTCCGCGTTGGCCACCCTTGACAGCAAAGACGTGGCTGAACGTGTGCAGGAGATGCTGACGGAAACAGGCATGGACGCAGCAGCTTTTGCTGCTAAAGTCGAGATTCCTCTGGAGAGAGTGGAGTCATGGCTTAAGGGAGCGGCGATCAGTATTGTGGAAGCCGTCGCTATCCAGAATGTTTTTGGCTACAACAGTGCCTGGGTGCTAGCCCGCGTGGGCGAGAAAAAGGCCGCTATCCAGTACAACGACGAGTACCGGCCGAAGGCACTCGGCAAAAGAAAAGCACTTGCGGTGGTGGGAATGGCTCAGCTGGGCGACAACGGTTTCTGGGCGGAGGTTGAATATCCGGTCGGTCACGGTGATGGGTACATAGATTGGCCGACAACGGACCCGGACGCATATGCGATCGAGTGCTCGGGAGAATCGATGCGGCCCCGCATCAAGCACGGCGAGTTCGTGATCATCGAACCAAACCACCCGTTTCAGCCGGGCGATGAAGTCCTCGTTAAATCGAAAGACGGTCGCGTGATGATTAAGGAATTGGCATACAAGGCCGCAGGACGGTACACACTGCTGTCAGTCAATGAAACCCATGGACGGATCACACTCGAAGAGACCGAGATCGACAAGATTCACTACGTAGCCGGAATCGCTAAGCCGTCCATGTGGCGCCCGGATTAATACGGCTCGAATCTGCCATCAGAATCCGATACGCGGAGCTGGGTAACTCTCCCGTTTCCGCTCTCGCGGGCCTGCCGCGCGTTCAACGCACGTAACTCATCCCGAATGTCCGCGAGCAGCGCGACGGTCTCATCGACCTTCCAATACCACAGCACCGCAGCTCGTATCCACATGGCCAGTTCGCGCAGCGCGAAGTAGCCGATCACGACGAGCAGAACCCCGATTCCCCACCAGACAGCCGTCCACATTTTGGCCCCCTTTATAGTGGCGAAGATGTTACACCGGCCACGCCATCACAGCACCGATTGCGCTGTTACAAATTTCATGTATTGATTTTCTTGACTACAGTTGTCTAGGTTTTCTATACTTCGTCTCAAGCGCTGAGTCATCAGCGCGGACGTGCGGAGCGCCCTAAGCTCAGGACATTGCAGAGCAGTGTCTTGTACTTAGAGCGCATCTCACACACCACCAGATCGTCTGGAGTGAGAGATGAACGTCAGAAAAGCGATGCGACGTGCAGCTGCAAAAAGCCTCGACGGCCATTGCCGTTTCGTCGCAAGCATCGGTCGATCGACCGTAGTCCTCACCCTCTCTGATCTGGCCCATTGCCCGAAGGCGCGCGTACAGGTGGCGTTCTCTGCCGGCCGACTCGTAGTGCCTCGCTGATAGGTGATCGAGATGGAAGCCATTCACCCGCTGCACTCCGCAGCGTCGCGCATGGTCGACGAAGTCGAGTACTTCGCCAGCATGCCGCCGCTCACGGACGAAGAGCTCGCGCAGTACTCGCGCCGCACGACGAAGCGCCCGCTGCTCTGCTTCGCGACCCTCGCCGCTATGCCCTTCATCATCGAAGGCGTCTGCCGCCTGCTTAAGGTGTGGTGATGCGCGAACAGATTCGAATCTGGGCTGGTGCCGCCGCTGTCGTCGTGCTCTACCTGCTCATGTGCTCCGCGTCAGATCAGCGCGCGGCCGAATTTCAACGCTGCAGCGTGATTCGCTGCACCTGATCCCGAAAAGACTCACCGATGGAATCGTTCATCATTTTCCTTTTAGGTGTACTGAGCGGTGTCGGGATCTGCGTATGCGTCGCAGCGATCGCGGTCGTGAAGTCTGGCGCGAAGCATGACAGCGCGTTCACGATCGAGCGCCTCCCCGAGCACGAAAGCAACGCAGCGCCCTACCCGCGCTACTACGAATAGATCTCCGACCACGGCGGCTCCCCCGAGCCGGCGCTTTGTGGGTGCAGTACTGGCCCACTCTTTTTTGGACACTGACATGACCTGCACACAAGAACGATTCGAACGAGACACCGCGCACCATGAGATGACGATCCTGCGCGACAACGGCGTCGACCGTCACATCATGTTCCGTCAGCCGGGCAATAGCGCGTACTGGTTCGAAATCCTGACGTGGCCGGGAACGCTCTGCATCAAGGGTGACATGGGGACGTACGTGTTCTCGCGCCTGACCGACATGTTTGCATTCTTCCGCACCGATCGAGGAAATGACCCGAGCAAGCTGTACATCAACGAAGGCTACTGGTGCGAAAAGCTTCAGGCGGTGGACTGCAATGGTTATGGCGACGGGAAAGCGCGAGAGTTCGACGCAGAAAACTTCGAGCGGCATGTGCGCGATCACATCGAGAGCCATCTGGAGGGGTACGAAATCACGGACGAGCGCCGCGCCGAACTGATGGAACGGATTCGCGATGAGGTGCTGAACCATTCGCATGACGGCGAGGTTCGCGCTTTCGATGCGCTAATGGAATTTCACGACGACGAATTCCCGCGCCTTTTCGAAGACTGCTGGGAGTGGAGCTGCAAGGAATACACATTCCGCTTCATCTGGAATCTGTACGCCATCGCCTGGGCAATCCGCCAGTACGACGCGGCTAAGGCCACGGTGGAGGCCTGACATGCCCTACGTCAATGTGTATGTCGATGCGCAAGACGTGCTGGATGACATGTCGGACGATGACCTCGCAAAGGAAATGCGCAAGCGGGACATCCCATATGCGGGCGATACGGACGAGGCGAAAGTAGATCTCGAAAAGGTCTTTTACGCCTTCTACTTCGGAAAAGAGCACGAGGCAGTCGCGCTGATGCGCAAGTACGTTCAGGACGTCACCGGGAGGACGCTGCCGTGAAAGAACGTCCGATCCTCTTCAGCGGCCCGATGGTGCGTGCTCTGCTCGATGGAAGCAAGACGCAGACGCGCCGCATCGTGAAGAACCAGCCGCCTGCTGATGTCTCGCCGATCCGCGTTGCGCACTATCACCCGACCGTCATCACGCGCACTGGCGACGAAGAGCCCGGCGCCGAGATCTTCGGCGCATACAGCGACGACGGCGAATGGGGCAGCAAGTGTCCCTACGGCGAACCCGGCGACCGTCTCTGGGTGCGCGAGACGTGGCAAGGGCCGATGTGGGAAGAAGGCACGTGGGACCCAGACACCGACTATCACAAGCCGGAGTTCTGCGAATACCGGGCCGACGGCGGTCCGATTCCTGAGTACGTCGACTTCGAAGACAACCTGCATCAGGGTTGGAAGCCGTCCATCCACATGCCGCGATGGGCGTCGCGCATCACCCTCGAAATCACCGGTGTACGCGTCGAGCGCCTGCAGAGCATCAGCGAGGCCGATGCAGCCGCAGAAGGCGTCGAGAGCCTGCGCAACGAAGGTGAGTACTGGAAAGACTATCTGCGATCAACCGAGCGGTGCGACGAACTGATCTGCATCAATGCCCGCGATTCGTTCAGGACGCTTTGGGACCGGATCAACGGCGATGGTGCATGGGCGGCCAATCCGTGGGTCTGGGTCGTCGAATTCAAAAGGATCTGAGCATGAGCACAAAACACACACCGGGCCCTTGGACGGCGAAAGACGAAAGCGGCATGTATTTCTGCGAGCACGATTGGCACGCGAACAACGACTCTGTGTCGTTGACGACGTCGGCGCCCGTGCACGCAAACGGCCAAGTGGTCGCACTCGTTGTTTCCGAAGATTGGAACGACGCGAAGATCGACGCCAACGCACGCTTGATCGCGGCATCGCCGCTGATGCTGGAGAAGTTGTACGCGTGCAAGGCAATGTGCGGCCGAATCATTGACCAGCACGGCGGCGTCCTCGGCGGTATCGACTTTCACGCGCTCGCGATAGGTGTCGATGCGGCCATCGCTGCAGCTACGGGTGCCTGAGTCATGCCAATGAGAGCGCAACCGGCATTACTCGCAGGCGCTGCGACCGTGACTGCTGCGTGTCTGTCCGTTATGGCGGGCTGGCAGCGGGGAGGATTCGTGATCGAGCGGGTGCTCTGGATCGCCGTCGGCGTCGTGCTGGTTGTCGCCGCTCACCTGCTCCCTGCCCTGATCCGTTCGCACGGCTGGCGCATCCGTATTGTCGGCGCCCTGCTCTGGATCGGATGCATGGCGGCTACCTGCTACGGGCATGCGGTCTTTTTCCTCCTGGCTCAGAAGCATGCTGGCGAGGTGCGTGCCGCAGCAGTACCGGCAGTAGCCACAACTGGTCGCAGTCTCGCAGTCATCGCCGCTGACCGCGCCGTCATCGTCTCGCAACTTGCCCGTGTGACCGAGCGCCGATGCGCCGAGCCGTGCCCGAGCCTTCGGATCGAGCGCGCGAGCCTCGCCGCGCGGCTGGATGCGATCGATGCCGAAGCAGCACAGGCGAAGCGTCAGGAAGCCGCGCAGGACCGCGCCGACGCCGCGCGCGCCGCTGCCGTAACCGATCCCGTGACCGGCATGCTGACCGCGTTCGGCCTCCCGTCAGGTCGCGTCGAATTGCTCGCCGGTCTCGCTTTCGCGGCAGTACTCGAAGCAGTCGCGTGCTTCTGCTGGCTGCTCGCGCTGCGCCCGGTCGAATCGCTCAAACCCAATACTGGCGCGGCAGTAACGGTAGTCACCGAACACGGTAACGCCGTGACCGAGCCTGTGACCGAACCGAAAGCGGCGCCCGAAACGACCGTCGATGACGTTACCCGCGTCGCCGCTGAGATTGCCGCAGGGCGACTCCGCGCGACCGTGACTGAGATCCGCAAATACCTTGGCTGCTCGCAGACGCGCGCCTCGGCCATCCGCAAACAAATCGCATAACGAGAAGGGTATGAGCAAAAAGCCCGTCATCCACGTGGTCTCGATTTCCGCCGGCAAGGACAGCCAGAAGGTGCTGCTAAAGGCTGTTGAGCGCGTGCCGCGTGAGTCGATCCGCGCGATCTTCTGCGACACCGATAACGAGCACCATCATGTGTATGCGCACCTTGACTATCTTGAGCAGACGACCGGTGTGCGCATTGACCGGCTGAAAGCTGACTTCACCGCGCAGCTGGCCGCAAAACGTGTGTTCATCGCCCGAGACCTTCGTACCCGACGTGAATACAAGCGTGTCCCGAAGGTCGATCGCTACGGCAGGCCGGTCTATCTCAAGAATGCGGACGGCACCCTCAAGCTGGTCCCAGTCTACGCGGAGGACGACGAGGACGGCGAGCCGATCGACTGGAGGCCGATCCAGAAAATGGGCTGGGACGGCGGCCGAAAGGTGCGTTGGAGCAACAAGGCAAAGCGTCGCGCCCTATCGGTGATGTACCCCAGCGGGAATGCGTTCCTCGACCTCTGCATGTGGAAAGGCCGCTTCCCCTCGCGGAAGGCTCAGTTTTGCACGGAAGAGCTGAAGCGGAACATGGCCGTCGCCTATCAACTCGATCTGGTCGATGCCGGATACCACGTGGTCAGCTGGCAAGGTGTTCGACGTGATGAATCGCATAACCGGCGCAATGCGCGCGTGTTCGAGCGTGTCGGACGCGGTATGTACATTTATCGGCCGATCGTCGAAGACACCGCAGCACAGGTTATCCAGTTCTCACTTGAGCGCGGCGTCCGGCTCAATCCGCTGTACCGCGAAGGCCGGTCGCGCGTCGGTTGCAACCCATGCATCAACGAGAACAAGGACGGTCTTCGTGAGATTTCGCGACGCGATCCCGAGCACATCGACCGGATCGAAGGCTGGGAGTTGATCGTCGGCATGTGCTCGAAGCGTGGGTTCTCGACCTTCTTTTCGGACGGCCACGACGCGGCAGATCGCCGGAAGGTGTATGCCGCCCTGAACATCCGCGCCCGCGTCGAGTGGGCGAAGACCACGCGCGGCGGCCGGCAATACGACCTGCTAGCAGACGTCACCGATTCAACGGGCTGCGCTTCCTCCTACGGACTCTGCGACAGCGCCGCCTGATACGACTTGACCCGATGCCCGCTTACTACAACGAGATCGACCCATACGCCGCGCAGTGGCTGCGCAACCTGATAACCGCCGGGCACATCGCGCCGGGCGACGTAGACGAAAGGAGCATTGAAGATGTCCGACCTGATGACCTGCGAGGCTACACGCAGTGCCATTTCTTCGCCGGCCTTGGCGGATGGTCGCGTTCGCTTCGAGTCGCCGGATGGCCGGATGACCGACCTGTTTGGACCGGTTCCTGTCCTTGCCAACCTTTCTCCGTCGCAGGCAAAGGACTTGGGTTTAATGACCCGCGACACCTCTGGCCTGCGTGGTACTGGCTCATCAAGGAGCGACGCCCTGCAATCCTCTTTGGAGAACAGGTTGCGGCAGCGACTGACTGGCTCGGTCTCGTGCGACATAACCTGGAAGCGCTGGGATACGCCGTGGGGGCAATGCCTATCGAAGCCGCGAGCGCAGGTGCGGAGCACTTTCGGGATCGTTGTTGGTTTATGGCCCACGATGCCCAGCAACGCGCCGGCGCGCGACGGCTACAACGAGGCCGGCAACAGCGCGGGACAAGTGGCAATTCGCAAGATCCTGCTGGCTCTATATCCCACTGCTACGACACCGAGCGGCGGCCAGACCATTCCTCAAGGAACGTCGATGTCTGGACGCCGCCCGGATGGGTCGAAAGCTCAAGTGACGCTCCAGAACGTGGTGCTCGCGATGTGGTCGACGATCCGGGCTTCGGATGGGGAGAAGGGTGGACCGAACATGAGTTTCGGAGCCGGGGGTTCGCCGCTGCCGTCGCAGGTATCGACGGTTGCCAATACGTCGAATGCCCCGATGGAAAGTGGCGGCGGCTCCCTCCACCCCGAGTTCGCTGGCTGGGAAATGGGATACCCGCCCGAGTGGCTAAGTTGCGCGCCATCGGAAACGCCATCGACCCGCGCCCGGCAGCGGAATTTATCCGCGCGGCACTCGAAGTGATCTGACGCATGCGGTTCTTCACGGGGCTTCACCAACCATCCGATGCACAGCACTTCGACGCGGCGTTCATCAGCAAAAATCGGCTGGCGAAGCGCAAGTCGGGATTCGCGGTCGGTGACTGGATCATGGACAGCGGCGCGTTCACCACGATCCTGACCCACGGCGGCTACCCGGAAGGCGTCGAGGTCTACGCGGCAGAGATCAAGCGCTGGTCGACGAACGGGAATCTGCTGGCGGCGGTAGCGCAGGACTATATGTGCGAAGCGCACATGCTGAAGATCACAGGCATGACGATCGAGCAACACCAGCAGCTCACGATCGAACGGTATGACGCGCTGGTGAAGTGCGACGTCGGCGGCGTCTACATCCTGCCGGTGTTGCAGGGTTACGACCCAGAGGATTACGTGCGGCACATCGAGATGTATGGCGATCGATTGGCGCAAGGTGCGTGGGTTGGAGTCGGGTCGGTGTGCAAGCGCAACGGTGACCCCCGCGCAATCGAGCGGGTGCTGATGGCGATCAAGGCAGTGCGGCCGGATTTGCGGCTTCACGGGTTCGGGCTGAAGTCGACGGCGCTGTCGTCGTGGATTGTGCGGGAACTGCTGCACACCGCCGACTCGATGGCGTGGAGCTACTCGGCGCGCAAGCAGGGAAGAAACGGAAACGACTGGCGCGAGGCAAAGCGCTGGACCGAGCGAATCAACAGCCGGCCGGAACCGGCGCAACGAGGCCTTTTTACGGCGGAGGAACTATGTCTGATGTGAAGTGCAAACAACCGAGCGATTGCATCGACTCCGCGAGCTGCGCGCTGATGCATGACTGCGCGATGATCGGGCCGCGCCTGACGGAACGCGTGCAGGTGGGCTCGACGACCTACGAGAAAGGCACGCTGGCGCAACTCGCTATCGAAGCCGTCAAGCGCGCTAGCCGCGCCTGATCTGATCTACCGCAAGGACAACGATAACCATGACTACCAAACAAACCATTCCGGCCGCTGTGCTCGACGCGCTCCGCTTTTATGCCCACGGCCACCATTTCAACATCGACGCCGATCAGCAGCAGTTCGATACGGTCAGCGGAGAGCCGCAAAACTGGCTGTTCAGTGAGCGCGACGACGACTGCACGATGATCGAAGACGGGAGCATTGCGCGCGCTGCGTTGTGCGGCGGCATCCAAGGCTTCGAAGAACCCACAGAACCGGTCGAGGGCGAAGTGTTTTCCGCCACTCCCGCAGCAGTGGCGCCAGCCGTCGATGCGATGGATGTGGCCGACGATGCGTTTTGGGATGCGCGACCGCAATTCGACACGCTGGGCGTTCCGCGCCTGAGTTTTCGTGAGCTGGTTCGCGAGCACTACCAGCACTATTTTTCGCGTGACAAGGCCGCCGAACTGGCTGAACGCCACATCGACGATGTGGCAAACGCCGAGATCAAGCGCGCGGCCGAGGCGCGTGCATCGTTGGCGGCGGCCAGTGAGCCGGTTATCTCGGACGAGTTGCATCCGGACACGGCTAAGCTCGTGCGGCGGTTCGCCCGCTCGCTTGCGAACAAACTGCTGGCGGCTCAGCGCAAGTACGGCTACTCAAACAACTGGCTGCGTGATGACTGGATGGACGAGTGCCGGGCTGAACTGATGCGGCATGTGCAGAAGGGCGACCCGCGCGACGTTGCGGCCTATTGCGCATTCCTTTGGCATCACGACGCGTCGACCACGCCTGTAGCCAGGGAGCCGAATGCGTCGCTGACGGGTCATCAGGTTGATCTGCTGATTGCCGCCTGCAAAGACTCGGGTTTCAGCCCAACCGCAACGGCAGTGATCGGCACGCTTGTTCAGAACGTTCTGCGCGAAACCACGACAGTGCAGTTATCCACACAAACGGTGGATAAGCCTGTGCAAAAGCAAGGTCTGACTGGCGAGCAGGTCGACAAGATCATGGAACAAGCGCAGGTGTTCGCATCGGCATGGTCGCTCGTGGGTGGCGTCTTCGATTCCGGCAATGCGCTCGAAACCGCCGAGGAAGAGAAGGAAGCACTCCGCGACCTTCTGCGCGAATCGGAGCAATTCAATGGCTGACGTGAAGCAGCTCCCGGTTCAGGGGGCCACCAGCCGACCAGCACCGCGCCGCATCATGCGGCCGTGCGAATACGGACTGTGGGGGACCATGCGCGACCTCGAAACGCAGCTCGGCACCGTCGAGGCTTACAACCGGCTATGCGATGCGGCGGCAGCGCTGAAGGCAAAGATCGATAGCGGCAACGCCCAGGCGCAGCACAAGATGTGGGCGACTGATCCGAACTTTATATATCCGGCAGGACACCATGACTGAAGATCTGATCGACCTGATCGCGAACGACGGCCGGCGCAACGCCGCCGGCGGCATTTACTCGACGCGCGTGTACGAGTTCGCCAACGCTATCGAAGCCGAAGCGACCACGCCGCTTCTCGCACGCATTGCCGAGTTTGAGCGCATTCTCGACGGCCTGCCGCAAGACGCGATCGACGGCGGCTGGACGGCGCGAGGCATCAGCGCATACGCGAAGAAGCTCGAAACGCGCATCGCCGAACTCGAAGCCCGTATCGCTGCCAATGGCGCGGAGCCGGGAACGCGGCTGCTGGTTAAGCCCGAGGAAGTGATTCTCCGCGTCGGCCCAGGCTTAATGGTCTTCGGCGATCGCGAAAAGGTTGATGGTGTCGCCAAGCTCATCACTGACGGCGCCGCCCCTGTCGCTGACAGCGCGATGGCGAAGGATGCGGAGCGCTGGCGTCACGTCTATTCCGGCCCGTTCGTATTCTGCCGCGTTCGCGACGATGGGACGCTTATCAATCTAGGTGGTGGATACGTTGGTAAATACGCAATCGACGCTGCTATCGCGGCATCCGCAGAGAAGGGAGATAAGGCGTGAGCGAGAACAGCAAAATCGAATGGACCGATCACACGTTCAATCCGTGGGAAGGCTGCCAGAAGGTCGGGCCCGGCTGCGATCACTGCTACGCCGAGACGCGCAACGCGCGCTTCGCCGGCGGCACGGCGATCAATTGGGGGCCGGGCGCGCCGCGCCGGCGCACGTCGGTTGCGAACTGGCGCAAGCCGCTGCAATGGAACAAGGCGCACGCTGAGTTCTTCGCGCAGCACGGCCGTCGCCAGCGTGTGTTCTGCGCATCGCTCGCCGACGTCTTCGACAACGCCGTCGATCCGATCTGGCGTCGCGATCTGTTCGACCTGATCGAACTCACGCCGAATCTTGACTGGCTGCTGCTGACGAAGCGCATCGGCAACGTTTTCGAGATGGTCGCACGCGCCCGTTCGCACGACTGGCTGGCGGGACGCCACAACGTCTGGCTCGGCGCGACGGTCGTCAATCAGGCAGAGGCCGACCGCGACATCCCGAAGCTGCTCGCTGTGCCCGCGCGCGTGCACTTCCTCTCCATCGAGCCAATGCTCGGGCCGATCGATCTTGAGCGACCCATGCCCGGGCCCGACCTACCGCAGGGCGGCGGTGCTTCGATTTGCCAGCCGTGGATGATCCAGAGCGGCATCGATTGGGTGATCTGCGGCGGCGAAAGCGGACCCGGCGCGAGGCCGATGCATCCGAATTGGGCCAGAGATGTGCGTGATCAGTGTGCCGAGGCAGGCGTGCCGTTTCTGTTCAAGCAATGGGGCGAATGGACTCCCGGGGAGAACGTCGGGCGGCAAACCGGTGTCGTGAAGACCGCGCACTGGTTCGCAGACGATTGGATGTTCGGCGAAGAAAGTCTCGCGAGCTACGGGCACGTCGATGACGAGCCCGATTTGTATCGAATTGGCAAGCGCGCCGCCGGACGCCATCTCGACGGCCGCACGCATGACGAATTCCCGCGAGGTGCGGCATGAAGGTCCGACACATCGCAGCGCGCGCCTCGATGCTCTCGCGGCGCCTTGCAGCCGCATTCGAGCAACCTTTCGACTGGCATCCCAGCTACATCGAAGGCGGATGGGACGATGACGAGCGGTATTACGACGACAGCTGGGACGATTTCGACGACGCATGCCCGCATGGGCGCCTGTATTGCGACAACTGCGAAATCTGCGACGACGAGGACATCTACGTCGACACCTGCACAGGCTGCGGCCGTGCATTTGGCGCGCATGCCGGCCTGGCCTCGTGGGATCGCGATCGAGAAGGTGGCATCGCACCGCAACTTTGTCATCGGTGTTGGCGCGAGCACGGATACGCATGGCCGGAGAGTCTCACTGCATGACTGAAGCAGCACAACGAATCATCGAAACAACGAGAAAACACTGGGGTGTCAATGAGCATCGTGACGAATGAGCAGCTCGTCGAACTGACGGGAGGCCTTACGCAAGGCGCCGCGCAAAAGCGCTGGATTAAGAAGGCGCTGGGCATCGACGCGCCGCGCAAGGTCGATGGTCATCCCTTGCTGACGTGGGAGCAGGTGAATCGCGAGCCCGGCACGCAGCAGCGCCGCACCGCGCCGAAGTGGAAGAACGCAGCATGAGAAAACCGGTGCGTGACGGCCTGCTTCCGCGCATGGAAGCGCGCCGGACGAAGAAGGGATTCACCTATCGCTATCACCCGGTGGGCGGCAAGCCAGTCAATCTCGGCAGCGACCGTGTCGAGGCGATCCGGAAGGTGCTGGATATGACGGGCGCCGGCGATGACATCGGCACGATCAGGCGGCTGTGGGAGCAGTTTCAGGAGACACCGGGTTGGAACCGATATTCGCAATACACGCGCGCTGATTACACGCAGTGCTCACTCAAGCTGCTTGAGATTTTCGGTGACATGCGAGCGTCCGACATCGACGCGACGGACGTTGCCAAGTATCTGCGGAAGGAGCGCGCAGACGCGCCCGTGCGCGCCAACCGCGAGGCTGCGTTGCTGTCGAACCTGATCGGTCTCGCGATCGAGCGCGGGGAGGCGAAACACAACCCGTGTCGCGAGGTGAAGCGCAACGAAGAGCAGCCACGCACGGAAGCTCCTGAACCGGCCGATTTCGCCGCGTTCTCGCAATGGCTCGCTGACCAGGGTGGCCAGCGCGCAATGATCGGCATGGCTGCGGAGTATGCGGCCGGTGCGGGCAACCGCAAGGTGGAGTTTCTCGACCTGTCGTGGCCGCAGATCGATCGCAAAGCTGGGCATATCCGGGTAAAGCGAGCGAAGCAGCGCGGCAAGAAGCGCGGCGAAGTTATCGAGCAGATCGAGATCACGCCGCACATCACGGCCTTGCTCGACCGCCTTGAGGTCGTCCGCAAAAACGACTGCCTGTATGTCTTCCCGAATCGATCGGGCAACGCATACACGCAGGCGGGCTTCAAGGCGATGTGGCAGAAGCTGATGGTCGAGGCGATCAAGAAAGAGGTGATCGCGCATCGATTCACCTTCCACGACCTGCGCGCCTACTACGTCACCCAGCACAAAGCGGAGCGCGGCGCACTGCCCGATCTGCATGCAAATCCCGCGACTACCGCTCGAGTCTATGACCGATCGAAGATCGTGAAGCGCCGAGCGCTGTGAGTACTATGTGATTTGGCGTATGTCGAGCGAGGGTCGCTCGATTCCCAAAATGGGAATTTTGGCGGGAACATAAAGCAAAAACGGCACTGGATAAAATCACAGTGCCGTTCGCTAAAGCCTTGATAGACTTGAATTCTTTCTGGGGTGGCTGATGGGACTCGAACCCACGACGACAGGAATCACAATCCTGGACTCTACCAACTGAGCTACAGCCACCACTGCCCTACACCTTCGCCGCTTGCCGCTGAATCCAGCTCAGCAACGAAGAAGCGAGATTATACAAACACGAATCGTATTTGCAAAGCCCTTTATTCAAACATTTCGCTGGGCTCGCGCAAATGCTGTCGCGCCTCGTCGAAAATCGCAAGATCGCGCGCAGCCAGCTTTTTGCTGTCCGATAACACGCGCCGCCATCCGCGCGCACCCGCGACGCCGCGATACAACCCCAGCGCGTGACGCACGATCGCGCCGAGATACGTGCCGCGCGCAAGTTCGGCGCGGCAGTACTCGATCAGCTTCGCTTCCGCTTCCTCGCGTGTCGGCGGGGGTTGCGTCGAGCCGTAGAAACGCGCATCGACATCCGCGAGCACATACGGGTTGTGATACGCCTCGCGTCCAAGCATCACGCCATCGACGTGCTCCAGATGCGCATCGACTTCGTCGAGCGTCGTGATGCCGCCGTTGATGATGATCTCAAGTTGCGGAAAGTCCCGCTTCAACCGATACGCGTAGTCGTATTTGAGCGGCGGAATCTCACGATTCTCTTTCGGGCTCAGACCTTTGAGGATCGCATTGCGCGCATGCACGATGAACACGTTACAGCCGGCCTCGGCAATCATGCCGACGAAGTCGCGCACGAACGTGTAATCCTCCACAGCATCGACGCCGATCCGGTGCTTCACCGTCACGGGCACCGAGACCACATCGCGCATCGCTTTCACGCAATCGGCGACGAGTTGCGGCTCGTTCATCAGACATGCGCCGAACGCACCGCGCTGCACGCGCTCCGACGGGCAACCGCAATTCAGATTGATCTCGTCGTAGCCCCATTGCTCGCCGAGCTTCGCCGAGCGCGCCAGATCGTCAGGCTCGCTGCCGCCGAGTTGCAGCGCGACGGGCGCCTCATCGGCCGTAAACGCCAGATGGCGCTCGACGTCACCGTGAATCAGCGCTCCCGTTGTCACCATCTCCGTATACAGCCAGGTGTGCCGCGACAGCGTGCGGTGAAACGAGCGGCAGTGGCGATCGGTCCAGTCCATCATCGGCGCGACGGACACGCGGCGGGGACTGGCAATGGGCTTCGAGGACATGGGGCGGCAGACAGAAGGAAAACGACGAAGGAAACGCGAACGGCAAACGCGTAAGAACAGGCCAACGCGTAAGAACCAAACCGCTCATTCTACCGCAAGCCGGCCTCCCGCCCCTCGTTCCGCGTGGCGACGCTCCCGGAAGCCCATGATTTACATGAGGTTTTTCCAAGCGGTAAGAGCGGCTTATCAGGGCGCATACGCGCGAAATCACCGCCAGACGGACGTCTCATCATTGTTTCCGATCGAAGAATAGTAATTTCAAATTATCGGCACAAAGAATCGATAGTAGGGGTATACACTGCATTCCATCGACGTTGCGAACAGACCCAAGCACCACGCAACGTCTCTTACTGAATCAAATATGACGGAGAGTTCACCATGAAGACCAAGCTTATCGCCGCAGTTCTGATCGCCGCTTCCGCCACGCTGGCTGCTCCCGCTTTCGCAAGCGGCTACGGTCCGGCTCCGCATTACAACCCGACGGTCGGCGCGCCGGCTTCGCAGCAAGGCCAGACCGCACAGACTCTGGCAGCCGAACAGGCACAGCAAGCGAACGTCGCGTATGGCGGCGTGCAAAACGGTTCGTCGCAAGGCGGCAAGCATGAGCCGCAGACTGGCCCGGGCTCGGTGTTCTTCGGCCACTAAGCCGAAGCTGGACGGGCAGCAGGTTTCGTAGCAGGCAGTACCACGCAGCACAGGCAGTACGCAGTTCTGGCAGTACCCGGTAGTGTTGTAGTGCAGTTCCAGAAGTGGCAGTACCGCAGTCGAAGCAGTCAAGAAGTGCCGTTGATGGTGCAGTTCGAAGTACCAGTAGTTCGAAGTACCAGTACCACGTAGTTGCCGTACCCTGGTAGTACCACGCAGTTCGTTGTTGCAGGTGCAGTCGAGCCGGATGTTCTCCACGGAGCATCCGGCTTTGTTTTTGCGCGATCGAATGTGGTGTCCGAGCTTATCCGCCGGCGGCAAGCAGCTCGGTATTGATCGCTTCCCGCGCGGCCTGAAAGCCCGCTTCGGCAGCGGCGTGCTCCGTCGGCCAGAAGCGGTCGATGTGCACGAGCCGCCAGTCCAGCATCACCGCTTCGCCCTTGAGCACGCGGAAATGCGCCTTCACCCCCGTCAGGACCTGCTCGACGGCGACCTCCATGTCGAAGTCCTTGTAGCGCTCCTGATAGTCGCCCATGTCGATGCCTTTCGGCTCCATCGCGCCTCCCTCTTTCCGCAGTGTCGTTTAGCGCCGGTGTGCACGCTCAGTCGCAATCGCCGGACAGGTACTTTCTGCCGTCACAGGTGATTTCGATACCCGCGCCTTTCGACGATTTCGCCACCAGCCCCGCGCCGAGTAGTTCCTTCTCGACGACGGGTTCGACGGCAGGCGGCGCCTGCCCCGTCCCGACATCGTTCAATTGCCGCAAGGTATCGATTGCATCCGTACTCAGGGATTTCGTCATCGCCGCCTCCGCACGCGCTGACGGCGCACCGCCCGTCTGGCGATGCGCCCTCTGGCGCTCGATTCACCGCTCAATCCATGCTAGCACTTCCAGCCGGGATTGCTGGAAGCGCGGCGCCGACGCGAAATGGATGCAAAGGGTTCGAAACCCGCGCAAATACGCAGAATTTCCACGCAAGGACGCGGTCTACAAGAGAACAGCACACGTCGCGCGCAGGCTGGCACGCGCGTCGCAACGGAGCCAAAAAGAAACAGCACGGAGAACGCGATGATTCACACGATCAACACGCACACGCTATTCGGGCGGAAGGTATTGGCGCGAATCGGCGCGGCTGTCTTGCTCGCAGCGTCCGCAGGCGTTGCGGGGACAGCGCTCGCGCAGAACGCGACGTCCGAATCCAGCGCGCCGATGGTGAAGCCCCCGCCCCCGGCAGCATCGGGCACCGCGAGCGCGACCAATCCCGACAACATGCCCGTCAAGAAGCCGCGCAAGCCGACCAACGACAAGATGATGCACAACCCGCCCGCCAGCGCGACGAACGCGAGATAGCGCGGCGTCGCGCGCCGGCGAAGGAAGCGTGGACGGCACGTGTACCTCACCGCGAACAAGGCGGTCGGCGGGCCGCGCCGCTCACACACGCACAATGTTCACAGCCTGGCGAGCGACACCTCCGTCGACTTCACGAGCGCAACGACTTCCGCGCCGACCTTCAGTTCGAGTTCGTCGATCGACCGCGTCGTGATCACCGACGTGACGACGCCGAACGGCGTGTCGACGTCGACTTCCGACACGACGGGTCCCCGGATGATCTCCTTCACTTTGCCTTTGAACTGGTTACGTACGTTGATGGCGGAAATGCTCATATCGGATGGCTCCGTGAGTGGATAAAGAGGTTCCAGCGAGGTTCCAGCGGCCAGCGCTCACACCGCCCAGCGGACGTCGCGCGGATGCGCGCCGACCGGTTCCCCCGTCGCGCTCGCGCTGGCATCGATTGCCGGGGACTCATGCAGCGCGTGTGTTTTCATCACGCGCTGCAAGACGCGCTCTTCGAGCTTCGCGAACGCCGCCGACGCCCTTTCGCGCGGACGCGCGAGCGGCACCCGTTGATCGAGCGCGATCCGGCCGTCTTCGATCAGCAGAATGCGGTCGCCGAGCGCGACAGCCTCGTGCACGTCGTGCGTGACGAGCAGTGCGGTGAAGCGATGCTCGCGCCACAGCCGTTCGATCAGCGCGTGCATTTCGATGCGGGTCAACGCATCGAGCGCACCGAGCGGCTCATCGAGCAACAGCAGCTGCGGCCGATGCACGAGCGCGCGCGCCAGCGCGACGCGCTGCCGCTGGCCGCCCGACAGCCGCGCGGGCCAGTCGTTCGCGCGCTCGAGCAGACCGACTTCGGCGAGCACCGCGCGCGCATCGTCGCGCGATGAACGGCCAAGTCCCAGCATCACGTTTTGCAGCACCGTCTTCCATGGCAGGAGACGCGCATCCTGAAACATGATCCGCGTGTCGAACGGCTGCGAGCCGTCCGCGCGTTTGTCGAGCGTGCCCGAGCTCGGCGCTTCGAGACCGGCGATCAGCCGCAACAGAGTCGACTTGCCGCAGCCGCTGCGCCCGACGATCGACACGAAGCTGCCGCGTTCGATCGACAGATCGAAGTCCGCGAGCACGGCGCGCTCGCCATAGCGCTTGCCGACGCCGCGCAATGCGACGGACGCGTCGCTTGCGTCGCGCGTGGTCTTGCGCAACGCGAGCGCATCGGCGTCGCGGGAACGGTCGGTCACGTCATGCAGCGCACCTGCATCGCGCTCGGCAGCGTCGATAGCGTCGACAGCGGCAGCCACTGTTTCATTCGATCCGCGCTCATGCGCGCGCGGATGCTGTCGTTGCGCGTCGAGATCGGCGCGCGCCGCGCCGCCGAACGATGCCGGCAATGTGCTTGCGCTCATGCTTTCGCTCCTTGCTGATAAGCGGGATGCCAGCGCAGCGACACGCGCTCGAGTCCTTTCGCGAGCATGTCGGCGAGCTTGCCGAGCGCCGCGTACAGCAGAATGCCGACCACGACCACATCCGTTTGCAGAAACTCGCGCGCGTTCATCGTCATGTAGCCGATGCCCGATTGCGCGGAGATCGTTTCCGCGACGATCAGCGTGACCCACATCAGCCCGAACGCGAAGCGCACGCCGACGAGAATCGACGGCAGCGCGCCCGGCAGGATCACGTCGCGATACAGCGCGAATCCCTTTACGCCGTAGCTGCGCGCCATTTCGATCAGATTGGCGTCGACGGACCGAATGCCGTGGTACGTGTTCACGTAGATCGGAAAGAACACGCCGAGCGCGACGAGAAACACCTTCGCCTCTTCCTCGATGCCAAACCAGAGGATCACGAGCGGAATCATCGCGAGCGCAGGGATGTTGCGGATCATCTGCACGGTCGTGTCGAGCGCGATATCGACGGGCTTGAAGAGACCCGTCGCGAGCCCGAGCATGAAGCCGATGCCGCCGCCGATCGCGAAGCCCGACACCGCGCGCCACGTGCTCACCTTCACGTCGGCCCACATCTCGCCCGACTCGATCAGCGACCACGCGGCCTTCACGACGGCGAGCGGCTCGGGCAGCACGCGCGTCGACAGTACGCCGCTGCGCGCGGCGAGCTCCCACGCGATGAGGATGACAAGCGGCACGAGCCACGGCGCTGCCTTGCGTGCGAGCCGCGCGAATGCGGGGCTCGCGATGTTCTTGCCAGAAACAGTCGGCATAAACGACTCCTTTACGCGGACGATGCGCTCGATCGCGCGTCGCCCGCATGCGTCAGAACAGGTCTAGCTTTGCGCCGCCTTCGGCACATAGTTGTTGCCGACAATTTCGCCGAACGGCCCCGACAACGGACCGCTTGCGCTCGCGCGCTGGCGGCCCGGCAGCAGCGGGAACACGAGTTCTGCGAAGCGATACGACTCTTCGAGATGTGGATAGCCGGACAGGATGAACGTCTCGATGCCGAGGTCCGCGTATTCCTGCATGCGCGCGGCGACCTGTTCGGGGCTGCCGACGAGCGCCGTGCCCGCGCCGCCGCGCACGAGCCCAACGCCCGCCCACAGATTCGGATAGACCTCGAGTTCCTTGCGCGTGCCGCGCTTGCCGCCATGCAACGCGGCCATGCGCCGCTGGCCTTCGGAATCCATCTTCGCGAACGAGGCCTGCGCGCGTGCGATCGTGTCGTCGTCGAGCTTGCTGATGAGCTTGTCCGCGGCGGCCCACGCTTCGTCTTCCGTCTCGCGCACGATCACATGCAGACGGATGCCGAATCTGATCTTGCGGCCATGCTGCGCGGCGCGCGCGCGAATGTCCGCGATCTTCATCGCGACGGCTTCGGGCCGTTCGCCCCAGGTCAGATACGTGTCGATGTGCTCGCCCGCCATCTCGTGCGCAGCCGGCGACGATCCGCCGAACCACAGCGGCGGATGCGGATTCTGCACGGGCGGATACAGCAGCTTGCCGCCCTTCGATTTCAGATGCTTGCCGATGAAGTCGATCGCTTCGCCGCCATGCGCGCTCGTCAGCAGTCCGCGCCAGATGCGCAGGAACTCGTCGGTGATTTCGTAGCGCGTATCGTGATCGACGAAGAGCCCGTCGCCTTCCAGCTCGGCGGCATCGCCGCCCGTCACGACGTTGATCAGCAGACGCCCGCCCGAGAGCCGGTCGAACGTCGCCGCCATGCGCGCCGACAGTCCCGGCGACGCGATGCCCGGCCGGATCGCGACCAGAAACTTGAGCCGCTGCGTGACGGGAATCAGGCTCGACGCGACGACCCATGCGTCTTCGCACGAACGGCCCGTCGGCAGCAGCACGCCCTCGTAGCCGAGCGTATCAGCGGCGACGGCGATCTGCCGGAAGTAGTCATAGTCGGCTGCGCGCGCGCCTTGCGACGTACCGAGATAGCGGCTGTCGCCGTGAGTCGGAATGAACCAGAACACATTCATGGGCTGCTCCTGCGTTTGTTCGAGTTGATGTCAGTCGGTGCCGGATGGCTGGCCGGTTGCGTCGCCCGCCTGTTTTCGCGCTCGCATGAGTGCACGGCTGCGTTTCGAACGGACGTGACCGCGCGATGCCGCGCGCGAGGCGGCGCATCGGAACGGAGTAGGGAAAACGGATAAGACCGCGCGAAGAAACAACCGCGAAAGAGCGCGTCAGCGGCGACAGCGCGGCGGCCTGCGCGCAAAGCATGGATCGCGTGCCGCGCACGAAGCGGCCGGGCACCCGCGAATCGGCATCGGATCGGACATCGCGACAGCTTCTCTCATGTGAATCACGTGGAACGCGCGCGCAACGCGCGGCGTGTTAATCCGCCGGCGGTGCATGCGTCCTGAGCACGCCGCCGCCGTCTGCATGGAAAAAGAGTCTATGGATCGCGCGCTTTCTTTTGAACGATTTTTTTGAGCTTAGGTTTTCCACTTTCGTGATTTACCTGACGCTGCAGCATACGTCGCGCGCACCTCGTCGCCGCATGTTCCGCGCGTGCTCGCACGAAAACAGCAGCGCGCCGCCGATATAATGGCGCTCGATCCAATCAACCTGCGCGGGCGTAACGCTTAGTCATCGACGCCCGGCGACTGACGCTGTCAAGCATGCAAAAAATCATCCTGCCGTTCGTGTCCGGCTTTCTCGCGTCGCTGTTCTTTCACGAGTCGACGCTCGCGCTTCTGCACGCGGCCGGTCTCATCGACCCGACAGGGTTCTCGACAGCGCCATTCGCTCCCATCGGCCTGCCCGAATTCATCGCGAACGCGATCTGGAGTTCCGTGTGGGCCGTGCTGATGGCGTGGCTGCTGCGCGTATCGCCCGAGCGTCCCGCGCCGTGGATTCCCGCATTCGTGTTCGGCGGGATTGTGCTGACGGCGGCGTCCGTGTTCGTCGTCGATCCCATTCGCGGCATCTGGCCGACGGGCAACATGCTGCCGCGCCTCGCGCTCGGCTTTGCATCGAATGCGATGTGGGGATGGGGCGCGCTCGTGTTCATGCGCGCCTTCATGACAGCCGAGGACTGAGACCGCTGCGTTTTTTTCTTCGGGCCTGTGTTCTGGTCACGGCCTGCGTTCTGTTCGGGTCTGCGTTGTGGTCACGGCCTGCGTTCTGTTCGGGTCCGCGTTGGCCTCAGCCCTGCAGGTCGCGCAACGGATGCTCGTGCGCGGGCCACGGGCTTTCGAACATCTTCTCGACGTCCGCACGCGTCACGTCTTCGATACGCGCAAAGCGCCAGTCCGGCTTGTTGTCCTTGTCGACGATGCGCGCGCGGATGCCTTCCGGCGCGTCGCCCCATTCGAACGACGAGCGCGTCAGATCGAGATCGCGCCGCAGACATTCGGCCATCGTCCCTTCGGCGCGCGTCACCACTTCGAGCGAAACGGCCATCGACAGCGGCGAGCGCTCGCGCAGCACGGCGGCCGTCTGCTCGGCCCAATCGGCGCTCGCGCAATCGCCTTCGCGATCGAGCGAGCGGACGATCTGCGCGACGTCGGGCAATGCGAAGTGCCTGTCGATCAACGCGCGCGCGTCGGCGAGCGGCGAGATGTCGGGCAACGGCACGACCTTGTGGCACTGCGCCTCGCGCTCGACGCACGCAACCACGTCCGCGCCCTGCTCGAACGTCTGCGTCTTGAGCCCGTCGATCAGCGCGGGGATCGCATCGTCGGGCAGGTACGCGTCGGCGAGCCCCGCGTAGAGCGCATCGGCGGCGCCGATCGTCTCGCCCGTCACAGCCAGATAGCGGCCGATCGCGCCCGGCGTGCGCGCGAGAAACCATCCTGCGCCGACATCGGGAAAGAGGCCGATGCGCGTCTCGGGCATCGCCATGCGCGTCGACGACGTCACGACGCGCAGACCGCCCGTGCGATGCGCGCCCTGCGAAATGCCCATCCCGCCGCCCATCACCACGCCATTCATGAACGCGATATAAGGCTTCGTGTACGCGAAGATCGCGTGATCGAGCCGGTATTCGTCGATGAAGAAGGTATCGACGGCTTCGCGGTCGCCGCGCCGGAACGACTCGTACAGGTAGCGGATGTCGCCGCCCGCGCAGAACGCACGCTCGCTCGTGCTGCGCACGACGACGGCGAGCACGCCGGGATCGTCGCGCCATTGATCGAGCGCCGCGTGCATCGCTCGCATCATGCCGAGCGACAGCGCGTTGAGCGCCTTCGGCCGGTTCAGTTCGATGAAGCCAATGCGGTTGGCGACATAGGCGATGAGTTCGTCAGAGGCGCTGCGCGATTCGGGTATCGACATGGTTCGTACGTAAAGCGGTTGAATGATGTGCGGCACATACGTTAGCACGCGGGCGAGTTCTTCAGCGACGGCGGTGGTCGTGCCCTGGGGCAAGCGGACGGTACTACGGGGCCCTGGTTTTCGATGAAGCCGCGCGGCGTGCTTTCGTTCCTTCCGATGCTTCGGACGCATTCGCGTCGCCGGCTGGGTTTTTGGCGGCGCTCGCTTCTGCTTCGCCGGATGCGTCCGTCTGCTGCGCGCCGAACCACGCGACGAGCGCCGCGTCCACCACGGCGTCGAGCGGCGCGCGCGGAAACACGGGGCAAGTCAGATGCAACGCGACGATGCCATGCATCGTCGCCCACAGCGCTTCCGCGCAGACGTGGCTGTCGGGCGCGCCGGGCAGACGCCCCTGCGCCTTCAGCGCATCGATCGACTCGACCATCAGACGAAATGCGGTATCGCCGGGATCTTTATCGGACGCGCCGGCGTCGCCGACCAGCGCGGCGCCCGTGTACGACGGATCTTCCATGAAGATCAGCCGGTACGTCTGCGGATGTGCGACGCCGAACGCGACATACGCGCGCCCGATCGCTCGCAGCCGCTCGGCAGGATCGGCGATCGGGATCAGCGGCTCGAAGGTGGCCAGCAGTTGCGCATAGCCTTCCGCGCACAGCGCATGCGCGATCGCGTCGCGGCTTTCGAAGTGCAGATACAGCGTGGCGGGCGAATATTCGATCGCGTCGGCGATCTTGCGCATCGACAGCGCGCCAAAACCTTCCCGCATGACGATGCGCCGCGCGGCATCGAGGATGCGCTCGCGCAGCTCCAGCTTCTGACGTGTCTTTCTTTCGGCGATTCCCATGCAGGCAATTTTCGGGTTGACAAACTGAAAAGTCAAATTAAACTGAACACCGTTCACTGAACGCTGTTCATCAAGTTTCTTGCGCTCCGCGCGGAGCTGTTTCGACAGTGCCGCAGCCGACGGCGCGTTTTGCGGGAGTCGTCATGGACAATGCAGCACAGATCGGCCTGTTAGGCGCGGCGGGCGCCGCCGGACAAAGCATCGCCCACGCGCTGGGCGCGGCGGGCCGCCGCTATCGCGTGATCGGACGTGGCCGGGCGGCGCTGCAGGCGTCGTTCGGTCACGATCCCCTCGCGGAAATCGTCGCGTGGAATCCCGACGATCCCGCTTCCGTCGCGTCGGCGGCCGCCGGATTGCAGACGGCCGTGTATCTCGTCGGCGTGCCCTATCACCAGTTCGAAAAGCATCCGGTGCTGATGCAAAAGACGCTCGACGGTCTGCGCGCGGCCGGCGTGCAGCGGCTGATCCTGATCGGCACCGTGTATCCGTACGGTCGGCCGCGCAGCCGGCCCGTCACGGAATCGCATCCGCGCGAGCCGCACACTTTCAAGGGCAAGATGCGGCTTGCGCAGGAAAATCTCGTCATCGACGCGCATGGACGCGACGGGCTCGAAACGCTCGTGTTGCGCTTGCCCGATTTCTACGGGCCGGGCGTCGAGCGCAGTTTTCTGCATGGCGTATTCGAAGGGGCGGCGCTCGGCAAGCGCGCGCAGATGATCGGCCCCATCGACGTGCCGCACGAGTTCGTATTCATGCCCGACGTCGGGCCTGTCGTCGAACGGCTGTCGCGCACGCCGGAGGCTTTCGGGCGCGTGCTGCATCTGGCGGGCGCGGGCACGATCACGCAGCGTGAAATCGCCGAACGCGCGTATGCGCTCGCGCAACGCGAGCCCAGGCTGATGGTTGCGGGCAAGACGATGCTGCGCGTGCTGGGCCTTTTCAATCCGATGCTGCGGGAGCTGGTGGAAATGCACTACCTGATGACGGACCCCGTCGTGCTCGACGATACGGCGCTGACCACGCTGATCGGCCCGGTCATCAAGACGTCGTACGAAGCAGGCATCGCGCAGTCGTTTGCCGCCGCGCACCGTGCTGGACGGCAGGCTACGCAGCGCGCGGATGCGAAGCAGCCCGCATGACAGGTGTGAGCCACGCCCGTCCGGCGCGGACGAAGAGCGGACGAAGAGCGGACGAGGAACAGACGAATAGCGGAACAAGCGGGATAGATTGCGCGCCTGGCGCTTCGCAGACGAGCCGTGCGAACCGCGCTTATGCGCCCGCCAGATTGCCAGGTGGAAAGTGGCCGCTCTTGAGCAGAACGGGCGTGCCATTGCTGATCAGCAGATGCTCGCGGGCGACGGCTTCGATATGCGCGCGGCCGGCGTCGAACGCGCGGCGCCATCCTTCCGTATCGTTCGATCTGGCGCCGAAATGATCTTCGAGCGCTTCGACGGAAATCGCGCACGGTACCCGCTCACCATCGACGAGCGCCGGAAACACCAGCGTCAGGTTGAAGTCGCGGTAGTCGGGTGCGTCCGCGGGAAAACGAATCTCCATGGTGACCTCATCGGGAAAATCCGGCGGAAAAGGCCAGCGGCCGCATCAGTGCGCGAACGGCGCGAGATGCGCACGGCTGGCCCGGTCAGCGGGCTTTATGGTACTCGTAGCGGCATACGGCGGTCCAGCGCCGGCCGCGCGGCGAGTTGCGGGCCTTGCCGGGCCGCGGCTGCGAGCCGTGGGCGGCATGGCTTTGGGGCTACGAGCCGTCGGCGGTGGGCCTTGCGGGCTGCGGGCTGCGGGCTGCGGGCTGCGGGCGGTGGGCCTTGCAGGCTGCGGGCCTACTTATCTGCGCATCGGCGAATGCGTGTCGCGGCCTTCGTGCGTGCACGACAACGCGCACCGCGCGCGGCATGCGCCGCATCCCGCCAATGCCCGCGCGTGCTCAATGCCCGTCGAGCAGCCGGTCGACGTATGCGCGGCCCGCCTGTTCGACGAAAGCGAGCGCCTCGTCTTCCGTCGAAAAGCGATGTTCGTCGCCGATTTCCACGAGCGTCTCCATCCGGTGCGGATCGTCGGGCCCGCGCTCGGACAGGCTGACCGCGCCGACGTACAGGCCCTCGCGCTCACCCGCGCGCCGCGCCTGCTCGTGCGGCGGCACGAGACGCGCCGACGCACTGATGTAATAGCCCCGGTAAGGGCCGCTGACCCTCTCAGCCATACTCGCCTCTCGTTCTGTCAGTTACGGTTTCGTTCGATCGAAAGCACGGGGCACGCCACGTGCGATACACAGTAAGTCCTTCCGTCGCGCGATAAGTTCTACGGCCGGTTCGGACGCATCCCGCGGCGCCTTGCAGTGCGCGAATTCGCGCACTTTCGAACGCGGCGGCGGTCGAACGCGCTCCGCGGACACACCGCCAATCCGACGCGCGCGCAACGCGAATCCAGGGGAAGGCGTCCGCAATTTCCGGACGAGCACCGACGATATGGGAAAATATTTTCTTCGAGACAGCGAAATCGCCGAGCCGGATGCAGCCAATGCGTGGTTTGCGTACGCGGAAAGTCATGGCATCGACATTCCGAAGGCGATCAGCATCTGGGAAGACGCCGCGACAGAGGAAGGCGCCGAGAGTCGGCGCCTCGTCGAGCAGGCGGGCATTCGCATCGACGTGTCCGAAACGGGACACCCCAGCTTGAGACCCGAAGCCTGATGCGCGGGCAAGGGCACGCCTTGCCGTCATCGGCGCTCATTGCCGGCCTGCCCTCCTCCCGACGACGGTTTGCGTCTGCGCTGCCACCGGACGGCGGCCCTGCCACGGCCACGATGGCCTTGCAGCGACCGCCTTGCGCTCTTCGCTCACACCCTATTTCTTGAAGGAAAACACAATGAAGTCGAAGTCGACTGCCGTCCTGTTCCGCGCGAAGCCACTTGCCGCCGTGCCCGCTGCCACCCTTGCCGCACTGGCTGCGCTTGGAATCGCGAGCCTCGGCGGATGCGCGTCGTCCAACAACACGACGCTGATCAACCTGCCCAACGGCGAAAGCGGCTTCGCGGTCAACTGCAGCGGCGCGGACGCGGCGTCGAGCTGGGCATCGTGCTATGTGCAGGCGGGCAAGGCGTGCGGGGCGACGGGCTACGACATCGTATCGAAGGACACCGACGAAGGCGGCACGGCGGGCGGCGGTATCACGAACGTGGTGTCGGCGAACGTGAAGAACCGGTCGATGGTGATTCGCTGCAAGTAAGCACGCCTGCTCATCCGCTGCGCGCACTTTCGCTGGCGGAACGATTCGTCGGCAGGCGTAACGTGGGCGGGCGCACAGGCGGGCACGACAACGTGGGCGGCCGCACAAACGGAGCGTGAACCCAAACGGCACAATCGGTCCGGCGAACCTGATTTCCGGCGGCAAACCGCTCAGGCCATCACGGTTCGAACAGAGGCCTTGGCTCGTCGAACGAACCGCCCGCGTTCGATGCCGCTCCGCCTGGCCTCGTTCCAATCGAGGCCAACACGCACACGACGCCCTTGCAGCGAGAAGAACCGCCTCGGACGCCTGACGCGGAATCGCCATGAGCACAGCGCGGCCGCCATCCGACGACGCACAGGAGAACCAAACGTGATCACGGGAACGCCTGCCGCCAAGCCTGACGCTCTGGTTCGGGGAAGCGATTCGATCCTGTGGTTCGCCGGCATCCTGATGTTCGTGTATGCCGTCGCCGTGCTTTGGGGGCCCATCGTCGCGGGTCACGATACGTATCTGTCGTTCTCGCACGTCGAGACCTGGACCACGGCGATGCGCGCCGGCGATTTCCTGTCCGTATGGACGCCGTCGCATGCGAACGGATTCGGCTCGCCTTTGCCGTTTTTCTATCACAAGCTCTTCAACCTGGCCGCCGCAGCATTGACGATCGCCACCGGCGATATCGTCGTCGGCGTCAGGCTCGCCATCCTGCTGTTTTCGGGCGTGATGTTCTTTGGCGTCTATCGCTGCGCGGCGCTTCTCGGCGCATCGCGTCAAACGCGCATCGTGACGGCCGTGGCGTGCATGATGTCGCCGTATGCGCTCGTTTGCATCGTCGAGCGCGGTGCTGCGGCCGAGTATTCGGCGATGGCGCTCGTGCCGCTATGTGCCGCGTACGCCGCGGAACTGATCCTTCGGCGCGCGAAGCCCTGGCTCGGCGTCAAGCTGTTCGTCCTGCTGTGCCTGCTGGCGCTCGCGCACATCGTCACATTCGCGGTGACGGCCGGCCTGCTCGCGGCATTCGCGCTGGCACGCGTGAAGTCCTCGCAACGGCGGGCGCTCATCCTTCTCACGGCGAGCGTCGGCGCGCTGGCGGTGTTCGTCGTCGCGATCTACGTGCCGTTCCTTGTGTGGGGAAGCTACTTCAGCCCGACTCAGGCGCGCCTGCACGGCCTTCCTGCCGATAACGCCGTGCCGTTGATCCGCATCCTGTCGCCCAATCCTGCGTCGTGGTTCGGCTGGCCCGTGCTCGCGCTGCTCGCGGCGCTCGGGTTTCTGCTGCGTCATTGGAAGGACAAACGTGTGAAGGCCCCGCTCGTGACGGGCCTGACGGCTCTCGCGTTGATCCTGCTGACCACGCGTGTCAGCGCGCCGATGTGGCGACTCTCGGCGCAGTTGGACTTCGTCCAGTTTCCGTGGCGTCTGCTTTCGATCGCGACGCCGTTGGTCTTCGCCACCTTCGCTGGCACCATCGAACGGCTGCCTGCCAACCTGAGGCGACACACGCTGTTCGCGATCCTTGGTCTGAGCGTAATACACGCCGCCGGGATGCTGTACTGGGTGCACGGCGTATTCGCGACCATTCCATCAGCCGAACTACGTCAGTCGAGCCCGTCGACGGGCCCAGGCCCCGACGCTGGCGGCGAGTACTTTCCCGCGCGATACCGCAATGCGCTCGCCGCAACGCCCGATATTCTCGCGACGGGAGCCGCATCGGTGCTGCCGGTGCGACACGCGTTTGCGGACAGCGCGGGCGGATGCACGCTGAACTCCCCCGCCAACGTCGCTTACGTTCAGAGTCTTCAGATCGCCGTGACGTGCACGGCTGCGGGCACGGCGCGCATCAACCAGTTCGATACGCCGTTCCTCGAAACGCGGGTGATGGGTAATGACAACGACAAAGGCGGCGCGATGCGCGTGCGCCGGATCGAAGGCGGCCCGATGATCCAATTCGCGTTGCCGCCCGGGGACTGGACGCTGCACGTACGGCAGCGCACTTATCTGGAACTGGTCAGCCTCGCGTGGCGGCAGAAGATCGAACACGGCAGCCGCAAGTGACACAGCAGAGAGCATCGACGAGCGACCCGCGCCTGGCTTCGGCTGATCGCCCGTCAGGCGCGGCCTGATTGCCCTTTCTGGCGAAACGTCCAGACGGAGTTGATCGAGAAGGTCGCGACGAGCACGACACCCGTGGCGACCACCTGCGCGATGAGATAGTTGATCCCGAGGTCGACAGCCAGCCACTTCATCACGAGGCCATTGATCAACATGCCGAAGCATGCCGTTGCCGCGAACTTCGGCAGCGTGAGAATGATGGGGGCGCGCGTGGAAAAGGTGTATCGGCGGTTCAGTTCGTAGTTGACGACGGCGCCCGCGACGGCCCCGCTCACCGATCCGCCGACGGGCCCTGTCAGGCCCGATGCCACAAGCGCGACGAGCGTGCAGTATTGCGCGGCCGTACCGACCACGCCGACACCCGCGTATCTGAAGAAGCGCATCGCGAGCGGCGCCTGATGCTTTTGGCGCATGTCTGACGAGTCAGACATTGGTCGCGCTGCCCGCCTGGTAGCGGTCCTTGATCAGATACACGGGACGCTTCTTCGACTCGACGTAGATGCGGCCGATGTACTCGCCCAGCACGCCGATACCGATCAACTGCACGCCGCCCAACATCAGCACGACTGTCAACATCGATGCATAGCCGGGTACGGCGACGCCGAGAATCAACGTGCGCGTGATCAGGAACGCCGCGTACATAAAAGCGAAAGCCGCGACCGCGCAGCCGACGTACGTCCACACACGCAGCGGCAGCGTACTGAAACTCGTGAATCCTTCGAGCGCGAAGTTCCACAGCTTCCATCCGGAAAACTTCGACTCGCCCGCTGCGCGCGGCTCACGCACGTAATCGATGACGGCCGTCTTGTAGCCGACCCATGCGAAGAGCCCCTTCATGAAGCGCCGTGTCTCCGGCAACTTGCTGAGCGCGTTGGCCACGTCGCGTGTGATCAGCCGGAAATCGCCGACGTTCTCGGGAATCCGCGTGTCGCAAACGGCGTTGTGCATCCGATAGAACATCGAGGCCGTCCGGCGTTTCAGGTACGAATCGGAATCCCGGTTGCTGCGCCTTGCCAGTACGACGTCATAGCCTTCGCGCCATTTCTCCACCAGTTTCCCGATCACATGCGGCGGGTCTTGCAGATCTGCATCGAGCGGCACCAGCACATCGCCCAGCGCCTCGTCGAGCCCAGCCGAAAGCGCGGCTTCCTTGCCGAAGTTGCGCGTCAGATCGATCACGCGGATACGGCGGTCGAGATCGGCGCGCGCTTGCAGCATCGCGAGCGTATCGTCGCGGCTGCCGTCGTTCACGCAGACGATTTCGAATGTGATTCCGTCGATGGATTCGAGAACGGGAATGGTGGCAGCAAAGAAGTGATCCATCATCGCTTCTTCGTTGTAGAACGGCACGACCAGCGACAGCAGAGCCGTTTTGCGCGCCTTAAGCGCCGATGCATCGGCCGCCGGTGCGGCGTCGAGCGGGCGGCCCGACGCATGTGGACCAAGCTCATCCGCATCCATCTCGCGTCGTAAGGGCGAGTCGAACTGTTCGCGGCCGATATAGTTCATGGTTCATTCCCCGACAAGAAGGCATGGCAGCCGCGGTTGTTCGCGTACGCAGGCCCGGTGCTCGCGCATGGCTGCGTCGAAGGCATTTGGTCTGGGCCATTGGTCTGGGCCATTGGTCTGGGCCATTGCGCTGGCCATTTGACCTCGCAACTAATGTAATGGCGTTCGGACCCCGCGTTTGTTCGCCACCCCACTTTCCGCGCGCGCGAAGGATGCGGACCAAGTGCCGCCAGCGTACCGCGATGCCCTTAATCGCTCGCGCTCCGTTCGCCGTCGAACGATCCGTTTGTCACGCTGCGTGGAAGATTGCAGTCCGACAGCGCGCGATACGCGAGACCGCCATTGCGCTGGACACGAGAGGAGCACGCGGAATGGATCAGCATCTGGCGAACCTGGACGTGCACGAGGCGTGGCGCATCGTACCCGTCCTCGTCGTGCTTTGCGGTGCAATTTCCGTGTTGCGCTGGCGTGGACTCGATGCGCAGGAGATTCGCGCAGACGAGCGCTTCCGCAATATCGACGGTCTGCGTGGATTCCTCGCGCTGGGCGTATTCCTCGCGCACGCTTCGGGCTACTACGCCTACATGCGCGCGGGATTCTGGGGACCGGGACCCGACCTGTTCTTCAATCAGCTTGGCAATATCGGCGTGTCAGTGTTTTTCGTCATCACGAGCTACCTGTTCTGGGGCAAAGCCATCGCCGCATCCGCGCGCGTGCACCGCGCCGCCGACTATCGCAGGTATCTGTTTTCGCTTTACCTGTCGCGCTTTTTTCGCGTCGCCCCACTCTTCTATTTCGTGCTCTGCCTCACGCTTCTGACCGTATTCTCGTCGACGGGCCTGCATCTGAATGTGAGTCCCGCGAAGCTCGCGAAGGAAATCGTCAACTGGATGGCGCTCGGCCTCGGCGCAAACGTATGGATCAACGGAAACCCCGAGCCGCCCGTGATGTTCGGCATGGTGTGGACGCTCGCGTGGGAGTGGTACTTCTATTTCTCGCTCGCGGTGACATCGCTGATCGCCTTCGTCCCACGGCTGCGCACCGCGTTTGTCGTGCTGCTTTTCGGCGTATCGGTGGCGTTCAGTGTCGATGCCCGCTTCGGCGTGTGGTCGTATCTGATGCTGTTCAGCATCGGCATGATGGCCGCCTCGTTGCCGCGCAGCAGCTTTCGGCTCGACGGGATACCTGCGCATGTTCGATCGCTGGTTGCAAGCGCATCGATCGCGCTCGCCTATGCCGGCGTCGGTGCTTCGAACGCAGTGGTTCAGAACCTGCTGATCGCCGCTTTCTTCTATCTCATCCTGACGGGCTGTGACCTCTTCGGCCTGTTGAAATCGCGGGGTGCCCAACGACTCGGCGCCATCAGCTACGGCGTCTATCTGACGCACGGCGTCTGCCTGCATCTGGTGTTCGCGAACGCGTCGCTGCGGCAGTTCTCGATGGAATCGATCGCGCAGTACTGGGCCGTCGTGCTGATCGCGGGCGCGCTGGTCGTCGCGATGTCCTGTGCGACGTATGTGATGATCGAACGTCCCGGCATTGCTCTGGGCCGTGCGCTGCTGGCACGTCGAGGATGGAGAGAGAAAACGCCGCAATCCGGCACGGACGCGCAGACTGCGGCGGCAACTTGAGTTGAGCCGGGTTGGGCCTGGCTGATCGCTTGGCGCGTCAGTGCGCCTGCATCTTTGAGAACAGATTGAGCACGACGACGCCCGCGACGATCAGGCCGAGCCCCGCCACGGCCGCAAGATCGGGCACCTGCCGGTACAGCACGATCGCCACCAGCGTGATCAGCACGATGCCGACGCCCGACCAGATCGCATAGACGATACCCACGGGCAGGCTCTTCAACGTCAGCGACAGGCAGTAAAACGAAATGCCGTAGCCAAGCAGCACGACGAGCGCGGGGACCGCGCGCGTAAAGCCTTCCGACGCGCGCAGCGCGGAGGTTGCGATCACCTCGGCGACGATCGCGATCGCGAGCAGCACATAGGGCGGCATGCGCATGCGTCACGCCTTCGCAAGCGCGAGCTTGCTGTAGTCGTGGCCCAGTTGCGCGCACAGCGCCTCGGCGACGAGTTCGTGATCCGCGCGTTGCGGCAGTCCCGACACCGTCACCGATCCGATCACGCCCGCGCCCTTCACGGTCAGCGGAAACGCGCCGCCATGCGACGCATAGTCGGATACGGCGAGGCCGTGCTTGTCCGCGAGCGTGGCGCCCGACTGCTGCAGCTTCAGGCCGATACCGTACGAGCTGCGGCGGAAATGCGCGACGGTGTTGCCCTTGCGGCGCGCCCAGTCGACGTTGTCGGGCGTCGCGCCTTCGAGCGTGCAGAAAAAGAGCGGCTGGCCGAACGTGCGGATGTCGATCGCGAGCGCGAGGCCGCGCGCCTTTGCGATCTCATGCAGATACGCGCCGAGTTGCCACGCGCTGTCGGCGTCGAAATGGGGGAAGACGAGCGCATGTTCCTGCGCGGCGATCGACTGCAAGTCGTGAGCGATGTCCATGGCGTGTCGGTAGCAAAGTGGGTGCAAGCATGCCGCGCATGCCAGAACCAGAACGAACGGCTTGCGCGGCACAGACGAACGGCGATTCTAGCGCAGGCATCGCGCGCCGCCTGCCATGCTCGCACATCGGCGGCACGCGTTCGAGACGGCTGTCGCGGCAGGCCAATTGCGTGTCGCTTCGCACGCTTTCCAGTCGATTCTTAAAAAACGATTGCATCGACCCTGCGTTTGCCATATAATCTTTTCTTCGACGGACGCGGGGTGGAGCAGTCTGGCAGCTCGTCGGGCTCATAACCCGAAGGTCGTAGGTTCAAATCCTACCCCCGCAACCAAGTTCAGCATCAGCAATGTCCGTCGCACCATCAAACCCGCCATCGGCGGGTTTTTTGTTTTAGGGTCTGCTTTATTTGCGCGAATGCCTTCGCGCGGAACGGCCCGACCACGCCCCCCAGGCGTCATCGTGAACGCGCGAGCCGGTGATACACTCGCATCACCATTCTCCGTCCCCTCTCTATGAAATTCTGTTCCGTCTGCGGCCAGGCAGTGAGCCTTAGCATTCCGCCCGGCGACAACCGGGAGCGCTTCGTCTGCGCGAGCTGCGGCACCGTGCACTATCAGAATCCGCGCAACGTGGTCGGCACCGTTCCCGTGTGGGACGACAAGGTGCTGCTGTGCCGCCGCGCGATCGAGCCGCGCTACGGCTACTGGACGCTGCCCGCAGGCTTCATGGAAATGGGCGAGACCACATCGGAGGCCGCCGCGCGCGAAACGCTGGAGGAAGCCGGCGCGCGCGTCGAAGTGCAGAACCTGTTTTCGCTGCTGAACGTGCCGCACGTGCATCAGGTGCATCTGTTCTATCTCGCGCGGCTGCTCGATCTCGACATCGAAGCGGGCGAAGAGAGCCTCGAAGTGCGCCTCTTCGAAGAGCGCGACATTCCGTGGAACGACATCGCGTTTCCGACCGTCGCGCAGACGCTGCGCTTCTTCTTCACCGACCGCACATCCGGCAACTACGGCCTGCATACGGGCGACATCTTCCGCTCGCTGCGCGACGGCTGACGCCACGACGACGACCAACGCAGCATGGTTCCCTGGCTAGGCCCCGACGATCCGTTTCCGCCCGTCGAACGCGCGCTGTCCGCGGCGAGCGGCGCGCCCGGCCTGCTCGCCGCAAGCGCAGACCTGTTGCCTTCGCGGCTGATCGATGCGTACCGGCGCGGCATTTTCCCGTGGTATTCGGACGGCCAGCCCGTGCTCTGGTGGACACCCGATCCGCGCATGATCCTGCGTCCGCGCGAGTTCAAGGTCTCGCCATCGCTGAAGAAGACGCTCAAGCGCGTGCTGCGCGACGACGCCTGGGAGATTCGCGTCGACGTCGACTTTCCCGCCGTGATGCGCGCCTGCGCGCTCGCGCCGCGTCACGGCCAGCGCGGCACGTGGATCACGTCGGACGTGATCGACGCGTACACGTCGCTGCATCGCCACGGTGACGCGCACAGTGTCGAGACCTGGCATCGAGGCAAACGCGTCGGTGGTTTGTACGGCGTGTCGTTCGGCAAGATGTTCTTCGGCGAATCGATGTATGCGGAAGTGACGGATGCGTCGAAAATTGCGCTTTCCGCGCTCGTCTTCCACTTGCGACGCCATGAAATAGAAATGATAGACTGCCAGCAGAACACGTCTCATCTGGCGTCGCTGGGCGGCCGCGAGATCGCGCGCAAGGCGTTTGTCGCGCATGTGCGTGCTTCCGTCGACGCCGCGCCGATCCCCTGGCCGTTCGACAAGACTGTGCTGCGCGATCTGATCATGCCGGCCCTGCCGTCGGCATGACGTGAGCGCCGCCGCGCGGCCGACGATAACCGCGATGGACATGTCCGTCCGGCATGGCGCGGGCCAATTGCCACCGTCACCAGCAATTGCCAGCAGACAGCCGGATTTGCAAAACCAGAAACGCTTCGAGAGCTGCTAACGTGACTCACCCGAATGAGCTGCCGCTTTCACCGCTTTCGGCGCTGCAATTCTATGCAACAGCGCCTTACCCTTGCAGCTATCTGGAAGGGCGCGTCGCGCGCTCGCAGGTCGCCACGCCCAGCCATCTGATCAACTCCGACGTCTACACCGAGCTCGTTCGCGCGGGCTTTCGCCGCTCGGGCGTGTTCACGTACCGACCCTATTGCGACGGCTGCCGCGCATGCGTGCCCGTGCGCGTGCCCGTCGAGCGCTTCAAGCCGAACCGCACGCAGCGCCGCGTATGGAAAAAGCACGGCGATCTGATCGCCACCGTCGCCCCGCTGCATTACGACGAAGAGCACTATGCGCTCTACATGCGCTATCAGTCGGCGCGGCACGCGGGCGGCGGCATGGACCGCGACAGCCGCGACCAGTACGAGCAGTTCCTGCTGCAAAGCAGGATCAATTCGCGCCTCGTCGAATTCCGCGAGCCGGCCAATCCCGGCTATGCGGGTCATCCGGACATGCCGGGCACGCTGCGCATGGTCAGCATGATCGACATTCTCGGCGACGGGCTGTCGTCGGTGTACACGTTCTTCGATCCCGACCAGCCGCACACGAGTTACGGCACTTACAACATCCTCTGGCAGATCGAACAGGCGCGCAGCCTGAAGCTGCCGCACGTGTATCTCGGCTACTGGATACGCGAGAGCCCGAAAATGGCCTACAAGGCCAATTTCATGCCGCTCGAAGGGCTTTTCGACGGCGCCTGGAAGGTGCTCGATCCCGTCGCGCCCGACCTCTCGCCCGTCGATGCCGCAAAGGCCGGCTCGCGCGTGCTGCACATCAGCCGCGGTTGAAGAACCCCGCCTCGCGTGCGGGCTCGCGACTATCCACTCCTGGAGCGCGATGCCGCCCACAATGCGTATCTTTGCCTCACACAACGCGCCTGTCACGCAAGAGCGCAACCGCGCAACAAACCCGAAACGCCGATAACCGCCGCTGCGAACCGTTAAAATAGCGGGTTCTCATTTTCAGCCGCCAGGCGCCCCGCCGTGTTCAGTTCCCTTTATCCGCTCGTACGCGCTCAACTCTTTCGCATGGACGCGGAAGACGCCCACCATCTGACCTTGCGCCTGCTCGGCGCCGCCGGACGCGCCGGCGTGGCGGGCGCGCTCGCGCCGCACGTACCCGATTCGCCACGCACCGTGATGGGCCTGACGTTCAGGAATCCCGTCGGACTCGCGGCCGGGCTGGACAAGGATGGCGCGTGCATCGACGGTCTGGCCGCGCTCGGCTTCGGCTTTATCGAAGTCGGCACGGTGACGCCGCGCGCGCAGCCGGGCAATCCGCGCCCGCGCATGTTCCGCCTGCCGCAGGCGAATGCCGTGATCAACCGGATGGGCTTCAACAACGCGGGCGTCGAGCAGTTCGTGAAGAACGTGCAGGCCGCGCGCTATCGCGGCGTGCTCGGCCTGAACATCGGCAAGAACGCCGACACCCCCATCGAGCGCGCCGCCGACGACTACCTGTACTGCCTCGAGCGCGTCTATCCGTTCGCGAGCTATGTGACCGTCAACATTTCGTCGCCGAATACGAAGAATCTGCGCCAGCTGCAAGGCGCCGACGAGCTCGACGCGTTGCTCGCGGCGCTCAAGGACAAGCAGCAGCGCCTCGCCGATCTGCACGGGAAGCTGGTGCCGCTCGCGCTGAAGATCGCGCCCGATCTCGACGACGAGCAGATCAAGGCGATCGCCGACACGCT
Organism: Paraburkholderia diazotrophica; assembly: GCF_900108945.1. Lineage (GTDB taxonomy): Bacteria > Pseudomonadota > Gammaproteobacteria > Burkholderiales > Burkholderiaceae > Paraburkholderia > Paraburkholderia diazotrophica. The sequence continues at coordinate 270,572 of NZ_FNYE01000001.1, read as the reverse complement.
GTTGCGCCACAGGTTCGAAGGCGTGATCGCGACCAACACGACGCTGTCGCGCGCGGCCGTGCAAGGCCTGCCGCACGCCGACGAAGCGGGCGGCCTGTCGGGACGGCCGGTGTTCGATGCATCGAATGAAGTGATCCGCAAGCTGCGCGCGCAGGTCGGCAACGACATGCCGATCATCGGCGTGGGCGGGATTTTTTCGGGCGCGGACGCGCAGGCGAAGCTCGACGCGGGCGCGTCGCTCGTGCAGCTCTATACGGGCTTCATCTACCGCGGCCCTGCCCTCGTCGCCGAATGCGCGCAGGCGCTGGCAAAGCGCCCGGCGTAATCATCGAAGCGGCGTCGCGCGTGGGCGCATCCACGCGCGAATGCGCATCAAGAACGGGTATCAAATCCCACGCGTCTCGCGCTGCATCACCGCACTGCCGCCAACGCATCGAGCCGCACGCCGAAACGGTCGAAACGCGGCTTGTAGTAATGGTCGGGGTCGAGCGAGTACGCGACGCGGCGCGTGCGCCCCATCAGCTCGTCGCGCGGAAAAAAGCCGAAGTAGCGCGAGTCCGCGCTGTCGTCGCGATTGTCGCCGAGCATCAGGTACTGACCGGGCGGCACCGTCACCGGGCCGAACGAGCTGCGCGGGCTTGGCGCGAATTCCGAGAGCCGCACGACGTGCGCGAAGTCCGCCAGGCGCTCGGTCAGATAATCGCCGGGCGACACGGCATCGCCGGGCAGCGGCGCAAGCGCGAGCGGCTGATAGCTCGCGCGCACGCCATTCACAAACAGCACGTTGTCGCGCATCTCGACGGTATCGCCGGGCAGGCCGATCAGGCGCTTCACGATCAGCTCGTGCGCCGCCGATGAATCGACCGTTACGATATCGCCGCGCTGCGGGTCGTGCAGATGCACGAGCGCGATATGCGTGAACGGAATGCGCAGATCGTAGGCCATCTTGTCGACGAGGATGCGATCGCCCTCGCGTATCGTCGGCAGCATCGAGCCGCTCGGCACGACGTTCCAGTCGGCGATCGCGCTGCGAAACAGCACCATCAAAACAATAAACGCGACGAGACTTTTGTTCTCGCGCCACAGCCGGACCAGCACGCGCATGATCGCGCTCCTTTCTACGACGTCTGAAGGAAAACGAAAACGGACCGTGAAATCCGGTCCGCGCTGATCCTACCACCGCGAATGCGATGCCCGCAGTTTCACTCGCAGGGAAACGTGAGCCCCAGCGCCGCGCGCGCCGCATCGGCCATCGAGATCATCTGGTGCGACTTCGCGTGCGTCATGATCGGGCTTTCGAGCTGCCCGGCGCGAATCAGCTCGCAGAAGTGCTGCGTCTCGTAGTTCAGGCCGCCGCCTTCGAACGGCGCGTCGAGCTCGACGACGCGTCCGTCGACATAACGCACCGTCGCGTGCGACGGATTCCACCAGTTCTCGTGAATCGTCACGTTGCCGCGCGTGCCCGCGATGAACGCATCGCCCTTGCCGAACAGGTCGAGCCCGCAAAAGAGCTGCGCGATGCCCTTCTCGTGCCGGCTGTTGAGGCTCGCGAACGTATCGACGCCCGTCGCGCCGAGCCGCCCCAGCGTCTGCACGTCGAGCGGCGCGCCGAGCCAGTCGACGGCGAGAAACATCTCGTAGATGCCGATATCGAGCAGCGCGCCGCCCGCCTGTTCGAACGACAGCGACGGATGATCGTCGGGTACGCCGGGCACCGAGCAGCCCGCGCGCACGAGGCCGATATCGCCGATGGGATCGGCGCAAAGATGCGCGCGCAGTTTCAGGTAGAGCGGATAGAACGGCGGCTTCATCGCTTCCATGAAGAGTCGCTGCGAAGCGCGCGCGCTGTCGATCACGCGCGCCAGTTGCGCCGCGTTCACCGTCGCGGGCTTTTCGCACAGCACATGGATGCCGGCTTCGAGCGCGGCGCACGCGTAATGCGCGTGGCTGTCCTGCATCGTCGCGATATAGAGCGCGTCGATTCCGCTTCGAAGCAGCGCGTCGAAGCTCTCGGGCGCCTGACCGCCATGCTGCTGCGCGAACGCCTCGGCGCGCGCGCGGCGGCGCGACCATACGGCCGCGAGGCGCGTGTCCGGGACGTGCGCGAGGCTCTGCGCAAAGCGGTGGGCGATGCGGCCTGCGCCCACGATGCCCCAGCGTATCGTTGCGTGATGTGCGGACGGGTCGTGCGTAGCTGCGTTGTTCATCGGTCGCAAGAAAATCCTGATCGGTGAGTGACAGCCGACATTGTCGCCGATGTCGTCTCCCACTTCGCCGGACAGGCGCTTGCGGCCTGGCGGAATTGTGCTTGCAGCTATTCCGTCTGCGCGTCGGGCATCGCCACGCTCAGGCGGCTCATCGAATAGTCGATCACCGCCATCGACGCCGCTTCCGCTTCCTTCGCATCGTGCCGCTCGATCGCCTCGACGACGCGCGCATGCAGCTTCACCGCTTCATCCCATGCGCCCGGCGGCTGCTCGACGAGCGGCTTGAGCGCCGACAGCGCGCCGCGAATGATGGCCGCCATCTGCTGGAAGAACTGGTTGCCGCTCGCGACGACGATGCGCGTGTGCAGCGCTTCGTCCGCCGTCTGATGGCCGGGCTCGCCGGGCGGGCTGGTACGGAACGCCTCGAACGCATCGCGGATCGCGGCGATGTCCGACGCGTTGCCGCGCGTCGCCGCCTGCGCCGCGGCGCGCGGCTCGATCAGCACGCGGAATTCGATCACGTCGCGCAGAAACGTCGGATCGGGCTTCGCGCGAAAGCGCCAGTTCACGACGTCCTCGTCGATCATCCGCCAGTCGTGCATCGGGCGTATGCGCGTGCCGATCTTCGGGCGCACGTCGAGCATGTGCCGCGCGAGCAGCATCGACAGCGCCTCGCGCATCACGGTGCGGCTCACGTCGAATTCCTTCGACAATACGTCTTGCGGTGGGAGCACCGCGCCGTATTTCTCTTCGACGATCCCGGTCACGAGCCCGTCCATCACCTTGCTGACCAAGGATCGTTCTTTATTGGTTTGTTCCATCATCATGCTCTCCCCGATGAGGCGTTTCTCGCCTGCGATAAGTGTTGATCACGGGCCCTCGTGTCATCTTCTGATAGATAGTCAACAGTACGTTGCGTCGCTTTATCCTGATACGCCAGTCGGGAATCACCTTGACAGGGTATTCCCTCCGATGAATTGTTTCTTTCGTGTAACGCGTCGTGAAGCGAAGTGAAGCAGCGCATCGCGAGAGCATGCGCAACGGGGAAAAATTGCATCGAATAAGGGCCCGCAAGCATTTGTCCGCCATCCACCCGTTACCTTGATTACGCCGCTGCCGATCGCATCAATTAGCAGTCCGCATGCAAATGCCCGCAGCCTGCCAACCGCAGCGCACAATCCGCTTCTGCTACGTCTCCATCAAACGTCCGTTCGCCACCGACGCGTAGCGTCCGCCGAAAAACACGAGCGGCGCCTGCTCGTCGAGCGAGAAAACCAGTACTTCACCAATGAACAACGTGTGATCGCCGCAAGGATGCCGGTCGACGATACGGGCTGCAAAACGTGCGACGGCGCTCTCCAGCAGCATCACGCCGGGCAGTCCGTCGACGGCGGCGAAACAGGGCACGAGCCACGTCTGCGGTTCGCCCGCGAAATGGCGGCTGTGCGGTTCCTGGTCATTCGACAGCACGCTTACGCCGAAGTGCGTGTCGTCCATCAACCTTTCGTGCATCCGCGCGCGCGTGCCGACGGACACGACGATCAGCGGCGGATTCAGCGAGCCGGACATGAACGCGTTGGCCGTCATCGCATGCAAAGATTCACCGCAGCCGCTCGATATCACGACGACGCCGGTTGCGAAGCGGCCGAGGGCGTGGCGAAAGCGGCGCTCGTCGAAGACAGGTGCACGTGCAACGTCTATGGCGTCGACGGGGAGCCTTCTGGCGTTCATCTGCGATCCTCGCTCCATGCCATTCCTCGTTCATCGTCCGCGCGACGCGACGCTTCGACACTACGCCGCGCAGCATGCAACCATTGAAGCAACCGTGAACACGTTTCACTGTTCGTGAGCACACGTAGCCTGATGAATTGACCGATCGTGACTGCAATTGCAGCAAACATGCGTTCCCATAGTTGCGATCGGACAGCGTCATTGAGCGACGTCATCGCGCGACGCCGTGCTTCATGAGTGCACGACGGCACGCCGATGCTAGCGACCCGCGCACGCGGCCGCTGTTCGATACATCACATTGCAGGACGGGCGCTGCCCGTTCCGTCACACGCGCAGAACGGTGACGGGCGCGTAAACGGCGATCTGATGTCGAAACTTGCCCCGTGGATATGGGTTTGAGTCGTGGGTTTCGAATCGTGGGTTTGAGTCGCGGGTTTGAGTCGTGAACGTGACTCCCGGGTTCGACTCCCGGGTTCGACTCCCGGGTTCGACTCCCGCGTTTGCCTCACGGATCGCGGCCGTGAATCGGGTCGCCGTAGCATGACGCCGGCTCGCGCGGCGTCACGCAGGCGCATCCGTCATGCCGCCGGCTGCGCGTCCGGTACCGGCGCCGGCTTCGACGGCTTGCGCGCAATGAAGTGGAACCACCAGGCATCGCTGGTCTGCGCCTGTTCGGGAATGGACTGGCCGTCGCAGCTATTGAACACGGCATCGATGTCGAACCCGATCTGCTGGAGCTGCCGCCGTTGCTCGCGCAGCGTCGTATAGACGATCACAATGCCGAAGTAATGCGCGGCGGCCGTCTTGATCGAGTAGCCTTCGAAGTCGCGGTGCAGCTTCGCGTTGCGGCGGTAGTTGTAGACGGCCTGCGGCAACTGACGCATCGCGCGCAATACGCGCCAGCCGAATCGCGCAGGGTTGACCGAAAAACGCGGCAGCAGCTTGCGCGGGCTCTCGTGAAAGCCGGGGCCTTCGCGATTGTGACTGGAGAACAGCACCAGGCCGCCCGGCTTCGTCACGCGGTACATCTCGCGCAGAATGCGCTCGCGGTCTTGATAGTCGACGCAATCGATGCCGTTCCAGCTGAACGCGCACAACGCGAAGTGATCGGATGGCAGCGTCGCCATGTTGCGCGCGTCCATGAGCCGAAGATCGACGCCAGGAAAGCGCCGCTGCGACTGCTCGAGCAGCTTGGCCGTGTAATCGATGCCCACGTAGTTCGTCGACATTTCCCGCATCAGCGGCACCGTGCGGCCGGCGCCGATGCCGATATCGAGCAGCGGCTGCCCCGCGCATTCGGTGGCGACCCAGGCGAATGCGGCCTCTTCGCCGGGATCGCTCCAGGTTTTCTCCGTGTTGAATTCGCGCCATGCATCGCGTGAATTCCACGCCTGCTGATTGATGCGATCCATTGGAAGTCCGAAGGTCATGAACTCACTCCATCTGAACAGGTTCCGTGCGGCGTCGGCACCGACACCGCGGCTGCAGCCCTGTCGCCCTTCGCATCCTCTCGCGGCATGGAACTGGAACGCCCACGCACGGCGGATACCTCGACAAAGCTATCGAACAACCATTGGTTCGCCCCCGTGATCGCGGCCTCGCGTGCTTCGCGAGTGAAGAGCGCATGATCGAGCCGCGGCAAGGTCATCGTTCGTACGCCGGGATAGCGTCGCAATGCACGCAGCCCCGAGCCGAACTGGATCTTGAGTTCTTCGATGCCAAGATCGAACTCGCCATAGGCGAGCCGAACATTGGCACCCTTGTCATCCAGCTTTCGCATCAGATCGTGTACATCGTCATTCGACAGCGAGATGCCCGTACAGGACCTGACCCATTCGGCCGCACGCAGACCCGCGCTGCGCGCGAGGCGCGTCGACAGGCCGCGTATCACGCGCATGAGCGAGCTCTCGCCGCGCAGCACACGCTTCCATTTTTCGAGGCTCAGCGCCGAGCGGCGCAATACGGCGGAGGGCGCGAGTCCCGCCGTCGCCTCCGTCAGCTCGATGCCGTCCCAGATGAATTTCTGCAGGTTCACGCCATAGCAGCCGACGATCTGCGGATGCTGCGCGCACGCGTGCAGACTCACGAACGCGCCGCCGCACACGCCGAACGCGACGATGCGCGCGTGGCCCTGCGCGATCAGCCAGTCGGCGCCCGCCATCGCGTCGATCGGGGACTGGTCCGCGTAAATCGTGTCCAGATCGACGTGCGGCGCGGTGGGCGAACTGTCGCCGAGTCCGCCCAGATCCATGCGCAGCGACGCAATGCCTTGCGCGGCAAGCAGCCGGGCGAACAGCACGAAGATGCGGCCATCGCCGATATGGTGGCTCGCGCCCGTGTTGACGAACAGCACGGCGGGCGCATCGGCGCGCGGTACATCCGGCTTGCAATGGATGCCGAAATAATTGCCGAACACAACGGGATATTCGTTCGCGCCTTCGCGCGCGAGCCGCAACATGGGCTCCTCGCAGCGCGAGGCATTCCCTTCGCAGGCAGCGGCCCGATCCGTGGGCGGAACGGGCACAACGGGCACAACGGGCGGAACGCGCCGTTCAGCGCTGCCGCCCGCCGCGAGCCACATCGTGACGGCTGCAAACGCGTGAACGGGCTCGATGCTGTACAACGCCTCGACGAGAAACCGGTCGGCCTCTTCGAACGGCTGACGCTCGACTTCGACGCCATGCCCGATGTAATGCTGCGCGAGCGCGGCGAGCCGCGCGCGGTCGCTCGATTCGAAAATCAGCACGCGCCTCGCAGGCGCGCGCGTATCGTTGCGCAGATCGACTGCGGCAAGCTGCGCGATGTCGTCGCCATGCAGCCCGAAGCCGAACGCTTCGACATACGCGGCACTATCGGGAATCGGCACCGCGTTGATGCCCGCCGGCGTGCTGAGCCAGCTCTGACGATGCGCGCGCAGCTCGCGGATATAGCTCTTGCCCAGTACCACGGGCGACAGCATCGCGAGGCCGTCGATGTCGCCGATCCGCTGCGCGGCGAGCGCGGCCAGCGTCGCGCCGAGCCTCAGTCCGCACAGCGACACGCACTCGACTCCTGTGCGCTCGCGCAGGCATCGCACGGCACTGGCGATGCTGGCGATCCACGCATCGATGCGCCCCACGTCCTCTTCCACCCCCGCCGAGTCGCCCGCACCCGGATAGTCGAAGCGCAACACCGGCATGCCCGCCGCCGACAGCCGCTGCGCCAGCGCACGCCAGCCGCGATGCGTGCACAGCGCGTCGTAGCCGAACGGGTTGCACAACACGACACCGTGCCGCCCCTGCGCAGGATGGAGCCAGCCGAAACAGTCGTCGAAAACGACAGGTGTCATCGAAGTCCCTGAACGCGAGGTTCACGCCTGACCGCCGCAACCCACGCTGTCGCATCGACGGCAAGCTGCGCGGCTTTCCTGATTGAACGAAACGAAGAGCGGCATCCTCGACGTTGCCCGTGATTTAAACAATCCCGACCCGGCGAATCTGTACGCCGACCCACACTAGCGTGCGATGCACAAAACGCATGCAGCAAGCCTCGGCGCGGAATACGCGAAGCCGTCCAGCCCGCCTTTCCGACACGCCGATGAAACACGCCAATGTGAGCCGGCACCGTGAGCATCGACGGTGCGCGGACGCACAAACGCCACCGTGCACGGCTGGCAGAATCGGGCAACCGACGGACAGGCGCCGGCGCCGGATATCCGATCCGCCTCGGCCTGTCTGCAAGAAGCACCTTCCCGACTCTCGACACGAACGCCGCACATGATGCAGATGGAAACCACGCAGGATCGCGCGGGCAGCGCTGACGGCGGGGCGCGAGCGCCGGGCACCGCTCCCGCCGCGACCGCGCCGCAAGCGCGGGTCATTCGCGAACGCGCCGCCGCATGGTTTCCGTTCGCCGTCGCGGGCGTCGTCGCGCTTGCGCTGCTGCTTCGGCTTCCGACGCTCTCCAGCCGCTCGATCTGGATGGACGAGGCCTACAGCTACTGGTTCTCCCATCTGTCGTGGACGGATCTGTGGACAAAGACGCCGACTTACGAAACCCATCCGCCCTTCTACTACTCGCTGCTGAAACTGTGGACCGCCTGGGCAGGCACGTCCGAGGCCGGCATGCGTTCGCTGTCGGTGCTGGCGAGCGTCGTCACGATTGCGCTGACGGCCGTCGCGCCGCGTCTGCTGCGGCTGCCGAGCCGGTACGGGAGCGCCGGAATAGCGGCCGCCGCGCTACTCGCCGTCAACGAAGGCAGTATCGAATACGCGCAGCAGGCGCGTCCCTATGCGCTCCAGACACTGTTCTGCACGCTGCTGATCCTGCTGACGGCGAGCATGCTGCGCCGCATGTTCGACGCGCAGCGCGAACATGCGCGAATCGGATCTGGCGTGCGCCTCGCGGTGCTGTCGGGGCTCGCTGGCGGCATCGTCCTCTGGCTGCACAACACGAGCCCCTTCATCATCTTCAGCAACTCGGTCGCGAGCTTCGCCGCGATCGCGCTGTTCTCCCGCTACAGGCGCGCCGACCTGTTGCTCGCGACCAGCTCGCTCACACTCAGTCTGCTCGTATGGAGTCCGTGCGTGCCGATCCTGCTGATCGAAAGCCGCACGGTCGCCTCCGCGTTCTGGGTGACGGTCTCGCCGAAGATGCTCACATGGCCTTATACGCTCGCGGCAGGAGGCAAGTACGCGTTCGTCCCCGCCGCAGCCATTGCTGCACTCGCATGGCTGCGCATGTTCCGCAACAACCGCGGCATGGCGATCTACGTCGCGTCGATGTTGCTCTTGCCCGTGATGTGCATCTTTACGATCTCGTATCTGTTCACGCCCGTCTTCATCACCCGCACGTTCGCGTGGATGGCGCCACTCTTTCTCTTCGTGGTCTCGCTGGGACTCTTCGGGGCCGTCCCTTCGCCGGGCCTACGGCATGGGCTGCTGGCCGTGCTGATCGCGCTGGGCCTCGTGCAGTGCGTCGGCTATTACCGCACGCCGACGGAAGACCTGCGCGGCGCCGTGCGATATCTGCGCGACAACGTCCACGCCGGCGACGCGGTGCTCCTCTATCCGAACGAGATGGAAGTCGGGCTGCACTACTACGCACGCGACCTGGCCACCCGGTTCGAGCTTGCAGCCATCCCCGCGCGTTATCCGGCGCTCGGTCTCACGCGCCCCTATCTCGGCAGCAACAAGGGCGCGCCCGCGGCGATCGAAAGCGACCGGGCGCAGATCGATGCGCTGCTGGCCACGCATCCGCGCGTCTGGCTCGTCGGCGCCTGGCAAGACGCCGATGGCGTCCCGAACGTAGTGGGCAGCGAACTCGTGAGGCAGCGCGGCAAGCCCGCTGTGTTGGCCGATTTCTTCGGAATCGGCATCGCCCGGTTCGGCAAATAGACGGCGCATTGCCGTGTTCGACGCGGTAACGTCCGCACGAGTCCACGCCGGCCAGCACCGCGCATCGAACTGACAGGCGTCCATCGCGCGACGCGGTCACAAAACTCGGCGGCTTGGTTGGCTCCAGCACAGAACGCCGGGCGACGGGGCCGCACAATCCACGGCAATGCGCACGATCGACGGACGGCGGCGCGAACACGGCCTGCCGGGCTGCCGCCCGCCAATACACAACACGAAAGGGAGCATCGCGATGGGATGGAAGGGCTCGCTTGCCGAAGTGCCGCTTTGGTTTGCGGGCCGACTGGGTCCGCAACCCGCCCGTTCACGCAATGACGCGCCTCGCAGCATTCTGGTGCTGCGGCCAAACGATCTCGGCGACCTGCTGACGACCACGCCCATCTTCGAAGCCTTGCGACGGCGTTTTCCCGATGCCCGGCTCGTGGCGGGCATCGGGCGCTGGGGCCGCGCGATCGTCGAAAACAATCCGTTCGTCGATGAGGTCCTCGAACTCGACGCCCCGTGGCACAACAAGGTCGTGCCCGACCAGTCGCTGGGCGCCGCGCTGCGTTTCATCCGCGATTGCGCGCAGGTACGCGCGGCACGCGAGCGCGGCGGCTTCGACGTGGGCATCGACGTGGTCGGCAGTCATTTCGGCCTGCTGCTGATGCTGCGCCTCGGCGTCCGATACCGGATCGGCGTACGCGGCTATCGCGGCGGCTGGAGCGGCTGTCACGGGCATATCCGGTTTTCGCCGATGGTCCATGTGTCGCGTGCGGCCCTCGCGCAAGCGGAATTGCTCGGCGCGCACGACCTGCCCGAAGCGAGGCCGCAACTGTATCTGACCGACTTCGAGCGGGCCCAGGCGGCCCATGTGTGGCGCTCGGGCGCCGTCGCAGGCCGTCGCCCGGTGCGGCTCCTCGTCGGATGCGCCGCCGGCCTGCCCGACAAGAGCTGGGCACCCGAAGCGCTGGGCGAGGCGCTCGGCCGTGTCTCGCGGGCGCTCGCTCAAGCGGGCGGCAGCGACATCGTCATCGTCGGCGGCGCAGCCGAAAAGTCCTGCGCACAGACCGTGATCGAGCACAGTGGCGCAGCGGCCGGCATACGCTCGCTCGCCGGCCAGACGCCGCTGCGCACAACCTTCGCGCTCGCCGAGCAGGCCGACGTCGTGATCACGAACTCATCGATGCTGTTGCACGCGGCGGCGGCGTTCAGACGGCCGACGGTCGCCGTGCTCGGCGGGACCCTCGGCGACGCGCGCGGGCACGATAGCGTATGGGGTTACTGCGCGCCTTATTGCAGCGTGGGGCCCGAGAACGGTAAGCCGTATGGGCGCATATCCGGCTGGCCGAGCATCGAGCGCGTCGTGCAAACCATCCTGGACAAGATCGCCGGGCACGCTGTCTCCGCGGGTCCGGACCGCCTGTCGATCGGCCTCAACTGAAGCGCGTCGAAGCCTCAATGCAATCGTCCAGACCCAGTCTGAAGCGCAACGGCATCGCCAACTTTCTTGGCGGCGCGCTGCCGATGATCGTCTCGCTGATCACGGTGCCGCTCTACCTGAAGCACATCGGCGCGGAGCGCTACGGCGTGCTCGCGATCGTCTGGACCTTGCAGGGCTATTTCGGCTATTTCGACTTCGGGTTGTCGACGGCGACGGCCAACCGGATCGCGCAACTTTCCGAAGCGTCCGAGCGCGAGCGGGAGTCCGTGTTCTGGACGGCATTCGTCCTCAATGCGCTGTTCGGGACGCTCGGCGGCGTCATCCTGTACTTCGCCGGAAGCTTTCTGTTCTCGCATTTCCATATAGCGCCATCGATCAGCGCGGAGGTCATCGAGACATTGCCGTTCATCGCCTGCGCGATTCCCGTCGCGACGCTGACCTCCGTGTTCGTCGGCGCGCTCGGCGGCCGCGAGCAGTTCGGACCGCTCAACGCCGCGCAGTTCGCGGGCGTGCTGATCTTCCAGACCGTGCCCCTGCTTGCGGCGCTGCTGATCGCGCCGCAATTGCAGTACGTGATCCGCGCGGCCGTGCTCGGCAGCGGCGTGTCGCTGCTGATTCTCCTCTTCGTCTCAATCCGCGCGTTTCCGCTGCGCCTGAACGCCCCGCCGCAGCGGCGTCATCTTAAGCCGCTGTTTTCGTATGGCGCAGCCGTCATGGTCAGCAATTTTCTGAGCCCGCTGCTGGATTCCGCCGACCGGCTGATGATCGGCAGCATTCTCGGACCGCAACCCGTCGCGTGGTATCAAGTGCCGTTCAATCTCGCCACCCGCGCGAAGATCCTGCCCGCCGTCTTTTCGCGCACGCTGTTCCCGCGCCTGTCCGCGTTGCCGGCACGCGATGCCGTCGAGCTCGCCGTGCGCGCGACGCACGCATTGTGCGTGCTGATCACGCCGCCCATCGTATTCGGCATCTTCCTGATGCAGCCGTTCATTACACTGTGGGTCGGCCACGACTTCGCCGCGCGCACGACGTCGATCGGAGAAATCATTCTGATCGGCGTGTGGGCGAACGCGCTCGCGCACATACCCGGCAGCCATCTGGCGGCAGGCGGCCGGCCCGGTATCGTCGCGTGGTTCCATACGCTGCAGGCCGCTCCGCTGGTGGCGCTGCTCTGGTGGACACTGCATCACTTCGGCCTGGTCGGCGCGGCGTTTTCATGGACGTTGCGCTACGTCGCGGAGACCGTGCTGCTGTTCTGGGCCGCGAAACTCGGCGGCGGCCTCGCGCGCTACCTCGTGCCGCCGACGCTGCTCGTCATGGGATCGTTCATCGCGACCGTCGTGTTTCCGCCGACGTCGATCGCGCGCCATGTGTGCTGGTTCGTGATGGTGGCGGCATCGCTCGCATGGGCGCTGCATGCGGAACCGGCATGGCGCAAGCGTGCCGTGCACGAGCTGCGGCACATCGTGTCGAAGCGCTTTCGCACGCGTTCGGCCTTCGACGCTGGCATGCCCGCAGGCGCAACGCCGCCGCCCGCGAGCGCCGGCGAACCCATCGCGCGCCAGTAAGCCCGCGCGCCGCCGACCACATGCCAGTGTCGCAGCGGCCCGGCCGCTGCGTCCGAAGCGCGCGAACAACGGGCGACGCCGATGTGGTGGCGCGCACAGATTGTTGCCGCACGGTCGTGCACAGTGGCAGCGATCGCCGGACATTCGCCCATCGACAAATCGCTGCCGTGATGTCGCGGGCTTGCGGCCCCCGTCGCCATCCGGGCGCCGCATCGTGTCGCAAGCGATCGTGAATACAGGGCATTCGTTACGGGGCAGTCATGCGCAAACAGGCAACGATCGATTCTTTCGAAGGCGCTCGCGGGCTCGCCGCGTTGCTGGTCGCGCTCTATCACTTCAGCCTCTTCGACAGCTTCGGGCTGCCCTATCCCGGCTTCATCCGGCACGGCTATCTGTTCGTCGATCTGTTCTTCGTGCTGAGCGGATTCGTGATCTGCTCCTCCTATGAGAGCCGCCTGAACGACGGCGCCGACTTCTGGACCTTCGTGATCCGCCGCTTCGGGCGGCTCTTTCCGCTGCTCGTCTTTTCCACGCTGATCTACGTGCTGCTGCCCAATGCCTACGTGCTGGCGAAGCAGATACTCGTCGCCTTCGGACATCAGGGCATGTTCAGAAATCCGGCGGCGTTCGATTACACGATGCCATCGGCGGCCGAGATATTCACCACGCTGACGATGACGCACGGCCTCGGCATGTTCGATCACGCGATCCTCAACTACGCGAGCTGGAGCATCAGCGCCGAGTTCTACACGTACCTGCTGTTCGCGGGCCTGTGCATCGCGCTGCCGCCGCGCGCGCGGCTCGTCGCGATGGCCGCGCTGAGCGTGCTCGCGTATGCCGTCACCTGCTGGGCGAGCATCGCGTGGCACGATTGCATCGCGAAGACGCGTTGTCTCGACGTCACCTACGACTTCGGCTTCGCGCGTTGCATCGCGTCGTTCTTCATGGGATGCGCGGCGCTTCACGCCTCGCGCTACGCGGCCTCGCACGCGAGCAGGCTGCAAGGCATCGCGCTCGCGGCGACGGTTGTCGTGTTCGCGTGCCTGGCCGATGCACCCGCGATCGCGCTTCTGCTGCCGCTCGTGTTTGCGCTGCTGATCCTTTCGCTTTCATCGGATCGCGGCCGGGCGGCGAGCTTGCTCAAGACGCGCGCCGCACAGATACTCGGGCAGCGTTCCTACTCGATCTATCTGATGCATCCGCCCCTCATCTGCGTGTTCGGCTATGTCGTGCGTGGCGCGTCGGGGCCCGCGATGGGCGCCGCCGTGCTGCTCGCGTATGTCGTCGCGCTGATTGCCGTCTCAGGGCTGACCTATCGCTTCATCGAAGTGCCCGCTCGCGATGCGTTCAACCGCTGGGCAGCAAGACTGCGCACGACGCAAAGCGCCGAATACTTCGCACGGCAGGACTGAAACCCGGCAGTGGTGAACGACGTGGGGAACGGCACGGGAAGCATGCGGCCTCGCGCGCTTCGCATGCAAAACGCGCGACGCAGCGATACGCAATCAGAAGTTGTCGATCGCTTCCCGATAGATCTGCGCGACCTGCGACGCCACGACCCCTCGATCGAAGCGCGCACGCGCATACGCGCGGCAGGCGGCGGCATCGGGCAGCGTGCGCGTGCCGCGCAGCGCCTCGATGAGTCCAGCGCCGATCGCGTTGAACCCGGCCGACGAAAACACCAGATCCGGCGACAACGGCGCCACAGCCTCGGGCAGTCCACCGACGGGTGTCACGAGCACGGGCGTGCCGCACGCGAGCGATTCGATCGTCGTGAGGCCGAAGCCTTCGAGCGCGACAGTCGGCACCACGCTCATGTCGGCGGCGGCGTACCAGAGCGGCAACTCGATGTCCGGCACGAAACCGGCAAAGCGCACGTTGCGCTCCAGTCCGCGCGCCGCCGCGCGTGCCCTCAGCGTCGCTTCGAGCGGACCGCGGCCGGCGATCGCGAGTATCACGTCGGGTGCCTTCTGCACCACGAGGAACATCGCGTCGATCAGATCCTCGATACCCATGCGCCACACTAGCCGACGCACGCAAAAGAGAATGCGCCGGTCGTGCGGCAGTCCGAGCGCAGCGCGCGCGCTTGCGCGCGTCACGCCCGTGTCGAAGCGCGCGACGTCGACGCAGCCGGGCACCACGCGAATGCGGTCTTCGCGCACGCCGTAGCGCGTGTGCAGGATGTCGCCGAACGCCTTCGACAACACGATATGCCGCGTGCCGCCGCGATACACGAAACGCTCGACGGAGCGCCGCGCGCCGCGCGCCCAGGCGCTGCCGCCTTCGGGCACTGTCTCGTCGGCCCACGGCCCATGAAAATGCACGACGCGCGGCACGTTGTTGAACACGCCCGCCGTGGGCGCCGCGTACAGCGCGAAATGCGTGGCCACCACATCCGGTCTGCGCGCGCGCTTCAGTTGCGACGACAGCGCGCGCACACGCCACAGACGCGGCGCGAGACGCGACTCGGGCGCCGCGAACGACTGCACGTGCCCGCCCGACGACGACGCAACGGCATCGCTGCCCGCCACCAGCCCGCGCACGCTGACGCCTTGCGCGGGCAGCGACTCCACCAGCTCGACGAACATGCGATCGAGACCGCCCGGCCGCTCCGCGAACCAGTGCATGCCGATCTGCAACGAATCGATCGCGCCGCTCATGAGTCCGCCGCCGCAGCCGGACACTTCACCCGTTCCGCTTGCGGCTGCGGCGTGGCCTCGCGCGATGCGCCCAGATGTTCGTAGAGCGACAGATATCGCGCAGCCATCGCGGACCAGCTGAGCGATTTCGCCAGCTCGCGCGCGGCCTGCCCCATCTGTCGCGCGCGATCGTGTCCGTCGACGAGTTGCGCGACGGCACGCGTCAACGCGGTCACATCGTCGGGGTCGTCGAGCACGATGCCGCAGTGTGGCCCGATCACTTCCGCGCCGCCCGCCGTGCGCGCGGTCACGACGGGCAACGCCGACGCCAGCGCTTCGAGCAGCGCGAGGCTCATCGCCTCGTAGCGCGATGGAAACACGAACGCATCGACGGAGCGCATCAGCGCGGGCATGTCCTTCACGAAGCCGGCGAAATGCACGCGTCCGGCGACGCCGAGCGCTTCTGCCATGCGCGGATACGCGCTGTCGCGCGTGTCGCCCGCGACGAGAAGATGCACGTGGGCCGGCATCGACACGAGCGCGCGCAAGACGGTATCGAGATTCTTTCGCGAGATGCGCAGATCGCCGGCGAACAGCAGCATGAACGCATCGGACGGCAAGCCCAGGCGCTCGCGCTCGCTTGCGCCCGGCGCGAATTCGTCGATATCGACTCCGTTATGAATGACCTGCATCTGCGCCTTGCCGACGCTGCGTCTTTGCAACTCGCCTCGAACTTTCCCGGACACGGGAACGATGACCCGCGCACGGCGAAACGCGTGCGCTTCGAGCAGCGCATTCAGCCGCGTGAACGCGACCTGATAGGCGTCGTGCGGACCGCGCCAGAAGCGAAACGGGTAGTAGCCGCTGCGATACCAGCCGTCGTGAACGAAGTGAACCGAATTGACGTCGGCGCGCGCCCATGTGATGAAACCGTTGACATGCACGATGTCGAATTCGTCGCGATGTGCGCGAATCCAGCGCGCGGTCTGCCATGCGAACCACTGGTACCGCAAGAGCCGCGTCGGCACGCGCGCTTCGGGCACGGGCACGCAGCGCGCAAGCGTCTTCAGCTCAGGCGCCACGTTCGACGCGAGCAGCGTCACGGCATGGCCCGCCGCCAGCGCCGCGCGCGCGATCTCGTAGTTGACGCGCCCCTGGCCGTCGTTCTTCGCGACGACGTGGGTCACGATCAGAATCCTCATAGCCTCACCTTGTACAGGGGTGTCGCGCCACCGTGCAGCGGCGCGCGCTGCCCTTGCGAGCGTGCCGTGCGCGCCATCGCCGCGGCGGGCGCCGCGGGTGCGGGCGTCCGCGCGGCTGCCTTTTTGGCCGCGTGCGCCGTGCGGCGCGCGTGACGCAGGCCGATCACGGGCAGCATCACGCCGATGAAATAAAACATGCCCGTCACGCCCACCAGCGTGTTCGTGAACGCCATCATCGCGAAGATCGCAAGCGAGACGCCTGCCCCGCAGATCGCGAGACGGTCTTTCGAGCGCACGATGCTCGCAAGAAACGCCCGCCACATCAGCATCAGAATGCCGCCGACATAGAGCAGCGAGCCGGGCCAGCCCAGCACCGTAGGCACTTCGAGAATGCCGCTGTCGATCGTCCCGGCAGGGGATGCCGCCTTGGTCGGGTCCGACGAAAGCTTGGTTCCCAGCCCCGTCGAACCGAGACCGTCGCCGGAAATGTTCGAGAACGCCGCAGACAGCCAGGCTTCGTAAAGCATCTGGCGCGACTGGAAGCTGTTGTCGTTGCTGATGTCGCTCATCGTCTGCATGCGTTTGAGCACGCCGTCCGACACCTGATCGAACATCATCACGGGCGAGCACAGCGCGGCGACGCCGACGACTGCGCAGAGCAGCTTCAGGCGGCTCCTGCCGTCGAGCATCGCGACGGGATAGACCAACCCGATCACGAGGCCGCCCCAACAGCTGCGCACCGACGTGAACAGCAGCGCGGACGCGGCGGACAGCATCATCGGAATCCGCATGAACTCGCGCGAAGCAAGCGATATCTGCAGCAGGTACATGATTGTGACGGCGAACGGGCCCGGCGAATTCATCGTGCTCCATACCCGCAGCCCGTAAGGCACGGGTTTGCCGAACGAGGTTATCTTGACCGCGATGAGCCAGAACAGGTCCCACGGCGGCACGACGACGTACTGGATCACGCCGTAGACGCCCATCACGAGTCCGCCATAGACGGCCGTTCTGAGCAGCACGCGCTGATAGTCCGGGTAATGCTGCCAGGTGACGTTGAGATAGAACGCCACCAGCGGCGGAAACAGCCAGTTGACCAGCGTATAGACGGCGGGCCCGAAGCCCGTCTGGGCGACGCCGACAATGAAGCCGTACATGAGCCCGACCACGATCAGGATCAGCGGCGCGTTGCGGCGCTGGCCGAGCGTATTGGCGCCCGTGATCAGCGACAGGCCGCACAGCGCCACGGCGAGCAGCGGCGCCATCATGATCATGCTCTTGTCGTTGAACGAGCCGTTGACGAAATCGGCGAGGCGCCGGAGCCAGGGCGAAAGAAAAAACAGCCAGCAGACGAATCCCACGTAATGGGGCGGCGATTTGCGATACAGCCAATATCCAATCACCAGCGAGCCAAGCGGGAACAGAAACTCGACGGGCCGCGCCAGATGCACGGCGATCAGCACGATGCTGAGCACAAACAAGCCGATCGGCACCAGCACCGTCTTGCGCATCGCGCGAACGCGCGCGCCCGCCCGCCTTTGCAGCGAACGCGGCGCCGCGCGCGGCGCGCCGGGCGCGCGGCGCGTCGGCGGTGGCGACATCGCCATTACAGAAGCTCGAACGTGCTGCCGAACGCAAGGCCATGCCGCGCGCGGCGAGCGTCGCCCGATTGCGTCTGATTGTGACGATGGCTGCAGGACAGGCCGATATAAGGCGCGCCGTGCTCGAGGAATGGCCCTTCCGTCTTTCTGAAGCCGAACTGCTCGTAAAAGCTCTTGAGCCCCTCGGGCGCCGTCACTCGCACGTGACGCCCCGGCCAGCGCTGCGCCACGGCCTGCAGCGCGCGCTCGATGAGCATCTCGGCCGTGCCGTCGCCGCGCCGCCTCGGGCTCGTCATGATCTTGTCGATCACCACTTCGGGGTCTTCGTCGTCGCCCGGACGCAGACGCGCATACGCGAGCACGGGCATCGGGCGCGACATGTCATCGACCGCGAACACATGCAAGGCCTTCTCGTCATGGCCGTCCGCATCGAGACAGACATGCGCCTGCTCGACGACGAACACTGCACTGCGCGCACGCATGACCAGATAAAGTTCGCGCGCAGTGAACTGTTCGAACTCGAGTGTTTTCCAGTTCATCATTACGTTTCCCCAGAGCGTTTCGGCGGCCGTCAAGCCCGTTGCCTCGACGACACAGTACGCCGCGGACCCTTGTGTTTCCGTGCGCCAGCGCACCGACGTTGCTGCGTCGCAATCCGTTAAATACGGACAACCGGCGCACTGGTCCGTCCCGCGCACGACCCTCGCTGACGAGGTGTCACGGGTGCATGCAAGCGCGCACGCATCGCCGGATTCGAAGCAACCCGCTCTCGCCAAAACACTCTGAGGGGCTCCCTTCATGAAAACAGCACTGCGACGCATTCTTACCGAATCCGCACGGCTCGATGTACCCGCCGACACGCTCGCCGACGACGCGGACCTCTATGCAGCAGGCCTCTCGTCACTCGCGACCGTGCACCTGATGCTCGCGATCGAAGACGAATTCGGCATCGAGATTCCCGACCGCATGCTGACGCGCCGTCTCTTTTCCAGCATCGATTCACTGGCGGCTGCCGTCACCGAACTGCAACTGGCAAAGGCGGCGGCATGAACGCGCCGCTGATGCAGGCAGAATCCGCCGCTGCCGTCGCGGCTGAAGCGTCCCAGACGCCGGAAGCGGCCGCGCTCGTCGCGATCGAACCGGAACCGGCCTGGCGCGCGGCCGCGCAGCGCGCCGCACAAATCGCGGCGCAGCACGCCGACTCCGTCGATAGCGAGGCGCGCTTTCCCGTCGAGGCATTCGACGTGCTCCGGCGCGAACGCCTGCTGTCCGCGATGGTGCCCGCGCGCTTCGGCGGCGCCGGGCTGTCGCTCGCCGACGTCGCCGCCATCTGCGAGATCCTCGCGCAAGGCTGTGCGTCGACGGGGATGATCTACGCGATGCATCAGATCCAGGTCGCGTGCATCGAGGAGCACGGCAGCGAGTCGGCGTGGCACCGCGATCTGCTCGCACAGCTTGCCGAAAAGCAGTGGCTGCTCGCTTCCGCGACGTCTGAAGAAACGATCGGCGGCAATCTGCGCACGAGCGCGTGCGCAGTCGAAATCGATGGCGACATGTTCCGCATCGAGAAGCTCGCCCCCACCATCTCGTACGGCGCACAGGCCGACGTGATTCTCGTGACGGCGCGCCGCACCGCTGAATCGTCGGCCTCGGATCAGGTGATGATCGTCACGCTGCGCGACGAAACGCAGCTCGACAAGCGCGGCGGCTGGGACTCGATGGGCATGCGCGGCACCTGCAGCGAGGGCTTCCGGCTCGTCGCCACGGGCATCGCCGGACAGATTCTGCCGACGCCCTTCGCCATCATCGCCGACCAGACGATGCTGCCCGTCTCGCACACGCTGTGGGCCGCCGTATGGACGGGCATCGCCGCCGACGCCGTGAACCGCGCGAAGGCATTCTTCCGCGCGCAGACGCGCGGCAAGCCCGGTTTCGTGCCGCCGTCGGGCGTGCGCCTCGCGCAGGCCGTCGGGCTGCTGCAGATGATGCAGGCGCGCCTCTCGGTTGCGCTCGACGCCGCGCGCGCCGCGCATCAGGCGAAGCTCGGCGCCTGCCAGGCCGATGCGCCGCTGTCCGCGATGCTCGGCTTCGCGTCCGACATGAACACGCTGAAGACCAGCATTTCGACGACGGCCCTTCAGGTCGTGCAGGAAGTGCTGCTGATCTGCGGCATGGCGGGCTACAAGAACGGCACCGAGTACAGCGTGGGGCGGCATCTGCGCGATCTGCATTCGGCGCCGCTGATGATCAACAACGACCGCATCGCGATGAACACGGCGAGCCTGCTGCTGGCGCAGCGTCCCGCCGCACCGGGGAGGGCCTGAGATGAACACGATGACCGATACGGCCGCGCTCGCCGCCTCCGATGCACAGGCCGCGGGCGCCGACCCGACGCTGCGTGAGCGTCTTCTCGCGAAGGGCATTCTGATCGACACGGGCGAAAACGGCCTGTATGGCCGCAGCCAGGTGTTCGAAGACGTCGTCGAGCGGTTGAATGTGGCGATCACGCATCTGGGCGCCGATCAGGACCCCGAAGTGCTGCGCTTTCCGCCCGCGATGCGCCGCACGGATTTCGAAGACAGCGAGTATCTGAAGAGCTTTCCGGATCTGGCGGGCACGATCCATTCGTTCTGCGGCTCGGAAGCGGGCCAGCAGCGCCTGTTGCGCTGTCTCGACGACGCGATGAAGGAAAGCGACGACGACCGCGACACCGAATGGATGTCGCAGCAAAAGCCGACGCGCGTCGTGCTGACGCCCGCTGCGTGCTATCCGATCTATCCCGTGATGGCGCGGCGCGGCCCGCTGCCCGCCGGCGGCCGCACGATCGACGTGCTGTCGTACTGTTTTCGCCATGAGCCGTCGCTCGATCCCGCGCGCATGCAGATGTTCCGCCAGCGCGAGTACGTGCGTCTCGGCAACGCAGAACAGGTGATGGCGTTCCGTCAGATGTGGATCGAGCGCGGCTCGCTGCTGGTGTCGCTGCTCCAGTTGCCCGTCGACGTCGATCTCGCCAACGATCCGTTCTTCGGACGCGGCGGCAAGATCATCGCCGACAGCCAGCGCGCGCAGGCGTTGAAGTTCGAGCTGCTGATTCCCGTCGCGAATCCCGACAGCAAGACGGCCTGCCTGTCGTTCAACTATCACATGGACCACTTCGGCGCGATCTGGAAGATCGAATGCGAGGACGGCTCGGTCGCGCATACGGGATGCGTGGGCTTCGGCATGGAGCGCATCACGCTCGCCCTCTTCCGCCATCACGGGCTCGATGTGAACGCGTGGCCCGACGACGTGCGCGCGCTGCTGTGGGGCGATACGAAGGCGCGCATCGATCAGGGTCTTGCAGGAGCGCGCGCATGAATTCGCCCGTCACGTCCGCGCTGACGGCCATTGCCGCGGGCGCTGTAACTGGCACTATCGCGGGTGCCTGCGACGCGCCGCGGCCGATGCGCAGCCACCAGTCGCATCCGCTGCATCAGGGCGAACGCGTATGGCAGGAAACGAACTGCTACGTCGACCTATGGATCGAGCTGCTGCACGGCTTCGGCCTCGATCCGCGCGCCGCGTTCGCGTTCACGGTGACGCAGGACTTCGAGGGCGACCAGTTCACGTTCTTCAAGTTTCCGCTCGAAGACATCGAGCGCCTGTACGGCACGCAGGTGCAGGAGCTCGCCATCTACGATTCGCTCGAAGACCGCGTGTTCGCGCAGACTCAACGGGGACACACGGTGCTCGTCGAAGTCGACGGCTACTATCTGCCGAATACGCGCGCCACGTCGTATCGCCGCGAGCATCCGAAGACGACGATCGGCATCGACCATATCGACCCCGCCGCGCGCCGGCTCGGCTACTTCCACAACACGGGCTATCACACGCTCGACGGCGAGGACTACGACGGCGTGTTCCGCAAGCTGCCGCAGTTCGCGGGACAACCCGACTATCTGTTCCCGTACGTCGAGTTCGCCAAGCAGGCGCGGCCCGCACTCGAAGGCGTGGCGCTCGCGCATGCATCGGCGGAACTGCTGCGCGCGCATCTTGAGCGCCGGCCGCTGCGCAATCCCGTCAGCGAATGGCGCAAGGCGTTCCCCGCGCATCTCGACATGCTGCTCGAGCGCGGCGAGCCTTTCTTCCATCCGTACTCGTTCAACCTGATGCGGCAGCTCGGCGCGAACTTCGAATTTCTGTCGAAGTATCTGATCTGGCTGTCGGCGCAAGGCTTCGAGATTCCGCAGCCGATTGCGGCGTCCGCGCAGAGAATCGCATCGGAAGCAATGGTGATGCAGTTCCGCCTCGTGCGCGCGATGGCGCGGGGCCGGCGCGATCCCTGCGACGACTGCTTCGACGTGCTCGAAGCCGCCTACGAACAGACCATCCCGCCGCTTGCGTCGCTGACGCTGTAGCGGCTGCCGCGGCGAGCCGCGCGCCTCGGCGGGCGCGTTCGCCGCCTCAACGGAACACGCTGTGCGCGCCTTGCCAAACGACCTCCTGGCGCTCGTGCCGCAAGGCGCGAGCGCCACTTCCACCACCTCGGCCCACACGGGCGACGCCCTTCGTGCATCCTGCTGGCCGCAGCCGCTCACGCACGGCTGGCAATGCGTGACGACGAAGCCCGGCGCATGCGCGACACCCGCCGACCTGCCCGAGGCCGGCTGGCTGCCCGCTCACGTGCCCGGCACGGTCGCATCGGCGTGGCGCGCGGCGGGCCTGCTCGATATCGAGCGCGCGCCCGCGTTCGCATTCGACGACCACTGGTATCGTCTGCGGCTCGCGGGCCGGGGCGCGCAGCGCCTGCGCCTGCACGGGCTCGCGACGCTCGCCGAAGTCTGGCTCGACGGCGAACGGCTGCTCACGTCGGATTCGATGTTCGTCACGCACGACATCGCGTTCGAATTGCACGAGGACGCGACGCTCGCGCTGTGCTTCCGCTCGCTCGGGCCCGCGCTCGGCGCGCGCCGCTCACGCGCGCGCTGGCGCCCGCGTCTCGTCACGCCGCCGACGCTGCGCAACGTGCGCACCACGCTGCTCGGCTATATGCCGGGCTGGTGCCCGCAGGTGCAGCCCGTCGGCCCGTGGCGCGCGATCGAGCTGCTCGGCAACGCGCCGTTCGCCATCGATCGCGTCGATATCAAGACCCGGCTCGACGGCGACGACGGCATCGTCACGCTGGCGCTCACGTTCGTGCATCCGCAGGCGGACGATGCGATCGAGGCGCGCGCGTCGCTGATGTGCGCGGGCATTGAAGCTCCTTTGCGATGGTGCGCCGGTCGTCCGCACGTGGGCACGCCGGCAGACGCGTCAAAACGCACGCTGACGGGCTCGTTGCGTATTCCGAAGGTCGAGCGATGGTGGCCGCACACGCACGGCGCGCCGAAGCTGCATGCGCTTGCCGTGCGCATCGGCGATATACAAATCGGCATGCAGATCGAACTGGGCCGCGTCGGCTTTCGTACGATCGATGTCGCGCGCGGCGACGATGGCGAAGGCTTCGCGCTGAAGGTCAACGGCGTGCCCGTGTTTTGCCGCGGCGCGTGCTGGACGAGCGCCGACCTCGTCACGCTCGCCGGGACGCCGCAACAGCTCGCGCAAGCGTTCGCACTCGTGCGCGATGCGGGTATGAACATGCTGCGCGTCGGCGGCACGATGGTGTTCGAGTCCGACGCGTTCTACCGTCTCGCAGACGAGCACGGCATCCTGATCTGGCAAGACTTCCCGTTCGCGAACTTCGACTATCCGAACGACGATGCGTTTGCCGCAACGGTCGCGCGCGAAGCCACGCAGTTTCTCGCGCGTACGCGGCATGCCGCGTCGCTCGCGGTCCTGTGCGGCGGCAGCGAGATCGACCAGCAGGCCGCGATGTTCGGCCTGCCGACTGCGCAGCGCGCGCAGCCGCTCTTCACCGAACGGCTGCCCGCCATCGTCGCAAGCGAGCGGCCCGACGTGCCCTATGTCGCGCATTCGCCGACGGGCGGCGCCTGGCCCTTCTCGACGCGCACGGGCATCACCCACTATTACGGCGTCGGCGCGTATCAGCGTCCGCTCGACGACGCGCGCCGCGCGCAGGTGCGCTTCGCGGCCGAGTGCCTCGCGTTCGCGAACGTCCCCGACGACGCGACGCTGCACGATGCGCTCGGCACGATCCACGCGCACGATCCGCGCTGGAAGAACGCAGTGCCGCGCGACCCGGGCGCGGGCTGGGATTTCGACGACGTGCGCGATCACTACCTGCGCACGCTCTATGGCGTGCAACCGTCGCGGCTGCGCTACGAAGACCCGCAGCACTATCTCGATCTGTCGCGTGCCGTCGTCGCCGACCTTTTCGCCGACGTGTTCGGCGAATGGCGCCGCGCGGGCTCGCCGTGCGGCGGCGGGCTCGTGTGGCAGCTACAGGACCTTCGGGCGGGAGCGGGCTGGGGCGTGATCGATGTGACGGGCCGCCCGAAAAGCGCGTGGCATGCGCTCGCGGACGTGCTGCAGCCCGTGCAGGCCGTCATCACCGATGAAGGACTGAACGGCCTCGACGTGCATCTCATCAACGAGACAGATCAGACGCTGGGCGTTCAGCTCGACATCGTTTGCCTGCGCGATGGCACGGTCAGCGTCGCTCACGTAAGCCGCGCGCTCGAACTGCCTGCGCGCCGCACCGAGCGGATCGCCGCAGCCGATCTGCTCGGCCAGTTCTTCGATTTCGCGCACGCGTACCGCTTCGGCCCGCGCGCCCATGACGTGACCATCGTGACGCTGCGCGATGCCAAGAGCGGCGCGGTGCTGTCCGAGGCCTTCCATTTGCCGGAGCGCACCGCGCTCGCGCGCCACGACCTCGGCCTCACGGCAACGCCCGAGGCCTCGTCCGATGGCTGGCAGCTCGTGATCGAGACGCGCCGCTTCGCGCGCTTCGTCCATATCGTCGATTCGCACTTTCGTGCGCGGCGCGACTGGTTTCATCTCGTGCCAGGCCAGCCCGTGAGGGTTCCGCTGATCCCATTGCACGCAAGTGATACAAACCGGACACCCGATGGAGAAGTTCGCGCAATCAACGCAATGGCCGCCGTCTACTACCGCTAAACGTTTTCGTCTCACAGCGATAATCATCGCCATTCTTTTGACTGAGGTAATGGCGCCCCGCGCCGACACTTGCGCAGCGGGCGTTGGCTTATGTCCGACACATTCGCGCCTTTAAAAACCGGGCTTTGATCAAAATCGGTATCCGTGCGCCAGCACACAAAAGGAACGGAACACATCTGAATCAAAACGCGTTCTATCCGGAAATCACTCATTAAAGGGCTTTCAGGCATGAACGCATTACCCGAACGCTTGCGACGATATTCGTACTTCCTGATGAATCAGTGACTTACGATTCACAAGTTAATGCCATTTCTCAAATCATCGGAAAAATGGCAGTGTGCAAATCTGAAACAAAACGATACGTTTTGCGGCGTTGGGTTTCATTATCTGCGTCGCTGCGCCGCATCAGTACTCGTTTTCAGGCCAATTGGCACAGTCCTCGCTCAATACTCGGCGCAGTGATCACCAGCGTGAATGGCAGAACTTGAACGAGCGCATTCGCGGATGGTTCGACGGGGCCGGTCTGTACGCTTCTTGCCGCGAGCCAGGCGGCAAACAAAAAGAAGCACAGCGCCGGGTTAAAAAATAAGGGAGTCGTGCAGCGCGCGGCTTCTTGCGAGGACCGATCATGCTTACGCTTCAATCCGACCTGCACGGCAACCATTTGCTCGGCGCGTTGCCATCCCATGAGTGGCAGGCCATTGCCCCTCATCTCGAACTCGTTCATCTGCGCACGGAACAACTGCTGTGCGATTCGGGCCAACGGATTCATCACGTCTACTTCCCCACCACGGCAATCATTTCGATGCTGTCGACGATGGAAGACGGCGGCTCGGTCGAGATCGCCGCGGTAGGCCGCGAAGGCATGACGGGCGTGCCCGTGCTCACGGGCGGCGAGACGATGCCGAATCGCGTGCAGGTGCAGTGCTCCGGATTCGCGTACCGGATGTCCGCACAAGCGCTGCGCCAGCACTTCGCACGCTCCGACTTCCTGCGCCGCCTGATGCTGCTCTACATGCACGCGCTGCTCACGCAGGTCGCGCAGACGGCTGCCTGCAATCGCCATCATTCGTTGAGCAAGCAACTTTGCCGGTGGCTGCTGATTGAGGTCGATCGCGTCGCATCGGATGATCTCTCCGTCACGCAGCAGCTGATCGCCGACATGCTCGGCGTGCGCCGCGAAGGCATCACGGAAGCGGCGGGCAAGCTGCACAACGACGGTCTGATCCATCACAGCCGCGGCCATATCCGCGTGCTGGATCGTAAAGGTCTCGAAGCCCGCGCATGCGAATGCTATGGCCTCGTGAAACGCGAATTCGACCGTCTGCTGCCGCGCCTGCATCAAGCGGAAACCGTGTGAGCTAAGGCTCCGTTATGTTCAGGAACGTTGCGCGTTGCCTCGACGCGATCTTCGTGATTGCAGGCGCGCTCATCGCCCATTCGGCACGGTTTCCCGCTTCGTACGAACTCGCGGATAACGAGAAGCTGCTGATCGCGTTCAATTGCGTGCTGGTGCTGCTGCTCTTTCCGGCGTTCGGCATCTACGAAACGTGGCGCGGAAAGCCGCTCGCCGTGATGCTCGGGCGCGTCGCGATGGCATGGCTCGTCGCGGTCGCGCTCGGGCTCGTCCTCGTCTTCACGCTGCATCGGATGGACACCGTGTCGCGCCTCTGGTTCGGATATGCGACGGTGATCTCGGGGGCGATGATTCTCGCGACGAAGTTCGCCGCACATCTGGGCTTGCAGATGATGCGCCGGCGCGGACTGAACTTTCGCACGGTCGCGCTCGTTGGCGCGCCCGGCTTTACCCGCACGCTGGTGGCGCGCCTCGAGCGCACGCCGCAGGCGGGCTTCAAGCCGGTGTGCCTGTTCGACACCAGCGCCGACATCGGCGACATGCTCGACACGGGCGAGCGAGTGCGCGCGGGGCGATTGCCGATGCTGCGCGATATCGACGAGTTCGCAAAGAAGGTCCGCGACGAGCACATCAACGAGGTGTGGCTCGCATTGCCGCTTTCGGATGAGCATGTGATCTATCGGTTTCGCCGGACGTTCCAGCACGACTTCGCGAACCTGCGCTTCGTGCCCGATGTGCGCAGCCTGTCGCTGTTCAATCACGAGCTCGTCAGCGTGGCCGGACTGCCCACGATCAACCTCGATGCAACGCCCGTCTCGTCGATCCAGATGTGGTCGAAGCTGATATTCGACCGCCTGTTCGCGCTCGTCGTGCTCGTCACGCTGGCGCCCGTCTTCGCGATCCTCGCGCTTGCCGTGCGGCTCAGCTCGCCGGGGCCGGTGTTCTTCACGCAGGAGCGCAAGGGCATCGATGGTCAACCGTTTTCGATCTACAAGTTCCGTTCGATGACCGTGCATCACGAATCGCATGGACAACTGACGCAGGCAGCGCGATTCGATGCGCGCGTGACGAAGATCGGCGCGTTCATGCGGCGCACGAGCATGGACGAGCTGCCGCAATTCGTGAACGTGCTGCTCGGACAAATGTCGGTTGTCGGGCCGCGCCCGCATGCACTCGAACACGACGATCTCTACAAGGATCTGGTGTACGGCTACATGTACCGGTATCGCATCAAGCCGGGCATCACGGGATGGGCGCAGGTGAACGGCTATCGCGGCAGTACCAGCAAGATCGAAAAAATGGAAGCGCGCGTGAAGTTCGACCTCTTCTATATCCACAACTGGTCGTTCTGGTTCGACATGCGCATCGTGATGATGACGATATTCAAGGGCTTTGTGGGCCACAACGCTTATTGAAAGAAGGTACGGGGTTCAACGTGAAAGTCTCTGTGGTCGTGCCGACGTATCGACGCGTAGGCGATCTCGCACGCTGCCTCGCCGCGCTCGATGCGCAGACGAGGCGGCCCGATCAGGTCGTGGTGATCGCGCGCGCCGACGATCGCCCTACGCTCGAATGGCTCGCGCGCCATGCCGGCGCGCATCGCGGCATTCGCGTGCAGGTCGCGCACGTCACGATCGCGGGCGTCGTGGCGGCCTATAACCAGGGCATCGAATCCGCAACGGGCGACATCGTCTGCTTCACCGACGACGACGCCGCGCCGCACGCGGACTGGGTCGCGCGTATCGATGCCGCGTTCGCAAACGATCGGGCGCTCGGCGGTATCGGCGGGCGCGACATCGTTCACGAGCGCGACGCGATTCTCACGGGACAAAAAGAAGCCGTCGGTCTCGTGCGCTGGTACGGACGCGCGATCGGCAACCATCACATCGGTTGCGGCGCGCCGCGCGCGGTGCAGGTGCTCAAGGGCGTGAACATGGCGTTTCGCCGCGACGCCATTGGCCCGGTGCGTTTCGATCAGCGCCTGCGCGGCAACGGCGCGCAGGTGCATTGCGAAATGGCTTTCTGTCTGGATGTAGTCCGGCGCGGATGGACGCTCGTCTACGACCCGAACCTGCTTGTCGAGCATTACCCGGCCGTGCGTGGCGACGAGGACCAGCGCCACATCTTCAATGCCGCGGCTTTTTATAACGCGTCGTTCAACCTGCGGCTGATCATGTGCGAGCACCTGTCGTCGATCGGCCGTTGGGCATTCGTCGCCTACGTGACGCTCATCGGCAATCGCGCGGACCCCGGTCTCGTGCGCGCGCTGACGCTCGCGGCGGGCGGCGAAAGCATCACGCTTGCGTTGCGCAAATGGTGGGTCGGACTGCGTGCGATGCGTCGCGCGTGGCACGAAGCCATCCGTTAGCGCAACGCTGGCACATACGGGGAATTGCGATCATGACTATCAGAATATTGCTCGCGGGGCTGACCTGCCTGTCGTTGGGAGCGTGCGCGATTGCGCCCGGACCGTTTCTCGATTCGGACCGGCTCGACACCAGCCGGCAGCCGCAGTACGCGGCGCCGAAGTACGAGGTCACGCCGATCGATATCGCTTACTTCGCTCAGGAGCGCGCGGCCGCGAAGCCTTCCGTCTGTCCGCTGAAGTGCCTCACGCCCGAGGAGCGAGCCACTTACGATTACCAGATCGGTGTCAACGATCAGTTGACCATCATCGTCTGGGACCATCCGGAACTGACGGGCGGCGGCACGTCGCCCAATCTGCCGCCCATCCCGCAGGGCGCAGCGGGCGGCGCGACGCCGGGCAACCTCGTGGCTCCCCAGGGCAGCACGATAGCGGTGCTTTCGCCATCGACGGGCGGCGAAAGCGGCCTTGCCGTGCGCGTCGCGCGCGACGGCACGATCTTCTTCCCGCGCGCGGGCCGCGTAAAGGTACTCGGCAAGACGACGCGGCAAGTGCAGGAACTCCTGACAAAGGCGATCAGCAAGACCATTCGCGATCCGCAGATCGACGTGCGCGTGTCGGGCTTCAATAGCCAGATCGTGCAGGTGACGGGCAATGTGCGCAATCCGACGCCTGAATCGATCACCGACCTGCCGCTGTCCGTGCTCGACGCGATCAATCGCGCAGGCGGCGCGCAGACGGATGCGGATCTGCAGGACGTAGGCATCACGCGCAACGGCGTGCGCTATCGCGTCGACGTCGCTTCGTTGCTCGAAACGGGCGACCCGAATCAGAACGTGATCCTGAAAGACGGCGACCTCGTCGACATCCCCGATCGCTCGAACAGCCGCGTGTTCGTGCTCGGCGAAGTCGCGAGGCCCACTTCGCTGCCGATGAACCGCGGCAAGCTCACGCTCGCCGACGCGATCGCGGGCGTGAACAGTCTCGATGTGCGCAACGCCGATCCCCGCTCGATCTACGTGATTCGCGGCGTCGACAAGTCACTGGGCGCGGACAAGTCACCGGCCGCCGACAAGTCACTGGCGCCCGATGTGTTCAGGCTCGACATGACCCAGGTCGACGCGATCATGTTGATGACGAAATTCCAGCTGCAACCGAAGGACGTGGTGTACGTGCAAGTGGCGAGCGTCGCGCGCTTCAACCGCATCTTGGACACGATCACGCCGGCACTGCAAACGCTCTTCTTTACGAAGGAACTGGCTCGCTGATGGTCGCTACGCGATGGAGAAAACAATGAGCACGTACGACATGATGGAAGACTCTCCGCCGGGCAACGACGAAGATGCGGTGATGCGCGATCTGCTGAGAATCATCGTCGAGCAGATCTGGTGGGTCATCGGCATCGCGGCGCTGGTGATCGCGTGCTCGGCCCTCTACGCGCACATGCAGGTGCGCGTCTATTCGGCCGATGCGCTCGTGCAGGTCGACTCCGGCAACGGCGGCAATGCAGGCGCCGCCAATTCGAAGCTCGCGGCGCTCGTGCCGTCGGGCGGCATGCACACCGAGGCCGAAGTCGAGATCATGAAGAGCCGCGCGGTGGTCGAGCCCGTCGTCGAGCAGTTCAAGCTGAACTTCAACGCATGGCCGGATACGATGCCGTTTATCGGCAAGCTGACGTCGATGTTCGCGCGGCCGGGACATCCCCTCGACGCGCTCTTCGGCATGCGCTCGTATGCGTGGGGCGGCGAGCTGTTCGCGGTCGATTCGCTCTCGGTTCCGACGAGCCTCGAAGGCGCGATGCTGACGCTGCGTGCACTCGGCGACGGCCGCTATCAGTTGCTCGATCCTAACGGCGCTACGCTGCTGACGGGCCAGGCCGGCACGCAGGCCGAGGGCAACGGCGTCACGCTGAAAGTGACGAAGCTCGTCGCCCGTCCGGACACCGAGTTTCATCTGATGCGATTCAATCAGCTCGACGCCGTCCTGGGATTCGCAAACGTACTGCAAGTCACCGAGAAAGGCCACGACACGGGCATCGTGCAGCTGTCGTACATGGGCACCGATCCGCGCCTGATCACAGCGATCACGAATGCCGTCGCCGCTTCCTACCTGAAGCACCGGCAGGAAAGCGCGCAGGAAGAAGCGAGCCACATGCTGTCGTTCCTCAACAGCGAAATGCCCCGTCTGCGCGAAGAGGTGACGCGCGCCGAGACCGCGCTTTCCGAATACCAGCGCCGCAGCGGCTCGTTCCAGCCGACTCAGGAGGCGAGCATCTATCTGTCGGGCGGCATCGAGTACGAGAAGCAGATTGCGCAGTTGCGCATTGCACGCGCGCAGCTTCTCACGCGCTTCACCGAAGACAGCCCTGAAGTCAAGACCGTCGACGCGCAGCTCTCGGCGATGACCCGCGAGCGCGGCCGCTTCGAGGATCAGTTCAAGACGCTGCCCGGCTCGGAGCGCGAAGCGATGTCGCTTCAACGTGACGCCAAGGTTGCCGAAGAAATCTACGTGCTGCTGCTCAACCGCATCCAGGAGCTTTCGATCACGCGCGCGGGCACCATGGGCAACGTGCATATCATCGACGTAGCGCTGGTGCCGTCGTCGCCCGTGCGTCCGAACCCCGCGCTGATCATTTCGGCGGGCACGGTGCTGGGCATCCTCGCCGGCATTCTGTTCGCGTTCTGCCGCCGCACGTTCTTCCAGGGCATCGCCGATCCCGAGTTCGTCGAACGGCGCTTTCAGTTGCCGATTTTCGGCGCGATCGCGATGAGCCAGCAGCAGTTGCGCGGCGACCGCATGCTGCCGCACGGTTCATCGGCAGCATCGAGGCAGCCGGGCGGCAATGCCCGCAAGTTGCCGGCAGGACTGACACGCCTCGTGAGATCGTTCGCGCTGAAAACGGGCGCGCCCGTTCGCGAGCCTGTGAATACGCAGACCATCATTGCGTCGCCGTATGCGGCCACGCGGACGCTGCTGTCGAAGACGCATCCGTTCGATATCTCCGTCGAGGGCCTGCGCGGCTTGCGCGCGTCGCTGCAATTCGGTCTGATCGATGCCGCGAACCGGATCGTCGCGTTCACGAGCCCTGCCCCTTCGGACGGCAAGAGCTTCCTGTGCGCGAATCTCGCGACGCTCTTCGCGGAGTCCGGCAAGCGCGTGCTGCTGATCGACGCCGACCTGCGGCGCGGACGTCTTGCACACTACTTCGGACGCTCGCCCAATGGCGGACTGACGGAGCTGCTGACAGGCCAGGTCGATCTCAAACTCGCGACGCGCGAAACGGGCGTGTCCGGTCTGCATTTCATCGCAGCGGGCGGCTATCCGCCGAATCCATCGGAAATCCTCACGTCGAACCGCTTCGCCGAGGTGCTCGATCTGCTGTCCGCTCAGTTCGATCTCGTGATCGTCGATACGCCGCCGCTGCTCGCAGCCGCCGACGCGGCGATCATCTCGAACGTTGCGGGCGCCACCGTCCTCGTGATTCGCTCGGGCGCGCATACCGAGCGCGACATCCGCATGTCGCTGAAAAAGTTGCGCCGCGCTCGCGCGCATGTGATCGGCGGCGTGATGAACGCGATTCCGCCGAAGCATAGCGGACGCTATGACGGCACCGAGTACAAATATGCGTATACGGCGCTCGATATCAGCCACAAGCCGGACTAGCGTTAACTGACCTTTCAGGTCTCCTGCAAACAGGCCGCGCATCTCGTCATCAGACGAAATGCGCGGCCTGTTTCGTTGTGGACACACCTTGCGCATTGGTATCCGGCGCGCTGCAAGCATGTCGTGTGTGCTCGCCCGCACTTACGCGCGATACGGAACCGGTTATTTTTTCTCAATGGCACCATGTTGCGCTCAGCGAGGAGTCGCCATCATGAAAGTGGCAATCGTCCACGACTGGCTGGTCGTGTCCGGCGGTGCGGAAAAAGTACTGCAGCAGATCATCGAATGCTTCCCGGACGCCGACCTGTTCAGCCTGGTCGATTTTCTGGAGGACCGCTCGGTCGTGCGCGGCAAGTCCGTGCAGACCTCGTTCGTCCAGAAGCTGCCTTTCGCGCGTCGCCGCTATCGCGGCTATCTGCCACTGATGCCGCTCGCGGTCGAGCAGTTCGACCTGACCGCGTACGACCTCGTCATCACCAGTTCCTATGCTGTAGCGAAGGGCGTGTTGGTCGGCCCGGACCAGACTCATGTGAGCTACGTGCATTCGCCCATCCGCTACGCGTGGGATCTGCAGCATCAGTATCTGCGTGAAGCGCGTCTGACGAGCGGCCCGCGTTCGTGGGCGGCCCGCCTCGTGCTGCATCGGCTGCGCAACTGGGACGCGCGCACCGCGAACGGCGTCGATCAGCTGATCGCCAATTCGCGCTTCGTCGCGCGGCGGATCATGAAGGCCTACCGCCGCGAAGCCGCCGTAGTGCCGCCGCCCGTCGACGTGCAGGCGTTCGAGATGCACGCGAACAAGGACGACTTCTATCTGACGGCTTCGCGAATGGTGCCATACAAGCGGATGGAGCTGATCGTCGAAGCGTTCGCGGCCACGCCCGAGCGGCGCCTCGTCGTGATAGGCGACGGCCCGCAGATGGCGGAGATTCGCGCGAAGGCGAAGCCCAACATCACGATCATGGGTTATCAGCCGTTCGAGGTGCTGCGCGATCACATGCAGCGCGCCCGCGCGTTCGTATTCGCCGCCGAAGAAGACTTCGGGATTGCCGTCGTCGAAGCACAGGCCTGTGGCACACCCGTGATCGCGTATGGCAAGGGCGGCGCGCTCGAAACGGTGATTCCGTATGGCGAGCCGCATCCGACGGGCGTGCACTTCCATGAACAAACGGTCGCTTCGATGCATGCGGCCATTGCGCTTTTCGAGCAGCACAACGCCGACATCACCGCACAGGCGTGCCGCACGAATGCCGAGCGATTTTCATCGGCGATCTTCCGGCGCGCGTTCATGATCGAAGTGATGCGAACGGTCGCCGCGCATGCGCAGCCCCAGCCGTTCGATCATGAAGCGGCTGACAGGCTGCGTCTGAAGGTCGGCTGAAAAAGCGGTTGAAATGCAGCGGACGGGCGGGCACACCGCACTGATGAATGCCTGCGTGCGTCGTCCAACAGTGCCGCCCGGAAGCGCGGCAAATAATGACGCCACCACCTGTCTGCGCTTGCGAAATGACTCCATCCGATCCGACTCAGGCCGCCGTCATCGGCGACATCGTTGCGCAAGGCATCGCGCACGTCGAAACGCCGCACGCCGAAGCGGCCTTCGAAAACGAGCCGCCCACTGTGCTGTTCATCGATCAGAGCGGCGAACTCGGCGGCGCCGAATTCGCACTGCTGCCGCTCGCGCGTCATTGGGCTTCGCGCGGCAAGGTATTGCTGCTTTCAGATGGTCCGTTTCGCGAGCGTCTGGAAAGCGCGGGCGTATCCGTCGATGTGTCGGCGAATGCGCGCATTTCCGGCGTGCGCCGTGATGCGCTGCGCTTCGCATGGTTAGGCGCATTCCCTGCAATCGCGGGGCAGGTCGTATCGATCGCGCGCAAGGCTCGCCGTTACGATCTCGTGTTCGTCAACTCGCAGAAGGCACTCGTGCTGGGCGCGTTCGGCAAGCTGCTGCACGGGCGTCCCGTCGTCTGGTATCTGCACGATATTCTGTCGCGCGATCACTTCGGCCGGGTGCAACTGGCCATCGTGCGCTGGCTCGCGCTGCATGCTGTCGATCATGTGATCGCCAACTCGCGCGCATCGGCCGATGCACTCGTTTCACTGACACTGCGTCCTGATTACCCCGTTCGCGTCGTTCACAACGGGATCGATGCCGCCGCCTTCGCGGTGCCCGATGCGCAAGACCGCGCGGCGCTGCGCCGTCGTCTCGGTCTGCCGGAAGACGCGTGGCTCGCCGGTCTGTTCGGGCGCCTCGCGCCATGGAAGGGTCAACACGTCGCACTGGCGGCACTCGCGCGGCTGCCCGGTGCGCATCTCGTGCTGGCAGGCGCGGCGCTCTTCGGCGAGCACGAATACGAGCGTGAACTGCATCGCCAGGCGCAAGCGCTGGGCGTCGCCGATCGCGTGCACTTTGCGGGCTTCTGCGACGACGTGCCCGCATGGATGAGCGCGATGGACGTAATCGTCCATACGTCGACGGAAGCGGAGCCGTTTGGACGCGTGATCGTCGAAGGCATGATGGCGGAACGCGCGGTCATTGCAACGGCGGCGGGTGGCGTGAAAGAGATCGTCACGCACGGCGAGAACGGATGGCTCGTCGAGCCGGGCAACATCGATGAACTCGTCGCGGCAATGGCCGCATTGCGCGACGATCCGATGCTCGCACAACGGCTCGCGGCGCGAGGACGCGCCGATGCGCAGCGGAATTTCTCGCTCGATGCGTATTTGCGGCAAATGTCTCGCGCGATCGGAGACGTTGCTGTTTGAGTTGTGGTGAACCGTTGGCGCGGCGCTGCCTCGCGCGAACGCGAGGCAACGCGCATGTCATGTACGCCTCACGGGCGCATCATGTTCGTGCTGGCGCGAGCCGATCAGACTCGCGAATAGTCGATCGTCTCGACGCCCTTCTCCGTGCCGAGCAGGCACAGGTCCGCGCCGCGCGCGGCAAAGAGGCCCACCGTCACGACGCCGGGCCATGCGTTGATCTGCGCTTCGAGCGCGCGCGGATCGCTGATGCGCAGCCCCTTGACGTCGATGATCTCGTTGCCGTTGTCCGTGATATAGGGCGAGCCGTCCTTCGTTACGCGCACGACGGGCACGCCGCCCATCGCCGTGATGCGCCGGCCGATCGCCGTGCGCGCCATCGGCACGACTTCGATAGGCAGCGGGAACTGGCCGAGCACATCGACGCGCTTGCTCGCGTCCGCGATGCACACGAATTTCTCCGACACCGACGCGACGATTTTTTCGCGCGTCAGCGCACCGCCGCCGCCCTTGATCATTGCGCCGCCGTGGTCGATTTCATCGGCGCCGTCGACATACACGGGCAGCGATTCGACGTCGTTCAAATCGAAAACCTGGATGCCGTGCGATTGCAGGCGCGCCGTCGTCGCGACCGAGCTGGATACGGCGCCGCGATAGCGCGACTTGTGCGCGGCCAGCGCGTCGATGAAGCAGTTCGCGGTCGAGCCGGTGCCGACGCCGATTACAGCGCCCTCCGGCACGTTCGCGAGGACGTAGTCGGCGGCAGCCTGGCCGACCAGTTGCTTGAGTTCGTCTTGAGTCATGGTGAGGAAATGCCAACGCAGGCGGAAAAGCGCAAGTTTACCGGAGTCGGCGCGCGAGGCCGGATTTATTGCTCACGACTCGTCGCTGATGTCGTGCACGTGCACGTCACGCGCGACATGCATTCACGGCGCCGGCTGAGCCGGTTCTGACGCCGCCTGCGGCATGTACTTGTCGAGCAAGGCCTGCGCGATCGCATCGGTTTGCGCGTCCGGATCGCCCGAATAGTCGGCGGGACGAAAGTGCATCTGGAACGCGGCAAAGACGCGGCGCGTCTTGTCGTCGAGCACGCCGTCCGTCGCGACTTCATAGCCGTAGCGCGCGAGCTTCTGCTGAAGCGCGCGCACGTCGGCGCTCGCGCGCGGATCGCGGCCCGCCAGCTCTTTCGCGACCGTCGCATCGTCCGGCCATGCACCGATGCCCGCGTCATACAACTGCTTCCACGGAAAGAGCGGACCCGGATCGATCTTGCGTTGCGGCGCGATATCGCTGTGGCCGACGACACGCGTCGGCGCAATGCCATAGCGCGTGACGATGTCCGTTGCGAGGCGGATCATCGCGTCGACCTGCTCAGGCGGATACGGCTGCCACGTGCGGCCTTGCGGCGTATCGATGGGGCCGAGGTTCACGTTCTCGATGCCGATCGACGCAGCGTTCAGTTCCGTCGTGCCCTGCCAGTAGCTGAGGCCCGCGTGCCATGCGCGCTGCGACTCGGGCACGAGCTGCCAGACGATGGGCTCGCCGCTCTTCTCGCGCGGATGATCCGGCACGACGTAGTGCGCGCTGACCTGCTCATTGGTCAGCACGTCGAGCGACTGCGCTTCGTCGATTTCGGTGTAGTGCATCACGAGGAAGCGGATGCGTGTGTCGGCGTACTGCGCGTGGCGAGACGTGTCGGCGTAGTAGGTGCCGCGCTCGACGATGTTCGTCGTGCACGCGGCGGTGAGCAGCGCCGCGAGCGCAACGGCGACCGCGCGGCGAAGGGCTTCGATCTTGAAAGCAGCTTGTCGATTCATGAGATCCGAACGCTACGGCCTCGCTCGTGGCTTTGCATCGTGACGGTTACTTCTTCACCGACCTCTGCCGCACGGCCTCGAACAGGCACACGCCCGACGCGACGGAAACATTCAGACTCTCGACCGAGCCGGCCATCGGAATGTGCATCACTTCATCGCAAGTATCGCGCGAGAGCCTGCGCATGCCCTCGCCCTCCGCGCCCATCACGAGCGCAACGGGACCATCGAGCTTCGTTTCGTACAACGACGCAGTCGCGTCGCCCGCCGTTCCGACGACCCACACGCCCGCATCCTTCAGGTCGCGCAATGTGCGCGCAAGATTCGTGACGGTGATGTACGGCACCGTATCGGCCGCGCCGCTTGCCACTTTCGCCGCCGTCGCGTTCAGGCCGACGGCGCGGTCGCGCGGCGCGATCACGGCATGCGCGCCCGCCGCATCGGCGACGCGCAGACACGCGCCGAGATTGTGCGGATCGGTGATGCCGTCGAGCACCAGCAGCAACGCCGAGCCCTGAATCCCGTCGAGCAGTTCCGCCAGGTTCTGCGCGAGCGGCAGGTCCCCCGCGCGCGCGACGACACCCTGATGGCGCTCCGTATGCGCGAGGCCCCACAGGCGCGTTTCATCGGCGGCGATCAGACGCACGCCCGCCTCTTTCGCCACGGCGAGAAAGTCGTTCATCCGGCGATCGCGGCGCGACTGGTCGTAAAAGATTTCTTCGACCGTCGATGGATCGTGACGCAAGCGTGCCGTCACCGCGTGAAAACCGTAGAGAACCTTGAGACGTGACATGACTGAAACAACCTTTGAATGAGCGCGCCCGGCGAAAACGTGGGAGGCGCACCCGATGAGAACGGGCGCCGCGCGCAGTGAAAACGCGCGGCGTTACAACAGAATCAACGCTTCTTGCGGGCTGGCTTCGCGGACGACTTCGACGCCGGACGCTTCTTCGACGCGCCCGCTTTGCGCGCCGCGCGCGCTTCCTTCACGGCCGCCGTCTGCGAAGGCGCGGCCTTCTTGCGGCGCGCGCCGTCGAGAGGCTCGGTGCGTTCGATCGAACGCACGCGCGGACCGCCGAGATCGCTTGCCTTCTCCGCCGACGTCGCGCGATGCGCTTGCGGCTTCACGGGCAGATCGCGCACGAGACGGAAATCGATCTTGCGCGCGTCGAGATCGACGCGGCTCACCTGCACGCGCACGCGATCCGACAAACGATAGCGAATGCCCGTGCGTTCGCCGCGCAGTTCGTTCTTGATCTCGTCGTACTGGAAGTAGTCGGAACCCAGTTCCGTCACATGCACGAGCCCTTCGATGAAGAGCGCATCGAGTTGCACGAAGATGCCGAACGACGTCACGCCGCTCACCATGCCGCCATATTCTTCGCCGAGCTTGTCGCGCATGAAGTAGCACTTGAGCCACGCTTCGACGTCGCGGGATGCCTCATCGGCGCGGCGCTCGTTCGACGAGCAGTGCAAGCCGAGTTCTTCCCAGATCGCCGTGTTCGGACGGCTGCGGCCGCCGCGCTTCTCGTCCTCTGCCTGCAGCGCGCGGGCACGCGGCGACAGCGCCGTGTTCAGCTCGACGCCATGCGGCGTCTTCGGCTCGTACTTGCGGCCCTGCAGGATCGCGTAGATCGCGCGGTGCGTGAGCAGATCGGGATAACGGCGAATCGGGCTCGTGAAGTGCGCATATGCCTCGTACGCGAGACCGAAGTGACCGATGTTGTCCGGGCTGTAGACGGCCTGCTGCATCGAGCGCAGCAGCATCGTCTGCAGCATCTGCGCGTCGGGCCGGTCGCGGATGTGCGCCATCAACGCGGCGTAGTCGCTGGCGTGCGGCGTGTCGCCGCCGCCGAGCGTGAGCCCCATGCCGCGCAGGAACGTGCGCAGGTTTTCGAGGCGTTCCGCCGTCGGACCCGCGTGCACGCGATACAGGCCCGGGTGCTTGTTGCGCTTCATGAAGTCGGCCGCGCAGACGTTCGCGGCCAGCATGCATTCCTCGATCAGCTTGTGCGCGTCGTTGCGGTGACGCGGCACGATCTGCTCGATCTTGCCCTGCGCATTGCAGACGATGTACGTCTCCGTGGTGTCGAAGTCGATCGCGCCACGCTTCTGGCGCGCGGCGAACAGCGACTTGTAGACGCCGTACAGATGCTGCAGTTGCGGCAGCAACGCGGCGCGGCGCGTGGCTTCCGGGCCCTTCGTGTTGGTGAGGATCGCGGCGACTTCCGTGTACGTGAGACGCGCGGCCGAATGCATCACGCCGGGATAGAACTGATACGCCTTGATCTCGCCGCGCGCGGTGATCACCATGTCGCACACGAGCACGCAGCGGTCCACTTGCGGATTGAGCGAGCAGAGTCCGTTGGACAGTTTTTCCGGCAGCATCGGAATCACGCGGCGCGGAAAATACACCGACGTGCTGCGCTCGATCGCATCGACATCAAGGCCGCTGTCGGGCAGCACGTAATGCGACACATCGGCGATCGCGACGATCAGGCGAAAGCCGTCGCCGCGCCCGACCTTGATCGGCTCGCAATAGACGGCATCGTCGAAGTCGCGCGCGTCTTCGCCGTCGATCGTCACGAGCGGCACGTCGCGCAAGTCGACGCGATGCTTGATGTCGACGGGACGCACTTCGTCGGGCAGCTTCGCGGCATCGTCGAGCGCGGCCTGGCTGAACTCGTGCGGCACGCCGTACTTGCGCACGGCAATTTCGATTTCCATGCCGGGATCGTCGATATCGCCGAGCACTTCGACGACGCGTCCGAGCGGCTGCGAATGGCGGCTCGGAAAGTCGGTCAGCTCGACGACCACGACCTGCCCGACCTTCGCCTTCTTCGTGTTCTGCGTGATCAGGATGTCGTGGCCGATGCGCTTCTCTTCGGGCACGACGATCAGCGCGCCGTTCTCGTTCAAGAGGCGCCCTATCACGCGCTTGTTCGCGCGGTCCGTCACCTCGACGATGTGGCCTTCGGGCCGCCCGCGCCGGTCATAGCCGACGATGCGCGCAAGCACGCGATCGTTGTGCATGACCTTCTGCATTTCGCCCGTCGGCAGGAACAGATCGTCCTGGCCGTCGTCGCGGATCAGAAAACCGTAGCCGTCGCGATGGCCCTGCACGCGGCCCGCGACGAAGTTCGACGGATGGGTCAGCTGATAATGCCCGCGCTGATCGAGTCTGATCTGGCCATCGCGCTCCATCGCGGCGAGGCGCTTGAAGAACCCTTCGCGCTCCTGGCGCTTGATCGACAGTGCTTCGGCGATGTCGTTCGCTGCAAGCGGCGCTTCACTCGTGCGCAGCACGCCGAGGATTTCTTCGCGGCTTGGAATCGGATACGGATATTTGCTCAAGGGCTTGTCGATGATTGTTCTCGTTGCGTGGACGTCGGCGGGTGTGATGACGCTGCTCTATCTGACTGCAACTGCATTCGTGGACTGCGACTGCTCTTTCTGATGGAAGACGGCGGCGCGGCCCCGGGTGCCCGTCATGCGCGCGACGGGCCCATGCGCCGTGCCAGCTTTCTATTGCGGGGATTCTAACACCCGTCTTGCCCGCCACGCGCCGCCCGGCGGGCGATTGCGCGATATGCGGGCAGCGCGTTCACCCGCATCACACGCGCCGCGCGGAGGTTTTCGAGAAACGCTTGACACGGTTCGTCGACACGCTATAATCGCTGTCTCTGCTTCAAACGCACCTTGCCCAGGTGGCGAAATTGGTAGACGCACTAGGTTCAGGTCCTAGCGGTGGCAACACCGTGGAGGTTCGAGTCCTCTCTTGGGCACCAGATTCAAATGAAAGCCGCCTTTGGGCGGTTTTTCATTGTTGTGAGAGCAGCGCTTTCGGCTGCGGTTCCTGAACCGCGTGCAGTGCGCTGTGGAAGTGGCAAGCCGGTTGGTGACGGGTCGCATCGAGTCATTTGATGCGCGAACAACCAGGCGAAAAGATGAAGCGTTTTTCGAAATACCGATTGACACGCAGATTCTTCTCGCTACAATAGCGGTCTAGTTTGAGACGTGCCCAGGTGGCGGAATTGGTAGACGCACTAGGTTCAGGTCCTAGCGGTGGCAACACCGTGGAGGTTCGAGTCCTCTCCTGGGCACCACGTATTTGAAAAGGTCGGCAAATGCCGGCCTTTTTTCATTTCTGGCCCACGGAGCGAAGAGCCTGCGGCTCTCACAGCTAGAACAAACCTCCTTGCAAAGCGAATTGCTTGCCGTTTTTTGTTCTTGCGGCCTCTTATCGAGTGGCGTCAGCTACATCGCACAAAATCCCATCGCCCTGCTTACCGCACCTAAAGAGTGGCGAATGCGCATTTGTCATTCAAGCGCATTTCTCATTCCCGATAATTACAAAATAAAAACACGGACACTCAACGCAACTACATTAATTACATTCACCAAACATTACCTCCATTTCTGCGTTCTATTTCCCAAGGATTACCACCGACGAAGCGGTGTGGTTACATGCAGCCGCCTAATGGTCGGCGTACACTCGTTCGGAGCCTTCGCATACGGGGCGCGGCGTGCCGTGCAATTGTCCTTTGAATGGCATTGGGTGGCACGGCATATTGGAGACTGCAACCAGGTTGCATGGGACCGGAGCAAGCGTTAAAGCGTTGACTCAGGTCGTCAGGAGAACAATTGAAATGAGCTGGACTCGGGAACAGAGAAACGTCACGATCGCGGCCTATCTAGGCTGGACCCTCGACGCATTCGATTTCTTTCTGATGGTCTTTATCCTGAAAGATATCGCGGCGGAATTTAATACGAAAATCCCGGAAGTCGCATTCGGCATTACGCTCACGCTGGCGATGCGCCCGCTCGGCGCGCTGATTTTCGGACGTCTCGCCGACAAGTTCGGCCGCCGCCCTACGCTGATGGTCAACATCGCGTGCTATTCGCTGCTCGAACTGCTGTCCGGCTTCTCGCCAAATCTGGCGACGCTGCTCGTCCTGCGCGCCCTCTTCGGCATCGCGATGGGCGGCGAATGGGGCGTCGGCTCCGCGCTGACGATGGAGACCGTGCCCCCGAAAGCGCGCGGCTTCGTATCGGGCCTGCTGCAAGCGGGCTATCCGAGCGGCTATCTGCTGGCGTCGATCGTGTTCGGCGTGCTCTATCAGTACATCGGCTGGCGCGGCATGTTCTTCGTCGGCGTGCTGCCCGCGCTGCTCGTCATGTACGTGCGCGCGCACGTGAAGGAATCGCCCGCGTGGGTCGCGATGGAAAAGCACGCGCGCCCCGGCCTGCTCGTTACGCTCAAGCGCAACTGGGTCCTGTCGATCTACGCGATCATCCTGATGACGGCCTTCAACTTCTTCTCGCACGGCACGCAGGACCTGTATCCGACGTTCCTGCGCGAGCAGCATCACTTCGATCCGCACACGGTGTC
This sequence comes from Paraburkholderia diazotrophica, assembly GCF_900108945.1. Lineage (GTDB taxonomy): Bacteria > Pseudomonadota > Gammaproteobacteria > Burkholderiales > Burkholderiaceae > Paraburkholderia > Paraburkholderia diazotrophica. The sequence goes on along the minus strand of NZ_FNYE01000001.1, from coordinate 228,395 downwards.
GCTGATCACGATCACGCTGAACATCGGCGCGATCGTCGGCGGTCTTGCGTTCGGCGCGTTTTCGGAGCGCATCGGCCGGCGCCGCGCGATCTTCATCGCCGCGCTGATCGCACTGCCCGTGCTGCCGCTGTGGGCGTTCTCGAGCACGGCCGTCGCGCTCGCGGCGGGCGCGTTCCTGATGCAGATTTCCGTGCAGGGCGCGTGGGGCGTGATTCCCGTGCATCTGAACGAGATCTCGCCCGACGAAATCCGCGCGACGTTCCCCGGACTCGTCTATCAGCTCGGCAACCTGCTCGCTTCCGTCAACGCGACGATGCAGGCGTCGTTCGCCGTCAGCAATAACAACAACTACGCGATGGCGATGGCCGTGGTCGCGGGCGTGGTGGCCGTCGTGATCGCGGTGCTGATTCTCTTCAGCCGCGAACGGCGTGGCATCGATATGACACAATCCGCCGAACAGATCACAGCGACGGTACACTGAGTACCGCGAAGCAACAAAACAAAGCAGCAAGAAAACACGACACCACATAAGGGCGCCACGGCGCCCCAGCCAACGCAGCAACCACGAGGCCGCTCCGATCCGAATCGGAGCGGCCTTTTTTGTCCGCGTCGTCTGCGAGGGAATGCGCGGTCAGACGCTTTTTAGAGGAGTCCATCGACACTCATCGCTTGCCCGATCACGAGCTCCATTTTTATCCTGAAAAGAACGCACGTTTCAAAATCAAAATTGAATCGATTGTTTGCGGCCGGCAAAAAAGCCGACAGAGGGAGACGCAACATGGCAACTCGCACGACGAGCCGGCACACCGGCGACACGAAATCGCGCATCCTCGACGCAGCCGAAACGCTCTTCATCGAATGCGGCTACGAAGCGATGTCGTTGCGGCAGATCACATCGAAGGCCGAGGTCAATCTGGCCGCCGTCAACTATCACTTCGGCAGCAAGGAAGCGCTGATTCACGCGATGCTGTCGCGGCGGCTCGATCTGCTGAACCAGGAGCGCCTGAAGCTGCTCGACCGCTTCGACGCGCTGCTCGGCCCGCGCCTCACGTGCGAGCACGTGCTCGGCGCGATGTTCATTCCGGCGCTGCGCGTGTCGCGCGATACGCGCATCGGCGGCAAGGCGTTCCTGCGGCTGCTCGGCCGCGCGTACACCGATCCCTCTTCGTTCATCCGCAACTTTCTGAACGCGCATTATGCGTCGGTATCCGAGCGCTTTTTCGAAGCGTTTCAGCGCGCGCTGCCGCATCTGCCGCGCGAGGAGCTCGGCTGGCGTCTGCACTTCGCGATCGGCGCGCTGTCGGGCGTGCTTGCGGGCGCGGACACCGACAACCTCATCACCGAGTTCTCGCAAGGCAAGTCGATGAACGATCTGCAATTGATCGCGCGGCTCGCGTCGCTGATCGTGTCCGCGCTGAAGGCGCCGTTGCCCGACGTGAGCCAGCTCGCCACGTTCGCATCCGTGCTCGGCGACGCGGGCAGCACCGACATCGCTTGCGATGCCGTCCGCGAAGCGCAAGCGGATGTCGCGGCGCAGAGCGCGTCGCCGGCCGCTGTTCACGCGCAGACGCCAACGCCCGACACACCGCAGCAACCGCCGATGCGCGCCGAACCCGGGTCCGACGCACAACCGTACGGCGAACCGGCGCGCGGCGGCGAGCAAGCGGACGCACGCGATGCCGGCTCACACTTCGCCGCGCACGGTTGACGCGGTGAATCATCGATTGCGTGCGTGCGTGAATGGCGCACGGTTCTCTCGCGCAGCGGCAGCGCAGCACGGGCTGAAAGAATGGTCAAACGGAAAACCAAACAAAAGGCCGAACCCAAGACCGAACCCAAGGCCGACGAATCAGCCCTCCACTGCGCGCGACGATGCAAGGAATCGTGCGGGCACGGCGGCTGCAACGGATGAACGCAGATAACGGCGGACACACTCGCCGCGCATCGAACAACTCGAAGAACACGCGAGCGTTCCCCGCATCGCGGGACGCGCTCGCAGCCGGCGCCGTATCGCCGAACAGGAGGGGTCATCATGTCGTGGTTCATCGTTGCGCTGATCGTCGCTGCCGGGGCGCTCGTCTATGTGCGGGCACGCGCGTCGTGGTGGCTCGCGTTGCTGATCGTGTGGGTCGCGGCCGCGCGTCTGACGGGCGCAGCGGGCACACTGACGGCCACCTGCCTCGCGATCGTGCTGATCATTCCCGCGCTGCTGCTGACGATCAGACCGCTGCGCCGCGCATGGGTGAGCCGGCGCTTGCTCGGCGTCTTCCGCAAGATCATGCCCGACATGTCGCCGACCGAGCGCGACGCGATCGAGGCAGGTACCGTCTGGTGGGATGCCGCGCTCTTCTCGGGACGCCCTCACTGGGACACGCTGCTCGGCTACGGTCCGGCAAAGCTCACCGCACAGGAGCAGGCGTTTCTCGACAACGAATGCGAGCAGCTGTGCGATCTCGCGAACGACTGGGAAACGACGGCCATCTGGCAGGACCTGTCGCCGCAGGCCTGGCAGTTCATCAAGGACAAGGGCTTCCTGGGAATGATCATTCCGGCGCAATACGGCGGCAAAGGCTTCTCCGCGTACGCGCATTCGCAGGTCATCATGAAGCTCGCCACGCGCTGCACGGCGGCCGCCGTGTCGGTGATGGTGCCGAACTCGCTCGGCCCCGCCGAGCTGCTGCTGCAATACGGCACCGATGCGCAGAAGAACCACTATCTGCCGCGTCTTGCGCGCGGCGACGAAATCCCCTGCTTCGCGCTGACGAGCCCTTACGCGGGCTCCGACGCAGCGGCGATCCCCGACCTCGGCATCGTCTGCAACGGCACGTTCGAAGGACGCGAGACGCTCGGCTTTCGCGTCACGTGGAACAAGCGCTACATCACGCTCGGCCCCATCGCGACGGTGCTCGGCCTCGCGTTTCGCGCGCTCGATCCCGACCATCTGCTCGGCAGCGAAGACGAGCCCGGCATTACGTGCGCGCTGATTCCGACGAGCCATCCGGGCGTGAACATCGGGCGCCGTCACTGGCCGTTGAACGCCGTGTTCCAGAACGGCCCGAACTGGGGCAACGACGTGTTCATCCCGCTCGACTGGGTGATCGGCGGACGCGCTCAGGTCGGCAACGGCTGGCGGATGCTGATGGAATGTCTCGCGGCGGGCCGCGCGATCTCGCTGCCGTCGTCGAATGTGGGCATGTCGAAAGTCGCGGTGCGCGGGGTGGGTGCGTACGCGGCCGTGCGGCGGCAGTTCCGCACGCCGGTCGGCAGGTTCGAAGGCGTGCAGGAAGCGCTCGGACGCATGGGCGGCAATCTGTACGTGATGGACGCCACGCGCCGCCTGTCCGCGCGGGCTGTCGATCTAGGCGAGAAGCCGTCGGTGATCTCGGCGATCTCGAAGTACCACATCACCGAGCGCAACCGCGAAGTGATCGACGACGGCATGGACGTCCTCGGCGGCAAGGGCATCTGCATGGGCCCATCGAATTTCCTCGCACGCGCCTATCAGCAGGTGCCCATCTCGATCACCGTCGAAGGCGCGAACATCCTCACGCGCTGCCTGATCATCTTCGGCCAGGGCGCGATTCGCTGTCATCCGTATCTCCTCAAGGAAATGGCCGCGGCGCGCGAAGCGGGCCATGAAGCAGACCACGCGAAGGCGCTGCGCGATTTCGACGAAGCGCTCTTCGGGCACATCGGCTTCACGCTGTCGAACGTCGTGCGCTGTTTCATCGATGGCGTGACGGCCGGCGCGCTGATCGCGAAGCCGCAGCGCGCGCATCCACCGCTCGCGGGCTACTACCGCGCGGCGACGCGTCTTTCGACGACATTCGCGCTGCTCGCGGATGTCTCGATGTTCGTGCTCGGCGGCGACCTGAAGCGGCGCGAGCGCATCTCGGCGCGCCTGGGCGACGTGCTGTCGCAGCTCTATCTGATCTCCGCGACGCTCAAGCGTTTCGAAGACGAAGGCCGCGAGGCGAGCGATCTGCCGCTCGTGCAATGGGGCGTCGAAGATGCGCTTCATCGCGCGCAAACGGCCCTCGATGGCGTGCTGCGCAACTATCCGAACCGTGTCGCCGCGGGCCTCGTGCGCGCGCTCGCGTTCCCGTTCGGCTTGCCGCACCGCGCGCCGTCCGATGCGCTCGGCAGCGCCGTCGCCGAGCTGATGCAGACGCCGGGCGCCGCGCGCGACCGGCTGCTCGCGGACTCGTATGTGCCGCACGTCGACGTCGACGCGCTCGGTTATGGCGAGCTCGCGTTCAAGCTCGCGCCGCGTGTCGCGCAGATCGAGCAGCGTCTGCGCGAAGCGATCCGGCATGGCCGCATCGATCCGCTTCCGCAAAGCCTCGCCGATCTCGCCGGCTGGAACGAAGCGGCGCAGCAGCGCGGCTTCATCGACGAGGACGAGCGCAAGGTGCTCGACGACTACGCGCGCTTTGCGGCTGAAGTCGTGAAGGTCGACGATTTCCCCGCGGACTTCGGCATGCTCGCCGATCTGCAGCGGCGCAAGGACGCACTCGACAAGGCGACGCAACTGGCCGCCTGATGTCATCTTGATGGGATGTCGATGGCATGTCGATGGCATCAAGATGGCTGAGCGGCGAACGCGCGACGAATGCACGACGAATCCGCGACGAACGCGCAATTCACCACGCTTGCGGCAAGTCACGCGCACCGTGCACACTGACGCCATCCGTCAGGCCAGGAGCCAACAACGCGATGAACGATTCCTACCTGAACTTCGTCAATTCGCCGCTGGGAGCACGAGTCGCGCGCTCGCTCCGGTGGCCGTTGCCCGAAGTGCTGCGCCGCTATCGCGCCGATACGCCCGAATTCGACGGCATCGTGGCCGTCGGCGCGGGGCCGTCGCCGCAACTGCTCGACGCGCTTGCCGACGTGATCGCGCATATCGGCATGACGAGCGTCGCGCACGCGGGCGCTAGCGCGTGGGTGCCGCTCGCGAACCGCCACGGCCTGATGACGGGCCGCTTCGAGCCCGCCGATCCGGCAGCGCACTCGCAAGCGGGCTCGCAGGCGCGCGTGCGGGCGCTCGTGTTCGACGCGAGCGGCATCGAGGACAGCGCGCAACTCGACACCCTGTACGCGTTCTTTCACGACGCGCTGCGCTCGCTCGACAAATGCGGACGGATCGTCGTGCTGGGCCGCCCGCCCGAGGCCTGCGCGAGCCCGCGCCAATGGACAGCGCAACGCGCGCTCGAAGGCGTGACACGCTCGCTTGGCAAGGAAGCGCGGCGCGGCATCACGTCGAATCTGATCTACGTCGCGGATGGTGCCAAAAGCGGCGCCAAAAGCGGCGCCACGAGCAGCGCGGGAAACAGCAACGACGCCGGCATCCCGAGCGGCATCGAATCGACCTTGCGCTTTTTCCTGTCGCCGCGTTCGGCGTACGTGTCGGGACAGGTCGTGCGGATCGGCACGGCGCCTTCCGCACTCGGCGACGATTTCGACTGGACCCAGCCGCTCGCGGGCCAGCGGGCCGTCGTGACGGGCGCGGCGCGCGGCATCGGCGCGGCGATCGCACACGTACTCGCCGCGCAAGGCGCGCACGTGACGGGCATCGACGTGCCCGCCGCCACCGACGCGCTCGACGCCACGATGCGCCAGATCTCCGGCACGGCGCTGCCGTTCGACATTGCCGCGCCCGAAACGCCCGCGCAGATCGCGGCGGCGCTCGACGAGCTCGGCGTCGATGTGTTCGTGCACAACGCGGGCATCACGAAGGACAAGACGATCGCGAAGATGAGCGAGCCGGCGTGGCGCAATGTGATCGATATCAATCTGTCCGCGCAGGAGCGCATCGACGACGCGCTGCTCGAAGCGGGCACGCTGCGCGACGGCGGACGCATCGTCTGCGTGTCGTCGATCGGCGGCATCGCGGGCAACCTCGGGCAGACGAACTATGCGGCGTCGAAGGCGGGCGTGATCGGCCGCGTGCAGAGCATGGCGCCGCATCTGGCGAAACGGCGCATCACGATCAATGCCGTCGCGCCCGGTTTCATCGAAACGCAGATGACGGCAAAGATGCCGCTTGCGATCCGCGAGGCCGGCCGCCGGATGAACTCGATGAGCCAGGGCGGCCAGCCCGTCGATGTCGCGCAGACGATTGCATGGCTCGCGCATCCAGGATCGGCGGGCATCACGGGCCAGGTCGTGCGCGTGTGCGGCCAAAGTCTGATAGGAGCGTGACGGCATGGCCCTGTTCGACTCCAGCCCGATGTTCGGCGCGCCGCGCCCGAAAACAGTCGTCCTGCCCGAACTGCCGCAGCCCGCGAAGCTGTATGCGCGCGCGCTGTCGGGCGTGGCCAAGCGCCTTCAGCGCAACCGTCCGACGGCGCTGCCCGCGCTGCGGCTCGTGCGCCCTGCCGTCACGCTGGATTCCGTCGCGATCGAACGCTACGCGCGCGTCTGCGGCTTCTTTCCCGAGCAGGGCATTCCGTTCACGTATCCGCATCTGCTCGCGTTTCCGCTGCATCTGCTATTGCTGACCGACCCGGCGTTTCCGTGGCCCGCGCTCGGCATCGTCCATCTGGCGAACAGCGTGCGCATGCGCCGCCCGCTTTCGTTCGACGACACGCTGCGCGTCGAAGTCGAATTCGGCCCGCGCCTGCGCCACGACAAAGGCCAGGCGTTCGTGATGCAGACGCGCATCTACCGGCGCGGCGAAGCCGTATGGGACGGCGACAGCGTGTATCTGAAGCGCGGCGTCGCGGCGAATGGCGATCCGCTGAGCCCGCTCGAAACCGATGGAAGTGCCCTCTCGCGCAGCTCGCGCTGGCAATTGCCTGCGCAACTTGGCCGCGACTACGCACGCGCATCGGGCGACTACAACCCGATCCACCTGTCGATGCTCTCCGCGAGGGCGTTCGGCTTTCCGCGCGCGATCGCGCACGGCATGTGGACGCTGGCGCGCACGGCCGCCGCGCTGCAGCCGCCGAAGCGGCTCGCCGACGCGACGCTCGCGGGCGAATTCAGGGCGCCGATGCTGCTGCCGGGCGAAGCGTCGCTGTGGACGGCCTCGCCCTCGCCGACTGCGCGCGAGTTCGAAGTGCGCGATCCGCAGAGCGGCAAGCCGCATCTGCGGGGCCGGTTCCAGTGGAATCTGCAATGAGGCGGCGGCCATGCGGCGCAGACTGTGCAGAAGCCGCGCCCATAGCCCGCTTACGCAAACCGTTCACGCAACCGGTTACACAACGCGATCACGTAATCCGCTCACGCAACCCGCTCACGCAACGGCTTACACAGGCAATCCGCCATCACGATGGAATCATCGCCCCGCCTGATTCGTTCTGAAGCAGGTGCCGGGTGTTTCATGCTGACCTGATCCGTCGCACAGACGGACGCGACCACGGAGCTTCCTGATGCCTCATCCGTCACAACCGCTTCCCGCGCGCCGCGTCGCGATACTGGGCGGCAACCGCATCCCGTTTGCGCGCTCGAATACCGCGTATGCGACGGCCTCGAACCAGGACATGCTGACTTTCACGCTGCAAGGTCTGATCGACCGCTACAACCTGCATGGCGAGCGCCTCGGCGAAGTCGCGGCGGGCGCCGTCATCAAGCATTCACGCGACTTCAACCTGACGCGCGAAGCCGTGCTGTCGACCACGCTCGCGAAGGAAACGCCCGCCTACGACGTGCAGCAGGCGTGCGGCACAGGGCTCGAAGCGGCGATTCTCGTCGCCAACAAGATCGCGCTCGGACAGATCGATGCGGGCATCGCGGGCGGCGTCGATACGACCTCGGATGCGCCCATCGGCGTGAACGAACGGCTGCGCAAGATCCTCCTCGAAGCGGGTCGCGGCAGATCGGCGGCGCAACGCGTCGGCGCGCTAACGAAGCTGCGGCCGGGCATGTTCTTCAAGCCGCTGCTGCCGCGCAACAGCGAGCCGCGCACGGGGCTGTCGATGGGCGAGCATTGCGAGCGGACGGCGAAGCGCTGGAGCATTTCGCGCGAGGCACAAGACGTGCTCGCCTACGATAGCCACCGCAAGCTGACCGAGGCCTACGCGCGCGGCTTCCTGAACGACCTGATGACGCCATATCGCGGCCTCGCGCGCGACAACAATCTGCGCAGCGATCTGACGCTCGAAAAGCTGGCGTCGCTCAAGCCCGTGTTCGACCGCGACGCGGGCACGATGACGGCAGGCAATTCCACGCCGCTGACGGATGGCGCATCGGCCGTATTGCTCGCGAGCGAAGAATGGGCGGCCGCGCGTGGCCTGCCCGTGCTCGCGTATCTGACGTGGTCGCAGACGGCCGCCGTCGATTTCTTCGACAAAAAGGAGGGCTTGCTGATGGCGCCTGCGTACGCCGTGCCGCGCATGCTGAAACGCGCGGGCCTGACGTTGCAGGACTTCGATTTCTACGAAATTCACGAAGCGTTTGCCGCGCAGGTGCTCTGCACGCTCGCGGCCTGGCAGGACGATGAGTACTGCCGCACGCAACTGGGACTCGAGGGCGCGCTCGGCGCGATCGATCGCGAGAAAATGAACGTGAACGGCGGATCGCTCGCGACGGGCCACCCGTTCGCCGCAACGGGCGGGCGCATCGTCGCAGGACTCGCGAAGATGCTCGCGCAGCTCGAGAAGCCGGCGGGCACCGTGCGCGGCCTGATATCGATCTGCGCGGCGGGCGGCCAGGGCGTCGTCGCGATCCTGGAGCGGTAGAATCGCGCTCCCCGATTTGACCGACTACCTTTGGCAACCCGAACGGTGCATGCCCAACCAGCACACAACGACGCCGAGAGACCCAGGAGACGCCACCATGACCGAGCCCACCGCTTCGCATTCCGCGCAGACGCAAACGCAGTCCGGGTCGCAGTCGCAATCGCAGACACAGCCACCTGCCGCGCCCTCCTCCGCCCACGCCGCACCGAACACGGACGGCATCTGGTTCGCGTCCTACTCGCCCGAAGTGCCGCACGAGATCGACGCGTCGCGGTATGCGTCGCTCGTCGAGTTCTTCGACGATTGCACGACGCGCTTTCGCGAGCGCGTCGCCTATGTGAGCGTCGGCGAGAGCCTCACCTACGCGGAACTTGCGCGCAAGGCGACGGCGTTCGCTTCGTACTTGCAAAGCATCGGCGTGAAGCCGGGCGAGCGCGTCGCGATCATGCTGCCGAACACGTTCCAATACCCCATCGCGCTCTTCGGCGTGCTGAAGGCGGGCGCGATCGTCGTCAACGTGAATCCGCTGTACACGGTGCGCGAGCTGTCGCATCAGCTGAAGGACAGCGGCGCGCAGACGATCGTCGCGTTCGAGAACTTCGCGAAGACGGTCGAGGATTCGCTCGCGGGCACGCGCGTGCAGCACGTGATCGTCACCGGGCTCGGCGATCTGCTGAAGGACGGCCTGAACCTGAAGGGCAAGCTGATCAACTTCATGCTCAGACACGTGAAGAAGCTCGTGCCCGCGTACGACCTGCCGCAAGCCGTCCGACTGCTCGATGCGCTCGCAACCGGCTACGGGCGACCGCTCACGCCCATGCGGATCGCGCCCACGGACCTCGCGTTCCTGCAATACACGGGCGGCACGACGGGCGTCGCGAAGGGCGCGATGCTCACGCACCGCAACGTCGTCGCGAATCTGCTGCAGGCGAAGGTATGGGCCGAGAGCCAGCTCACCGACGAAATCGAAACAGTGCTCACGCCGCTGCCGCTCTATCACATCTACTCGCTGACCGTGAACGCGATGATCTTCATGGGCCTCGGCGGACGCAACATCCTGATCGCGAATCCGCGCGACACGAAGCGCGTGATGAAGATCCTTCGCCACGAGACGTTCACGGGCATCACGGCCGTCAACACGCTCTACAACGCGTTCCTCGACGACGAGGAGTTCCGCAAGCGTGACTTCTCGAAGCTCAAGCTCGCGATGGCGGGCGGCATGGCGATGCAGCAAGCCGTCGCCGACCGTTTTCGCGAGGTGACGGGCAAGCCGATCATCGAAGGCTACGGGCTCACGGAATGCTCACCGATCGTATCGATGAACCCGGTGGATCTGAAGCACATGCGCGAATTCGACGGCTCGATCGGCCTGCCCGCGCCGTCGACGCAAGTGCGCTTTCGCAAGGACGACGGCAGCTGGGCAGATATCGGCGAGGCGGGCGAGCTGTGCGTGAAGGGTCCGCAGGTGATGAAAGGTTATTGGAACCGGCCCGAGGAGACCGCGAAGGTGCTCGACGACGAAGGCTGGCTCGCGACGGGCGATATCGGCGTGATGGATTCGCGCGGCTATATCCGTCTGATCGATCGCAAGAAGGACATGATCCTCGTATCGGGTTTCAACGTCTATCCGAACGAAATCGAGGACGTGATCGCGATGCATCCCGACGTGCGCGAAGTGGCCGCGATCGGCATTCCCGATGTCGCACAGGGCGAGCGCGTGAAGGTGTTTATCGTGCGTCGCAATCCGTCGCTCACCGAGGAACAGGTGATCGCGCATTGCCGCAAGAATCTGACGGGCTACAAGGTGCCGAAGGTCGTCGAGTTCCGCGACGAGCTTCCGCAAACGAATGTCGGCAAGATCTTGCGGCGCGAGCTGCGCGAGCAGGAGCTGGAGAAGCTGAAATCATCGTGACGGCCTACACGTGTATTTGCGTGCCCTTGCGCGTCTGAATGCGCAGCCGGGGCGACGAAGCCGTCCGCGCTTTATGGAGCGATGCATGCATCAACCGATGTTTGTGAAGAAACGCTCGCGCTGGACCCGGCTTCGCGCCGCCCATGTCGTCTGCACGGTCTGCGCGCTGATCGCATGCATGGCCAGCACGGCCTTCGCGCAGAACGAGGCGGCGGCACTGGCGCCGAACACCGCGAACGCCGCGCCAATCGTTAGCGATGCCGCCGGCCAGGTCGCGAAGCTCACGCTCGAACAGCAGGTCAAATGGCTGCGTCGCGCCGCGCAAAGCGGTGCGCTCGAACAGATGGACGATGCGCAACTCGTCGCGCTGTTCGAATCGTTCGACCCGTTGACGGTGCCGCGCTATATCGAGCAAGGTCCAAACGGCTATCCGTCGTACGAGTTCACGATGCTGCGCCAGGAGCGCATTCGCGGCGTGTGGCCGCGCAAGCCCGATCATATGCTCGTACGGCTCACGCGCGATCCGCTGCGCATCTACGGCAAGTGGCTGCCGGGCGGTCCGCACTCGGGCCAGGAAATCATCTACGACGAGTCCAGGCGCAGCGATGCGATGTACGGCCACCTCGGCGGCCTGTTCAACATCATGCCGCTGTGGACGTCGATCGACGGATCGCTGGCGCGCGCGCAGTCGAACCATCGCGTGCGCGATCTCGGCACCGAATTCATCACGCAGCAGTTTCTCGACGAAGGCAGAAAGTTCGCCGAGGCCGGCATCACACATCCCGCGCAGATCGAAGTGAAGACGCTCGAAGGCGTGCGCGTCGTCGCGTTCACGTACGAGACGCCGACGGGCCAACCCGATTTCTACGCGAAGAAGGAAGTGCTCGGGCTCGATCTGCGGCATCCGTATTTCAGAATGGTCGAATCGTATGGCAACGATGGACAGATCTTCGAGCGCATCGTGTTTGTGACGATCACACCGAAGACCTTCGAAGACATGGTGTTCGATCCGAAGAACCCGGAGTACAAGTTCTGATCATGTCGTCAGCGCGAAGGCGACGGCCGGGCTTTGATTCTGCCCAGTCATCGACGCATGCGCTTGCGTGAGCGCAGCGCCAGGTTGCAGCGCGAGACGCGCGAGCACGAAGAAATCGGCGGCGCGCGTGACGCCGATCAGCGTGAGGCGCCCGTCCGCCTGCGCCGCGCGCGGCGCGAGCGTTTCGTACCACAGCGCGGCGATGTCGGCGTGCGGCGCGTCGTTGATGTCGAAAGCGGGCAGACGGGCGCGCGCCGCATGCGCCGACAATGCCGAGGATTCCGGCAAGCTCGTATCGATCAGCGCGATGTCGGCGAGCAGGCCATCGGCATGAAGCCACGGCACGCCCCAGGCTGTCGTCGCCGATAGCCACGCGCCCGCCGCGATGAATGTGCGACGTTCCATGTCGACGCTACCTCCTTCTCCCTGCATGCGTAGTCACCACGCGCATCACGACAATCACGTATAGCCGCGCTTGCCGCGAAACGCCTTCGGCCAGATGCCCTGCTTGCCCGGCGACAGAATGCCCGCGGGATCGAGCGCATCCTTGATCGTCTCCGACAGCCGCAGCAGCGCGCCATCGTTGAAGTTGTAGCGCGCCGCCGCGAAATCCATGTAGACGAGATGCGAGCGGTACTCGCCATAGCCCGCGCCGTGCGCATCGCTCATCCATGCGCGCAGCAGATCGCCGGCCTGTTCGCTTTGCCGCGCGTCGCTGTGATCAAAGATCGCCGCTGCGATGTGATGCAGATGCCGCTCGCCCGCCGTGAAGCCGCCGTAGTAATCGAAACCGTATTCGTTCGCGCGCGCCTTCGCCATCGTGTACTGGCGCATCGCATCGCGCCCCGTCGCGGGACACAGGGGCGAAAAATCGACATGCGCGCCGCTGCCGCCGCGCCAGTCGAGCATACGAAACGCCGTCATCGCCGGAATGCCCGCCAGATTGCGATCGCCGCCCGCTTCGGGCTCTGCGTTGCCGTCGTAGATCTTCGACATCATCCGCGCGCCCGGAATGCGGCCGAATGCGCGGCGCACAAGCGTCTCTTTCGCGTCGATCACGGTGCGCTCGCCGTACAGCGCGTAGTGCAGGTTCCAGCGGCCGATCTTCAGCGCGTCGGTCATCGACGCGATCGCGCTTTCCGGCATCACGCCCTCGCCCCGATACCACTGCGAACGCGGCCCGATGCCCGCCGCGCGCCGCAGCGCGCCTTCGATGACGGCGTGATTGCCGATCGTGCCGTCGAGGCGCAGCGGCCTCAGCGTCTCGACGACGGCGTCCAGATCGTCGTCGCGCTGAAACTGGATTTCGCCCAGCAGATAGGCGCTCGGCACAGGCATCAGCCAGACGCCCATCTTCGTGACGATGCCGTAGTTCGACTGCATGAACATCGGATCGAACGACGGTCCGTAGCCATGCTTGAAGGCCTGCCAGGACGTGCCGATCTCGATGCCGCCCATGCCTGTGCGCACGACGTCGCCATTCGCGAGCACGACCTCCATCCCGCATTGCGTCGCCGCGTGATCGCCGTAGGCCGTCGTGCCGAAGCCGCGTTCGAGCGTATTGCCGACGATGCTGCCCCAGCCCGCTGCGGGCGGATCGACCCACAGCCGGTAGCCGTGCTCGCGCAAATAGTGGTGCAGGTCGAAGTAGCTGACGCCGGGCTCGACGAGCGCGTACGCGAGCGGCTCGTCGACGGCGAGAATGCGGTTCATCCGTTGCAGGTCGAGCACCACCGATCCCGCGAGCCGCGGCGCCGCGCCGCCATACGCGAAGTTGCGCCCCGTCGACACCGTCCACAGCGGAATACGGTACTCGTTGGCGACGCGCAGGATCGCGCGGATCTCGTCGACGTTCGCGGGGAGCAGCGCCGCCGACGGCACGAACGACGCGGCGAGCGTGCCCGGCGCGAAAGGATCGGCATAAGGCGCGAGGCTCGCCGCCGACGACGCGAGCTGCGTCGCGCCGACGATCGCTTCGAATGCGGCGAGCGCCCGATCGAATGCCGCGGCGGAAACGTCCGGCGGCAGAGTGCGTGTCAAGGCGCCTCCATGTGGCATCGACCATGCTGCGTCGAATTGTGGGTCGAGTTGCGTGTTGGTTGGGTATTGGGTTGCGTATTGGTTGCGTATTGCCCGGCTCGCGGCGGCATTCGACGGACGGCGCCCATGCGGTGCCCACTTGGCACGCGACGGCGTGTTCAGCGTCCGTGCGCGCCGCCTCCATGCATGCCGCCCATGCCGCCCCACGTGTGCGATCCGCCGCCTCCGCCATGCATGCCACCCCAGCCATGCATGCCGCCCCCGCCGTGGAATCCGCCGTGCCCGTTGAATCCGCCGTGCCCGTTGAATCCGCCGTGCCCGTTGAATCCGCCGCCCGCATGCCCCCAATGCACGTGATTCATGTGGTGAAAATGGTGGAAGCGGTCGACGAACACGAACGACGCGCCGCCAACCACGACAGGCGGTCCCGAATACCACGGATCATAGTAAGCATAGGCCGGAACGGGATAGACGGCAGTCGTGTCCGTGCCGTTGCCCTGCTGGATGCGCCACGTGCCGTCCGGCTGCCTGCATGCGATGCCGCTGATCTGCTGCATCGTGCCGTCGATTTCCGCCTGGCCCACGACGGGCTGACATACGGTGTCGCCAGCGTTGTCGCCGAACTGCTCCTGCGCGGCGACGGGCTGCGCGGCGAGCACCGCACAACTGGCGCACACGCACAGCGCCGCGCCGATTCCTGACAAAGTACGCATGATTGATCCCGCTTCGACGGTGCGGTGTTGCGGCGCGCGGCGCGCGCCGGCGCCGTTAAGACCCCGTCGATTCGCCTTGCAGGCAAAGTGACAAGCCACCCGTTCGCGCCCGTCGAAGCCGACGGAACGCGCGCCTGCATAACGACATAAACGCACACGCGTGCGGCGCTATTCCTGCGCCGCGGGTTATAACGCGGGCCGGTCTGTTACCCGGTGTTTCGGTTGTTTACTTCTGCAAGAGAAGGCGAAGCGAACAGAAGCACGGCGCGAGCGCAGGCTACTGCCAGGCCTCCGGACGTCCGCCGAGCTCGCCGCAGACTTCGATCGCAATGGACCGCAGCTTGGCTTCTTCGATCGGGCCCGAGAGCGCGTAGCCCATGTGGTCGCTGATCCAGTAGAACGTGCGGCGATTGCCGTCACGGAACAGACGAAACGCGGTTTCGTCTCTGGGAATGCCCGTCACGTAAAGCGTGAGCCGTGCACCGCTCTGGTTTTCGTACATGAATTGCGCGGCGGGCCCCGCCTCGCCCGGCAGCAGCCGCCCGCCGACGAGCATATAGCCGTATTCCTGCAGCGAAGGCACGGACAGATGACGGTTGAGCCGCTTGGACAGCCACGTGATCAGATGCTCTTCCTCGCTCGCGGCGACTTCGACGGGATGCCGGCGCTCCGGCGTGTAGACGGCGTAGGCGATATCCGCGCGCTTCACGAACGACATGACCTCGCCGTTGCCACCGCCCGTCAGACGCGGGACGAGCGGGCCCAGCGCGAGTGCAAGCCCCGCGCCCGCGATCACCCAGCACGCCGCGATGCCCACGCGCCGCCACCACGGCACGCGGGCACGCAGCACGATCACGGGTGGCTCCTCGCGCTCGCGCTCGTTCGCGCCGCACAGCGCCTGCAATGCCGCTTTTTGCGCGCGCCACGACGCGACTTGCGCGGCCGCTTGCGCATCCTTCGCAAGATGTTCCCGCACGGCCGCGTGCTCGCTCTCCGGCAATTCGTTGTCGACGAATGCCGACAGCGCGCGCAGGTCGGGCGCGCCCGTGGAACCGGTCGAATGTTCGTCGTTGTTCATTGCCCGTTTCTCGCCCCGTTTCTGACCACTTTCAGCGACGGCGACTTGTGTTGTACTGGCCCTTCCGTCAACAGCGCCCGCATGTGCTCGCGCGCACGGGACAGCCGCGACATCACCGTGCCGATGGGCACGCCCAGCGCGGCCGACGCTTCCTGATAGCTCAACTCCTCTACGCACACGAGCAGCATCACCTCGCGCTGCTCGACGGGCAGACAATAAAGCGCGCGCTGCACGTCGCGCAACACCAGTCCGTCGACTTCACCGTGCGGCGCTTCGAGATTGCGCCACGGCGCGCTCTCGTCGTCGACCGCAATTTCACGGCGCACGCGCAACTGGTCGATGTACAGATGACGCAGGATCGTGAGGAGCCACGCGCGCAGATTGCTGTCGGGGCGAAACCCCTTCCATCGCGCGAGCGCACGCTCGGCCGTATCCTGAACCAGATCGTCCGCCCAAGCTGGGTCGCCCGTCAGTGCGCGCGCGTAGCGGCGCAACTGGGGGAGCCACGAAATCACCTCCGCTTCGAACTTCACCCCGGCGCTAGCCGTCAAGCGAGCGCGCGCATCAATAGCCGCCGCTGCTGCCGCTCGTGCCGCTGCTGCTCGCGCCCGACGAACTCATGTCGCCGGTGGACTGACACGCGCTCAACGACAACGAAGCAAACCCTAGCGCCACGATCACGGATACGGCAGATACCAGTCTGGACACTTTCATGAAGACCCTCCTGTATGGACCACGCCACGCGTGACGCAGCCATGCGTTGAATGGACAAATCATGCGGAATCGCACGACGCCGGCGGCGGATGCCGCAGCCTTGTGTGCGATGCCTGACTGATAAACGCTCACAACATGCGCTTTATTCCAGAGCATCCGTCATTTATTACCCGTCCGCCTTCGGGTATTGCCCCGACGAGCACGCGTTGCGAACGACTCACACGCGGCATGCTCATTGCGCGGCGACGCGCGAACGTTGGATGGCGCGCACTGCGAAGCAGGATTTCGTAACTCAACGTTACACATGGGTTTTAAGGGATGCTTCCGCGCTCACAAGTGGTTATAGTGGGCGTCAGTCAGTTCGCGTTTGGCGCCCGTCACGCCGGCCCGCAGCCACAACGGGTAAAATCCCCGGCGAACAACCGATTTTCTATACTCAATTGTCCATGCCTCCCGCAGAATCGCATCCGCAAAACGACTTCATGAACGCGGCGCGCAAAGAACGCAAGCGCGTCGAAATTTACCTCGTCAACGGAATCCGGTTGACGGGCTGCATCGAGTCGTTCGATCAGTATCTGGTGATGCTGCGCACGCCCGTCGGGCTGCAAGGCATCTACAAGCGCGCCATTTCGACGATCCAGCTCGACACGGGCACGCGTCCCGCGCCGCGCGCAGGCGGACGGACGTCACATGGCGAACATGCCGCGCGCGGTCCGCACGGCGCGCGCGAGCATCGGGAGCCGCGCGAACAGCGCGAGCCGTATGGCGGCGCGCCGCAAGCGCCGTCGGACCGGTCGTCGTCGGACGGCCCGGTGGTCGTCACGCGCCGCCGGCGTCTGTATGGCGCGGGCAACGATCAGGGCAACAACAACGGCGGGAACGCCGAATAAGCGGCCCAAGGAGCGTGAGAGGCCAGCAGGAAGCCATCCAACGCGCCGCCCGGCAAGTACCGAACAAGCAGCCCGATTAGGGGCTGCACGAGTCGCCAGACAGGCGACGACACGTCTAACCGGCGTGTGCGGCGCGCCGGCATTTCACGCGACGGACGAGCCAGCGCGATCGGCCAGCTGCTTCAGCATCCTCTCGATCCGCATCCCCTGCTGCGCGGTCAACTCATAGCCGCCCTTCACTTCCAGCACCCTGCGACGCCAATAACGTGCGTTGAGCCTGCGCATCATCGGCTGACGCGTCGCCCATTCCAGATGCTGCAGTTCCGATTCGACGACATGCGTCGCGTTCAAGCGCTGTCTGCTGTGATATCCGTCCGCCTGCATGGGCCTCCCTCGCATGTCCGCCGCGACCGGCTCGCTGTGCGTGCCGCCGTCCCGATGCGCTAAAAACGAATCATCAGGCGAAAAATTCCATCGGCCTGCATCGGCGGCCTGTCCTGCCGCCTAAAACCACTTCATGACGCTTTTCCGAATGTCGAATGACAGCGCGCGCGACGAGTGAGCATGCGCATCGTCCTATGCCATCCGGCCAGGCGGTCGGGTTCACGCGATTGAGCTATTCTGGTTGCTCGATACCGTAGAACGTCATAGCGGAGCACGTCATGTCGAACACGAAGCCGAAAGTACCGAAGCCAACCGAGGAACCCCACACCACGGAAGAGCGCCTCGACGAAGCGCTCGAAGAAACCTTTCCCGCAAGCGATCCCATCGCCGTCGATCCCGAAGAAGCCGACGAAGGGGGGCATCAGCGCAAGCAGAAGAAGTCGCGTTGAGTGAGCGGCCGTGGCCGTCGTTAATCAGGAACAAGCATTCCGAAGTGCGCGCGGCAAAACTGCGCTTGCGGTTCGCGCCCCAGGCAATGCCGCCCTGGACGCGTGAACGTTCGCGCGCACGAGCGTGCGCATAATCACGCGTTGCCGAGCCGCGAACGAGCCGCGAACGAGCCGCGAACGAGCCGCTAACAAGCCGAAAACGAGCCGTGGACGATCCATGAGCGAGCCGCGAAGCGATAAAAGTCCCGCGTGGCTCGCAGGAAAGGCCGCACCGGATCAGTGCGCCGGCAATCCGCTTTCGAGTTGCCGCTGGAGATCGCGCACCTGGCGCTGCGCGGCGCGCAACTGCTCCTGCGCCTGCGCCTTCTGCTGCGCCAGCGAGGCCGCTTCCGCGCGGGTCTGCTGCTGCATGCTGTTGACGATGGTCTGCTGCTCGTGCGCGACATTCAGGTCCGCTTGCAGACGGTTCGCGCGCTCCTGCGACAGCGCGACGAGGCGATCCGTGTACGCCTTTTGCGCTTCGAGTCTCGTGCGGCGAATTTCGACGTCGGACAGCTGCGCCGTCTGACGTGCGAAGTCGCGATAGATCTGCTCGGCACGCGCGTCGTCCTGCGTCTTGATGACGCGCCAGAAGTTCTTCTGCTGGAACAGCGCGACGTAGTACGTCATCGCCTTCGCGTTGAACAGCAGACTTGCCCCGTAGCTGCCGTTGTACGTCGTGCGCAATTCGGCGATGTCGCTGCCGTGGATCATCTGTTGCAGTTCCGCGACATTGCCCGTCGCCGACTGCTTCGCTTCGTCGGGCGTGAGGACAAACGTTTGACTCGCCGATGTGGCGGAAGCCGCCGCCGTAGGCGTCTGTGCAGCGACGGCCGTGGCGGCGGTGGTGGCAACTACTGCGCCGTTTTCCTCTGAAGCCTGCGCGTATGCCGCCCCGTGAACAGCCCCGAAAACAATGCATGCCGACAGCGCGATGTGTCGAACTTTCGACTTCTGGTCCATGTAATTCTGCCCGTATCGTGTTGTAGTTTTGCAAAACCGGCTAATTATTACTCAGTTCTCGCGTTTCGGGTTCCTCGTCGAAAATCTGGTACTTGCGCATCTTCTCCCACAGCACCTTGCGGCTGATCCCGAGATAGTGCGCCGTGTCCTGGCGACGCCAGCTGTTCGCATCGAGCGCCGCGATCACGCGGCTGCGTTCGGCCATGTCCCATTTGCTGCGGTCGACGAGCACTTCCGCCGCGCTCTCGGCGGGCACGGGCTGGCTGCTGCGCGCGGTCGCCAGCAGCCGGTGCAGCCGCGGCGCGTCCCAGGCGCCGATCTGCCGCACCGTCACGCCGATCCGTTCGGCGGGATTGCGCAGCTCGCGCACGTTGCCGGGGAAGTACGTATCGGCGACGGCATCCGCGAGCCAGTACGGAAGGTCGGGCAGCGTCGCGAGCCGCCCGGCGCCCACGACAGCCGCGATGAACGCCTTGAAGATCGCGATCTTGTCGACGGCGCCACGCTCTTCCAGCGACGGAATCCTCAGCTCGATCACTGCGAGCCGGTAGTACAGATCCGCGCGGAACGTGCCGTCCTTTACGAGCTGCGGCAGGTTCCTGTTGGTCGCCGCGACGAGCCGGAAGTCGAGCTTCACGGGCGTCGCCGAGCCGATGCGCGTGACGGCGCTGTCTTCGAGCACCCGCAGCAATTTGACCTGCTGATACATCGGCAGATCGCCGATTTCGTCGAGAAACAGCGTGCCGCCGTCGGCCTGCTCGAAATAGCCTTTGTGTGCGCCGACCGCGCCCGTGAACGACCCTTTCGAGTGTCCGAAAAAGAGCGATTCGAAGAGCCCATCGGGAATCGCGCCGCAATTCACCGCGACGAACGGTCCCTGTCCGTAGCGCGAATGTTTTTCGTGCAGCAGTTGCGCGATGCGCTCCTTGCCGACACCCGTTTCGCCATGCACGAGCACGCTCGTGTCGCAGTCGGCGAACGTTTCGACTTCGTGCAGCAACGCCTGCATGCATTCGGAGTTCGCGACGAGCGCACCCGATTCGAGCGTCTGCGCGGAATGCGCGCGCAGCTGCACGACGAGCTTCGATACCATGCCGCGCAACTCGGCACACGTGAAGTCGAGCGGCAGCACGTGCGAGTACTCGGCGGGGAACATCGCCGGATCGTGATCGCGCGGCGCCGCGCCGACCCAGATCACGGGCATCGCGTGCGTCGCCTGCAGATCGCGCACGGCAAAGCCCGCCGTATCGATCACCGACACGCTGATGATCGCGAGCGACGGCCGCATCGACGTACGCTCCGGCGAGAGCGCGATAGCGTCGGCGCGAATCACTTCGACGTCGAAGCTCGCCATGCAGCGCGCGACGCGATCGACGATATCGGCCTTACCTTCCCAGACATACAGGTCCAGTTCCTCGATCCTGGTAGTGGTTTTCATGGGTGAAAAATCCGTTCACCTTCGATTGATGGGATGGCCATGGCGTTTTCCGTCGATCTGTTCAGTTGACGAGTTGCGCGTCGCTGCACGTCTGCGAGATCGCGTGGACCGTGCTCACGCCGACCTGCGCGCCGAGCAGTTGGAAAAGCGGAACGAGCAGCGTGTCGAGTCCGCTGAGGAGCGGCGTCAGCGAGCCGACCAGAAAGGTCAGCAGCGGCTGCACCGCGCTCGACACCGCCGGATTCGCCGTGGCGCCGCCCACGCTCACGAAGAGCGCGTCCGGCTGTTGCAGTTGTGCCGCGAGTTGGGCCAGCAGTTCGCCCGCCGCCGAGCCAAGGCCGTTGGTGTTGGTCGATTGATAGTCGTCGGTGTCACCTGCGACGCCGTTGAATGTGCGCGTCGTCGGCTCCGACGCCTGCAAGGTGGCCTGCACACCCGACGGCGGCGAGACACTACCGACATTGATATTCGCCGACACCGACGTCAGAAGCAGTGGCACCGTCAGCGTTGCGATCGTTGCCGGCTGCTGGCACGTCGACGGCGAGGTCAGGTTGCTCATGTTCGACGCGGCATCGCCGCCGATGCATGCGTTCGCGATGCCCGTCCGCACGACGATCGTGCTCGTGCTCGCCGCTCTCGATGCCGCGCACTGCGTCGCGGCCAGGTCTGCCGTACCCTGCGCGGCTTCGACGTAGAGCGGCAGATCGACGGTCACGGCGGGCAACAGCAGGATCGGCGGCACCTGTAGCTTGACGTCCAGATACGCGCGGACCTGCGCGGCGTGTGCGCTCGTCCTATAGTTGCCGCTGCTGTCCATGCCCGACTCGCCCACCGCAATGACAGGCGGCTGAAGAATCGCGGCCTTCGCGGTCAGCCTCGCCGGCAACGTGATGCCAGGTATCGCCGACGGATCGAGCGCCGCGCCCAGCTCGAGCGCCGACTTGCCATGCGCGAGTTCGGCGGCGACGATCAGCGCATCGAGCGCGCTGACAGTCGCGGACGCCGCCGCCTGTTTATCGGCAAGTCCGATCGCGAGCAGTCCCGGCGCGCCCGCGCTGTCGCCGAGCGCGAGCTTCGGCCCGCCGTTTGCCGCCGCCCGGATCGTTGCGAGCGCCGACGTCACACTGGCGCTCGCGGTGCCGTTGCGGCTCAACACCGTCGCCATCGCGTCCGCGAGGTCTGCGACAGTCGTGTTCGAATCGAGCAGATCGTTCATCGATGCCACACCGAGCTGCGTCGCCAGATCGCCGAGCTGCACGTTCGCCGACGCGAGCGCCTGCCATGCCGCGACATCCAGCGACACGTTCGCGCCGAGCAGCGCGCCCAACAATCCGTTGATCGCGCCGCCAGACAGCGTGGCGAGGCTCGTCGACAGCGCGAACGACGCGGTATCGACGGCTTTGGCCGTTGCGACCGCCTGCACGTCGCGCGCGGGCCCGATGAAAAAGTGCCGCACGTTTTGTGTGGCCGTCACCTGCACGGCGTTCAACGGCATAGCGCCCGACGTATCGAATTGCGTGTCCCCGCCCGTCCTGCTCCATCTGCCGCATATGACACTGACGGGGCCCGCGCCCTTATAGCCGTTCTGGGGCGCGCTCTGTTGCGCCGAGACCGTCGCCGTCGCGCAGCCGCCCGCCATGCCGATGGTCTGCGCGCCCGCGACGGCGGCCATGTCGGCCGAGCGCTGCAACTGTCGGCGCACGAGGTACACGTTGCCGACGTCGATCACGCCCAGCGCCACAACGTCCGCGCCGATCCACACGGCCGCCAGCACGGCTGCCGCGCCGCGCTGACGGCGCGCGCTCGCGCGAAAGACGCGCTCTCGCCGCAACGGTATCGACGGACGGCAACGAATGTCTATCGACGCCATCTCAGTTCTGCGACGCTCCGCCGACGTTCGTGTAATCGACGTGCAGCAGGTTGCCGTTTCCACTCAACGACGAACCGAACGACGCGGGAACCTTCGTCCTGAACGAGTCCATGTGGCGCTGGTACGCGAGCCCCGCTTCTTCGCCGAGCATCGACAGCGCTGGTGCGGCGGCCGCGCCGCTGCGCTGCAGATCGAGCCAGCCGCGCGTCGAATGGCCGATCTCGGTCGCGAGCAAGGGTGCGTGTGCGCTGCCGTTTCCGTATTGGCGTTTGCCGTATTGGCGTTTGCTGTATTGGCGTTTGCTGTATTGGCGTTTGCTGTACTGCCGTTCACCGTACTGCCGCTCACCGTATTGCCGTTCGCGCTTTGTGCCCACGCGCTGCCCACTGCGCAACACGCCACCGTCACGCAGCCCGCTGCCATCACACCTCGCCATGTCATGACCGTTCTCATCGTTCGCTCCCTTGCCTCGCTGCCGTCAATCGCGCAATGCGCGCCTTCACTGTGCAAACCGTTGCAGCATCCGCTGCGATTGGTCGACGTCCTGAATGCTCGCGACGGGCCCGCCGGACGCAGGCAGCACGCGCGGCTTCTGCGCGCGCGGTTCGCTGTTGCGGCGCGCCCGGCTCGCGGCCGCGACCTTCGCCGCTTCGTCGCGAATCTGCGCGCGCACGTCCGGCGCGAACTTCTGGTCCTTGATGAGCGCCTGCGCACGCGCCGTCTGCCCGTCGGCGAGCAGGTACAGCGCGACGTTGCCGATCACCTTCTGGTTGTGGCCGTCGAGTTCGGCCGCCTTCATCAGCGGCACGCGCGCGCCCGCGACATCGCCCGCGACATCGCCCGCGCGCAGCCGCGCGTAGCCGAGATCGGAGAGCGTCGCAACATCCGTCGGTTCAAGCTCGACGGCCGTCTCCAGCGCCTGCGACGCGCGTTCGAAATCGCCCGACGCGCCCGCCAGCAGACCGAGCCCGCGATAGCCACGCGCCGCGAGCGGCGTGCGCAGCAATTGCGTATAAGCGGCGGCGCTCGCCGCGTGCTGATCGGTGGCGCGCAACGCATCGGCGCGCAGCAGGATCGAATCGGGCGACGCGCCGTACTGTTTCTCGTATGCATCGATATGCGCGAGCGATGCGTAGTACAGCCCCTGCGCCTGCATCCTGTCGATCAGGCCGAGATACATGCCGGGCGTATCCGGCGCGGTATCGCGCGCGGACTGCTGCAGCTTCGCTTCGCGCTCGGCCTGCACGCCGACACCGTAGCCCGCTTCCCGCTTCCTTTACCGCGCACGCGCCGAGCAGCGCGCAGATGCCGGCAGGCACAGCGAGCCGGATCACGTGCTGGATTGCGTTCATGCACGCCGCGCGACGAGATGGGTTCATTCGATCGTTCATGATGTTTCGTATCCCTAGCGATGCACGGCCGCCGATGCCGCGAGCGAATGCACGACAGCGAGCACACCCGGCCCCGCCGTCACGATCAGCAGCGCGGGCAAAAGCGTCACCACCATCACACCCGTCATCTTCACGGTGAGACGGCCGATCCGTTCGCGCAGCATCGAGCGGCGCGCTTCACGCAGACGGTCGCCGAACTGACTGAGCGGCTCCTGCACCGCGCCGCCGTGGCGGTCCACCTGGATCAGCAGACGCACGACCGCCCGCAGGTCTTCGTTCGCGTAGCTCGACGCGAGACGCTGCAGCGACTGCTCGCGCGTGCGTCCCGCCGCGGCCTGCCGCTGCGCAATCGCGAGTTCGCCGGACAGCACGGGCAGCACATCGCGAAAATCGTTGACCATCACCTGCAGGCTCTGATCGAGCGACAGTCCGACGCCCTGCAGCAGACGCAGCAGATCGACGAGCATCGGCAGTTCGTCGACCACAGCCGCGCGCCGTGCCGTCGCGCGCCGCTGCACGGCGATCTTCGGCAGCATGAAGCCCGCGAGCAGCGCGATCACGACGATCGCGGGCGCGCGCGGCCCATGCAGGTCGAAGCCCATCAGCGCAAGCGCGGCGAGCGGCAGCAACAGCGCGCCGCCGAGCCGCGCAAAGAGGAACAGACGTCGCGCCCGCGCGTCGACGAAACCGCATTGTTCGAGCAGACGCCGGTCTTCGTCCGCGACGACGTGGCGGCCAAGCGGCGAATCGAGCCAGCGCATGCCCGCGCGCGACGCGCGCTCCAGCAGCGGATGCGGGCTTGCACCTTGCGCGGAGTTATCGGGATTGCCCCGCGTTGTGCGATCGGCAGTGCCCGTTGCCGTCGAGTTGGCGTTGGAACCGGCATTGGCGCTCGACGCCGTGCGCATCGCAGCCGCCTGCGACGCGCGCTGATCGAGCACGTCGGCGAGCATGCGCGCGCTGCGCCGGCCGGCCATATGGCGCTTCCATAGCATCGCGCCCGCCAGCAGCGAGGCGAGCGCGGCACACGCGAGCGCGAATGCGGCAAGCGAAAACGCGTCCATCGTCAGCCCTTCAGCCGCGCAAGGCGGTACAGCAGAAACGCGCCGAGCATCTGCAGCGCGAACGCGAGCCAGACAAGCTTGCGGCCCGTCGCGTCGTTCCACATCCACGCGAAGTAGTGCGGGTTCGATGCGATCAGAAACCCGCCGATGCCGAGCGGCAACAGCGTCAGCACCCACGCGGAGAGCCGCGTCTCCGCCGACAACGCGACGAGTTCGCGCTCCGCCTGTTCGAGATCGCGCATGAACGACGCCATGCGATCGAGCATCACGTCGGCGCGCCCGCCGTATTTCACCGACAGGCGCAGCACCGCGCCCACCAGCTCCAGTTCGCTCGTGCGATAAACCTGCGCGACGTGATACAGCGCGCGGTCGATCTCGACGCCGGCGCGCAGCATCCGCGACACGTGATCGAGACACTGGCGCAGCGGCGCTTCCGTCGTCTGCAGCGATGCCTGGAAGGCGGCGGGCACGCTGTTACCGAGCACGATCAGCCGCACGATGCCGTCGAGAAACGATGGCAGCTGACGCACGATCGTCTGACGCCGCTTCAGGATGCGGCGCGACATCAGCACATAGAGCAGCACGACGCACGTCGCGAGCGTCATGAAGAACGCGCCCGCGCCGCCGCGGCTGCCCGCGAACATGGACAGCGCGAGCGAGCCGAGCAACGGGGCAAGCGCCGCGACCTTGGCGTTCGAAATCCCCGCGCGACTCATCGATTGATCGAGCACGAGCGCGACGCGTGCATTGAGCTTGCGCCAGCGGCTCGAATCGTTGGCCGTCTGTGCGAGCGGTTGTGCGCGCATCGGTTGCACGGGTTGCTGTGTCGTGAGCGGCTGCGCGCGCATGGCGCTCGCCGGATGCATGCCCGCCGCCACGACGCCCACAGATGCCGAAGCCGACGTCATCTGCGCCATGCGGCTGTCGATGAAGCGCTCGGTGCCCGCGCGCTCGTCGCGCTGCGCGCCGCGCCGCACGACGAGCAGCGCGCCCGCCACGCACAGCAGCGCGAGCGCGGCAACGAGCAGCGCGGCGCTATCGCTAGACATTGAAGCCTCCGTCGCCGCCCCTGCCGCCGAAGCTTCCACTGAATCCGCCCGACATGGCGTCACCGAAGCCGCCGTCGAAGCCCCCTCCCATGCCGCCGCCGAGCGCCTGCCTGAACCGCGCGAGCTTCGGCGAATGCGGATGAATGCCGAGCGACGTCCAGTTGTCGGCCTCTTCGCCTTCGGGCGTCGTCAGCGGCTCGTAGCGATACAGCTCCTGTGTCGCGATGATGTTGTCCGACAGCCCCGTGACCTCGGTGACGGACAGGATGCGCCGCCGCCCGTTCGACAGCCGCCCGATCTGCACGATGAAGTCGATCGCATTCGCGATTTGCCGGCGCAAGCTCGATTCCGTGCCCTGAAAGCCCGCGAAGCCGGCGAGCATTTCGAGCCGGTACAGACATTCGCGCGGCGAACTCGCGTGCACGGTGCCCATCGATCCGTCATGGCCCGTGTTCATCGCCTGCAGCATTTCGAGCACTTCGCCGCCGCGCACTTCGCCCACGATGATGCGGTCCGGACGCATGCGCAATGTGTTGCGCAACAGGTCGCGGATCGTCACGAGGCCGCTGCCGTCGAAGCCGCCCGGACGGCTTTCGAGCCGCACCACATGCGGATGGTTGAGCGACAGCTCGGCCGTATCTTCGATCGTCACGACGCGTTCGACATCCGGGATATGAAACGCAAGCGCATTGAGCAGCGACGTCTTGCCCGAACTTGTGCCACCCGACACGAGGATATTGCAGCGCGCCTTCACGGCCGCTTCGAGCAGCGCGCCGATCTCCGCGTTGTACGTGCCGTTCGCGAGCAGATCGTCGGGGCGCAGCGGGTCCTTGCGAAACTTGCGGATCGATACGACGGGTCCGTCGATCGACAGCGGCTCGATCACGACGTTCACGCGGCCGCCGTCGGGCAGACGCGCATCGACCATCGGATTCGATTCGTCGAGCCGTCTGCCGATGGGCGCGAGAATGCGCCGCACGATACGCAGCAGGTGCGCGTTGTCCGCGAAGCGCACGGGAATTTTCGTGAGCATGCCGTGACGCGACACGTACACGTCGTTATAGCCGTTCACGAGAATGTCCTCGACGGCGGGATCGTTCAGCAGATCCTCGATCGGCCCGAAGCCCGCCAGTTCCTTCGTCAGCGCCTGCGCGATCAGCCGCACTTCGCTCTCGTTAATGGGAAACCGGCGCAGCCGCACGAAGCTGTCCATTTCGAGATCGACGAACTGATGGATCGCGTTGCGCGACCAGCGGCCGAACTCGGCGCCCAGTTCCTCGATGCGCGTGAGCAGATGTTCGTGCGCCGCGTTCTTGATGTCCTGGAACTGCTGGCTATGCGCGAACGCGGGTGCGTCGTCGGCAAATTCGATTTCTTTTGCCATCGTCTATGACCGTTTGCTGGAAATGGGAATGAAGCGCCGCAACGCATCGAGCGCCGCCTTGCCGTGCGAATTCGCAGCGCGCGCGCCCGAGCCCGAGCCCGAGCCCGCGCCCGAGCCCGTTATGGACGGCGCGCCCGCGACGCGCGTCACGAGTGCATTGAGCGCGCGCACGTAGGCGTCGCGCGGTGCAGTCTCGGCGAGCAGGTTGCCCTGGTTCATCGACTGCCCGAGCGCGACGCGCCGTTCGGGCAGCGTCGCGATCAGCTCAAGCTCGAGCCGCTGCGCGATCTGCGTAGCCGTGAGCCCCAGCTCCGGCTCGTACTTGCCGACGATGAGCCGCACCTTCTGCCGCAGCGTCTCCGTGTCGATGCCGTGCTCGCGCAAGCCGTCCAGCACGCCGACGGCCGACACCACCGACGGCACGCCCTGATCGCAGACGAGCCACGCTTCGTCGGCGGCCTGCACGACGTTCGCGATGAACTCGCCGTTCGTGAAGCCGCCGACATCGACGATCAGCTGATCGAAGAATGCGCGCAGCCGGTTCAGCAATCCCATCGACGACGCGTGCGAGACCTCGCGCATCTCGGCGAGATCGGCGGGCAGGCTCGTCAGCGCAAGGCCGCTCACATGATGCGACAGCGCCGTATGCACGAAGGTCTGATCGATGCGGCGCACGTTGCGCACGGCTTCGACGAAAGTGAAGTCGCTGCACGTATTGAGCAGCAGCGTGCCGTCGCCTGCGGGCAGGCCGAGATCGAGCAGCAGCGCTTCGCGGCCTTGCGCGGCGTCGCGCCGTTGCAGCAGCACGGCAAGATTCGCGGCGAGCGTGCTCACGCCCATGCCGACGCGCGCGCCGATCAGCGCCGTCAGCTTGCCGTGGCGACTCACGGGCTCGACGACGTTGTCGAGCACCTTGCGGGTGATGCGCAGCGCGTCCGCGGCGGGCGCGCACAGATCGATGAAATCGCGCACGCCTGCGCGCAGCGCGGCGAGCGCGCTCTCGGGCTCGCTCATCGAACCGACCGCGACGATCTGCAAGCCCGGACACGCGGCGCGCGCCGCGTTCGTCGCCGCGCTTGCCGCCGCCATCTGGCCGCCCGAAAAATCGACGAACACCAGCGACGGGTTGAGCGTGCCGATGCGTTGCGCCAGCGCCTTCGGATCGAGGCTCACGCGGTCGACGGCGCCCGCCGCGACGAGCGATTCGGCGAGCCAGCGCGCGTGCTCGTCGGCGAGCGTCGCGAACACGAAGCAATCGGTGAGGGCGCGCTCAGCCAAAGCGTGGGTTCTCGCGTTCATCGTGTGTTTTCCTTGCCGGCGGTTGGCAACGCAACTGTCGTTCGCTTTCGATCAGCCGCGTTTCGCATGCGCTGCTCGCCACGCATCGCGCGTTCATTTCGAGAACCCCGGCGCGGCATCGTGCGACGCCGCGCCGCCCAGCAGCGAGCGCCATACAGGCGCGTCGCGTTGCTCGGACTGCTCGCCGGGCGTCGACGGCAACGCCGCACCCTTCGCGAGCGGCGACACGAGATGCGGCGAGACGATAATCAACAGCTCCTTGTCGCTCTGCGAATAGTTCAGCCGCTTGAAGAACGCACCGAGTACGGGGAGATCGCCGAGCACGGGTACCTTGTCGACGTTCGATGCCGTCTCGCGATCGATCAGTCCGCCGATCACATAGCTCTCGCCGTCGCCGAGTTCGACGGTCGTATCGGCGCGGCGCGTCGTGATCGCGGGCACCGAAATGCCGTTCACCGTCACCGCGTGCACGAAGTCGAGCTGGCTCGCCTCGGGCGCGATCTTCAGCGCGATGCGCTGCGGGCTCAGCACGGTCGGCGTGAGCGTGAGGCCGACGCCGTACGGCTTGTATTCGATCGACGTCGTGCCAAGCCCTTGTGGCACAGGCACGGGAATCTCGCCGCCCGCGAGAAAGCTCGCGCTCTGGCCGGACAGCGCGACGAGCGTCGGCTCGGCGAGGATGCGCGCGAGGTTGTTGCTCTCCATCAGGCTCAGGTCCGCGAACAGATCGTGCGCGACCGAGCCGAACACGAGGTTGAACGCGGACGCGATCGGCATCGTCGAATCGAACGACGTGCCCTGGCCCGGCGTGAACGTCGCCTTGTTCAGCGACGACGGCGCAAACGAGCCGAACGCAAAGCCGTTGCTGCCCTTCGAGAAGTTGAAGCCGATCTGCTTGAGCACCGCGCGGCTGAATTCGACGCGCGCACGTCGACCTGCACGACCGGGCGCGTGGCGATCGTCGATGCGTCGACTGTCGTGGCGATCGTTGTGCCGACTGTTGTGCCGACTGTTGTGCCGGCGCTCTTGCCGTCGCCGCCTTTGCCATTCGATGCGACTGAAGCGAGCGCGCCCGCCGCCACGCCCGCCGCGCGCTGATGCGCCTGCATCGATGCGGCCGTGCCCTTGATCACGGCCGTTGCGCCGAGTACTTTCACTTCGGGCGTGCCGCCGTCGAGCAGATCGGCCGCTGCGGACGTCGTCACGTTCACGATGTAGGTAAGCGGCGTGTCGCGGTTGCGCTCCCACAGCATCATGCTCGTCGTGCCCGCCGACTTGCCGACAAGCAGCACGCCACCGCGCGAGTCCGCTTTTGCGCCATCTTTGAGGATCAGCACATCGGCGACGCCCGGATCGCAATCGCAGGTGCCGTCACAAGCGCGGCGGGCAGCTTGACAGGCAGCGCGGGCAACGCGGCCCGTGGCAACCCGCTGTCCGCCGTGACGGGCGCCGTCACCGTCGTCGTCTCGACAGTAACGGGCACGCTCAACACGCCCGCCATCGCCGCGCCGACACCGTCAACCGCGTCCGCGCCTTCCACGTCGACGACTTCGTCCGCACCCGGCGGGCTTTCGCTGACATCGACGGCGGGCGTCAGCGCGAGCGCTCCGTCGAATCCGCTTTCCGCGGTCACGTCGCTCGTCGGTGGCGTACTCGGCAGCGGCGCGAAGAAGTAGCGGCCGCGTCGGGGCGCGGCCGCCTGCTCGCATCCCGGCGCCCCCTTCCCCAGGCACGCATCGACGCAGGCGGCGTGCTGCCTGCGTCTGCGCGGCCGCGTCGGCAACCGTCGCGGCCTTTCATCCAATGCTTCGAGACAACGAAGTTTTCTGGCGACATCCGCAAGACAACGAGGAGCATTCCATGCACACGCAACGTCTTCTTATTTCTCATGCCGCGCGCGCCTCGATTCCGTCGCTGCGCGCCCCGCTTTCCGCGTTCGCGCTCGCGTGCCTGCTCGCGGCTTGCGGCGGCCACAGCGTCACCGCGGGCCCCTCGCCTGCGCCCACGCCGTCTGGCGGCACCGGCACGACGGGTGGCGGCAGCACGGCGACTACGGGCACGTCGGGCGCGGTATCGACGCTGGCCAAGACAGTCGACGACCTCGGCAACACGGTCGGCTCGACAAACGTGCCGGGCGTGTCGCCGCAAGTCACGCAAGGACTCGGCGACGCGGTGTCGGGCGCGGGCGGGACGGTCGGCGCGCTTGCGGACGCCGTCAGCAACGGCCTCGGGCAAACCGGCTCGATCTCCGACCCGGTCGGCACCACGGTCGCGGGACTCGGCCCCGTCGTCGGCTCCACGGGCGGCGTCGTACACGGCCTCGCGGCGACCGTCGATGGTCTCGGCACAGGCAATCTCGCGCCGCTCTCGCCCGTCCCGACACCCGTGGCCGGGACGCTGGACAGCCTGGGCAACGCGCTCGACGCAGGCGGCGCGGGTGGCGCCAGTCCGCTCGGCGCGTCGCTGTCGTCGGCACCCGTTCAGCAGGTGACGCAACCGCTCAGCACCACGATCACGCCGCTCGTGATCACGCTCGGCCAGGTGACGCAGGCCGTCGGCACGACGACGGGCCTCGGCCAGCCGGTGTCCGGCGTGCTCGCGCAGATCGGCGGCGCGTTGCAGAACGCGGACGCAACGGTTGGCAGTACCACGCAAACTCCGCTCGGCGCAGATGTGGGTCTGCTCGTCGGCTCCCTCGGCAACACGGTGACGAACGCGGGCGGCCTCGTGAATCCCAACGGCGCGAATGGCTATGCGCCGATTCCCGGGCTGATCGTGAGCCTCGTCGGCGGACGGGCGGCCGTCGTCAGACCGGGGCCACCGCCGTCGTCCGCGCCCGGCGCGCCCGGTCCGCTCGATGGCGTGCTGTCGAGCATTGGCCTGGGCAGCAACCCGCCCGGCTCCGCGACGACGCTGCTCGGCGGAACGCCGCCGCAAGGCGCGACGGCAACGATGGGCGCAGTGACGGGTGCGGGGGCGTTGTCGACGGTGACGGGCGCACTCGGCGGCAGTGCGTCGAGCGGCACTCCGCTCGCGCCCGCGACCAGCATCGTCGGCGCGCTCACGGGCGCGCTCGCCACAGCGGCGGGAAGCGGCACGACAGGTGGCGGCGCATCGCTGGTCGGCGGACTCGTGCCGTCAGTGATGAAGTAAAGCGCTCACGCAAACGTAGCGCGTGTGCTTCGCGTCAGACGACGCTCGAACTGAGCGTCGAGCGCAAGCCGTTCGACATCAGCACGGGCATCGACTTCAAT
This sequence comes from Paraburkholderia diazotrophica, assembly GCF_900108945.1. Classification (GTDB taxonomy): domain Bacteria; phylum Pseudomonadota; class Gammaproteobacteria; order Burkholderiales; family Burkholderiaceae; genus Paraburkholderia; species Paraburkholderia diazotrophica. The sequence goes on along the minus strand of NZ_FNYE01000001.1, from coordinate 196,744 downwards.
CATCCGGGCGTCCAGGGCCTGTTGACGGCGACGGAGAACGGGCTCACGTCGCTTGGCGAGCAGCTCAGCGTATCGGCGCTGCTGCCGAAGGGCCGCGACAACGTCACGTATCTCGCGGCGCATGGCGCGCTGCCCATCGGCACGGGCGGCATGACCGCGAAAATCGACGCATCGCACTATCGCGGCAATCCGAAGAACAACCCCGGCCTGCCCTCGTATGTGCAACGCACGGTGATCAACGACAGGATCGGCGGCTCGCTGTCGTATCCGTTGATGCTGAGCAACACGCGCAGCCTGACGGGCACCATGACGGCGTATGCATCGCACGACGAAGACCGCTTCAACAACACGATCACGGGCGCGGCGATCGGGCTGCGCACGCAAGTGCGCGTGCTTCAGCTGCAAGCCGACTACGCGCAAGCGCAGATGGGCCAGGTGCGCAAGGCCAGCATCAACGTTGCGAAAGCATTCGACATACTCGGCGCAGGCAAGGCCGGCGACTCGAACATCCCCGGCACGACGACCGTCAATCCCGCTTCGATCACGTTCGTGCGCACGGGCGCGAGCGTGTCGCAAAGCAACGAGTGGCCGTTCGGCATCGGCACGTCGATCGCCGCGACGGCGCAATACAGCCCCGACACACTGCCCACTTCCGAACAGATTTCGTTCGGCGCGCAACGCTTCGCGCAGGGCTACCAGCCGGGCGAGACATCGGGCGATTCGGGCTGGGGCGCATCGTTCGAAATCAATCGCGCGGTCGCGCTGGGGCTCACGTATCTGCGCACGCTCACGCCGTATGTGTCGTTCGACATGGCGCGCGTCTATCTGCATGCGGGCACGCTCCAGCCGAACAGGTTGTCATCCGTTGCGATCGGCTTTCGGCTCTCCGACGCGAAGTACTACAGCCTCGATCTTTCTCTCGCGAAGGCGCTCGGCGATGCGCCCATTGAAAGCGCGTCGCGCAGTCCGCGCATCAACGCGACGTTCTCGTATCAGCTGAACTGACGGCGGCATCGCAACCATGAAGCGCTCGCAAAACGGCGCCTTCGATTAGAGGCCCCACTATCAAACGACGCGCACGCTTTCACGTATTCTGCCCTCTCCAACGCAGCCCACAAAAGGCAGGGCGCCGCCTCGCATATGTGCTCACACGGCGCCGCGCGAGTCCCGATCGCGACGATTCTCAACAAGGAGGAAGACGATGACATCATTCACCCAGCGCGCGCGTTCCGCGTTCGGCAACACGTTGAAACAGGCGGCTGTCGCGGGCGTGCTGCTCGCCGGCGCCGTCACGGCATTCGCGCAGACCGACGGTCCCGTCGGCATATGGCAAACCATCGACGATCACACGGGCCAGCCCAAGGCGCTCGTGCAGATCACGCAGGACGCGAATGGCACGCTGAGCGGCAAAGTCATCAAGGGGCTCAACCCGAACGATCAGCCCGACCGCCGCTGCACGGCCTGCACGGACGCGCGCAAGGACCAGCCGATTCTCGGCATGACGATCATCAACGATATGAAAAAGGACGGCGACAACTGGGATGGCGGGCAGATTCTCGACCCGGAGAATGGCAAGCTCTACAAGTGCAAGATGCACGTCGAGGACGGCGGACAGAAGCTCGTGGTGCGCGGCTATATCGGCGTATCGCTGCTGGGACGTTCGCAGACCTGGATTCGACAGAACTGATGCCGTAGCGCGGCGTTTCGTTCCTCGCGGCGAAGCATGAATGCAAGAAAGCCGGCCTGGCGACTACTCTCGCCAGGCCGGCTTTTCGCTATTGCGTGCGTTCAATTCGTTCGATCCGTCAAGCCGCATTCATGAAGTGACTGGCGTAGTCGAATACCAGCGGCGTCGATGCGGGCGCGCCCGGCGATGGGAACAACGGCGTGGCGGGCTTGACCGGTTGCGCGGTGGCCGCATCGTTTTCGGCTGCCGCGGCTGCGTTCGGCGCATGGATGCGCATGCGTGCTTCCATCGTGCTGCACAGTTCGCTGCCGGCATCGCCGAACAACTGGTCCATCACACGCTTCAGCACGCCTGCCTTATGCCACGCCTTGAAGCGGCGGTGACACGTTTGATACGACGGGTATTTGCGCGGCATGGCGGACCAGGTGGCGCCGCTATAGATCACCCAGAGCACGCCGTTGAGCACGGAGCGGGTGTTGGCGAGCGGACGGCCGCGCAGTTCGGAACGCGGGCGCAGTTCCGGCAGCAGCGGCGCGACCTGCTGCCATTCTTCGTCGGTGATATCACGGTAAGGGGTCATATTTTCTCCTTCGTCAAGAGTGCCTCGACGATATAGAGTTGACCCACTACCGGATATCAGACCAATCCGAATCCTGAAAATGCACGGCTAGCCGCTGCCATAAGGGTCAGCGCGGGTTGCGCTATCCCAAACGGCGTGCCGTTCGTATGAAATCGATCAGGTGAGCGATGTATCGACGAGCCGGCGCGGCGCATCCAGATATTCCTGCGACTGCATCTCGACGATACGCGACACCGTTCGCGTGAACTCGTTGGCCATCGGCCCTTCCGTGTAGAGCTCTTCGGGCTGCACGGCCGCCGACATCAGCAGCTTGACCTTGTGATCGTAGAAGACGTCGATGAGCCACGTGAAGCGCCGCGCTTCCGATTGCATGCGCGGCGTCATCTGCGGGATGCTGGAAAGGATCACCGCGTGGAAGCGGCTCGCCAGCTCGAGGTAGTCGTTTTGCGAGCGCGGACCGCCGCACAGCGTCGCGAAATCGAACCAGACGACGCCGTCCGCGCGCCGCAGCGCCTTCAGCTCGCGCTTCTCGATGTGCAGCAGCGGGCTTTCGTCGGGCACGGCCGCGAGCTTCGCGAACGCATCGCGCAGCGCCTTGTCGGCGGCGGCGCCGAGCGGCGTGTGATACACCTCGACCTGCGACAGCGTGCGCCTGCGGTAATCGATGCCCGCGTCGACATTGACCACGTCGAGCTTGCTCTTGATCAGCTCGATCGCGGGCAGCAGACGGTCGCGATGCAGGCCGTCGGGATACAGCGTGTCGGGATCGTAGTTGGACGTCATCACGAACTGCACGCCGTTCGTGAACAGGCGGTCGAGCAGGCGATACAGGATCATCGCGTCCGCGATATCGGACACGTGGAACTCGTCGAAGCAGATCAGCCGGTAGCGCTTCGCGATGCGCCGCGCGAGTTCGTCGAGCGGATCGGCCTGGCCTTTGAGTTCTTCGAGTTCGCGATGAACCTCTCGCATGAACTCGTGAAAATGCAGACGCGTCTTACGCACGAGTGGCACGACTGCATAGAAGCTGTCCATCAGGAAGCTCTTTCCGCGCCCCACCCCGCCCCACATATAGACGCCCTTCGGCAGATCAGGGTGCATGATCAGCTTCATAAAGGCATTCGGACGACGCGCCTTATACGCAGTCCACTCTTCATAGCACCGCTGCAGACGATCGACGGCAGCGCGTTGCGCCGGATCGGACTCGTATCCCCGTGTCTGCAGTTCCTGTTCGTAGTATTCGGTGACGTTCATTATGTGACGCAGCAATGAAGAAGGCGGGAGGGGTTGAACCCACCCGCCTTCGTCGTGATTCGCGTTTGCCCGGATAAGACTCCGGGCAGAAGCTTCTTACATATTCAGCGCGCGCTTGTCGATGGCGAGCGCCGCTTCACGCATCACTTCAGACAGCGACGGGTGCGGATGGCAGATGCGACCGATGTCTTCCGACGCAGCCTTGAACTCCATCGCCACCACCGCTTCGGCGATCAGATCCGACGCATTCGCGGAGATGATATGCACGCCGAGCAGCTCGTCCGTCTTCGCGTCGGCGATCATCTTGACGAAACCATCCGCCTTGTTGATGCCGAGCGCGCGGCCGTTCGCCATGAACGGGAACTGGCCCGTCTTGATCTCGCGGCCTTCCGCCTTCAGCTGCTGTTCCGTCTTGCCGACCCACGCGATTTCCGGTTCCGTGTAGATGACCCACGGAATGCAGTTGTAGTCGATGTGCGGCTTCTGGCCGTCGATGATCTCGGCCACCAGCACGCCTTCGTCCTCGGCCTTGTGCGCGAGCATCGGGCCGCGCACCACGTCGCCGATCGCGTACACGTTCGGCACCGACGTCGCGCAGTGGTCGTCCACGTCGACGAAGCCGCGCTCGTTCGCCTTCAGGCCGATCGCTTCGAGGCCCAGGTCATCCGTGTTCGGCACGCGGCCGATCGACACGATCAGGCGGTCGGCATCGAGCGTCTGCGCGTTGCCATCCTTGTCCGTGTATGCAAGCGACACGCTGTTGCCGTTGTTCTTGACTTCGCTGATCTTCACGCCGAGCTGAATGTCGAGGCCCTGCTTCTTGAACTGCTTGGCGGCTTCCTTCGCGAGTGCCTGGTCGGCGGTACCGAGGAATTCCGGCAGCACTTCGAGCACGGTCACTTCCGAGCCCAGACGGCGCCACACGGAGCCCAGCTCGAGGCCGATCACGCCCGCGCCGATCACGGCGAGCTTCTTCGGCACTTCGGTGAACGACAGCGCGCCTTCGTTGTCGGCGACGATCTTGTTGTCGACGGGGACGTTCGGCAGGTGACGCGCCTTCGAGCCCGTCGCGATGATCACGTTCTTCGCCGTGATCACTTCAGTTTCGCCTTCGCCCGACACTTCGATCTGCACGCCGGCGTCCGTCTTGCCCGTGAACTTGCCGTGACCCTTAAGCCACGTGATCTTGTTCTTGCGGAACAGGAACTCGATGCCCTTCGTCATCTTCTCGACGATGCCTTCCTTGCGGGCCAGCATCTTCGTGATGTCGACCTTCACGTTTTCCACGCTGATGCCGTGGTCCGCGAGGTGATGCGACGCGTTCTCGAACTCTTCCGACGACGCGAGCAGCGCCTTCGACGGAATGCAGCCGACGTTCAGGCACGTGCCGCCCAGCTTCAGCGCGCCGGCCGGGTTCTTCCACTTCTCGATACAGGCAACCGTCTTGCCGAGCTGCGCGGCGCGAATGGCCGCGATATAGCCGCCGGGACCGGCACCGATCACGACGACGTCAAATTCTTTGGACATGACTATCCTTTTGATGACCAGCCGACGCAGCCGCGCTTCGCGGCGCGCGTGGCTTCAGGTACTGCGGAAATGCGAGAGGTCCTGTCCTCATATCGCGACGGCGGGCCGCGGTTTCAAGCCGCGGCCGCGTCGCGAGACAGGCATTACAGGTCGAGCAGCAGACGAGCCGGATCTTCCAGCGCGTCCTTCATCGCGACCAGCGAGAGCACGGCTTCGCGGCCGTCGATGATACGGTGGTCGTACGACAGCGCCAGATAGTTCATCGGGCGGATCACGATCTGGCCGTTTTCGACAACTGCGCGTTCCTTCGTCGCGTGCACGCCGAGGATCGCCGATTGCGGGGGGTTGATGATCGGCGTCGACAGCATCGAACCGAACACGCCGCCGTTCGAGATCGAGAACGTGCCGCCCGTCATTTCTTCGATCGACAGCTTGCCGTCACGTGCCTTCGCGCCGAATTCGGCGATCTTCTTCTCGATGTCCGCGAGGCTCATCTGATCCGCGTTGCGCAGGATCGGCACCACCAGACCGCGCGGCGAGCCGACAGCGATACCGATGTCGAAGTAGCCGTGATAGACGATGTCGTTGCCGTCGATCGACGCGTTCACCAGCGGGAACTTCTTCAGCGCGTGGACAGCCGCCTTCACGAAGAACGACATGAAGCCGAGCTTCACGCCGTGTTCCTTCTCGAACTTGTCCTTGTACTTGTTGCGCAGATCCATCACGGGCGCCATGTTCACTTCGTTGAATGTCGTGAGGATGGCGTTGGTCTGCTGCGACTCCAGCAGACGCTCGGCGATACGCGCGCGCAGACGCGACATCGGCACGCGTTGCTCCGGACGGTCCTTCAGCCACTGCTCGGCCGATGCCGGCGCGCCGACTTGCGGCAGCGACGGCTTCGCGGCACGCGCGGGCGCTGCTGCCGGTGCCGGCGCAGCCTTCGCAGCCGGTGCCGCGGCGCCCGCGCCCAGCACGTCCTGCTTCGTGATGCGGCCGTCGCGGCCCGTGCCGGCGACGTCGCCTGCTGCAAGGCCCTTCTCGGCCATGATCTTCGTTGCAGCCGGCGATGCCGACGTGCTTGCGCCCGCAACGGCCGCAGCCTGCGCAGGAGCGGCAGCCGCTGCTGCCTGTTCGGCTTGCGGAGCCGGCTTCACTTCGGCTTCGACGGCGGCTTCGCCCGGCTTGCCTTCCGTGTCGATCTTCGCGATCACTTCGTCGGCGACCACGATGTCACCGTCGTTCTTGATGACTTGCGCGAGCACGCCCGCCGACGGAGCCGGCACTTCGAGCACGACCTTGTCGGTTTCGATTTCAATCAGGATTTCGTCCTGGGCGACGGCTTCGCCCGGCTTCTTCTTCCACTGCAGCATCGTCGCTTCCGAGACCGACTCGGACAGCTGGGGAACCTTGACTTCAACAATAGCCATTTGATTTCTCTGAATACGTATCGGATGACAACGAACCTTGTGCGAGCCGCGTCTGATTGGTGCGCGTGGATGTCGCGCTTACATGGGTGATTCAGACGCGGGGCGGGAAAGCGCTCAGCGCTTTCCCGGTTCGCTCTCTTTGGTTATTTAACGATGGACGCGCCTTTCAGGCGGCCAAACGCGCCTTCGACCAGCGCCTTCTGCTGCTCGTAGTGCTTCGCGTAGTAGCCGACAGCTGGCGAGGCCGAAGCTGGACGGCCGCTGTACGCGAGCTTCTGTCCTTCCTTCATGCCTTCGCGCAGGTGATGCTCGATGTAGAACCACGGGCCCTGGTTCTGCGGCTCGTCCTGCACCCACACCACTTCGGTTGCGTTGTCGTACTTCTTCAGTTCCGCTTCGAACTGCTTGTGCGCGAACGGATAGAGCTGTTCGATACGGAAGATCGCGACGTCCTGCGCCTTCGCTTCGCGGCGATGTGCGACGAGGTCGTAGTACACGCGGCCCGAGCAGACCAGCACGCGCTTGACCTTCTTCGCGTCGATCGACGCGTCCGTTTCGCCGAGCACCGGCTGGAACGAGCCCTTCGCGAGTTCCGACAGGTCCGACACGGCTTCCTTGTGACGCAGCAGCGACTTCGGCGTGAAGACGATGAGCGGCTTGCGGAACAAGCGGATCATCTGACGGCGGAGCAGATGGAAGATCTGCGCCGGCGTGGTCGGCTGGGCGACCTGCATGTTGTGGTCTGCACACAGTTGCAGGAAGCGCTCGATACGTGCCGACGAGTGCTCCGGACCCTGGCCTTCGTAGCCGTGCGGCAGCAGCATCGTCAGGCCCGACACGCGGCCCCACTTGACTTCGCCCGACGAGATGAACTGGTCGATGACGACCTGCGCGCCGTTGACGAAGTCGCCGAACTGCGCTTCCCATGCGACGAACGTATTCGGTTCGGCCGTCGAGTAGCCGTATTCGAAACCGAGCACGGCTTCTTCCGACAGCACCGAGTCGATCACGTTGAACTTCGCCTGGCCTTCGGCGATGTTCTGCAGCGGAACGTACGTGCCGCCGTCCCAGCGCTCGCGGTTCTGGTCGTGCAGCACTGCGTGACGGTGCGTGAACGTGCCGCGGCCCGAGTCCTGGCCCGTCAGACGCACGGCATAGCCCGATGCGACCAGCGATGCGAATGCCAGATGCTCGCCCATGCCCCAATCGAGGGACGCCTCGCCACGGCCCATCGCCCGGCGATCGTTGATCACGCGCTCGACGAGCGGGTGCAGCTTGAAGCCTTCCGGAATCGTCGTGATGCGCTCGGCCAGACGCTTCAGCTCGGCGAGCGGCACGGCCGTGTCGGCGGCATCCGTCCACTTGCGGTTCAGGAACGGCACCCAGTCGACCGCGTACTTGCTCTTGTAGTTCGACAGGACGGGGTCGACCGTGTGGTGGCCTTCGTCCATCGCCTTGCGGTATGCCTTGACGAATTCATCGCCTTCCGTGGCGGTGATGACGCCCTGCTGCACCAGCTTTTCGGCGTACAGCGCGCGCGTGCCCGGATGCTTCGCGATCGTCTTGTACATCAGCGGCTGCGTGACGGCCGGCGTGTCCTGCTCGTTGTGACCCAGCTTGCGGAAGCAGATGATGTCGAGCACGACGTCCTTGTGGAACTGCATGCGGAAGTCGATGGCCAGTTGCGTCGCCAGCACGACGGCTTCCGGATCGTCGCCGTTCACGTGCAGAACGGGCGCCTCGATCATCTTGACGACGTCCGAGCAGTACAGCGTCGAACGCGCATCGCGCGGATCGGACGTGGTGAAGCCGATCTGGTTGTTGATGACGATGTGCAGCGTGCCGTGCGTGCCGTAGCCGCGCGTCTGCGCGAGGTTCAGCGTTTCCATCACGACGCCCTGGCCTGCGAAGGCGGCGTCGCCGTGAATCTGCACGGGCAGCACCTGCAGGCCCTGCTCGTCGCCGCGGCGGTCCATACGGGCCTTCGCCGAGCCCTCGACCACCGGGTTCACGATTTCGAGGTGCGACGGGTTGAATGCGAGCGACAGGTGAACCGGGCCGCCTTCCGTGGCGATATCCGACGAGAAGCCCTTGTGGTACTTCACATCGCCTGCCGGCAGGTCGTCGACGTGCTTGCCTTCGAACTCGGCGAAGAGGTCAGCGGGCATCTTGCCCAGCGTGTTGACCAGCACGTTCAGACGGCCGCGGTGCGCCATGCCGATGACGATTTCCTGCACGCCGTTCTTGCCTGCGTGATGCACGACTTCGTCCATCGACGCGATAAAGCTTTCGCCGCCTTCCAGCGAGAAGCGCTTCTGACCGACGTACTTGGTATGCAGGAAGCGCTCGAGGCCTTCCGATGCCGTCAGACGGTTCAGGATGTGTTTCTTCTTCTCGTTCGAGAAGTTCGGCGTCGAGCGGATCGACTCGAGCTTTTCCTTCCACCAGCGCTTCTGCTCCGGATCGCTCAGATACATGTACTCGGCGCCGATCGTGCCGCAGTACGTGTCGCGCAACGCCTTGACGATGTCACGCAGCGAAGCCTGCTCGAAACCGAAGTACAGGTTGTTCGTGTTGAACACCTGGTCCATGTCGGCTTCGGTGAAGTCGTAGAACGCGGGTTCGAGCTCGGGAATGTTCGGACGTTCGCGGCGCTTCAGAGGATCGAGGTTGGCCCATTGCGAGCCGAGGAAGCGATATGCGCCGATGAGGGACTGCACATAAACCTGCTTTCGCGCGGTGGTGAGATCTTCGCCGGCGACTCGCGGAAGGAACGCATTGGCCTTCGCGCGTTGAGCAAACGATTCGACGATCGGGCCGTGAGCCACATCGTTGGCTGCCGTGCCATCCGACGCAGGGACGTTCTGCAATGCGTCGAAATAGTTGCGCCAGGTCTCGGGCACTGACGCGGGATTGTCGAGATATGCTTCGTACAACTCTTCTACGTACGGAGCATTGCCGCCGAACAGATACGAGTTCGACTGGAATTGCTTCATCATTTTACGCTCACCTTTCTTCGAGCTTCTCGAGAAATAGCGGGTTACTGAACCTTCCGCGACACGGCCTGACCGTTTAGCGGATTGCGCGAATCAAGTCTTGCTTGGAAGGACCTAAAACTTGCATTCGCGGGAGCATATCACATAACCAATGGTTGATATAGGACAGATCCCAATTGAAATCCCCTTCCCACGGGGCTTTGCGGCAGGTTTTATGCTTTCGCAACAGTGTTTGCCGCACTGCGCAAGAATACTTTAGGCGCATATTCGAACACCGTCCGACGAGGTACCGCGCGCAATGCAAAAAGCCGCCCGAAGGCGGCTTTTTGCTGATGCCGAATGCATGCCCGCAAAGGCTCGCGGACCTCAGCTGGCTGCCGCTTCGCGGCTCGCGCGGCGGCGCTCGTGCTCCTTCAGGTGACGCTTGCGCAGACGGATGCTTTGCGGCGTCACTTCGACGAGCTCGTCATCGTCGATAAATTCGACCGCGTATTCGAGCGACATCTGGATCGGCGGAACGAGACGCACGGCTTCGTCGGTGCCCGACGCACGCACGTTGGTCAGCTGCTTGCCCTTGATCGGGTTCACGACCAGGTCGTTGTCGCGGCTGTGAATGCCGATGATCATGCCTTCGTACAGCGCGTCGCCCGGCTTCACGAACATGCGGCCGCGATCCTGCAGTTTCCACAGCGCGTAGGCAACAGCGGCGCCGTCGTCCTGCGAGATCAGCACGCCGTTGCGGCGCTCGCCAAGCGAGCCTTCCTTCAGCGGCAGGTACTCGTCGAACACGTGGCTCATCAGGCCCGTGCCGCGCGTGAGCGTCATGAACTCGCCCTGGAAGCCGATCAGGCCACGCGCCGGGATGCGGTATTCCAGACGCGTGCGGCCACGGCCGTCCGACGCCATGTCCAGCATTTCACCCTTGCGGCGGCCCAGTTCTTCCATCACGCCGCCCTGGTGCGCGTCTTCGACGTCGACCGTCAGCAGTTCGTACGGCTCGTGCTTCACGCCGTCGACTTCCTGCAGCACCACGCGCGGACGCGACACAGCCAGCTCATACCCTTCGCGGCGCATGTTCTCGACCAGAATCGTGAGGTGCAGTTCGCCGCGACCCGACACTTCGAATACCGTTTCGTCGCCCGTATCCTTCACGCGCAACGCGACGTTGTGGTTCAGCTCCTTCATCAGACGGTCGCGAATCTGGCGGCTCGTCACGAACTTGCCTTCCTTGCCCGCGAGCGGCGACGAGTTGACGAGGAAGTTCATCGTCAGCGTGGGTTCGTCGACGGTGATCATCGGCAGCGCTTCGGGATTGTCCGGCGCGCAGATCGTCGCGCCGATGCCGACGTCTTCGATGCCGTTGATCAGCACGATGTCGCCCGCTTGCGCTTCATCGACCTGGACGCGCTCCAGGCCCTGGAACGACAGAACCTGGTTGATCTTGCGGTTCAGGATCTCGGCTTCCGGACCGAAGCGCAGCGCCACCTGCTGACCCGGCTTGATGCGGCCGCGCGTGATGCGGCCCACGCCGATGCGGCCGACGTACGTCGAATAGTCGAGCGACGTGATCTGCAGTTGCAGCGGACCGTCCGGATCGGCCGGGCGCACGGGCACGTGTTCGAGGATCGCTTCGAACAGCGGGCGCATGTCGCCGTCGCGCACGCTAGGATCGAGGCCGGCGTAGCCGTTAAGGCCCGACGCGTAGACGACCGGGAAGTCAAGCTGCTCTTCCGTCGCGCCGAGCTTGTCGAACAACTCGAACGTCTGATTGATCACCCAGTCGATGCGCGCGCCCGGACGGTCGATCTTGTTGACCACGACGATCGGCTTGAGGCCCAGCGCGAGCGCCTTCTTCGTGACGAAACGGGTTTGCGGCATCGGGCCTTCGACGGCGTCGACGAGCAGCAGCACGGAATCGACCATCGACAGCACGCGCTCCACTTCGCCGCCGAAGTCGGCGTGGCCCGGGGTATCGACGATATTGATGTGCGTGCCTTCGTATTCGACGGCGCAGTTCTTGGCGAGAATCGTGATGCCGCGCTCTTTTTCGATGTCGTTCGAGTCCATCACGCGTTCCGCGATCTGCTGGTTTTCGCGGAAGGTGCCGGACTGGCGGAGCAGCTGGTCGACGAGCGTGGTTTTGCCGTGGTCGACGTGAGCGATGATGGCGATGTTGCGGAGAGCGCGGGACATAGGAACCTGGAGACGCTGGAAACGAGTGGAGTGCGCCACCTGCCCAGCTACTTCGCCAAGCCCAAAGCGCACTTTTGGGAACCCAAAAGTATAGCACGCGTCGGTGACGCGTTTCTGGTATTCCCCGATGGCGCGCCCCAATATCTCAATAACGCAACGCATGCGCCCTTCCCGCCTGTCACGCCAGCAAAGTTTTCCTCCGATTTTCATCCGACGCGAGATAGATCCTTGCCTAAGCTGCAATAACGCTTGCCGCGTCAATTAATCGATTCTACAATCGTGCATAGTCAACCATTGCAGTCGCACGAGAATCATGACCGAACCGTCCAACACGCCATCGCCCGAGGTCAGCGAATACCAATTGGGCGAAAGCGTCGGCTATCTGATTTCACGCGTGAAATCAGCGCTGTCGAACCTCGTGACGCAGCGCACGATGGCCGAACTCGGCATCACCAGCCAGCAGGCCAGCGTGCTGTTCATGGTCGCGAGCGGCAAATGCCTGCTCGCGGCCGAACTGGCGCGCGAGTACGGCATCGACGCGAGTGCGGTCACGCGCCTCGTCGATCGCCTCGAAAAACGCGGGCTGCTCACGCGGGTCCGCAGCGACGAAGACCGGCGCGTCGTCCGGCTTGCGTTGACGGCCGAAGGCCACGCAATCGCCGCGCGCATGCCGGCCGTTTTCACGGGCGTGACGGAGAAGTTGCTATCCGGTTTCACGCCAGAGGAAACGGGATTCCTCAAGAGTCTTCTGAGGCGAGTCTTGGCAAATAGCTGCGAATTACTCGGCGAAAACCGTGACTCGGCAAGCAATGCCGATAGCAAATCGTAAGAAAATAGTTGCACCGTCCATTAAAGAAAAATGCCATTACACGCAAAGAGTTCAGCGATGAAATTCCTGTCGAGACGCGCGCACGCATCGTCACGCCGGGCGGCAGTCGCTGCCGCCGTCGCGGCGCTGGTGCTCGCCGGCTGCGCGAACTACTTCGATCTGAAGGACGACAAGCAGATCGCGCCCAGCTCGCAGTTCGAGTCCGCGCAAAGCCTGCCCGCCGAGGGCGGTCAGTGGCCGACGCTCGACTGGGCGAATCAGTTCGGCGATTCGCAGTTGCCGCAGCTGATCGCGGAAGCACTCGCGGGCAATCCGTCGATCGCGCAGGCGCAGGCGCGCATCGCGAAGGCGTCGTCCTATATCGAATCGTCGAAATCGGCGCTGTATCCGAAGGTCGAAGGCAGCTACTCGTGGACCCGCGAGCTGTATTCGGAAAACGCCTTGTTCCCGCCGCCCTTCGGCGGGACGTGGTACAGCGAAAACAATGTGCTCGCCAGTGCCTCCTGGGATCTCGACCTTTGGGGTAAGAACCGTCAGCGGCTCGGCCAGGCCGTATCGCAGGAAAAGGCCGCCGAAGCGGACATGCAACAGGCACGCGTGACGCTCGCCGCGTCCGTCGCGCGCACGTACAACTCGCTCGCACAGCTTTACGCGCTGCGAGACATCGCCGAGCGCGAGATCAAGAACCGCCAGACGGTCGGCTCGATCACGAACGGCCGCGTCGCTGCCGGTCTCGATACGAACGTCGAGCGTCAGACCGCGAACGGCAACATCGCGACCAGCCAGTCGAACCTGACCGAACTCGACGGCCAGATCACGACCACGCGCTACCAGCTCGGCGCGCTGCTCGGCAAGGGCCCGGACCGCGGCCTGCAGATCGCCAAGCCGGTGTTCAATCCGGGCGGCGCTGTCACGCTGCCGGACAACGTGCCCGCCGATCTCGTTTCGCGCCGCCCCGACATCGTCGCCGCGCGCTGGCAGGTCGAAGCCGCGATGCACGACGTGAAGGAAGCGAAGGCCGAGTTCTTCCCGGACGTGAACCTCGCCGCCGCGTTCGGCTTCGATGCGTTCGGCTGGAGCCGCTTCCTGACGGCATCGAGCCGCCAGATCCAGTTCGGCCCCGCGATCCATCTGCCTATCTTCGACGCCGGCGCGCTGCGCTCTCAACTGAAGGGCCGCTACGCCGACTTCGACCTGGACGTCGCGAACTACAACCAGACGCTGATCAACGCGCTGTCCGACGTGGCCACGCAGATTTCGTCGATCCGCTCGATCGACCGCCAGCAAGGCGATGCGCAACGCGCGCTGGACGCGTCGACGAAAGCGTACGAACTCGCCGTGATCCGCTACAAGGCAGGGCTGTCGCCGCAACTGCAGGTGCTGAACGCCGACGAGAACCGCCTCGCCGCGGAGCAGACGGTGACGAACCTGAAGATGCGTCGCCGCGACTTGCAGATCGCGCTCATCAAGGCGCTCGGCGGCGGCTTCGACGCGACGCAGACGGGTCTCGTCGTGCCGACGGATGCGCCCGCATCGGCGGCGGCGGCCGCGTCGGCGGCCCACGCGTCGAACTGAGCGCGCCAGGCGATCGACTATCGCACAGCACACTGCGATCCGAATAAACGATACAGACTGACAGAATCCGGAGCCTATTCATGAGCACGCCCCAACAACCCGCTAACGCGCAGCCGGCCAGCAACGGCAAACGCAAGCGCATGATGACGCTGCTCGTCATCGTGATCCTGATTGCCGCGATCGCGTACGGCCTCTACTACTTCCTCGTCGCGCGCTTCCACGAGGATACCGACGACGCATACGTGAACGGCAACGTCGTGCAGATCACGCCGCAGGTCACGGGCACGGTGATCGCCGTGAACGCCGACGACACGCAAACTGTGAAGTCCGGCGATCCGCTCGTCGTGCTCGATCCCGCCGATTCGCGCATCGCGCTGCAATCGGCGGAAGCGAATCTCGGCCAGGTCGTGCGCCAGGTGCGCGGCCTCTACGCCGACGACAGCCAGTACCAGGCACAAGTCGCCGTTCGCCAGGCCGATCTGTCGCGTGCCCAGGACGACTTGAAGCGCCGTCTGACCGTCGCGCAAACGGGCGCCGTGTCGCAGGAAGAAATCTCGCACGCACGCGATGCCGTGAAGAGCGCACAAGCCGCGCTCGACGCCTCTCAGCAGCAGCTCGCGTCCAACCGCGCGCTGACGGCCAACACGACGATCGCGAGCCATCCGAACGTGCAGGCCGCGGCCGCCAAGGTCCGCGACGCGTATCTGAACAACGCGCGCAACACGCTGCCCGCGCCTGTCACGGGCTATGTCGCGAAGCGCTCAGTGCAGGTCGGCCAGCGCGTGTCGCCGGGCAATCCGCTGATGGCGATCGTGCCGCTCAATGCCGTGTGGGTCGACGCGAACTTCAAGGAAGTGCAGTTGAAGCACATGCGCATCGGCCAGCCCGTCGAACTGACGGCGGACGTCTACGGCTCATCGGTGAAGTATCACGGCAAGGTGGTCGGCTTCTCGGCGGGCACGGGCTCGGCGTTTTCGCTGCTGCCCGCGCAGAACGCGACGGGTAACTGGATCAAGGTCGTGCAGCGTCTGCCCGTGCGTATCGCGATCGATCCGCAGGAGCTCGAAAAGCATCCGCTGCGCATCGGCCTGTCGATGCAGGTCGACGTGAGCATCAAGAACGACACGGGCGGCGAGCTCGGCAGCGCGCAGAACACCGTCTACCAGACCAACGTCTTCAACAAGTACGGCGACGAAGCCGACGCGGAAATCGCGCGCATCATTTCGGAAAACGCAGGGCCGAACGCCGGCGTACCGCAGAAGGCGGCGTCCGGCTCGAAGGCCACGCCGAAGCTGATGTGAGCGGTGTCCGTCCGCATTCAACAAGGTTCGAACAATAGATGGCTCAGGCTCAAGCGCATGTCCCTCATCCGCCGCTCGAGGGCGCGCAACTGGTGATCGGCACCATCGCGGTGTCGCTCGCCGTTTTCATGAATGTGCTGGACACGTCGATCGCGAACGTCTCGATTCCGTCGATTTCCGGCGACCTCGGCGTATCCGCCGATCAGGGCACGTGGGTGATCACGTCGTTCGCGGTCGCGAACGCGATCTCCGTGCCGCTGACAGGCTGGCTCACGGACCGCATCGGCCAGGTGCGGCTCTTCATGGCGTCGATCGTGCTGTTCGTGATCTCGTCGTGGATGTGCGGTCTCTCACCGAATCTGCCGTTCCTGCTCGCGTCGCGCGTGCTCCAGGGCGCGGTCGCCGGCCCGATGATTCCGCTGTCGCAGACGCTGCTGCTCGCAAGCTATCCGCGCGCGAAGGCGCCGATGGCGCTCTCGATGTGGGCGATGACGACGCTGATCGCGCCTGTCGCCGGTCCGATTCTCGGCGGCTGGATCTCGGACAACATCTCGTGGCCGTGGATTTTCTACGTGAACATCCCCGTCGGCATCATCGCTGCGGCCGCGACGTGGGCGATCTTCCGCAACCGCGATTCCCTCATCAAGAAAGCACCGATCGATATCGTCGGCCTCGTGCTGCTGATCACGTGGGTCGGCTCGCTGCAGGTCATGCTCGACAAGGGCAAGGACCTCGACTGGTTCGCGTCGACGACGATCGTCGTGCTCGCGCTCACCGCGCTGATCGCGCTGGCGTTCTTCATCGTATGGGAGCTGACGGACAAGCACCCTGTCGTGGACCTGTCGCTTTTCAAGCTGCGCAACTTCACGGGCGGCACGGTCGCGCTTGCGATCGGCTACGGCCTGTACTTCGGCAACCTCGTGCTGCTGCCGCTCTGGCTGCAAACCGACATCGGCTACACGGCGACGGACGCCGGCCTCGTGATGGCGCCCGTCGGCGTGTTCGCAGTCCTGCTCTCGCCGCTGACGGGCAAGATCCTGCCGCGCACCGATCCGCGCTACATCTCGACGGCGTCGTTTCTCGTGTTCGCCCTGTGCTTCTGGATGCGCTCGCGCTACACGACGGGCGTCGACACGTACTCGCTGATGCTGCCGACGCTGATTCAAGGCATCGGCATGGCGGGCTTCTTCATTCCGCTCGTGTCGATCACGCTGTCCGGTTTGCCCGGCCAACGGATTCCTGCGGCTTCCGGACTATCGAACTTCGTGCGGATCATGTGCGGCGGCATCGGCACGTCGATCTTCGAGACCGCGTGGGACCATCGCTCGATTCTGCATCACGCGCAACTGACCGAGCGCGCGAACGCATACAACCCGGTGTTCGATCAGTCGATCACGCAGATGGGCGGCGCCGGGTTGAACCAGGCGCAAGCGTACGGACTCTTCAACTCAATGGCGACGCAGCAGGCCGCGCAACTCGGCGTGAACGATCTGTTCTATGTGTCGGCGGGAATTTTCGTTGCACTGATCGCGCTGATCTGGCTCACACGTCCCGAGCGCGCGGCCAGCGGTGACGCGAGCGCGGCGGCTTCAGCGGCACATTGATTCTGCGCGTTGCCGGCTGATGCTTTGATTCGTCGGGGCATCAATCAGTCGGCAAGAAAAAAAGCGGCACCGCTCGATTGCGGTCCGCCTTTTTTGCTTCCTGCGCAGATTGTCTGGTAGTGGGTCTTGCTGCCGTCAGGCCGTTACTGAACCGTAACTAGGCCGTCACGATCAGGCGCTCGGGCGCAAGCACGCCCTCGCCCACTCTCGCCACGCCGAGCAGTTTGCCTTCGCTCGCATAAACGCGCGTGCGGGCGGCTTGCAGCACATCGTCGCCGACGGAAAGATCGGCAAGCCGCAAGCGCTGGCCATGCATAAAACGACGCGTCGCGTCCGCATCGAGTTGCACCGACGGGAACGTCGACAGCAACGCGTCGACAGGTTGCAGCCACGCGTCGCGCTCGCTTTCCGTCGCGTCGGACAGCGCGTCGAGTGTGACCGAATGCTCGAGCGTCAGCGCGCCGACGCCCGTACGCCGCAGCATCACCAGATGCGCGCCGCAGCCGAGCGCCTCGCCGATGTCCTCGGCCAACGTGCGCACATAGGTGCCCTTGCTGCACGTCACGCGAAACGTCACATCGGGCAGCGCGCACGCGACGAGTTCCAGCACATGAATCGTCACCTGGCGCCCTTCGCGCTCGATGGTCTGCCCAGCGCGCGCATACTCGTACAGCGGCTTGCCGTCGCGCTTGAGCGCCGAATACATCGGCGGCACCTGCACGATGTCGCCGCGAAATTGCGCGAGCGCCTGTTCGACGGCGGGCTGGTCGCACGCCACGTCGCGCGTTTCGATAGCTTCGCCTTCCGCATCGCCCGTCGTCGTGCGTATGCCCAGGCGCATCGTCGCTTCGTACGTTTTGTCCGCGTCGAGCAGGTCTTGCGAAAACTTCGTCGCTTCGCCGAAACAGAGCGGCAACAGTCCCGACGCGAGCGGGTCGAGCGTGCCCGTGTGTCCCGCCTTTTTCGCGAGATACAGACGCTTTGCGCGAATCAGCGCGTCGTTGCTCGACAGACCCACTGGCTTGTCGAGCAGCAACACGCCATCCAGCGCGCGGCGCGGTACTTTGGGACGTGGATTCTGAGTCATATGCGCGCGTGCCTCGACTTCGATCAGTCGTCTTTCGCGCGCGTGGCGTTCGCCTCGTCGATCAGGCGCGACATCTCCACCGCGCGTTCGATCGTCTTGTCGTAGTGGAAATGCAGCGTCGGCACCGTGTGGATATGCAGGCGCTTGAACAACAGGTTGTGCAGATGACCGGCCGCGTGATTGAGCGCGTCCTGCGTCTGGAGCGGATCGCCCGTGAGCGTCGTGAAGTAGACCTTCGCGTGCGCATAGTCAGGCGTCAACTCGACGCTCTGAAAAGTCACGATACCGATGCGCGGATCTTTGACCTCGCGAATCAGTTCGGACAGATCGCGCTGAATCTGATCGGCGATCTGTACGTTGCGGTTGGGAGACGTACGTTTCTTAGGCATGGTGAATCCGTGATCCGGTGGCAATGTGTTCGCGCATTCGGCGGCAACCAGCCACGGACTCCAACGCAAACACGACAACACAACATTCGATGCAAAAAAACAAAGGGGCGGGACTGGGCTCAAGCGCCCGCCCCGCCCCTCATGCGCTCGACGCCTGAATTACAGCGTACGCGCGACTTCTGTGACTTCGAAGACTTCGAACTGGTCGCCTTCCTGGATGTCGTTGAAGTTCTTCACCGACATACCGCATTCGAAGCCCTGGCGCACTTCCTTGACGTCGTCCTTGAAGCGCTTGAGCGAATCGAGCTCGCCAGTGTGGACCACGACGTTGTTGCGCAGCACGCGCACCGACGACGTACGCTTGACGAAACCGTCCGTGACCATACAGCCCGCCACCGTGCCGACCTTCGGCACCTTGAAGACCTGGCGCACTTCGACCATGCCCGTGACGACTTCGCGCTTCTCCGGCGCCAGCATGCCCGACATCGCCGCCTTCACCTCATCCACTGCGTCGTAGATGATGTTGTAGTAGCGGATGTCGATGCCATTGGTCTCCGCCAGCTTGCGAGCCTGCGCGTCCGCGCGGGTGTTGAAGCCGATGATGACCGCCTTCGACGCCGTCGCCAGATTGACGTCCGACTCGCTGATGCCGCCGACCGCGCTGTGCACGATCTGCACGCGCACTTCGTCCGTCGACAGCTTGAGCAGCGCCTGCACCAGTGCTTCCTGCGAACCTTGCACGTCGGCCTTGACGATGAGGGGCAGATGCTGCACCTCGCCTTCGCCCATCTGCTCGAGCATGTTTTCGAGCTTCGCGGCCTGCTGCTTCGCGAGCTTCACGTCGCGGAACTTGCCCTGACGGAACAGCGCGATTTCGCGAGCCTTGCGGTCGTCCGGCATGACGATGACTTCTTCGCCCGCCGCCGGCACTTCCGACAGACCCTGGATTTCTACCGGGATCGACGGACCCGCCGTCTTGGTCGGCTTGCTGGTTTCGTCGAGCATCGCGCGCACGCGGCCGTAGGCGCTGCCGGCCAGCACGACGTCGCCGCGATTGAGCGTACCCGACTGGACGAGGATCGTTGCAACCGGACCCTTACCCTTGTCGAGCTTCGCTTCGATCACGAGGCCCTTCGCCGGTGCTTCGACGGGTGCCTTCAGCTCCAGCACTTCGGCTTGCAGCAGCACGTTTTCGAGCAGATCGTCGATGCCCGCGCCCGTCTTCGCCGACACCGGCACGAACGGCGAATCGCCGCCGTATTCTTCCGGCACCACGCCTTCCGCGACGAGCTCCTGCTTCACGCGTTCCGGATTCGCTTCCGGCTTGTCGATCTTGTTGATCGCGACGACGAGGGGCACGCCGCCCGCCTTCGCGTGCGAGATCGCTTCCTTCGTCTGCGGCATCACGCCGTCATCGGCTGCGACCACGAGAATCACGATGTCGGTTGCCTTCGCACCGCGCGCACGCATGGCCGTGAACGCTTCGTGACCCGGCGTATCGAGGAACGTGATGACGCCACGCGGCGTTTCGACGTGATACGCGCCGATGTGCTGCGTAATGCCGCCCGCTTCGCCCGCCGCAACCTTCGCGCGACGGATGTAGTCGAGCAGCGAGGTCTTGCCGTGGTCGACGTGACCCATGACCGTCACGACGGGAGGACGCGGCAGTTGCGGCGCGTCCGAGGCATCGCCTTCGATCAGCATCGCTTCCGGATCGTCCAGCTTCGCCGCGACGGCACGGTGGCCCAGTTCCTCGACGACGATCATCGCCGTTTCCTGGTCCAGCATCTGGTTGATCGTGACCATCTGGCCGAGCTTCATCATCACCTTGATGACTTCCGAAGCCTTCACCGACATCTTGTGAGCGAGGTCTGCAACCGTAATCGTTTCCGGCACATGCACTTCGCGCACGATCGGCTCCGTCGGCGCCTGGAAGGTCGTGGCTTCCTGATGCTTGCCACGGCCCTTCGGACCGCCGCGCCAGCCGCGATCGACGCCGCCGCTCGTGTCGCCGCGCGTCTTGATGCCTCGGCGCTTCGCCGCGTCGTCCTGCCAGGTGCCGCCCTTGCCGCCCGCCTTCTTCTTGTCGCCAGCGGGACCCGCCGGCTGCGCAGTTGCCGCCGGTTGCGCCGCTGCTGCGGGCGCCGGCTTCTTCGCGGCCGGACGCGCCGACGTTTCGCCAGCGGGACGCGCCGGCTTATGCAGCGTGCCCTTCGCTTCGGCGGGCTTGGCCGGCTCGGCGGGCTTCGGTGCCGGTTCCGGCGCCTTCACCTGCGCCTTGCGCGGCGTGCTCATCATTTCGCGGATCGCGCGTGCTTCGGCCTCAGCCGCCGCGCGGCGCTTCGCGATTTCTTCCTGTTCGAGGCGTGCCTTCTCGGCCTGCTCGCGTGCAGCGTCTTCGGCCTTCTTCGCCGCTTCGCGCTGCGCAGCGCGTTCCGCCGCCGCGCGCTCTTCGTCCTGCGATGCGCGCTCCTGCTCGGCCTGCTCGCGAGCCGCCGCTTCGGCCATGGCCGCTGCGCGCTTCTTCGCCGCTTCGTCTTCGGCACGGCGACGCTCCGCCTCGGCCGCCTGTTCGCGTGCCTGACGCTCGACCTCTTCGCGCTCGAGACGCTCCTGGCGCTCCTTCAGTTCCAGCGCCTGCTTTTCGAGCAGCTCTGCCGCGTGACGCGCTTCTTCCTCGCGACGCTGCAGTTCGAGATCTTCCGCTTCGTGACCGTTGCCCGCTACTTCCGCCTGTTCGGCCGCTTCATCGCGGCGGACGAACGTGCGCTTCTTGCGCACTTCGACCTGAATGGTGCGAGCTTTACCCGTGGCGTCGGACTGTTTGATTTCCGACGTATGCCGGCGCGTCAGCGTGATCTTCCGCTTGTCAGCATCGTTCGAGCCGTGCGACCTGCGCAAGTGGTCGAGCAGACGCGCCTTGTCCGTCTCGGACAAGGCATCGTCTTCACTCGCTTTCTGGACGCCCGCCGCCTGCAGCTGCTCGAGCAGCACGCCTGCAGGCATTTTCAGTTCCGCGGCAAATTGGGCTACGTTGTTACTCGCCATTCATTCCTCTTAGTGCAAGGACCGATTCCTTGCGGTTAGCATCGGGTCATGCAGCCTTGCGGCCGCGATCAGATCAGTGGTTCATGGTCGTGGATCTCATTGAAACCAGTGTTCACGGGCCTTCATGATCAACGCCTTCGCGGCGCCCTCATTCATTCCCGTCATCTCGACCAGCTCGTCGACAGCCAGTTCTGCCAGTTCGTCGCGCGTCTGGATCTGATGTTCAGCAAGCTTCGCCAGCAGGTCGGCATCCATGCCTTCCAGGCTCTTCAGATCGAGCGCAACGCCTTCGACCTTCTCCTCGTTCGCAATCGCCATCGTCAGCAGTGCGTCGCGAGCGCGATTACGCAGTTCGTGAACCGTGTCTTCGTCGAATGCTTCGATTTCGAGCATCTCGTTGAGCGGCACGTACGCAATCTCTTCGAGACTCGTGAAACCTTCGTCGATCAGGATGTCGGCGACTTCCTCGTCGACATCGAGACGAGCCATGAACAGGTCGCGCAGTACGCCGCGTTCCTGATTCTGCTTCTGCGCAGACTCGTCCGGCGTCATGATGTTGATCTGCCAGCCGGTGAGCTCGCTGGCAAGACGCACGTTCTGGCCGCTGCGGCCGATAGCGACGGCCAGTTCGTTCTCGTCGACGACGACGTCCATCGAATGCTTTTCTTCATCGACGACGATCGACTGGACGGCTGCCGGCGCGAGCGCGCCGATCACAAACTGGGCGGGATCTTCCGACCATAGCACGATGTCGACGTTTTCGCCACCGAGCTCGTTGCGCACGGCCTGCACGCGCGAGCCGCGAATGCCGACGCAAGTGCCGATGGGATCGATGCGCTTGTCGTAAGCGACGACGCCGATCTTCGCGCGCACGCCGGGATCGCGTGCCGCCGCCTTGATTTCCAGCAGGCCCTGCTCGATTTCCGGCACTTCCATTTCAAAGAGCTTCATCAGGAACTCGGGCGCCGTGCGCGACAGCTCGATCTGCGGGCCGCGCGCGGTGCGGTCGACCTTCGCGATATAGGCGCGCACGCGGTCGCCGACGCGCAGGTTTTCTTTCGGAATCAGCTGGTCGCGGCGCAGCAGCGCTTCGACGCGGCCCGATTCGACGATGAAGTTGCCTTTGTCGAGACGCTTGACGGTGCCCGTCATGATGTTTTCGCCACGCTCGAGGAAGTCGTTCAGGATCTGCTCGCGTTCCGCGTCGCGCACCCTCTGCAGGATCACCTGCTTGGCGGCCTGCGCGCCGATGCGGCCGAATTCGATCGACGGCACGGGCTCTTCCAGGAACTCGTCGATCTGCGCATCGGGCTTCTGCTCGCGCGCTTCGAACAACAGGATTTCCTGATCCGGCTCCTGCAGGCCCGCTTCGTCCGGCACGACTTTCCAGCGGCGGAACGTCTCATGCTCGCCGCTTTCACGGTCGATATGGACGCGGATGTCCGCGTCTTCGTCGAAGAGTTTCTTGGATGCAGACGCGAGCGCTGCCTCGAGCGCGGCAAAAACCACGTCCTTGTCGACATTTTTTTCGCGTGCCAGCGCATCCACCAGCATCAACACTTCGCGACTCATTGTTTGCGGCTCCTAAAGTCAACTTTCGGAACGAGGCGTGCCTTGTCGATATCCGCGAGCGTGAAATCCAGCATCGCGGCGCCTTCCTTCCCTTCAAATTCCAGACCGATCGTTTCGCCTTCGGGTGCATGCACGATGCCCCGGTACGATTTCCGTCCGTCCAATGGTTTTTTCAATGTGATGACCGCTTCGCTGCCCGCGAAGCGTTCGAAGTCCGCCAGTTTCTTCAGCGGGCGGTCGAGACCCGGCGACGATACTTCAAGCCGCTCGTAATCGATATTTTCGACCGTCAGAACGTGCTGGA
Organism: Paraburkholderia diazotrophica; assembly: GCF_900108945.1. Lineage (GTDB taxonomy): Bacteria > Pseudomonadota > Gammaproteobacteria > Burkholderiales > Burkholderiaceae > Paraburkholderia > Paraburkholderia diazotrophica. Next base: position 173,371 of record NZ_FNYE01000001.1, on the reverse strand, counting down.
GCTGACGGGTAACTTTTTCGCAGTCTTCGATCGCGATGCCAGCAGGCTGGTCGATATACACACACAGCATGCCGCGCCCGGTGCGCTCGAGATCGACGAGCTCATAGCCGAGCCCCACGACCGTGGTTTCAATCAGTTCCGTCAGTTGCACAGTGCTGCCCTCTAAGATGTTCGCGCTGCAAGCCTTTGCGATACACCCGCGGGCTGCGCGCCAAGCCGGCGCACGTTCGTGCTACCCGAGATGCCGATCCACATGAAAACTGAGCGGCAAAAAAAAATGGGCGAAACGCCCATCATCTTATTGCCGGTGGTCGCACCTGAGCCGCACATGAAACCGCACGCCCAGTGACTTTGCGATTGTAGCCATTTTTCAGGACAAACGCAAACCGCAGGCGGGCTCGCCAAGTGCACTTGCGGCTGATTTCGCCGCAATCAAGGGTTAAAGCCGGGCTTTTTCGGGCAGTCCACGCGAGCTCACGGTCCGCGCTCGAAACAACTTGAATGCATCTGCAAACGGTGGGGCTGAATACAGAAACACCGCGGCGCCATCGCAGCCTCGCGGCAGACGGCTCGAGCCCGAGACCGCCCGCAGCGCCAGGCGATCAGCGGCCGCGCGAACGGCCGCGCGGCGCGCCGCCGCTGCGATTGCCGCCGGCGTTCGGATTGCCGCCCGTGCGATTGCCGTTGTTCGCACGGTTGCCACTCGGCGCGCGATTGCCGCCGCTGCGCTTCGCATTGCCGCCCGCTGCCGCGCGGTTGCCCGACGGCGCGCGATTGCCGTCGACATCGCGGCCACCACGGCCACGTCCTTCGCGATTGCCGTTCGTGTTGCCGAATCCGCCCGAGCCGGAATTCAACGCGCCGAACGCGCCCGGCGCCTTGCCGCGGCGACCCTGCCCGCCGCGCGGCTGCTGATCGAAGCGGCCATGCGACATCAGCACCGGCTCGCGGTTGATGAAGCCCATCGACGTCTGCATCGGATCGGGCTGACGACGATCCGGCTCATTGCGACGGCCGCCGCCCTTCTCTTCGGTCGGCGCCTTCAGGCCAACCGAGGCCAGCAGGCTACGCACCTGATTGTCCTCAAGCTCTTCCCAGCGGCCACGCTTGAGGCCGCGCGGCAGCAGGATCGGGCCGTGACGCGTGCGGATCAGCCGGCTGACCATCAGGCCGACGGCCTCGAACATGCGGCGCACTTCGCGGTTACGCCCTTCGGCGAGCGCGACGTGATACCAGTGATTCGTGCCTTCACCGCCGCCATCGCGGATGCGCAGGAAGTTCGCCGGGCCGTCGTCCAGCTCGACGCCGTGCAACAGCTTTTGCCGGTTGCCTTCCGTCAGTTCGCCGACGACGCGTACCGCGTATTCACGCTCGACGCTGTAACGCGGATGCATGAAGCGGTTGGCCAGATCGCCCGACGTGGTGAGCATCAACAGGCCTTCCGTATTGAAGTCCAGACGGCCGACGGCGAGCCACTTTGCCGTCTTCATCGGCGGCAGCTTGTCGAACACGGAAGGACGGCCTTCCGGATCGGCGTGGCTGACGATTTCGCCCGTCGGCTTGTGGTACAGCAGCACGCGCGGCGGCTTGTTCTGCAGCTTGCGCTTGACGGGCTTGCCGTTGATACGCACGAGATCGGTCGGCATGATGCGCTGGCCGATGTGCGCCGGCTCGCCGTTCACCGACACGCGGCCCGCGACGATCAGTTCTTCCATCTCGCGGCGCGAGCCCATGCCCGCTTCGGCGAGCACCTTGTGCAGCTTCGGTGCGTCATCGTCCGGGGCGAGCACGCGCTTGGGCGCCGCGGCGCGGCCACGACGCAGCATCGGCGCGCGCACTCCGCCCGTCGTCGAGTTGTCGGCATCGAACGCCGGCGACGTCACGTACGCGAACAGGTCATCCTGCTTGTCACCTTCAGCGGCCATTGCGGGCGCCGCAGCGTTACCGCCGCCGCGATTCTTGCGCTGACCGCCTTGCTGCGCGCCCTGCTTGCCGCCCGTGCGGCGGCCGCCGCCCTGCCCGCCGTGTCCCTTCGCGCCCGCGTCCTTGCGCGGCGCGCGCACCTGCGCGACGACTTCGCCGTCGGGCGGGGCTTCCGCCGCGATGGGCGCAGGCTGCGCGTCAGCGGCTTCGGCCGTCTTCGCCTTCGTGCCAGCGCGACGACGCGCGATCAGGCTGCGCGGACCGCGGCGCAGGCCGCGTCGGGGACGCTCTTCGCCTTCGGCGTCGTGCGCCTGCGCGGGCCTTTCGCTATCGGCCGCCGATGCTTGCGCCGTACGCGTCTCGTCGGGGCGCGCGGCGGCAACGGCGCGCTCGGATTCGGGCGAATCGGTGTCGTGGATGTCTGTCAAAACAACCTCAAAATGTCTGGTCGCACGCCCGTTGCGGGCGCGCCAAAAGGTATGGTTACGTCAGGCGCTGCGTGACTCGGCTTCGTCGTCGGTCTGCTCGCCTGCGTCCTGGGCCGTGTCGCGGCGATCGTGCCGATCGTCATGCACCGCGTGAGTCTGGTCTGTTCCGGCCGGATTGGCGCGCTGCGCGTGCCCGGTCTCGTTATGCGATTCGCGCGTGTCTTCGTGTTCGTCTTCCGACCGCGCGGCAGATCCGGCCTGGTGAGCCGGCTCCGTTTCATGCGCGGCCTGTGCGGTGCTGTGCTGTTCGGTGGACGCCAACACGTTCGCTTGCCCGATGTCGTTTTTGGCGTCGTCGGGCGCTGCGTCTTGCGTGCCTTGTGCGTCTTGCGTTAAGCCGTGCATTGCATGCGCTTCTTCCGCAGGCTCCGATTGCTCGCCGGCTTGCTCGGCTTGGGCCTCGGCTTCGGCGACACTAGCGGGTTCCTCTGCTTCCGATGCAGCATGAGCCGTGCCATCGACGTCGCCGCCCGCATCCGCCGCGACGCTCTCTTCACCCGCTTCGCAGTCCGCGAATTCGATCGCGTGCTGCGCGAGCAGATCCATGTTCGACTGCGCCGACGGATCGTCGAGCGGCGGCAGTTCTTCGAGCGACTTCAGGCCGAGGTCGTCGAGGAACGAACGCGTCGTCGCATACAGTGCGGGGCGCCCCGGCACGTCGCGATGGCCGATCACTTCGATCCACCCGCGATCTTCGAGCTGCTTGACGACCTGCGTGTTCACGGTCACGCCGCGAATCTCTTCGATATCGCCGCGCGTGACAGGCTGCCGGTACGCGATGATCGCGAGCGTCTCGAGCACCGCGCGCGAGTACTTTGGCGGCTTCTCGGGATTCAGGCGGTCGAGATACGTCCGCATCGCCGGCTTGCTCTGAAAACGCCAGCCGGAAGCCAGTCCGACGAGTTCGACACCGCGTCCCGACCAGTCCTGCTTCAAGTCTTCAAGCAACGTGCGAACCGTGTCTGCCGACACGCCGTCGGCAAAGAGCTTACGCAAATCGCCGATCTTCAACGGCTCCTGCGCGCAGATCAAGGCAGTCTCGAGGACGATCTTCGCCTCTTGGGTATTCATGCAGCTAGGTCAGACCCTGTGGTCAAAGAACCGGATCAAACAGACGATGTGGAACTGAAGACGCGCTCGCCCGATTTTGATCGGTCATATTGATGGGAGCACGCACCGGGGGGAGGCGAAACAGGCATCGAGCCAAACCCAGCCGGACGACGGAGCAGCGAAATTCCGCGAGGGAACCGCGTGACTGGCTGCCATATTACGCAAAAACAATCGGTGCGTAAAGACGAAATCCAGACTGCACCTTAATCGGGATACGCCGCCATGCGTCACGGCGCGAGGCGCCGCGCCGTTGCGCCGCCCCGCGTTCTGAACTTTGCCGATGCGCTCAATGGCGCGCGAGGTAGTCCTTGAGCCGTTCGACACCCGCATCGAGACGCGCCGTATCGCACGCATAGCACCAGCGCACGAAGCCCTCGCCCTCCGGGCCGAACGCGCTGCCCGGCGCAAGGCCGAGCCCCGCGTCGCGCACGAGCGCCTTACACAAATCGAGGCTGCGCGAAGCACCCGGTAACGAGAAGAACACGTACATCGCGCCCGGCGGCGCTTTCACGTCGACGCCCGGCAGCGCCGACAACGCCGCGACCAGATGATCGCGCGACGCTCGCAGCTCGCCGACCAGTTCAGTCGTGAACCGCCCGCCTTGCTCGATCGCGGCGATGCCCGCCTGTTGCACGAACGCCGGCGCACACGAAGTGTTGTACTCGACGAGCTTGCCGAGATCGTCCATCAGCGAAGCCGGCGCGACGATCCAGCCGAGCCGCCAGCCCGTCATCAGCCAGGCCTTCGAAAATGAGTTCACGCAGATCACGCGTTCGTCGCGGCCCGCGAGATCGAGGAACGACGGCGCACATTGCCCCGGCTCGCCTGCGTAATAGAGACGTTCGTAGACTTCGTCGGCGACGACCCAGATGCCCAGGCGCCGGCAATGCTCGAGTACCGAGCGCTGCTCGTCGCGACTCATCACCCAGCCCGTCGGATTGTTCGGCGAGTTCAGCATCAGCAGCTTCGTGTCCGGCGTGAGCGCCGCAAGCAGCCGCTCCAGGTCGAGTTGCCAGCCGTTCGCACCATACCCGAGCGACACGGTTTCGACGTGCGCGCCGAGAATTTTCGGAATCTCGACGAGATTCGGCCAGAGCGGCGTCACGGCCACCACGCGATCGCCTGCGCCGACCACCAACTGTGCGGCCAGCATCAGTGCGTTGACGCCCGCGCTCGTGACGGCCACATGCTTGACCGACGTCGGCCCGTGCAGCGCGCTCACGTAACGGGCGAGCGTCTCGCGCAACGGCGCAATGCCGAGGTTGTGCGTGTAGAACGTCGCGCCCGACGCGAGCGCCGCGCTCGCGGCATCGCGGATGAACGGCGGCGTCACGCGGTCCGATTCGCCGAACCAGAACGGCAGCACGTCCGGCACGCCGAAGCCGGCGTTCGCCACTTCGCGGATCTGCGACGCGCGCAGCGAGCGCACGGCATCGCGTGCATGGGGGAACGGGGGCAAATCGGTTTCGCTCATCGAAGATCCCGGCGGGTCGGTGAAAAATGCGAGTGTAGCGTGTCGCAAAATGCGGGGCCGCGAATCCGGCAACGCGGCAACGCGGCCACGTCCGCTCAGCGCAAGTCCTCCGTGCGTCCCGGCACCTGGTGGATCAGGTTCCACACGGCATCGGCGGCCGGCGACAGCGAGCGGTCGCGCCGCCGCACCAGCTCGACGGTTCGCTCGGCGCGCGGCACGAGCGCCCGCGTGACCAGCGACGACCCCGCCGGCAACGGCATCGCGAGCCACGGCAGCACGCTCACGCCGATGCCCTCCTGCACCAGCCCGTACACCGTCGACGGATGACCGAGCTCCTGCACGACGTTCGCGCTGACGCCGTACGCCTCCAGCGCGGCATCGATGATGGGCCGGCTACCCGACGCATGGTCGAGCAGCACGAGACGCTCGCCTTCCAGCTCGCGCCACGCCACCTCGCTGCGCCCCGCAAGCGGATGATCGTCGCGCGAGACGAGGCAGAACGAGTCGGTCATCAACGCCTCGGCGATCAGATCGTCGGCGGACACGGGGCCGATGATCACGCCGAAATCCACCTCACCCGACTTGACCTTGCGCACCACGTCGCTCTGCACGTCGTCGCGCAAACCGAGCGTGATGAACGGATACTGCTTGCCGCAAGCCGCGACGATCTGCGGCATCAGCCGGCAAGCGATCGTCGGGCTGGCCGCGACCATCACACGGCCGCGCCGCTGCTCGCCGATCTCGCGGATTTCGCGCAGCGCGTCGTCAAGATCGCCGAGCAGCCGCGACACGCTCGCGACCAGGTTGCCGCCGACGTCGGTGAGCTGGACTTCGCGTGTCGTCCGGTCGATCAGCTTCAGGCCGATTTCCGCTTCCAGCTCACGCACGCACCGGCTCACGGCCGACTGCGTCAGCCCGATTTCGCTCCCCGCCCGGCTAAAACTCTGCAGCCGCGCCACCTCGATGAACACGCGCAGTTGACGCAGCGTCACATTCATCCGTTCCCCTCATAAATAATGTCGTTTGATGCCGATTTTATAACCTGCGACGTATCCACGCATCGCCTCTTTAGCTTCGCTGCAATGCAGCAGGAAGGCGCAAACGCACGCGGGGCGGGCCTGGCTGCACAAGATTGGTGATTGTCCCGATTTGCTGGACGGGTTTTTTGGATTCTCATACGGGCCAGGCTAACGCCCGCAACGGCTTGATGCGGCGGGGCTTCGAGGCGGTTGGGTGAAAGATGGCACGCTTCGTGCATTTCGTCTTGCACAAGAGTCGGCGCCGATTCGGACTGGCGAAAAAAGCGGTTCGCAACGGTACAGGCCGGCTCTCCGCCGGCGCCCGATATGGATTCGGGTGCATGAAGAGTGCGCAGCGCGGGGCAGCGCACCGGAGTTAGCTTCGCTGAGGTGAAACATGATGGTGTTCGACGATTTGAGAGACAACGAGTGGGCGCTGGTCGAGGCGTTGTTCTGTGCGGAGCCGGCACGGAGCGAACGCCGTGGTCGACCACGCGTCGAAGCTCGCGCGGTAGTCAACGCCGTGTTGTGGGTTTTGTCGACGGGAGAAGGCTGGTCCAAGTTGCCCGGCCGCTACCCGTCGCCGCCGACGTGCCGTCGACGTTTCGACGAATGGCAAGCCGACGGCACGCTCGCCGAAATAGTCAAGCGGCTGGGCACGAGCGGCCGTGAGATTTCGTTGCGCGGACGCATTGGCGCAACGGCGGCCAAACCACCGGCACCGCCGAGCCGCGACCGTCTGCGCGGCGCGTTCTGGACCAATCCGGAATCCTGGCGCGCGCCCGTCAAGATGGCCTGACGCGGCAAACCACGCCACCGGGCGCCCCTTTGGGGGCGCCCGGTGCGTTTCTGGGACCGGGCTTTCCCCCATTTCGTCCCTCGTTGTCCGTTCCGGACTGTAGACGACCCCGTTGAGAGATCGGCGGCGCCGCACGTCCGTCCGATCGTGACGCCTCGCCCCTTCGCTGACGGCGCATCAGGCGCGCCGCGGATTTCGCCACCCGTTACTGCGCGCCTTCGCCAGCTTCGCAGTTCCACCGCGTTCCGCACGCCCGCCCTTGCCGCCTGCCGATTCCCGTTTTTGCGGCATGCATACCTTCCGTGACGGGACGAAACATCCATTTACTTTTATTTACAGCACGCTTTCGCAGTGCGGCATACCGTACAAGTATGCAAACAAGCCCCGACTGGCTTGTCGGGAGTTGATCATGAGGCCGATGTCACTGCGTTTCTGCGGCATGGTCGCTTCAGTGATTGCCGCGACCGCATTTGCCCAGCAACGCCCGCAGCAGGGTTGGAACTGGCGGCCGGAACAGCCGGCCACGCTTCAGGCGTGGCAGCAGACGGAAGCGCGCAATCAGGGCTTTACGCCGCCTTCGCCACGTGGGGATCTGCGCGGCGATATCGCCAGCAACGTTCGCGCGCGGCCCGATGGGCAGCGAGACGAGCCCGTGCAACGGCGGGCGACGGACGCGCACTAACGCGCGCCGCGAGAAGGCGGGCTACCTTGCGGCTGCGCGGCTTTTGCAGCAGCCGCGAAGAAGATGCATGAAGTCGGGAACCACCCGCCGGGCCGCCAGTCTCACCAATGCCATAAGCACAGCGTGGCAGAAGTAATTCCGGTACGCCCGTATCCTCGCGATACGGGCTTTTTTTTGTCCAGTGTTTCTGCAGAGGCAGTCGGCGTGGATGCCGCGCGACACTGCCCGGCATGCGTATAGAAAGTGTTAAAAGCCGGAAATGGCGGCGACATACCCTCGACGCGGCTCGCACGACGCGTTTTCCGCGCGCCGCACTGTCATGGTGAGCGCGCGTCCTGCAAGAGCCCGTCGTCTAGACGGCAGCTGCCCTCTCTCCGGCGACCGCGCCGGCGAAAACGTAGTTGCGCGCGCGGCGCGTGTCCCAGTCGAGCGAACGCTCATCGCGAGCGAGCCGCGCAAATTCGGAGCGGCCACGTTCGGTCAGCACCGCGATGTCCACGGGAGCATGGAAACCCGGCGCGGGAGCGACCGTCCGTTGACGAACGGTATCCATCATGCCAAGCGAACGCAGATATTCAAAAACGCCTGGGCGCTTGGCCCATGGCACCTGACGGTATTGCGCCCGTCGCAGCGCCTCAAGTACGGCTTCGTTGGAATAAGTGGTCATCTCACTTCTTTCTTTAAGTGCAGCCATGACTTATTTGTTCGCGACACAATGGCGCGTGTTTCGACGCGCGAATCGCGGATGGCCGGAGATTTCCCCCGTAGGTCCGCAATTTCAGGCATTGGCCGCCATTTTTTCGGTCCCCGTGTGAACGCCGTGCTAGCGTTCTGCTTCCAACTGGCGGCGATGCGACCGTATCGGCGCGATGGCTCGCGGCTGGAAATGTCCGAATACCATACGTTACCCCAATAAAATTGATTCTCTTAACTTTATTGCTGCTTTTTTTTGCAGCTTTCGTGCTGCTGCGCAGCGCGCGCACGATAATCGGCGCGGCAGCGATTGCGTTCTATTGGGCACTCGGCTCGGGCTGGCTGGCCCAGCCACTCCTCGACCTCACCCAGCGCGGCGCGCCACCCGGCGGGCAGACGGTTGCCCCCACAACGTACGCGCCCCATACGGCGATCGTGCTGCTCGGCACGGGCACCATCCATGACCATGACGGCAAGCTCGTTCCGCCCAAGGACGCCTACGCCCGCATCGAGAAGAGCGCCGACCTCTACGCCCGCTGCAAGCAGGTCAGTCCCGTTTGTCACGTGATCGTGAGCGGCGGCAATCCGCAGGAGCACGAGGCGACGGAAGCCGACACCTATCTGCCCTACCTGCTGCGCGACCAGGTGCCGCGCGGCGATATCATCCTCGAGAACCGCAGCCTGACGACTTACGAAAACGCACGCAACGTCAGAGCGATTCTGCACGACGGATATTACGGTTCGTTGATTGTCGTCACATCCGCCTATCACATGCCACGGGCGCTGCTCAACTTTCACCGTTTCGGGATGCAGCCGCTGCCCGTCGTGTCGAACACGCGCCACGCGAAACTCGGCTTCTTGCCGCGCGGCGAAAACCTCTTCGACGCGGAAATCGCGCTGCACGAGCTGATCGGTCTCGCGCAGTTTCATGTCTACCAGGCGATCGGCTGGTTCTGATCGCGGGAAACCGACGGGCGCGTCGGGATTTGCTTAGCTATCCGATGGAATTTTTCGAGCGCATCGAAAAATCACTGCGTGACGCACGAGCGGGAAAATCTGACTTCTCGAGACGAATGCGGCGAACAGAAGCACAATACGTTTCATGCGCAATGGCTTCTGGGAAGCGGCTCCGTGACGACGGCCCACATATGTAACTAAATGTAACCATCTGTGAATTCTGTTACAGAGAATACGCTGGATCAAACATTGCTCGCTAGAATGCACTGTCGTTCCAACGGACAGCCATACTCGGGTCCACAACCACTCTCTACGGAGGCAGCGATGAAGAAAGTGTCCCTGGCAATCCTGGTTTCCCTTTCGGCACTGACGGGCGCGGCGTACGCGCAGCAGGACCAGGGGGTGACGATGAGCACCGATCCGGCGAAGGCCGCGGACGTCGAACAGCGCGCGCAAGAGCTGCAATCGAAGCAGCAGGCAATGGAAAGCGCGCCGCCTGCGCCGATGCCGAAGCATCACAAGGGCTCGATGCATCACAAGAAGCAGGCTGCGCCGGCGCAGTAAGCCGCCGCAGCAAGCCGTCGCAGTCAGGCCCTCGCAGTTAGAGCCCATGCGCCGCCGCGCGCGGCAACTGCGTGACGGTGGAGTGTCATGCGCCTGCTGTCGTCGCTCGATGCAAAGTTCGAACAGAAGCCGAAGCCGTCCCGCACGGCCTCGGCTTTTTCATTGCCTCAGCGCGCTTTGCACGAGCGGCCGACCGCGCAACGCAAGTCGCCGGATGTGCGCTGACGGTATGCTAAAGTCGCGCACCGAAGAACCCACCCAACCCGTGCGCACCCTGGTGCGGAGGACAGAATGAGCAACATCCAGCTGGACATCGAATGGACTGAAGCAGCATCCCGCAAGATCGAAAAACTCATGCCGCGCGGCAGTCAGGATGCGTTCCTTGCGCTGCCGCCCGTCGAATGTCTGCCGATGGAAGGCGACGTGCTGTTTCTCGGACCGGCCGGCAAACAGCAGCCGTTCATCGTCGCGGAACGCCAGTACCATCACGACGGCGACGCCGACTGGACCATCATCCTGATCCTCGACGTGCCGCATTCGACGCATTGACCGCATCAAGCTTCATGCGCGCGCCGGCGGAGACGGCGCGATCAGCATGAAGGCCGCATCGGCCCACGCGAAGCGCGAAGCGCATGAAACGAAATGCGCCTGGAGCATCTGCGGGCATCCACGGCGCTGCTAGCGCCAGCATGCTCGAACCCGGCAACCGCATTGCCGGGCTTTCCTTTTTTCGGCTTCGCCCGCCGCCCTTGCGCTTCAGGCGATCTTCGACACGATGCGCAGCTCCGCGTACTCGATCCATTCCGCCGACGCCTTCCTGTACGCCTCGATATGCGCGGACTTGGCGTGCGCAGCAAGCGCCTCTTCGCTTTCCCATCGCTCGAAGAAGACGAAGCGGCGCGGTTCGCGCCGATCGCGGTGCAAGTCGTACTGCAACGCGCCACGTTCCTTGCGCGTCGGGCCGACGATACCTTCGAGCGCCTTGCGCAACTGTTCCTCGTGCCCCGGCTTCGCCACCGAGATCGCCACCACCGCGATTTCCGACATGCTGGACTCCACTTTTGAAGAATCAGCAGCATAACGCCGCTGCCATAAATGCACCGTTTCTCCGCGCCAACATCAAGACGAAACTGCACAGACTCTTACTCCGTCTGTGATTACCCGAACATTCATTGCGCATGCGAACTGCTAGACTGATTCGACGAACTGGACTGCATCTGAGCTGCACAACTGAACGGGGTCGCGCGTGACGGGCATTGATCCGCCCGCCTTCGGGCCCGACCTCCATTGCGCCGACGTTGCGCATGCCTGCCGCGGACATGTCGCCTCGTCCGGGCGCGCGCCGCACGCTGCATAGGACACATCTGCCGTCATGCCAAACGTCGACGATACGACGCTCCCTGGCCTCCTGCAGCATATGGTGCAGGACGAAGCCGGATGGGCCGCGCCGTGGCGAACCATTACGTTGCGCAGCGTCTTTCAGCCGGTCATCTCGGTGACGCATCAGCGCGTGGTCGGCTATGAAGCGCTGCTGCGCGCCTTCGATCCCGTCGGCCATCCGATCTCGCCCGCCGTGCTGTTTTCGGGCACCCGCTCGACGGCGGATGCGCGCGCGCTTGACCGGCTCGCGCGCTGCCTGCATGTCGCGAACTTCATGGCGCAAGGCATCGAGACGGGCTGGCTGTTCCTCAACACGCGGCCGCAGGTGTTCGAGACGGGCTGGCCGCAGCGCCCGTTCATCGACGAACTGTCCGATCATTTCGGACTGCCGCAGGAACGCATCGTGATCGAAGTGCTCGAACAGCCCGCCGACGACGAGTCCGCTGTCGCCAGCATGCTCGCGGCTTCGCAGCCGCGCGAGTTCCTGATCGCGATCGACGACTTCGGCACGGGCTTTTCGAATTTCGATCGCGTGTGGCGCTTCAGGCCGGACATCGTGAAGCTCGACCGCTCGCTGGTTGCGCGCGCGGGCCGCCAGGACAATGACAATTCGCTGATCGGCCATCTGATCAACATGCTGCATCAGTCGGGCACGCTGGTGCTGGCCGAAGGCGTCGAGACGGAAGACGAACTGATGACGCTAATGCACGCCGACGTCGATTTCGTCCAGGGTTACTGGTTCGGTCATCCGAAAGCGTCGATACAGGCGACGAACGCGCGCGTGCCCGAACTGATCGATGAGATGTGGCAGCGCTTCGCGAGCTTCGAGCGCACGCACTCGCGCTATCAGCGCCCGGGTTTCGAGGGTTTCACGGAAGCGGTGCTTGCGGGCGCGAACGTGTACACGCTGACGGGCGATCTCGCGCAGGCCGCGCAACCCGTTTTTCGCGTGCCCGACGCGCGCCGCGTGTTCATATTGAGCGACCGCGGCGAACAGCTGGCGCCGTCGATTGCCGCTTGCGGCACGCCGCCTCCGCCGGCGCGGCTTGCGCCTCTCGTGCCCGACACGCGCAACAACTGGTCGCGGCGCGCCTACTTCAAGGATGCGCTCGCGGCGCCCGGACGCGTCGCGATGATGGGGCCGCACTGCTCGCTGATGGATGGCCGGGATTGCTACACAGCCGCCGTGACCGTCGAGCGTGACGGCGTCACGCGCGTGTTCTGCGTCGACTTTCTGCCAGAGCGGCGCAACGCGAACCCTGTCTGAAGGATCGGCCGGCTCCGCCACACGCGTTTCGACGACGAGGCCCGCAGCGCGCGACTTGCGCGCTGCGGGCCATGCGCTGCGCTTCTGCTACTCGTGCTCGATGCGCCGCCTTGCCGCCTTTACATCGCCGCGCTTCGCCTTGCTCTCCAGCCGGCGTTCCTTCGATGCGCGCGTCGGCCGCGTCGCGACACGCGCCTTGCGGGTGACGCTGACGCTGTCGATCAGCGCATCGAGCCGCGCGAGCGCCGCCGCGCGGTTCATTTCCTGGGTCCGGTATTCCTGCGCCTTGATAATGACGACGCCATCGCGCGTCAGCCGATGGTCCTGCAACGCAAGCAGACGCATCTTCAGCACGTCGGGCAACGACGACGCGCGCACATCGAAGCGCAGATGGATCGCGCTGGACACCTTGTTGACGTTCTGCCCGCCCGCGCCCTGCGCGCGCACGGCTGTCAGTTCGATTTCGTTCGGCGGGATCGGATAGCGTGAAGTCATGTCAAATGGTCGGACGGTGCAAAATGAGTGTACCTATGTTGTGTCGTGTACCGGCTATGCTGTATCAGACGATCCGCATGCGCCGCGCGGCATGCTTTTCGCCGTACGCGCGGCGCATTTGCTTCAATTCGCCGATCTCGCCAATACTGACATCTTTAGCTCATAGGCCAATCATCGTGATGAAGATGCGCCCCGCGCAGGTGCTGGAACTGGTGGTCAACCTGCTGTTGCCCTGGGTCACGTATCGCCTCGCGCAGCCGTACTGGGGCGAGACGGGTGGCCTGATCGCATCCGCCGTGCCGCCCGTCATCTGGAGCGTCGTCGAACTCGTGCGCTTTCGGCGCGTCGATGCGCTTGCCTTGATGGTGCTGCTCGGCATCGTGCTGTCGATCGGCGCGATGGCGCTCGGCGGCGACTCCCGCGTGCTGCTGATGCGCGAATCGCTGGTATCGGGCGCGATCGGCGCGGCGTTCCTGCTGTCGCTGCTGCTGCGCCGGCCGATCATCTTCTACCTGACGCGCGCCTTCGTGGCCCGCGAGATGACGAACGGCGCCGCGCACGTCGACATGCTGTGGCGCAACCGGCCCGCTTTCGCTCGCGCGCTGCGGGTGCTGACGGTCACATGGGGCGTCGGCCTCATCAGCGAAACCGCTCTGCGCATCTGGATGGCGTGGCATTGGCCGATCGAGCGCGTGCTGGTGGTGTCGCCTGTCGTCGGCTATGCGATCTTCGGCGGCCTGATGGTCTGGACGTTCTGGTATCGACGCACGATGCACGACCTCGCCGGACAGGCGCCGGAAACCGAAGCACAACCGTCGCGCGGGACGGCCGCGAACTGAACGGCTTGCTGGTTTGCTCTGCGGCTTCCTCGTGTGCTTTTCCGCTCGTCCGTTTGCTTTGTGGCTTCCTCGTTTGCTTCGCGTCTTCCCGTTTGCCTCGCGCCTTCCCGTTTGCTTCGCGTCTTCCCGTTTGCCTCGCGCCTTCCCGTTTGCCTCGCGCCTTCCCCGTTTGCCTCGCGCCTTCCCCGTTTGCCTTGCGGCTTCCCCGTTTGCCTCGCGCCTTCCCGTTTGCCTCGCGCCTTCCCGTTTGCCTTGCGCCTTACCGTTTGCCTCGCGCCTTCCCCGTTTGCCTCGCGCCTTCCCCGTTTGCCGTGCGCCTTACCGTTTGCCTCGCGCCTTCCCCGTTTGCCTCGCGCCTTCCCCGTTTGCCTTGCGCCTTCCCCGTTTGCCTCGCGGCCCGTCGTCTGCCTCCCGCCTACCACGTTTTCCTCGCGCGCTCCCCACACTCCTCGTGCCGTCCAGGTTTCGAATCAGCAATCACCTTCTTGCGCCGCTTCGGCGATCCGCGCGGCGAGTCCCGAGTCGCGCTGCGTCGGCGTCGCGATTGCGCGCATCAGCACGGCCCGCGAGCCAACCACTTCGACCCGCTCGCGCGCCCGCGTGATCGCCGTATAGACGAGCTCTCGCGACAGCACGCGGCTGAACGTCGAAGGCAGCATCAGCACCGCATGATCGAACTCCGATCCCTGCGACTTGTGGACCGTCAGCGCGAACGCGGTATCGTGCGGCGGCAGCGCGGCGGGCGACACCGCGCGCAAGCTGCCGTCCGCGCCACGGAAGTACACGCGCAGCGAGCCGTCCGCGCCCGGCAGCGCGATGCCGATATCGCCGTTAAAGAGAGCCAGCGCATAGTCGTTGCGCGTGACCATGATCGGCCTGCCCGCGAACCACTGCGCGCCCGCCGTCAGCGGCACGCGCGCGGCACGGCGTACTTGCGCCGCCATTGCGGCATTCATCTGATCGACGCCGCGCGCCCCGAGGCGCGTCGCGCACAAAATGCGAAAGCGGTTGAGCGCGTCGAACAGCGCAAGCGGCTGCGGCGCCGTGCCGAATGCCGCTTCGCCTAGCGTCGCGGCGAGCGCGTCGGCATACGGCGCAATACCGGCGGCGAGCCGCTGGATCGTGCGCTCCGAAGGCGCCGCGTCCGTGTCCACATGGAATGCCGCCGCGCAATGCCCAGCGGGATCGGTTTCCAGCACGTCGAGCGCGGCCTGCGCGTCGCCGCGCCGGATCGCGACCGACAGCCGGCCGATCGCCGACTCCAGCCCGAAGCGATAGTTGCGCTCCAGCCAGACGACGCAATTGGCTAACGGCGCGGGCTGCGATCGTGCGTCGATGATTGCTTCCGACGGCGCGCCGAACAGATCGTCGGCGAATGGCGGCGCATCGTTTGGCGAAGTATCGCTACGGGCGCTGGACAACGCCGCGCGCAACCGGCTTGGGTCGATGCCCAGCGCTGTCGCAATCGCGCCGACGCCTTCGTCGCTGAACGCCGGCTGCGCGCTCAGTTCCGCAAACACGGCACCCGCTTCGACGGCGGCCAGCTGATCCTTGTCGCCGAGCATCACGAGATGCGTCTCTTGTGCGAGCGCATCGAACAGATGCGTGGCCATCGCGACGTCGATCATCGACGCCTCGTCGATCACGATCACGTCATAAGGCAACGGATTGTCGCGATGATGCCTGAAGCGCCCATCCGGCCCCGTGCCCAGCAAACGATGCAGCGTGAACGACGTTTGCGGCAGACGCGCGGCGAGTTCAGGCGGCAACGAGCCGGCGCGCGCGAGCAACGCTTCCTGCATCCGTTGCGCGGCTTTGCCCGTCGGCGCCGCCAGCGCGATGCGCAGATCCGCTCGCGTATCCAGCAGACACGCGAGCACGCCGACGACGGTCGTGGTCTTGCCCGTGCCCGGCCCGCCGCTGACGATCGTAAGCCGCCCGGACAGCGCCATCACGGCGGCCACGCGCTGCCAGTCGATCTCGTCGTCCCGCGGCTCCCCGAAATAACGCGGCAGCCTTTCGCGCAACGCGTGCGGCGACGCGACGCGCGAAACGGGATCGTCCTGTTGCGCTTCGCCGCGCGACGCGCCCGCATGGCCGACGAGCGACTGCGCAAGCCGCCGCTCGTAATCGTAGTAACGCGCGAGATAAAGCCGCCCTTGCCCATCGACGACGAGCGGCCGCAACGCCTGCGCCGTCTCCGTGCCGTCGCTTGCGACACCGCTCGCGAGCAGCGCCGCGCGCACGTCGTCGGCGTTCGCATCGTAGCGCTGCGCAAGCTCGTCGAGCGACACGCACACGTGTCCTTCCGACGTCGCGCGGCTCGCGGCGAATGCAGCGCGCGCGGCCCAGCGCACGCCGTCCGCCGGCGCGCGACCGCGCTGCGCGAGTGCGCTCACCCGCCGCGCAAATCCTTCGGCGAGCGCCGTGCTGAAATCCGCGGGCGCGGGCACGTTCACTTCGACGTCGGGCAATGGCTGATCGAATGTGCTCATGCCGTGCCTCCGTCCATCAATGCGTCGAGCGCGGCGACGAGCGCGTACTCTGGCCGTCGCGCATGCACGCCCGCCGAGCGGTCCGCGTCGCGCCACGCCGGACGCACGCCGCGTACGAACAGATACAGATAGCCGCCGATATGCTTGTCGTACTCATAGTCCGCAAGCCGCACGCGCAAATACCGATGCAGCGCGACGACATAAAGCAGCGCTTGCAGGTGATAGGCATGACTCGTCATCGCTTCGTCGAGCGGCGCGGCGGCGTAGTCCTCGCGCGTATCGCCGAGATGGTTCGACTTCCAGTCGATCACCCAGTAGCGCCCCTGATGCTCGACGATCATGTCGATGAACCCCTTCACGTAGCCGCGCAGCATGCCGGGCTCCAGCGCGACATCGGGAAAGCCGTGCTCAGAAAGCAGCGCGCGCAGCGCCGGAAAATCCAGCGATGCCGCCGAAAATAGAAACTCCATCTCGTTGAGCCGGCGCTTCGAATCGAGCGCCGCGAGCGTCATGCCCGGCACGAGTTCCGTGCTCACGACGTCATCGAGCAGACGATGCATCATCGCCGGCAGCCGTTGCGCAAGCTCCGGCGAGGCGGGCGCGGGCCGCTCGTGCAGCGCGCGTTCGATCGCATGCGCCCATGTGCTGCGATCGGAGAAATTCGCGAGTTCGAACATGCGGTGCAGACATTCGCCCGCCGCCGCGCCGCGCGGGAATGCAAGGATATCGTCGGGCGCGAGTGCGACGGGAGCCGGTGCAGCATCGAATGCGCTTGCGTGCAGCGGCGCCGGAACATCGGCCAGTTCGTCGTGATCGGGACGCGCCTCGTCGTTCGCCGCCGTCGTTTCTTCGGCGCGCGAACCAGCCGAGACCAGCGAGCTGAAACTCGCCATGCGCCACGCGTCGCGCAGCGTACGCCGGTTGGTGCGCGCGCGCATCAGCGCCGTGCCGTCGGCGATGCTTTCCAGCGGCACGCGGCGCCCGACGGCAGGCAGCGCGCCGACGGCGACGGGCCCGCCCGCGAGCGCCTGCCAACGTTGATAGATCGCGCTTTCGTCGAGCGGCTTCGCCAGCCATTCATCGAAATCGCGTCCGCTGCCCGCGACGAGCCAGTTCAACACGCTGCGCGCCGATTCCTTCGCCGAGTTGTGCGACAGATACGTGCCCGCCACCAGGTAGCAGCGATACACGGCGCGCGTCAACGCGACATAGACGAGGCGCGCGCGCTCGGCCGCCTGCTCGCGCGTGGCCTGGCGGCTCGCATAGTCCTTCTGCTCGTCGTCGCAGCCGTAGTGAAGCACGGCCGCGCCGTCGTTGGCGTGATATTCGCGCGCATCGGGCAAGCCCGACGACGGCGGCTCGCGCATGCCGCCGTCGTTGAGAAACGGACAGAACACGACGGCATATTCGAGACCCTTCGATTTGTGCACGGTGACGATCTGCACGAGATTGCGATCCGATTCGAGCCGCAATTGCGCCTCTTCGCCGCCTCCCGAGCCGCCCGCACGTTGGGCAGCCAGCCAGCGCAGCGTCGGCGCGATGCCGGGCTGCGTCGCGGCGCGCGCCTGCACGAGTTCGGCGAGATGGTTGACGTTGGTGAGCCGCCGCTCGCCTTCCACACCCGCGACGAGGCGCTGCGCGACGTTCAGTTCGCGCATCAGCGTACGCCACATCACGGCGAAGCCGCGCTCATGCCACAACATCCGATAGCGCGAAAAGCGCTCGACCCAGCTCATCGCATCGACGGATTGCGCGGCATCGCCCGGGACGGCCGCGCCGTCGTCGAGATGCTCGAGTCGCCATAACGAAGCGGCGTCGAGCCCGAACCAGTCCGTCGCGAGCGCGGCGCGCAGGCGGCGCAAGTCGCCGGGCGTATCGACGGCGGCCAGCACGCGTTCGATCTGCTCGGCGTCGAGCGATTCGAACACGGACGCCTGCGCCAGTTCGACGCTGCCCACGCCCCACGCGGACAGCTCGCGCTTGATCAGACTGCCCTGCTTATGGGTCTGCACGAGCACTGCGATATTGCCGGGCGCGAGCGGTTTGTCGCCGATCGTCACGCTGCCGTCGCGCGCGCCACGCAGCAGACGCACGATCTCCGCCGCGCACGCCTCGCCCGCCGCGCGCTGCGCGTCGCGCTTGGTCCGCGCCGCGTCGCCGGGCGGCAGCATCCAGACGCGAAAATCGCCGTCATCGGGTCCAGCGCGATCAACGAACGGCGGCCGCTGACGCTCGCCCGCACGCACCGGGTGATAGTCGAGCCCTTCGAGCACGAATGCCTGCGGGTTCGCTTCGAAGAAACGATTGGACGCTTCGACAATGGGCGCCGTCGAACGCTGGTTGACGGCGAGCGTATAGCGCGCCGATGCCTTGGCGCGCGCCGCGAGATACGTGTGCAGATCGGCCGCGCGAAAACTGTAGATTGCCTGCTTCGGATCGCCGACGAGAAAGAGCGGTCCCGCCGGCGCGAAGATGCGATTGAAGATTGCGAACTGCAACGGGTCGGTATCCTGAAACTCGTCGATCAACGCAGCGGGATAGCGCGAGCGCAACGCGTCCGCGAGCCAGACGTGCGTGGCGAGCGCGCGATGCAGGTTCGACAGCAGATCGTCGAAGGACACGACGCGCCGTGTGCGCTTTCGCGCCGCCAGTTCGTGCGGCGCATAGTCGAGCCACTTCTGCACGAGGCGAAGCCAGCGCGCGTGCTGCGCCGCTTCGGCTGCGACGGCGGCGGCCGCGAGTTCGTCGGCGGTTGCAAAGAACGGATGCGCGGGCGGCTCGAAATCCTTCTTCGTGCCCTTCGTCAGCGCGCTGGCCGTCAGCTTCAGCGCGGCTTTGGGCGGCGCGGCGTGACAGTCGTCCTGCGCGAAGTAGTCGTTCCACGCGGCAATCGCGGCAGCGATGGCGTCGGGCTTGTGCGACGTCTGTTTCAGACGCGCCTGCGTCTCATCGAGCAGACGCACGACGTTGTCGCGCTCGTCGCGCCACATTGCCCACGCTGCGTCGAAGCGCCCGCGCGCATCATCCGACGCGTCCGTTTCCGGCTCGTCGATATCGTCTGTCTGGCCCCAGCGCAGCTGCGCGAGCGGCTTCTTCAGGCGCCGCGCAAGCTGTTCATCGAACGACGCGGGGCCTGCGCGCCGTTCGACCAGCCAGGCCGCGAACGAAGGATGCGCCGCGGCGACGGGTTCGACCTGCTCGCGCCAGAAATCGGCGGCGAGTTCGAAACGCAACGCGGCGTCGTCGGCTTCCATCTCGAACGCGAACGGCATCGCGGCGGCAAATGGCGCTTCCTGCAACGCGCGCTGGCAGAACGCGTGAATCGTGTGAATCGCGGCCTGATCGAACGTGCGCAGCGCGCGACGAACCACTTTCGCCGCCGCTTCGAGATCGACGCCGCGCGCTTCGGAAAGCGTCGTTTCGAAGAGCCGCGCGATGAACGGATCGCCGCCATCGACGCCTGTTTCGATCGCGCGCTGCACTTCGGCGAGACGGCCCCGAATGCGCTCATGTAGTTCCGCCGTCGCGGCCTTCGTAAAGGTAACGACGAGAATCTGATCGGCACTCAGATTCTTCTCCAGCAACAGCCGCACGTAGAGCGCACAAATGTTCCATGTCTTACCCGTGCCCGCCGATGCCTCGATCTGGTTGACGCCGTCGAGATCGCAAGCGAACACATCGAGCTCTTGCGCCGCGGGCGCATGCATCCACGCTGCGCCGCTCATGATGCGCTCCTCAGATGCGCGACGAGCGGCTTGAAGACAATCGACGCCAACGTGCCAAACGGTGCGTCGAGCGTCAGCGGCGTGCCTCGGAACGCGATGCGCAATGCGGCATCGTCGGAT
Organism: Paraburkholderia diazotrophica; assembly: GCF_900108945.1. Lineage (GTDB taxonomy): Bacteria > Pseudomonadota > Gammaproteobacteria > Burkholderiales > Burkholderiaceae > Paraburkholderia > Paraburkholderia diazotrophica. The sequence continues at coordinate 153,341 of NZ_FNYE01000001.1, read as the reverse complement.
TCGGCCCGCACGCGGTCGCTTGCCCACGCGTTCTGCGCGACGGAGTCGCTGTCGCTGATCTTCGCCCACGCGCTCTTCGGAAAGAAGCGCAGCGGAAACGCGCGCCCTGCCCGGTACAGCGCGGCAAGCGGCGCAAGCTGATCGAGCGGCTGTTCGACGGGCGCGAGTTCGAACGACTCGCCGCTCGCGTGCCAAACCGTGCGACGCGGGCCTTCGGGCATCGCCGCGCAATAGACAAGATGAGAGAGCCACGCGGACAGATAGTCCCGCGCGCTGGGTCTTGCATAACGGAAAATGACTTGCCCCGTTTCAGTCAACAGATTGAGCGTGCCTTGCAGATGCAGCGGGCCTTCCGAGCGTTCACGCAGTGAGTCGTCGAATGCGCCGAAGAGCGCGACGTCGCCCGTATCGGGCCAGCGCGCGCCGATGTCGAGCGCGAAAGGCAAGCGCGTGACACCCGACGCCACTTCGCGCCGCACGCGCTCAGCGAGCCCCCGCAACGCCGACAGCTCGCGCGCGCGCCACACGGCGCCCGTCGCGCCGCCAGGCAGTTCGGGACTCGCTTCGGCGACCCGACGCACGCGCGCCAATGCATCGTCGCTGGCACTCGCGTCGAGGAGCGCAGGCAGCAGCCGTTCGGCGAGCGCATCGCGGCCCGCGTAGTCGAGTTCGAACGGCTCCATGTCGAGCAGTTCGCCTTGCGCATCGGAGAGCACGATGCCAAGCCGGTCGCGCAACAATGCGCGCGCAGGATGCCGCCAGAAACGCCGGAAGTCGTCGAAGGCAACTGGCTGGTTGCGTTCGTCCGGCTCGGCGGGCAGCGGCGCAGCGAAGAAGGGTTGCGTCGCGTCACGCGCCGGTGCGGCCAGCGACGCGGCCAGTTCCGCGCGGTCGGGGTCGTAGGTGAACAGGCCGCTCCTTCCATTGTTCTTCGCTTCGAAGTACTCGGACGCGAACGGCTGCAACGGATGGTCGACGATGAACGCACGGCGCGCCGCGTCGAGATCGGCGGGCGATGCATCCTCTTCGCACGACACGCGCGCGAGGTGATCGAGCAGTTCGTCGACGAGTGCAGCGGGCGGCAACGGCGCGTTATCGCGAATGCTTCGCCCCGTGTACGCGATCAGCAGACGGTCTTGTGCGGCGAGCAGCAGATCGAGAAACAGATTGCGCTCGTCGTCGCGGCGCTGCCGGTCGCCCGCCTTGCCGAACTCCGCCATCAGGTCGAATTCGTCGGCGCGCGCGAGGCTCGGCAACACGCCGTCGTCCATGCCGAGCATGCAGACGATCCTGAACGGCAAGCCGCGCAGACTCGTCAACGATGAGAACGTCACGCTGCCCCACGGCACGCCGCCGCGCGCCGGGTCGTCGAGCGCTTCGGACAGCGCGGTGCGTACGACGGCCGCGGGCAGCGCAATGTCACCGGCACCCGCGCGCATCGCTTCGCTCATCTTGTCGATTGCGTCGCGCACGGTGGCCAGGGTATCCGCAAAGTCGACGCCGCCATCGAAGCAGCGGCCGAGCACTTCGAGCAGAAGCTGCGTCCATTCGGCGGGCGTCATGTCGTCGGCGCAACGGCGCGCGAACGCGTCGACGTCGTCGACGAAGCTCGCGAGGCGCCCGAGCAGTTCCGCATCCGAGCCATCGGCGCCTTCGACGGGCAGCCATGCATCCACCGGCTCGCCGCCTTCGGGCATCGCGTAGCCGAGAAAGAGCCGCGTGAGCGCATCGGCGAACGTGTGGCGCGCGACGGGAACGGCGCTGTCGGCGGGCGTGACGGGCGCGAGGCCGCGCCGCGCGCCTGCTGCCGCGAGCCATTCCTGGACGTCTTCGAGCGCCGCCGCGTCGATGCCGTAACGCGCGGCGATCGCATCGACGCGCAGCCATTCGATCAGCTCCGGCGCGCCGACATTGCGTTCGGGCAGCGCGAGCCAGTCGAGCAGCACGCGCGCAATGGGGTTCGCCTGCGAAGGCGGCAAGCCCGTGACGCGATATGGAATGCGCCGTGTGTCTCCTGTGGGCGCCGTGCCGAACACGGCATCGATCAACGGCCCGGCTGCGCCCAGATCGGGGAACGTTACGAGCACGTCCGAAGGCTGCAGATCGTCGAACTCGTCGAACCAGCCCAGCAGCCGGTCGTGCAGCACCTCGAGCTGCCGTGCGAGGCTATGGCACACATGCACTTCGATGCCGCGCTCCTGCGGCTTCGGGTCGACATCGCGCTCGCTGCGCAAATCGAGCATCCCGTTCTGCACGGCGGCGAGCCACGTGGGCGCGGTGTTTTCCGCGAAATACGAAGCCTCGCCCGACGCCGCGCTCTCGGTCAGCTCGTGCAGCATATGCAGTTGCGCCTGCGTCTGCCGCCCCCATTCCGCGAGCAGCGGATGACCGACTTCCTGATAGTCGAGCTGGCCCGCAACGTCGAGCGCTTGCACGCGTCCTTCGCTGACGATATCGAACCAGAACTCGCGGCATGGGTTCATCGCGTACAGGCGCACATCGATCCAGCGCGACAGTTCGCGCAGCAATGCGATGTGCAGCGGCGGCATGGTCGGCAGCGCGAACACGCTGACGGACTCGGGCCAGTCGGCATTCGCGATCGCTTCGAGATCGAGCGAGCGCACTTCGTCGAGGAAGCGATACGCGGGCGGCGTGGCGGCATCCGACGAAGGTGCGCTGCCCGCCACTTCGCCGAGCAGCGCGCGCCACAGCGCGGCCTGCCAGCGTTCGTCTTCGCGCGCCGCAGCACTCGCGCCGACGAGGCGCGGGCCCGTATCGTCGGCCGCGCTGCTTGCGAAGATCGAGCCGCCCTTCTGCCATTGCAGCAGCCACTCGGGACGATAGGTCAGATAGTGGTCGAGTACCGTCGCGACGCGGCGCGCAAGCTCGTAGCGCATCGGTGCGTCGGCGGCGTCGAGATAGCTGCGCAGACGAGGCGACGCGTTCCAGGGACGCGCTTCATCCGCGTCGCCGAGCAAGCGATAGCAGCGCCACACGAGCCGGTCCGGCGCGAACGGCGAGTGCGGCGGCACTTCGATCACGCCGCCGATCTGCGTCCACAGCCATTGCGCGAGATAGCCGAAGTCGATGTTCGCGCACACGCCCTGACGCGCGGCAATGTCCAGTTCGAGCCGCCGCCGCACGGCCGCGCTCGGCACGATCACAGGCTGCGCGGTCCATGGACTCGACGGCGCCTGAACGAGTCCGTCGAGCAGCGCATCGACAAGCACATCGTACCGGTTCGAATAGAAAAGCTGGAGCATAAAGCCTGTGCGATGAAGCGGCTGCGCGCTCGCGTGCAGCCCGCGTATGAAAGAGCCGACAGCATAACAAAGGCACTCGCAGGCATGAAACCTGGCCATTCGGACGATGGTCCGGGCATGGGCAAATCAGTTAGACTCGACGGCAGTTCGGGCTCGGATAAAGCCCGTGAGCCCCGCCCTCATCTGCTTCAATCAACATTCGGATACATCAGGCAGTCGATGCGCTATTCAGTCGAAATCAAAAAGTTTCTGTATAGCCAGTACTTCTACGGCGGCTTGCGTATTGCGGTCGGCGTTTCGCTGCCGGCCGTCCTTTGCCTGATCGTCTTTCATAACCGGGAACTCGGCTTCACGATCGCGACGGGTGCACTCGGCGCATGTGTCGTCGACATGCCCGGTCCGCTCAAGTACAAGCACAACGAGATGCTCGCGTGCAGCGTGATCGGCTTTCTGGCCGCGCTGGCCACTGGGCTCGCCACTGTCAGCTCGATCGCGCTGTGGTGCACCGTCGTGCCGCTCACGTTCGTGCTGTCGCTGATCGTCGTCTACGGCAACCGCTGGCCGCAGATCAGCTTCGCGACGCTATTCATGATGATCATGACGCTCGAAGAGCATTTCACGCCGTTGCAGGCACTCGTCAACGCGTCGTGGATACTCGTGGGCGGCCTGTGGTTCACGTACTGGTCGACGCTCGTGAGCCACTGGATGATGTACCGGATCGAGCAGCAGGCGCTCGCCGAAAGCGTGTTCGCGCTCGCCGACTATCTGCTCGCGCGCGCGAACTTCTACGATCTCGACAATGACCTCGACGAGTGCTATCGCAACCTCGTCGCGAAGCAGATCGATGCCGTCGCGATGCAGGATGCCGCGCGCGACATCGTGCTGCGCAATCTGCCCAAGCTCAGAAGCGGCCGGCTCGAACCGCGCCGCGCGACGCTCTTCAACCTGTTCATCCATATCGTCGATCTGCACGAGCAGTTCGTCGGCGCGCATACCGACTACCCGCTCGTGCGCAATACGTTCGGCGGCTCGGACCTGCTGATCTTCTATCGCGATCTGATCCGCAAGGCCGCGTCCGATCTCGAGGACATCGGCCTCGCCGTGCTGCAGAACGAGCCGCCGCGCGCGCGGATCAGCGTGAAAGCGGAACTGCGCGCGATCGAGTACGAAATCGAACTGATGCGCAAGCAGGATCTGCCCGCGAAGAACCCGGAGGCCTATTCGGCTGTCTCCGCTACGTTCCGGCGCATCTGGAGTGCGACGCGTCTGATCGACAAGATGCGCAAGAACCTCGCGAACGAGGAAAGCGCGACGGAAACCGAACTGCGCATCGACCAGGCGCTCACGCGTTTCGTGTCGAGCCGGCGGGTGCCGTTCGGCTCGATCTTCTCGAATCTCACAATGGCGTCGCCCAGCTTCCGGCATGCGCTGCGCGTGACGATCGCCGTGGCCATCGGCTTCTGGCTCGGGCGACTTTTGCCGCTCACCAACGCGTACTGGATCGTGATGACGACCGTCATCATCCTGAAGCCGGGCTACTCGCTCACCAAGCAGCGCAACGGGCAGCGTATCGTCGGCACGCTGATCGGCTGCGCGGCGAGCATCGCGCTCATCTTCAGCGTAAAGGAGCCGCATATCCTGCTCGTCGTGATGTTCGCGTCGATGGTGATGAGCTACAGCCTGCTGCTCTTCAACTACACGGCGAGCGTCGTGTTCACGTCGTCGTATGTGCTCTTGATGTTCCATCTGCTCGCGCCGGGCAGCCTGCACATCATCGGCGAGCGGGCGATCGATACCGTCGTCGGCTGCGCGATCGCGATTGCGGCAAGCCATCTGTTCCCGTACTGGGAATACCGGCTGATGGGTAAGCTCGTCAACAACATGATCGCGGCAATGCGCAGCTATCTGGAAGCGAGCTGGTGGTGGAGCGGCAAGCCGGCCGCTGCCGTCGCCGCGCCCGCCGCGCTGACGGAAGCGGCAGCGCTCGCGCCCGCCGTGGCGATGGCGGAAGTCGCGGCAAGTGGTGCGCCGATGAATGGTGGGCCGGTGAATGAGGCGCCGGTGAACGCAGCGCAAGCCGATGCAATATCGACGGCAGCGGCGGCAGCGACGGCTCAATCGTCCATGCCGACGCCTGACGCGGGACCCAACGCTGCACCGGCAAGCGCGACATCGACGACAGCAGCGAAAACATCGGCACCGACACCGGCGGCCGCAGCGGCAGCGAGCGCGCTCGATCGCGACTATCGTTATCGGCTCGCGCGCAAGAACGTGCACGTCGCCTTCGCGAATCTCGGCCAGGCATTCCAGCGGATGATGCTCGAACCCAAGTCCGCGCAGAAGTTCGTGCCGGAACTGAACGATCTGCTCGTGCGCTCACATGTGCTCGCATCGCAGATCACGGCGGTGGCGCCGTTGCTGCGCACGTCGTCGCAGCAGATGGGCGGCCCGTCGCATCAGCCACTGCAACGCGCGCTGACGGTGGTCCGAGATAACCTCACACAAGCGGAAGAAGGCAGCGCGCCGCCCGCCGATCAGACTGACATCTCGAAGCAGTTGACGCGTGAGCTCGATACGATGGTCGTCGAAGCGGAGCGTGCGCCCGACTGTTCCGCCGACGCCGTCCATGAACTGAAACTGCTCGCGCATCAGTGCAAACAGATGCTGGCGGCGTCGTTTCTGATCCGCAAGGACGCGAGCGTGATCCGGCTGCCGGAGAACTGACGCAGTGGTTGCGTCGGTTATTGCGTGGCGGTTGTAACCAGGGATGCAACCTGAAAATGCAACCCTGGTCGCAACCCGGGTCAGTAACCTCTTACTGCGATGCGCCCTTGGCGGCATCCACGGCGGACGCCGCCGCCGAGAGCGCCGACGTCGACGAATGGGAGGGATTGTCGCGCTCGTACTCGTGCTTTTCGGAGATCGCGTTGTAAAGGATCGTCGCAATCACGAGCAACACGACGACGACGATGAACACGGCGATACCAAGCGTCGAGTTTTTCTTGCGTGAATCGGTCATGAGTCTGGCTCTGCTTGCTGGTTGATTCGACGAAGCGGGCATTCTACGACGAAGCACCTTGCGCGCGGCTTGCGGTTCGCCGCGCCGTCCCGCTGCGCCGCCACGCGATACGCAAGCGCAATGCCCGATGAATGATGAATCAGCGCCCTTCGGCGACCACGGCAGCACGCACCGGCAGCGCGGTCGAATACTTGATCTGCTCCATCGCGAAACTGGAACTCACGTCGTAGAGCGGCACCGCGCGGATCAGCTGTTTATAGACGCGATCGTAATCGTCGATATCCGAGACGACGACGCGCAGCAGGTAGTCTGTCTCGCCGCTCATCCGATAGACCTCGACCACTTCGGGAATATCCTGCACCGCGCGCGTGAAGGTTTGCGCCCAGGCCTCGGTGTGCTGGTTCGTGCGCACCGCGACGAACACCGTCGTACCGACCCCGAGCTTGCGCGGATCGCACAGCGCAACCTGGGCGCGGATCACCCCTGCTTCCTTGAGTCGCTGCACCCGCTTCCAGCACGGCGTCTGGGACAGGTTCACGCGGGCCGCGAGTTCCGCGATCGGCATCGTCGCGTCTTCCTGTAGCAGTTCAAGCAGCCGCCGATCAATGATGTCCATTCCCATCTTTGCACCTGGATAGAAAATTATTCTATTTCCCGCGGAAACGAGGGAATTATATGAAAACTCTTTCTCCGCGCAAATCGGTATAAATGTTGGCAGTAGCGTTCTCTAAAAACAACGTCCGCGGAGCCTTTCATGAACCACACAACCGGCTCGAGCACACTCGATCGCTCGCTGACACAAGCCATGCCCGCATCGTTCTCTCATGCGGCATCGCCCGATTGCGCGATCGCGCGCCTGTGCCTGGCCCTCGATGCAGCCTTCGATACGTGCGACGGTGCACAAGATCCGTCGCTGCGCGCGAGCTTTGCACGCGGCGTGCGAGCGGCGCTCGCGGAAGCCGCCGCCGATCCGACGCTGCTCACCGACGCGCAGCGCGAAGGCGCAGCCAATGGTTATCGGCGGCATCTGCTCGCCGCCGATCCGCTCGGCCGCTATGCGATCGCGGCGCTCGTCTGGATGCCCGGCCAGGCAAGCGCGATTCACGCGCATCACACGTGGTGCGGATACGCGGTCATCGACGGCACGTTGACGGAGACGGTCTACGAATGGAACCCGGCCAGCGAGTACGCGGCGCCGTTGCGCGACCAGTCGCGCAAGCCAGGCGCGGTATCGTTCACGCGCGCGGGACGCACGGGCATCCATCGACTCGGCAACAGCAGTGGCACAGCCGCCGTATCGCTGCACATCTACGGCGTGCCGGGCGAACGGATCGCGAGCCACGTGAACGACATCGTGCGTATCGCCGATAGCGCGCAGGCCCTTCTCGCCTGAAGTCCGCGCGCTGCTGCTCCCGTCCATACTGTCGAAAAGAAAGGCGTCACGCGTGACGCCTTTCCTTCCTTTCCGTCGCAAGCCCCGACTCTTCGCTCAAGTCTTACCGCCGTCGCCCGCCGTCGGAATCTGCGGCGGCACGGCCGCCGTTTGCCCCGTCGACGGTGGCGCCGGACGCGGCTCATGCGACACGTCGCGCGCAGGCGGCATCGCGCTCGTCGGCTTCGATCTGAACGGCGTCGTCGTGCCCGTCGCGGCTTCGCGCTCGCGAACCGCATGGCGCACGACCTCTTCGTTCATCATTGCCTCGCCTTCGGCATCGTCGCGCGACGAATGAATGCGCATCTGCGGCACGGGAATCTCGATACCCGCTTCGTCCATCTTGCGCTTGACACGCAGATTGAACGCGCGCGCGACGCTCCATTGCTGCAGTGGCCGCGTCTTGATCTGCCCTTTGACCACCATCCAGTTCGGATCGAACCGGTCCAGCCCCCACACTTCGACGGGCCCGAGCATCTCACGCCGGTAGCGAAAATCGGCCATCAGATCCGCGCCGACCGCGCGTATCAGCTGCGTCACCTGATCGACGTCCGCGGAGAACGGCACGCGCACCTCGAACACCGCGTAAGCGAAATCGCGCGACAGGTTCTTCACGATCTTGATCTGCGAAAACGGGATCGCGTGAATCGCGCCCTGGCCGTCGCGCAGCCGCACGGTGCGGATCGACAGATACTCGACGGTGCCCGCATGTCCGCCGTCGATGTCGATCCAGTCGCCGACCGAAATCGTGTCCTCGATGATGATGAAAAGGCCCGTAATCAGATCGCTCACCAGCGACTGCGCGCCGAAGCCGATCGCGAGACCGATCACGCCCGCGCCCGCGAGCAGCGGCGTCACGTTGATGCCGAGATTGGCCGCCGTGACGATGCCCGCGATCGTCAGGATCGACACGAACAGCACGTTGCGCACGAGCGGCAGCATCGTGCGCGCGCGCATGCTTGGGTTTTTCGACTTGTTGCGCGGACTGCTCGGATTGACGGCTTCCTGAATCGCCGTGTCGATCAGAATCCACACGAGCCACGACACGAACACCGTGATCAGGATCGCCGTCAGCGCGTGCGCGATGCCGCGCGCCGTCACGCTCTCCTCGACGATCTGGGCAAGCGACACGTCCCACAGGCGCGACGCGAACTCGAAGTACGCGAGCCAGATGAAGAGCGTCAGCAATGTGCCGACAAAGCGCAGCAGACGCGTCAGATACGGCGAGCGCCGACGGCGGCGCGCATTGCGCGGCCGTGTCACGCGCAGCACGATCGCCGACAGGAAAAACGCCAGCACGAGCAGCAGCGCCGTCACGACAGAGATCTGCAGCACGTTCTCGCCGCTGCCGATGCCGCCGATCGTCGCGATCACCGATGCCGTCGCGAGCACGAGCATCGGCACGTGCCACAGCGACGCGAGCACGTCGAATGCGTCGGTCGCGGCCTTGTGGTCGTGCCGCTGTTCGTACGCACGGTTGCGGATCAGATGCGCGACGGGCCGGCGAAACGCGAGCGCGAAGTACGCGGTCAGCGCGGCCGCCGTCATGTTCGATACCGTCGACACGAGCGCGGCGAGATTCGTGCCGAGTTCATGCGCGACGTCGTAGTTGACGGCGGCATCGCCGAGCGCGCTGCAGATGCCGATCACGAACAGCAGCCGGCGCGCCTGTTCGATCAGCAGACGCACGGCCGCGCGCCGATGGCCCGAGCCGAACAGCGAGAACATGATCAGGCAGATTGCCGAGAACACCGCGCCTGCGACGATTGCATAGGCGATCACCATCGCGATCGTGCGGCCCAGCGAATTGGGCATCGCGCGCACGAACACCAGCGCGGCGACGAACGCGATGATCCACGGTCCGACGCGACGCAGCGCGAAAATCAGCAGATCGCGCGTGGTCGGATTGGCATCCAGCCGCACCACGATGCCGAACCGCTCATGCACCCTGCGTTGGACGTAGATGAGACCGGCCGCGCACGCGCCCCAGCCCGCCAGCACCGCGAACATGTTCAGCAGCACCTGTCCGAAATGCTCGCGCCCCTGGCTCGTGACGATCGTGTAGATCTCGTTGGCCGCCGCGTTGAAGCGGCCGGACCAGTAGTTGAGCGGCGAGCGGCCCTGATGCACGTCCGATTCGAACGACGCGATGCCCGCCGCGATGGCGCCGAGCAGCCCGGGGCTCGGCTGTGCGGCCGCAGCGGGCGCGACGTTTTTCGTTGCATCGCGCAGTTTCTTCAGTTGTGCGACGAGCGCGGTGCGCTGGCGATCGTTATCGAGCGTGGTGATCACGCTGTCGAGCGATTTCGCCATCTCGGCCTGGCTCGCAGGCGACGGCGCCGACGCGGCATCTGCCGCCGAAGCGCCCGACGCGGGCGCCGCCGCCGACACCGTCGCACTGTTGATCAGGCTTTGCAGCGCGGGAATCATCGGCGTGCCGCTGGCCGCGCCCGCCGCGTGCGCGACGCCCGGGATCGCGACGCCAGCGCCTGCGAGCGCGAGCCATACGCAAACGACAGACAGAAGCGAGCGCAAGCAAAGGCAATTGCGCATGAGATCGCGCATGAGGCCGGACAAACGCTCACGCGACACAATACGGAAAACAAAGCAAAAGACGGCGTCAATCGCCAGAAGCCCGCCGCATAACGGCGCAGCCCGCGATTCACGCCGCGCAAGGCATGACTTCATGGCCATCCGTGATTGAACGGGAAAGACGCCAAGTGTAGCGGGTGTCGTCGAGGGAAACCTTCCCGATGCGTAACCGAATGTTAGTGCACTTGCGCGACGCCGTCAGACGCGCTCCGGCACGCCGCGTGCAGTTCGCGCGCGTGCCGGCCGATGTTTCGAAGCCCTCAGTACCCGACCGTCGCGAGCTGATGAACGAAACGGCCCTGCTCCAGCTCGTCGACGAACGCAATCGCGTAGTCTTCCGCCGAAATGCTGCTGTTGCCCTGCGCGTCGACGATCAGCGAGCCTGCGCCCGTGCGGAACGTGCCCTTGCGCTCGCCCGGCGCGATCAAAGCGGCGGGCGCGAAGAAGGTCCAGTCGAGATCGCTGCCTCGCAGGATCGGCAGCGCGTCGCGGTGCGCGAGCGCGATTGCCTTGTAGGCCTCCGGAAAGCCTTCGCTATCGACGAGCTGCTTGCCGGGCGCCACTTCCAGCGAGCCCGCGCCGCCCACCACGACGAGACGCCTGATGCCCGCCTCGCGCGTGCCGTCGACCAGCGCGCGCGTCGCCTTTCCGATCAGCGCGACGTCGTCCATCGGCGGCGCATACGCGCTCGCGACGACATCGTGCCCGCGCGCCGCTGCCGCCACGCTCGCCGCATCCGTCACGTCGGCCTGCGCCGCCTCCAGGTTCGCGACGTCCGCCGGCACGCGAGCCGGATTGCGCGAAAACGCCGTCACCTGATGCCCGCGACGCGCCGCCTCCGCCGCGATGCGCGAGCCGATCATGCCCGTTGCGCCGAACAGCGCGATCTTCAGTGTCTTGCTCATGTCGATAGTCCTTTCAGTTAAATGTAACTCTGTTGATTACATATTTCGCTAAAAAAATCGGGGCTTGGCCCCTTGTTTGCAGCGTTCGGCTTTCGTTCAGCCGCCCGCCGCTTTTCGCTTGCGTTCGCGCGAACGTTCCGCGCGCACGACGTCCGCCGTCGCGTCCGCCAGCGTGCGCGACGCGAGCGACGACTCGAGTGCCTGCTGCGCATCGTCGATGATGCCCGTCAGCACTGTCTGGATATTGCGGCCGACCATACATGCCGGGTTCGGCGTCTCACGATGCATCGCGAACAGTTGCGCATCGTCGACGGCGTGATAGACGTCGAGCAGCGTAATGTCGCGCGGCTCGCGCGCAAGCAGTGCGCCTCCGCCCGCGCCCAGCTGCGACGTGGTGAGGCCCGCTTCGGCCAGCATTGCGAGCAGCCGGCGGATCAGCACGGGGTTCGTGTTCACACTCCCCGCGATCATCTCCGACGACAACGCCACGCCCTGCTGCAACGACAGCAACGCGAGCACATGAACCGCAAAGGCAAACCGGCTACTCGTATTCACAGCGGTAGATCATCCGATGCGCGTCACATGCGCGCACTTACGCACCGTCCCGAACGACGATATGCAATCATGATAGTTACACTTACCGGTCGCGGTCAAGTGCAGATTCACTTGTCCATCTGTTTCTGCGCGTCGCTGCCGCCGTCGGTCGACGACGGCGACGAGTTCGACGACGTTTCGCTCGACCATTGCTGAAGCTTGCGTCCCGCCGTCTCGAGTCCGGCGCCCGTCGAGCTCATCGCCTTGGCGACGGCCGCGTTCGTCGCGCTGGCCGCGCCTTGCAGATTGGCTTGCGCCTGCGACGCGAGGTCGCCCGGATTGAGGTTGATCGACGGGCCGGATGCGGCCGCGTCCAGATTCTGCTGCGCCGTGGCCTTCGCGGCATCGACCTGCTGGCCGACGTAGCTCGCCGCCTGATCGAGCTTCTGGCCGGCCTGCTGCCCGATATTGTTGAGGCCCGACGGCGTCTGACCTGCGGACGCATCGTTCTTCTGGCACGCAGTGAGGCCCGCGAGCAGCATGGCGGCGAACAGCGTCGAACGGACGATCGGGCGGCGGGAGATGGGTTTGATCGGTGTCATCGTTGCGTATGAGCCGCCTCAAGCGGCCTCCTGATGCGAAAACATCTCAATGATACGCCGCTGCGTGTCATTGACTCCGTTCGCGACGGGGTTATCAGGCGATCGTTCGCGGTGTTGTCAAATGTGCTGGAGTAGACTGGCCGACGTTCGACGTCTTCCCTCAACGACTGGAGGCATGCGATGGCAGCAAAGAAGATTCTGTTCCTCACGGGCGACTTTGCCGAAGATTACGAAACGATGGTGCCGTTTCAGGCGCTGCAGGCAATCGGCCATACCGTCGATGCCGTCTGCCCCGGCAAGCGCGCAGGCGATCGCGTGAAGACGGCGATCCACGATTTCGAGGGCGACCAGACGTACTCCGAGAAGCCCGGCCACCAGTTCACGCTGAACGCCGCATTCGACGACATCGACGCGTCCCGATACGATGCGCTCGCGATCGCGGGCGGACGCGCGCCGGAATATCTGCGCCTCGACGCGAAAGTGATCGATCTCGTGCGCCACTTCGCGCAAGGCAACAAGCCGATCGCCGCGATCTGTCACGCCGCGCAGTTGCTGGCCGCCGCCGACGTGATTCGCGGCAGGCGCATCTCGGCCTATCCGGCGTGCGCGCCGGAAGTGAGACTGGCGGGCGGCGACTACGCGGACATCCCCATCGACGCGGCCGTCACCGATGCGAATTTCGTCACCGCGCCCGCGTGGCCCGCGCATCCGGAATGGCTGCGGCAATTCCTAGTCCTGCTCGGCACGCGCATCGAACTTTGATGCGTCTCGATGGCCGGGTTCGCGCCCGGCCTTGATGCGCGGCACGCTGCCGCTCACAGTCCAGATTGAGACTTCTCCGATATCCGCTACGCGTAGCGCCCCCTAAAGTCGCGCGTTGACTTTAGAAGGGCTCTACCATGGATCTCACTAACTGGATGATCATTCTCGCAGTCGCGCTGATCTCGCTGACGTTCTTCTGCTCGCGCGCGCCCGCCAGCTGGTCGATTGAAAACCGCGCGCGGCGCTTCACGGGCACACGGCTGCTCGCACAGGCCGTATTGTCGTTCTGGGCCGCGCTGTTCGTCGTCGTACGCGGGCTGTTCGTGCTGGGCGCCGGGGCCCTCCACGTCGCGCCTTCGTTCATTCTGGCGGGCGCGCTGTTCCTGATCGCGGCCAGCTGCTACTGGTCGATTCGCGGCAGCAAGCTGCTCCGGCCGCGCCGGCTGTTTTCGGCGACCTGACGTTCGCCCTGTGCGCGCCCCAGGCTACCGCGTTTCAGCCCGCAGCGCCTGCACGGCGCCCGAGAGCACGACGTCTTGCCGCTCGTCGCCCGACGTTGCCGGGGCGGCGTCCGGCAACGACACATAGAACGTCGTTCCGACGTCCTCCTTCGATTCCGCCCACACCCGCCCGCCGTGCCGCTCGACCATCCGCCGCACGAGCGCAAGACCGATTCCCTCACCCGCCGCGACGTTGCCGTGCAGCCGCTGAAACGCGTTGAAGAGACGCGGCATCGCGATGTCGGGAATGCCGCGTCCGTTGTCCTTTACATAGAAGATCCGCAGCGTCTGCACGCCGGGCGGCCCGACCGTCGTGCCGATTTCGACGACGCCCGCGCGCGCCGGGCTCAGATAGTTGATCGCATTGCCGATCAGGTTCGCGAAAACCTGTTCGAGCGCGGTCGGGTCGCCCCACACGGGCGGCAGCGTCTGCACAACGATGCGCGCGCCGCGATCGCGGATCGTCGCCTGCATGGCGTCGATCACGCGCTGCACGATGTCGCGCACGTCGACCTGCTGGCGCCGGTACTCGACGCGGCCGACGCGTGACAGCCGCAGCAGCGCGTCGATGATGTGCGATGCGCGCAGCACGGCCGTCTGCAGGAAACGCAGCGCTTCGCCGATGTCTTCGTCGATCAGTTGCTCGACGTGTTCGCGCTGCTGCCGCGTCAGTGACGACTGCCGCACGGCCGCGCGCAGATCGTCGCACGCATGGATCAGCTCCTTCGAGAAGCCCTGCAAATTCACCAGCGGCGCGCGCAGATCGTGCGACACGCTGTAGATGAACGTCTCGTTCTCCTGCGTCTGCTGGCGCAGCGTTTCGTTGGTCTGCGCGAGCTCGGCGGCATGGCGGCTCAGATCCGACTGAAAACGCGCCTGCTGGCGCTCCGATTCGAGCAAACGTCGGCTGGTCTCGTGCAGCATCAGATCGAGCCGCGCGATCTCGTCGCTGCCCGGTGTAAGCGGCGCAAGCGGCTCGTTGCTCGCGAGGCGGCTCGCATTGTCCGACAGCAGCGCGAGCCGGCCACGCACGCCGCGCGCGAACATCCAGAACGCGATTGCGACGAACACGAGCGAGCTGACCACAGCCGCGACGATCAGCGACTGCTGCCGCGAGCGCGCCGCCGCGGCGGCCGCCGAGCGCAGCGAATCGAGACGCCGCTCCTGCGCCTGGAACTCGGCGACCTGCGCACGGAAGCGGTCGAGCACGTCGGTCGCGGCGAGGTCGCGAAAGCGTTGCAGCACGTCTCGCCGGCGCCCCGAGCGGATCAGGTCCTGCACGCGGTCCGACCATTGCCGGTACGCCTGCACGGACTGGCGGATCTGCACCGCACGCTCGACCTGCGCCGGATCATCGGAGACGAGTTCGGCCAGCTGGTCAATGCGCCGATCGACATCCATCCACAGCGCGACGGGCGTGGCGGTATCGCGCGCGCCGCTGACGACGGCGCCGCGCAGCCGCACCGATTCCAGCAGCACGGGCGCCAGAATGTCCGCCGTCCGACGCAGCACGTCCTGGCTGTGCATGCTCCACCGTTCGGCCTGATCGGCATCCGACTGCGCCTTCAGCAGCCCCGACAGCAGCGCGATTTCGAATACGGCGGGTATCGCGATCAGCAGCAGGCCTTTGGTGGTAAGTCTCATGCGCGCGCCGGAAGAAGCGGAAGCCGGCGGGTTGCGCCGGGGGACGGCACATTATGTCGGCGATCGGTTCCGATGACAAAAGGCCGTCCAGCGAGGATGGCTCGCCAGCCTGATGCAAATACAGCCCGCATCGGCGCACACCGGCGGCGCACGTTTCGTTCGGCGCGTCGGACGCCGCGTCTGTTATGAAATCGTAGGGCTTTATCAAGCAAACCATAGGGATTCGCACATTTTTGGGTTCGTCCGATGCCCTGTTTTTGGACAAATTGCACACATACGGTGCTCACTTCGTCCGAATCGCCACGTAACCCGTTCCAACAGACCGCCTCACGGAATCGTCTCGTCCCATTCCGGTGCGCCTTCGCACCGGCAGAACGCGTGCGCGCCTCGCTTTGGCCCGTTTCTTGCATTCGACGCCCGCTTTTTGCGCATCGCAGGATTCCTACCGATGGACAGTCTGAAAACCGGCACCGACACCCTCTTCCTGCTGCTCGGCGCGGCCATGGTGCTCGCCATGCACGCGGGCTTCGCGTTCCTGGAACTGGGCACGGTCCGCAAGAAAAATCAGGTCAACGCGCTCGTGAAGATCCTCGTCGACTTCTCGGTGTCGACCATCGCGTACTTCTTCATCGGCTACACGATCGCCTATGGCGTCCAGTTCTACGGCAGCGCGGAGACGCTCGCCGCGCACAACGGCTACGCGCTCGTGCGCTTCTTCTTCCTGCTGACGTTCGCGGCGGCGATCCCCGCAATCGTCTCGGGCGGTATCGCCGAGCGCTCGAAGTTCAACCCGCAGCTGTTCGCGACCTTCGTGCTGGTGGGATTCATCTATCCGTTCTTCGAAGGGATCGTGTGGAACGACCGCTTCGGCATCCAGACATGGCTCACGCACGCGCTCGGCGCGCCGTTTCATGACTTCGCGGGCTCGGTGGTGGTGCACGCGTTCGGCGGCTGGGTCGCGCTGCCCGCCGTGATGCTGCTCGGCGCGCGGCATGGCCGCTACACGCGCGACGGACGCATCGCCGCGCATCCGCCGTCGAACATTCCGTTTCTCGCGCTCGGCGCGTGGGTGCTCGCCGTCGGCTGGTTCGGCTTCAACGTGATGAGCGCGCAGACCATCGACAAGATCAGCGGCCTCGTCGCCGTCAACTCGCTGATGGCGATGGTCGGCGGCACGCTCACCGCGTGGCTCGCGGGCCGAAACGACCCGGGCTTCACGTACAACGGTCCGCTCGCGGGGCTGGTGGCCGTGTGCGCCGGCTCGGACGTGATGCATCCCCTCGGCGCGCTGGTGACGGGCGCCGTCGCGGGCGTGCTGTTCGTCCACATGTTCACGATTGTCCAGAACCGCTGGCGCATCGACGACGTGCTCGGCGTCTGGCCGCTGCATGGTCTGTGCGGCGCGTGGGGCGGCATCGCGGCGGGCATCTTCGGCCAGCATGTGCTGGGCGGCCTGGGCGGCGTGTCGCTCGTCGCGCAGGTGATCGGCACGCTCGGCGGCGTCGTGTTCGCGGCGCTGGGCGGCACGATCGTCTACGGCGCGATCCGCATGAGCGTCGGACTGCGGATCGACCAGGAAAACGAATTCAACGGGGCCGACCTGTCGATCCACAAGATCACGTCGACGCCGGAGCGCGAGACGGTCGGCTGAACGGCGCGATATCGAGCCGACATGGGTCCGGCAACCGAATGACTCGCGCAAAGCGGGACGACGTGCGCTGCATCGCCGGAAGCACAGCGCGGCTGCGTGCGTTCGCTGACAGTGCCCGCGCTGCTGGTGTAACCTCGCGATGCTGGTGAGCGGCCCGCCCTGTCGAGCCGCGCGCCCTTCATACACCGCGCGCGCCGGTGTTAGACTTGCGCGCGCCGGAGATGGCATTCTCCTGAACCGCCCTCGTGGCTGATGATGCCTGCTTCGCCCGGATCACTGCGGACGTTGCAGCCTCACGCCCCGCCGCAGCCGGTTTGTCGACGTTCGGCTTTCCAGGCTTCCCATGTATCTGTCCATTCTTGCCGTCGGCATTGGCGGCGCACTCGGTTCGCTGTTTCGCTGGTTGCTCGGTCTGCGTCTCAATGCGCTCTTTCCCGCGCTGCCGCTCGGCACGCTCGCGGCGAACGTGATCGCCGGCTACATCATCGGTGTCGCGGTCGCGTACTTCGGACGCAATCCGCAGATCGCGCCCGAATGGCGCCTCTTCATCATCACTGGCCTGATGGGCGGGCTGTCGACGTTCTCGACCTTCTCCGCGGAAGTGGTCCAGCACCTGCAACAAGGACGGCTGAACTGGGCCGCCGGCGAGATCGCGATTCACGTGACGGCTTCCGTGATCGCGACGGTGCTCGGCATCGCGACGGTGGCCGCCGTCGCGCGCTGAGGGGAGCACGTTGCCGCGTCGCCGCTGACGGCGATGACAGACATCCGTCCTTCACCAAAAGATCACGGACGATGGCTGCCGCGCACGTTTCGCGCGGCTGTATCATCGGCGTCATATGCGGCGGGCAATGTGATGCCGGACCCCCGTGACGTCAGCGACATCGGCGCCGCTTTCGAACGCGTACATACCGACACGTTAGCCGGAGACCACTTGAAGTACAGATATCTATCGCGTCGATCGTGCTACCCGCTGCGGCGCAGCGCGGAGGAACTGTCGTTTGCTTTTTCGGTGCTCCTCACGCAGCCGCTCAGCCGGCCCGAAGCGGCGGTTCGATTCGAAACGTTGTGGAACGAAGTCAACGATGCGGCACAGTCGTGCGTCGACAGCGATGCCGCGTTTTCGTATATCGCGCTGCTGCACAGGATGGATCGGCGCTGGCGATTCCTGCCATCGATGAACTAGCACGCGAGGCGATCGTGTCCTCCGATCAGTCCGGCGACATGCAGACGAGCCCGCCAGCGCCGGCGCCCCGCTCCGCCGAAGCAATCGAAAAGGACTTTCTTGATCTGATGATGTCCGGGATTCCCGCGGACGTCGCGCGCGACAAGTTCGAGCGCCTGTGGGATGAGACGAACGCCCTGGCCGCATCCTGGATGATGACGGATCAAGGGCGTCCGTATATTGCGCTGCTCAAGCGTATGCACTCGGCTTTCGCCGGGCGCTATCCAAACGATGCGGGATGACGGCGGCGCGGGCGGCCGCCGCATGATCACGACTTGGCGGGGCGTCCCGTCTTGACCGCTTCGAGCTCCTGCACGGCCGCGATCAGCCGCTTCGCAGGCGAGACGGCGAGCAGGTTCAAACCTGCGCGCAGCAATTCGCTCTTCTTCACGGAGAGTCCCGCATCGAGGCAGCGCTGTTTGAGTTCGGCGATCTTCGCGTAGTCCGACTTGGGCATCGTGAAGCTGTCGCGGACGACTTTTTCCTTTTCCTTCTTCATGCGCGGCTTCTTCTCCGCAGCGACGGCGGGCGCCGCTTGCGCCTTCGACGACTTCGCTGCCTTCGGCGTTTTCGCCGCGGGCCTGGCGGCCTCTGGCGTCTGCGTGGGCTTGACGGCCTTTGCCGGCTTCGTCGGCTTCGTTGCGTTCGTCGGCTTCGTTGCGTTCGTCGGCTTCGTAGTCTTCGCGGCCTTGCTCTGCGGCGCGGCCTTCGGTGCCTGCGCTTTCGTCGATGCCGCATCCGGCGCGCTCGCGGCCGCTTGCGCATCCGGGGATGCCTTCTTCGCATCCGACGCCCGCGATGCCTTCGCCGACGGCTTCTTCGCTTCAGCGGACGTTTCCTTCGCGCTCTTCGGGAAGTGGAAGGCTTTCTTCGTGGGTTCCTTGATTCGTGGCGTGCTCATGTCGATTCCTCGTTAACGGTATAAACAGTATATACGGTTTTGAAGGCGCGACTTCTGCCCTCGCGCGCCCGATGCGCAGATGCAATGGACACTATGATTTGCGCAGCAGCCGCACGGCTTCGCGCTGACGATGCCTGCGCCGCTCTTTAAGATACGCGAGCGCCGCGCTGGCGTCCTGCTCGTCGGCGAAAAGACCCGTGTTGTCGCGCAGCAGCGCGACACTTGCGATCACGTCGTTGAGTTCGCCGAGCACTGCTGCAGTTTCTCCAGGTGCGCGAGCGTGTGTCCGTGTCCATCGTCGTCGAGCATCGGCCCGAAAAACTCGCGCAGATAGCGGACCTTCTTCCCCGCCTTGCGCACATCACGAAGCGCCTCGTGATCGAAGCGCTTCGCATGCGATGCGCCGCGCAGCGTCTTGCGCAGTGAGCGTTCGGCGGCACGCACGCGCTTCGCAGCGAACTTCTGCAGCGCATGTCGTTCCGGTGCGGCGTTCAGTTCCTTCGACGTGCTCGCAAGCGCGCTGTGCAGCACGTTACGGATATCGGCGTTGATGAGCGTCTCGCGGCTCGCCGCCAGCGCCTGCTCGCGCGCTTCGCGCAGGCATGGTGGCACATCGCGCGGGCTGTCTTCGTCGCCGGCGAGCAGTTCGAGGAAGATGTCCCAATCGCGCTCTCTGCCCGCGGCGTCAGCCAGATAGCGATACAGCGCGCGCTGCCGTGCGTTCTCTTCCTTGTCGAGCATCGGTCGGTACGCCCACCATAGCGAACGCAGGCGCCGCAGCGCGACGCGCAACTGATGCAGGGATTCGGGAGAAGCGTCGGCGTGGATGGCGGCGACGCGCGCGAGCGCTTCGTCGATGAGGGGCGTCGCCAGCGCGGAGAACGTCGACTCTGCATGCGGCTCTTCGCCGGGCACCGCGACGTCGTGAGCGCGATCGTCGTTGCATGCGCAGTCGGCCAGGCGACGCGCGTGTCTCTGTCAGCTTGACACCGGTGCTTGAAGTTTTTGCAGCCGCACATTCGAGCCGCGCCGCTGTGCATTGCCGGCAGCGGCTTCGAGTTTGGTCCTGCCGCGTTCGTGACGATGCACGCACGCCTGCGTTCGCCGTCCCGTGAAAAGCTCGCGGGCACGGCGGATGCGCATCGCATCCCGTGGACTTTTCCAGGGAGGAAATCATGACCACGCTAGACCCGAAAATGAACCCGGCGCAAGCCGGCGCAGGCATCGTCGGCGGTGGAGTCGGCGAAGGTCCGGGGCCTGAGGTGATGGCCGCGGCCACGCTGGATGGCAACAAGGTCGTCTCGTCGGATGGCGAACACGTCGGCAAGATTTCGGACATCATGCTTGACGTGCGCAGCGGACGCATTGCGTATGCGGTCCTGTCGGAAGGCGGTTTCCTCGGCATGGGCAGCAATCTGCACGCAATCCCGTGGAGCGCGCTGACGCTCGATACGGACGAAAAGGTCTTCCGCGTCGACATCACCGCGCAGCGGATCAAGGACGAACCAGGCTTCGACAAGGACCACTGGCCATCGATGGCCGACGAGACCTGGGGCACGCAGATGCACAAGTACTACAACCGCGATCCATACTGGACCACGACCTCGGTCGATCCGGCAGTGACGCGCGACCGCGGGCTCTGACAGGCGCCCTCACGTCGCGCAGCAAGGCGGGCGCCGCTGACTCTCTTTGCTTTGGGCGCCCTGACGGCGGCAGTCGTGCAGACTGCCGCCGCGTCGTTCACGGATGCGCGCCATGATGGCAACTCGCATCGAACGCAAACGACAGCCGATCAGACGGACAAAAAAAAGGCGCCATGTTGCCATGGCGCCTTCAAAAAGTTCTAGCCATTCCGAGGGCCGTGCTAGAACCTGAGAGACGGTACTGAAGAAATCCTGCCTTCGAAGCCGCTGCGAAGCGCAGCCGAACCGGGCCGAACCGGGCTGACGCCGATGCGCGCACTGGTTGCACGCGCAATGATCTATGGGCGATGTGGGCGCGGGCCCACCTTTTCCGGTTTCGAAATATAGTTCCATTTTTTATGGTAATGCTGACTAAGTCAAGCAAAATCTGAGCGGCTCGGCGGCCTTGCATCTCACAATTCGATACAATGAATGGTCGTACGAAAAATATGGACTTACGCCCTGCTGAGAGAGGGCGGAGCGCGGCCTGAAGGCGTCTGCCTTTCGACGCGCGTTCAACTATAGTGAAATAACGTTTCATAAAAACCACATGAACCAGCCATCGACGCGTCCGTCCGCCACCGATCCGTTGAAGGAAAAGGACGGCTCCGGCGACGAGGTCACTGCGCTCGCGCGCGGCCTGACCGTGCTCCGGCGCATTGCCGCCGCCGACGCGCCACTCTCCAACCGCGAGCTGACAGAACTGACGGGTATTCCGAAACCGACCGTCTCGCGGATCACCGCGACGCTCGTCAGTGCAGGCTTTCTGTTTCGTCTGCCCGACAGCGAGCGCTTCGTGCTCACGTCGTCGGTGCTCGAGCTGAGCAACGGTTTCCTGCGCAACTTCGACATCCGCGCGCGTTCGCGGCCATTCCTGATCGAACTGGCCGAACGCACGTCGCTATCGGTGCATCTCGCCGTGCGCGACCGGCTGGACATGGTCGTCATCGATGCGATCAAGCCGCGCTCGGCCGTGCTGGTGTCGCGCCTCGACGTCGGCTCGCGGATGGACCTGAGCCGCACGGCCGTCGGCCGCGCGTATCTCGCCGCGCTCTCCGAGACGGATCGCCAGAGTCTGCTGACGGGCCTGCAAGCCGCAGCCGGCGACGAGTGGGGGCATATCAGCAGCCGTCTCGACGCGGCGCTGCAGGAAACGGCCGCGCAAGGTTTCGCGATCGCGACGGGCGAATGGTACGAGGGGCTCAACGCGATCGCGGCTGGCTTCATCGGACCGTCGGGCGAGCGCTACGCGGTCAATTGCGGCGGCTCCGCGCATCAGTGCCCGCGCGACTGGCTCGTGTCGCGCGCGGCGCCCGTCTTGCTCGAAACGATCGAAAAGATCATCCATGAGATCGGCGGAACGCCGGGCCGCCGGCTCGACGATTGAGCTTCGCGCGGCACGACGCATCGACGCGCGTCGACTTTCGCCGCCCTCCCCGCCGATACACCCGTTGCCGCGCCACCTTGCGCGACACCCGGCTAACCCAGGCTTTCAAATTACCCAACCGTATGTAACGGTCGTAATCCGCCGAAAAATACGCCGCTGGACTGTAACTCGGCCGGGGACGTAGCATCATGCTTTCCCGCGCGCCGATGCCCGGTGCGGCCGGTTTTCGGCGCGGCCGGCCACGATGCCCTTCATATGCAACGCGACGCGCATCGGCAACGGCCAGCCCCATCGAAGCGACCATCGGACCGGTCTTTCGTTGCAGCAGCGCGAGCGCTGCCGCGGCAACGCGACGTCGAACGCGCAGCGGGCAAAAGCACGGCCGTCGGGGAGGAGCCGTCATTCATGTCGACAACGCGCCAGGCCGCCAGCGCGGCCGCCGTCACCGTCACATCAAGGTCATCTCGATGAGCCTCGCATCGCGTAGCATCGCGCGGATAAACGCGCAGACAGGCGCGCAGACAGGCGCGAGCACGACAACCCGCGCGCGGCAGCCGTCAGTTCGCACGCCGCGCATCGCACGTTTGCTTCAATTCACGCCAGCCATTTGATCGAACCGATGGACGAACAAAAAAATCAGCCAGAATCTTCACGCAACGCCGGTCCGTCCAGCCCTCCTCCCGGACATGAACCCGGCGCCGTCAAACGGCATCGCGGCCGCACGATTGCGCTGATTGTCGCCGTCGTGATCATCGCGGCGATCGTGCTGGTACGTTGGCATCCGTGGAACAGGAGCGACGCCGGCGCGAGCGCGGCAGCGGGCGCGAGCGGTGCGCAGGCGGCGCGCGGCGGACGCCGCGGCGGCGCGGGCGGCATGAACCAGCCGCAGCCTGTCCATGTGGCCTCCGTTACGCAAGGCGAAATGCCTGTCGTGCTGAACGCGCTCGGCACCGTCACGCCGCTCGCGAACGTCACGGTGCGCACGCAACTGACGGGCACACTGCAGACGGTCGCATTCCAGGAAGGTCAGATGGTGAAGAAAGGCGATCTGCTCGCACAGGTCGATCCGCGTCCGTATCAGATCAGTCTTGCCAATGCCGAAGGCACGCTTGCCAAGGACATGGCGCTCCTGCAAACCGCCCGCCTCGACCTGAAACGCTATCAGACGCTGCTGTCGCAAGACTCGATCGCGAGCCAGCAGGTCGATACGCAAGCGTCGCTCGTGAGGCAATACGAAGGCCAGGTCAAGTCCGACCAGGCGAACATCGATACCTTCAGGCTCGATCTCGTCTATGCGCGCATCACGGCGCCCGTGTCGGGCCGCGTCGGCCTGCGCCAGGTCGACCCCGGCAACTACGTGACGCCGAGCGATACGAACGGTGTCGTCGTCATCACGCAACTGCAGCCGATCAGCGTGATCTTCACGACCTCCGAAGACAACCTGCCCGCCATCCTCAAGCAATTGCATACGGGCACGAAGATGTCGGTGACGGCGTATGACCGCAGCAATACGACGTCGCTCGAAGCGGGCTATCTGGAAACCGTCGATAACCAGATCGACACGACGACGGGCACCGTGAAACTCCGCGCGACGTTCCAGAACAACGAAGGCATGCTGTTCCCGAATCAGTTCGTCAATACGCGCCTGCTCGTGAATGTCGTGAAAAACGCCATCATCGTGCCGACGTCGGCCGTGCTCAACGGCTCGATCGGGTCGTTCGTGTATGTCGTCAAGCCGGACAACACGGTGACAGTGCGCCCCGTGAAAGTCGGTCCCGTCGACGGCGAGCGCACCAGCATCACGTCGGGCCTGCAGGTCGGCGAGCGCGTCGTGACGGACGGCTCGGACCGCCTGAAGGAAGGCGCGAAGATCACCATTCCGGCTGACCGGCCCCGTGGCGCGTCGGGTGCTTCAGGTGCTTCGGGTGCCCGCGCCGCATCGGGCGCATCAGGTGCATCAGGTGCATCAGGTGCATCAGGTGCAGCGGGCGCATCGGGCACACATCGTCGCCGGCACGCGTCGCAGACGTCGGCGGAATAAGGTACTGGCTTTCGCATGAATCCATCCCGCGCCTTTATCCTGCGCCCGGTCGGCACCGCCCTTCTGATGGCGGCCATCATGCTGGTCGGGCTCGTCGCGCTGCGCTTCCTGCCGCTTTCCGCGCTGCCCGAAGTCGATTACCCGACCATCCAGGTGCAGACGTTCTATCCGGGCGCGAGCCCCGACGTGATGACGTCATCGGTGACGGCGCCGCTCGAGCGCCAGTTCGGGCAGATGCCGTCGCTGAACCAGATGTCGTCGCAAAGCTCGGCGGGCTCGTCGATCATCACGCTGCAGTTCAGTCTCGACCTGCCCCTCGACGTCGCCGAGCAGGAAGTCCAGGCGGCGATCAACGCGGCGGGCAACCTGCTGCCGTCGGACCTGCCCGCGCCTCCCATCTATGCGAAGGTCAATCCCGCCGACGCGCCCATCATCACGCTCGCGATCACGTCGAAGTCGATGCCCCTCACGCAGGTGCAGGACATCGCCGATACGCGGCTCGCGCAGAAGATTTCGCAGGTCGCGGGCGTCGGCCTCGTGAGCCTGTCGGGCGGCCAGCGCCCCGCCGTGCGCATCCAGGCGAACCCGCGCGCACTCGCCTCTTACGGCCTCAATCTCGACGATCTGCGCACGACGATCTCGAACCTCAACGTCAACACGCCGAAGGGCAGCTTCGACGGCCCGACGCGCGCGTACACGATCAACGCGAACGATCAGTTGACGGACGCCAACGCATACAAAAGCGCCGTCGTCGCGTACAAGAACGGCCGCCCCGTGATGCTGACGGACGTCGCGAGCATCGTCTCGGGCGCGGAGAACACGAAGCTCGGCGCATGGGTGAACAACACGCCCGCGATCATCCTGAACGTGCAGCGCCAGCCGGGCGCGAACGTGATCCAGACGGTCGACAGCATCAAGAAGCTGCTGCCCACGCTCCAGCAGTCGCTGCCTGCCGCGCTCGACGTGCAGATCGTCACCGACCGCACCACGACGATCCGCGCGTCCGTGCGCGACGTGCAGTTCGAACTGCTGATGTCGGTCGTGCTGGTCGTGCTGGTGATGTACCTGTTCCTTGCGAACATCTACGCGACGATCATTCCGAGCCTGTCGGTGCCGCTTTCGCTGATCGGCACGCTCGCCGTGATGTACCTGTGCGGCTTCTCGCTCGACAACCTCTCGCTGATGGCGCTGACCATCGCGACAGGCTTCGTCGTCGACGACGCGATCGTGATGATCGAGAACATCGCGCGCTACGTCGAGGAAGGCGACACGCCGCTCGAAGCCGCGCTGAAAGGCTCGAAGCAGATCGGCTTCACGATCATCTCGCTGACGGTCTCGCTGATCGCCGTGCTGATTCCGCTGCTCTTCATGGGCGACGTGGTCGGCCGCCTCTTCCACGAGTTCGCGATCACGCTCGCCGTGACGATCGTGATTTCCGCCGTCGTATCGCTCACGCTCGTGCCGATGATGTGCGCGAAGCTGCTGCGCCACACGCCGCCCAAGGAAAGCCACAGCTTCGAAGCGAGGGCGCACGCGGCGATCGACTGGATCATCGCGCGCTACGCCGTCGCGCTGGAATGGGTGCTGGACCGGCACCGCTCGACGCTCGTCGTCGCCGTGCTCACGCTGGTGCTCACGGGCGTGCTGTACGTGTTCATTCCGAAGGGCTTTTTCCCGGTGCAGGACACGGGCGTGATCCAGGCGATCACACAGGCGCCGCAGTCGGTGTCGTACGCGTCGATGGCCGAGCGCCAGCAGCAGCTGGCCACCGAGATTTTGAAGAATCCGAACGTCGAGAGCCTGACGTCCTTCATCGGCGTGGACGGCAGCAACATCACGCTGAACAGCGGCCGCATGCTGATCAACCTGAAGCCGCGCGACGACCGCGACGCGACGGCGAGCCAGGTGATCCGCCAGTTGCAGCGCGACACGTCGCACATTCCGGGCGCGACGCTCTACATGCAGCCGGTGCAGGACCTGACCATCGATTCGACGGTGAGCCCGACGCAGTATCAGTTCATGCTGACCGATCCGAACATCGAAGAGTTCGCGACGTGGGTGCCGAAGCTGATGGAGCGCCTGCAACAGTCGCCCGAGCTCGTCGACGTGGCCACCGATCTGCAGAACAACGGCCAGTCGGTCTACGTGGAAATCGACCGAGCGTCGGCGGCGCGTTACGGCATTACGCCCGCGACCGTCGACAACGCGCTCTATGACGCGTTCGGCCAGCGCATCATCTCGACGATCTTCACGCAGTCGAACCAGTACCGCGTGATTCTCGAAGCGCAGCCGCAGATGCAGCACTACACGGAGTCGCTGAACTCGATCTATCTGCCGTCGTCGACGTCGACGGGCGGCCAGGTGCCGTTGGCGTCCATCGCGAGCTTTCACGAGAAGCCCGCGCCGCTGCTCGTCACGCATCTGAGCCAGTTCCCAGCCACGACCGTGTCGTTCAATCTGGCGCCCGGCGCGTCGCTCGGCGCGGCCGTCAAGGCGATCCAGCAGGCGGAGAAGGACATCGGCCTGCCCGCGTCGTTCCAGACGCGCTTCCAGGGCGCGGCGCTCGCGTTCCAGGCGTCGCTTTCGAACGAGCTGTTCCTGATCCTCGCCGCCGTCGTCACGATGTACATCGTGCTCGGCGTGCTGTACGAGAGCTTCGTGCATCCCGTCACGATCCTGTCGACGCTGCCGTCGGCGGGCGTCGGCGCGCTGCTCGCGCTGCTGCTGACGGGCCACGATCTCGACATCATCGGCATCATCGGCATCGTGCTGTTGATCGGCATCGTGAAGAAGAACGCGATCATGATGATCGACTTCGCGCTCGAAGCCGAGCGTGAGCACGGCAAGCCGCCGCGCGAAGCGATCTATCAGGCGTGCCTGTTGCGCTTCCGGCCGATCCTGATGACCACGATGGCGGCACTGCTCGGCGCGCTGCCGCTGATGCTCGGCACGGGTGCGGGCTCGGAGCTGCGCCGGCCGCTCGGTATCGCGATTGCGGGCGGCCTGATCGTCAGCCAGTTGCTGACGCTCTTCACGACGCCCGTGATCTATCTTGGCTTCGATTCGATTGCGCGGCGGCTGCGCGCGCGCTTTCATCGCGACGGCCATCCGACTCCGCCCGTCACCGACGCCGACGCCTGAATGAAGAGGCCGAACCGATGAACCTGTCGCGCCCTTTCATCAAGCGTCCCGTCGCCACGACGCTGCTCGCGATCGGCATTGCACTGTCGGGCCTGTTCGCGCTCGCAAGGTTGCCCGTCGCGCCGTTGCCGCAAGTCGATTTCCCGACCATCTCGATTCAGGCGAGCCTGCCGGGCGCGAGCCCGGAGACCGTCGCGACGAGCGTGGCGAGTCCGCTCGAACGGCATCTCGGGTCGATTGCCGACGTCACCGAAATGACGTCGACGAGCTCCGTCGGTTCGGCGCGCATCACGATGCAGTTCGGACTGAACCGTAACATCGACGGCGCCGCGCGCGACGTGCAGGCCGCCATCAACGCAGCTCGCGCGGACCTTCCCACGAGCCTCAGGCAGAACCCGACCTACCACAAGGTCAATCCCGCCGACGCGCCCATCCTCATTCTCGCGCTCACGTCGAAGACGATGACGGCGGGCCAGCTATACGACTCGGCCGCGACGGTGCTGCAACAGTCGCTGTCGCAGGTCGAAGGCGTCGGCGAAGTGGACGTGAGCGGCTCTGCGAACCCGGCCGTGCGCGTCGAACTCGAACCGCAAGCGCTCTTTCACTACGGCATCGGTCTCGAAGACGTGCGCGCGGCGCTCGCTTCGGCGAATGCGAACAGCCCGAAAGGCTCGATCGAATTCGGCCCTAACCGCGTGCAGCTCTACACGAACGACCAGGCGAAGCAGGCTTCGCAGTACAAGGACCTCGTGATCGCGTATCGCGACGGCGCGGCCGTGCATCTGTCCGATGTCGCCGAAGTCGTCGATTCCGTCGAGGACCTGCGCAATCTCGGCCTGATGAACAACGAGCGCTCGGTGCTCGTGATCCTGTACCGGCAGCCCGGCGCGAACATCATCGAGACGATCGACCGCGTGAAGGCGATGATTCCGCAGTTGCAGGCTTCGCTGCCCGCCGCCGCCCAGATCACACCGACGGCCGACCGCTCGACGACGATCCGCGCGTCGCTGAAGGACACCGAGCACACGCTGATGATCGCCGTCGCGCTCGTCGTGATGGTCGTGTTCCTGTTCCTGCGCAACTGGCGCGCGACGCTGATTCCGAGCGTGGCCGTGCCGATTTCGATCATCGGCACGTTCGCCGCGATGTATCTGCTCGGGTTTTCAATCGACAACCTGTCGCTGATGGCGCTGACCATCGCGACGGGCTTCGTCGTCGACGACGCAATCGTGGTGCTCGAAAACATCACGCGCCATATCGAGAGCGGCATGCCGCGCATGAAGGCGGCGTTCGTCGGCGCGCGCGAGGTTGGCTTCACGGTGATGTCGATCAGCATCTCGCTCGTCGCCGTGTTCCTGCCGATCCTGCTGATGGGCGGCATCGTCGGGCGGCTGTTCCGCGAGTTCGCGCTCACGCTGTCGCTCGCGATCGGCGTGTCGCTGATCGTGTCGCTGACGCTCACGCCGATGATGTGCTCGCGCCTGCTCTCCGAGCCACATGAGAAGCGCGAAGAAGGCCGTTTCGCGCGCTGGCTCGAACGCGGCTTCGACAGGATGCAGCGCGGCTACGCGCGCACGCTCGGCTGGTCGCTGCGTCATCCGCTGCTGATCCTGATGGTGCTGTTCGTCACGATCGCGCTCAACATCGCGCTCTATATCATCGTGCCGAAGGGCTTTTTTCCGCAGCAGGACACGGGGCGTCTCGTCGGCGGCATCCAGGCCGACCAGGCGACATCCTTCCAGGCGATGAAGGTGAAGTTCTCCGAGATGATGCGCATCGTGCAGGCGAACCCCGCCGTCGACAGCGTGGTCGGCTTCACGGGCGGACGGCAGACCAACTCCGGCTTCATGTTCGTATCGCTCAAGCCGAAGACGGAGCGCAAGATCTCCGCCGATCAGGTGATCCAGCAATTGCGCGTGCCCCTGTCGGGCGTCGCGGGCGCGCGCACGTTCCTGCAGGCGGTGCAGGACATACGCGTCGGTGGCCGGCAGTCGAATGCGCAATATCAGTTCACGCTGCTCTCCGACACTACGGCCGACCTGTACAAATGGGCGCCGCTTCTCACGGAAGCGCTGCAAAAGCGCCCCGAACTCACCGACGTCAACTCGGACCAGCAGCAAGCCGGTCTTGAATCGATGGTGACGATCGACCGCGCGACGGCGGCGCGCCTCAACATCAAACCCGCGCAGATCGACAACACGCTGTACGACGCATTCGGCCAGCGCCAGGTCTCGACGATCTACAACCCGCTGAACCAGTATCACGTCGTGATGGAAGTCGCGCCGAAATATTGGCAGAGCCCCGACATGCTGAATCAGGTATGGGTCAGCACGTCGGGTGGCAGCGCGAGCGGCTCGCAATCCACTAACGCGACGGCGGGTACGGTCACGTCGGCCACGACGGCGACGACACGTTCGTCGGCGGGCGGCACCGCGGGCACGGCGGCATCGAGCGCGGCCGCCATCGCCGCCGACTCCGCGCGCAATCTGGCGAACAACTCGATTGCGGCGAGCGGCAAGTCGAGCGCGTCGACGGGCGCGGCCGTGTCGACCTCGAAGGAAACGATGATTCCGCTCTCCGCGATCGCCCGCTTCGGCCCCGGCAACACGCCGCTCGCGGTGAACCACCAGAGCCAGTTCGTCGCGTCGACGATCTCGTTCAACCTGCCGCCCGGCAAGTCGCTCTCGCAGGCCACGCAGATCATCTACCAGACGATGGCCGAGATCGGCATGCCGGCGACGATCCACGGCAGCTTCCAGGGCACCGCGCAAGCCTTCCAGCAATCGATGTCCGACCAGCCGATCCTGATTCTCGCGGCGCTCGCGGCCGTCTACATCGTGCTCGGCATCCTGTACGAGAGCTACATCCACCCGCTGACCATTTTGTCGACGCTGCCGTCGGCGGGTGTCGGCGCGCTGCTCGCGCTGCTGCTCTTCAACACGGAGTTCAGCATCATCGCGCTGATCGCGGTGATCCTGCTGATCGGCATCGTGAAGAAGAACGCGATCATGATGGTGGACTTCGCAATCGATGCGTCGCGGCAAGGGCTGTCGTCGCGCGATGCGATCGAGCAGGCGTGTCTGCTGCGCTTCCGCCCGATCATGATGACGACCTGTGCAGCCTTGCTCGGCGCGCTGCCGCTCGCGTTCGGGCGCGGCGAAGGCGCGGAGCTGCGCGCGCCGCTGGGTCTTGCGATCGTCGGCGGGCTGATAGTGAGCCAGATGCTCACGCTCTATACGACGCCCGTCGTCTATCTGTATATGGACCGCCTGCGCGTGCGCTGGGAAGCGCGAAAGAACAAGGGAGCACAGGCGGCGGCTTCAGGGAGCTGAGTCTGTTCGATTCGCTACATGCGATGGCGCTTGTTGTGATTTGCATTGCCGGGTCGCTGGCATCCGCGAAGCATCATGCGAATGCCAGCGTTCAGCGAGTCGTTCCGATACTCGCTACAAGCCCTCTCCCGCTCAAAGCTTCTGCGCCATCGCCAGCAAGAAAATGCGCGTCCACTGACGCGCCTCGCGCTCCGACGTCATCGGCAAGCGCCATTCGGGATGCGCCGCATCCTTCACATCGAGCTTGACCTGCCAGCGCTCGCCATCGCGCACCGGCTGCGCGTGTCGAAGGTCCGCGAAAATGTACGAGCCGCGCGCACCGCTCACCTGCACGTCGCAAAGCCGCTTGCCCGCAGCGAGCCGCACGTCGCCCCATTCGCCTTTGAGTTCGTGCGTCCAGTCGCCGTCGCGGATATTGGCCGCGACTTCCTTGCGGCGACGCGACCACCACGCAAGCGCCGTGAGCAGCAGCGCCGCGACGAGCATCGCGACGCCGACGGCCACGCCCACGCCGAATCGCGCCGACAGCGCGTGAAACGCCTGCACGGCGCCATAGATCAGCGCGGCCAGTACGAGCAGTCCGACGGCTATCGGCATCGCGTATCGGCGATCAGAAGTGGAACGACGCGGACTGCGCGCAACGAAGCATCATCAAGGCTGCTTGTGGGTCGCGGCCCACTCCTTGAGCGCCTGCATCGTGTTTTCGACATGCTTGTCGGGCGACAGGCTCGTGTATTCGTAGATGACCTTGCCGTCGGGCGTGATCACATACGACACGCGGTTCGCCATCGACGCATGCATCGGCAGGCCCGCGTCATACGCGTTAATGACCTTCGAATCGGGATCGGCCGCAACGGGGAATTTGCTGCGGCATTCGCTGACCGAGAACTTCGTCAGCGTGTCGATGTTGTCGTGCGACACGCCGATCACGGTCGCGCCGTACTTCTTGTACTCGTCGACGGCTTCAGCGAATTCATGCGCCTCGATCGTGCAGCCCTTCGTGAAGGCGGCGGGATAGAAGTACAGGACGACGGGCCCTTTCTTGAGCGCATCGGCGAGTTGGTACTGATAGGTCTTGCCTCCCAGCGATGCCTGCGTCGTGAAGTCCGGCGCGTCGTCGCCGGGCTTGAGCGTGGCGGAAGCCGTTAGCGCATACACCGATAAACTCGCGCACAGCGTAGCCGCGAGCGCCAACGGCACAATCTTCTGCTTCATGTCGAGCCCTCGAATCTTGAGCGCACGATGCCCGTGCGACGCCGCGCGACGCTCTCGCATCAGCCATGCGAGCCGTCGCAACCGTAACCTGCCGTCCAACATTGGACCACGTTTGGCGAATGCACGTCGGCGCACAGCATGAAGGCTGTCGATGCGGCCACGAACTTTGCAGTCCGCTGACATCGCGCACCATCGCCCGCCAATGCATGAAACGAACGGGATGCGGACTTTAATCCACGAGATGCGCGCCGAACCACGCTGCCGCCGACAGGTTCAACTCGGCGAGCACGGCGGGCGTCAGCGCCGCGAATTCCGCCAGCGATGCCGAACTCGCGATCGCTGCAATCGCGGCCGCATCCTGAGCTTCGCCCGCCGCTTCGGCGATCCGCAACAGGACGCCCATCGGCCCCGCGCGTTGGACGATCGCATCGCGAATGACGGGCGACAGGTCGAGCGGATCGAGCGTCTCATCGGGCGTCGAATCGACGAGCACATGCACCAGCGAGAACACGCCCGTCAGAAACGCTGCATCGGCGAAGCCTTCGTCGTTCGGACGTATCCAGCGCGCGGCCAGCTCCATGAAGCGCGCGCGCGTGCCCGCCAGCTGCACGAGGGGATCGGAGCGCCACGGCAGATCGCCGCCGCCCGCGTACAGCAACAGTTGCGCCCAGCGCGCGATCTGCCGCGTGCCCGTCGCGATGATCGCTTCACGCAGCGACGAGATATTGCGTCCGAGCCCGAACGCACTCGAATTGACGAGGCGCAGCAGTTGCATCACGACGTTCGGATTGCGCTTCAATTCGTCTTCGAGCTCGACGATGCCCGCATCGCGCGCGAGCAGCGCAAGCAGCCGCAGCAACGACGTGCGCGATGAACGATTGCGGCGCGTCGACAGCACTTGTGGCCGCGCAAAGAAATAGCCTTGAAACAGATGAAAGCCCAACTCGCGGGCAAGCGCAAAGTCCTTGCGCGTTTCGACCTTTTCGGCGATCAGCGTCTTGCCGTGCATGCGCAGCGTCCGTGCGAGCGTGCGCAGCTGCGCGCGGTCCGTCTGCAGGAAGTCAATCTTGACGATGTCCGCGTGCGGCAACACGGTGAGCAGATTCGGCGACAGCTCGCACACGTCGTCGAGCGCAATGCGAAAGCCCGCGCGCCGCAACTCGGCGATGCGCGCAATGAGCCGCGCATCGAACGTGACCGTTTCGAGGATTTCGAGCACGAAGCGCTCGGGCTGCATCAGATGCACGATGTCGTCGAACAGCAGCTTGCGGCCGATGTTCACATAGCCCAGATGCGTGCCGAGCATCGACTGCACGCCGATGCCGCCGATCGTGCGCACGACGACCTGTGCAGTCGCTTGCGCATCGTCGGAGACTTCCGCGTAGTTGCGCGCGCTGCCGCGAAAGAGCAGTTCGTACGCATGCAACGCGCCGTTGCGGTCGAGAATCGGCTGACGTCCCACATAGACGAACTGCGACGCGGACTGCGACGACTGCAGCGCGTCGTCCTCGCCATGCGCTTGCGCAAACGTTTGGAGACGAAGGGCTTCATCGTTGTCGTGAGACGGATCGGACATTTTTCCCGGCGGCTTGAATTCCATGGTGAGTTGAATGGGCTGGCGCGTGCCACCCTTTGGGCAACGTGCGTGCTTCGCCAACGCGGCACATCAGCCGCATTAACGGTGCACGATCGCCGCGACTTTAGCGGAATTCATCGGCGCATGCATTGGACGGCCGCTTCTATCACACGTTATGGCGCTTTTTATGTGCGAACGCTAAAGATTCCGTCGCGGGGGTCGTTATCCCGTTCTGATGGATGGCCTTACGCCCCGACGGACCCGTCGTCCCGCGGGTATTGCGCGGCCGTCCCGCCTCACGACGAACCCGGGTAGTCAGCGACATACATGGAAGCGACCAGGATCACCCCAGCCCGCCGGGGCTTGCTGCGCACAGCTATCGACCGGTTCCGCGCGGGCCGTCAGCCCGCGCGCACGACGGTCGCGCAAAGCCTCGCGGCCGGCCTCGAGCAGGCTGCGGGCGCCGTCGACTTCCTCGCGCACGTGGCGCGCAACCTCACGTTCCTGTATGTATCGGAAGCGAGCCTGCGCTTCATCGGCTATCACCGCGAATACCTGCAGACCGTCACGCTGCACGAGCTCGTCGCCCCCGCCGATGTCGCGTCTCTCGACGCCGCATTGCGCCGTGCCGACGAGACGGGCGCCGTCGAAAAGGTCACGCTCGATCTGATCAAGTCGCTGACCTACCCCGTGCCCGTCGAGCTGCGCATTGCGCGCAACTGTCACGACGGAATCGAAGGCTACGCGATCGCGGGCTTCGACGTATCGAGCTGGCGCGCAGCGGAAGCAAACCTCAAGCATCAACTGCATCACGATCATCTGACGGGCCTCGCGACCTTGCCCGCGCTGATCGAGGACATGCGCGACGCACAGCGAAAGGCCGTTGCGACGAGCAAGGCGGCCGCGCTGCTGCTGCTCGATCTCGACGACTATCAGCGCGTGAACCGCGCGCTCGGCTACGACGCGGGCGACGAGATGCTGCGCGACACCGCGCGCCGCCTGACCAATATGGCGACACAAGGCGAAGTGATCGCGCGCATTTCCAGCGACGAATTCGCGATTCTGCTGCCGCCCGTGCATGCACGCGCCGATGCCGCGATCGCCGCCGAAGCGCTAGCGCGGCGTCTGTTGACGGCAATCCAGCAGCCGTACACATTCAACCGTCAGCCCGTGCATCTGTCGGCGAGCGTCGGCATCGCGCTCTATCCCGACGCGCAGCACATGTCCGACGTGCAGCACATTCTCGACATGCAGCGCACGCCCGACTCGTCCGACGCGTCGCCGCGCGACAGCCAGCTGTTGCGCTGGGCCGATCATGCATTGCTGCGCGCGAAGGCGGCGGGCGGCAACACGCTCGCCTTCTACGTGCCCGACGACAGCCCCGCCGACGCCGAGCGTCTCAAGCTCGAATCGGACCTGTACGACGGCGTGCGCAACGGCGAGTTCTCGCTGCACTTCCAGCCGATCACGAGCAGCCAGACGCGCGGCGTCGTCGGCGTCGAAGCGCTGATCCGCTGGCAGCATCCCGTGCACGGACTCGTGCCGCCGTCGATGTTCATTCCGCTCGCCGAATCGGTCGGCCTGATCAACTACCTCGGCAACTGGGTGTTGAAGGCCGCGTGCATGCAGCTGATCCGCTGGGACGCGCAAGGCATCCGGCTGCAATACGTCGCCGTCAACGTGTCGCCGCAACAGTTCCGCGATCCGCGCTTCAAGGAGAGCGTGCGCGAGGCGATCGCGCTGACGGGCATCGATCCGCGCCGGCTCGTGTTCGAGATCACGGAAAGCCTGCTGATGCACGACCCGCAGCACGCGACGACGTTGCTCGAAGAACTGACGGGCCTCGGCATCCGCTTCGCCGTCGACGACTTCGGCACCGGCTATTCGAGCCTTGCGTATCTGCAACGCTTTCCGCTGGCCAAACTGAAAATCGACCGCAGCTTTGTGGAGAACCTGCTAACCTCGCGCAACGATCAGGCCATCGTCAGCGCTGTCGTGGGCCTTGCGCAGACGCTCGATCTCGAACTCGTCGCCGAAGGTGTCGAGACGGAAGAACAGCGCAATCTGCTCACCGAGATGGGCTGCGATCACATTCAGGGCTGGCTCGTCTGCAAGGCACTGCCGTCGGAAGAACTCGCACAGCGCTTCGAATCGCGCGCGCTACACGTGCATGGTGAAGCGTGACTGAGACGACGCGTGTTCGCACTGTGCATCGGCCACGCTTGCGCGTGCCGCTAACTGGAACTTGTATGGCTTTCGCGGGATTCTCATGCTAAAGGCTGCGCTGCTTGAACGGCTCTGGGCTCGCATGAACGAGCGCGGCGATTTTCCGATGCTGCAGCAGTCGCTCCGCACGACGATGGCCGCGATGAACAGCGACGACCTCGACTTCAGCGCACTCGTGCAGATCGTGCTCTCCGACTTCGCGTTGACGCAGAAAGTGCTGCGTCTCGCGAACTCGGCGATGTACATGGCGTTCGGCGGCAACATCACGACCGTCTCACGCGCGCTGATGGTGCTCGGCATGGACGCCGTCGGCCATCTCGTCGTCGGCCTGAAAATCGTCGATCACTTTCATCACAGCGCGCCGCGCCGCATCGACGCGAAGCTCGAACTGAATCGCACGATGCTCTCGGGCTGCGTCGCGCGCAAGATCACCGAACGCGGCGATCTGCGCCAGGGCGAAGAGGCCGTCGTGTGCACGCTGATGCGCCAGGTCGGCAAGCTGCTCGTGGTGTTCTATCTCGATGCCGAGTGGGATCAGATTCGCCGCCAGATCGATACGGGCATGGGCGAAAACGAAGCGTGTGAAAGCGTGCTCGGCGTGACGTTCCAGGAGATCGGACTCGAAGCGGCGACGCGCTGGCGCCTGCCGGACATGATCTGCGTCGGCATGACCGAGTTCGATCCGCAGCAGCACGACGAACCACGCCAGGCGCAATGGCTGCGCGCGATCACGAACTATTCGACGGAAGTCGCAAACGTGCTCACGCAGACGCATCTGCCCGAGTCGCAACGCGACGTGCGCATCGCCGAACTTGCGCAGCGCTACAGCCGCACGCTCGGCACCGACCCCGAAGTGCTCGTCGACATGAGCCTGACGCTCGCCGAAGAAGAGACCCGCGACGGCGTGATGCGCGAGATCTTCGAATTGCGCGCGAACGCCGATGCGATTGCGCGCGAGTCGCTCGACCCCGAATCGTGCATTCTTGCGGGCGTCGGCGAGCTACAGGCGTTGCCGGGCGACAGCGGACTTGCGCCCGCGCTCGCGATGGCATCGGAGACCGTGCTTGCCGGGCTGAACTTCGAACGCACCGTCGTGTTCGTGCGTCAGGGCAGCGGCATCTTCAGGGCGACGATGGGCTTCGGCGCGAAGATCGGAGGCGCGTTGCCCGAGCTCAGCTTCGCGACGGCGTTCGAGCCCGACGTGTTTCATCTCGCGATCGCGAACTCGGTCGGCATCTTCATCGAGAACGCGCGCGATCCGAAGATGCACGCGCGCTTGCCCGGCTGGTATCGCCGCGCATTCGACGACGTGCATTCGTTCGTATTGCTGCCCGTAGTGTTGGAGAACAAATCGACGGTGGCCCTGCTCTACGGCGACTGGGCACGTCACGATATGCCGCGCCGCATCTCGCAGCGGGAAATGGCCGCGCTCAACGACCTCGCGCGAGAACTGGGACGGTTCTTCGCGCACGCGCCGGTGAGCGAAGTGGAAACGCTGTGAAGTAATCTGGAAGAGCGCGCTGACGGGCTCCGGCCGAGATCAGACGCGCGCGTTCTGCCATCGATCTGCGCGGCTCATGCGTTCGAGCCGCGCGGCTTCTTCAATCGTCGATCCGCTCGAGCCCCGCCGCTTCCGCGCTGCGATCGGCGATACCCGCCCATGCGGCCGCGACCAGGCCCATTTGCGCGACGTCGCGCACCTGCAGGCCTTCGAGCCGAACACAGCCGTTTTCGATGTCGGTCCACGCGCCGCGCTCCAGCGCTTCGATCACGGTCAGCAACGCGCCGAGCACGCCTTCGCGCTGGAGAATCGCGTCGCGGATCGGCTTCGACAGCGCGAGCACGTTCAGCGTATGTTCGAGCGAGCCGCCGAACACCGAATCGACAAACGAGAACACGCCCGTGAGGAACGCCGCATCGGTTTCGTGGCGGCCCGCCTCGGGCAGGCGCTCGATGGCCAGTTCCATGAAGCGCGCGCGCGTGGCGGCGAGTTGCAGCAGCGGATCGTCTTCGAGCGCGACCTTGCGGCCGTCCGCGTACAACAGCAGTTGCGTCCAGCGCGCGATGCGGTTGGTGCCCGTCGCGTTGATCGCCTCGCGCAGGGTCGTGACCTTGCGCCCCATCGCGAGGCCGCTCGAGTTCGCGAGGCGCATCAGGTGCATCACGAGCACGGGGTTCAGCTTCAGTTCCGCTTCGAGTTGCGCGACCGTCGGCTCGCCGCCGAGCAGTTGCAGCAGGTTCAGCAGCGCATGACGCGGCGCACTGACCTTGCGCGCGTCAGCGCCCTGCGGATGCGCGAAGTAATAGCCCTGGAAGTGGTCGAAGCCGAGATTGAAGGCCTGCTCGAACGCGGCTTGCGACTCGACGCCCACCGCGATCAGCAGCTTGCCCGCCGACTTCAGCACGCTTGCGAACTTCGGCAACATCGCCTGCGGGATGCGGTTCACGTCGATCTTCACGGCATCCGCATACGGCAGAAGACGCGCAAACGTTTCGTCGGCCTGCGCGACGTTGTCGAGCACGAAGCGATAGCGGCGGCCATGCAGCTCGACGATGCGCGCGATCAGTTGATCGTCGGCTCCGATTTCGGGCGGCAACTCGAACATGAATCGCCCGGCGGGAATCTGGCGAAGCGCGTCGTCGAACAGCAGTTCACGCGTGACCTGCAAATAGCCCGGATGACCGGCGAGCGCGGCGCGCACATCGGCCTGCAAAACCGCGTGGATGATGGCTTCCGTTGCGCTGCCTTGGGCCTTCGATGACGGCTCATCTGCCGCTGCCGGCTCTTCGCTCGCTTTCGCGACGGGCGGCTGGTACACCTTGAGTTCGAACGCGCACAACATGTTGTCGCGATTCAGAACAGGCTGACGAGCAAAGGAAACGTTTGCCCGCTGGTCCTGCGCGATGCCGGGAACGCCCTCGGCCTGGCGTTCCTCAGCGACTGCGGTGGTGGTCATTGCGGTCCCCTGTCGACCAGACGTGGCGCGCGATGGGAGTGGGCGCTTTAGCGTGTGCTCCTGTCCATGCCTGCTGGTCCCATGCAAGTGATTGCGGCGAAGCGTGACGCTTCGTACTCTCATCGTGTTCAGTGTTGTTCTTCAGGCTTCGAGGCGCCCGCTTCCCGAGCGCGGCGCATCGAGCCCCTTTCCCCGCTCGCCGATTTTAGCTCAGCCACGATGGCCCGGGAGCACGGCTGCGTGAAAAAGACCCTGAAACAAGGGCAAAAAAACAAAACGGCCGCTCGAAGCGGCCGTAGTCGAACAACGTCGGCGAGCTTATCCGCAGCCGATGACGCGCGTATTACCTGAGCACGACCTTCACGTCGAAGTATTTGGCGGCGAGGCGGTCGATCGTGCCGTCAGCCTTCAGCTCCTTCAGTGCCTGGTTGACGGCGTCCTTCAGCGCGGCGTCTCCCTTGCGGATGCCGAAGCCGACGCCCGAGCCGAGCAGCTTTTCGTCCGAAACGGGCGGACCCGCGAATTCGAAGCCTGCGCCCTGCGGCTTCTTGAGGAAACCCTTCGAGGCCGCTTCCGCGTCCTGGAACGAAGCATCGAGGCGGCCCGCGACGAGGTCGGCGTACACCTGGTCTTGCGTCTGATACGGAATCACGTCGACGCCGGCGGGCGCCCATTTGGCCTTCGCGTAGGTTTCCTGGATCGTGCCTTGCAGCACGCCGACGTGCTTGCCCTTCAGCGATGCGGCCGTCGGCAGCAGGCCGCTGCCCTTCTTCGCGATCATCTGGTTGGGGATCACGTAGATGGGATCGGTGAAGTCGATGGCGGCGCGACGCTGGTCGGTGATCGACATATCCGAGTTGATCGCGTTGAACTTGCGGGCCTGGAGCGCAGGGATCAGGCCGTCGAACGCGTTCTCGACCCACACGCACTTCGTCTTGAGCCTGGCGCAGACGGCGTTGCCGATGTCGATATCGAAGCCTTGCAGTTCGCCGGCCGGCGACTTCGATTCGAACGGCGCATACGACGCCTCCACGCCGAAACGGAGTTCCTTGATCTCGGCGGCCGTTGCGTTCACTGCCATCATCGCGCCCGCGAATGCGGCGAGCGCGGCCATCTTTTGCCAACTCATTTTCATCGATGCTTTCCTCAAGAATGCGGGTATGCGGTACGCCCCGCGTTGGGCGTGCGAGCGATCATTGCAACGCCAAAAATGCGGTTCAAGCGCATGCGCGGGGGTTGATGCGGCGCACAAGGCGCCGCACGAGGCGGTGGATTTTACAGGGTCTTCCTTGTTCGCCGCGCGCGGCAGTGTCGGTTTTGATTCTTGTCTCGATGGTTCCTGCTGCGCGTGAATTCGCAAGTTCTTGTCGGAAAGGGGCAATGGGATTGGTGTTGGTCGATGGGTTTTTGTCTGCGACGCTGTTGGGTTTTTTTGCCTTTGTCGCTGGCATGCGCGAATACGTTCGTTCGCTTTGCCCTTCGCGGGCATCCGCGATGCGCCTCGCGGCGCGGGCGTTGCCCCTGTGCGGGGCGGCACTCACTTTCTTTGCCGCCGCAAAGAAAGTAAGCAAAGAAAGCGGGCTCACACCGCCAATGCTTGACCTTTACCCACGGGCTCTCAACGTCCCCATAGTTCGCACGGCAGTTTGCTGGCTTGTGTTCGTTGCCAATGTGCTCGCTAAACGCCTCACCCGCTTCATGCACGTGTGGCACGACGAAGATATCGAACGTTTCAGCGCCGCATGTCGGTAGTGAATGAGGTTGCTGTGTCGTACAGGGCAACGCACTTGTCGCCGCATCGCGTAGCGAGGGTGTCCTGTGCGGCGCGAATGCCTACACACAGTTTGCCGCAAAGGGGCCGAAGATCTTCGATGTCGCGAGCCGCAATGCAGGTGCGCGAGGCAGGTGAGGCGCTTGGGTAGTGCGCTGGCAACGAATGCACGGCAGCACGCTGCCGCATGAAGGATGGGGACGTTGAGAGCCCGTGGGTATTGGTCAAGCACTGGCGGTGTGAGCCCGCTTTCTTTTGCCTACTTTTCTTTGCGGCGGCAAAGAAAAGTAGGTGCCGCCCCGCACAGGGGCAACGCCCGCGCCGCGAGGCGCATCGCGGATGCCCGCGACAAGGGCAAAGCAAACGACCGCTAACGCGGATGCCAGCAGCAAGCCATAAAAACCCAAGCCGTCGCAGACAAAAAACCTACATCAACACCGAATGAGTCTCATCGGTAGTCTCAACGACCAGCAACCCCGCCCTCAACCCAGGCTTGACGGTCGCGTTAGGAAACACGATCCGCTCTTCGTCATGCCGCACGACATACCGATAATCGCCATCCCGCGCGAGCACCGTATCGCGCCCGAACGCGGTGAAGTTGGCCACATCCTTTGCGAGCAGCAACTCAAACGCATCGCTTTGCTTGGTGATCTGATCGATCACAGTAAACACGCGCGGCAACGCAAGCGAAGCATCCCCCGCCTCACCGGCGATGAGCTGTCGCACGGCATGATCCGCGCCGGCAAACCGCGACAAGTCGTTTTGCCCAAAGGGCCTTACCTTCCCGAGCTCCAACGTACAGGCATCCGCGCCACACGACTCGGCCGTGAAATGCGAGTATGTGTTGCCCTTCGTCGTATGCAGCAGCACAGCCGCGATACGCGCATCGCGCAGCCACTCGAACATCGAACGCGACAACGGCGCGCCCGTATGCGGCAACAACGCAAACTGTTCGAACACAGACGCGCGAATCGCCGTGTGCATGTCGATGTGCCAGCGCGCACCGGGCGCATCCGATGCATCGGCGAAAAAGCGCATCGCGATGCGCTCGAGCGCGGCAGCACGCGGCGCCTCGTGACTCTCGGGCAACTGCGCATGACGCCCGCTGAAAAGCCGGTTCAGATCGTCGTCGATATAGCGGCACGACTCGCGCATCGCTTGCACATTGCCGAGGATCACGAGCAGCCGGCACGCGAGCGCAACGCGTCCGTGCGCAATGTCGCGGACCAGAAACGACAGCAACTCGATGGGCGCCGTCTCGTCGCCATGAATGCCAGCGGACGCAAGCACGCTATGCACGTCGCCGCCCGATGACGCAGCGGGCTCGAACTGCAGCACGCCGTCGTCGATCCACGACCATTGCACGCCGTTCACGCACACGCCGGCGCGCGCATCGTCGGCAGGATGCGCGCCCGCGAGCGTGAACGCGAGAAAATCGTCGAGCATCGCCGGCACGGCCGTATCAGCGCTGGAAGTCATACAGCGATCCCAAACCCAGAATCTGCGTCAGTTCGTCGAGTGCAGTGCGCGACTCCGCGAGCAACTGCGGATCGGCCAGATCCAGCGGCGCGAGGCGGTCGCGATAGTGCTTCTCGATCCAGGCATCGAGCCGCGTGAAGAGACTATCGTCGATCCACACGCCCGGCGCCACCGCGCCACGCTCGGCATCGTTGAGCACCACACGCAGACGCAGGCACGCGGGCCCGCCGCCGTTCTTCATGCTCTCGCGTAGATCGAAAACAAGCACATCATCGATGGGCGCCTTGCCCGATGCAAGCTCGTCGAGATACGCCGCAACGCGCGGATTCTCGCGGCACTCCTGCGGCACCACCAGCACCTGGCGGCCGTCACCGCGCAACAGCAACTGGCTGTTGAACAGATACGACGTCACGGCATCGGCCACGCTCACCTGCGCGTCTGGCACTTCGATCACATTGAACTCGCCGTTGAGCTTCGACAGCTTCGCGCGCAGTTCGTCGTACACGGCCTGGTGATCGACGAACGCCAGCTGATGACAGAACAGCGTGCGCGCATTGCCCACCGCGATCACGTCGTTGTGGAACACGCCCGCGTCGATCACATCGGGCGTCTGTTGCGCGTACACCGTTGCATCGTCGGAAAGGCCATGACGATGCGCGACAGCACGGCTCGCCTCGAACGTCTGACGCGCAGGGTAACGCTTCGGCTCCGGTCCGCGGCGATACTCGCTGCGGCCGTAGACGAAGAATTCGACGCCCTTCGCGCCGTACTGCGCGCAAAAACGCGTGTGGTTCGCCGCGCCTTCGTCGCCGAGCGCGGGCGTGCCGGGCAACGCTTCGTGCACGACGAAGCGCGACGGGTCCGCGAAGATCGCGCGCAGCGTACGGCGCGTCGATTCGTGTTCGATCGCGCGATGCAGCTTGCTCGTCAGGTTCGCGGGCGTGAAGTGCACGCGGCCATCGTGCGTATCCGCGGACGGGCTGACGGTCGCGGCGTTCGCCGTCCACATCGCCGATGCGGAACTCGCCGCCGCGAGCAATTCGGGTGCATTCTTCGCGACGCGCGCGATCACGCTCGCTTCATCGCCGGAGAAACCCAGCTCGCGCAACAGGCGCATCGACGGCCGCTCCTGCGGCGGCAACACGCCCTGATTGAAACCAAGGTCCGCGAGCTGCTTCATCTTGCGCAGGCCCTGCTTCGCAGCGGCCTTCGGGTTCGCAACGGACTTCTCGTTGGTCTGCGACGCGACGTTGCCGAACGACAACCCCGCATAGTTGTGGGTCGGTCCGACGAGTCCGTCGAAATTCGCTTCAGTGGCTTGCATCGTCGATCCTTAGAAATGAAGACCCGGCGACACGCTCGCGGGCATTTGCAGTTGCGCGCTTTCGACTGACGCCATCGGGTACGCGCAGTAATCGGCCGCGTAATACGCGCTCGGCCGGTTGTTGCCCGAGCGCCCCGTGCCGCCGAATGGCGCCGCCGACGATGCACCATTGGTCGGCCGGTTCCAGTTCACGATGCCGGCGCGGATCGTACGCTGAAAGTGCATCCACAGCGCTTCGTCGTCGGCGAGCAGGCCTGCCGACAGACCGAACCCGGTATCGTTCGCGCCCGTGATCGCTTCGTCGAACGAACCGTAGCGAATGATCTGCGCAAGCGGACCGAAGTGCTCCTCGTCAGGCAGGCTTTGCACGTTCGTCACGTCGAGAATCGCGGGCTTCACGAAGCCGAGCTTCGGATCGCGCTGCGCCATCTTCAGGAGCGGCTTCGCGCCGTCGGCGATCAGGCGCGCCTGCGCTTCGACGAGACGCGCCGCCGCGCGCGCCGAAATCACGGCGCCCATGTACGGCTGCGGATCCGCGTTGTATTCGCCGACCGCGATGCGCGACGTCACGTCCACAAGGCGGTCGATGAAGCTGTCGCCGAACGCATCGTTCGGCACGAAGATGCGGCGCGCGCACGTGCAGCGCTGCCCGGCCGACAGGAACGCCGATTGAATCGTGTGATGCACGGCGGCGTCGATATCCGCGACGGGCGCGACGACGAGCGGGTTGTTGCCGCCCATCTCCAGCGCAAGCACGATCTCAGGCCGGCCGCCGAACTGCTTGTGCAGCAGCGTGCCCGTATCCGAGCTGCCCGTGAAGAAGAGGCCGTCGATCTGCCGATGATTCGCAAGCGCAATGCCCGTGTCCTTCTCGCCTTGCACGAGGTTCAGCACGCCAGCGGGCAGACCCGCGTCGCGCCACACTTCGACAGTGACGCGCGCGACGCCCGGCGCGAGTTCCGAAGGCTTGAACACGACGGCATTGCCCGCAATCAGCGCGGGCACGATATGCCCGTTCGGCAGATGCCCCGGAAAGTTGTACGGGCCGAACACGGCGACGACGCCATGCGGACGATGACGCAGCACAGCCGTGCCGTCCGCCATCGCGGCACGCCGTTCGCCTGTGCGCTCGTTGTACGACTGAATCGAGATCTCGACCTTCGCCGCCATCGACGCGGCTTCCGTGCGCGCTTCCCACAGCGGCTTGCCCGTTTCGCGGCCGATCGCCTCGGCGATCGCTTCCTTGCGTTCGTTGATCAGTGCAGCGAAGCGGCGCACGATGGCGATGCGCTCGTCCAGGCTCACGGCCGACCACACCGCGAACGCACGGCGCGCGCTCATCACGGCGCGATCGACATCGTCGGCCGATGCGCTATTGCCTTCCCACACCGTCGCGCCCGTGCCGGGGTTGCGCGATGCGAATGCGTGTCCTGTGCCGGCGATCCATTCGCCGTCGATGAAAAGCTCGCTCATGTCAGTCCTTGTTTCTCTCTCACTTACCTACGCTCATTTGCGTTTCAGCGGCAGCACGCGCACGGGCTCGCCTGCCTTCACGTTCAATGCCTCCGCCTCGTGCGCCGACAGACGGAACACGCCAT
Organism: Paraburkholderia diazotrophica; assembly: GCF_900108945.1. GTDB lineage: Bacteria > Pseudomonadota > Gammaproteobacteria > Burkholderiales > Burkholderiaceae > Paraburkholderia > Paraburkholderia diazotrophica. Next base: position 108,582 of record NZ_FNYE01000001.1, on the reverse strand, counting down.
CCTCGACGACGCCCGCCGCCACGCCCGTGCGGAAATCTGCAAGCGACGTGTTCGATACGAGCGAACGCGGGCCGCTTTCGGGCGCGGCGTCTTCCTGCGCTCGAACTGCGGAGATTTCGACGGGCACGACGATGCTCTCGCGCACCGTCCTCAAGTCGGCGACATGGCATTCGAGCACGGGGCCCGCATCGAAGATATCGACGTGATTCTCGTATCGCAGCCCTTCCGCTTCGAGCATCTTGCGCGCGGGCAGCGTATCGCTGTGCGTGAGGCCGATCGCCTGCTGCGCGTTCTCGGGCAGCAGCTCGACATACACGGGGAAGCGCGGCATCAGTTCAGCGAGGAACGACTTGCGGCCATGCGAGCTGAGATAGTCCGCTGCGTTGAAGTCGATCTGGTAGAAGTGCGAGCCGACCGCTCGCCAGAACGGGGACGTGCCGTCCGCATCGAAATGGCCGCGCAGCTCCGCACAGATACGCTGCGGGAAGCGGTCGCGGAACTGCGCGATGAACATGAAGCGCGAGCGCGACAGCAAGCCGCCGACGCCGTGCGCGCGATAACGCGGGCTCAGGAACAGCGAGCACACTTCCGCGTAACCCGTCAGGTCGTGCGAGATGTTGAGCGCGCGCATGCGCGTCCAGATGCCGAGATCCTGCGACGCGTGCACGACCGTGCTCACGCGATAGTTGTAGAACGGCTGCTCGAGTCCCACGGCCGTTTCGATTCCGCAGACACCGGCAATGTCCTTCGTCTGCGAATCTTCCATCACGAAGAAGTAGCCTTTCTCGTGCGATGCGGCCTTGTCCTCGATCGTGCGGCGCGCGCGCGCGATGCGCGCGGCGAGTGCATCGCGGTCCGGCTTGAAGGTCGTGAGACCGGGCCCCGTCTCCTGAGCGAGCGCGACGAGCGCATCCACATCGCCCGTCTGCACGACGCGAACGACGATCATTGTGCTTCTCCCGTAGTCTGTTTCTGTTCCTGCTGATGCAGCGGCACGCAGCGCACGGCCTCGCCGTCCTGCACGCCGAGCACATGACGTGCGGCAACCGGCAGCGGCGCGCCATCGTCCTTCTGCGCGGGCAGATCGGCGAGCACGCAGCGGAATTCGCCGGGCCTGTTGCTCGCGATCAGATACGTTGCGCCCTGTTGCGCCGATGCCTCGCGCACCGTGCGCGTCTCGTTGCGCGCCACGCATGTGCTGCGATCGACCTGTGCGGTGAGCACTGGGCCCGCATCGAAGATATCGACATAGCGGTCCGTCTCGAAGCCCTCTTCCATGTGGATGTCGTAGGCGAGCAGTGCCTTTTCGTCGGGCTCGCCGAGCACGCGCTGCGCGGCTTCGGGCAACAGCGGTACATAGATCGGATAGCTCGGCATCACTTCCGCGATGAACGTGCTGCTGCGTCCGCCCGACTGCACTTCGATATCCGCGAAATTGCGGCCGAAGAACTTGCGGCCGACGGCTTCCCAGAACGGCGACACGCCCGCGTCGTCCGTCACGCCGAGCAGCAGCGAGAAGACCTCGGACGTAAAGCGTTTGCGGTTCGCGGCGATGTACATCATGCGCGCGCGCGACATCAGGTGAGCGGCGGCATCGCCGCGCATCGCGGGGTCGATGTAGAAGCCGGCGAGACGGCTCTTGCCCGTCAGTTCATGCGACATCGTCAGCGCGTGGATCTTGCGGTTCACGTGCAGCTCGCGCGACGCATGAATGAGGGCGTCGTTGCGGAACACGTAGAACGGCTCCGAGTAGCCGGCTGCCGCGACGATGCTCGCCGTGCCGTGCAGCTTGCCCGTCTCGCTGTCCTCCAGCACGAAGAGATAGAACTCCTCGCCCGGAAAATCGACTTCCGCGCGAAACGAGTCCTCCGACAACGCGACGCGCGCCTCCAGCGCGCGTCGGTCGTGCGGCAGCGAGTGCAGCACGGGCTGCGCGTTGCGCGCCATCTGTTGCAAGGCGTCGAGATCGGCCAGGCGGCCAGGGCGGACGAAGAGCATCGTGGTCTCGTGTAATGAAGCTTTAATGTGGCTCGTGGATTACTTGGCCAGCGCCGTGGCGCCGACGACTTCCTCGATCGCCTTTTCGAAGCGCGCGAGACCTTCGTTCATGTCGTCGAGCGGAATGATCAGCGACGGCGCGAAACGCAGCACATCGGGACCCGCCATCAGCATGATCACGCCGTGCTTGCCCGCTGCCGTCACGAAATCTTTCGCGCGGCCCTTGTACGCGTCCGTGAGTTCCGCGCCGATCAGCAGGCCCTTGCCGCGCACTTCGCTGAAAATGCCGAAGCGTTCGTTGATCTTCGCGAGCGTCGCCTTCAGTGCTTCGCTGCGCGCGCGCACGCCTTCGAGCAGCTTCGGATCGCTGACGAGATCGACCACCTTCAGCGCGATCGCCGTCGCGAGCGGATTGCCGCCATATGTCGTGCCGTGAACGCCGACCTTGAAGTGGGCGGCGAGTTCTTTCGTGGTCAGCATCGCGCCGATCGGGAAGCCGTTGCCGAGCGCCTTCGCCGTCGTCAGGACGTCGGGCGTCACACCCGTGTCTTCGTACGCGTAGAAGAAGCCCGTGCGGCCCACGCCCGTCTGCACTTCATCGAAAATCAGCAGCGCGTTGTGCTGGTCGCATGCTTCGCGCAGCGCCTTCAGGAACGCGGGATCGGCGGGAATCACGCCGCCTTCGCCCTGCACCGGCTCGACGATCACCGCACACGTCTTCGGGCCGATGGCCGCGCGCGCCGCGTCGATGTCGTTGTACGGCAGATGCCGGATGCCCGCAGGCACGGGGCCGAAGCCTTCCGAATACTTGGGCTGGCCGCCGACGCTCACCGTGAAGAAGGTGCGGCCATGAAACGACTGCGTGAACGAGATGATTTCGTCCTTGTCCGCGCCGAAGCGCTCGAAGGCGACGCGGCGCGCGAGTTTCAGCGCGGCTTCGTTGGCTTCCGCGCCCGAGTTCGCGAAGAACGCGCGATCGGCGAAGGTCAGTTCTTCGAGACGCTTTGCCAGACGCAGCACGGGCTCGTTCGTGTAACCGTTACCGATGTGCCACAGCTTCGCACCCTGATCGTGCAGAACGTTCAGCAGTTCCGGATGCGCGTGGCCGAGCGCCGTCACGGCGATGCCGCCTGCGAAGTCGATGTAGTCCTTGCCTTGCGTATCCCACACGCGGGAGCCGACGCCGCGGTCCGGCACGAAAGACGCCGGCGCGAATACGGGGACCATGACTTCGTCGAAGGTCTGGCGGGTTACGTTCTGGTCGTTCATGGCGGGTCCTTGGGGCTCGTTCACAGTAATGGTTCCTAGTGTAGGTGACGTGGCGCGAGGCGTCTTGCGTGGAAGCGACGGGTTCTTTTTAATGTCTCGCGACGCTGTTTTGGTTTTTTGCCCTTGTCGCGGGCATCCGGTTATTTCAGCGTGCCGCTGGCATCCACGCGTGCGTTCGTTTGCCTTGACCTTCGCTGGCATCCGCGATGCGTTGGTTTGTCTTGCCCTTCGCGGGCATCCGCGATGCGTTGGTTTGCCTTGCCCTTCGCGGGCATCCGCGTTAGCGGTCGTTTGCTTTGCCCTTGTCGCGGGCATCCGCGATGCGTTGGTTTGCCTTGCCCTTCGCGGGCATCCGCGATGCGTTGGTTTGCCTTGCCCTTCGCGGGCATCCGCGATTGCGCCTCGCGGCGCGAGCGTTGCCCCTGTGCGGGGCGGCACCTACTTTTCTTTGCCGCCGCAAAGAAAAGTAGGCAAAAGAAAGCGGGCTAACACCGCCAATGCTTGACGATTACCCACGGGCTCTCAACATCCCCGTGTTTCGCGCGGCAATGTGCGGGCTTGCGTTCGTTGCCAACGCTCTGGCTCAACGCCTCACCCGCTTCATACACGCGTGGTACAGCTAAAGGTATCGAGCGTTTCAGCGCCGCATGTCGGTAGTGAATGAGGTTGCTGTGTCGTACAGGACGCCGCCCGCACTTGAGCCGCATCGCGTAGGAAGGTTTCTTGTGCGGTGCGACTGCCTACACACAGTTTGCCGCAAAGGGGCCGAAGATCTTCGACGTCGCGGGCTGCAACACGGGTGCATGAAGTAGGTGAGGCGCTTGAGTAGTGCGCTGGCAACGAATGCACGTCAGTACGCTGCCGCATGAAGGATGGGGACGTTGAGAGCCCGTGGGTAATCGTCAAGCACTGGCGGTGTGAGCCCGCTTTCTTTTGCCTACTTTTCTTTGCGGCGGCAAAGAAAAGTAGGTGCCGCCCCGCACAGGGGCAACGCCCGCGCCGCGAGGCGCATCGCGGATGCCCGCGGCAAGGGCAAAGCAACCATCGCATCGCGGATGCCAGCGGCACGCTGAAATAACCACAACAAAAACCTTCACCCCCCGCCAGCATCAGGCGGCTCTATCATCGCCGCCGGCCGCGGCTCATCGATGCCCGCACGCGCAGCCCCAACCCCACCCCCGTGCTGCTTCTCGATCCAGTTGCGCCGCTCTTCGCGCGGCGTCACGCCGAACCGCTCGCGGTAAGCATTGGAAAAGTGCGCCGCCGACGAGAACCCGCACGCAAGGCTGATCTGCACGACCGACTTGCTCGTGCGCTGCAACTGCGTGCGCGCCTTCGCAAGGCGCAGCCCCAGGTAGTATTTCGACGGCATCGAGCCGAGGTACTGGCGAAAAAGACGTTCCAACTGCCGGCGCGATACGCCGACCAGACCCGCGATCTCGTCCGAGGTCAATGGGTCTTCGATGTTCGCTTCCATCAGCAGCAACGCGTCGTTCAAACGCGGATGGCGCTCGCCCGGCGCCGTCACAAACGGAATGCGCTGGCGCTCCTCGCCCGAGCGCAGTGTGCCGACGCCCATCGTGTCCGCGATGCGTTCCGCCAACTCCGGGCCGTGTTCGCGGCCGATCATCGCGAGCATGAAATCGACGGTCGCCTGGCCGCCCGCGCAAGTCGCACGGTCACGGTCGATCTCGAAGATCTGCTGCGTGACGATCGAGCGCTCGAATTGCTCCGTGAACTGCTGGTACGTCTCCCAGTTCACGCTCACGCGATAGCCGGACAACTGCCCCGCCATCGCGAGCCACCAGACGCCATGATGAATGCCCGTCACCAGCGGCGTGCGCTGGCCGACGCGCGACAGGCTCGCAAGGAACAGGCGGTAATCCGCGAATTGCTGGAACCGTTCGCTGACGATGATCAGCCAGTCGCATGAAACGGCATCGCCGAACGCGGCGTCGGCGGGCCAGTGCGCGCCGCCCGCAAGCGGCACGGGCCGGCCGTCCCACGAACACACCTGCCAGCGGTACAGCGCGCGGCCGTCGATTTCATTGGCAAGATTCAGCGCATCGACGATGGGGCCCACGCCCGACATCGAGACGGGCGGCAACGCGACGATCGCGACCTGGGTCGTGCGTGCCGGACTGGACGACGGGCGTGCCATTGATGTGTGCTGCAAAGTAGTGCCGCGCGATACGGGATTACTTGAGGCTGCCGGACAGGAACTGCTTCAGGCGCTCGCTCTTCGGCGTGACCAGCACCTCGGACGGCACGCCCTCTTCCTCCGTGCGCCCCTGATGCAGGAACATCACATGGTTCGACACGTTGCGCGCGAAACCCATTTCGTGCGTGACGACGATCATCGTGCGGCCCTCGTCGGCGAGCTTTTGCATTACCTTCAGCACTTCGCCGACGAGCTCGGGGTCGAGCGCGGAAGTCGGCTCGTCGAACAGCATCACGTCGGGATGCATCGCCAGCGCGCGAGCAATCGCCACGCGCTGTTGCTGGCCGCCCGACAGATGCGACGGATACTGCTTCTCGAGACGCGGCGCGAGGCCCACTTTCTCGAGGTATTCGCGCGCGCGGTCTTCCGCTTCCTTGCGCGGCACCCCGAGCACATGGATGGGCGCCTCGATCACGTTCTCCAGCACATTCATGTGCGCCCACAGATTGAAGTGCTGGAACACCATCGCGAGCTTCGTGCGAATGCGCTGCAACTGCTTGTGATCCGCGACTTCGAAGTTGCCGTGGCGGTCGACTTTCGTGCGCACCGCTTCGCCATCGACGATGATCTGTCCGGCATTCGGCCGCTCGAGAAAGTTGATGCAGCGCAGGAACGTGCTCTTGCCCGACCCGCTCGCACCGATGATGCTGATCACGTCGCCCTTGTTGGCGTTCAGCGAAACGCCCTTGAGCACTTCGTTATCGCCATAGCGCTTGTGGATGTCCTGCACGGCGAGCTTGCAGGCTTCCGTTTGAGTCGTGTGGAGCAAGATGCTCTCCCAGAGTGAAGACGGGTGAAACGAATGCTTCGATGCTGTCGGGCGGCCGATCGATCAAGGCGAACGATGCGCACATGCGCTGCGGCGCGAAGCCCGGTCAATGCCCGCGTACGGCCAGATGCGCGAGCCAGTGACGCTCGGCGCGCCGGAACAGCGCAACCAGCGCGAACGATACAGCAAGATAGATCAGCGCCGCGAGCCCGAATGCCTCGAACGAGCGGTACGTCGCCGAGTTCGCATCGCGCGCGACCTTCAGCACGTCGGGCACAGTCGCCGTGAAGGCAACGGTGGTCGCGTGCAGCATCAGGATCACTTCGTTACTGTACAACGGCAGCGCGCGGCGCAGCGCGGACGGTATCACGATACGCCGGTACATCGTGAACCAGCTCATCCCATAAGCACGCGCGGCTTCGACTTCGCCATGCGGCGTCGCGCGGATCGCGCCTGCGAAAATCTCCGTCGTGTACGCGCACGTGTTCAACGCGAACGCGAGGATCGCGCAGTGAAAGCCGCTGCGGAAAAAGGTGTCGAGCAACGCATGCGAGCGCACGAACTCGAGGCTATACATGCCCGTGTAGATCAGCAGCAGCTGCACGTAGAGCGGCGTGCCGCGAAACACGTACGTGTAGAAGCGCACGGGCATCGAAAGCCAGCGCTTCTTCGACACGCGCGCGACGGCAAGCGGTATCGACGTCACGAAGCCGATGCCGATCGATGCGACCAGCAGCCACAACGTGACGGCAAGCCCCGAGATGCGCTGGCCGTCCCAATAGAGGAACGCGCGCCAGAACTGGTTGAGGATGTCGATCATGGTCGTCGTCTCCAGCGGAATCGGGCAGTCAGAGTTCGGCGTGCCGCACGCCCGTCGAATAGCGCTTGTCCAGCCAGATCAGCACGAGATTCGATACGGTCGTGATCGCGAGATAGATCAGCGCGGCGACGAGGATGAAAAAGAACATGTTGAAGGTGCTCTTGCCGGCGTCCTGCGCGGCCTTGACGACATCGGCGAGCCCGATGATCGACACGAGCGCCGTCGCCTTCACGAGCACCTGCCAGTTGTTGCCGATGCCGGGCAGCGCGAAGCGCATCATCTGCGGGAACAGGATGCGGGCGAACACGCGCGCACCGCTCATGCCATACGCCGCGCCCGCTTCGAGCTGGCCGCGCGGCACGGCGAGAAACGCGCCGCGAAACGTCTCGGTGAAGTACGCGCCATAGATGAAGCCGAGCGTCAGCACGCCCGCGACGAACGGATCGATGTCGAATTGCGGCAGGCCGAGCGCGTCCGTCAGATTGTTGATGGCGATCTGGATGCTGTAGAAGAGCAGCAGCATCAGCACGAGATCGGGCACCGAGCGGATCAGCGTCGTGTAGCCCGTCGCGATCGCGCGCAGCGGGCGGTTGAACGACAGCTTCGCGGCCGCGCCGATCAGGCCGAGCACGACGGCCGCCGCCAGCGAAAGAACCGACAGCTCGATCGTCTTGATCGTGCCGTCGAGAAGCACCGGGCCAAAGCCATAAAGAATCACGCGCGTCTCCTTGTCCCATGCAAAGCTGTCGACCAGAGTTGGCGCTTTAGCTGTCGGCTGGAGTCAGTGCTTTAGCACTGACTCCCGTCCCATGCAAAGCAGAATCGTTCGAAAGCCGCATCAACTGCGGCATGGCGCGGATACTCGCAGGCAAAAATACTTTCTCAAACCGGACCGATCAGCTCTTGTGCATCGCAACATCTTCAATGGCGACGGATGGCTAGCGTTGAAGGCCCGCAGACTCGGGCGCTATCGGTTTGTAAGCGGGCGCCGTGCGCAATCGGCGTGCCGTGATTTCGCAAGTTTCGGGTCGCTTTTTCGATAGACGCGCAAGCCGTGCGAAAAGGCCGCAAACCCGCGCCGATTGGGGCTTTCCCTGAATGACAAGCGCCTTTCGCGCGGCGACGCGCGTGGCGTCGAAGCCGCATTCTTCGCCGCGCGCCAGACTTGCTGATGCGAGCGTCGCGGAGTCAGGGCGAAGTGTCATGCGGCGATTCTGGTCCGGTGATGGTGCGTCACTGAGCGCGAGAACCCAGCGCCAGCCGGATGGGCGCCTCTAGTCGGCGTTCGAGCCTTCGCCCGTCACGAACGCGCTGAGCGCCTGCGTGATCCTGTTCACCGACGACACGACGAGCGCCAGTTCGGGCAAGCGCGTGTGCCGCATCATCGCGGCCAAACGCACGGAAGGCGCCGGGGATTGAAGGCGAACCGGCACAAGTGCGTCAATCGATCGCGAGACACGCGCGAATGGCGGGCAGCATGGCCTCGACGGCCGCGCGCCCTTCCTCGATCGCGGGCTCCGCGCGATGGAAATCGAAAATGCCCATGCCGCCCAGACGCGGCTGGATCAGGATGTCGGCGGGCTCGCCCGCGAGGCGGCTGCGCGTGATCCGCACCTGCATGATGTCGATGCTTTGCGCGATCGAGCTGAGCAACGAAGGCACGCGCGCGCTCGGCGCGGCCGGCACGCGCACGTCGCGCGAATATTCCGGCGACGGCTGCAACCAGTCCGGAAACGGCTTGCCGTTGCGCCGTAACAGCGGCGAAGGCTCAGCCGTGGCGATCGCGGGCGCGGGCGCATCGGGATCGACGCCGACGGGCTGCGCCTCTTCGACAGGCACGGGCGGCAGATCGACCACCGCACCGCCGAAATCGCGGCCGTTAAGAAGATCATTGTTCAGATCGACGGCGATCACGTAGTCCGCCCGCATCCCGCGCGCAACGGAAACGGGCACGGGATTCGACAGCCCGCCGTCGACGAGCCACACGCCATCGTGCAGAACGGGCGTAAAGATGCCGGGGATCGCAATCGACGCGCGCACCGCATCGACCACGCCGCCATCCTGCAGCCACGTCTCGCGGCCCGAATCGAGCTCGGTCGCGACGGCGGCGAACGGCATGTCCAGCTGGTTGATCTCGCGGCCGTTAAAGCGGTTCGCAAACACCTGGATGACTTTCTTGCCGCCGAGCAGACCGCCCGAGATACGCAGATCGAGCAGCCGCACCACCGTCTGCCACGTGAGCCGCGACACCCACTCCTCGAGCCAGTCGAGATCGCCGTTCGCGTAGACGGCGCCGACCAGCGCGCCGATCGACGTCCCCACGACGATATCCGGCCTGATCCCCGCATCGTGCAGCGCGCGAATCGCACCGATATGCGCCCAGCCCCGCGCAGCGCCCCCGCCGAGCACGAGGCCGATGCGCCGGTAGCGTCTTTGAGTTGACACCGTTGTTCTCTCCCTTGCTTCCAGCCATTTTTATGATTGGACCGGCGTTTTCGGCGTTTGTTTTAATCGGCCGCTGTTGCCTTCGATATTTTCACGCATGGCATTTCGCGCCCGATATTTCGCGCTTCGTATCCGGTCGTGGTCGTCGCCCGGCGAGTATCGTCCTCCGGTTGCTTCGCGGTCTCGCGTGCTTCGTGCTTTGCGCTGCTTCGTAGTTCGTCAATGGCCGCGCATCACGTCCGAGCGCGACGTCGCGTAGACGACGTGATTGACGTCGAAATGCACATTGAAAAAGCCCTCCTCGGTGACGCCGCCTTCGCGCCACTTCCAGCTCCATACCGTCTCGGGCTTGAGCGGATAGACGGCCACTTCGCCGGGCTTGCCGAGCAGGCGGCGCACTTCGTCTTCCGTCATGCCCGGGCGGATCTTCGCGAAGTTCGCGGCCGTCAGCACTTGCGTGATCGCTTGCAGCGTGCCGTCCGGAGCGATGTCGACCATGTACGTGTTGAGCCCTTGCGGGCCGCGCGGATATTCGAGCCGCTTCGAGCCGTCGGTGAAATCGCGTTCGGTTTCGGGCTTGCCCATCTGGTCGCGAATCTGCGCTTCCGTCGTGACGCCGGGCGTGAGGCCTTTCAGAAGCAGCGCATCCGGTTTGACGGCGTTGAAAAATTCCTTGAGTTTTTGCACGGCCTGATCGCTTTGCTGTTGGTCGCAGCCGGCAAGCGCGGAGAGCGCGCCCGCCACCGCTGCGAAAAGCATCATGTTGCGCAACGAGGTGCGGATAACCATCTTCGATGACATGTCAATCACATAGTGTGAACGACAGAGAGGATAACCCGCTCGACGGCGAAACCGAGAGCGAGCGGAACGCAGATGTGTTTGGAAAGTTAAAGAATTGCTACGCGAGATTTCGCGCGTGCGGAGAAGTGCGGAAATGCTGAGTGAGGAGACGTGCCGGGATAGCGGATTGCACGAGCGCGTGCATGAATGAGGGCCCGGCCGACGCAACCGGTTCACTGCGAACAACGCAGGCCGCAGACGCAAGCCATGGATAAGAGCCGCCGTGCAGTTAGCGTTTCGGCCAGAAGCCCTTGGGGCATCTGGCCGTCGCGCAATTTCACCACTTGATCGGCCGCCGGAGCGACGGCCACTGGCCCCTCGACTGTCCCGCAAATGCTGACAATCTAGCGTCCGCGTGCGAATTGCGCGAGAGCGCGTTTACACCGAATCGGCTGATGAATCGCAAGCTGGCGGTGCCGATTTCGCGGGCGCGCGCAAAGATAGCAGGCGGGCAATGCGTGCCCGGCTGACCCGGCCGGCCCGGTTCGCCCGGGTGTGTGCTGCGTAGCCGACCTACGCGTGACGTGACGGACCGACCGGCGTCGAGGTCCGTGGAGGCCGCCGCTTCGCCACGCGAAAACGCGCCGCGCAGTTTCGCGTCGTCGACGGCGACGCCTTGACCCTAACGCACGGACGCGCCGGACTCTGTGCGAGGACACACGCATCGAAGCAGACGGCAACACATGCCGAGCCGTGTTTTCAAGGTGCTCTGCCGTCGGGCGCGCGGCCTCGCTGTTCCGCGCTTGCCGGGTTTGCAACCAACAATGGCCGCGACCCTCCCGCCGTCAGGGGCACGATCACGCCACCAGCGCGAATGAGGACGCTTTGGCACAATCCGGTTTTGCCCTGCCGAGCCGGCTCGCCCATCGCCCCTTGCAGCGGACGATGGTTGGCCGCACATCCATTGCCATGATTCCTTTTTCGGTCCTCGATCTTTCGCCCATCACGGCCGGCGGAAGCGCCGCCGACGCGTTCCGCAACACGCTCGATCTCGCGCGGCACGCCGAGCAATGGGGCTACAAGCGCTACTGGCTCGCCGAGCACCACAACATGACGGGCATCGCGAGCGCGGCGACGTCCGTCGTGATCGCGCATGTCGCGGGCGGCACGAAGACGATCCGCGTCGGCTCGGGCGGTGTGATGCTGCCGAATCACGCGCCCCTCGTGATCGCCGAGCAGTTCGGCACGCTGGCGTCGCTTTTTCCGGGGCGCATCGATCTCGGCCTCGGCCGCGCGCCCGGCACGGACCAGACGACGGCCCGCGCGCTGCGTCGCGATCTGCACGGCAGCGCCGATTCGTTTCCCGACGACGTCGTCGAATTGCAGCGCTATTTCGCCGATCCCGTGCCGGGCCAGCGCGTGCGCGCCGTGCCGGGCGCTGGGCTGCACGTGCCGCTGTGGCTGCTCGGGTCGAGCCTTTTCAGCGCGCAACTGGCAGCGGCGCTCGGCCTGCCGTTCGCGTTCGCCTCGCACTTCGCGCCTGACTACATGATGCAGGCGCTGCATGTATATCGCGCGCAGTTCCAGCCGTCGGAGACGCTCAAAAAGCCGTACGTGATGGTCGGCGTGAATCTGTTCGCCGCCGATACGAACGAACAGGCACAACGCCTCTTCACGTCGTTGCAGCAGCAGTTCATCAATCTGAGGCGCGGCACGCCAGGCCAACTGCAACCGCCCGTCGATCGCATCGACGCATCCGAGATGGAGTTGAGCAGTGTGCGTCATTCGCTCGCGTACTCGGTCATCGGCGATCGCGACACGGTACGCGAAGGCCTGCAATCGATCACCGAGCAGACGGGCGCGAACGAACTGATGCTGACCGCGCAGATCTACGATCACGCGGCGCGGCTGCGTTCATTCGAGATCGGCGCGCAGGTGCGCGACGAAATCGGCGTGAAGTGAAAGCTTGAGCAGTTGCGATACGGCCGGCGCGTCGTGCATGCGAGTCGGCGCACCACGGCAATGACAGGCACACAAGACGCCGGCGAAGGCGGCACCACCGCCTTCGCATCATCATCGAACAGCCGCGTTCAGTGATCGGCCGGCACGGCGGCGAGCCCGTCGAGCAGCGCCTTGTGAAACGCTCGCGGGTCCTGCATCTGCGGCGCGTGGCCAAGCTCGGCGAACTCGACGAGCTTCGCATGCGCAATGGCCTGCGCGGTCAGCTTCGCCAGTTCCGGGTAGTGGCCGATCTTCGCGCGCACGTCGGGCGGCGACGCATCCTTGCCGATGGCCGTCGTGTCCTTGTCGCCGATCAGCAGCAGCGTCGGCATCTTCAACTGCCCGAGTTCGTAGACGACCGGCTGCGTGTAAATCATGTCGTACAGCAGCGCCGAATCCCACGCGACTTCCTTCTTGCCCGGCCCGCGATACATGCCCGCGAGCATCTGCACCCACGGCTCGAAATCGCTGCGCCACTGGCCTGAGTAGTATGTGGCCTGTTCGTATCGGCGGATGCCGTCCGCCGTGGTCTTCAGTTCGCGCTCGTACCATTGATCGACGGAAAGCGACGGCACGCCCTTCGCTTTCCAGTCCTCGAGCCCGATGGGATTGACGAGCACCAGTTGCTGCGTCTGCGCCGGATACATCAACGCATACCGGATCGCGAGCATGCCGCCCGTCGAATGACCGATGACGGTCGCGTTGCTCACGCCGAGCGATTCGAGCAGCGCATGCGTGTTGCGCGCGAGCTGCTGGAAGCTGAATTGATAACGCTGCGGCTTGCTCGACTTGCAAAAGCCGATCTGGTCGGGCGCGATCACACGATAGCCCGCTGCCGACAGCCGCTCGATCGTGCCTTCCCATGTCGCGGCGCAAAAATTCTTTCCATGCAGCAACACGGCCGTGCGGCCGTTCGGATGCGCGGGCGCGATGTCCATATAGGCCATGTGCAGCGCTTCGCCTTGCGACGTGAACTCGAACTGCTGCACGGGCGCGGGATAGTCGAAGCCCTGAAGTTCGGGACCGTACGCGGGACCATCGTCGCTCGCTGCCGCATTCGGCGAAGACGTGGCGGATGAAGCAGAGGCAGCCGTGGCATCGGCGGCGAAGGCATTCGCCCCCAGAGCGGCGGCGCATGCGGACAAGGCGACGGCAACGAGGGATGAAGGCAATCTCATAGGCAGTGAGCGTGGAATGAATACACAGGAAGGAAGAGCAGACAAGCCCGCATGATGCCCGCGTCGCGGCCCCTTTGCAGCGCCGCGCGCACGTGCCACTGCGTCGGGCGGCGAGCGCGGTCCAAACGCGCGTTTGACTACGGCATCAATTACCGTACGTGCTTCATGCCGCAGCGCATGAGAGCCGTTTCTACCGGATACGAGCCGCTTCTTCTTGCGGCCACGCGCGCAATGTGGCGTGCCGAACGCGCGACGCACAACAGGCGGGCGCCCTACCGTTGCGCGCCGCATGCGCATGGTCCAGACTAAACGCTGGCTGGCGCAGCCGACAGCAACATCAAGCGCCAGGCCAGAACAATAAAACGCCGGGGCAATGTAGGCGAAGACAGAAAGCTTCCACCAGGGCTCACCCATAACAGCAACCATCTTGGATGGAACCGGAGTAGGTGCTCCGCATGAGGCGGGAGTAAGTGCTAAAGCACTAACTCAAGCCGACAGTTAAAGCGCCAACTCTGGTCGCCCCCCTCGCATGGGACCAGAGTAAGCATGGGACGCGAGTCGACGTTCTGCATGGGGCTGGAGTAAGGGCTAATGCACTCACTCCAGCCGACAGCTAAAGCGTCAATTCCCGTCCCATGCCAACTCTGGTCGACACCGGAGACGCACATGGATACGCCGGCTAGCCTCAACGATCTTCAGCACACGACACTCGCGATCGTTCTCGCTGGTGGACGCGGCACCCGCCTCGGCCCCCTGACGAACAAGCGCGTCAAACCCGCCGTCCACTTCGGCGGCAAATACCGGATCATCGACTTCGCGTTATCGAATTGCCTGAACTCAGGCATCCGGCGCATCGCCGTCGTCACCCAGTACAAGGCACATTCGCTGCTTCGCCACGTGCAGCGCGGCTGGGGTTTCCTGCGCGGCGAGTTCAACGAGTTCATCGATTTGTGGCCCGCGCAGCAGCGCGTCGAAGGCGCGCACTGGTATCGCGGCACGGCCGACGCGGTGTTCCAGAACCTCGACATCATCCGCTCGATCAGTCCGAAGTACGTCGTCGTGCTGGCGGGCGACCACATCTACAAGATGGACTACACGCGGATGGTGATGGACCACGTCGAGTCGCACGCGGACTGCACGGTCGGCTGCATCGAGGTGCCGCGCATGGATGCCGTCGCGTTCGGCGTGATGCATGTGGACGAAGAGCGCCGCGTGACGGGCTTCGTCGAAAAGCCCGCCGATCCGCCCGCGATGCCCGGCCGCCCCGACATCGCGCTCGCGAGCATGGGCATCTACGTGTTCAACGCCGACTACCTGTACTCGCTGCTCGAGGACAACATCACCAGCGTCGCGACGGATCACGACTTCGGCAAGGACATCATTCCGCGCGTCGTCACGTCGGGGCATGCGATCGCGCATCCGTTCAGCATGTCGTGCGTATCGTCGGACCCGAGCGTCGAGCCGTACTGGCGCGACGTCGGCACGATCGACGCTTACTGGGCCGCGAATCTCGATCTCGCATCGACGATCCCCGCGCTCGATCTCTACGACCGCAACTGGCCGATCTGGACGCATCAGGAGCAGTTGCCGCCCGCGAAGTTCGTGCGCGACCTGAACGGACTGCAAGGCTCGGGCACCAATATGATCGTGTGCGGCGGCTGCGTGATCTCCGGCTCGCAGATTTCGCGCTCGGTGCTGTCGTCGAATGTCGTCGTGAATTCGTTCTGTAACATCGCTGAGGCAGTCTTGTTGCCGCAGGTGACGATCGGCGCGAGCTGCCGACTGCGTAAGGTCGTGATCGACCGCGGCTGCCAGCTTCCCGACGGCACCGTGATCGGCGAAGACCCCGTGCGCGACGGCGAGCGCTTCTACCGGACGGATAGCGGCGTCGTGCTCGTGACGGCCGAAGCGCTCAGGCGTCAGGCGGCGGCAGTGCAATAGCGGACGCGCGGCGGGCGCGGCGATGGTGGCAATCGTGGCAATCGCCGGCACTGGAACAACGAACCCAACCCATTGCGAACAGGACCCAGCCCATGACGATTCGCGCGCTGCACGTCGCAAGCGAGCTGTATCCCCTTCTGAAAACGGGTGGTCTCGCCGATGTCGTGGGCGCGCTGCCGCCCGCGCTGATCGAGCTGGGCGCCGACGTCCGCGTGCTGCTGCCGGGCTTTCCCGCCGTCGTCGCGGGCCTGTCGGACCTGCAACCCGTCGCCCGGATCGGCGAGCGCTTCGGCGCGCCCGACGTGACGCTCGAGCGCGGCACGCTGCCCGCGAACGGCCTCGTCGTGTATGTGATCCGCGCGAAGACGCTGTACGACCGCGGCGGCAATCCGTATCTCGACACCGAGCACGTGCCCTACGGCGACAACGCGCAGCGTTTCGCGACGCTCGGCTGGACGGCGGCGCAGCTCGCGCAGCAGCTCGATCCCGAATGGTCGCCGCAGATCGTCCACGCGCACGACTGGCACGCCGGGCTCGCGCCCGCGTATCTGAAAGCCGCCGGGCGCGAGCGCGGCAGGCCGTTGCCGCGCACGGTGTTCACGGTCCACAACCTCGCGTATCAGGGCATTTTTCCTGCGCATCAGTTCGGCCAGCTGGGACTGCCCGCCGATTTCTTCCACATGAGCGGCGTCGAGTTCTACGGGCAGATGTCGTTTCTGAAAGCAGGCCTCTTCTACAGCGACCGCATTACGACGGTGAGCCCGACCTATGCGCGCGAAATCCAGACGCTCGCGCAAGGCGGCGGGCTCGACGGGCTGCTGAGCCAGCGTTCGCACGATCTGTCGGGCATTCTGAACGGCGTCGACTACGCGGTGTGGCGGCCGTCCGCCGATCAGCTGATCGCCGCGCGCTACACCGACACGCGCCTCGCCGGCAAGCGCGCGTGCAAGACGGCGCTACAGGAGCGCTTCCATCTCGCGCAAAAGAGCGACGCGCTCTTGTTCGGCGTCGTCAGCCGGCTGACGGAGCAGAAAGGTCTCGATCTGCTGCTCGCGGCACTGCCGGAGATCGTCAAGCGCGGCGGGCAGCTCGTCGTATTCGGCACCGGCGATCCGGCGCTCGAGAACGGCTTGCAGCGCGTCGCGCACGCGCATCCGGACAGCGTCGCCGTCGAACTCGGCTTCGACGAGACGCTCGCGCATCAGATCGTCGCGGGCAGCGACGTGATCGCGGTGCCGTCGCGCTTCGAGCCGTGCGGCCTGACGCAGCTCTATGCGCTCGCGTACGGATCGCTGCCGCTCGTGCATCGCGTGGGCGGCCTCGCGGACACCGTCACGGATGCGTCGCTCGAAAACATCGCCGACGATCTCGCGACGGGCTTCGTGTTCGAGCGCTTCGAGCCCGATGCGCTGTTGGGCGCGATCCGCCGCGCTTTCGCGCTGTACGCGCGGCGCACCGACTGGAAAGCGGCGCAGCGTCGCGCGATGCGCCAGGACTTCAGCTGGGGCGCATCGGCGGAACGCTATCTCGCGCTGTATCGCGAACTGGTGTAAGCGCGCGTCAAGGCGTGCTGCGGCGCCGCGTGATCGGACGCAAGCGCCTGTGCCATCGGCCTTCGCGATGATGGTTCGGCGCAACACGACGGGGCCGGATCGCTTCCGTCGCACGAAAACTCATGTATCTTGTGCTGATCAGGGCATGACGCGCATGCTGTCCATATATCGATGGGCATAGACGCCAAAACGGTGCAAGGACGCCCGCGCGCGCGGCTGCCCGACAGGTCGCCTGGCGCATGAGCCGACGCGTGCTGCCTGCCGGGTGCCGGGTGCCCATCAATACATCCGTCCGCATTTGACCAGCGCCTTCGCCGCGCCATATCGGTTCAACATGAAAAACGTTCTGAGCATTCAGTCACACGTCGTGTTCGGGCACGCAGGCAACAGCGCGTCGGTGTTTCCGATGCGGCGTCTCGGCGTCAACGTGTGGCCGCTCAACACGGTGCAGTTCTCGAACCATACGCAATACGGCCATTGGGAAGGCAGCGCGATCGACGCATCGCAGATGCTCGCGCTCGTCGAAGGGATCGGCGCGATCGGCGTGCTGCCGCGCTGCGACGCCGTGCTGTCGGGCTATCTCGGCACGCCCGAGCAGGCGCAGGCGGTGATCGAAATCGTCCGCGCCGTGAAGGCCGCGAATCCGCATGCGCGCTATATCTGCGACCCGGTGATGGGCTCGGCGACGGGCTGCCGCGCCGAGCCCGGCATCCAGCAGTTTCTCGTGCGGACGATGCCCGAAGTCTCCGACGTGATGTGCCCGAATCACAGCGAATTGCAGCGGCTCGTGGGCCGTGAGATCGAAACCGTCGAAGAAGCCGTCTCCGCGTGCCGCGACCTGATGGAGCGCGGACCGAAGACGGTGCTCGTCAAGCATCTGCTCGATCGCAACAGCGCCGCCGACCGCTTCAATATGCTCGTCGTCACGG
The DNA here is from genome assembly GCF_900108945.1 of Paraburkholderia diazotrophica. Lineage (GTDB taxonomy): Bacteria > Pseudomonadota > Gammaproteobacteria > Burkholderiales > Burkholderiaceae > Paraburkholderia > Paraburkholderia diazotrophica. The sequence continues at coordinate 90,678 of NZ_FNYE01000001.1, read as the reverse complement.
AGCGCGAAGCGTGGATGGGCCAGCGCCCGCTCTACCCGTTCGCGCGGCAGCCCGTCGGCGTCGGCGACCTGACGAGCGCCGTGTTCGTCGCGCGCACGCTGCACGGCGATTCCGTGCGCGGCGCGTTCGAACATACGATGGCCGCCGTCAACGCAGTCGTGCGCGCGACGTGGGATGCGGGACGCTATGAGCTCGAGATCATCGCCGCGCAGGACGATATCGCGCATCCGCGCGACTGGTTCGATGCGTGGGTGGTGGAGTCGGCATAGCGTCCGGCGATACATCGAGCGTCCGCGAACTTTACCTTTAAGCCTGACGTCCTATAATGCGTGCCGCGCGAAACCGCGCAGCATTGTTATTGGCACTGGCAGACGAGGCACCGATGGACGGCACTATCCGCAGCGAACGTGAAGAGCAGTTTGAAGAGTTGTGCATCAGCGTCGATGCAGACGAAGCGCACGAGCAGGAAGCGATCGAGTTCTTCGAATCGCAATTCGGCGAAGCGGATTTCGACGCGGCTCAATGGCTCGATATCGCGCTCTACTACTCGCCCGCCGTCGCGCGCGGCATCATCGACATGGTCACGCCCGACGACAAGGCGCGCAGCAACATCGCCGAAGTGATCGGCGACAACCTCGACATCTCGTATGGCGCGGACGAATGCCAGCAATTCGCCGAGACCCTGCACTTCGCAATTGCGAACGGCGTGCCCGTCGATCTCGACGTCGTGCTCGACGGTTGCCAGCGCGCAATCGACGATCTCGACACATGGGCCGAAGACGACGTGAAAGAGCCGCTGCTGCGTCTGCGCGAAGAACTGCTGCGCATGCAAGGCGAGCAGTGAGCACATCACGCTGATCTTTCTCGCGCAGCGCCTTCTGCATCTTTTGCATGAACGGACGTTGCGTGATCGCCAGCGCGCCATGCGGGCATGACGCGCGGCCTCCACACTTCCCCTCCCCTTGCGCGGCCAACCGCATGCGCATCTTTGCTGCCCTCGCTCGACAGCCGGCACGCTCGTGGCACACCCGCTGTGCTGAAATGCGCATTCAACATGCCGCGAACTACCAAGACGCACGCATATTGGCTTTCTATATTCGCGCCACGGATCGGCTGCAGCACGCGGGTTGCGCGAGGTCACAGGTCCGTCGGCAGAGGGCATGCAAGCGATGCGGCTTCGGTGTTTTCCAGCATTGCCGTTTGTGCTGCATCGTCCGTACTCTCGTCCGTGCATTTGTCCGATTTCGTCACGAAGGAGACCCTGCCGACACACTGCATCGAGCAATCCGACCGGTAGCGCTTCGCGTCATTCGACGTAAGACCAGACGTCGAGCCCGACGTGAAGCGTGCACTGCAAGCCGGCTGTTTTTCCCATCCCTGTCTGCCGATGTAAGGAGAAACCATGAGCCTTTGCAAGACGCTGAATCCGTTTGCCGTGATGTTGGGCGCCGTGCTGTCCATTGCGCCGCTCACCAGTTTCGCCGCAGACGAAATGCCCGTAAAAATAGGCTTCGCCGCACCGATGACGGGACCCAACGCAGGGTATGGCAAGGACCTGCAGAACGGCGTGCGGCTCGCCATCGAGGAAGCCAACGCGCAGAAGATCAAGATCGGCGACAAGGTCGCGCGTTTCGAACTGGTCTCGGAGGACGACCAGGCCGACCCGCGCATCGGCGTGCAGGCTGCGCAGAAACTGGTGGACCAGAGCGTGTCCGGCATCGTCGGCCACTTCAACTCGGGCACGACGATTCCCGCCTCGCAGGTCTATGAACAGGCGGGTATTCCGATGATCGATCCCGCCGCGACGAATCCGACCATCACGAACCGCGGCTTCGCGAACACGTTCATGGTGATCTCCACCGATGCGCAGAACGCCGGCAACGCGGGGACGTACGCCGTGCAGGTGACGAAGGCGAAGCGCATCGCGATCATCGACGACCGCACGGCGTTCGGCCAGGGCGAGGCGGACGAGTTCGAGAAGGCGGTGAAGGCGGCGGGCGGCAATATCGTCGCGCGCGAGTTCACGAGTAACACGGCCGTCGACTTCAGCACGCAGCTCACGAAGATCAAGGCGACCAACGCCGATCTGATCTTCTTCGGCGGACTCGACACGCAGGCTGCCGCGATTGCGAAGAAGATGAAGCAGCTCGGCATGACGGCGCAACTGCTCGGCGGCGGCGGTGTCGAAGATCCCGAGTTCGTGAAGCTCGCGGGTGAAGCGGCCGAAGGCGCGATGGCCTGGGAATATGGCCGGCCGCTCGCGCAGTTGCCCGGCGGCAAGGACTTCTCGGCGAAGTTCAAGAAGCGCTTCGGCGACGACATCCTGTCGTATGCGCCATTCGGCTATGACGCGGCGTGGGCCGTGATCAAGGCGATGCAGACGGCGAAATCGTCGGACCCGAAGGTGTATCGCCCGGCTCTCAAGAGCATTAACTTCGAAGGCGTGACGGGCACGATCTCGTTCGATAGCACGGGCGCGCTGAAGAGCGCGGCATCGACGCTGTATCAGGTGAAGAACGGGGTTTGGGTGCCTGTCGTGACTAAGAGCGGCGTTTAGCGGTCGCCGCGGCCCCCTTTTTTTGGTTGTTTTAGCCTGCCGCTGGCTGGTTGTTTTGGCCGGCCGCTGGCATTCGCGATGCGCCTCGCGGCGCGGACGTTGCCCCTGTGCGGGGCGGCACCTACTCTTCTTTGCCGCGGCAAAGAAGAGTAGGCAGAAGAAAGCCGCTCACACCGCCAGTGCTTGACGATTACCCACGAGCCCTCAACGTCCCCATCGTTCACACGGCAACTTACCGGCTCATGTTCGTTGCCAACGCACTACCCGAGCGCCTCACCTGCTTCATGCACCCGTGTTGCGGGCCGCGACATCGAAGATCGCGGGCCCCTTTGCGGCAAACTGTGTGTAGGCGATCGCACCGCACAGGAAACCCTCGCTACGCGATGCGGCGCCAGGTTCGAGCGTTGCCCTGTACGACACAGCAACCTCATTCACTACCGACATGCGGCGCTAAAGCGTTCGATACCCTCCGTTGTGCCACGCGTGTATGAAGCGGGTGAGGCGTCGAGCCAGAGCGTTGGCAACGAATGCAAGCCAGCACATTGCCGTGCGAAACACGGGGACGTTGAGAGCCCGTGGGTAATCGTCAAGCATTGGCGGTGTTAGCCCGCTTTCTTTTGCCTACTTTTCTTTGCGGCGGCAAAGAAAAGTAGGTGCCGCCCCGCACAGGGGCAACGCTCGCGCCGCGAGGCGCTAACGCGGATGCCAGCGGCACGCTGAAACAACCATCACAAAAAAGCCGTCGCAGACAGAAACCGCATACGCGGATGCCAGCAGCAGGCTAAACCAACCAATCACACTCAGACCTCAGGCGCCCTAGCCCACCCTTACCACGATCTGCGACAACGCATCGCGTTCGATCCTCACCAGCGACGCCCGCGTCTGCGCGAACTCATCCGGGCTGCACACCTGATGCCCGAACCGCGCATGCAGCCGCCGCGTGATCTGCACGATCCGCGACGACGGATCGAACACATAGTGCGACTCGTAATCGAAGAAGCGGTCGCGCACCGATGTGTCCTGCGGCATGTCGGTCACGCGCACTGTATCGGGCAGCGTGATCTGCGACGTCTCGTCGAAGTCGCCGCCGATGCACACCCACGGCTGCGTGCGGGCCGGCTCCGCGAGCCACGCCTGCACCTGTGTCGCGATACCGCCCGACAAGCTCGTCAGTGCGGGCAGCGCCGTCGTGCCGTCGGGCCATGAGAAGTGCTCGAGCGTGCCCTGCATCGTCGTCGGGAACGGGCCCGTGGTCGCCCGCAGCTCGCCCGGCTGAAGGCGCGCGATGCCGTGCAGTCCCGTCTGCCGCAAGCGGTCGGCGGCGATCTGCAGCCAGCGCTGGCGCGTCGCGCGTCGAAACACGTTGCGCTCCAGTTCGGCGGACACGCCCGCATCCTCGACGCGATACGTGAAGCCCGCCGTGCCCGTGCGATCGATGTCGATGGCGAGCCGCACCGTGCGGCCGTGCTCCTGTGTCGCGGGCGTGCGCGCGAGCGCGCCGTCGTCGACGAGCAACACGGGCCGGTCCATCGCGCCCGGCGGCAAATAGCCGAAGCCGATTCCGCCCGCCGTCGTATCCGCGTACATCTGCAGCGACGGAATCCACGTGATCGCATGATTGATCGCGCTCGCGCCGTAGCCCGGCACGTCGGGCAGCGAATAGACGGGCCCGAGATTGAGCAGCACGGCCTGGCTGTCGATGCCGACGGCCGCCAGCATCGCGCTATAAAGCGCGACGTGGTCCTTGCAGTCGCCGTAGCGGTTGCGAAGTATGTCGCTCACCTTGTGCGGCATGGCCGCCGTCTCGCCGAGAAAAAGCGCGACGTAGCGGATATTCAGACGCACCCAGTCGTAAAGGATCTGCGCCTTCGTGCGCGGATCGTCGGCCTGCGCCGTCAACGATTGCGCGAGTTGCACGACGCTCGGGTCGCGCCAGCTCGGATCGTATGCGGCAGAACGATAACGCTCGGCGAACGCGGCGAAGTCTCGCGTCGTCGAGACCATCAGGCGGTCGCCCCACGTCGGATAGCCGACGGCGCCCGACTCGACGGGCGCATAGGGTCCGTGATGGTATTCGAACGTGTAGCGCGTGCGGCCGTTCTCCGTCACGGGAGGAAGCGCGACGTAGCCGCGCGCGTCGGCGTAGAGCGGCACGTCGCTGGGCAGATCGAAGATCAGCTGCTGCATATCGACGGGCCCGCGCGTCGGCTCGACGAAATACGCGAACGTGCCCGCCTGCAACGGCACCGCGCGCGTCTTGCGAAACGCGAGATGCACGCGCGAGCCCGGCTCGACGCCCGGAAAGATCACCGTGCGCAGCACGCCGTCCTCGAAGGTCGGCGCGCCCGCCGAGCGCGGCTCCTGCACGTCGCGAATGCCGTCCGGTCCGACGGGATGCGCGACGCCATTGCCGTCGATCGTCTCCGCCGCGAGCAGCTGCACCTGCTCGATGTCCTTGTTGAACCACACATAGCGCTGCGCGATTTCGTCGACGCCGCTCGTCGTGTTCGCGCGCAGGATCGTATCGTCGTGCTCCTCGACGGAACCGTCTTTCTGCACGACGAACAGATGCACGTCGCGTTCCGTGGTCGACGGCGGCACGTCGTCGGGCGCGACGCGCTCCTGCGCGTGCACGGCAACTGCACCGCATGCGCAGACGATCAGCGGCAGCACGGCAGCCGCGCGCAACCGGTGCACACGCCGGCTCATGCTTTCGATGCCTCGCAGATGCGAGCCACGCGATCCGCACGCGCGCCGCGCTGCACGCGCCACGCGCGCGGGCTCATGCCGAATTCGGCGCGAAATGCGTGATTGAAATTGGACACGTCGTTAAAGCCGCTATCGAAAGCGATATCGACGATCTTCGTGTCCTCACTGGCAAGCCGCAGCGCCGCGTGACGCAGTCGCGCGCGCAGCACGTACTGATGCGGCGTGACGCCCGTCACGCGTTCGAAGGTGCGCAGAAAATAGAAATCGGACAGCCCGCACATTTGCGCGAGACTCGCGAGCGTATGCGGCGCATCGGGCGCTTCGTCGATCGCGCGGACGATCTGCGTGACGCGTGCCCATGCCGATGCGCTCGTCTGCGCAGCGCGGCGTTTCACATCGGCTTGCGTCGAGCGCAGCGTGGCTTCGGCGAGATCGACGGCCAGTTCGTCCCAGGCGTCGAACTGCGTTGCATCGGTCGCGCCCACGCAGGCTTTCGCGATCAGCCCGGAAAACGCGCGCAACGGCGGCATGCAGCCATGCCGGAACGGGATGTCCTTGCGTGAAAAACCCGCGTCGGAGGCAAGCCGCTCGAAGTACGCAGGCTGATAGTGAAACGACACGCAGCGGTCACCCGGCGCATGACGATGCCCGCACTCGAAGCATTCGCCCGCGTTGCCGAGCAGCAGCGAGCCGGGCGTCAGCAACTCGCGTCCTCTCGTCGAGCGATAGCCGAACGCGCCTGCCACCACCATCGCGATGCAGACGCCCGCGTGCCGCTCTTCGAAGGGCAGGTCACGCGGACCGAACGTGCACAGCACATCGACGACAGTCCAGCCGTCGCCTGCTGCGAGCGTGCGCATGTGTGTGTCGCCGCGCGTGCCGAGTGCATCGCGTCGTTGCAGCGCAGCTTCGAGATCGACGGCAATTTTTCCCAAGATGTCACCTCGCCGGGTCCGTACGATCGTTTTATCACATCGGCGGCAGGCGCACAGTGCCACGCCCGGCCGCCCTTTTCAACCGGAACCTTCAACCGGATTCGTCAACCGGACCCTTCAACCGAACCTGTCAAACGGAGCAACACGCAATGAACGCATTGGATCATGGTCTCGCTTCTGGCTTTCAGGCCGCACTCGCCGCGCCTTGCCGCGCAGCGGATATCGATGCCGCCGACGATCTGTATGGCTGGCTCGTCGGCAGTTGGGACATGGACGTTTTGCACTATCGCGTCGACGTGCGCGAGCGGCGCCTCACGGGCGAGATTCACTTCGGCTGGGCGCTCGAAGGGCGCGCGGTGCAGGATGTCTGGATCATGCCGCGCCGCGCGGACCGTAGCGCGCAGCGCGAGCCCGGCCTCGACATGTACGGCACGACGTTGCGCGTCTGGGACCCGTCGATCGGCGCGTGGCGCGTCACGTACATCAATCCGGTGAACGGCCAGCGCGACGAGCTGATCGGCAGGAAAGTCGGCCGCGATATCGTGCAGATCGGCACGCGTACGAACGGCACGCCGATCCGCTGGAACTTCACCGAGATCACCGACGATTCGTTCCGCTGGACAGGCGTCGCACTCGCCGATGACGGCATCTCGTGGAATCTGCAAGGCGAGTTCGTTGCGCGGCGCCGGCGCGAATAACGCCGCCAACGCAAGCGAGCGAACCGTCTAACGCTGCCGCAACTCCGCGCCCTCGTCCTTCGACAGCTTTACGAAGAAGAATAGCGAGCACAGCACCGCCGCGCCGACGACGAAAAACGCCGGCGAAAAGTCGCGCGCGGTGAGATGCGCGGCGCTGCCGCCGTGCAGATGCGCCGTCAGCGCGAGCAGCGACGCGCCGAACGCGACGCCCACGCTCACGGAAAGCTGTTGCGCCATGCCGGACAGCGCCGTCGCGCGGCTCATCTTCGGCTTGGGCATGTCGGAGTAGCCGAGCGTGTTGAGCGTGACCATCGCCAGCGAATTGAACAGGCCGCCCACCAGCAACACGCAGAAGATCAGCGGATGCGGCGTGCTCGGCCGGAACAGGCCATAGCACGCGTAGAAGCAGCCCGTCATGCAGGTCGCGCCGATCAGCACCGTGCGAAAGCCGATGCGGCGGATCGCGAGGCCCATCACGCCGCGCACGGCGAGCGAACCGACGGCCGTCGCGACGCTCAGCGACCCCGATGTGAGCGGCGAGAGACCGAAGCCCAGTTGCAGCATCAGCGGCATCAGAAAGGGCGACGCGCCGATGCCGATGCGCAGCGGCATCCCGCCGAGCACGGCCGTCCGGTACGCCTTGAAGCGCAGCAGCAACGGATCGATGATGGCGTCCGCGTGGCGGCGGCTATAGAGCCAGTACAGCAGCATCGATAGCGCGCCCGTGCCTGTGAACGCGAACGTCACCCATTGCGGCACGAGTCCGCGGCCCGCCGTGTCGAGCCCGCCGACGAGCCCGACAAGCCCCGTCGAAAGCAGGATGAAACCGGGCAGATCGAAACGCTCGTCGATGTGCTCATGCGTATCGTCGACGAAGGCCAGCGCGCACAGCACGCCGATCACGCCGAACGGTACATTGAGCAGAAAGATCCAGCGCCATGACGTAATCGTCACGACGAAGCCGCCGAGGAGCGGCCCTGCCAGCCGCCCGACGGCGCCCGGCACCGTGAACCACACCATCGCCGCGACCATCTGCGCGGGCGGCACGCTGCGCAACAGGATCAGGCGGCCGACGGGCACCATCATCGCGCCGCCCATGCCCTGCAGCACGCGGAACACGACGAGCTGCGGCAGCGACGTGGCGAGCCCGCACAGCGCTGAGGCAAACGAAAACAGGCCAATCGCCGAGCAGAACACGCGGCGCGCACCGAAGCGGTCGGCAAGCCAGCCGCTCGCGGGCAGGAACACCGCGAGGCTGAGCAGATAGGAAGTGATCGCGAGATTCAGATGCAGCGCCTCGACGTCGAGCGAGCGCGCGATCGACGGCAACGCGGTCGCCATGATCGACGTATCGAGGTTTTGCAGGAACAGCGGGCAGGCAACGATCAGCGGAATGATGCGGGCGCGGTCGGTCATCCGCTTCTTTTACCGCAAAACCGCCGGCGATGACGAGTTCCATCGCGTGCCCGTCATTACAGTTTGTTGCGCGCGCTACCGGTTTGCGCCGCATGTGGCTTGCGCATGCGGGCGGGCGCGCTTCACCTCGTCACCGCGTCGCGCTGGCGGCGCTCTCCTCCAGCGCGCGACGCAGCGATAGCGCGATGCCGCGCGCCGCGAGCGTCACCTCATGCAGCGAAGGAAACGACGGCGCGATACGCAGATGCCGGTCTTCGTCGTCGCGTCCGTATGGATACGCGGCGCCCGCGGGCGTCAAGACGAGTCCCGCGTCGGCCGCGAGCGCGACGGTGCGTTTCGCACGGCCCTTTGGCGCGTACAGGCTGATGAAGTAGCCGCCTTCCGGCCGGTTCCACGACACATCGGGCACATCGGCGAGCAGCGCGTCGAACGCAGCCACCACCGCATCGAACTTCGGGCGCAGCAACGCGCGATGCTTCGCCATCAGATGTTCGAGCCCTTCGCGGTCGCGCAGATAGCGCACGTGCCGCAACTGGTTCAGCTTGTCCGGGCCGATCGTGCGAATGCTCGCATGCCGCTGCCACCAGTCCACATTGCGCCGCGACGACGCGAGGAACGCGACGCCGCCGCCCGCGAGCGTCACTTTCGACAGCGACGCGAATACCAGCGCGCGATCCGCGTGCCCCGCCCGCTCGCAGAGTTCGATGATGTCGGGCGTCGCGTGCGGCGTGTCGGTCAGATGATGAAAACGGTAGGCGTCGTCCCAGAAGAGCCGGAAATCGTTCGCGGCCGTCGGCATCGCGGCGAGACGCTCGATCGTCGGGCGTGACCAGATCGCGCCCGACGGATTGCTGTAGAGCGGCATGCACCAGATGCCTTTCACCGACGCATCGTGCTTGACGAGCGCTTCGACGGCGTCCATGTCGGGACCGTCCTGCGTCATCGGCACGGCGATCATGCGAATGCCCAGCGCCTCGCAGATCGCGAAATGCCGGTCGTAGCCGGGCACAGGACACAGAAACGCGACCTCGCCCTGCCGGCTCCACGGCGCGTGATTGGATGCATGCGCGGATACATGGTCGGACACGCCGTGCAGCATCGCGAACACGAGCGCATCGTGCATCAGTTCGAGGCTCGAATTGCCCGCCGCGACGACTTGCGCCGTGTCGACATCCAGCAGTTGCGCGCCGAACTCGCGCGCTTCCGGCAAGCCCAGCACATGACCGTAGTTGCGGCAATCGATCCCATCGCGCGACATGAAGCCCGCCGTCCCCGCTTCGTCGATCAGTGCCCGCGACAGGTCCAGTTGCTCGGGCGAAGGCTTGCCGCGCGACATGTCGAGCCGCATGTTCAGGCGCTTGAATTCGTCGTAGGTGGCGGGCGTCGTCATGGTGTCGTGTGAAAGGTCTCTGACGAAACCAGTATGCCCGCCGCACCTGACTTCAGGCAAACGCGTTATATTGAACATTTCGATCAATATTTCTGATGTGTTCAATCAAGCAGATAACGACGGATAAAAGCGAATGAAAGCCCTCGACCTCGACGTGCTCGCGATGTTCGTCGCCATCGCCGACACGGGCAGCTTCGTGCGCGGCGCGACGCTCGTGCATCGCTCGCAATCGGCGCTGAGCATGCAGATACGTTCGCTCGAAGCGGCGCTCGGCAAGCCGCTCTTCATACGCGGACCGCGCAGCGTGACGCTGACGCAGGACGGCCAGACGCTGCTCGCCTACGCGCGGCGCATGCTCGCGCTGCGCGACGAGGCGTGGGCGTCCGTCGTGCATCCCGATGTGAAAGGCCGCGTCGCGATCGGGGTGCCGGACGACTACGCGTCGTCGCTGCTGCCCTCCGTGTTGCGTAATTTTTCGGCGACGTATCCGAAGGTCGAAATTCAGGTGGTCGGCCTGCCCAGCAATGCGCTGGCGCCGCTCCTGAAGGACAACAAGATCGATCTCGCGTGCGTGACGCGCGTCAAGGGTCTCGCGGGCGAGTTCATCCGGCTCGAACCGATGGTCTGGGCGGGCACGTCCGCCGCAGGACGCGAAGTGTGGAAGGAGCGCCCGCTGCCCATCGCCGTGTTCGGCACGGGCAGCGTCGCGCGCGCGAATGCGCTTCACGCGCTGGAACGCGCAAAGATCGCCTATCGCACATCGTATGAAAGTCCGAGCCTGATGGGCCTCTTCAGCATGGTCGACGCCGGGCTCGCCGTCGCGCCGCTCGCGCGTTGCGCGGTGCCCGAGCGCTTCGTCACGCTCGGTCGGCAGCATGGCCTGCCGAAGCTGCCGGAACTCGAAATCATCCTGGCACGCAGCGCGCGCTCGAATCGTCCGCCTTGCGACTATCTCGCGGAACAGATCCTGAGCGAACTGCGCGCCTGAAGGCACGCGTCACGAGCGAGACGGCCGCGCGGCTCCGGGTGCGTGCGCCCCCTGGTTGGCGAGCCCCACGAACGAAGCGACGTATTCCTCGCAGTGGTCGAGATAAGCCTTCACGAGGCTCGACGGATGCCGATGCGACGGGTACACGAGACTGATGTACTGCAACGGCATCACGTGGTCGGGGAAAAGCGCGCGCAGCGTGCCATCGCGGATCGCGTCCGCGGCAAGGAACGGCGGCAGCTCCGTGACGACCTCGCCACGCAACGCGCGAATGCGCAAATGAAGGTAGTCGTTCGTGGCGAGCCTCACGCTGCCGCGCAGCGCCTGGTCGCCCAGACGCCAGCTGCTTTCGTCGTTCGGCTGGTTCGACCAGACCGCGCACGGACACGACTGCAGCGCCTCAGGAGAATCGATATCGAGGCGCTCGGCGAGCGATGGACTTGCCACCAGCACATGCCGGTAGCTGACGAGCCGCCGCGCTACCATGCTGTCGTCGACGACCCGGCCAACCCGCAGCGCAACGTCGATGCCCTCGTGCCGCAGATCGACATTGCGCTCGCTGGTGTACACGCACACCTTGATCGCCGGATACCGTTCCTGGAAATCGCCGAGCATTTCCCACCACGGCTCGAACGAAGGCGGCAACGATAGCCTGAGCACGCCTTCATAGTGAGCCTGCCCCGATCTCAGCACGTCCTCGGCTTTGAGCAGTGAGTCGATGCCGAAGTCCGTCGTTTCATAAAACTGCATGCCGGCGCGCGTCAACGTCACGCCCCGTGTGCCGCGCTCGATCAGTTGCACGCGCAAGTCGCGCTCGAGCCGCCGGATGCGTCGGCTCAACGTGGGCAACGGTACGTTAAGGCGTGCTGCCGCGGCAGAAAGGGTCCCCGTCTGCACTGCCGTAACGAACATACGAGTCGCGTTTAGATCCATAAGAAACCTTTTTCAAAAATGAAAATGCTGTTTTCAACTACATCTATTTCTTAGTTATCCTATGGGACATATTATTTTTAAGGAAAAATCATATACATCTCGACTCGCGATACGGCAAAACGCCGTTTTGCATTGCTAACTCGGTATCGCAATGGAGGCATCCGATGAACAAGCGCGAACATGCAGAACACGACTGTGAGTCGCAGGCCTTGAAGCGGAGGTCTTTTTCCTTCGCGCGGTTGATTAGGCGTATGCAAAACGGCATGCGGCGGAGCGCTGAATACATCGTTGATTCGCGCATCCGACGTCATGGCGTGCAAGCCGATCGCGGCGCGCTTCCTGGCTACATCTGGCTGCATGCTCGACCGATTAGCAGAGAGTCTAAGTCGACAAATTCAATGTGGCACCCTCCGTTTGGAGGGGGATAAATCATTCCCATGCACGATCAATCCGCTTTGTTTGCAACGATGAAATGCCGGCTATCCGGTAGTTACATAAGCGATATCAAACATGATCGATGCATTAAATAATCGAGAACGCGAACGAACGAAATGAACATGACGCGCGACGACACGTAAATCGTACCGTTCGCGCGTGAGAACGCGTTTCCATTGAACGCCCTTTCAATTTCAAGAGCCGCACTCATGACTCGCATCCTCATTGCACACGACCACGCGCTGATACGCGAAGGCATTCGCAACATTCTGCTGCACTTGACGGACTTCGAAGTCGCCGGTGAAGCAGCCGACGCGGCCGGCACGATCGCATTGGTGCGCTCGACGCAAGCGCACGTCCTGATACTCGACGCGTCGATCGCGGGCCACACCGGCGTCGAGTTGATCCGCGAAATCGGGGAGATCAATCAGGGTATCCAGGTACTCGTGCTGACGATGAACGGCGACGAGCAGTACGCGATGCGCGCATTCGAGGCGGGCGCATCGGGTTATCTGACCCGCGAAAGCGCAAGCGGCGAGTTGATCGGCGCGCTGATGACAATCGCCAGTGGCGGTCTCTACATGGGCGTCGCGATGGCCGGGCAGATCGGGCGCAATCCGCCCGAGCCTGTCGAGGCGCTGCCGCATCGGCGGCTCAGCAAGCGCGAATTCGATGTGTTCCGGCGCATCACGGCGGGAGAAAGAATCGGCGAGATCGCGACGCAACTGTGCGTGAGCACGAAGACCGTCAGCACGTACAAGGCCCGCATCCTCGAGAAGATGCGGATGCCGCACGGCACGGCGCTCGTGCGCTACGCGATGCGCCACAGGCTGTTCGATGACAGCGAGGAACCCTGAGCGCCACGCTCGATGCAACGCTAACGTCGCCCGTCCGCGCCGCTCTTCTGCAATGACGCGAAAGCGGGACAACACCACAGCGCGTGCACATGGCCCGCATGCGCGTTCCCTTGAAGGAGACCATCATGCTGCTTGTCGATGCGCAGACGACCACGCTCTTCCCATTCAGCCAGGCACCGGACCTCGCGCGCAGGTTGCACGCGGGCGCGGCACTGCATCCGGTGCCGCGCGGCTCGCAATGGGCGATCAACACGCTATGCAATCCCGCCGATCTCAGCGCCGACGAACTCGCGCAGGTGGACTCGCTCGTTTGCGAGGTGCGTACCGTGCAGCGCGGCGCCAACCTCTATCGCGCTAACGATCCGTTTCAAAGCGTCTATGTCCTGCGCAGCGGTTCGTTCAAGACCGTCGTCATGCATCGAGAAGGACGCGAGCAGGTGACGGGATTCCAGATCTCTGGGGAAATGCTCGGGCTGGACGGCATCGCCGGCGGCCAGCATCGTTGCGGCGCGGTTGCGCTCGAACGCAGCACCGTCTGCGTGATTCCGTTCGAGCCGCTCGAGAACCTGTGCCGCGAAATCAGGCCGATGCAGCGCCATCTGCACAGAATGATGAGCTGGGAAATCGTACGCGAAACGAACATGATCCTGCTGCTCGGCACGATGCGCGCCGAGCAGCGCGTCGCCGCGTTTCTGCTGAATCTCGCGGAGCGCTACGGCACGCTCGGCTATTCGGCGACCGAGTTCAACATGCGTATGACGCGCAACGAGATCGGCAGCTATCTCGGCATCACGCTCGAGACAGCCAGCCGGATGTTCTCGAAGTTGCAGCAGGAGCGGCTCGTGCATGCGCGCGGCAAGCGGATCCGCATTCTCGACAGCGCCGCGCTCGCGCGGCTCTGACACATCATGCGCTATAGGCTCGTGCGCGACGTGGTCAGTCGTCTTCGCCTAGCTGTGCGAGCAGCGCGTGCAAGCGCTCTGTATGACGCAGCAGCATATGGCGGTGCTTGTCGATCTGTTCGAGACGGCCGGCGAGATCGGCATCGATCCGTTCGTCGAGATCGGCGGCAGCCATTACGTCTTCGACTTTCGCGCGCACCGACGCGAGCTCGACGGGCGGATGCGTCAGATAGCGTTCGAAGCGCCGCACTTCCTGCACGGCGAGATCGCGCACCTTGCGAAAGTGCGCCTGACGCCGATGCTGTTCGGCTTCGTGAGTGTCATCTTCGGGACGGCGTTGCGGCTGCTGACCGAAGATCGGTTCCGGCGGACGCAGCACCGACTTCTTTCGTACCGGATGCGCGGTGCCGCGAAAGCGGGCAAGCGGCGTTTCGTTGTCGATTGCATCGCGTGCATTGTCGGGCACGTCGTGCGATTCATGCGGCGTATCCATCCAGCCGGGCGGCAGCCCCGTCACCGCTTCGACGCCGCGCACGAACTCTTCGCTGAAGTCGCGCTGGCCGGCGAGCATCAGCTTCAGGTACGACGGGGAGAACGTCATCATCCGCGCAAGACGCGTCGATGCGCCGACCTCCCGCGTCAGCAAGGCCAGATTCGTTCGCCAGACAGGAAGCAGGTATTCGTCGGAATATTCCATCGCTGGCTCTTCCTTCGTCAGTCTCGCTGCTAGCGCATGCGCGCAGGCCGCGCCCATGCACGATGCTCCGCCGGACAGCCTCGCGGCGCAACGCACGTGCCCAGGCGCTGTGTTCGACAAAGATAGACGCATCGCCATGCGGCGCGCAACCGGATTCGCCCGAACGCCGCGGCGCAAAGACAACAGTGGCGCGCAGAACAGACGCGCGCAACTCACTCGGGAATTGACCGCGGAAAGCAAGCAGCGTTCCGCGCGATGGAGACGCCGCCACATGGATTTCGCCGTGTGGCGGGCAAAGAGGAGGATCAGGCGGCCACGACGCGTTCGAGCGCCGTCTTGACGAGCGTTTCAAGCAGCGGTTCGATCTTTGCGGCAAGCGCTTCGTCGTACGCGTACGGCATCTGCTCCTGCATGTACGTGATCTGCGACAGTTCGAGCTGGATGGCATGCACGTTCTGCGCGGGTTGTCCGTAGTGCCGCGTGATGTAGCCGCCCTTGAAGCGGCCATTCGCAACGGCCGTATAGCCGTCGTGCCCTTTGACGATATTCGCCAGCGTTTCGGCGAGCCCTTCGACTGCGCTCGCGCCGTTCGACGTGCCGAAGTTGAAATCGGGCAGCCGTCCGTCGAAGAAGCGCGGCACCTGCGAGCGGATCGAGTGCGCTTCCCACAGCAGCACGTTACCGTGCTGCGCCTTCAGCGCGGCAAGCTCGCCCTGCAAGGCCTCGTGATACGGCTTCCAGTACGCATCGCGGCGGCGCGCGATTTCGGCGTCGTCGGGCAGATGGCCGTCTCGATAGAGCGGCTCCTTGTCGAAGGTATCGACAGGCAAGAGGCCTGTCGTGTCCTGCCCCGGATAGAGGTTCGCGCCATCGGGCGGACGGTTCAGGTCGATCACGTAGCGCGCATAAGTGGGCGCGAGAATCGACGCGCCCATGCGCTTCGCAAACGCGTACAGGCGGTCGAGATGCCAGTCGCAATCGTCCGTGCGCGCGGCGATGGGCGTCATCGTCGCGGCGATGTCGTCGGGAATACGCGTACCCAGATGCGGGATCGAGATCAGCATCGGCAGGCTTCCCCGATGCAGCGAGAAGACGGGTAAGGTGTGCGTCGCAGTCATGTCGTCAGTGCTTCTCAAAGTTGATTCGGGCCGACAAAAGCGCCGGCGATTCGGCGGCTAGCTTCACTTCAGCAGTTCGGCGAGCGCCGCGCGGTATTGCGCATACGCGCGCTCTTCGTCGCGATGCTTGCGACCGTCGACAACCTTTAGGCCGCCCGCGTACACATCGCGGATGGGTGTCTCTCCGTGCTCGCAGAAAACGACACCCGACAGCCACGCGTCGCTCCCATGCTCCGCGATGCTCGCATGGTTCGCATCGAGCACGATGAAGTCGGCGCGCGCGCCGGTACGCAACGCGCCGACCGCGCGGCCCGTCGCGAGCGCGCCGCCTTCCAGCGACGCGGCGAACAGGCGGTCCGCGACGCGCGGCATGTCCGCCGACGCGAGCACGTTGCGCTGCCGTCTCGACAGGCGCTGGCCGTATTCGAGCAGCCGCAGTTCCGCGCGCCAGTCG
Organism: Paraburkholderia diazotrophica; assembly: GCF_900108945.1. Taxonomy (GTDB): domain Bacteria; phylum Pseudomonadota; class Gammaproteobacteria; order Burkholderiales; family Burkholderiaceae; genus Paraburkholderia; species Paraburkholderia diazotrophica. The sequence continues at coordinate 74,589 of NZ_FNYE01000001.1, read as the reverse complement.
ACGCCGATATGGCTGTCGCTGCCGACGCCGATGCGCCCTCTTTGCTCCAGATAATCGTGCGTGGGAAAGATGCCGTCGCCGAGATTCGCTTCCGTCGTCAGGCACAGGCCCGCGACGGCTCCGCTCTTCGCGAGCGCCGTGGTTTCGTCGGCGTCGATATGCGTCGCGTGCACGAGACACCAGCGCGCATCCACGTCGAAGCGATCGAGCAGCCATTGCACGGGCCGCGCGCCTTCCGTTTCGATGCACGCATCCACTTCCGCCGTCTGCTCGGCGATATGGATGTGCACGGGCGCGCCCGGCGACATCGCATCGAGGCCATCGAGCAGCGCGCGCAGCGTATCGTTCGACACGGCGCGCAGCGAATGCGGCGCGACCCCATAACGCAGCGCGCCGTGTTCGGGACGCGCGCTGCGCAGCGTGTCGAGCAGGGTGAGCAGGCTCTCCGGCGTGTTGATGAAGCGGCGCTGATCGTCGCGCGGCGGCTGCGCGCCGAAGCCCGCGTATTGATAGAGCACGGGCAGCATCGTGATGCCGATGCCGCTCGCGCCAGCCGCATCGACGACGCGTTGCGCCAGTTCCGCCGCGTTCGCATAACGGCTGCCGTCCTGCATGTGATGCACGTAATGGAACTCGCACACGGACGTGTAGCCCGCCTTCAGCATTTCGATGTAGAGCCATTGCGCAATCGACGCGAGTCCTTCCGGCGTGATGCGCGCGGCAAAGCGATACATCAGGTCGCGCCAGCTCCAGAAGTTGTCGGTGGCGCCTGTGCCCGATGCGGCGCGGTATTCGGTGAGGCCCGCCATCGCGCGCTGAAACGCGTGCGAATGAAGATTCGGCATGCCGGGCAAGACGGGGCCGCTCGCGCGCGCGACGCCTGCGGACGCTTGCGCGTCGGGCGTGACGGAAAGCAGTGCGCCGTGCGCGTTCCATTGCAGCAGCACATTGCGGCGCCAGCCTTCGGGCAGGAACGCGTGATCGGCGAAAAGCGATTGGGTGGCTTGAGTCATGTCGTGTTGGGCTGTCGTTGCGTTGGCGTGCTTTTGATAGCGTGCCTGTGCGTGCGTCTGTGCGTGTGCGTGCGTCTGTGCGTGTTTCTGTGCCTGTGTTCCCGCGCGCGGATCAGCCGCGCCGCGTATATACCGTTTCGCCGCCGCGCACCACGCGCTCGCACAGCGGCCGTCCGATCCAGTATGCGAGTTCCGCAAGCGATTGCACCGACCACACCGCGAAGTCGGCGGCACGTCCGACCGCGAGCGCGCCATGCGTATCCGCCTTGCCGAGTGCTTGCGCCGCATGGCGCGTCACGCCTTGCAGCACTTCGGGGACGGTCATCCGGAAGAGCGTCGTCGCCATGTTCATCATCAGCAGCAGCGAGGTCGCGGGCGATGTGCCCGGATTGCTGTCGGTCGAAATCGCAATCGGCACCTCGTAACGGCGCAGCAAGTCGAGCGGCGGCAACTGCGTTTCGCGGATGAAGTAGAACGCGCCCGGCAGCAGCACGGCGACGGTGCCCGCTTCCTTCATCGCGGCGACGCCCGCTTCGTCGAGAAACTCGAGATGATCCGCCGACAACGCGCGATGACGCGCGGCAAGCGCCGTGCCGCCGCTGTTCGACAACTGCTCCGCGTGCATCTTGACGGGCAGCCCGCGCCGCGCCGCGGCGTTGAACACGCGCTCGCTCTGTTCGAGCGAAAAGCCGATGCGCTCGCAAAAGACGTCGACGGCATCGACGAGCCCTTCGTCGGCGAGCGCGGGCAGCATGCGCTCGCACACTTCATCGATGTAGTCGTCCGCACGGCCTGCGAACTCCGGCGGCAACGCATGCGCGCCGAGAAACGTCGTGTAGACGGTCACGGGATAACGCTCGCCCAGTTGCCGCGCGACACGCAGCATCTTGCGCTCGCTTTGTAGGTCGAGCCCGTAGCCGGATTTGATTTCGATGGCCGTCACGCCTTCGGCGAGCATCGGTTCGAGCCGCGCCGCCGATTGACTGAAGAGCGATGCCTCGTCGGCGGCACGCGTCGCGCGCACCGTCGACACGATGCCGCCGCCCTGCTTCGCGATTTCTTCGTAGCTCACGCCCGCGAGACGCTGTGCGAATTCGTCGGCGCGCTGGCCGCCGTACACGAGATGCGTATGGCAATCGACGAGCCCCGGCGTCACCCACGCGCCGCCCAGGTCCTCGCGCGGCCACGCGGCATACTGCGCGGGCAGTTCGCGTGCCGCGCCGAGCCACGCGATGCGGCCGCTCTCGACGGCGATCGCGGCATCGTCGATCGTTTCGTTGGGGTTGCCCTGCGCGCAGAGCTTGAGATGGTTCCAGACGGTTGGCTTCATTGCGGATATCGTTGAAGGCAGTCTGTTGAGGGCAGGCCCATTGCGTTCAAGGCACGTTCAGGCTGGCGAGTTGTCCGCAGACTTGTCCGTAGATTTGTCTGTATAACGAATGCTGACGACGAGCAACGCGCCCTTGCCTTCGACCTCGCATCGCAATGCGCGTGCGCTGTCGATGCGCAAGGTGTCGTCGGACGTGAGCGTGGCGGCTTTCATATCGCCGCCGAGCGCGACATCGAGCGAACCATGCGCGCAGAACAGCAGCACAATGTCGGCATCGAGTTGCGCGCGCGCTTCGTCACGCCATATCGCGACGTCGCCCGTTGCCGCGCCACGCCGCACCATCAGGTTGAAGTCGCGCGTCGGGCCGTCGACGAGGCGCGCGTCGATGGCCGTCTCGCCTTTGAAGCGCGCAACGTCGAGCGGCGCGCGCAATGCATGCGACATTCGTTGCGCTTCGTCCTCTTCGCTCGCTTCGTCGAGCAGCATGCCCGCGCCCGACAGCAGCACGAGCGTCCGGTCGATGCCCGCGAAGCGCGAGAACGGACCGGCCGCGCCGACATCGGCGACGCTCACGCGCCACACGAACGCATCGAGCGCCGCGCCCACGGGATGAGCCGCGACTTCGCGCGTGACGCCGCCGCCGTTCTTCCACGGCGACGCCACGAGATCCGCGCCGCGGATCAGCGACACGCTTGCGGACGATGACGTCGCGCTCACGATCAGCGGCCCAGCATCGGCAGCTTGAGACCGGCTTCGCGCGCCGTCTTCTGCGCAAGCTCGTAGCCGGCGTCCGCGTGACGCATCACGCCCGTCGCGGGATCGTTGAACAGCACACGGCCGAGGCGCTCGTGCGCGGCGTCCGAACCATCGGCGACGATCACGACGCCCGCGTGCTGGCTAAAGCCCATGCCGACGCCGCCGCCATGATGCAGCGATACCCACGACGCGCCGCCTGCCGTGTTCAGCAGCGCGTTGAGCAGCGGCCAGTCGCTGACGGCATCCGAGCCGTCCTTCATCGCCTCCGTTTCGCGGTTCGGGCTCGCCACCGATCCCGTATCGAGGTGATCGCGGCCGATCACGATGGGCGCCTTCAGTTCGCCCTTCTTGACCATTTCGTTGAACGCCTGGCCCAGACGATAGCGGTCCTTCACGCCAACCCAGCAGATCCGCGACGGCAAGCCCTGAAACGCGATGCGCTCGCGCGCCATGTCGAGCCAGTTGTGCAGGTGCGGATCGTCGGGGATCAGCTCCTTGACCTTCGCATCCGTCTTGTAGATGTCCTCGGGATCGCCCGACAGCGCGACCCAGCGGAACGGCCCCTTGCCTTCGCAGAACAACGGACGGATATACGCGGGCACGAAGCCGGGGAAATCGAACGCGTTCTGCACGCCCATTTCGAGCGCCATCTGACGGATGTTGTTGCCGTAGTCGAGCGTGGCCGCGCCGCGTTGCTGCAGCGTGAGCATCGCTTGCACCTGCTTGGCCATCGACTGCTTCGCGGGCGTCACGATGCTCTGCGGGTCCGTCTTCTGACGCTCGCGCCAGTCTTCGATTGTCCAGCCTTGCGGCAGATAGCCGTGAATGGGATCGTGCGCGCTCGTCTGGTCGGTCACGCAATCGGGCGTGATGTTGCGCGCAACGAGTTCCGCGAACACATCGGCGGCATTGCCGAGCAGGCCGATCGAAACGGGTGTGCCCGCTTTCTTCGCCTCGTCGATCATCGCGAGCGCTTCGTCGAGGGTCTTCGCCTTCTTGTCGACGTAGCGCGTCTTCAGGCGGAAGTCGATGCGCGTCTCGTCGCATTCGACGGCGATCATCGAGAAGCCCGCCATCGTCGCCGCGAGCGGCTGCGCGCCGCCCATGCCGCCGAGACCGCCCGTCAGGATCCAGCGGCCCTTCGGGTTGCCGTCGAAGTGCTGGTTCGCGACGGAGAAGAACGTCTCGTACGTGCCCTGCACGATGCCCTGGCTGCCGATGTAAATCCAGCTGCCCGCCGTCATCTGGCCGTACATCATCAGGCCCTTGCGGTCGAGTTCGTGGAAGTGGTCCCAGTTCGCCCAGTGCGGCACGAGGTTCGAGTTCGCGAGCAGCACGCGCGGCGCATCGGCATGGGTGCGGAACACGCCGACGGGCTTGCCCGATTGCACCAGCAGCGTCTCGTTCTCTTCGAGGTCCTTCAGCGATGCGAGGATCTGATCGAAGCAATCCCAGTTGCGCGCCGCGCGGCCGATGCCGCCGTACACGACGAGCGCATGCGGATGCTCGGCCACTTCCGGGTCCAGGTTGTTCTGGATCATCCGGTACGCGGCTTCCGCGATCCAGGTCTTGCAGGTTTTCTCGCTGCCGCGCGGCGCGCGGATCGTGCGGGTCGGGTCGAGACGCGGGTCGATGTGTTTCGGGTTATTCATGTTGCCCTCGGAAGCGCTAGTAACGGTGATGACTGAGGTGATGACTGAGGTGATGACTGAGCGAATGGATCGAACGGAACGAAATCAGAAGTGCCCGGTGAACCGGTAACGATTGCCCGGATGCCAGAGGTTCGCAATGGACGCGACCACACTCTGTGACCATGTGCGACGATGCAGCACGAGGCACGGCTCGACGTCGTCCATCGTCAGAAGCCGGCGCGTGTCGGTGTCCGGCGCGGACGCTTCGATGCGGTACTCGACGCGCTGCAGCGGCGCGACACGTACGAGATACTGATTCGGCGTCGTGTTCGTGAAGTCCTGCAATGCGTATTCGGGCGCGACGGCGGGATTGACCCAACGTTCTTCGAGTTGCACCGGCTCGTCGTTCTCGAAGTGCAGCACGCGCGAATGAAAGATCGGGCTGCCCGCGCTCACCTGCATTTCGGCGGCGAGTTCTTCGTCGGCGATCGCGGCGCCCACGTGCAGCACGTTCGCGTGATACTGATGGCCGCGCGCGACGATCTCGTCGGAGATGCTGCGGATCGCCACCAGCGTCGACTCGTATTTCGGCCGCGCGACGAACGTGCCCGAGCCCTGAACGCGCGTGAGCACCTGTTCGGCCGTCAGTTCACGCAGCGCGCGGTTGACCGTCATGCGCGCGACGTTGAACTCGCGTGCAAGCTCGTTCTCCGATGGAACCTGGTGCCCTTCGCTCCATTCGCCCGCGTGGATGCGGGCGAGGATAAAGTCCTTGATTCCCTGATAGGCCGGTGCGTTCATGCTGGGCATCGCTCTCGCTCTGTCGCTGTGCAAGTGGTTTAGCGTTGCTCGGAGACGAACGAGAACGGGCTGTGCGCCGCGATCGTGCCGTCCTGCACGAGCTTTGTGATCGCCGCGATATCGGGCGCGAAGTAATGGTCGAGTTCGTAATGCGCGACGTGCGCGCGCACCGTGTCCATCACCTTTTGCAGCGCGGGGCTCGTCTTGTGCGGCGCGCGCAGATCGACGCCTTGCGCGGCGGCGAGCAGCTCGATCGACAGGATGTTCGCCGTGTTATCGGCGATGTCGGCGAGCTTGCGCGCGGCGAAGGTCGCCATCGACACGTGGTCCTCCTGGTTCGCCGACGTGGGCAGCGAATCGACGGAAGCCGGGTGAGCCAGCGTCTTGTTCTCCGATGCGAGCGCGGCGGCCGTGACGTGCGCGATCATGAAGCCCGAGTTGACGCCGCCATCCTTGACGAGGAACGGCGGAAGACCCGACAGCGTCGCGTCGATCAGCAGCGCGATGCGGCGCTCGGCCAGTGCGCCGATTTCCGATGCGGCGAGCGCGAGATTGTCGGCGGCGAACGCGACGGGCTCGGCGTGGAAGTTGCCGCCCGACAGCACTTCACCCGTGTCCGGGAAGATCAGCGGGTTGTCGGACACCGCGTTCGCTTCGACGAGCAGCACTTGCGCAGCGGCGCGCATCTGGTCGAGGCATGCGCCCATCACCTGCGGCTGGCAGCGCAGGCTGTACGGGTCCTGCACCTTGCCGCAATCGCGATGCGACAGATTGATCGCCGAGCCGTCGAGCAGCGTGCGGTACGAAGCGGCTGCATCCATCTGGCCTTGATGGCCGCGCAATGCGTGAATGCGCGCGTCGAACGGCTTGACGGAACCCGCAGCCGCATCGACGGACAACGCGCCCGCCACGAGGCCGACGCGATACAGGTCTTCGATCGCGAACATGTTGTAGAGCGCGAGCGCCGTCGATGCCTGCGTGCCGTTCAAGAGCGCGAGGCCTTCCTTCGCTTGCAGCGTCAGCGGCTTGAGGCCGACGAGACGCAGGCCTTCCGTCGCGGAGATGCGCTCGCCCTTCACGAACACTTCGCCGACGCCGAGCAGCACGGCCGACATATGCGCGAGCGGCGCGAGATCACCCGATGCGCCGACCGAGCCCTTCACGGGGATCACGGGCAGCACGTCGGCGTTGAACAGCTTGATCAGCGCGTCCATCACTTCGCGGCGAATGCCCGAATGGCCGCGGCCGAGGCTCGACAGCTTGAGCGCCATCAGCAAACGCACGACGGGCAGCGACATCGGCTCGCCGACGCCGACGGCATGCGAGAGCACCAGATTGCGCTGCAGCAGTTCGAGCTGATCGTGCGGGATGTGCGTGCTCGCGAGGCGGCCGAAGCCCGTGTTGATGCCGTACGCCGGCTCACCCTTGGCGGCGATGTCCGCGACGGCTTGAGCGCAGGCGTCGATGGCGGCGAAGCTCGCGGGATCGAGTTGCAACGTCACCTGTTCGCGCGCGATCTGGCGCAGTTGGGGCAGAGTCAGGGAGCCGGGCGTGAGGATCATGGTGTGAGTTCCTGTCTATACAATTTCGAGAAGTGTAGCGGCGTCAGCTTGTATATACAACTCAAATTTCGAAGATTCGCATAAGGGGTTTCCATTAGAGCTGACAAGGCAATCTGGCATGGATCTGGCAGTTTTCGCCGGTTCATGCCGATCGCCGAATTCGCGCTTCAGTTCACGCGCCTCGTCGCGCCGCGCCGATAACTTGTATATACACGTCGAGTTTGCGCATTGGCAAGCGGACAAAAACCGCCGCGCCAGCCGATGTCTGCCACGCGGACGCATTCTTGATTCCAGATCAAGATTGATTTGAGATCCGCGCGCTTTTTGCAAGAGCAGCGCGCCGCCATACTGACGCCGTCCCAAGTCTTTTCTCGTAAGGAGAACGTTTTGAACATCTTCGTGACAGGCGCAAGCGGCTTTATCGGCGGATCGATCGCGGCGGGGCTCGTGCGCGCGGGCCATCGCGTGACGGGCCTGATCCGCAACCCGGAACATGCGGCCGAACTGAAGCGCCTCGGCATCGAGCCCGTAACTGGCACGCTCGACGACCGCGATCTGCTGATCGCACAAGCGCAAGCAGCCGACGCCGTCATCAACGCGGCGAGCAGCGACCATCGCGGCGCGGTCGTTGCGCTGATCGAAGGACTCGCGGGCTCCGGCAAGCCGCTCCTGCACACGAGCGGATCGAGCATCGTCGGCGATGCGTCGGGCGGCGAACGCGGCGACGCGAAGATCTACACGGAAGATGCGCTGCCCGAGCCGACGGCCGACAAGGCGCCGCGCGTCGCGATCGACCGGCTCGTGCTCGATGCGGCGCAGCGCGGCGTCCGTTCGTCGGTGCTGTGCAATACGCTGATCTACGGACACGGCGCCGTCAAAGGCAGCGCGAGCGTGCAGTTGCCGCGCCTCGTGCGTCAGGCGCAAAAGAGCGGCGTCGTGCGGCATGTCGGCAGCGGGGGCAACATCTGGTCGAACGTGTACATCGACGACGTCGTCGAGTTGTATCGTCTCGCGCTGGAGAAGAGCCCGGCGGGTACGTTCTATTTCGTCGAAAGCGGCGAAGCGTCGTTCCGCGACATGAGCGCGGCCATCGCGAAGGCACTGCATCTCGGTCCCGCGCAAGACTGGCCGCTCGATCAGGCCATCGCCGAATGGGGCTACGAAATGGCGTCGTATGGGCTCGGCTCGAATAGCCGCGTGCGCGGCACCCGCTCGCGCGATCTGCTCGGCTGGCAACCGGCGCGCACGTCGGTAATCGACTGGATCGAGAACGACATGATGAAAGACGCGTAACAGGTGCGTAGAAAGACGCGTAGAAACGCGCGCAGAACGTTGTCCAGCGCACACGCTGTAAGCCCGGCTGTTGCTTATCCGTAAGCTCGCATCGCTAGAATCCGTTCGATCAGGATCACGACGATTTTGATCTATCGGCACGAGCCCGGATCATTCAATGCTGCTTGCACTCAACTTCGACTGGCTGACGAATCTGCTCGCGATTCTCTTCGTGATCGCGTGCCTGTACGACTCGCGTTACGACGAATACGGCACGCTCACGCTCGCATCAGGCGCGATGGGCCTGGTCGTGATGGCCATCGAACTCTTTCTCAAGCCCGCGTTCGAAATGTCGCTGTAAACGCGGGCCCGATCCGGCTGTGCTGGCTATTCACGCGCGTTCACTTGTGCGTCGCCGAATGGCAGCATGCGTCGGCCTCTTTCCCTTCCGTCAACGATCTGCCCGTCACGCCGTCTTCGTAACTGTCGTGACGACGCAACCAGCCCATCATCTTGTTCTCGCCTTCATCGCGGCCCTTGGGCACGTAATCGAGCAGCGTGTACGTGCCGATCAACGGCTCGCCGCCGCGCGCGAACGACGCGAACGTGCGGAAGATTTCGCCCTTGTCGTTCCTGTAGAACACGCTCATGCCGGGTAGTTCGTCGCACGCGTAATCCTGCGTGTCGAAGTTGTAGACGACCTTGCCTTCGGCTTCCTGCTGCGGCGTGAACGACACGTTGAAGTCGTAATTGAAGTCGCTGCCGAACGACGACACCCACGGAAATTGCCAGCCCATGCGCTCCTTGAACGCCTCGATTTTTTCGAGCGGCGCGCGCGAGATAGCCACATACGTGACGTCGCGATGCGCGAGATGCACGAGCGCGCCATCGATATGATCGGACAGGAACGAACAGCCGGGACAGCCCTGCTCCCAGTCCGGTCCGAACATGAAGTGATAGACGATCAACTGGCTTCGCCCCGCGAAAAGATCCGCGAGCGTCTTCTTGCCATCGGGTGTATCGAACATGTAGGTCTTGTCGACTTTCACCCATGGCAGTGCCTGGCGTTTTTTCGCAAGCGCGTCGCGTGCGCGCGTGAACGCCTTTTCTTCGACGAGATGTGCGCGTTGCGCAGCAAGCCATTCTTCGCGTGAAACGATCTTGTGCTGTTCCATCTGTTCCTCCGGTTGCACGGCCCGTTCGCTCTGCATTCACTCTACGTTCACTCCATGCAGGCGAGCGCGGCCTTCACAAGAAATAGTGTTCGAGTCCGTCGAGCGCTTCCGTCCATCCGCCTCGATGCGCATCGCGCGCGGCTTCGTCGAAGAACTGTTCGTGCTTCAACGTGAGCCACGTGCCGTCGCCGTCAGGCTTCAGCGTAAATGTGACGATGGACTCACGTTCCGGCGTCGAACGAAACGCCCACGTATAGACGAGCTTTTCGTTCATCGCGACTTCGCGAAAGACGCCGTTCACGTCGTGCTCTTCGCCATCGGGCGCGCGCATGATCATGTGAAAGCGGCCGCCCGCCTTCAGCTCCATCTCGGCGTGAACGACGTTGCAGCCGCCGGGATGCAGCCACTTCACGATTTGCTGCGGGTCCGTCCACGCGCTGAAGACTTTCGCCGGGGGCGCGCTGATGTGTCGGTGGAGCGTAAGACTGGGGCGGTCGGGCATGACTGTTCCTCCACGTAGGCGGCCAGTTGATCGAGCGCTTCGGACCAGAACCGCTGATAGCGGCGCAGCCATTCCATCGCTTCCTCCATCGGCCCCGCCGACAGACGGCACGCGACCGTGCGGCCCGTCTTGGTCCGCGTGACGAGGCCCGCGTCCGACAGCACGTCGAGGTGCTTCATCACGGCGGGCAGCGACATCGCGAACGGCTCGGCGAGTTCGGAGACGGACAGATCCACGCTGTCGGACAGACGCGACAGCATCGCGCGGCGCGTGGGGTCCGCCAGCGCCGCGAACGTGCGATCGAGTGTGTCGACTTGAAACTTAACCATGAGGTTAAGTGTAGGCGTCTGACGCGAGGTGTCAAGCCCGGTGTCAACGCCGGGTTGCGTCTGCGACAGCTTGTGTGTGATTTGCTTTGCGCGCCGCAGACGAAGGAGAGACAGACGGAAGAATCAGATCGCCCAGCCGCCGAGATAGAACACGGCCAGCACAACAGCGATCGCCACTGTCCCCACGTTCAGCTTGCGCCATTCGCCGCTGACCACGCGGCCGATCACGAGCGTGCAGAAGCCCAGCATGATGCCCGTGACGATATTGGCCGTCAGCACGATGAACACGGCGCACACGAGGCCGGACATCGAATCGACCATATCGTCCATGTGCAGCTTGCTCACGCTGGAGAGCATCAGCAAGCCGACATACATCAGCGCAGGCGCCGTCGCATACGAAGGCACGAGCGCGGCAAGCGGCGAGAAGAACATGACCACGAGGAACAGCAAGCCGACCACGGCCGCCGCCAGACCCGTCTTCGCGCCCGCCGCGACGCCCACCGTCGACTCGATATAAGCGGCAGCCGGCGCGCCGCCCATCAGGCCGGAGAAGATCGAGCTGAGCGAGTCGGCCGTCAGCGCGCGGCCGCCGTTGATGATGCGGCCGTTCTCGTCGAGCTGGCCCGCCTGCCCTGCGACGGCGCGTATCGTCCCCGTCGCGTCGAACACGGCCGTCATCACGAGCGCGAGCACGCTAGGCAGCACGGCAAGCGACAACGCGCCCTTGATGTCCATCGCGCCGATCAGCGAAGCGTGCCCCGGCGTGCTCAGCGACGGCAACGCGAACACGCCATGGAACGCGACGGCGGGATCGATCAGCAGCGCGAGCGCCGAGATTGCGACGATCACGATCAGGATCGAGCCCGGCACGCGACGGCGCACGAGACCGAAGATGGCAGCGAGGCCGCCCACCGACATCAGCACCGGCAGCGACGTGATATGGCCCAGCGACACAGGCAGCCCCGGCCCAGGATTCTTCACGACGAGACCGACGTCGTTGGCCGCGATCAGCAGCAGAAAGAGCCCGATGCCGATGCCCGTGCCATGCGCGACGCCCGCAGGCAGATTGCGCAGAATCCACGAGCGCACGCCCGTCACCGAAATCGCCGTGAAAACGAGGCCCATCAGGAACACGGCGCCGAGCGCGACGTTCGGATGCAAGCCCTTGCCGAGCACGAGGCCGAAGGCGGTGAATGCAGTCAGCGAGATCGCGCAGCCGATCGCGATCGGCAGGCGCGCCCAGAGGCCCATCAGCAGAGAACCGAAGGCTGTCGTCAGACACACGGCGACGAACACGGCACTCGTGTCGAAACCCGCCTTGCCGAACATGCCCGGCACGACGAACACGGAATACACCATCGCGAGAAACGTCGTGATGCCTGCGATGATCTCCTGACGTCCCGTGCTGCCGCGCGCGGTGATGTCGAAAAAGCGATCGATGAACGTCTGCCCGCCGCGGGTGCCTTCGAATACCTCGCTCGCGGCGGCTTCCGCGATGCTCTGGGCCTGGGGTTCCATCATGATGAGTGCCTCCTTTATCAGCATGCTGAAACGGCGGCCGCTTCAGCGGCTGCGCCGTCATCAGGTTCGTCTCGTTGAGTAGTCGGTATGTGTTGCCTTTCCGGCCCTCGGCGCGCTGGTGGACGTCGTCCGTCATGCCAGCGCGCCGTTGTTCTTTTTATGCTGAGGCGAAGGTTAGGCGAATCACCTTATAAGTCCCATCGCGATAAAAAGATGCCGGGCATGTCGCGATCCTTATATCGTTTGAATCACGGCAACGCGCGCTCGCGACCCGCGTGTTAACACCTACGCCTGCGCGCGGCCCGACAGGCGCGCAAGCGTTGCTGTAAGCACTTTGAAGCCGAGATTGAATGCAGCCCGCGCGCTCGCGCGGCCACCGCATCGACAGCGTCGTTTGCGAAGCGGCGCCGTGCGTTCCGCGCCCCGCAAACGCAGACGAAACAAGGGCCGCGCGGCGTCACAGGTTAAACTCTCGGCAAACCACGCCTTTAATGCATTGCCGGCGAGGCTTTCGATGCCCGCGTGAGTCTCTCGATCGTTTGTTTGCGACAGCACCTGCATCGGCCTGCCGCCCTGGCCACGGAGTCCCACTTGATGAACGGCGGTTTCCTACGTCCAGCCTTCCGTCTTTTGTTTCTGGCCGTTTTTGCGGCCTTGATCGCCACCCTGTCGGGATGCAGCCTGTTCGGACCCACCGAGCAGCCGCCCGCGCCCATCAGCGAAGCGACGGTGACGCTGCTGAACGTCCCCGCGCCCGTCGCCGCATCCGAGCCTGAGCCCGAGCCCGTCGAAACCGTCGAGCCGAAGGAACCGAAGAAGCCGCGTCCCCCTGTGGTGCGTCCGCGCAAGCCGGAACCGCCGCCGCCCGTCGTCGCGCCGCCGCCCCCGCCGCCGCCCCCGCCGCCCGCTCCCGCGCCGATCATCACGACGCGCGTGATCGAGCGCAGCACGACGCACGGTCTGCTCGACAGCGAAGTGCAGAAGAGCGACGGCAAGGTGTTTGGCCGCGCCGTCGACATGACGGCGGACGCGAGCGGCACGCCGCGACTGATGATCGTGAACCTGCAGGGCTTTCTCGGCGTCGGCGACCGCAAGGTCGGATTTCCGTGGACGGCCTTCCGCTTCACGCCGAACGCGAAAGGCGCGCCGATCACGATCACCGTGCCGCCCAATCAAGTGTCGGCGGCCAGCCAGCCGAAGCCGTCGGCCGCGCTCGCGACGCCGCTCGCCGCCGTGACGGCGCCGCCCGCCGTGCCGCCCGGCCAACTGGAACTGATGGACGCGGATGTCGAGCGTCCGAACGGCGGCAAGGTCGGCCGCGTGATCGACGTGCTGATCGATGCGAACGCGCAGCCGCAGGCCGTCGTGCTCGACGTGAGCGGCATCATCAGCCCCGATCGCCGGATGATCGCCGCGAACTGGTCGGCGCTGCGCTTCGTCACGAAGGACAAGACGCTGCGCCCGTTGATGGACCTCAATGACGCGCAGATCAAGGCGTCGCCATCCTACGAGACGGACAAGCCGATCCGCGCCGTGTCACCCGCACTGCCCGCACCGCCTCCAGCCTCCGCGCCTGCCACGGCGGCTGGCCCATCGTCGTCCGCTGCGGCGGCATCAACCGCACGCAATTCACGATGACGAGCCGTTTCATGGTCAACGCACGCAGTCTCCGCGCCCTCGACTGGCTCAACTTCTTCGTCGCCAACGTGCAGACGGGATTCGGGCCGTTCATCGCTTCCTACCTCGCGTCGCACAAGTGGACGCAGGGCGAGATCGGGCTCGCCCTTTCCGTCGGCACGATCAGCGCGATGGTGTGTCAGGTGCCGGGCGGCGCCGTCGTCGATGCCCTGCATAACAAGAAGGGCGCCGCCGCCTGGGCGATCATCGCGATCATCCTCAGCGCCGTGCTGCTCGCGGCGAGTCCGACCATGCTGCCCGTGATGGCCGCCGAGGTCTTTCACGGCTTCGCGAGCTGCATGCTCGTGCCGGCGATGGCGGCCATCTCGTTCGCGCTCGTCGGACGGCACGATCTCGGCGACCGGCTCGGACGCAATGCGCGCTGGGCGTCGATCGGCAGCGCCATCGCCGCGGGCCTGATGGGCCTGTTCGGCGAGTACTTCTCGGCGCGCGCCGTGTTCTGGCTGACGGCCGCGCTCGCGGCGCCCGCTCTGCTCGCGCTGTCGATGATCACGATGCCGTCGCACCACGCACCGGCGCACGTGCCCGTGAAGAACGATCAAGACGAGCACGAGGAAAAGGAGTCGATCCTCGAGCTGCTGCGCGACAAGCGCATGCTGGTCTTCGCGGCGTGCGTCGTGCTGTTCCACCTGTCGAATGCGGCAATGCTGAACCTCGCAGCGGGCGAAGTGACGACGGGCATGGGCGAAAACGTTCAACTCGTGATCGCCGCCTGCATCATCGTGCCGCAAGCGATCGTCGCGATGCTGTCACCGTGGGTCGGACGCACGGCAGAGCGCTGGGGACGCCGCCCTATCCTGCTGCTCGGCTTCTCCGCTTTGCCGTTGCGCGCGTTGCTGTTCGCGGGCGTGAGCAGCCCGTATCTGCTCGTGCCCGTGCAGATGCTCGACGGCGTGAGCGCGGCCGTGTTCGGCGTGATGCTGCCGCTGATCGCCGCCGACGTCGCAGGCGGCAAGGGCCGCTACAACCTCACGATCGGCCTGTTCGGTCTTGCGGCGGGGATCGGCGCAACGTTCTCGACGGCGCTCGCGGGCTTCATTGCCGACCGCTTCGGCAGCGCAATCAGCTTCTTCGGACTCGCGGGCGCGGGCGCGCTTGCGGTGCTGCTCGTGTGGGCCGCGATGCCCGAGACGCGCGATGCAAACGACGATATGCAGACGAAGCCCGCGCCGTCCGACGAAGGACCGTTCAAGCGGGCGGAGTAACGTAGAAGCAACGTCGATGCGCGCTTCGGCCGTGCTCGGCTCGAAGTCTCAACGCGAGCCGGCAGATTTCACGCGCGGCGCCGCTTCCTCGCAGCCGCGACGGACGGCATCGGAATCGGCACACTGCCCGTCATGCCCTCGTCGATCAGAAAGTCGCGAAACAGGCTCGCGACGTGCGGCAAGCGCTTGTCCGATACATGCATCACATACCAGTCGCGCTCGATCGGGTTGTCGGGTAGCGGCAGCAGCGCGAGCAGCCCCGCCTGAAATTCCAGCGTGCACGCATGCAGCGACAGAAACGAAATGCCGAGGCCCGCTTCCACCAGTTGCTTGATCGCTTCGTTGCTCGACAGCTCCGAGCCGATGTGAAGCTTGTGCCCCGCCTGACGGAACAGATTTTCGACGGTCGAACGTGTGCCCGAGCCGCGCTCGCGCACGAACAGATTCGCGGACTCCAGATCGCCTAGCGTCAGGCGCTTCTTCTTCATCAGCGGATGTGACGGCGACGCGACGAACGCCATCGGATGCTTCGCGAATGCCGTGGCGACCGTGCGCAACTCGCGCGGCGGACTGCCCATCACGGCGAGATCGATTTCGTGCGTCGCAAGCATGCGAATGATGTCCGCGCGGTTGCCGACCTTGAACTGCACCTTCACCTGCGGACGCGCCTCAGTAAAACGCACGAGAAACGGCGGGATCAGATACTCGGCCGTCGTGATTGCGCCGATGCGCAGCGTGCCGCCCTGCTCGCCGTGCAACGCGGCGAGATCGTCGGCGGCGCCGTTCCACAAGTCGAGGATTTCGAGCGCATAGCGCGCGAGGATTTCTCCCGCCGCCGTCAGTTGCACGCCGCGGCCCACGCGCTGCAAGAGCGGCGCGCCCGCGGCGTCTTCGAGCAACCTGATTTGCAGCGATACGGCGGGTTGCGTCAGACGCAACTCCTCCGCCGCGCCCGACACGCTGCCGAGCTTCGCCACCGTATGAAGCGCCTTCAATTGACGAAATGTCGCCGCTTTCAACATAAGCAAAAACCTATATGTTTCGTACAAACATTAAATTGTGCTGCTGTTTTCCCCGATTCTATACTCGACCTCAATGATGAAGTTGCCGCATGAATCGAATTGCAAACGTTCAGGAGAGTACACGTCATGGCCTCGATCGATCGACACACAGCAAGCAGCACGCACTATGCGCCGCACCGTATCGTCATCGTTGGCGGCGGCGTCGGTGGACTGGGACTCGCGACGCGGCTCGGCGAATCGCTTGGCAAGAGCGGACAAGCGCGGATCGTTCTCGTCGACCGCTCGCCGACGCACTTCTGGAAGCCGCTGCTGCACGAAGCGGCATCGGGGCAGATCGATCCCGCCACGCACCAGCTGCAATACGCGGTGCAGGCGCGGCGCCATGGCTTCGAGTTCGAACAGGGCTCGCTGCAATCGCTCGATCGCGCGCAGCGCCGCATCACGATCGATGCGACGCGCGACGCGGATGGCCGCGAAGTGCTGCCCGCGCGCGACATCGCATTCGATACGCTCGTGCTCGCGATGGGCAGCGTGACGAACTATTTCGGCGTGCAAGGCGCCGCCGAACACGCGCTGCCGCTTGAATCAGTCACGCATGCGGAATCGTTTCGCCGCAAGCTGCTCGACGCGTGCACGCGGGCGAATCACGCGCGGCGCGTGAGCGGCGCGCAACACGTGCAGCCCGTGTCGATCAACATCATCGGCGCGGGCGCGACGGGTGTCGAGCTTGCGGCAGCGCTGCGCGACAGCATCCGTTTGATGCACCGCTATAGCCTCTTCGCACTCGATCCCGAGCGCGACTTCTGCATCAGGCTGATCGAAGGCACCGATCGCGTATTACCCGCGCTGTCGCAACGCATTTCGGCGCGGGCGCAGCGGATTCTCGGCGGGCTCGGCGTCGACGTGCTCACGAATACGCGTGTCACCGAAGTGCGCGAAGCGGCCGTGTGCACGCACGACGGCGAGCAACTCGCAAGCGATATCGCGATCTGGACAGCAGGCATTGCAGGGCCGCCCGTGTTGCGCACGCTAGACGGCATCGCGGTGAATCGCAACGCGCAGGTGCTTGTGAACCGCACGCTGCAAACGACGACGGATGCGAACGTGTTCGCGCTCGGCGATTGCGCGGCCTGTCCGTCAGATGCAGACGGCTTTCTCGCGCCGCGTGCGCAGGTTGCGCATCAGCAGGCGATGTTTCTCGCCCGCGCGCTGAAATGCCGTGTCGGCGGTGAAGCGCTGCCGGAGTTCACATATCGCGATGCGGGCACGCTGGTCGGCTTCGGCGATGTCGGCACGATCGGCAGCCTGAGCGGGCTGCGCGAACGGCCCGTGTTCGTCGACGGCTGGTTCGCAACCGTCGTCTACCGGCTGATCTATCGCCGGCACGTAATGACGCTCACCGGCTTCGCGCGCATGACGCTCGATACGGCGAGCCATTGGCTGCGCCGCCGCGTGCATCCTGTGATCCGGCTGCATTGAATCTCGCGTGAAAAGAAAGCATGCAGGCGGTCAGTCGAGAAACTCGGCGGACCGCTTGCGCAGCGCCGCGCCAAAATCGTCGAGCCAGCCGATCGACAGCCGCCAGCTCTGCCAGTACAAGTCGACGTCGAGATGCTTGCCCGGCGCCATGTCGATCAGCTCGCCGCTTTCGAGCTGCGCGGCGATCATCCGCTCCGGGCACATGCCCCAGCCCAGGCCCGTCGAGCATGCGCGCAGAAACCCGGAGACGTGCGGAATCCAGTGCGTCGGCGCATCGAGTTCGGCGCGCGTGATCTTGCGCACGAAGCGCTTTTGTAGCTGATCCTTCGGATTGAAATCGATGCACGGCGCGCGGCGCAGCGTATCGCGCGCGACGCCTTCGCTGAAATAGCGCTCGAAATACGCGGGCGTGCAGACGGCGAGATAACGCATCCTGCCGAGCCGCGTCGAACGGCAACCCTGCACGGGCTCCGATTGCGTCGTCACGGCGCCCTGCACGCTGCCGTCACGAATACGCTGTGCGGTATGGTCCTGATCGTCGATCACCAGATCGAGCAACATGCCGCGCTCGGCGCAGAAGCCCGCAACAGCATCGATGAACCACGTGCCCACGCTGTCGTCGTTCACGGCGACGCGCAAGGTCGGCCACGGCTCCAGCAACGCGCCGGGCAGATCGGGCACGCGGCCCGTGAGTTCGGCTTCGAGCAGTTGCACGCGCTCCGTATGCCGGCACAGCAACGCGCCCGATGTGGTCGCCGTGCATGGCTGCCCGCGCTTGACGAGCACGCTGCCGACGCGCTCTTCCAATAGCTTCACGCGTTGCGATACGGCCGAAGGCGTCACATTGAGCGCCGTCGCCGCGCGATCGAACGAGCCGTGGCGCACGACGGCCGCGAGCGCATCCAGCAGTGCATAGTCGAGCATTAGCGCTCCTTAATCGGCATTACCGAAATTAGCTTCTCTTATTCTAACGATCGCGGCAGACTGGCACCACGCGACTTCCTCACTTCCCCAAAAACATCATGAACTGGCTCGCTTTTTCACATGGCGCCGCGTTGTGCGCGTCACTCATCGTCACTATCGGCGCGCAAAATGCATTCGTGCTGCGTCAAGGCATCATGCGCTCGCATATCGGCAAGATCGTGCTGCTGTGCACGCTGTCGGACTTTCTGCTGATCGGCGCGGGCGTCGGCGGCGCATCGGTGCTCGTCGAGCGTTATCCGGCTTTCATCCACGCGCTGCTGTATGTGGGTCTCGCTTATCTGGCGTGGTTCGGCATCAGCGCGCTGATGCGCGCGCTGCGCCCCGGGCATGCCGTGCTCGACACCGATTCGAAAGGCGACGCCGCGCCGCCCGTGCAACGCGCGTGGCCTATCGTGCTGATGACGCTCGCGTTCACGTGGCTCAATCCGCACGTCTATCTGGATACGTTTCTGCTGATCGGCACGGCGGGCGCCCGCGAAGCGCAAGGCACACGTGCCGCGTTCGCCGTCGGCGCGATGTTCGTCAGCGCGATCTGGTTCGTTGCACTGGGCTATGGCGCGCGGGCTCTCGCGCCGCTCTTCAAACGCGCGACCGCGTGGCGCGTGCTGGATGGCGCGATCGGCAGCATGGTGTTGCTGCTGGCCGTCACGCAGTTGCGCTAAGGCCGCTGACGTGTGCCGGATTGCGTCGATTGTCGCGCCGGCTCTTCAAAGTTTGAATGTCACCTTCGTGGGCCGCGCGATGTCTTCGAGTGCCGCGCTGCCCACGCCCACCGTCTGCAACGCGCCGTCCGTTACATAGGGCTCGAGGCCCAGCGCGGCGATCTTCAGCGCGATCTCGCAGCGGCGTGCGTCGTCATCCGGCGGACAATAATCGATTGAAATGACGGGCAGCCTGTACCGCTCGCATATCGTGCGCGCCTGGTCGAGCAGCCATTCACGGTCGTTGTCAGGCACGTCGTCATAGCGCTGGTTCGCCTGGTCCCAGCGGCCGAACAGCGATTCGAACGCAACGGCCGCGACCTGATCGTGCACATGCGGCAGGATCTCGAAGCCGCGATTCAGGATCAGCTGTGCCTGCGGGTAGCGCGCCTTCAATGCGTGCAGCACCGCGATCAATCCCGCCTGCTGCCGCGCCCGCTCCATATCCGTCTTCGCGACGAGCCCATACGAGTCGAGCGTGTCGAGGAAAAAGCCGCGATAGCCACGCTCCCACAGCGGCCCGATGATCTCGTCGACAACGAACCCGGGCCAGCCGGCCGCCGTCTGGTCGACGACCGTCGACACCCACGCTTCGTTACGGCCTGCAAACCACTCCTTCGGGATTTTCGCGTAGTACGCGCGCTGCTTCGTCACCTCGCCGACGCTCACATACGCATACCAGTTCGGACAGTGCGCCGTGTGTGCGCACGGATCGAATCCACTGTCGGGTTCGAGCACGACAGTATCGAACGACTCTAACTGCTCGGCCTGCACGTTTGCGCCGTAGAAGAACGCGACCGACCCGATACCCGTCGACGAAACCTGCTTGCACGCGGTGATTGCGGGCCGCAGCCATGCAATCGACAACGGCAGTATCGCCACCACCACGCAAGCGATGACGATCCACGAAATTCCGATCGAGGCGAGAAAATTGGCTGTCATGAGCCGACACTTGCTGAAAATTGCATAGGGCCCACCAGGCTTCCTATGATGGCATGATGGGCACGGGCGTTGCTCGATGCCGTGACGGCGGCGCCTGCGCCTGCCGACGCGGTTCCCGCGTGTCGGTCGATCGCTGCATCGACCTGTCCAGCAATCCAACGATGGAGACTGCCATGCTTCGATACGCTGCCATCTTTTTCGTCATTGCCATTATCGCGGCCATCTTCGGATTTGGCGGTATCGCCGCCGGCGCTGCCGAAATCGCGAAGGTGCTGTTCTTTATTTTTATCGTGATCTTCCTCGTGACGCTGCTGATGGGCGTGATCAGACGCTGAGCGCACGTGCCTTTGTTCCGGCAAACGGCTGATCGAGGCGCCTGCAAATCGTGCGCGGCGCCGCCGCTTTTGCCGCTTTTTGCAATAGTTGCCGGCAGCCGCTTGCGGCTGCTTTTCGTGGGTGTCCTTGCCTGTTCGGAGCATCCGCAATGCGCGAGGAGGCGCTAACGCGGATGCCAGCGAAAGCGCCCAGGCGACGCATCGCGGAACAGGCAAACGCTCAAGTCCCCGTACGGGACTCCAGCGCATTCAACGCTTCGTGAAGCTTCTGCGCACGGCACTTCTGCGCAGGAATGCGCGCAGCCGCATTGACGTCATCGACGCGCTTGCGCCAGTACGAAAGCGGAATGGGCTCCGCACCGGAAATGCGCACCAGGACATGCTCGAGATGCTCGAGATCCGACTCAAGCTGATGATGGTTCATGCCTTTCCCCGATCACACCGTCCGCGCGGATCACCTCGTCATGCTGTAGCGGCAGTGTCGAATTGATATGTGCTGAAGCGGGCTCTCACGCACTCAAGCCATCGCGGCCCTCGGACAGACTATGAACGGGCAATATGACAACACGATCAACACGCCCGCAAGTCAACGGTTGTTCACCGTTGTTCATCGTTGGACATACGAGGAATCCTCACAGCTTTCACGCGCTCTCAAACTGTCGCTTTTCGCGCAAGCCATGCGTGCATAGCATCCGCTGCCGCATTCCGGCGCTAACGGCGCTCTTTCGATGAACGCTCGATAAGGCCGATATCCAGTTCTTCGCAAAGGAAGGTCTGCAATGCATCGACGGCGGCGCTCTGCGCGCCCGGCATGTGCCGGGTGAAAAGGCCGAGGTCTGCAGTGGGCGGCTCGGGCAAGCCGTCGGCGGCGCCGAGCACACGCATCGATTCATAGCGGATATTGCCTTCGAGCAGCACCGATACGCCCAGCCCTGCTTCGACGGCCGACTGCACGGCAGGCAGGCTCGTGCTCGTGCAGACGACGCGCCACGCGATGCCCGCGCGCCGCAAGATCGTCATCACATGCTGCTGCCACAGGCATGTGCCGCCGAAGGCGACGAGCGGCAGCGGCGCATCGCGCCCGGCCACATAGCCGCGCGCGCCGACCCAATAGAGCGGCTGAGTCCACGCGACGAGCGGCGTCGCATCGACCATCGCCGGATCGCCGACGAGCACGTCGAGCGCGCCATCGGCAAGGCGCTGCGACAGCGCCGCGCTCGCATCGACGACGATCTCCAGCGCGACCTGCGGATGCGCCGCCGAGAAACGCCGCAACGCGCGCGGCAAACGGCCCACCGCGACGTCTTCGAGCATGCCGAGACGCACGGTGCCTGCCACATCGCCCGCTTCGAACGCGCGGCGGGCATCTTCACCCGCGCCGAGAATCGCGTGCGCATAGGGCAGCAGCCGATGGCCCGCCTCCGTCAGGCGCACGCCGCGCGGCGAACGCTCGAGCAGACGCTGGCCGATGTCGTCCTCCAGTCGGCGCAGTTGCATGCTGACGGCCGCCTGGGTTCGTGAGAGCCGCGCAGCGGCGGCACTGACGCCGCCCGTCTCCGCGACCGTCACGAAGGCTCTGAGAAGACTGTTGTCGAAGTCGCGCACTATTAGCGTCCGTGATAGTGGCATAAGAAATATCAGCTTATCTTAACGCTCATTTCGCCGATATGATGGGTTCTGTCGTTCTTCTGTCCTTCGATGCACACTGCGCGCCCATTGCACTGCGCGCCCATTGAAAACAACCCATGAAAGATTCCTCGTTCGCCGATCCCACCGCATTGGACGCGTCGCCTTCGTCTCGCGCACCGACCGGACCCGCACCGACTGGACCCGCGCCGGCCACGCCAGAGACCGCCGCACCTACGCCCGCCGCGCCGAAGCGCCACGTCGGCGTGGCAGCGCTGCTCGGCTTGCTGTCGATGTCGTGCGTGCAATTCGGCGCCGCGCTTTCCGCGCCGACGATGGACGCATTCGGCGCATTCAGCACGACCTGGTTGCGGCTCGCGTGGGCGGCGGCTGTTCTCGCGCTCGTCGTGCGACCTCGGTTGCGCCGCTACTCGCGCGCGCACTGGATCGCGGCGGGCGTGCTCGGCGTTGCGATGGCGGGCATGACGTTGTGCTTCTTCTCGGCGATCGAGCGCATTCCACTTGGCCTTGCCGTCGCGATCGATTTTCTCGGCCCGCTCACCGTCGCGACGCTGGGCGTGCGGCATCTGCGCGCGCTGCTATGGCCGCTGCTCGCCGTCGCCGGCGTGCTGCTGCTCGCGCATGACCGCGCGGGCTGGGTCGGCGAGCCGATCGGCATGCTGCTCGCGGCGGGCGCGGCGTGCGGCTGGGGCAGCTACATCGTGTTGATGAAGAAGACGGGCGCGCTCTTCGACGGGCTCGAAGGGCTGTCGGTATCGCTGATCGCGGCGGCGCTCGCCGCGACGCCGTTCGGGCTCGCTGAGCACGGCCTGCACATCGCATCGACGCAATTGGCCGCAACGGCCGGGCTCGCGCTGCTCGTGCCGCTTCTGCCCTACGCGCTGGAGATGATCGCGCTGCGGCACATGCCCGCGTCGTCGTTCGGCATTCTGATGAGCATCGAACCGGCGATCGGCGCGTTCGCGGGCTTCGTCGTGCTGCATCAGCCGATGACGGCGCTGCAACTCGCGGGGACGCTGTTCGTCGTGAGCGCGAGCGTCGGCGTAATCGTCACGTCGAGATAACGCGCTGCGCTGACGCTTCGCATCGACGGTCTACAATCGACGGATCACATTCCGACCATCGAGGACAGCATCATGACCGACGACGAGCGCGCAATCCGCCAGCTGATCGACACATGGCTCGCCGCCAGCAAGGCAGGCGACACGGCGACCGTGCTGAGCCTGATGACGGACGACGCCGTGTTCATGGTCGCGGGCCAGAAGCCTTTCGGCAAGGCCGCGTTCATGGCGGCATCCGAAGGACAGAAGAACATCGACATCGACGGCAAGAGCGACATTCTCGAACTTCAGGTGCTCGGCGACTGGGCGTTCTTGCGCGCGCATCTCGAAGTGACGATCACGCCGAAGGACGGCTCGCCGCCGATGCGCCGCGCCGGCAACACGCTGACGATCCTGCGCAAGGAAATCGACGGCCGCTGGCTGCTCGCGCGCGACGCCAATCTGCTCGTGCCGCAGCAGTGACCCAGGCAACCGCTACGCGAATCGCGGCAATGGCGGCTCACTTTTCCCACGGCACGCGCCGATCCGCGTCGAGCCTGCCGTAGCGTCCAAGCGCCTGCCGCACGGTATCGCGCGAAACAACGCCGTCGTCGGCGAGCGATTTCAGCGCCGCGATCGCGATCGATACCCGATCCACCTCGAAGAACGCGCGCAAGGCCGCGCGCGTGTCGCTGCGCCCGAAGCCGTCCGTGCCGAGCGTCACGTAGCGGCGCGGCACATACGCGCGAATCAGCTCGGGCACGGCGCGCACATAATCGGTTGCCGCGATGATGGGGCCGCGCGATACGGCGAGCGCCGATGTGACATAAGGCGCCTCGTCGTCGGCATCGGCATCGAACAGGCGCTCGGCGCGCTCCGATGCGACGCCGTCGCGATGCAGTTCAGTGAAGCTCGTCACGCTCCACACAGCCGCGTCGATCTGCCAGTCGTCCTTCAGCATGCGCGCCGCCGCCTGCACCTCGCCGAGTATCGCGCCTGAGCCGAGCAACTGAACCTGCGCCGTATCGAGCGCCACGGCATCGAGCGGATACATACCCTTCAGCACGCCGTCGCGCACCGCATCGACGGGCGCGGCTGGCAATGAAGGCTGCGCGTAGTTTTCGTTCGTGACCGTGAGGTAATAGAACACGTCGTGCTGACGCTCGATCATCTCGCGCATGCCTTCGTCGACGATCATCGCGATCTCGTACGCGAACGCGGGATCGTACGCGCGGCAGTTCGGCACCGTCGATGCCGCCAGATGGCTCGTGCCGTCCTGGTGCTGCAAGCCTTCGCCGCCGAGCGTCGTGCGGCCCGCCGTCGCGCCGATCAGAAAGCCGCGGGCGCGCTGGTCGGCGGCGGCCCAGATCAGATCGCCGATGCGCTGGAAGCCGAACATCGAGTAGTAGATGTAGAACGGCAGCATCGGGAGATCGTGGACGCTGTACGACGTCGCCGCCGCGATCCACGACGATATCGCGCCCGCCTCCGAAATGCCCTCTTCGAGTATCTGGCCGCGCGTATCTTCGCGGTAGTAGAGCATCGAGCCCATGTCTTCGGGCTCGTACAACTGGCCGAGCGGCGAATAGATGCCGACCTGGCGGAACAGGTTCGCCATGCCGAACGTGCGCGCCTCGTCGGCGACGACGGGCACGATGCGCGGCCCGAGCGACGCGTCCTTCAACAGACTGCCGAGCATCCGCACGATCGCCATCGTCGTCGACATCTCCTTGCCGTTCGCGTCCAGCGCGAATTGCCCCCAGGACGGCATCGCAGGCACGGTCGGCGTCTGCGATGCGGCTCTCCGCCTTCTGGGCAAATAGCCTCCCAAGGCAGCCCGGCGCGCATGCAGGTACTGCATTTCCGGGCTTTTTTCCGCTGGCTTGTAGAACCGGAGCTGCTCGACGTCGTCATCGGAGAGCGGCAGACGGAAGCGGTCGCGAAACGCCTTCAATTGCTCGACGTCGAGCTTCTTCTGCTGATGCGTCGTCATCCGCCCCTGGCCGATCGAGCCCATGCCGAAGCCCTTCATCGTCTTCGCGAGAATCACGGTCGGCTGGCCGCTGTGCTTCGACGCGCGGTCATACGCTGCGTGCAGCTTGCGCACGTCGTGGCCGCCGCGCCGCAGGCGGTCGATGTCGTCGTTGCTCAGATGCGCTGCGAGCGAGGCCAGCTCCGGGTTCTGGCCAAAGAAGCGTTCGCGGTTGTAGGCACCGTCGTTGGCCGAGAAGGTCTGGAACTGGCCGTCGACGGTATGCGCGAACGCGCGCAGCAACGTGCCCGTGCGATCGCGCGCGAAGAGGGCATCCCAGTCCGAGCCCCACAGCACCTTGATCACGTTCCAGCCCGCGCCCGTGAATTGCGCTTCGAGTTCGTCGATGATGCGGCCGTTGCTGCGCACGGGACCATCGAGCCGCTGCAGATTGCAGTTGATCACGAACACGAGGTTGTCGAGCCCTTCGCGCGCGGCCAGCGACAATGCGCCGATCGATTCAGGCTCGTCCATCTCGCCGTCGCCGAAAAAGCCCCACACCTTGCGGCCTTCCGTCTTCAGCAGGCCGCGATTGTGCAGGTAGCGCATGAAGCGCGCCTGGTAGATCGCGTTGATGGGCCCGATGCCCATCGAGCCCGTCGGGAACTGCCAGAAGTCCGGCATCAGCCATGGATGCGGATACGAACACAGCCCCGGCCCGGCGATCTCGCGCCGGTAATGCTCGAGATGCGTCTCGCTCAGGAAGCCTTCGAGAAACGCGCGCGCATACACGCCCGGCGACGAATGCGGCTGGAAGTAGACGAGATCGCCGCCGCGCGCATCGTCTGGGCCGCGAAAGAAATGATTGAAGCCGACTTCGAACAGATCGGCCGCCGACGCATAGCTCGCGATATGACCGCCCAGTTCGCCGTATGCGCGATTGGCGCGCACGACCATCGCCAGCGCATTCCAGCGCAACGCGGCGGCGAGCCGTTCTTCCGTGTCGAGATCGCCGGGATAAGGCGGCTGCTGATCGACGGGAATCGTATTCGCGTACGGCGTGACGCTCACGCGCGCCGACGCGATGCCGTTCGACAGCGCATGCGCGGCGAGCCGGTCGAACAGATACTGCGCGCGCTCGATGCCGACATGCTGAACGACGCCATCCAGCGCGGCGAGCCATTCGGCCGTTTCCTGCGGGTCGCTGTCGACGCGAGCTTGAGTGAGGGCTTGAACGGGTTGAGCACCGCTCGATAAATCGGTCATGGCGCGACTCCGGCAGAAGAGAGACGTGAAAGGCGGCGGAATGTCGAAACGACCTGGCAACGTCGGATCAGCTTACCCATGCAGTCACAAAATGTGCGTCTCTTTTGCTTGCTCGCGCGCTTTCAGATAGTGTATTTATTCCTGAAATTCAGCTTCATATGGAATGTTTACACTATGACATCGGAAGCCAGATCCGCCACCGCAAGGCGGCTCGACCGTATCGACATCGCGATTCTCCAGCAGCTACAGCAGAACGCACGCATCACGAACGCGGAGCTGGCGCGTGCCGTGAACCTGTCGCCGACGCCGTGCTTCAACCGCGTGCGCGCGCTTGAAAAGCTCGGGCTCTTTCGTCAGCAGGTCACGCTGCTCGATGCCGGGGCGCTTGGGCTGCGCATTAACGTGTTCATTCAGGTGAGCCTCGAAAAGCAGGTCGAAGATGCGCTGCGCCGCTTCGAACAGGAAGTCGGCGAGCGGCCCGAGGTGATGGAGTGCTATCTGATGACGGGCGACGCCGACTATCTGCTGCGCGTCGTCGTGCCCGACATGCAAAGCCTCGAACGCTTCATCGTGCAGTGGCTCACGAAGATTCCCGGCGTGTCGAACATCCGCTCGAGCTTCGCGCTCAAGCAGGTGCGCTACAAGACGGCGTTGCCGCTGCCCGTCGCGGGCCTCACGCTGTCCGCGGATGACGATGTGCCGCGCGAATGGGCTTAAAGAAGGCTCAGATCCGCTCGCGCGCCGCTTGCGCGCACGGGCTCAGCGCTGCGGCGGCGAAACGCGCTCGCGCAGTTCGCGGCGGATCACTTTGCCCGTCGCCGTCATCGGCAGCGCTTCGACGAAATGAATCGCACGCGGATACTCATGCGCGGCGAGATGCGTCTTCACGTGCTCCTGCAAAGTCCGCACGAGCAGATCGCCGGGTTCGTAGCCGGGATTCAGCACGACGAAGGCGGTGACGATTTCGGTGCGCTGCACGTCGGGCGCGCCGACCACAGCTGCCATCCGCACGGCGGGATGACGCAGCAGGCAGTCTTCGATTGGCGCGGGACCGATCCTGTAGCCGGCGCTCGTGATCACGTCGTCGTCGCGGCCGACGAAACGGATGAAGCCGTCCGCGTCCATCAGACCCATGTCGCCCGTCAGCAGCCAGTCGCCGCGAAACTTGTCGCGCGTGGCCGGCTCGTTGCGCCAGTAGCCGAGAAACATCACCGGGTCCGGCGCGCGGATCGCGATATTGCCGGGCTCGCCGCGCGGGACGGTCTGCCCTGCATCGTCGACGATCGCGACGCGATGCCCCGGCACCACCTTGCCGATCGAGCCGGGACGCGGCTCGAACAGCGTCGCGCACGACGACACCACGACGTTGCACTCCGTCTGGCCATAGAATTCGTTGATCGTCACGCCGAGCGCACGCCGCCCCCAGTCGATCAGCTCCGCGCCGAGCGACTCGCCGCCGCTCGCGACTGCGCGCAGCGAAAGCTTCCATCGCTCCGGATGCTCGACGGCGCGCATCATCTTCAACGCGGTCGGCGGCAAGAACGTGTGCGTAACGGCATATCGCTGCATCAGATCGAAGGCCGCTTCGCCATCGAACTTCTCGAAGCGCCGCGCGAGCACGGCCACGCCGTGATGCCATGCGGGCAGCAGAACATCGAACAGACCGCCGATCCATGCCCAGTCGGCGGGTGTCCACATCAGCCGCGCATCGGCGGGGAAAAACGCTTGCGGCATCTCCACGCCGGGCAGATGGCCGAGCAGCACGCGATGCGCGTGCAGCGCGCCCTTCGGCTTGCCCGTCGTGCCGGACGTGTAGATGATGACGGCGGGATCGTCCGCGGAGGTCGCCTCTGCATTGAACGCGGCCGGCGATTCGTTGAGCGCGGTCCAGAACGATTCGACCTGCGATGCGGGATCGGCTTGCTCGGCGTGGACGCAAAAGATCGCGCGCAGTTCGGGCAATGCGGCGCGCACCGAGGCGATCTTCTGCGCGCCGCTCAGGTCCGTGACGAGCGCGACCGCGCCGCTATCCGACAAGCGGTATTGGAGCGCATCGGGCCCGAACAGCGCGAAGAGCGGCACCGCGATTGCTCCGCACTTGTAGACGGCGAGATGCGCGATCGCCGTCTCGACCGATTGCGCGAGAAAGATGCCGACGCGGTCGCCCTTCTTCACCCCACTGCGCCGCAGCGCATTCGCGAAGCGGTCCGACAGCGACTTCAGTTCGTCGAACGTGTAGCGCGTCGCCTGCCCTTTGCGCGTCTCGCAGATCAGCGCGAGACGGCCGCTGCCGTCAGCCCACTTGTCGCACGCGTCGACGCCGATGTTGTATTGCTGCGGAATGCGCCATTCGAATGCGGCGATGAGACCGTCGTAGGTGTCAGCGGCGGGAAGCATCAGTGTCTCCTGAGTGTTGCTTATACATGCGGCAATGCGCTCGATGTCATGCTACTCCGCAAGCGACGCGGATGATCCGCACAACGCGTCGAGTTCGCAGATGTCGATGCCGGACGTCGAATCGCATACAGGTTGCGCGTTGCGGGCCCTGGCGGGACATTTGCGTCTTCATTTGAGTCTATCTCATCTTTTGCGTCAAGTGAGGGATAGCATAATCGCCCATTTTCTGCGAGTCGTTTTGAAGTGATCGAGCCACGAGGATCAGCATGAATCTCGCATTCTTGAGCTTTACTCAATTCATGTTTTCGCGGCCTGCCAGACGCAATTGGCCCGCCACGTCCGGTATCGGAAGCACATGCAATAACATGGTCCGATGCGTGCCCGCATTGGCGCCGTGAATCGGACCAGGACTTTTTTCGATTGCTTGTTATGGGCATCGGCCGCCACAATGCGCCAACCAGGGGAGGACTATGAAGAAGTGCATTCTGCTGGCCGGGATTGGCGTGCTCGCGGCCTGCACCGCGGTATCGAGCGTGGACAAGAAGCAGAATGGCTATCTCTCGGTCACGAGTCGCGGACGCACCAGCCTCGCATCGTGGAACAGCATCCGCAACGCGGGGCTCAAGCACGCGAAGGCCTATTGCCGCGACCAGAACATGCAGATGCACACCGTCGAGATCCATACGAACGGCGTGCGCAGCGCGGGCAATCAGAGTGTCGAAGTTGTGTTCGAGTGCTTCTGATGAAGCGATGAACGGCGCTCAGGCCGTATTCGATTGATCCGCGACGGTATCGCCGAAATGGCTCGCGACGAACGCGCGCATCGCGGCGATCAATGGCGTGGCGCCCGTCTGTTCGATCGTGCCTGTGCCTGCGGGGACGGAACCCGTCCACGTCGCCTGCTCGCCCGCCGCGGCGGGCACGAGATGAATCCTGGCCCGCTCGATAATCGGGCCGCACTGGGCCCAATCCGTCGACGGCGCGAACGCGGCTTCGAGCGCGCCTTCCGGGTCGCCGTCGCAAGCCGGTTCTTCGATCCAGCAGAAGCCATCGTCGACGCGCGGCTTCGGCAAATTGTCCGCTCGTGCGACCCAGTAATCGAGCAACGCACCTTCCAGATCCGAAACTCTCATCTCTGCTCCTCGTGGAGATCGTGTGTGGCGAACCAGCATCGATTGTGCATCAAGTTCGTGTCGAGATTTGTGACGCTGTGACCGCGGCCTTGCCGCCGTTGAGGGACGCTCGCAATGCATCGACCCTGGCCAGCGTTCTCGCGAG
Organism: Paraburkholderia diazotrophica; assembly: GCF_900108945.1. Lineage (GTDB taxonomy): Bacteria > Pseudomonadota > Gammaproteobacteria > Burkholderiales > Burkholderiaceae > Paraburkholderia > Paraburkholderia diazotrophica. The sequence goes on along the minus strand of NZ_FNYE01000001.1, from coordinate 44,731 downwards.
TAGTCACCTACAATGTAAGTTCGGCCACGACTTGATGGAGGGCACGCCGTGAATGAAACGTTGATGGCGTACTTGCTAGGGCCCGTCGTAATGGCAATCGTCGGCGTTGTTCTCTGGATCGTCGCCCATTACCACGGCAAGCCCGGACACGGACGGGGAGCCCGTTGGCTCGACACGCACTACGTCGATTTGATGCACCACAGGCACTGATGGCCCGCGCACAGGCGCCTTTTTGGTGTGCGGCGGGTTTTTGGCGGGCGGAAACGAAAAACGGGCCGAAAAGGCCCGTATTCATGGGTGTCCTGGCGGAGAGAGGGGGATTCGAACCCCCGATAGGCTATTAACCTATACACGCTTTCCAGGCGTGCGACTTAAACCACTCATCCATCTCTCCGGCGGGGACGCGCATTATAGCAAACTCTCGCGCCCTTGCCACCTCAGCCGGATGGCCAGCGTCACGGGTGCCGTATGTAATCCACCAGCGCCCTCGTGTAAGCGTCCGGCTTCGCGTCGACGAGGCTCACCAGCACCGTCACCAGAAACCCGGCCGGCACGCCGAACACGCCCGAGCTGATCGGCTCGATGCCGAACCAGCGCGTCCCGACGAAGCCCGTCAGCTGCGTGAAGAACGGATACGTCGACACGATGTAGTAAATGCACACACCCAGCCCCGCGAGCATCCCCGCGACGGCGCCCAGCCGCGTCGTGCGCTTCCAGAACACGCCGAGCACCAGCACCGGAAAGAGACTCGACGACGCCAGCGAAAACGCCGCGCCGACCAGAAACAGGATGTTCCCCGTATTCAGCGACGCCACATACGAAGCGAACAGCGCCACGCCCAGCAGCAGGATCTTCGAGATCGTCACGCGCCGCTGGCTCGACGCGTCGGGATCGACCATGTGGTAGTAGACATCGTGCGACAGCGCATTGGCGATCGTCAGCAGCAAGCCATCGGCTGTCGACAGCGCCGCCGCCAGCGCGCCCGCCGCGATCAGCCCCGACATCACATACGGCAGCCCCGCTATCTCCGGCGCGGCCAGCACGACCATGTCGGGCTGCATCTGGACTTCGCTCCAGCGCACGATGCCGTCGCCGTTCACATCGGCGATGCTGATCAGGTACGGCTCGATCCGCCGCCACTGCATCACCCACTGCGGCAGTTCGGCGAAGCGATGGCCGACGAGGTTCGACAGAATTTCGTACTTGATCAGCACCGCGAGCACGGGCACCGTCAGGTAGAACAGCGCGACGAAGAAGAGCGTCCAGCCGACCGAGCGCCGCGCCGACGCCACGGAGGTCGTCGTGTTATAGCGCGTCAGAATGTGCGGCAAGCTCGCCGTCCCTAGCGACAGGCACAGCAGCAGCGAAAGAAAATTGCGCAGATGCAGCCGCCGCTCGCCTTCGTTCGCGGCGGGAAACGGCTCGTGCATCTGCACGGGCGCCGCCGCGCGCTGGATCATCTCGTCGCGTTGCTGCGCCCATACGATCTGTGCCATCGCGGCGTCGCGGGGAAAGCGCTCGATCCGCCGTTCGAGATCGGCGATCTCGCGCAACGGTCCGTTGTGCCGCCGCAAGTCGGCGAGCTGATCGGTCAGACGGCCTTTCTCGTCGATATACGACTGCGGCAGGCCGTCGATCTGCGCCTGCATCAGCGCCGCGCGCATCCGGTAATCGTCGCGCACCGACTGCTCGGACGGCGCATCGCGCACGGCGCGCTCCATCGTCTCGACGCGCTCCATCAGACGCCCATAGCCGAATTGCGGCACCCAGCCGAGGCCATCCTTGTGCGCGATCATCGACACGGGAATCAGGAACGCCGCGATGAGGATGATGTACTGCGCGACCTGCGTCCACGTGACGGCACGCATGCCGCCGAGGAACGAACACACGAGAATGCCCGCTAGCCCGCAGAAGATGCCGATCGCAAAGTCGACGCCGATGAAGCGCGTCGCGATCAGTCCGACGCCCTGAATCTGCGCGACCAGATAGACGAACGAACAGAGAATCGCCGACAGCGCCGCAAGACCTCGCACCGCGTTGCTCGAAAAGCGCGTGCCGAGAAAATCCGGAATCGTGTAGCGCGCGAGCTTGCGCACGTACGGCGCGAGCAGAAACGCAACGAGGCAGTAGCCGCCCGTCCAGCCCATCGTGTACGCGAGGCCATCGTAGCCTGTCGCGTAGAGCGACCCGGCAAGCCCGATGAACGACGCCGCCGACAGCCAGTCCGCCGCCGTCGCCATGCCGTTGAATGCGGACGGCACGCGCCGCCCGGCCACGTAGTACTCGACGAGATCGGAGGTGCGCGACAGCAGGCCGATCACGGCATACACGGCGATCGGCACGAACAGGAACACATAGCCGATCCACATGCCCGGCCCGTTCGCGGCTTCGATACGCCACAACAAATAGATGAACGCAAAAAAGCCCAGCGTATAGAGCGAATACGAACGGATCAGCCGATGCGCGAGCTTCATCGGTCGGCCGTGCGCTCGGCGATGTCGTCCTGGGCGCTCGCTTCGAGCGCGCGTTGCAATGCGGCGTCGGCGCGCTGCATCAGCACGATGTAGATCACGATCAGCATCAGATACACGAGGATCGCGCCCTGCGCGCCCATGTAGAACGGCAGGCTAAAGCCCGCGAAACGCACGGGCGCGAGCCCTTTCGCGATCAGCGGCACGATGAACGACACGAAGAAGCCGACCAGCATCAACGCGACAATCAGCACGACGTTGAAGCGCCAGTAGCGCGCGTGCGCGCGCGCCATCGCCTCCGTCACGGGCGGCGGCTCGGGCAAGGGATTGAGGTTGTGACGCGATGTGTGGTGTGGCGCGGCCATGCGCCTATGTATCAAAAACGTGTTGCATCGGCAATCGGGGTTGTCCGCGCAACGACTTGCGTCACCCGTCGAAGCACGCCGCGCGGCACAAAAATAAACGGCGCACCCTGATCGGATGCGCCGTTTGCGTCTTCAAGGCTTCAGGGCCTTAAGGGCCTTAAGGCCCTTAAGAGCCTTACGGCCCCATGCCCTTTCGTCGATCAGCGCGATTCACCCAACTGATCGAGAATCGCCGGGTTCTCGAGCGTCGACACGTCCTGCGTGATCTCCTCGCCCTTTGCGAGCGAGCGCAACAGACGCCGCATGATCTTGCCCGAACGCGTCTTCGGCAGGTTGTCGCCGAAACGGATGTCCTTCGGCTTCGCGATCGGACCGATTTCCTTGCCGACCCAGTTGCGCAGTTCCGCAGCGATCTTCGCGGCCTCTTCGCCTTCAGGGCGCGCGCGCTTCAACACGACGAACGCGCACACGGCCTCGCCCGTCGTCTCGTCCGGACGGCCGACCACGGCGGCTTCCGCCACCAGCGGATTCGCGACCAGCGCCGACTCGATCTCCATCGTGCCGAGGCGGTGGCCCGATACGTTCAGCACGTCGTCGATGCGGCCCATGATCGTGAAGTAGCCCGTCTCCTTGTCGCGCACCGAGCCATCGCCCGCGAGGTACAGCGTGCCGCCGAGTTCTTCGGGGAAGTAGCTCTTCTTGAAGCGCTCGGGGTCGCCCCAGATCGTGCGGATCATCGCGGGCCACGGACGCTTGATGACGAGAATGCCGCCCTGCCCGTTCGGCACGTCCTGGCCCGTTTCATCGACGATCGCAGCCATGATGCCCGGCAGCGGCAGCGTGCACGAACCCGGCACGAGCGGCGTCGCGCCCGGCAGCGGCGAGATCATGTGGCCGCCCGTTTCCGTCTGCCACCACGTATCGACGATCGGGCAGCGCGAGCCGCCGACGTTCTCGTAGTACCACACCCACGCTTCCGGATTGATCGGCTCGCCGACGGTACCGATGATGCGCAGCGACGACAGATCGTAGCTCTTCGGATGCACTTTCGCATCGGCTTCCGATGCCTTGATCAGCGAGCGGATCGCCGTCGGCGCCGTGTAGAACACGGAGACCTTGTGCTTTTGGATCATGTCCCAGAAGCGGCCTGCGTTCGGATACGTCGGCACGCCTTCGAACACGACCTGCGTGCCACCGAGCGAGAGCGGCCCATACGTGATGTAGCTGTGGCCCGTGACCCAGCCGATGTCGGCCGTGCACCAGAAGACATCCGTCGGCTTCCAGTCGAAGGTCCACTTCATTGTCTGCGCGGCCCACAGCAGATAGCCGCCCGTGCTGTGCTGCACGCCCTTCGGCTTGCCCGTCGAGCCCGACGTATAAAGGATGAAAAGCGGATGCTCGGCGCCGACCCATTCCGGCGCGCATTGATCCGGTTCGTTCGCCGTGATCTCGTGCATCCACAGATCGCGCTTGTCGTCCCAGCCGATCTTGCCGCCCGTGCGCTTGTGGACGATCACGGTCTTCACCGCCTCGCAGCCGCCCATTGCGAGCGCCTCGTCGGCGATGTTCTTGAGCGGCAGCGCCTTCCCGCCGCGCATCTGTTCGTCGGACGTGATCAGCGCGACGGCGCCCACGTCGACGAGACGTTCGTTCAGCGACTTCGACGAGAACCCGCCGAACACGACCGAGTGCGTCGCGCCGATACGCGCACAGGCCTGCATCGCGACGACGCCCTCGACCGACATCGGCATATAGATGACGACGCGATCGCCCTTTTTGATGCCGCGTTTCTTCAGCGCATTCGCGAAGCGCGACACACGCTGCAGCATGTCCTTGTACGTGACGTTGGTGACGGTGCCGTCGTCGGCTTCGAAGATGATGGCGACGCGATCGCCATTGCCCGCTTCGACATGCCGGTCGATGCTGTTGTATGACGCGTTCAGTTCGCCGTCTTCAAACCATTTGTAGAAAGGTGCATCCGATTCGTCGAGCACCTTCGTGAAGGGCTTTTTCCAGCTGAGCGTTTCGCGCGCCAGCCTGCCCCAGAAGCCTTCGTAATCGCGCTCCGCTTCGGCGGCGAGCGCCCGATATGCGTCCATGCCGGACACTGCTGCCTGTGCCGTCATTTCGGCGGAAGGCGGAAACACGCGGCGTTCCTGAAGAACCGATTCAATCGCAGACATCGACTACCCCTTGGTGAAGATGAAACATCAATCCTGTGCCGGCGCGCTCGCGATGCGTGCCCGTCCAGCGGGCGCAAGGCGTCGCTCCGTGTCGTCATAGTGGCGCCGCGCGTGACACCGGCCGCGGCGTGTCTCCCACCCTCGTGCCCATCCGCATCGGCGGGCACACTGCGAATCAACGCATGGCAGGTGCGGCGTCGCAACATCGCGCGGACCGCCTGCCCGTTCAACAGCTTCGATCGCTTCCCACGATAAGCGTTGCAACTTACCGCGTACTTACGCGCGGACCGGCCGCGCGTCAGGCAAAACACCAGGCGCCATAACTGCCGACACATCGCGATGCAAGCACATCGCAAGCATCGCAAACGCCGCAAACATCGAGCCTACCTGTCGCTCGCGTGTCTTGCACACGTCCTAGTGCAATTGCTGTCGGCTTTGCGCCGCTGTTATGCGCCCTTTTACAATGCTAACTGAACTAGCCATATGGATTCCAGCTTGAACCGCTATTCACTGTTCCTCATTGCCGCGATGCTGCTCGTCGGCAGCAACGTCGGCATTGGCAAGTCGATTGTTGCGTTCGTTCCCGTTCCGCTCTTCGCCCTGCTGCGTTTCGTGATCGCGATGGCCGTGCTGTGGCCGTTGCTGCGCGTGAGCAAGCTGCGCCGCGTGAAAGCGGGCGAATGGGTCAATCTGTTCCTCCAGGCCCTCTTCGGCACATTCGGGTTTACGCTGCTGATGCTCAACGGCGTGCACCGGACGAGCGCCGTGGCGGCAGGCGTCATCACGAGCACGATACCCGCCGTCGTCGCGTTGTTCTCGTGGATCTTCCTGAAAGAAAAGCCCGATGGGCGGGCACTGGCGTCGATTGCGCTCGCGATCGCCGGCGTAGTCGTCATCAATCTCGCGCACGCAGACAACGCCGCGAGCGCGAACTCGTTCGCCGGCAATCTGATGGTGCTGGGCGCCGTCTGCTGCGAATCGCTGTATGTGATCCTGTCGCGCCGCCTCACGCAGACGCTCGCCCCCATCGATATTTGCGCGTACACGCATCTGTTCGGCTTGCTGCTGATGCTGCCGCTCGGCGTGTCGGCGCTGTTCGCATTCGACTATATGAGCACGCCCGTCAGCATCTGGGCGCTCGTGCTGTGGTACGGGCTGTCGGCGAGCATCTTCTCGTTCTGGCTCTGGATGAAGGGCATCCGTCACGTGCCGGGCAGCCTTGCGGGCGTGTTCAGCGCGGTGCTGCCCGTCGCGGCTGCCGTCTACGGCATCGTGTTCCTCGATGAACGTCCGACGCTCGCGCACGGCGTCGCGCTCGCGTGCGTGATCGCGGGCATCGCGCTCGCGAGCCTCAAGGTGAGGCGCGTGCCGCCCGTCGCGTCGTAGCCTCGGCGTCACACATGACCTCACACATGACCTCACGCGTGACCTCACGCATGGCCCTCGTGCTGATATGCCGGGCGCGCGGGACGCCGTGCGCGCCTCTGCCCGTTTCGACACGGCCGTCATGCATCAAGCTGTACAATAACGCGCCCAGCGCGCTGCGCCGGCCGGTTTCATCGCCGGCCGCCTGAACGTCGGTTGTTCGCTCTCCCGCGTGATCCGCCGTCGTCGATGCGAGCGCGCCCGTGCCCGCTGTTATTCGCCACCATCAAGCGCCAACACTACGCCGACGCCCCATGACTGCCCTGCGCCCCGTTCCTTCCGGCCAGCATCGACGCATGCGCCCGCTGCCCTCCGTAATCTTCATGAGCCGCTGGCTGCAGGTGCCGCTCTATCTGGGCCTGATCGTCGCGCAAGGCGTGTACGTCGTGCTCTTCCTGAAGGAAGTGTGGCACCTCGTCACCGCGTCGATGACGCTCGACGAAACCAGCATCATGCTCGTCGTGCTCGGCCTGATCGACGTCGTGATGATCTCGAACCTGCTGATCATGGTGATCGTCGGCGGATATGAAACGTTCGTGTCGAGGCTCGGCGTCGAGGGCCATCCCGACGAGCCCGAATGGCTCGACCATGTGAACGCTGGCGTGCTGAAGGTGAAGCTGTCGATGGCGCTCATCAGCATCTCGTCGATCCACCTGCTGAAGACCTTCATCAACCCGGATCAGCACACGACGCACGCGGTGATGTGGCAGGTGATCATTCACATCGCGTTCCTCGTGTCCGCGCTGGTGATGGCCTACGTCGACCGCCTCACGACGCACACGCACCCCGAGCATTTCCACGAGCCCGCAGCCGCGCGCACCTTGAAGCAGAAGATTTCCCACTCCCCTGAAAGCGCATGACCGACCGCGCAGCCGCGCAGTCGCGATAACGAGCGCCACCCCACTGAGCCTAGCCATGACCGTCATCAAACAGGAAGACCTGATCCAGAGTATTGCGGACTCGCTGCAGTACATCAGCTACTACCATCCGCTCGATTACATCCAGGCACTCGGCCGCGCGTACGAGCTTGAAGAGAGCCCGGCCGCGAAGGACGCCATCGCGCAGATCCTCACGAACAGCCGCATGTGCGCCGAAGGCAAGCGCCCGATCTGCCAGGACACGGGCATCGTCACGGTGTTCGTGAAGGTCGGCATGGACGTGCGTTGGGCGAGTGAATCCGGTTCGGCGACGATGAGCGTCACCGACATGATCAACGAAGGCGTACGTCGCGGCTACACGCACCCCGACAACGTGCTGCGCGCGTCGATCGTGAGCCCGCCCGAAGGCGGCCGCAAGAACACGAAGGACAACACGCCGGCCGTGATCCACTACGAGATCGTGCCAGGCGACAAGGTCGACGTGCAGGTCGCGGCCAAGGGCGGCGGCTCGGAGAACAAGTCGAAGTTCGCGATGCTGAACCCATCGGACTCGATCGTCGACTGGATTCTCAAGACCGTGCCGACGATGGGCGCGGGCTGGTGCCCGCCGGGCATGCTCGGCATCGGCATCGGCGGCACGGCCGAGAAGGCGATGGTCATGGCGAAGGAATCGCTGATGGACCCGATCGACATTCAGGACGTCATCGCGCGCGGCCCGAAGGACTGGATCGAAGAGCTGCGCGTCGAGCTGCACGAGAAGGTCAACGCGCTCGGTATCGGCGCGCAGGGCCTGGGCGGCCTGTCGACGGTGCTCGACGTGAAGATCATGGCAGCGCCGACGCACGCGGCATCGAAGCCGATCGCGATCATCCCGAACTGCGCGGCCACGCGCCATGCGCACTTCACGCTGGACGGCTCGGGCGTCGCGAAGCTCGAAGCGCCGTCGCTCGACGCATGGCCGAAGGTCACGTGGGCGCCCAACACGGAAACGAGCAAGCGCATCGACCTGAACACGCTGACGCCTGAAGAAGTCGCGTCGTGGAAGCCGGGCCAGACGCTGCTGCTGTCGGGCAAGATGCTGACGGGCCGCGACGCCGCGCACAAGCGCATCGCCGACATGCTCGCGAAAGGCGAGAAGCTGCCCGTCGACTTCACGAACCGCGTGATCTACTACGTGGGCCCCGTCGACCCCGTGCGCGACGAAGCGGTCGGCCCCGCAGGCCCGACCACGGCAACGCGCATGGACAAGTTCACCGAGACGATGCTCGCGCAAACCGGCCTGATCTCGATGATCGGCAAGGCCGAGCGCGGCCCCGTCGCGATCGACGCGATCAAGAAGCACAAGGCTGCATATCTGATGGCCGTGGGCGGCGCGGCGTATCTGGTGTCGAAGGCGATCCGCAGCGCGAAGGTGCTCGCGTTCGAAGACCTCGGCATGGAAGCCATCTATGAGTTCGACGTGCAGGACATGCCCGTGACGGTGGCCGTCGATTCGAACGGCACGTCGGTTCACCAGACGGGCCCGAAGGAATGGCAGGCGAAGATCGGCAAGATCCCTGTCGCGACGGCCTGAGTCTGTTTGTGTCCGTTTGTTTTACGGAAGCCGGGGCGTTATAGTCCCGGCTTTTTATTTGCTCACGCAGAACGCAACACAATTGCGTGAGCAATTCTCATCAACCGCATTCGTCCTTGGCTTTTCGGGTTCAGCCGTTTATCGTACTTGGAAAACCAGGCTCCAGAGAGGGAAAGATCATGCAAGGCGATAAAAAGGTCATCGAATATCTGAACGCCCAGTTGAAGAACGAACTGACCGCGATCAACCAGTACTTCCTGCACGCGCGGATGTACAAGCACTGGGGTCTCGACAAGCTTGGCAAGCATGAATACGACGAATCGATCGGCGAGATGAAACACGCCGACATGCTCATCGAGCGCATTTTCATGTTCGACGGCTTGCCGAATCTGCAGGATCTGCACAAGCTGCTGATCGGCGAAGAGACGAAGGAAATCCTCGAATGCGATCTGAAGCTCGAGCAGATCTCGCAGGGCACGTGCAAGGAGGCGATCGCCTACTGCGAGTCGGTGCGCGATTTCGTATCGCGTGACATCTTCACGACGATTCTCGACGACACCGAAGAGCACATCGACTGGCTCGAAACGCAACTCGATCTGATCGACAAGGTCGGCATCCAGAATTACCAGCAGTCCGCGATGGGTTCGCCCGAAGAATAAAACCGTGGCATCGCCGCGCCTGCGACTCCTGCTACACTTCCGCGGTTCGATCCGCGCAACGTCTTTCGAACGCGCAGCGCGGATTTTCTTATATGGCTTCCATTGAATCCATGACCGCTTCGCCCCCCGCCTCCTCCGCGCTGTCTTCGCTCGCTGCGATTCCCTCGCTCGATCCGCGTGCGCCCGTCGGCATTTTCGACTCGGGCCTGGGCGGCCTGTCGGTGTTGCGCGCGGTGCGCGCGCAACTGCCGAGCGAAGCGATCATCTATGTCGCCGATTCGCTCTACGCCCCCTATGGCGAGCGCGACGACGACTTCATCGCGGACCGCACGCTGGCGATCGGCGAATGGCTCGTCGCGCAAGGAGCGAAGGCGCTCGTGGTCGCGTGCAACACGGCGACGGCGCAGTCGATCGCATTGGTACGCGAGAAACTGCCTATTCAGTTGATCGGCGTCGAGCCGGGCGTGAAGCCCGCGGCACTGCAATCGCGCTCGCGCGTGGCAGGCGTGCTCGCCACACAGGTGACGCTGCGCAGCGCGCGCTTTCAGGCGCTGCTCGAACGCCACGCCGCCGATTGCCGTTTTCTGTGCCAGCCGGGCCACGGGCTCGTGCAGGCTGTCGAGCGCTGCGATATCGGCTCGGCGGAACTGCGCGCGCTGCTCGAAAGCTACATCCAGCCGATGCTCGATGCCGGCGCCGATACGCTCGTGCTCGGCTGCACGCACTATCCGTTTCTCGACGCCGCGATCCGCGATATCGCCGGCGACCGGCTTGCGCTGATCGACACGAGCATCGCGATTGCCCGCCAACTGGAGCGCGTGCTCGACCAACAGGGGCTGCGTCCGCCCGAGCGCGACGCCGCCCAGCCCCGCTTCTGCTCGACCAGCGACGGCGCGCATCTCAGACAGCTCGCGGCGACACTGCTGCAAATCGACGCACCCGTTGAGCGCGTGCACATTCCTTCTCGTCGTACGGCCGCCACGGATTCGCACGCCGCCTGAGCTGATTCCGGTTAGCAGGCGCGCGGTATTTTCCGATCTGGATGCACATCAGTGCTGTCTTACGCCCACCGTCGGTCGCAACAGATATACGCTCCCAACGTCCGCCTGCGGTAAAAAGCCCACACGGCACTCTTGCGGCACCCGCGCCACATAAGGACCGCAGGAACGAAACCCTTCCACCAGGCTGGTTTTGTTACAAAAATTTGCGACAGACGCTTGCCAAAGCGCCCCAACATAATGATAATAATTCGCATTAACGTTAGCTATCGCGAGCTGTCATGATTGTCTGCGTGTGCAAGTCTGTATCCGACCGGAAGATCCGCGCCTCGATCGCCGAGGGCATCGACACCTTCGACGAACTTCAATTCGAGCTGGGCGTCGCGATGTGCTGCGGCAAGTGCGAACAATCCGTGCGGGATGTGATGGCCGAAAGTGGCGTCTGCGCGAGCCGTTGCGGCGTCGAGCACCACACGCAAGCCGTGCCGCTGACGTTCTACGAACGCAAGGCCGCCTGAAACTGCGTTCGTCAGCCTTGACTCATCTTCATGTTGCGCGCTGAAAAGCGCGCTAGCATCGCACGCGCTTCAGTTTTCTTTCCGCCGTCAGCAAGCCAGTCCGAGACCAGCCAGCGACGCCATTCTTCGAGGAGTTCGAAATGGAATTGCTGATCGGTTTCGTGACCACCCTGTGCATTTCACTGCTGATATTCCGAAAATGACGCCGTGCTGCATCGACGGCGCGCCGCCACGCTAACATGCAGGCCACGCCTACTCTCCCAACCGGCTTCGCGCCAGACGCTTCCGCCCGAATCAATCCGCGTATCGTCACGGTGACAGGTATAGTCATCGGACTTCATTTCGTTGCGCTCGCCGTCGCGTTCACGATGCGCGAAGCGACGCCGTTCAAACCGATCGAATCGCGCACGATCACGGCCGAGCTGATCAGCCCGGCGCCCGTCGCCGCGCCGGCCGCAATCCAATCGATCCCGACGCCGCCTCCGCCGAAGCCCACGCCCGTCCAGAAGGTCAAGCCGAAGGTGCAGCCGCGCCCGACGCCGAAGCCCACACCGACGCCGCTGCCCGTTGCGCAGGCGCCGTCGCAGCACGAGATCGCCGCGCCCGCCGAGCCTGCCCCGCCGGCTCCGCCCACGCCAGCCGCGCCCGCTCCCGCGACGCCAGCTGCACCCGCCGCGCCAGCCGTCGGCAAGCCGACGATGGCGCTGTCCGCGCCGAAGAACGTGTCGCACCTCGATTGCAGCATCGTCCAGCCCGACTATCCCGCCCTGTCGCGCCGACGCGGCGAGACGGGGACAGCAATGATCCACTTCGTCGTCGGGCTGACGGGCAAGATCGAGAACATCGAATTGAAAAAGAGCAGCGGCTACGACCGCCTCGACCAGGCCGCGCTCGACGCGATGCACTCCAGTTCGTGCAAGCCGTACCTGGAAAACAGCGAGCCCGTCCGCGCCGCGTACACACAGCCTTTCGCCTTCAGCCTTAGCAACTGATCCGCCGGAACAGATTTCAAAGAAGAAAAGGAATTGCCATGCAGAACTACGGTATTGCCCACGTCTGGGCACAAGGGGATTTCGTCACGCGCGGCATCGCGCTGGCACTGCTCATCATGTCGGTGCTGTCCTGGAGCGTGATCGTCATCAAGAGCTGGAACGTCATGCGTCTCAAGCGTCTGACGAAAGACGCCGAGCAGGCATTCTGGCATTCGGACGACTTCAACGACGGCGTGAAGAAGCTCGGCAGCGATACGTCGTCGCCGGCTGAAAACCCGTTTCTCGCGCTCGCGCTGTCGGGCCAGGAAGCCGCCGACCATCATCATCAGACGCAGCCGCATCTGCACGACCGCATGGATGTATCGGATTGGGTCACGCGCTGCCTGAAGGACACGATGGATGACAGCGTCGCGCGCATGCAGAGCGGCCTCGCGATTCTCGCGTCGATCGGCAGCACCGCGCCGTTCGTCGGCCTGTTCGGCACGGTGTGGGGCATCTATCACGCGCTGCTGAGCATCGGCGCGACGGGCCAGTCGTCGATCGATCAGGTCGCGGGCCCCGTCGGCGAGGCGCTCATCATGACGGCCTTCGGTCTCTTCGTCGCGATTCCTGCCGTGCTCGGCTACAACGCACTCACGCGCGCCAACAAGGCGATCGTCAGCAAGCTGAGCCGCTTCGCTCATGGCCTCCATGCGTTCTTCGTGACGGGCGCACGCCTGTCGTCGACGAAACGCGGAGACGGTCTTCGGCTCGCGTCCCGCGCTAACTAACCGGGAGGCATAGCGATGGCAATGAGCCCTTTTGCCGGCGACGATGACGACGGCCTCATGAACGAAATCAACATGACGCCGCTCGTCGACGTCATGTTGGTTCTCCTGATCGTATTCATGGTGACGATCCCGGTGATCCGCCATGCGGTGAAGATCGACCTGCCGCACGCGAGCAGCCAGAAGGAAGACACGAAGCCCGCGCAGGTGACGGTGTCGATCGACGCCGACGGCAACGTGCTGTGGGACGACCAGAAAATCTCCGACGATGCGCTGCAGGCGAAAATCGCCGCGGCTGCGCAGCAGAATCCGCAGCCGGAGCTGCATCTGAGCGCGGACCGCAAGGTTGCGTACGAGAAGGTGGCGGACGTGATGTCGGCGGCCCAGGCGGGCGGTCTGACGAAGATCGGCTTCGTCACGCAGCCGAAAGCGCGCTGAGCGCGCCGCCCGCGTTCGTCGTTCTTCGAAGAAAAGCCCTGTTTTTCAGGGCTAAATGTTAAAGGCCTTCATCGTCGGATGAAGGCCTTTTTTCGTGCGCACTCGGCGCCTTCGGGCGGCGGGATCATTTGCCATCGCTTCTGCTCTGGATCTGATCACCGCATGCGGCAGCCGTGGTTGACACGGACAGCGCGGTCAGCCCTATCAGGCTCACTATCAAAGCGGCCGTCAGTTTTCGCATAGGACACTCCTTAGCGAAGGGATTTCAATATAAGCCTGCGGGCGCGTGCGTACAAGTCTGCGGCCATTGAAAGTATCCATCGCCGTTCGCGCTTAAATGGCAAAAACGATATTTGCCGTGTGGCGTGCGCTACGTTCACGCGTGGACACGGCGCGATGCGATGTGATGTCGATGCGTCAGATCGCTTCCGCCTTCAGACGCGCCGGCTTCGCTGCGCGCTCGGGGCATTCCTGCTGGATATGCTTGCCCGTGTCCGGATCGAGCATCTCGACCAGATAATCGACGAAAGTCCGCACGGCCGGCACCATCCCCTGACGCGACAGAAACACCGCATAGAGCTGCGGCGACGGCAGCGTCCAGCCCGGCATCACGGGCGACAGGCGCCCGCTGCGCAACGCGGCGCCATACATCATCTCCGGCAGCGCCGCGATGCCGACGCCCGCGAGCGCCGCTTCCGTGATCATCATCAGATCGGCCGTCACGAGGCGCGGTTCGTGCTCGTGCGCGTGACGCGTGCCGTCCGGCGCAATCAGATTGAACACGTGGCGGCCGTCGCCCGTCGGCGTGTCGAGCGTCTCGAAACGGTTCAGATCGGCGGGCGCGAGCGGCGGCGCATTCTGGCTCAGCAGGCTTGGCGCGCCGACCAGCATCTGTTGCGTGCGCCACAACGGCCGCACGACGATGTTCGCGTTCTCCGGCGGCTCGGAGCGCACGCGCAACGCAACGTCGATCGAATCTTCGAACAGATCGACGACGCGGTTCGTCACGCGCATCACGACGCGCACTTCCGGATAACGATGCATGAATTCCGGCAGGATCTGCGACAGGATGGTCTGCGAGATCGTCACGGGCACGCTGACGCGCACCGTGCCGCGCGGCGACGAGCGCAGCTGCTGTACGACGTTGACGGCCGCCTGCGCCTCGGAAAGCATCGCCTGACAGTGCTGGTAGAACAGTTGCCCGGCTTCCGTCAGCGCGAGCTTGCGCGTCGAGCGCTGCAAAAGACGCACGCCCAGCGACGCCTCTAGTTCGGTCAGACGCCGCGACAGACGCGACTTCGAAATGCCGAGCACACGCTCGGCGGCGGAAAAACCGCCATGTTCGACGACCTGCGAAAAGTACATCAGGTCGTTCAGGTTATGCGAATCGATCTTCATGTCATCGTTTCACTAGCAGAACAATCCATTGCGACAGACGGCCTGTTTTGGCCAAAATCGGTCCATATAATAGCCGCATGTTTCAGAAATAACGCTATTCCCCTTTTTTCGAGGTGACTTTGATGAGCGCGACCCGCACGATCGAACGCACGTACCCTTCTGTTCGCACGGTTGAGGGCGGCGGCTTTGTCGTCCACCGCCCGTTTCCGACACGCATGCTGATGGACTTCGATCCGTTTCTGCTGCTCGACGAAATGGGTCCCGTCGACTACGCGCCCGGCGAGGCGAAAGGCGCGCCAGATCACCCGCATCGCGGCTTCGAAACGGTGACGTACGTGCTCGAAGGCCAGTTCGGCCACAAGGACTCGGCGGGCCACTCGGGCACGCTGCGCGCGGGCGATGTCCAATGGATGACGGCTGGTTCCGGCGTCGTGCATAGCGAAATGCCGGACCCGTCGTTCGTCGCGACGGGTGGGCGCGTGCACGGTCTGCAACTGTGGGTGAACCTGCCGAAGCGTGACAAGATGATCGCGCCGCGTTATCAGGAGATGCCGTCGGAGGGCATCCCCATCGCGACATCCGACGACAGCAAGGTGCGCGTAAAGGTGATCGCCGGCGAGGCGCTCGGCGTGAAGGCCGCGATCGAGACGCGCACGCCGATCCTGTATCAGCATTTCACGTTGCAGCCGGGTGCGCGCATCGTGCATCCGGTGCCGCGCGACTATCGCGTGTTCGCTTATGGGCTCGCGGGCACAGGCTTCTATAGCGACGAGCAGCTCGAAATCGGACCGCAGCAGATGATCGTATTCGACAACGACGGCGACACGGTGACGATGGCCGCCGGCGCCGAGCCGCTCGACGTGCTGCTGCTCGGCGGCGTGCCGCTCAACGAGCCCGTCGTGCGCTATGGCCCGTTCGTGATGAACACGGAAGACGAAATCCGTCAGGCCGTCATCGACTATCAGGCGGGCCGCATGGGACAGATCACGCATTGAGCGCCTTATCAGCGCCCTTTCGCCCCGAAGTTTCAGTTTTACGCGCAGCAAGCCCTACCCGCGAATCGCAGCAAATTCGTTCACAATAGCAACCTGAGAAAAGCAACCTGAGCCCGCGCGCCGCGTGATATGCCGCGCGGCATCACCTTTCCCGTAAGGAACGCGCATGGCAGACACGAAGGTCACGGCACACATCGGCTCGACGAATTATCAAGTGATGTTCGACGACGGCGCGCATACATGGATCGCCGATGAACCCGAGTCGCTCGGCGGAGCTGATCGCGGCCCCACGCCGAACTCGCTGCTGCTGTCGAGCCTCGGCGCGTGCACGTCGATTACGCTGAAGATGTATGCGCAGCGCAAAGGCTGGCCGCTCGAAGAAGTGCGCGTGACGCTGTCCATGCAGAAAGAAGGCGACGGCACGGCCATCGACCGCCAGATCGTGCTGACGGGCGATCTGTCCGACGAGCAGCAAGAACGGCTCCTGCAGATCGCCAATTCGTGTCCCGTGCACAAGATCCTCAGCAATCCGATTTCGATCCGTACAGGCCTGGCTGTTGCTTGACGCTATAAACCTTGGGCTTTAGAAGGAAGCTGCCGCCTTGAACTTCGAACATCTGATCCAGATTAACGATCCGCTGAATCCGCTCGTCGAATCGCTGACGCGCGAACAGCTGTGGGAGGGGCTCGTGCTGCGCGCCGAGCAGCCGCAGCTGTTCGTGATCGGCCTCGACAGCTGCTCGATCCTCTCGCGCACCGATAGCACGATGGAACGTGAACTGCACTACGGCCAGGCAACCGTGCGCGATCACGTGACGCTCACGCCGAAGGACAGCGTGCGTTACGACATCCTCGCGACGGCCGAATACGTCGGGGGATCGCTGACGATGACGATCGAGCAGCCTGACGAGTTGCAGCTCTTTTTGCGCTTCGAGTACAAAACGAGCCTGCCCTCCGCCGACGACAACGGCGATCCCGACGCGCGTCAGACGGAAGAGATCGTGAAATCGGCGTATCGCGAGTCGGACATCGACACTGTCCGGCTGATCCGCCAGTACGTCAGCACGCGCAATACGCCTGACCAGCTGCATTAAATCCTGCGCGCCGCCGGACGCTCCGTGCGGCGCAATCCTCTGCCTATCGAAACGCCTTGCCGATTGATTTCGCTGCCTTGTGAATAGGAATGGTTATCATTTAGAATCAATCCAACAAATCGACGAACCGATGGCAAGCATGACGAACACGACTCGCTCTTCCACGCTCAGCCTGCGCCGCCCCGCCGCTGCGGCACTGACGACCGGCCGCCCGGCGAAGTCCGTCACGACGGCACCCGCCGAAAGCCGCACCGGCAACGGCAGCGGCAGTAACGCCGCACGACCCGCCGAGCCGACCGAGCGCGTATTGACCAGCGACGCGCTGCTTCAGGGCCGCAGCCACGTGAGCATCGTGCATAACGGCGAGACGTATCAACTGCGCGCGACGCGTCTGGGCAAGCTGATCCTGACCAAGTAACGATTGCAGTAGAACCGGGTATTGTGGGGACCACCTCTCCGAGAGGTGTTGGGCATTAGCCAGCCACGACGGCTTGCACGCGAGATCTAGACCCCTTCGTGCAGACACCAAGCCAGCCGTCTCAGCCAGCCAGGCCGCTTTTTTGGGTTCTCACCGCGGATAGCACTATAAAGCGCGCGCAACGAACAGCGCGCGACGTTCAAACGAGATGAAGCCGTGTGGATGAATACATCCGCACGGCTTTTGTCCTTGAAGGCGTGTCGCGCGGAATCGCGAGCCTCGGCCGACGGCGGAAAAACGGCGTCAGCCGATCTCCAGCGCGGCGATGCCCGCGCGCGCGATCGCCGCATCCTGCTCCGACTTCACGCCCGATACGCCGATCGCACCGACCGTCTCGCCGTCCACGAGGACGGGCACGCCGCCCTCGACCATCGCCGTGATCGGCGCGCTTAGAAACGCCGTGCGCCCCTGCTTGATCACGTCTTCATAGACCTTGGTTTCGCGGCGCCCGAGTACAGCCGTGCGCCCCTTCGCGGTCGCCATGTCGACCGTGCCCGGCGCGGCGCCGTCCATCCGGTGCAGATGGAGCAGATGACCGCCATCGTCGAGGATGGCGATCGTCACGATCCAGTGATTGGCCACCGCGTGCGCCTCGGCGGCGGCCGCCATTTTCTTGACGTCTTCGTCGGTCAGTACGGGTTTGGTTCTCACAGGCTACCTCGCTGGAAAACGCGGCGCGCCTTCAGTGCGTCCAGCCCCAGAACATCAGCCACCACGCACTATCGACGACCGCCAATGCCGCCATGAACCATACCATCGCGAGCCCGCGCTGCAAAATGTGCGAGGTGTAGCGGCGCGTCACGAGCCACGCGAGCCACGCGCTCCACGCGTTCGCGATCACGAGAATCGCGATGCGCACATCCGAAGCCCAGTCGATCGGCACATGCTCGGCCTTCAGCAGCGACAGCGTCGTTGCCGAAAGCCCGAGGAACACGCCCGTGCCCGCAATCGGAATCAGCGCCTGCGCGAGATGATGCAGGCGCGTCGTGTCGAAGCGGCCCAGCGTGCGCGTCGCGCCCGCCAGCAGCGCCAGCAGCGCCGTGCCGTAGAAGGCGCCCGTCGCGAGGATGTAGCCGATGATCATCCCGCCGTCGAGCCACGAGAAGACGTCGTTCTGCTCCGGATAGTGCGTGAACACGAACCACGGCGCATTCGTGTCGAGCGGCCACATGATGTCGTGATCGATGAACCACGTCGCGAGCGTCTGCTTGACGTCGATGAACCACGGCGAGCCCGTCCAGTGGAACGCGCCGATCGCGATGCCGAGCAGGCCGTACAGGATCAGCGCCGTGTCCCAGGCGCTCGCCTGCTTGTCGCCGAGATCGACCACTTCCGACGACGGCTTGCGCCACGTCAGCGCGATCGCGTCGCGATGCCCGCTGCAACGGCCGCACATATGGCACGACGACGCGCCCTTCATGTTGCGCAACGGCACGAGCGGCGCGCAGTTGATGGGAATCACGCGATGACCGTGCTCGCCCTGCTTGTACGAGCGGCGCCACGCGTCCTCATCGACCTTGTAGTGAAACGGCGCGAGCCGCGCCAGAAGCGAAAAAACCCCATTCACAGGGCACAGGTATTTGCACCAGACGCGCTTCTCACGGCCATAGAGCAATCCGATGACCATCGCGCCCAATGTGGAGCCGCCGAGCACCAGCAACACCGCTTTCGGATACTGGTAGACGCTGACCATCTGGCCGTAGATCGTCGTCAGACCGAATGCGACGAATGGCCAGCCGCCCCAGCGCATCCAGTGCGGAATCGCCCGGCCTCGTCCGTATTTGCTCGCGAACTCCGACAGCGCGCCTTCGGGACACAGCACACCGCACCAGACGCGTCCGAGCATCACCATCGACAGCAGCACGAATGGCCACCAGATGCCCCAGAAAACGAACTGCGCGGCGAGCGTCAGGTTGCTCCACAGATGCGCAGTGTCGCCCGGCAGTTCGGTGAACGCAGGCACGAGAATCAGAAACGCGTAGACGCCAACGACCATCCACTGAATGCCGCGGATGACAGCGCCGTGGCGCTGCATCCAGTGGCCGACTTCCGCAAGACGGCTGCGGCGATTCGCAACGACACTGCTCATGCCGCGCGCCCCGCGGGTTGCCGCGCCGGGCCGCGCTTCGCGCGGCGCAGCAGCAGCCAGACGACGGCCCAGTACAGCGCATAGGTGATCAGGTTCATCAACGCGGGATGAGCACGATAGCCGGTGAGCGTCGCGACGAGCGAGCCGAACGTGCTGGAATCGTCGAGGATCATCGATGTGTTCCACAGCCGGTCGAAGATGGTCGGCAGGATTTCCTTGTCGATCAGCTTGTCGACGCCCGTCTGAAACAGACCCGCGCCGAGGAACAGCAGCATCATTTCCGTGATGCGGAAAAAGAGCCGCCATGAAAATATCTTGCCGCCCAGCTGCAGCACATAGAACGTGATGAACGCAAGGCCAAGGCCGACGACAACGGCAATCACCTGGCTCGCGTCCACATGGCCCGACTGGCCAAAGCCGAGACCGTACAGGAAGATCACCGTCTCGCTGCCCTCGCGCGCGATCGCCAGCGCGACGAGCACGGCGATGCCCCACCAGTTCGCGTCCTGCGTGCTCTTCTTGAGCGACTGTTCCATGTCCCGTTTGAGCGTGCGTCCGTGCGATTTCATCCACAGCACCATCTGCACGATCAGCACACAAGCGATCAGCACCATCGCCGTCTGGAAATAGTCCTGCGCATCGCCCGACAATACCTCGGTGAACCCGACCAGCGCCGCGCCCAGGCCGATCGCGGCCAGCACGCCGGCCGCCACGCCCGCCCACAGATACGGCAGACCATGGCGCGCCTGCTCGTCGCCATTCTTCAGCCACGCGTACAGAATCCCGACGACGAGCAGCGCCTCGACGCTCTCCCGCCAAACGATGAACACCACCTGACCCATCGAAACCTCCAACTGCTTCAGTGGACGCCGCGCGTCCGTGTTACGGCTCGCCGCGACGACATCACCTGGCGACGATCACGCCCTGCGCCTGTTGATGGAAATCGTCAAAAAACTTGTACGTACCGGGATCGAGCGGAGCGATCACGACGACGGATTCGGCGCCCGGCGCCAGAACCTTCTCTTTGCGCAACTCGACGCTCTCGAATTCCGCCGCGCCTTTACCCGTGTTCTTCACTTCGATTCTGATGCGCTTGCCGGCGGGCACTTCGATACGCGCCGGATTCAGCTTGCCGTCCGTCATTTCCAGCTTGAACGTCACGGCTTCGTCCGCGTGCACCAGCCCGATGAACGATGCGGCCAATGCCAGAACGGCAATCTTCTTGTTGACTCTCATGCACCCTTCCTGGAAATGCGGCGCGCTCTCACGCGCCGCTCACTTCATTGGGGATCGCGATGCGATCGACGGCGATCAGTAACCGCCCTTCTTGCCGATGCCCGCAAACGGGAAATCGTATTCGATCGTGAACGGCTTGAACCACGGACCGACGCCCGTTTCCTTGTCGACGTGACGGCCGAACGCCATATGGCCGTTCTGCATCGGCGGTTCGACGATCAGCTTCAGGTGATACTTGCCCGGGCCAGCGAGCTTGACGTTGTCGCCGTAGTGGGGACCGTCGTCGGCGACCATCGGCATCAGATCACCCTTCTGGTCGTAGCTCGAACCCGGCTTGGTCAGCTCGTAGCGCACTTGCAGATAAGGCATCCAGTCGCCTTCGGCGAAACCAGTCGGATTCTTCTTGACCGAGTGGATGTCGGCCTCGAGGTGGATGTCGGAATCTGATGCCTTGCGCATCATGCCTTCCGGATCCATCGTGATCGGCTGCAGATACACGGCGCCGATTTCCATGCCGCCCTGGATCTGCTGCTTGCCGATCGGATATTCAGCAGCCGACGCCGACATCGCGGCAACGGCAGCGAGGACAGCAACGCCGCCGCTCAGAATTGACGAAACGCGCATTGAAACTCCTTTGTTTTTTTAGACTGAAGCAAGGAAAAGCTGGAAACGGAAAGGCGCGTCGAAGAGGTTTCGCATGCGCATTTCTTCACGTGTTTCGCCAATTGTTCGATGCCGCTCGCGCAAGTGCGAAAGCAGTAACGAACGGTAATGCGAACCATTCTCAATACATGGCGGAGTTTATCACTGTTCATGCGGAAGAACAAATGCGAACGCGTCGAAAGCCTTGCTGCAACAGGGTCTTACGGGAAGCTTTAAGCACTGTTTTCAGAACGATGCCGTTACTGCAATCCGGCAAACAGATGTGCGCGGCGGCAAAGCGCCGCACGTTGACCATCTGTGCGTCTTGAAGGACGTCGCTGAAACCCTAATCCGTGCCCGTCAGATGATCGCCGACGTTTGCGCCGAACACACGCTCGCGCAACAGGGCAATCTCATCGCGCACCCGAGCCGCCTTTTCGAATTCGAGATTCTTCGCGTGCTCCATCATCTGCTTCTCAAGTCGCTTCAGCTCCTTCGCGACCTGCTTCTCGGACATGTCTTCGAACTTCGCACGGACTTGCTGTTCCTTCAGTTCGGCGCGCGCCTCGTCGACGTTGTACACGCCATCGATGATGTCCTTGATCCGCTTCACGACGCCGCGCGGCACGATGCCCATCTTCTCGTTGAACGCGATCTGCTTCGCGCGCCGCCGCTCGGTTTCGTCGATCGCACGCTTCATCGAATCCGTGATCTTGTCCGCATAGAGAATGGCCTTGCCGTTCACGTTGCGCGCGGCGCGGCCGATCGTCTGGATCAGCGAACGCTCGGCGCGCAGGAAGCCTTCCTTGTCCGCGTCGAGAATCGCGACCAGCGAAACCTCCGGAATATCCAGCCCTTCGCGCAGCAGATTGATCCCGACCAGCACGTCGAACGTGCCCAGCCGCAAGTCGCGGATGATTTCGACGCGCTCGACGGTATCGATATCGCTGTGCAGATAGCGCACCTTCACGCCGTGATCGGCGAGAAACTCCGTCAGCTGCTCGGCCATGCGCTTGGTCAGTACGGTGACGAGCACGCGGTCGCCCGCGGCCACGCGCTCGTTGATCTCGGCCAGCACATCGTCCACCTGCGTGCGCGCCGGCCGCACGTTGATTTCCGGATCGACGAGGCCCGTCGGACGCACGACCTGCTCGGCCACCTGCCCCGACGTCTTTTTCTCGTAGTCGGCGGGCGTTGCCGACACGTACACGACCTGGCGCATCTTGCGCTCGAACTCGTTGAACTTGAGCGGCCGGTTGTCCAGCGCGGACGGCAGCCGGAAGCCGTAGTCGACGAGATTCTCCTTGCGCGCGCGGTCGCCGTTGTACATGCCGTTCAGCTGGCCGATCAGCACGTGCGATTCGTCGAGGAACATGACCGCGTCCGTCGGCAGATAGTCGACGAGCGTCGGCGGTGGCTCGCCAGGCGCGGCGCCTGAAAAATGCCGCGAGTAGTTCTCGATGCCCTTGCAGAAGCCCAGTTCCTGCAGCATTTCCAGATCGAAGCGTGTGCGCTGCTCGAGCCGTTGCGCTTCGACGAGCTTGCCGTCGTTGTAGAAGAACTCGAGCCGGTCGCGCAGTTCGGACTTGATCGTCT
This sequence comes from Paraburkholderia diazotrophica, assembly GCF_900108945.1. Lineage (GTDB taxonomy): Bacteria > Pseudomonadota > Gammaproteobacteria > Burkholderiales > Burkholderiaceae > Paraburkholderia > Paraburkholderia diazotrophica. The sequence continues at coordinate 21,936 of NZ_FNYE01000001.1, read as the reverse complement.
CAACGGCACGCATCACGGTCTCACGCGGCGTCACATAGTGCGACGACGGATAAACGGTGAAGCGCAGAATCTTCTGACGCACGCGGCCCGTGAGCGGATCGAACAATTGAAGCGTGTCGATTTCATCGTCGAACAGTTCGACGCGCACCGCCATTTCCGCATGTTCGGCAGGAAAGATATCGATCGTGTCGCCGCGCACGCGGAACGAACCGCGCTGGAAATCGGCCTCGTTGCGGTTGTACTGCATCGCGATGAGACGCGCGATGATGTCGCGCTGTCCGATCTTGTCGCCGGTTCTCAGCGTCAGAATCATTTGGTGATATTCCGACGGATTACCAATACCGTAGATCGCCGACACGGTCGCGACGATCACGACATCGCGCCGCTCCATCAGACTCTTCGTCGCCGACAGACGCATCTGCTCGATGTGCTCGTTGACCGACGAGTCCTTTTCGATGAAGAGGTCGCGCTGCGGCACATACGCTTCCGGCTGGTAGTAGTCGTAATACGAGACAAAGTACTCGACGGCATTGTGCGGAAAAAACTCGCGAAACTCCGCGTACAGCTGCGCCGCGAGCGTCTTGTTGGGCGCGAAGACGATTGCGGGCCGGCCCAGACGCGCGATCGTGTTCGCCATCGTGTACGTTTTGCCGGAGCCCGTCACGCCGAGCAGCGTCTGGAACGACAGACCGTCCTCGACGCCTTCGACGAGCGTGTCGATCGCCGTCGGCTGGTCGCCAGCGGGCGGATACGGCTGATAGAGCCTGAACGGCGAGTCCTCGAACGTCACGAATTTGGATTCGTCGAGAGCGTCGTTGACTTCACTCAGATGATGTTCGGACATGGAAGCGGCACCTCGGCCCCGGAGCAAACGACTATTCTAGCGTTTTGCGAACGGTCGAGCCGACGCCTCACCTCGCGTCTGAAACCGTGCCCGACCACCCACGCCGTTGCGCCGGAAATCATGCGTTTGCGGCAAAAAAACATCGCCAGATCGCTGTTTTCATTGCAAATTAATCCATCTGCAAGCGCGCCCGGCGCAAAAAAGCCCGGCGAGATTCGTTACAATGGCACGTTCGCGCCCGCGCGGCTGTCGTCGAAAGCATGATCGGGACCCAAGCATGGTCCCATCGCATATTCCGAACCTCGCCGCCCCGAGCCGCATGCGGTTCCTAGCAGCATCCGAAGTCGTCCCTCTTTTCACTACTGCCGAATCATCATGTCTCTGTTCTCCGCCGTCGAACTTGCTCCCCGCGACCCGATTCTGGGCCTGAACGAAGCCTTCAATGCCGACACGCGCACCACTAAAGTCAATTTGGGTGTCGGCGTGTACACCAACGAAGAAGGCAAGATTCCTCTGCTGCGCGCCGTCCGCGAAGCAGAAAAGGCACGCGTTGAAGCCGCGCTGCCGCGCGGCTATCTGCCGATCGAAGGCATCGCCGTCTATGACGCAGCGGTGCAGAAGCTGCTGCTCGGCAACGACTCGCCGCTGATCGCCGCTGGCCGTGTCGTGACGGCGCAGGCGCTGGGCGGCACGGGCGCGCTGAAAATCGGCGCGGATTTCCTGAAGCGCCTCAATCCGGCGGCGAAGGTCGCAATCAGCGATCCGAGCTGGGAAAACCACCGCGCGCTGTTCGAAAGCGCTGGCTTCGAAGTCGTGTCGTACCCGTACTACGACGCAAAGACGCATGGCGTGAACTTCGAAGGCATGCTGTCGGCGCTCAATAGCTACGCACCGGGCACAGTCGTCGTGCTGCACGCGTGCTGCCACAACCCGACGGGCGTCGATCTCACGGTCGACCAGTGGCGCCAGGTGGTCGAAGTCGTGAAGGCACGCGAACTGGTGCCGTTCCTCGACATCGCCTATCAGGGCTTCGGCGACGGCATCGACGCCGACGCGGCTGCCGTGCGTCTCTTCGCGCAATCGGAGCTGAACGTGTTCGTGTCGTCGTCGTTTTCGAAGTCGTTCTCGCTGTACGGCGAACGCGTCGGCGCACTGTCGATCATCACGGGCAGCAAGGAAGAGGCTGTGCGCGTGCTGTCGCAACTCAAGCGCGTAATTCGCACGAACTATTCGAACCCGCCGACGCACGGCGGTGCCGTCGTCGCAGCGGTACTCGCTTCGCCGGAACTGCGCGCAACGTGGGAGACGGAACTGGGAGAAATGCGCGACCGCATCCGCGCGATGCGCAATGGTCTCGTCGAGCGTCTGAAGGCGGCGGGCATCGACCGCGACTTCAGCTTCGTCAACGCGCAACGCGGCATGTTCTCGTACTCGGGTCTGACGGCGCCGCAAGTTGACCGTCTGCGCGAAGAATTTGGCATCTACGCCGTCAGCACGGGCCGTATCTGCGTGGCCGCGCTGAACACACGCAATCTGGACGTCGTGGCCAACGCGGTTGCTGCCGTCCTGAAGTAAGTCGTAAAGAGACGGCGTGCAGCGCCGTCTCGTCTCGCATGGCAGTCCATGCTGCCAGTCAAAAGGCGCTCCTCGTGAGCGCCTTTTTCATGTCATGCCCCACTCGCCCTTACGCCGACTCGCGAGCGCATTCGACGCGACGGCAACCGTGCATTCAATGCCACACGTCATCAGCAGGCGTCGGACACGACGCTCAACGTGAATCGCGATGAATGTCATGCGTGACGAAGCTCGCGTCGTTGTCCGGCATGTCGAGCCAGCCCGGTTGCGCAAGCGAGTTGCGGATATCGTCCAGACCGCTTGCCCAATGCTGATGCATCGTCGACAAGCCGAACTGGTAGTCCTTGTAGTGTCCTTCGTATTCCTTGTCCCGGTAGATCAGGTGAATGATGTTGTAGCGCTTCGAGCACGCGAGTTGCTCCGCGAGCTTGCACCACGGATCGTTGCGATGCTCCGGCGACACGCGCTCAAGCACTTCGCGCAGCACATGCCGAAAGCGCTGCGAATGCCGCATCGTGTCCGTGACGAAGCGCGTCCGGCTCGAATACTGGATGTCCTTGACACGACCCTGCACGTCGGTGATGTTGTCGGGCACGGGGCCGATCGCGCTCCACAGATCGACCTGAAAGGCGAGCGTATCGCGGCGCGGGCTTGCCTGCGCGACCTCGGCGAGTGGCGTATTCGACATCAGCCCGCCGTCCCAGTAGTACTCGCCGTCGATCTCCACGGCCCCGAAGCCCGGCGGCAACGCGCCTGATGCCATGAAATGCTCGGGCTTGAGCGTCGTATGCGTGTTGTCGAAGTACGCGAAGTTGCCCGTATGCACGTTCACCGCGCCGACCGATACGCGCATCTCTTTCGAGTTGATCCGGTCGAAATCGCATAGCCGCTCGAGCGTCGCCTTGAGCGGCGTCGTGTCGTAGTAGCTCGCGTTTTGCGGCGGAACCGACACGGCAGGCAACGGCGGCGGAAAGCGCGGCGTGAAGAAACCCTTCTGCCCGTCGACGAGCGCGCCGACTGCCTGCATCGCCGTGAACATCTTGCGTACGGCGTCGTTCGAATTGAAGAGCGCGTGCTCGATGGACGGCGGCACGGGCGGACCGTAGGCCGGCTGGCAGATCGTCTCCCAGAACTCGTGCAGCTTTTCGACGCGATGTTTGGGCGCGTTGCCCGCGATGATCGCCGTGTTCAACGCGCCAATCGAAATGCCAGCGAGCCAGTTCGGCAAAATGCCGGCCTCGTCGAGCCCCTGGTAGACGCCCGCCTGATATGCGCCGAGCGCGCCGCCGCCCTGCAGCACCAGCGCGACCGTTTCGTACTGCGGCAGCTCGATGTGATGACTGGCGCGAACGCCGGACGACGCGCCCACCCGTTCGCCCTCCTCCGCACCGGCGCCGCCGGCGCGCTCCCGCTTCACGCTGCGTTGTGATTCGCGTTGCGCCATCATCACCCTCCGTTCTTATTGCATGTACCAGCCGTGGCTCACGATGAACGATTGGCCCGTGAGCGCAGCGGTCGGGAATGCCGACAGGAACAGCACCGTCTGCGCGACATCTTCGACAGTCGTGAATACGCCGTCCACCGTGCCGCCCAGCATCACGCGCTTGACCACTTCTTCCTCGCTGATGCCCAGCTCCTTGGCCTGCTCGGGGATCTGCTTGTCGACGAGCGGCGTGCGCACGAAGCCCGGACACACGACATGCGAACGCACATTGTGTTTCGCGCCTTCCTTGGCAAGCACGCGCGCAAGACCGAGCAGTCCGTGTTTGGCTGTCACGTATGCCGACTTCAGCGGCGACGCTTCGTGCGAGTGTACCGAGCCCATGTAGATCACGACGCCGCCGCGATCGTCCTTGTACATGTGCTTGAGTGCGGCCTTTGTCGTGAGGAACGCGCCGTCGACGTGGATCGCCTGCATCTTCTTCCAGTCGGCGAACGAATAGTTCTCGATGGGGTTGACGATCTGAATGCCGGCGTTCGACACCAGGATATCCACGGAGCCCAGTTCGGCCGCGACCTTATCGATGCCCTGAGTGACGGCGTCTTCGCTCGTCACGTCCATCGCGACGCCGAGCGCCTTGCCGCCGGCCTTCCTGATCTCTTCGGCGACGGCATTCGCGCCGTCCTGGTTCAAGTCAGCGATCGCGACGGCCGCGCCCGCCGCCGACAGCGTCAACGCGATCTGCTTGCCGATGCCGCTCGCCGCGCCCGTGACGACGGCGACCTTGCCTTTCAGACTCTCATTCGATGACGACATCCAGAACCTCCATGCGGTTGATTGAGCAATGAGAACATGGCGCGCAGATAGCGTGAAGCTGGCCGAACGGCATATGCCGTTCGGTCGATTGCTGCGCTGCGGCCGACTTCGCTATTGTGCATGAACCGACGCGAATGAACACCAAAGGCGCGTCTTGCCGAATCGGATTAATGTGTGATGTTCCGGCGACGATACTTACAAGGAGATCTGGATGAACTACCGACGTCTCGGCCGTTCCGGCCTGCAGGTCAGCGAGCTGTCCATCGGCTCATGGGTGACTTACGGCAATCAGGTGGACCGGCGCGCCGCGCGGGAATCGCTGGCGGCTGCGCGCGACGCGGGCGTCAATTTCTTCGACAACGCCGAAGTCTATGCGGGCGGTCGATCCGAAGAGATCATGGGCGAGGCGCTGAAGGAGCTGAACTGGCCGCGCGTGAGCTATATCGTCTCCACGAAATTTTTCTGGGGGCTCAACGAAGCGCCCAATCAATATCACACGCTCAATCGCAAGTACCTGCTCAACGCGATCGACGGCTCGCTGAAGCGTCTGCAACTCGATTATGTCGACCTCGTGTTCTGTCATCGTCCTGACCCGAACGCGCCCATCGAAGAGACGGTATGGGCGATGAGCGACATGATCACGCGCGGCAAAGCGCTGTACTGGGGCACGTCCGAATGGAGCGCCGACGAGATCCGCGCGGCCTATGAAATCGCCGAGCGGCATCATTTGCACAAGCCCGTGATGGAGCAGCCTCAATACAACCTGTTCCACCGCAAGCGCGTCGAAGACGAATACCGACGGCTCTACGAGGACATCGGCCTCGGTCTCACGACGTGGAGCCCGCTTGCTTCGGGACTGCTCACGGGCAAGTACCGCAACGGCGTGCCAGCCGGCAGCCGCGCGGAACTGCAAGGCTACGACTGGCTGCGCAAGGAAGTCACCGACGCGGGCAGGAACAACATCGTCGGCCAGCTCGGCGAACTCGCGGACGAACTGGGCTGCACCGTGGGGCAGCTTGCGCTTGCGTGGGTCCTGACGAATCCGAACGTCAGCACGGTCATTACGGGCGCGTCGCGCGTCGAGCAGATCGCGGAAAACATGAAGGCGCAGGATGTCGCCGAGCAGATCACATCGGAAATCAAGTTCAATATAGAAACGATTGTCGGCGACGCTTACGACTAGGCTTTCGAAGAGCCTCGAGCCGGACGAGGGTCGAGCGCGGGTCGACCGGATCATGCGTTCGGCCGGAACGGCGAACCGCGGGCGCCGGCCGCGCCGCTCGTTCGCTTACCTCATTCACGTACAATACGCAGCCGCATAACCCGCCTCTTCTAGCGCTTCTCATCGCCATGCTCAGTTACCGCCACGCTTTTCACGCAGGCAATCACGCCGACGTCCTGAAACACGCAGTCGTCGTGCAACTGCTGCGCTATCTCGGACAAAAGGACAAGGCGTACTGGTATATCGACACGCATGCTGGCGCGGGCGTGTATTCGCTGAAGGAAGGGTACGCGACCAGGACTGCGGAGTTCGAAACGGGCATCGCGAAGCTGTGGAATCGCAAGGACTTGCCGCCCGTGATTGCGGAGTATGTCGATGAAGTATCCGCGCTGAATGCCGACGGCGAGTTGCGCTTCTACCCGGGCTCGCCCTATCTCGCATGGCGGCTGATGCGCGAGCAGGACCGCATGCGCCTGTTCGAATTGCACAGCACCGAAATCGACGTGCTGCGCCATAACTTCCGCGATGCCGGCCGGCGCGCAATGCTGTTCGATGGTGACGGCTTCGATGGTATCAAGACGCTGCTGCCGCCCGCGCCACGCCGCGCACTCGTGCTCGTCGATCCGTCCTATGAAGACAAGCGCGACTACGCGCGCACGCTGACTTGCGTCGAAGAAAGTCTGAAGCGCTTTGCGACGGGAACATATGCGGTCTGGTATCCGCAAGTCGCGCGTCCGGAGTCGCAGCGATTCCCCGAACAGCTGAAACGGCTGCAGAACAAGAACTGGCTGCATGTGTCGCTGACGGTCAGCAGCCCGCCCAGCGATGGCTTCGGACTCTTTGGCAGCGGCATGTTCATTCTGAATCCGCCCTACACGCTGCCGAAGATGATGAAGGAAGCGCTGCCGTGGCTCGTCGGGACGCTCGGTCAAGACAAGGCCGCACAGTTCAAGATCGAACATCGTGGCGACTGAGCCACATTGGGCCGAACGCGGACTCGGACCTAAGCGGTACAGCAAGCACGTGCATTAGAGAGAAGAAGGAGCCGTACCTAAGACGCGGCTCCCGCGCAGCGCCGCAACTACTTGGTCTGCTCGTCCGCCTTGCGCGCGAAGTCGTTCGTATAGGTCGCCTTCAGGTCGATCTTCGACGCGTCGAGCCGCGTATCGAACGACGAAAGCGCGCGCAAGGCCGTCGGCGGCCCGTCCGCGGGCATCAGGCCATCCGGCGAATAGGCTTCGCGGACGTTGTGAAACGCATCGATATACAGCGCCTTGTCGTTGAGCAGATACGCGGGGGGCACCATCTTCACGATGCCGGCGTCGTTGGCCGTCTGAAGCCAGCGGTCCGCGCGCACGATCGCGTTGGCCAAAGCCTGAGTCGTCTTCGGATATTTCTGGATGAAGCTGTCCGGTGCGTAGAGCGTCGCCGCGGGCATCGTCCCGCCGAATACTTCCTGCGTGCCCTTCACGGTGCGCGTATCGACCAGCACCTTGATGTCGCCAGAACGCTGCAGCTTGGTCATCATCGGATCGACATTCGATAGTGCGTCGACCTGTCCGTTGCTCACGGCGGAAATCACCGTCGCGCCGCTGCCGACACCAATCACCGAGATATCGCTGCGTTGTACCCCTGCCTTGCGCAGCGCGACGGTCAGCACGAGGTCGGTCGACGAACCGGGCGCGCTCACGCCGACCTTCGCGCCTTTGAAATCGGCCAGCGTCTTCAACGTGCCGGCCTTCTCTTTCGTCACCGCCACGACGATCTGCGGCGCGCGGCCCATCAGCACGAACGCGCGATAGTGCTGGCCTTTCGCCTGCATGAAGATCGTGTGTTCGTAGGCACCCGCGCCGACATCCGCGCTGCCGCCGACCACGGCTTCCAGCGCCTTCGATCCGCCCGCGAAATCCTCGAGCGTCACGTCGAGGCCTTCATCCTTGAAGAAGCCCAGTTGCTGCGCGGTCAGCACGGGAAGGTAGTAGAGGCCCGGCAAGCCTCCGACGGCCATCGTGAGCTTCGGCTTCTCGGGCGTCTCTTTCGCGATGGCGGGATACGTCGCGAGCGCAAGCAGCGCCGCACAGGCGCCCATGGCGCGCCGGAACCAGAGCTTGGACATTCGTCGTCTCCTGTCTTTTTCGAGTTGTTCGTCTCACTGCGTTGGACGCGCTAACCGCGTGTGCCGCGAGCGATGATTGCGAAACGATTGTCGTCGGATGATCCGGCGTGCGCCATGCGCCGAAACCCGAATGATGGGCGATCGTCCGTCCCTTGCGTGCAAGCGCGGAATATTTGCGCGGGGCAAATCAGCCGCTCTATTGCGAGCGAGGCGTGGGTCGTGGATGCGGCTGAGGCGGCGGATGCGACGCCGGCGCACCGCCCGGCAGCTGGATATACGGCGCGACCACATAAGGCGGTGTCGAGCCGTTGTTGTACGGCAATTCCTCGGGCGCCGCGATCGGCTGTGCTTCGACGATGCGTCTCGTCGAAAGTGGTCCCGTCTGCAGTATGGTGCCGCTCTGGCCGTCGCTGATGCCGCTCTGGGTATCGAGAATCAGCGGCTGACGGCCCGCCGGCGAAGCGGCAAACACCGCCGATGCCGCCCCCAGCAGCACGACGGTTGCTGCTGATCGCAGCAGAAGCATCGAATGGTCTGAAAACATGAGCGCCCCGGGTTGATTGTAGGAATGCCGGTTATCGCAAAAACGTCCTACATTACCGCGACGACCGCGTTCCGGCTAGTCGTCGAAGCCATCGCACGCGATCCGCAGGCGCCAGATACGACAAAGCCCCGCATGGCGGGGCTTCCGTATCGCTTTGGGCTCGCGGCGAACAGCGTGCCGCGTTGACTGAAGCGATCGACTTACAGCGAGTAGCCGCTGGTTTCGAGCGAGCGAATACGCTGCTCGAGCTGGACGATATCCGACGACGCTGCGAGGTAAGCCTCACGGCGGCTACGTTCAGCAGTTTCAAACCAGTTGCTCAGCTTTTCGACCAGAAACGCAATCATGATGAACTCCAAGGATCAGTGAAGAATCCCCGGTGGGTTGGACATCAGGGATTTCCCGTAAAAGGGTTAACCCGGATTATAGCGGTCTGGTGCGGTCTTGCCAGTGAATTGCCCGAATGGTGTGCATTCCGTTTTGGAATGGTGCATCTTAATCTCTTAGACAAACCCTTGTTTTGCGGTAGATTTCTTGAGATTTGCCGTGAAATCCGCGGAAGTTGCATCACGATTGCACCAATTTAGCGCAATCGTTGGCGATTGGGCACAATGTTGCGTGGCTGTTTTTCAATGGCTGTGACAATCCGGCGCGATATCTATCGGATCAACAGCGGCGAGGCCCTCGATAATCGGACAATCCGGCCGGTCATCACCATGACAATGCTCCGCGAGATGCGCCAGGGTGTCGCGCATCTCGGTCAGTTCGGCGATGCGGTGGTTGAGTTCGGCGACGTGCTCCAGCGCGATCGATTTCACTTCCGCGCTCGTGCGTGTCCGGTCGTGCCACAGCGCGAGCAGCCTGCGGATGTCCTCGACGGGAAAGCCCAGCCGCCGCGCCTGACGGATAAAGCGCAGCGAATGTACTTCCTGCGCGCCATAAACCCGATATCCCGCTGACGTGCGCTCCTTTGCCGCGAGCAATCCGACGCTCTCGTAGTAGCGGATCATTTTCGCCGTCACGCCCGATGCGCGGGCCGCTTGACCGATATTCATCGCCCGTTCCCCACTCTGCTTTCCACAATATGTTGCATGATTCTTGACCTTCCCATGATGGGAAGGTCAATCATGTAGTTGCCGGTCGACAGGCATAATTCAATGGTTGCAGGACTGACAAGCTAAAGGAAAAGCATGAGCATCGAATTCAAGGTAGAAGGCATGAGCTGCCAGCATTGCGTCGCGGCCGTTACACGCGCCATCCAGGAACACGACGCGCACGCGCAGGTTCACATCGATCTGCCTGCGGGCAAGGTCGCCGTCCAGTCGGGGGCATCCGTCGACACGCTCAAGGCCGCCATCGACGAAGCCGGCTACACAGTCGTCGCCGTCGACAGCCATTGAGCCGGGGAACGCAGATGTTCAAGGTTGCCGTTATCGGCGCATCGGGTCTGCTGGGGCGGGCCGTCGTCGGCGAGCTCGCCCGGCAGCATGACTGGCAACTCGTGCAGACGGCACTCAACCATCCGGGCCCGCAAAGCGTCAGGCTCGACATCCGCGATGCCGATGCCGTCACGCGGTTCGTCGAGGGCGAGCAACCCGATGCCATCGTGATCGCAGCGGCCGAGCGCCGGCCGGATGTCTGCGAGCACGACCCGGCGCTCGCGCGCGCGTTGAATGTCGACGCCGTGCGCGCGATTGCGTCGGCGGCACAGCGGCGCGGCGCGTGGCTGCTGTCCATTTCCACCGACTATGTATTCGACGGCACGCAGCCGCCTTATCACGGCGATGCGACGCCGTCGCCGATCAACGCATATGGCCGCAGCAAGCTGGATGGCGAGCGGGCGCTCGCCGAATCCACCGACCTGGGCTGCGTGCTGCGCCTGCCGCTGCTGTTCGGGCCGATCGTCGGCTGGCAGGAGTCGGCGGTAACGAGTCTCGTGCCCGCGATTGCGGCATCGGCAAGCGCGGCGCCCGACGCAAAGGCTGCCATGATGGACGCGTGGGCGATCCGCTATCCGACCTATACGCCGGATGTGGCCGTCGTCGTGCGACAGTTGCTGGAGCGGCATGCACGCGGCGAGGCGGTGTGTGGCACGGCGCAGTGGTCCGGCGACGAACCAATGACGAAGTACGACATCGCGCAACGCCTCGCAGACGCGCTGCAAATCGACGCGCAACTCGTGCCGCAGCACACGCCAACGGACTCGACGCCGCGTCCGCACAACTGCCATCTGGACTCGTCACGGCTCGAAGCGCTCGGCATGGGTCGGCGCACGCCGTTCGATACGGCGATCCGCCAGGTGCTCGCTCAGTTTCCATGGCGCGGTTAGCGGGGCATAAAACGGCGCGAGATCAATGGAAGTCGCGGCTCGTCGATTGCAGTCCGCCCAGCAGATGCGACATGTCGACGAGGCGTTGCGCCACGAGGTGCCGCACTTCGCCCTCGCATTGCCACGTGCCGTAGACGGCGAGCAGCGATGCGCCCAGCGCTTCCCTTCTCTGCTTCTCCAGCAGGCTCGGCCATACGATCACGTTGACGTTGCCCGTTTCGTCCTCGAGCGTCACGAACAGCACGCCTTTCGCCGTGCCGGGCCGCTGCCGCACGGTGACGATTCCGCATCCGCGTGCGAGACGTCCATTGCGATAGCTGCACAATGTCGACGCGGGCATGAGGCGTTGCTCCAGCAACACGGGCCGCAGCAGTTCCAGCGGATGACGGCCGAGCGTCAGTCCCACTGACCGGTAATCAGCGACGATGTCCTGCGCTTCCGACGGCGCGCCCAGTTCGGGCGTGTCGTCCTGAACGGCGGCGACAGACAGCATGTCCTTGTCGGGCACGGCAGCGACCGAATGCCACAACGCCTCGCGCCGGTTGCCCGCCAGCGACGACAACGCATTCGCATCGGCGAGCACATGCAGGTCGTGCCGGTTGAGTTGCGCCCGCCGCGCGAGATCATGGACGCTCCTGAACGGGCGCTCCACGCGTGCCTTTTCGATGCGCTCTGCTGCGCCGTCCTTCATGCCGCGCAACAGCGACAGCCCGAGGCGCACAGCGGGACGCGTGCGGCCCGCCACTGTTTCAAGCGAAGAATCCCAGCCACTGACGGTCACATCCGCGGGCAAGACGATCACGCCATGCCGCCGCGCGTCCTGCACGAGTTGCGACGGCGAATAGAAGCCCATCGGCTGGCTGTTGAGCATCGCGGCGAGAAACGCCTCGGGCTCGTGGCATTTCAGCCAACTGCTCGTATAGACCAGCAGCGCGAAGCTCGCCGCGTGACTCTCCGGAAAGCCGTATTCGCCGAAGCCCTTGATCTGCTCGAAGATGCTCTCGGCGAAGCTCTGCGGGTAGCCACGCTCCTGCATGCCGTTGACGATGCGGTCGTAGTATTTGATGAGGTCGCCCTTGCGCTTCCATGCAGCCATCGCGCGGCGCAGCTGATCGGCTTCGCCCGGTGTGAACCCCGCCGCGATAATCGCGACCTGCATCACCTGCTCCTGGAAGATCGGCACGCCGAGCGTGCGCTCGAGCGCGACCTTCAGCTTGTCGTTCGGATAACTGACGGGTTCGAGCTTCTGCCGCCGGCGTAGATACGGATGCACCGCTCCGCCCTGAATCGGCCCCGGCCGCACGATCGCGACTTCGATCACGAGATCGTAGAACTCTTGCGGCTTCAGACGCGGCAGCATGCTCATCTGCGCGCGCGATTCGATCTGGAACACGCCGATCGTATCGGCGCGCGAGATCATGTCGTAGGTCGCTTTGTCTTTGGGCGGAATGTCCTGCATCTCGAAGCGTTCGCCGCGCCGCTCCGAAACGAGATCCAGCGTGCGCCGGATCGCCGACAGCATGCCGAGCGCGAGCACATCGACCTTCAGCAAGCCCAGCGATTCGAGATCGTCCTTGTCCCATTCGATCACGGAGCGATCGGCCATCGCCGCGTTCTCGACGGGCACGAGCCGCGTGAGCTTGCCGCGGCTGATCACGAAGCCGCCCGAATGCTGCGACAGATGGCGCGGAAAATTGAGCAATTGCGACGCGAGCCGCGCCCATGCCTGAATCAGCGGCTTCTCCGGGTTCAGCCCCGACTCTTCGAAGCGCTTGAGCAGATCGTGACTCGTATCGAACCAGTGATGCGACTTCGCGACAGTATCGACGATCTGCGGATCGACGCCGAGCGCCTTGCCCGTCTCGCGCAACGCGCCGCGCGGCCGGTACGTCGACACGGCCGCAGCGATCGCCGCACGGTCGCGCCCGTACTTGCGATAGATGTACTGGATCACTTCTTCGCGCCGCTGATGCTCGAAGTCCACGTCGATATCGGGCGGCTCACCGCGTTCCTTGCTGATGAACCGCTCGAACAGCATGTTGCCGCGCGCCGGGTCCACTTCCGTCACGCTCAGGCAGTAACAGACAGCCGAATTGGCCGCCGACCCGCGCCCCTGACACAGAATGTGCTGGCTGCGCGCGTAACGCACGATGTCATAGACGGTCAGAAAGTACGGCTCGTATTTGAGGTCCGCGATCAGCGCGAGTTCGTGCTCGATCTGATCCTTTACATTCTGCGGAATGCCCGAAGGAAAACGCCGCTGCGCACCGATATACGTTTCCTGTCGCAGATATTGCGTCGGCGTGTAGCCTTCGGGCACGAGTTCGTCGGGATATTCGTAGCGAAGTTCATCAAGCGAAAACGCGCAGCGCGACAACACGCTGATCGTTTCACGCAACGTATGCTCGGGATACAGATTCGCGATGCGCAGACGCGAACGCAGATGCTGTTCTGCATTCGGCGCAAGCTCGTAGCCGCACTCGTGCACCGGCCTGCCGACGCGGATCGCCGTCATCGTGTCCTGCAGCGGCTTGCGCGAGCGCACATGCATCACGACATGACCCAATGCGACGACGGGCACGTTCTGCTTGCCCGCGACATATTCGAGCGCGCCGCGATGAATGTCGTCCATTGCGCGCTGATGCAGCACGAGCCCGACCCATGCGCGGCCGGGAAACGTCTCGTCGAGCCATTCGATCTGCGCTTCGAGCGCCTCTTCGTCCGCGGGAAAGTCGGGCACGAGGATCGCGAGGCAATCGGGCATGCCGCGCAGATGTGCGTTCTCGCGATCAGGCCGCGACAGATCGTGCGGCGTGAGGCGATATTCGCCCTTCGGCGCGCGCGTGCGCGCGAGCGTGATCAGCTCCGACAGATTGCCGTAGCCCTCGCGATTCTGCGCCAGCAGAATCAGGCCGAACGCGGGCGTGCCATCGGCATTGCGCAACCGGAAATACGACCCGATGACGAGTGGCAAGCCCACTTCCTTCGCCGCGACATGCGCGCGCACGACGCCCGCGAGCGAGCATTCGTCGGTGATGGCGAGCCCCGAATAACCCAGCTGAAACGCGCGCTCGGCGAGTTCTTCCGCATGCGATGCGCCATGCAGGAACGTGAAATTCGAAAAGCAGAATAGCTCGGCGTAGGCCGGCAACGCATTGAATGTCGTGTCCATCGCGCGTCACCCGAACAGGCCGTGCAGGAACCAGCGCGGCTCCTCTTCGGCATCGCGGCTGCTGATGCGCTCGCGATAAACCCAATAGCAACTGCGGTCTTCGCCTTGCATGACGAAGTAATCGCGCGTGACGAGTGCGCCGTCGAACCAGCCCGCTTCGATCCGCTCGCCCGGCGACACTATCTTCAGCGGCGAGCCGTAAAACGGCCGGTGCTGACGCATCAGCAGACGCATGGGCGTCGCCAGCATCCACGTCGGACGAGGCAGGCTCTTCGGCAACTGCATCTTTTTTTCCGCGTGGTTCACGGGCACCCAGCGGTTCGCGATCTCCGGCCGGTAGTCGGCCGTCGGCGCGGGACGCAACACGTTTTCGTCGCCGAGTCGCGCAATCAGCAGCTCGATCAGCCGCGCGTGATCCGCCGGCGAGCCACCCGGCTCGGGAAAGAGCTGATCGGTGGCGGGCGCGGCCGCATCGACCTTCGATGCATCGAGCCGCACCGCGATAGCCGGTGCCTCCAATGTGAGACGATGCAGCCGCTCCTTCACGAGGCGCAGCAGGTGGTCTTCGCGCCATGCGGCTTCGCCCAGTGCGATGTCGATCGACGTCGGCGCGATGGCTTCACGGCCGCGCTCGTGCTCGAACGATAGCGTAATCGCCGTCACGGCCAGTTGCTTCGCGCACAGCCAGCCGCACAGCTGCACGATCAGACGATGCGCGGCGAACACGGCGCCATCCGCATGCTCCAGACGATCGGGCAATTCGAGGCGCGCGCTGAACGTGGGCGGCAGCTCGAGCCAGTCGAACAGTTCCGGCGCGGTGCCGAACGCGCGGTCGAGCGAATCCAGCAGATGCTCGCCGCAGCGCCGCTGCAGACCTGCGCGCGGCAGACGGCGCACATCGGAAATCGATTCGCAGCCCAAGCCGCCGAACCAGTCGGCAAACGGACGGATCTCCGGCACGGCGAGCATCGGCAGCGGCTCGAGCACGCGCTCGAGCGATGCGAGCTGCAGCACGCGCCGGTTGCCGTGTTTCGCCAGAAGCCATGCGCCCTGCCCCGTCGGCGCGGCGCTGATGCGCGCCGTCAGACCGAGCGCGTCGAGAACCGCCTTCGCCTGCCGGCATAGCGACAACAGCCCGCCGAAAAGCCGCAAGCTCGCGCCGACTTCGACGAGCACCGTCGCTTCGTCGAGCAACGCGACATCGGGTGAAAATTTCATCAGCGCCACGCCGACTTCGCGCTGCGCCGCGTTTTCACGTGCGATGTCGCGCTCGTACAGAGCTGTTTCCGGCGACAACGTCAGCACACCACCGCGCTTCATGCCCAGTCGCACGCCGGCTGCGCGGGCCGCGCTGTCGGCAATCGCGACCTTGTCCTTCTCCAGCACCGCGCTGCCGTGCACCGGCTCAGGCGACCACCTCGGTCGAAAGACTTCGAGCGGCAACTTCGGCAGATGGACGGCGAGAAAGACGCGCATGGCGAGAAAACAGAACAGGAGTGGGTTGAAGAGGGATCGACAGAGGTTCCGCGCGTGTTGGGCCTCGTCGTTTCACGATGTCGACCATCAGACCGTCGGCCGAGGGGCGTAACGCGAGCCGCAAGAGCGCCGGGGATGAGTCCTGAGCCGAGGCGAGCGGCCGGACCATGATGAAGAGCGTCTCCGACGACTGCGCGGCCAGATGGAGACGCCGCAGCGACGACGCCTGCGCATGCTGTGCCCACAGGATCAGCGCGCCGCAACTGCCGGCACGCAGGATCTGTTCGGCGGACCAGAAGGCATCGACGCTTTTGGGGGCTTTGATTTGCAGCAGCTTGTCGAGCGAGAGCCCGATGTAATTGAGGCCCAGGCCGTCAGGAATATGCGGCGGCTGAACGAGAGCAACCGGCCGATCGCCCAGTGAACTCAATGCCGGCCGCAACAGCCGCAGCTCGCCGACGCCCGGCACCTGGACCAGCAAATCGACAAGCGCGCCGATGGGCCAGCCACTGCCGGGCAACTCAGTGGATAGCGCGGGATAGCCGGTGTCGAGCGTGCGCCGTCCGCCGCGCGCGAGCTGTGAGGCTCGCCATAGCGACGGATGAATCTCTTCGGCACGGGTAGCGGCGGCTGACATCGATGTAGGAAAATACCTGTATATTTGTACAGTATCCTACACGGAAAATTGCGAGATGAATCGCGCCCTTTTTGAGGCTATTTTTCTTATGAATTAAACATCAGGCCTATTAGGAGTGTTTTGTATCTTTAAATTCTTTTGAAGCTTTAAAGCGCTGCGATAACGGTTATCGGTAAGCGTGTCACCAGCGACCTCTTGACTGGAAATCGTGATTTCAGACTGCGGTGCGGAGTTGAGCGGCAACGACCCACGGTACGAGTTCGTCGATGCGGTTGATCGCATGGTCGGCGATGCGTGCGAGCACGTAGCGCAGATACGCCTCAGGATCGATGCCATTGAGTTTCGCGGTGCCAACCAGACTGTAAATTGCGGCGGCACGTTCGCCACCAGAGTCTGCTCCAGCGAACAGATAGTTGCGTCGACCGATGGCCATCCCGCGTAGCGCGCGCTCGACTGGCAGGTTATCGATTTCGAGCTGGCCATCATCGCAGTAGCGTGTGAGCGCTTCCCACCGGTTCAACGCATAGAGGATCGCCCGACTCGTGTCGGATTTGCGCGAGAGCGTTTCGAGTGTCGTCGTGAGCCACGCATGGAATCGGTCAAGTAACGGCCTTGCGTGCTGCTGGCGATAGGCGTGGCGCTCGTCGGGCGGTTTGCCCCTGATCGTTTCCTCAATCCGGTATAGCGCGCCGATACGCTCAAGCGCCTCGGTGTTCAACGCATTGGGGCGCGCTGCGTGCAATTCATAGAACTGGCGTCGAGCGTGCGCCCAGCAAGCTGCCTCCGTGACACGCCCGGTTTCATAGATGGCCTGGTAGCCACCGTATGCATCGGCTTGCAGCGTACCGCTGAACGACCCGAGGTGCTGCTGCGGGTGGATACCCTTGCGATCCGGCGTATAGGCGAACCACACCGCCGGCGGTGTGATGTCGGCCGATGCGCGATCATCGCGCACGTACACCCACAAGCGACCCGTCTTCGTCTTGCCGTTGCCCGGAGCAAGCACTGGAACCGGTGTGTCGTCGGCGTGCAGTTTCGTCGCCGACATCACGTGACGACGCAGTGTTTCAACGAGCGGCTGCAGCAGCGTCGCCGCGTGACCGACCCACTTCGCAAGCAGCGAACGATCAAGCTCGACGCCTTCTCGCGCGTACATGACTGACTGCCGGTAAAGCGGTATGTGGTCTGCGAACTTCGAGACCAGCACGTGCGCCAGCAGCCCTGCGCCGGCGAGTCCGCGTTCGATGGGGCGGCTCGGTGCAGGCGCCTGGGAGATGTGGTCGCAACACACGTAGGCAAACTTCGGGCGCACATGACGGATGACCCGGAAGCTGGCCGGTACGTACTCAAGCTGTTCGGCGACGTCTTCGCCCAGCGACTTCATCAGGCCACCGCACTGCGTGCACTTCCCGGCGGATTCGGGCAGGTGCGTCTGGATCTCTCGCGGCAGATGATCGGGCAGTGGCTTGTGCGGTGCCTGTTCCACGGCCGCGCGCGGCGTCTTCGGGATTTCGAGCGGCGTCGCGCCTTCGTCGGCCTCAAGCTCTTCGAGACGCAGTTCGAGTTGCTCGATCTGACGGTCCAGCTTCTCCGACTTGCGACCGAACTGCATACGGCGCAGCTTGGCAATGAGCAGCTTCAGGTGTTCGACTTCGGCTGCGCGCGAAGCCAAGGCGGCTTGTTGCGAGTCGACCGTTTCTTGCAGTTTGAGCACCTGAGCGTCGCGCTCGCGAAGCGCCGCCTCCTGGCTGAACAGCATGGCCTTCAGCGTTTCGACATCGTCGGGAAGGGGTTCGCGCGCGTCATGCAGGCAGTTTACGCGCCGGCAACGACGTTTACAACGCTGAGGTCGGTCGCGCTGTTCTCGTTGGTTGCCGCCAGTCGATGCCTTCCAGCAGCATGGATAATTGCGCCGGGCTCAGGCAAATAACACCAGCGTCGGCTTGAGGCCATACGAAGCGCCCCTTCTCGAGCCGCTTGTAACATACCGCGAAATGCAGGCTCTGGGGCTGCCACAGAACATCTTGTCCGCATCACTCACCCGTTCCACCCGTTCAGCGGACAGCAACTTCTTTGTGTTGGAGAACGCTATAACCGGTCTGGCCGACGTCTCCTTCTGCGCATCGACGACAAGAGTTATTGCTCCGTTCCTCCGAAGTGGACCGATATGAGCGAACCTGATCCCGAGATCTCTATGGGACGAGAGCGCGCGTTGTTCACGGTCAACGACTTGATGGAGCTTGCGCTACTCGTGAGACGCCTTTCGTACAGGCGTGCCGGGAGCGGTACTTGACCGTAAAGGGATTTTTGCCGCACATGTAAAGTCGTCGAACGCTCAGCCCATCGAGCGTCAAGGCTTTATCTACGTACTCGCAGGCATGGCTGTGACGGTCAATGAGCGGAGAACACCGTGAACGCGTCCCTTAAAGTTCAGCCTCACCACCTCGAACGGAGCGCTTACCTCTACGTCCGGCAGTCGTCGATGCGGCAAGTCCTCGAGAACGTCGAGAGCACAAAGCGACAATATGCCCTGCGTGGACGCGCGACGGCGCTCGGCTGGCGTGACGAGCAGATCGTCACTATCGATAGCGACCAAGGGGAGTCTGGAGCATCGGCGTCCTGGCGGGAGGGGTTTCAACGACTGGTCACTGACGTGGGCATGGGCCGCGCAGGCATCGTCATGGGCCTGGAGGTGTCGCGCCTGGCCCGAAACAATGCTGACTGGCATCGGCTTCTGGAAATCTGCGCGCTCGCTGATACGCTGATTCTCGACGAAGACGGGATATACGATCCAGCAAGCTTCAATGATCGGCTCCTGCTTGGGCTCAAAGGAACAATGAGTGAAGCGGAGCTTCATGTTCTCAAAGCGCGCCTACGAGGCGGCATTCTGAACAAGGTGAATCGAGGCGAGTATCGGTGCGTGCTACCGACCGGCTTCGTATATGACGACCTTGGCAACGTAGTGCTTGACCCAGACTCCCAGGTCAGAGAGACCATCACATACTTCTTTGAAACGTTTTTGCGAGTCGGCTCTGCCAGCCAGACAGTCAAGGTCTTCAAGAAAGAAGGCCTCCTGTTTCCATCCCGTATGCGCAACGCGAAGTTCCTGGTCTTCCAGCACCTCACCGCGTCGACGGCACTTCGCATGTTAAACAATCCGCGCTACGCAGGCGCTTACGCCTACGGCCGGAGGCACTATCGCAAACTCGCAGACGGGCGGAAAGTGCCGAGAAAGCGTGATCGCAATGACTGGCTTGCTTGCATTCCGGACGCCCATCCTGGATACATTACCTGGGAGCAGTATCAGCAGAACCTTGCTGTTCTGGAGACGAATGGTCGCGGGTATAAAGTCGCGCGATCATCGCCACCTCGCGAGGGGGCTGCTCTACTGCAGGGACGCGCCATCTGCGGTCGTTGTGGTCGGTATCTCCGGCTCCGGTACGCTACGCGGACGACAGGAAGCCTGGTATGTCTGCGATCGAGCACACGGCGCTCGTGGAGAACCTTGCTGCCAGTCAATTGCCGGAGCGCCGATTGATGAAGCGGTTGGCGCATTGATCGTCGCGTCGATGACTCCGGCTGCCGTTGAGTTGGCATGGGAGATACGCAGGGAAATCGAAACGCGTCACGATGAAGCCGACCGATTACGCCTGCGCGCCATCGAACGCGCCCGGTTCGATGCAGATCTTGCGCAACGGCGCTTCATGCTGGTCGACCCAAGTAACCGACTGGTCGCCGACACACTCGAGCAAGAATGGAACGACAAACTGCGCATATTGGCCGACGCGAGAGAACAAAGGGAGCGTAGCCAGCAGCAGGAGCGTCTCATACTCGACGATGCGATGCGCGACCGGCTCATCGCAATGACAGCGGACTTCAAAGCACTTTGGCGTGATCCAGCCGCTGGCGAATCGAGAGCGAAAGCGGCTGCTAGCCTATATCGTCGAGGACGTCACACTGGTCAAACTTGCAGACGAAGGGACAACAAAGATTCACGTTCGCTTCAAGGCCGGCAAGATTGAAACGCTCACGGCGCAGAATCCCAAAACATCTGCACAACAGGTCAAAACCCAGCCAGAGGTCCTCGAGCTCATCGACAAGCTTCTCGATGACCATACGTGCTCTCAGATTGCCCAGCTCCTCAATGATCGGGGTATCCGCCCCGGCGGTTGTGTCCGTCCAGGCAAAAGCAACATTCGGTTTACCGCGCTGCGCGTCTCATACATCGCACAGCGAAACGGACTCCGGTCCCGCCGCGACAGACTGCGAGACCGCGGCATGCTCACAAAACTGGAGGCTGCAGCTCGACTCGACATCCACGAAGCAACACTCACCTGGTGGGTCGAACACGGCCTCGTCAAACGACACGCCTATAACGATTATGCGTTTCTCTATGAAGTCCCGGATTCCCACCCGCCAATAAAGCACAGCAGCCGATGGGATCGACTCACTGACCGTGCGAAAGCGGCGCACAGCGAGCGTCGCATCTAAAACCCTCTGATGCCGCGAATAGGAGTTGCAGTATGAATCCAGCTAGTTCATCAGCAGGCACATCCCATCGCCACTCCACCACAGCATCTTGAGCAGGTCGCCGCGTTTGCCACGAAACACGAAGACGTGCCCGCAGAAAGGATCCCTTTCCAGCACGGTCTGCACCTTGGCGGCGAGGCTGTTGAATCCGGCCCGCATGTCGGTCACACCGGCAGCCAGCCACACGCGCGTCCCTGACGGCAGGCCAATCACGACGACGACCGCAACGTTGCCAGTACCGTCCGAAGCGCACTCAGATCAAGTGGTCCATCGAAGCGGACTCGCACGGCGCCGCACTCGACGACGATACTCGACGTCAGTTGCGCCGGCACAGGCATGCACAGGAATGAACGTCTCAGCGGGCTGAGCTTGCGTAGTCGATTGGGCGCGCTCATGAGCACGACGCCAGCGCGCGATCATGTTGGCGTTCAATCCGTGCTCCTGTGCTACGTCGGCGATCGAACGGGCCGGATCGTTTGATTGCGCTACGACCATCGCCCGGAATGCCTTTGAGTAGTTCTTGGATCCCGGTCGTCGGCCTACTGCCTTCGTTTCCATCGTTCTGGTTCCCACTTGATCTGGTGGGAACTAGGTTGCCGATCAGGCGCACCTATGAACAGACGGTGGTGAAGCAACGCTTACGGTTATCGCACACCAAGTCGGGATACCAGATCTATGAAATTTGTGATGGACTTCCGGCAATGCATTGCTTGCGCGGATGATTGATTTCGATGAGTAGCGGTTGTCACAGGTCATTGCCCGCGATGTCGCGTTGCTGGGGGAGACCGCAGGACGGCCTTGCGTTGATACGTGGCATGAACGCATGGCACGTGCGGTGAAACAGATGCCAGTGTCTGGGGACAGCGCGTAGCGGTGCGCGTACGGGAGCTATCAACCGGAGGGAGGGTCTGCCGGGAAGAAATGTCTGCCCCGGCCGGGATCGTGGCGCCGGCGCTATCGGGGCGGCGCCAGTCTGAGCGTGCAGCCCGGCTCGTTACCCGTGTCGCCGCTGCCAGCCCGGCTTAAGCAGCGCTGGCCAGCGGCAGGGTAAAAACGCGCCGCTGTAAACGGCCACGGCCCCGCCTTTTGAGGGGCGGGGCCGGGACTGGGGTGAGGAGCCTGACGATTACCTACTTTCACACGGGCAATCCGCACTATCATCGGCGTGGAGTCGTTTCACGGTCCTGTTCGGGATGGGAAGGGGTGGGACCGACTCGCTATGGTCATCAGGCAT